>NZ_JAJFAW010000029.1 GCF_020711255.1 Hymenobacter plasmatis
GAGCAGCTGCAGCGCAACATCATTGCCGGCCTGCCGGGCAGTGAAGAGAGCTTTACGCTGGCGCAGTTTCAGCAGGCCCTGGATGCCTACCGGGGCATCGATGCGGCCCAACTGCGCGCGCACCTGATTCTGTTTTTGCAGGCGGTGGTGCCCGTGGCCGAGGAAGTGGGCCTCCACCTGGCCATTCACCCCGACGACCCGCCGTATGCCATCCTGGGCCTGCCCCGGGTGGTGAGCACCGCGTCTGACGTGGCGGCCCTGGCCGAAGCCGTGCCCTCGCGCCACAACGGCCTGTGCTTTTGCACCGGCTCGTTCGGCGTGCGCCCCGACAACGACCTGCCCGCCATGGTGCGCCAGTTTGCCGACCGCATCCATTTCATTCACTTGCGCAGCACCCAGCGCGATGCCGACGGCAACTTCTACGAAGCCAACCACCTGGAAGGCGACGTGGACATGTACGCCGTCATGCGCGAGCTGGTGCAGGTGATGCGCCAGCGCCAGGTAAGCCTGCCCATGCGCCCCGACCACGGCCACCAAATGCTCGACGACCTGCACAAGCGCACCAACCCGGGCTATTCCGCCATCGGCCGCCTGCGGGGCTTGGCGGAGCTGCGCGGCCTGGAGTTAGGGATTTCGCGAGCTTTAGCCGAGCTAGTGTAAATAAGCTAAGCATGCCGGCTGCAGGATAGCAGAGGTAGCTAATAACGGTAAAGCTGGCTGGTTCCTTGTCTTGATATCAAGATTCCCAGGTTCACAAATAGTTGGTTAAACCTTGTCCGCTACTCGGTCCTGTTCACCCCAGACACGTGCAAAATCTGTCAGTAGCCTATCTGACGTCACCTGGATGTAGCGGCGAAAGGATTTGAAGTCTTTGTGCCCGGTGGCTTTCATAACATGAGCTAGCAGTTGAAACTGACGTGACGGTAGCCACTCGCACGGATTGGGTACAGCCTGGGGTACAAACATTCCGTAAAGCACACACGTGACTTCCGCATAGCAACAGGCGTCAGTACCAATAAAAGGCGTGTTTTTGATGGAATAGCAGGTGTTCTATAAGTTTTTTCTATAGTTGGATACGGTATTAGGTACTTGCGTCTCTGTTACAATAAAAAAGCCTCCTACATGGGAGGCTTTTTTATTTAAGTCGTGCGCTGAGCTGAAATCCCAGCTGCTGCGCCCAGCCCCGATTTGAATAGTACCACCAGCGCAGCTACCGGTAGCGGGCTTACGATAAAGTCCAGCAGGTGGCGGCTGAGGCGGTAGGCCCAGGCCGCGTTGCCGGTCAGCTTATTTAGCAGCACCATGGCCACATACATGGCCAGGGCGCCGGCATAGAGCCGTAGTGCCAGCCGCCACTGAGCCGGTGCGGGGAGCAGCAGGCGCAATAGCAGCAGGCAAATGCTGAGGTACAGAACTGCGTAGGTCGCCACCGCGGGCAGGAAGCGTTTCAGAATGCCACCATTTATTCCCTGCTGCAGGGCCTGGGCCTGGCGTTGCAAGCCCACGGCGGCCAGTGCTTTTTGCCAAAACAAGGTGAGTAGCTGCAGTATAGGCTCGTCGTAAATACCTATCAGAAACAACAGGATTACCAGTGCGCCCACGCTAGCCCAATAAGCGGTGCGCGCGGGTTTGGTTGGGCTAAAGCCAAGTTGTTCAAGCACGTGATTTTAGCTTTGGTTACACGTTAGAAAGCTGTGGGGCAGTGGGAACGGCCACCCGCTTGGCCCACAGCATCCACAAGCCAAAGATGAAGCCGTACACGATAAAGGTGAACGTGTAGTGGTGGTTGAAGTCTACCGACTGCTGGGCATAGTGATGATTGATGGCCAGGGCCGCCACCCGCAGCACGTTCAGGCACCAGATAAGCACCATGCCGGCGGGAATAAACCAAAGCTTGCGCTGCCAGGGGCCCGAAAAAGCAGCTACAAATCCACCAAACAGCGCATATAGCACCAAGCCGTTGCAGGGCGCGCCGATTATTACGGCCGGTTGCCCGCTCATCATCACCAGAGAGGCGTTCTGGGGGCTCACTGCCGCTTCAAAACCCAGCAGCCGTAGCAGCGCCACCCCGGCCGCTGTAATCTGATTGCACAAGGCTGCATCGAGCCGGCCGTCGGGGGCCAGCCATTGTTCGTAGCCAAAAAACCAAGCCAGAAATAAGGCTGCCGCAATCAGCAGGAACCGGTACAGGAGCCGGTTACCGGTCGGAGCGGGGCTGGCGGATGCAGTTGTGGGCATAAACTCCAAGGTAAGGGGACTGCAATTTCCAACAAAAAGCGGCTCCTCCTTCCGGAAGAGCCGCTCCTGGTCTGCATATTTATTGGGCTAAACTTTGCGCCGACGGTCGCGCAGGCGCTTTACGCCATAAGCCATACCGCTGGCCAGCAGCAGCGAGATGCCCCCATCAATTGGCACGGCCGTGGGGTCGGGAGGGGTGGCAGGTGTTGGGCCGCCTGTTGGTGGCTCACCTTGAGCTAATGCTAGTGCAGTAGTTGCCAAGACCAGCAATAGGCTCGGCAGCAGAGTTTTTAGAAAAAATGATTTCATACAAGAACGCTAAGGGTGCTAACTGAGGAGGCTGGTATAGCAAATATAGAAACAAAGATAGCCCGTAAATCCGGCTGGATTAGGTGCTTATTCTATATATAAGCAGGCTGGATACTCGACAACTACGCATACAGCGGGGAAGTAGTTTTGGCAGCGCCGCTGGACCGTAAATAAGTGCCGGAATAAAGCCCCGGCAAGGTAGTTGTGGCTGGTTTTAAAATGATGGTTGTGCCGGGTAAGGCCAAGGAAGTAGTGAAACCAGGCTGGGTGCTATGGTTGCTGCACCAAGCACGGCCTTGCTCAAGGCAAGCGTTGGGCAGAGAATGTCTTAGGGTGGGTTTCCGGTTTAGCCCAAGCAGGGCTGCTGCGTGGACATCGGGGCCAGCACGGCGGGTACAGCGGGCTTGTGCCTACCTTGCACATGTCGTTTTGCCCTGCCTATCCATGAATCCCGCTTCTGACGTACCGGTTCCGTCGGCCGGCCCCGCCGACTACCATCCCCTCATTCGCCAGGTTTTTGCCGAGATGGGCAAGGTGGTGGTAGGCCAGCAGCCGCTGCTCACGCGCCTGCTCATCGGCTTGTTTACCGGTGGGCACATCCTGCTCGAAGGCGTGCCGGGACTGGCCAAAACCCTCACCATCTCCACGCTGGCCAAGGTGCTGCACCTGAATTTCCAGCGCGTGCAGTTTACACCTGACCTGCTGCCGTCGGACCTTGTTGGAACCATGATTTACAACCAGAACCAGTCGGTGTTTGAGGTCAAGAAAGGACCGATTTTCGCCAACCTCGTGCTGGCCGATGAAATCAACCGCTCGCCGGCCAAGGTGCAGAGCGCCCTGCTCGAAGCCATGCAGGAAAAGCAGGTCACCATCGGCGAGACCACCTATCCGCTCGACCTGCCGTTTCTGGTGCTGGCCACCCAAAACCCCGTGGAGCAGGAGGGCACCTACCCGCTGCCCGAGGCCCAGGTTGACCGGTTTATGCTGAAGGTGCACGTCGATTACCTCAAGAAGGCCGACGAGTTGGAGGTGATGCGCCGCATGGCCAACCTCAGCTTTGTGGAAGACGTGCAGCCTGTGCTCACGGAAGCCGATATTTTCGGCATCCGGCAGCAAATCAACCAAGTACAGATTTCGGAAACGCTGGAGAAGTACCTGATTGAGCTGGTGTTTGCCACCCGCCGTCCGGCCGACTACGACCTGCCCGAGTTTGCGCAGGCCGTGCAGTTTGGGGCCAGCCCCCGGGCCAGCATTGCCCTGCACCGTGCCTCCAAGGCCGTGGCCTACCTCGAAGGCCGCGACTACGTGCTGCCCGAAGACATCAAAGAAGTAGCCGCCGACGTCCTCAACCACCGCATTCTGCTCACCTACGAAGCCGAAGCCGATGGCATCCGCACGCAGGATTTAATTGAAGCCATTTTACGCAAAGTGCCTATTAGCTAGGCAGGCGGCGGGTTCGTTTCTGCATTCTCATAAAAAAGGGCTAACCGTATGGTCAGCCCTTTTTCAATGAGGAAAATGCCAGGGGTTTTATTCTACCACCACGCGCTTTACCACCAAGTCGGAACCGGTGCTGAGCTGCAGCGAGTACACGCCGGGTGCCAGGCGGCTCACGTCAAAGTCGGCGGCGCCGTTGGCCGGGGAGAGGTTGAGCTGGCGCGTCTGCACCACCTGGCCCAAGGCATTGAGCAGCGTAGCCGAGGCCGCGCGCAGGCTACCAGCGGGCACGTTCAGGGTGAAGCGTTGGTGCGCCGGGTTGGGGTACACGGACACGGTAGCGGCCAGGGCCTCGTTGCGGGTGGCCGTTGCCACGCCGAGGGTTACATCAATTGCCAGCCGCGAATTGAGCGTGGAGGTGTTGATGTCCGTCCAGGTGGTGCCGGTGGTGGTGAAGAAGAACGTGCCGGCCCGCAGCGGCTCTTCCAGCTGGTAGGCCAGCCCAATATTTTCAGCTCCCACGGTTTTGATGCCTACGAAGAAGGGCCCGTTTACCGCAATGTTGGGCACCGTTACTACGTCAGTCACAACGGCGCCGGTGGCTGCCGAGGGGCGGGGCCGGGCCGGCGACGTGTACAGCACGGTGCCAGGCTGGCCGTTGGCGGCCGAATACACAAGCACCTGATACGTGGAGCCAGTCGTGGCCGCCCCCACGAACGTAGGCGTGACCGAAGTGACGGCCGCAGCTCCCGCGCTCCGGTAGCCTACTGCGATTACGCTGCCGGCGGAAGTTACGCCCGCCCCGCCGTCAAACGTCGTCCCGGAAATGTAGCTCAGCGAAGCTGTCGAAATGGTCTGGGTGAAGGTTTGGGAGTTGTTGGAGGCCAGGTCGTCGGCCGGAACCGTTACGGTGAGGGTATTGGTGCCGCTGGCGCCGGCCACGGGGTACGTGAAAGCCACGGTGGTCGAGGCGCCGGCGGCCAGCGTGGCCACGGTCTGCGTGTTGGTGTATGTGGTAGCGCCGCTCACCGTCAGGGTTACCGGCACGTTGGTCAGGGTAGCGGAGCCGGCGTTGGTTATCACGGCCTGCGCCGTCACGGGCGAGCCAAAGCTGCTCGATACCTTGCCCAGCGTGTACAGAACGGTTATGGCCGCGTCTTTGGGTGGCAGGTTCAGGATGCTGGCACAAATGGTAAAGGCGCCTTGCGTATCGCTGGAGCCAACCCCCGACACGAATACATAATACGTGGTGGCCGACGCCAGGCCCCGCAACTCCAAGGGTGGGGCGACGGCATTATTGGCTTGGCCCGACGAGCACCCCACCGATACAAACGGCCCGGCTGCGCCGCCCGTGCTGGAAAACACCCGCACCTGCCCCGCGGGGGCACCGGTAACGGTGATGGTGACGGCGGTGCTGCCTTGCTGGCCGCTCGCGGCAGTGGTGAACTTATACCACACGTCCTTGGGGTTGATGGCCACGCCGCAGCCCGGGTTGCTATACCCCGCGGGGTTCGTGGTGGTGGCGCCCACGTTGGTCCCGTTGGTGGGGGTGCAAGTGGCAGCCAGCGGCAGCGCAATGGCGCCGGCTGGGTCGTCGTTGGCAGGGGGAGGCGCAATGCCGCCGAGCGTAAAGCGGTAGGTGCGCCCGGCGTCTGGCAGGCCGTCTTTGCTTATGTTGTGCGCCTGTTGGCCGTAGTTCTGGTTGATGAAGGTGGTGCTGCTCCACGGGTCGGAGGGCACGCCTTTCAGCGCCAGCGTGACTTGGTTGGCGGCGGTGCTGCTGCCTTTCAGTCCCACGTTAGGAAAGCGGGTGCCCGCTGGGCTTGCCGAAGGCGTGGCCGTGCCGTACACAAACTCAATGTTGCTGTTCTCATACAGCTTGGCCTGGAAGCTGAAGTTGGCATACTGCGACGCCGCCCCGTTGGACACGCCGGCGGGGTCCGATTTGTCGCTCACGTTTTTCCACTGAATCGTGCACACCCGGTTGGGCGCCGTGCCCGTGGTTTGGACCCGATATTCAGCCGCGCTGGTGCCCGCCTGCAAATCGAAGTTGAAGGGCATTATCAAGTTGATGTCGGCCGCCCCAGCGGCGCCCCCGAGGGGGTCGACCCCGACACCGCCGCCAAAATTCTCGTAGTACAGCGCCGCCGTAGAAGGCGGGGTGCTGCCGAGCTTAATCAATCCATTAGTGTTGAGGATGAACTGCGTAAAGGCCGTGCCGTTGTAGTTAAACGTGAAGCCGATATTCTGGGCCGTGGAGTTGGCATCGTCGGCATTGGCCGTGGCGATAATGGTGCCATTGGTCCCCAGGTCTGTGTACGTCCCGGCCACATTCACGGCATTGGCCGCGCCATAGTTCAGGTTTTGGGCGTGCGCCGCAAAGGGCAGCAAGGCCAGCGGCAGCCACCGACTGGCTTTTTTCAGCCGGGCGAGTAAAGGTGTAAACATGAAAAGGAGGAAAAGTGGAGAATAGAAAGACCAGTGAACAGCAGTGAATAACCGATAAGCCCAGCCGCACCGCCGTGCGAAGGGCTGGTTCAAAGCCGTAAGCAAATTACTACATTAAAAGCCAAAGGCATAGCTGTACTATACCGTTATAAGGCGCTAGAAGCGAGAGCTAACGGGCCACGGCGGCTATCGACTGCAGCAAGGTGGCGGCATTTTCGGCCGGGTTGCAGTCGGCTACCGGCACGAACGTGCGGTCGGGCTCGCCGGGCCGTTGGGCTAGCCCATAGGTGTAGGTCTTGTCGTAGTAATCGAGCACCAGCTCCACCATTTGGGCGAAATCGCCGGCCTCGACCGCTGCCAAGGCTTGCTGGGTAGCCAGGCCACCCAGGCGTTTGTGCAGCCGCTCGATGGCCGCGGCCAGTTCCACCGGGTTTTCGGCGCCGTACTCGGCGGCCAGTTTGGCTACGCGGGCGGCGCGGGGCACCTCCAGCACCCAGCGCGGAGCCGTGCGCAGCTGCGCAAACAAGGCGGGCGGAATGGTGAGCCGGCCAATTTGCCGGCTTTCGTCTTCCACCCAGATGGGGGCATCGGTGGGCAGCGCCGCCAGGGCCGCCGCCAAGTTGTTCTCAAACTGCTCCTGGGTGGGCTGGACGGGCTGCCCAATGGCGCCAAAAGCCGAGCCCTTGTGGCTGGCAAGGCCTTCGAGGTCGAGCACCGGCTGGGTGGCCGAGGTGGCCGCCAGGGCGTGCAGCACGTCGGTTTTGCCGCTGCCGGTGAGGCCGCCCAGCACGCGCCACTGGCGCGGCGTGTCGAACGAAGCCAGTACTTCGCGGCGGTACTCCTTGTAGCCCTTGTCCAGCAGGTGCACCTTGAAGCCGGCCAGCTCCAGCAGCCACATCACCGCCCCGCTGCGCATGCCGCCGCGCCAGCAGTGCAGGCGCACTTCCTTGCCCTGAGCCAGCTTCTGGGCTTGTTTGGCCATCGCCGACATCTTCGGCCCAAAGAATTCCAGGCCCAGGTGCACGGCCCGCTCCTGGCTCACCTGCTTGTAGGTGGTGCCAATGCGGGCCCGTTCCTCATCGGTGAATAGCGGCAGGTTGAGCGCGCCCGGCACGTGGCCCTGCGCAAACTCAATGGGGGCCCGCACGTCGAGAATGGGGTAGGGCAGGGCCTGGAACTCGGCCAAAGAAAGACGGGGCATGGTTATAGGAAATGGTTAACAGTGAGCAATTGACAGTGAGTAGATGCAGTGGTCACTGTTAACTGCTCACCGTCAACTGATAACTGATTTAAGCTGACGCTTGTAAAGTTGAACGGTGTTTTCGAGGCCCAGGTAAATGGCATCGCACACCAGCGCATGGCCGATGCTTACTTCGGCCAGCTCGGGCAGTTGCTGCTTGAGCCAGGCCAGGTTGTCGAGGTCGAGGTCGTGGCCGGCGTTCACGCCCAGCCCAAGCTGGCCGGCGTGGGCGGCGGCGGCGCGGTAGGGCGCCACGGCCTGCTCCCGGTCGGTGAGGTATTGCCGGGCATATGCTTCAGTGTACAGCTCAATGCGGTCGGTGCCGGTTGTGGCGGCCGCTTCTACCAAGGCCAGGTCCGGGTCGAGGAAGATGCTGACGCGGCAGCCCAACGCCTTGAGCTCAGCCACAATATCTTGGAGGTAGTCCTGGTGCTTGATGACATCCCAGCCCGCGTTGGACGTGATGGCATCGGGGGCGTCGGGCACCAGCGTCACCTGCTCGGGGCGCACTTCGCGCACTAGGTCCAGGAAATCGGGTGTGGGGTTGCCTTCCACGTTCAGCTCCGTGGTCACGATGGCCTTCAGGTCGCGGACGTCCTGGTAGCGGATGTGGCGCTCGTCGGGCCGCGGGTGCACGGTGATGCCTTCGGCGCCAAACTGCTCAATGTCACGCGCTGCCTGCAGGATATCTGGCCGGTTGTGGCCCCGGGCGTTGCGCAGGGTGGCCAGTTTGTTGATGTTGACGCTGAGCTTGGTCACGGGTGGTTCGGGTATGGAGTGGGAGGAGAGGGCAAAAGCACAACAGTTCAGAAAGGTCCGCTGGTTTTAACTTCCGCGGTGCTGGGCTTACGCTTGCGGGCCGGCTGCCGTAGCTTCGGGGCGAAATTACGCCCACCACGGCCCCCGCTCCGAAGCGCTGCGCGCCGTGGGCCCGTATACCTTGGCCAACCTCAGCAATTTGCCGCTGCGGCTGGCCTGCTGCCACATTCTTTCCCGCACTAACCCGCCAACCCACCACCTTATGCTAAAAGACACCATCGACGCCGCCATCAAGCAAGCCATGCTGGCCAAAGACAAAGTGCGCCTCACCACCCTGCGCAGCATCAAATCGCAGATTATGCTGGCCGAAACCGCCGAAGGAGCCCACGGCGCCGCCCTCACCCCCGAGGCCGAGCTCAAACTGCTCAACAAAGCCGCCAAGCAGCGCCGCGATGCCGCCGCCATTTACAAGGAGCAGTTCCGCTCCGAGCTGGAAGAAAACGAGCTGGCCGAGCTGGCCATCATCGAAGAATTCCTGCCCCAGCAGCTCTCCGAAGCCGATTTGGTGGAGCGCCTCGTGCACATCATCCAGCGCGTAGGCGCCCAGGGCCCTTCCGACTTGGGCAAGGTGATGGGCGTAGCCGCCCGCGAACTCTCGGGCCAGGCCGACGGCAAGCGCATTTCCGATGTGCTCAGCCATTTGCTCAACAATACCAACCTGTAATAAATGAGGAATTGGGAATAAGGAATGAAAAATTAGTCATTGGGCTAATTCGTCATTCCTCATTCCCAATTCCTCATTCAACAATATGACTGCCCTCGATATTCTGCTCCTGCTTCCCTTGGGCATTGGGGCTGTGAAGGGCTACCGGCGCGGACTGGTGCTGGAGGTGGTGTCGCTGTTGGCATTCGTGCTGGCCGTGGTAGGCGGGCTGAGTTTGCTGTCGGCCGCCGTGCCGCTGGTGCGGCACTACGTGGGCAGCGCCTTTGGCATGCTGCCGCTGGTGTCGTTTGCGCTGGTGTTTGTGGCCATTATGTGGGGCGTGCACTTGCTGGGCGGCCTGCTCAAAACGGCGGTGCACCTCACCCCGCTGGGCGTACTCGACAACTTGCTGGGCGCCGCCGCCGGGGTCATCAAATGGGTGGTGGGGCTGAGCTTGCTGCTGCACGGCACCGGGCTGGCGGGGCTGCACTTGTTGTCGCCGGGCCTCGTGGCCGGCTCCCAGGTGTTACCCATTGTGCAGCAGGCCACTCCGCTGGCGCTGCAGCTCACCGGCTACGTGCTGCCCTTCGCCCAGGATTTGCTGGTGCGAATGCGCTCGGCGTTTGTAAAAAGCTAAGCGCTAAAGTTGGGCTAAAAAGAACTCCGGGCGCGAGTGCTTTTTAGCCCAACTTTCGTTTCCCGTTGTGATATGCGTTTGCTGCTGCTCGACAATTTTGATTCCTTCACCTTCACCCTGGCCGACTACCTGCGTCAGCTGGGCGCCGAGGTGCTGGTGCGCCGCAACGACGTGCCGTTAGTTGAGCTGGAGCGGATTGAGTTCGATGGCATCGTGCTTTCGCCGGGGCCCGGCACGCCGGCCCAGGCGGGGGTGATGCCCGCGGTGATACAAGCCTTTTACCAGCGCCTGCCCATGCTGGGCGTGTGCCTGGGCCACCAGGCGTTGGGCCAGTTCTTTGGGGCCCGCGTGGTGCGGGCGGCGCGGCCCATGCACGGCAAAGTAGCCCAGATGCTTTGCGATACTACCGAGCCGCTTTTTGCCGGGTTGCCGGCCACGCAGTGGGTCACGCGCTACCACTCGCTCATTGTCAGCGAGCCGCTGCCGGCCGAGCTTTTGGCCCTGGCCCATACCACCGGCCCCACTCCCGAACTCATGGCCTTGCGCCACCGCACGTTACCGCTTTACGGCGTCCAGTTTCACCCCGAGGCCCTGCTTACTCCCCACGGGTTGGCAATTTTGGCCAATTGGCTCCATTGTTGTATCATTGCCAAAACGCCGGGATTTGACGAGAAACGAGATGGAATTGCGCCGCCAGCACCAGCAAGGGTATGAATACGTAGACGAAGGCCACGGCCCGGTGCTGCTGTTGCTCCATGGCCTGTTTGGTGCCCTGAGCAACTGGCAGGAAGTGGTGCGCGAGTTCGCGCCCGACCACCGCGTCCTCATCCCGCTGCTGCCTGTGTATGACATGCCGTTGAGCCAAGCCGGCGTGCCCGGTCTGGTAAAGTATGTCGAAGGCTTCGTAGCCGCCCTCGGCCTGCCGTCAGACTTCACCGTGCTCGGCAATTCCCTGGGCGGGCACGTGGCGCTGGTATACACCCTTACCAACGCCCAGCGCGTCAACCGCTTGGTGCTCACGGGCAGCAGCGGGCTGTTTGAAAACAGCATGGGGGCTTCGTTTCCCAAGCGCGGCAACTACGCTTACGTGCAGGAGCGGGTCGGCTTTACCTTCTACGACCCTACCGTCGCGACCCAGGAATTGGTGGATGAGGTGTTCAACGTCACCAACTCCAATTCCAAATGCCTCCGCATCATTGCCATTGCCCGCTCTGCGCAACGCCATAATCTGAGCAAGGAGCTGGCCAAAATCACGGTGCCCGTGCTGCTAGTGTGGGGCCTGAACGATACGATTACGCCGCCGCCCGTGGCCCACGAGTTTGCCCGCTTGTTGCCGCACGCCGAATTGCGTTTTCTCGACCACTGCTGCCACGCGCCCATGATGGAGCGCCCCGCCGGCTTCAATGCCTATCTGCGGCGGTTTTTGCGTACAACCGAAACGGCCCCCGCCGTCGCTGCCTAGAAAGCCGGTTATCATTCTGCCGACTCCGCTGTTGTTCTCTACTATCCTGCCACTCCCGCGTGGTCTTTATGCCTTTCCACTATCCTTTCCACCAAGCCCGCTGCTATCTCTTCGACATTCATAATCAATAAGAATATGCCCGCCCTGCTCGCCGAAGACTTACTCAACGAAATGATTCCGCCTCTGAAGGGCACCGATTCGGCGGGCAAAGCAGCGCGCTGGCTCGATGAGTTTCACGTGGCCCAACTGCCCGTGCTCGACAACCGCCACTACCGTGGCCTCGTCACCGAAGCCGACCTGGCGGACTACGAAGACCCCGAAACTCTGCTCTCCGAGCTGCAGCTGGGCTATGCCGACGCGTATGTGCGCCCCGACCAGCACTTTTACCGGGTGATGGAGCTGGCCATTGAAAATAAAATCCAACTGGTGCCCGTTGTGGATGAGCGCCAGGAATACGCCGGGGTCGTGACCATCGCCGATGCGCTCGCCGCCTTTGGGCAGCAGCCGGCCGGTGGCCAGGGCGGCATCATTGTGCTCAGCATGGAGGAACGGGATTATTCCCTCACCCAAATCAGCCGCTACGTAGAGGAAAACAACGCCAAAATCGTCAGTGCCCTCGTGGCTCAGGACGAAGTGGACCCCTACCGCATTCGGCTCACCCTCAAGCTCAACACCGACAACCTTTCCCGCATCACGGCTACGCTGGAGCGGTTTGGCTACGTTGTAACGGCTCAATTTAACGGCACGGCCGTGGCCAACGAAGATGAGCAGGAACGCTACGACGCCCTCCTGCGGTACCTGAGCGTCTAATATCGGGTGCTGGGAATTCTCTTGTCACTAGGGGTGCTGTTGGCCAGTGTGGGCGTTGGGCTGGCTCCGCCCGATACCTTGCCCAAGGCGCTGCGCCCGGTAGTGGCCCCGGCCGATACCTTGGTGCGCATCGTGCCCTGCCCGGGAATAGCGCGCGCGGTGGTTGGTACCATTCTTTTTGGGGGCAATGCCGTTACCAAAGAGCGCATCCTGCGAGCTGAGCTGGATTTTCACGAAGGCGATACCCTTGACCTAGCCGACCTACCCGCCCGCCTCGAGGCCAACCGTAGCCGGTTGTTCAACCTGCAACTGTTTCACGCCGTGGTGGTGCAATCCAGTTGCGCGGGTAGTCGGCTCATTATCGTGTTCGGCGTGCAGGAGCGGTGGTACACCTTCCCGGTGCCCATCCTCTCGCTGGCCGACCGCAACCTGCGCTCCTGGAGCGAGCGCACTGACCGCTGGCGCCGCGTCGACTACGGCGTACACGTAGTGCGCAATAACTTCAGGGGGCGCAACGAGCAGGTTATCGCCAACCTCCAGCTGGGCTTCAACCGCAAGTATGAGCTATTCTATGAAGCCCCGGGCTTGGGCACCCACCGTCGCATCGGCCTTGGGGTAGGGGCGTCCTTCTACCAGAGCCGCACCGTCGATTACATCACGCGGGCCGACCGCCTGGTGCCGTTAGCTTCCGACGACGGCTTTCCGATTCAACGATTTTACGCCACGGCCGGGCTGCGCTTTCGCCATACAGTTCAGTTTCTCACCGCCTTCGATGCTTCTTATCATCGCGAGCGCATCGCGGATTCCATCAACTATTACAACCCCAACTATTACCAAGGCCGCACCCAGCGCGAGTTCCTCGACCTAACCCTTACCAGCACCCGCAACCAGCGCAACACCTTTGCCTACCCGCTCACCGGGCAGTATGCCCAGGCTCGCCTCACGCACCGTGTTTTTTTGGATGGTGCCACGCCCAGCCTCACCACCCTGCGCCTGAGCTACGCCCGTTACCTGGCGCTGGGCCACGGGTTTTACTACACCGCCGGCCTCAGCGGTCAGGCCCGCCTCACCCGCCGCCTTGCCTATGCCGACACCCGGGCGCTGGGCTACGAGGACCTGGTGCGGGGCTACGATGAGTACGTCATCGACGGGCGGCACTACGGGTTGCTGCAGCAAGGCCTGTCTTACCGGCTGTTTCATCCCGAGCCCATTCGGGTGCAGTCCCTCGGCAACCCTAAAATCAATACCATCCCGTTAGCGCTCTACTTGAATATCTTTGCTGATGCCGGCTACGTTGCCGCGCCCAGCACTTTACTCCAAAACCGCTTGCCCAACCATCTGCTCAGCGCTATTGGCCTCGGGCTTCACTTAGTTACTTACTACGACCGGGTGTTTACCGCCGAATATACCTTGAACGGGTTGGGCCAAACCGGCTACTTTTTTCGAGCGGAGTTCCCGATTTAACGCTTTTGGCGGGCATTGACGGTTATTTATTTGTTACGTATTCCTATCCCAGGTGACGTAATTCGCTTCCCTTATCCGCATGAAAATCGCCATTCTCGGCAAGCCGTTCGACGACGAAGCCGCCCCGGCCATTCAGGCATTGCTCGACGACTTGGCCGCGCGCCGGGCCGAAGTGCGCATTGGCGAAGCCTTCCGCACCTTCCTCGACAACCGCCTGCGCCTGCCCGAGGGCACCACCGAATTCCGCCGGGGCGATTCGCTACGCGGGGTCCAGTTCGTCCTGAGCATTGGCGGCGACGGCACCCTGCTCGACACCGTCACCTACGTCGGGAGCCTTCAAATCCCGATTCTGGGCATTCATACCGGGCGGCTGGGCTTCCTCGCCACCATCACGCCCGACCGCATTGCCCAGGCCATCGATGCCTTGTATAAAGGCCATTTCAATATCGAGGAGCGTAGCCTGATACGCGTGGATACCGACCCCGACGTTTTTGGTCAGCTCAACTTTGGCCTGAACGAATTCAGCGTTCTTAAGCGCGACACTTCGTCCATGATTGTCGTTCATACGTACATCGACGGCGAATATCTCAATTCGTATTGGGCTGATGGGCTCGTAGTAGCCACTCCCACAGGCTCTACCGGTTACTCGCTCAGCTGTGGAGGTCCGGTTATGCTGCCCCAGACCAACAATTTTATCATAGCTCCCGTATGTCCCCACAATTTGAACGTGCGTCCTCTTGTGGTGTCAGACCGAAGCGTGATTTCCTTTGAGATTGAAGGCCGTAGCACCAGCTACATGCTTTCGCTCGATTCCCGCTCCCTGCCTGTAGAGGCCTCCGTCCAGATTGCCGTTCGCCGCGAAGCCTTCAATGCCCGCCTTGTAAAACTCAACCATGTAAACTTCCTCAGTACCTTGCGCAGCAAGCTAAACTGGGGCCTTGACCGCCGTAATCCCTCTGGAATTCAATTGTAATTCGGCAATTTCTTATTGAAAAGATATTAGAAAGTTTTTTTAGTTCCTGTTAACGCCTACTTTTGTCACTGTCTGAAACTGCGCACTTTCTGCGCTGCTTACAATACCCGAACTTCGCATCATCATTTTAGCTGCCTTATGAAAAATATTTTCACGTATTCTACGGCCTTTGTGCTCGGTTTGGCCTTGGTGGCTACACCGGATGCCGATGCCCAGCAGTTTAGTAAGCGGAAGCAGTATAACTCCGTGGGCTTCAGCCTTAACGCTGTGAACTATTTCGGCGATGTAACGCCTACCACGAGCTTCACCAGCCTCCGCTTTGGCGCGACGCGCGTAGGTGCTGGTGTTTCTATCACCCGTCGTTTTTACCCGCGTCTTTCAGGCCGGTTCGGCCTTAGCTACGGCCGCATCACAGGCGATGATAACCTGGCCGCTGATGAGCAAGGTTCGGATTCCAGATTCCGCTACAACCGGAACATGAGCTTTCGCAACGATTTGTTTGAAGCTTCTGCAGTTGCAATTTTTGACCTGATCGAAAACCGCAACAACTACCTCAAGCGCCCGGACTTTGTGCCGTATGTATTCGCAGGCGTTGCCGGCTTCTACAACAATCCGAAAGGACTGGTGGGAAAAAACACCTTGGGCCTGTCCGAGGGCCAATACATTGCCTTGGCAGACTTGAAGACCGAAGGGCAAGCTTCCGCTTATAGCAAAACCCAAATTTCGATTCCCTTTGGTGGTGGTATTCGCTACCGCATCAACCGGAACTTTGACGCCAGCTTGGAAATCGGATGGCGCAAAACGTTTACCGACTACATCGATGACGTAGGTGGTAAATTTGCTCCTGTGTCGGCTTTGTCTACACCTGCTGCTCAATACTTTGGGCACTTTATCACCAGAGACCGTACCAATTTCCCCGGCTTTGACGCTCCTGGTGAGATACGTGGCGACAAAGGCAATAAGACCGACTGGTACATCGTTACCGGTGTGACGTTGAACTACATTTTGACGCCCCGCATCAAGAACCCCAAGTTCCGCTAGCCTACCTTGCTGGCTGATTTTTTACTCTACAGTCAGTTTGAATGACGAAGTCAGTTTTCCAAAGCGCACTCCTCGTTTGCCTCATGCAAGCGGGGAGTGCGTTTTTTTGTGCAGATGCTACCGCTCAAAGCACGAGTGAGTTAGGGATAGGAATTGGCGCTACCAATTACCGTGGGGAAATTTCTCCTAACTATCAATTGAAGAATAATCGGCCTGCATTTACGGCCTTCTATCGGCGGGATGTATCGGTGCCCATTACCCTGCGTGGGGCTTTTACAGCGGGCTTACTGCGCGCGGCCGACGACAACGTCACCGGTGTGAATGGCGGCGTGCCGCCGTTGCAGAATTACCGGCAGGCAAATACGAAGGGAAGCCTGTTGGAGGCATCGGCGGTGATGGAGTATAACTTCATGGACTATCACCTCCGCACGAACAAGATTCATTTTACGCCTTACTTGTTCGTGGGGGTTGCCGCATTTTATGCCAATACCACCACGGTAACCAATAATGCGTTGCTCGGCGAAGCGTTCAATCGGAAGGGCTCAATGTTGGGTTTTGCCATACCGGCAGGGGCAGGAATCAAGTATGCGCTTTCACAACACATCAATCTTGGTTTGGAGGCGGGTGTCCGCAAAGCATTCACGGACAATCTGGACCATCTGTCTGACCAAGACCCGCTCTTGGTAAATCCTCATGACCAAGACTGGTACTATTACAGCGGGGTAAGCTTGTCTTATACTTTCTATAAAATCCTCTGCCCCGACCAATATAAAAACAACGAACACCTACTGAAGTAGTAGGCGTCTTGGAGTAATGGCAGGTGAACAGGGGAGAATGGCCCAATCCTGTGGTTTGTTCTCTCCTCTTCCTCGGCTGCTAAATGCAACCATTTCCGTAACTTGCGGGCTCTTTTAGCGAAACCGCAAGAATGACCGGCAAGGCCGAAATAGATACTCATAATATTCCTGCCCACGTGGCTGTTATCATGGATGGTAACGGGCGCTGGGCCAAGCAGCGGGGCGGCTTGCGCGTGTTTGGGCATCAAAGCGCCATCACCGCCGTGCGCGAGACTGTGGAAGAAGCGGCCGAACTCGGCGTGCGCTACCTGACGCTTTATGCCTTCTCGACGGAAAACTGGAACCGGCCTGCCTTGGAGGTAATGGCCTTGATGCAGTTGCTGGTGCATACTATCCGCCAGGAAACGGCTACGTTGCTCAAAAACAGCATTCGTTTAGAAGCCATTGGCGATATCAGCACCCTGCCTAGTAACTGCCAGCGGGAGTTGGCCGAAGCCATGGAGCTGACCAAAGACGGTACCCGCATGACCCTGGTGCTAGCCTTGAGCTACAGCGGTCGTTGGGACTTGACCCAAGCGGCCAAGCGGATGGCCATCGATGTGGCCAGCGGCCAGCTCAAGCCCGCCGATGTAACGGAAGCTACCGTGGCAAGCTACTTGGTAACAGCCAAAATGCCCGACCCGGAACTGCTGATTCGTACTAGTGGTGAGCAGCGCATTAGTAACTTCTTGCTCTGGCAATTAGCTTACACAGAGCTTTATATCACCGATTTGTTGTGGCCGGACTTCCGGAAACAGCATTTTCAGGAGGCCATTCGGGCCTATCAGCGCCGGGAGCGGCGATTTGGCAAAACCAGTGAGCAAATCGCTGTATCTTAATTTTTTGTAATGATAGTTGTGCGTAATTTTTTTGTAAAATGTGTGCTGACGCTGGTGGTGCTAGGAGGCTTGTTGGCCCGCCCGGTGCTGGCACAGCAAGCTACTCCCGGTGGAGCTGGGGAACCCAAACGGTATGAGCTGGGGGGCATCACCGTAAGTGGCGCCCGCTATCTCGACCCCAATACCCTTATCGGACTGACCGGTTTACGCGTGGGGGATGCTATTACGGTGCCAGGCGAAGAAATTGGCAAATCTATCCGGAAGCTGTGGGCTCAAGGTATTCTGGGCGATGTAAGCGTGACCATCGCGCGCATCGAGGGCAACAAAATTTTCCTCGACTACAATCTGAAGGAGCGTCCCCGCTTGTCAAAATTTACTTTTACCGGAATTAAGAAAAGCCAGACGGAGGACCTCACCAAAAAGATTACCCTGATTCGGGGTAAAGTGGTGACGGACGCTTTGCTGAATAACACGCGGACTCAGGTACGCAAGTTCTTCGTAAACAAGGGCTACCTAGATGCTAAGGTGAATATCCTACAAGTGGCCGACTCGTCCTTGTCGAACAGTGTGGCACTGCGCATTGATGTGGATAAGGGGTCAAAAGTGCGCATCCATGATATTGCGTTTGAGGGTAATACTGCGTTTACTGACCGTAAGCTGAAAGGCAAGCTGAAAAAGACCAAAGAACGGAAACCGTATAAATTCCTGACTGCGGGCAAATTCCAGCGTAGCGAATACGAAGAGGATAAAAAGAAGCTGCTTGAATTTTATAATGCTGAGGGATATCGGGATGCCACCATTGTGTCTGACACACTGGTGCGCGATAATGAAGGATTGGCCCTGCGTATTCGGGTTGATGAAGGCCCGAAATACTATTTCCGGCACATCACTTGGAGCGGTAACTACCTCTACGACGATAAGACGCTTGCTAATGTGCTAGGCATCAAGCCCGGCAGCCCGTACAGCAAGGAGATTCTGGATAAGCGGTTGAACTACAACCCAACCGGACAGGATATTTCCTCACTGTACCTTAATGACGGCTATCTGTTCTTCACCATCGACCCGGTAGAGACTAAGGTAGAAGGCGACTCCATCGATATTGAGATGCGCCTGAGCGAAGGCGTGCAAGCGCACATCAAGGATATTAACATTGCGGGCAATACCAAGACCAGCGACCACGTGCTGCGCCGCACTTTGCGCACGCTGCCCGGCGATAAATTCAACCGGGAACTGCTTATCCGTTCGCAGCGGGAGATAGCCACTTTGGGCTATTTTGACCCGGAAAAAATTGGCATCAACCCCGTGCCAAACCCGGTGGATGGCACCGTTGATATTAACTACACTGTCGTTGAAAAGCCTTCCGACCAGGTAACCCTGTCGGGCGGATGGGGCGGCTACGCGGGCTTTATTGGTACGGTAGGCCTGGTTTTCAATAACTTCTCTCTGCGGAAAGCCGGCACGCTGCGCAACTGGACGCCGGTGCCCTCGGGCGACGGCCAACGGTTGGCTCTCAACCTGCAGGCCAACGGCGTGCAGTATCAGGCCTATTCGCTCTCGTTCACGGAGCCCTGGTTGGGCGGACGGCGGCCGAACTCCTTCTCGTTTAGCCTGAACCACAGCATCCAGCGTGCCGGTACCAGTCTGGACGCTTCGACCAGCAGCTTCATTAAGGTAAACAGTGCTACTGTGGGCCTGGGCCGCCAGCTGCGCGTGCCAGATGACTACTTCACGCTCAGCAATTCGCTATCGCTGAGCCAGTACCAGACGCAGAACTATGCGCTACTTCCCGGTTTTGCAACGGGCTATGCCACGAACATTACCTTCAATACCACGCTGGCCCGTAATAGCATCGACAACCCGACTTATACACGGCGCGGCTCTTCTTTGAGCTTGAGCGTTAACCTGACCCCGCCGTATTCGCTGCTCAATCCCAACCATCCCAATACTAGCCAGCTGATTGAATTCCACAAATGGATTTTTGATGCTTCGTGGTTTACGCCCATCGTGGGCAAGCTGGTGCTGAATACCCGCGCCCACTTTGGCTACCTTGGCAACTACAATTCTAACCGCACTATTGGGCCGTTCGAACGGTTTAAGATGGGCGGCGCGGGCCTGGGCTACAACGGCGGCGGCAACTTCCTGGTGGGCACCGACTACGTGGGCTTGCGTGGTTACGATGACCCCAACAGCACGTTCGCCATTCCCACGGCCCAGAACAACCAGTCGGGTGGCATTGCCTTCAACAAGTACGTGCTGGAAATGCGCTACCCAGTTAGCCTTAACCCCGCTGCGACGGTCTATGTACTTGCGTTTGCTGAAGCAGGCAACTCATATGACTCTTATGCCAACTACAACCCCTACAAGCTGTACCGCTCGGCTGGCGTAGGCGCCCGCATCTTCATGTCGGCATTTGGTTTGCTAGGCTTTGACTTTGGCCATGGCTTTGACTCTGTGGTGCCCCCGGTCGGCACTGCTGTGGGCACCAAGCAGGACCCCAACCACTTCCACTTTATTATTGGGCAGCAAATTCGCTAGTTAGGCACTACGCGGGCATCATTTCACGTTTCCTCTCTATGAAGAACCTTCGTTATCTGCTGCTGGCCTTATTGTTGCTTACTGTCGCGTCTGGTGTCCGGGCGCAAAAATTCGGTTGGGTTGATTCGGAGTACATCATGGCCAAAATGCCGGAGTACGCCAAGGCCCAGGCTGAATTGAACACCATCTCAGAAACTTGGCAAAAGGAAATCGAGGCCCAGAAAAAGGACCTTGACAAACTGTACCACAACTACCAGGCAGAAGAAGTGGTGCTGACCGAGCCCATGAAGAAGAAGCGGCAGGACGAAATCCTGAAGAAGGAACAAGACATCAAAGCCTACCAAAACAAGCAGTTTGGCTACGAAGGGCAGCTTTTTAAGAAGCGGCAGGAGCTCAATAAACCTGTCCAGGACAAGGTTTTTGAGGCTGTGGAAAAAGTGGCTAAGAAGAAGCAGTTGGCGGTCGTCTTCGACAAGGCAAGTGATTTGACCATGCTTTATACCAACCCTGCTCACGACTACACCGAATTTGTGCTGGAGGAATTGGGCCTGGGCGCCGAAGACCGCAACCAGCCCGGCCCAAAAGGTGCCGTGAAAACCGTAGCGCCGCCTAAAACTCCGGTGGACCCCAATTTTGAGTCCGATTCGGGTACGCCGGAACCGGCCTCCGGAAACAAGCCAGCACCCAAGCCTACGCGTTCGACCAAGAAGAGCCCGAAGTAATTACCTTTGTCCCAACATTTTTCTGACCTTTTTTCTTTTGATGAACCTCGTGAAAATCTTTCGTCTGACGCTCGCCGCCGCTCTGCTGACCGCCGGAACCCTGGCTGCCACTTCTGCGCAGGCCCAGGCCCCCTTGAAAATTGGCTATACCGACGTGCAGTACGTGTTGGCCCAGATGCCCGAAAGCAAGCAAATTGAATCGGAACTCAAGACGTACAACGACCAGCTTGCGGCTCAGCTGAAAAGCAAAAGCGGCGAATTTGAAACCAAGCTGAAGGCTTACCAGCAGGGTGGTTCTACCATGACGGATGTAGTCAAAGCAGACAAAGAGAAGGAACTGCAGGGCCTGCAACAGTCCATCCAGGAGTTCCAGCGTAGCGCCGAGCAGTCGCTGCAGCAAAAGCAGCAGACTCTGCTGAAGCCAGCACTGGACAAGCTGCAGAAGAACATCGATGCTGTGGCCACTGAAAACGGTTTCACTTACATCTTCAACTCCGATGGTGGCGGAAGCCCCCTGTTGCTGCATGCTCCTAAGGATGGCGATATCTCCGACTTAGTGCTGAAGAAAATGGGCATCACCCCCGGTGCCGCCGCTCCCATCAAATCGGGTCCGGTAGCTACTCCGGCGCCTGCAGCAGCTCCCGCGGCAAGCAAAACCAAAACGAAGACCAAGAAATAAGCGGCACCCGCCCCTTGATAGCAGAAAAGCCGGAGCGTTTGCTCCGGCTTTTTTCATATGTAAACGCCTCAGGTATGATAAGCAATGAATTAGACGCCGAAGAATTAGAGGGCGTTGACCCCGATGAAACCGAAGGCGGCGACGAGCTTTATGAGCACCACCGCATCGTCGTGGACCGGGGGCAGGAGCTGCTGCGCATCGATAAGTTCCTGCAGGCTCGGCTGCGCAACACTTCGCGCAATAAAGTCCAGGAAGCAATTCGTGCCCTGGCAGTGGAAGTAAATGGCGTTCCGGTTAAGCCCAATTATCGGGTGAAGCCGCTGGACACCATTACCATCACGTTGCCCGAGCCGCCGCGCGACGACCGGGTAGTACCCGAGGAAATGGCTTTGGATATCCGGTACGAGGACTCGGAACTGCTCATTGTGAACAAGCCTGCTGGGCTAGTGGTGCACCCGGCATATGGCCATTGGCAGGGCACGCTGGTGAATGGCTTGGCCCACCACCTCGCCAACCTGCCCACGGGCCGGAACGGCGAAATACGACCGGGCTTGGTGCATCGCATCGATAAGGACACGTCGGGCCTGCTGGTGATTGGCAAAACGGAGTTTGCCATGACGCACTTGTCGAACCAGTTTTTCCACCATACCATCCAGCGCAGCTACCTGGCCTTGGTGTGGGGCACGCCGCCCGGCCCAACAGGCACTATTCGGGGCCATATTGGCCGCAGCGTGCGTGACCGCAAGGTACAGGCGGTATACCCGGGTGGGGAGCAAGGCAAGCCCGCTGTGACGCATTATGAGGTGCTCGAAAGCTTTGGCCCGGTAACCCTGGTGCGATGCGTACTCGAGACCGGCCGAACCCACCAGATTCGGGCCCATATGCAGCACATCGGCCACCCGCTCTTTTCGGATGCTACTTATGGGGGCGACCGCATTCGGGTAGGCCAAAATACGGGCAGCTACCGGACGTTTGTCGAGAATGCCTTTCAACTGATGCCACGGCAAGCGTTGCACGCGCGCTCCCTGGGTTTTGTGCACCCTACTTCGGGCAAGCAGATATTCTTTGAGGTGGAACTTCCAGATGATTTTGCCGCGGTACTCGAGAAGTGGCGGGCGTGGGCATCGGCTTCGTAGCTTCTGCGAAATTGTAATGCATAAAAAAGCCCCGACGTATCACGTCGGGGCTTTTTTATGCATCTGCTCGGCTCAACTACTTTTTCTTAACAGTAGTCTTGGTCGTCGTTTTCTTAGCAGTGGTTGTAGCACGGGGCTTTGCCTTCAGGATGCTGATGTTGTTAGCAGCGCCCTTGTTCTCGGGGTCCATGGCCAGCACTTGCTCAAAGTAGCTCAACGCAGCAGCTTTGTCGCCTTTCTGGAAGTTATACACACCGAGGTAACCGTTGGCTTCTACAACGCCTTCCTTGAACTTGGCAGGGTCAGCGCCTTCAGCTTTCGACAGCTCGATGTATTTCTCATAGTAAGGCTTGGCCAAGCCCTGTTTGGCTTCGGGGTCGATGTACGAATTCACTTTGGCGCGGGCCAAGTAGCCGGGAGCATACGTAGGCTTAGCGGTGAGGATGATGTTGTACACGCTATCGGCGCGGGTGTACTGCTTGTCGCCGGTGAGGGCAGTGGCCAAGCGGAACTGGTCCGTGAGGTCGCCTTTGCAGCTGGTCAGTTTGTACTTATAAACGCTAACAGCGCCTTTGTAGTCCTTCTGGTTGGCATAGATAGCTGCCAGGTCGTTCTGCAGGTCGCAGCCTTTGGAAGGGTCTTTGGCAATAATTTGCTTGATAAGCGTAACTGCCTCAGGGCCGTGGCCGGTTTTGCTCATGATTTTGGCCTGGTAAGCGTAGTCTTCAGCGATAAGCTTATCCGCAGGAGCTACTTTCAGATAGGCATCCATCGCCGTGGCAGCACCGGCAAAATCACCGGTTTCATACAACAGGTAGGGCTTTAGACGGTTCATCGTGAGGTTCTTGGGGTCGCTTTGCAACACCTTGTTCACCTCGGCCAATGCCTCGGGATACTTCTTGGTCAGGTACAGGAACGATGCATACTGAGCATCGGTAGCCGGCGACTTCTCGGCTAGGCCAATGTACTTCTGGAAGCTGCTCAGGGCGAGGTCGTACTGGCCGGCGTAGTAGTACATGTCAGCCAGCTCGCGGTAAGCAGGAGCGTAGCTGGGGTCCAGCTCAACGGCTTTGTTCAGGCTCTCCCGGGCAGCGTTGAAGTTGCGCGAACGCACGCTCAGCGCACCTTTTTTGTAATAGGCCTGGGCATAGCTTGGGTTGGTAGCAATGGCACGGTCGTAGCTAGTCATGGCCTCGCCACCGCCTTGGTCCGAATGCAAGAACACGTCGCCGCGAGCAACCATCAGCGCCGGGTCGTCCTTTTTCAGGACGGTCTGGGCAGTATTCAAATAGTTCTGGGCTTTGCTGATGTCCTTCACGTCAGACTCGCCGTAAGCCTGCGCAATCATGGTCAGAACTTTGGCGTCTTTGTTTTTCGTGGCTTTTGCGGCCGCGTCAAACTGAGCTTCGGCTGGGCCCACTTCGCCCTTGGCCAACAGGGCACGCCCGGCCGCTACTTTGCCAAAAGGCGAAGTGCCAGAGGCTCTGTTGAAGTAAAAAGCAGCCGAGTCCGGCATGTCGCGCATCTGGTACAGACGGCCAAGTTCGAAGGCGGCTTCAGGCGAAGAGCCGGGACGCAACATAGCGCGGGCTTCGTTGAAACGACCCAGCTCAATGGCGCGTTGGGCTGTTTGCACGTTTTGGGCGGTGGCTGCCGTAGTGCCGGCTATCATGGCGATAGCAACGAGCAGCGGCTGTTTCCAGGGCTTGAAACTCATAGTAAAAGGGAATGATGAAAAAGCTTGTAGTAAAAGTTGGTACGCGCAAAAGGCGCTTACAGTTTAGGGGTAGTCATGATGCGGGCCTGCATCTGAGCTGGCAACAGACCTGATTTTTGAAATATCAGCTGCCCATTTTTGCCTGCCACGAAGGATGCAAACCCCGTGCCTAATCCCGCGCGCGCCTCCCGGCTAATGACGTAAAGGTTGCGCCGAAGCGGGTAATTCTGCAAATCGGGGTATTGAGCCATTTGCTCCGGCGTCTTCTCGGCCAAGTACACTTGGTAAGGCTGAATGTAATCGTTGGGCTTGGGGTTGGGCCGGGCCGTGATGCTGGCCACGCGCACTTTGTTGGCAAACTTCATGGCGGTCGGGTCGTCCCGGTCAGAAATCCAATTCACCCCCACAATGCCAATGGCATTTGGATGCGTGGAAACATAGTCCAGCAGCCCCGGATTCGATGATGCCGCGAATACCCGCGTAGTCAAGGGTTTGCCGTGCGTCACGGAGTCGCGCACGAAGCGAGCGGTGCTGCTGCGGTTCGCATCGAATACCACGTTGATGGCGGCCAAGCCCTTCTTGCCGCTTACCTGGCTCCAGTTGCTGATTTTCCCGGTGAAGATGTCAGCCAGTTGGGCTACCGTCAACAGCGAGTCCGGGTTGGCGCGGTTCACCACAATGGCCAAGCCATCGATGCCAATGCGTGTGGTGCGCGGGATGATGTTCTGCTTCACAAAATCGGCCTTTTCCTCTGCGTTCAGCTCGCGGGCTACCACGGCCACCTTCACCTTGTCGTTGATGAGGTCCAGCATCACCTTTTCTTCGGGCTGGAAGCTCATCTTAACGTGCGCGTTGGGATAGAGCTTCGAAAACGTGTCTATCTGCGCCTGCAGGATGGGGGCGAAGGTCTCGTCGACGCTCACGGCCACGGTGCCACTGGTGGGTGTGTCCTGTGCCCCCGGTGAGCCGGGCCCATTGCAGGCGGCAACAGTGAAGGCACCGGCCATTACCGCAGCGGCGCCGGTGGTCAGAAGGTGAGCACGCTTAGTCATGGTCGTTGGAAGAAGTGTTTTTACGAAAGTGAGTCTGAAAGCCCCGGCCGAACCGGAGCAATCCGTAAAGGAAGAATACCGTGCCCAATACGCGGCGGGCGGTGGGGCCTAGTTGCAACAGGCCTCCTCCCGCTGGCTGGTCGGCCGACCACCATAGCCAGATGCCTAGTCCTATATATACCAGAGCCATCGCCAGCACAAAGTAACGCACTAGCCGTTGGGGCGACTTGCCGAGCCGTTCTTCGGTCGTTGGAATGTTGAGCATAAACAGGAAAAATTTAAGAATGAATATGTTATAAAACCAACAACCGCCCCCTAAAGGTTCGGCCGGTTAGTAGACTATCCCTGAACCGGTGCACAAAAAAGCCGAAAATTAGCCGCTTTTCATAGCTGCGGCCAACTTTCGGCTTTCGTCACGCGCTTTCCTTTTGGTGCTAGCGGAAGCCTGCGCGCCTATTCGTATTGGAATGTGATGGGCAGCGTGAACCGGACGGGGACCGAATGATGGTTTTGTATGCCGGGCGTCCAAGCAGGCATTTCGCGCACTACCCGGGCCGCCGCTTCTTCCGTACCGTAGCCCAATCCCTTCAGCACCACCACATCGCCAATGGAGCCATCGGCCTGCACCACGAAGGTCACGTAAACCTTGCCCGAAACCTGGGCGGCCAACGCGGCCGCCGGGTAGCGCAAGTGCTTCTGCAAGTAGCGCTGCAGGGCCGAGCGGCCGCCCACGAAGTCGGGCATCACCTCGGCCGTCAGGGCCGGCGCCGGGGCTGGCTCAACTGTTGGCTTTGCGGAGTCTACTCCCGGTGCAGTAGCCGGGCCATTTCCTGCACTAGCCCCGGTTGAGTTCTCGGCTCCCGGCGTGACTGGGCCAGCCTTGCCCACATCCTGTGGCAAGGTTGATTCCACGGTGGGCTTTACCTCAGGGTCGGGCACCACATGGGTTTTAATCTCGGCATGGGGCGTAACCGTGACGGCGGGGTGGCTAGCAGCCGGTGGCAGCACTGGCTTCACTTTCGGCAACTCGTAAATTTTGGGTTGAGCTGGTTCCGACCCAGAAAAAAGTGGGGGCGCCACAACTACCTCCGGCAAGAAGTAGCGAATAGCTAACGGCAGCAGAAACAGCACCGCGCAAGCCGTGACGGCGATGAGCAGCGCCGAGCCTAAATGGCGCTGGTAGGAGCGGCGCAGCTGAAAAGCGCCATAGGCTTGGTTGCGGCCCTCGAAGACGATGTCATCGAGCGAGCCATGAGTGAGGAGCGAGAACATAGAGGCAGCAATGGGTTGAAGTGAGAGAAATCAAACCCAAGCCACGCAGGCGGGGGCCCTCCGCTACTGGCTTGCTCCAGCACAACGACTTGCTGATTTAAATTAGTATGCAAGCATACATAAATCTTGTTGTGCTTGTGGGCGGCATGCCTAAAGAAAAACCCCGGACCGAGCCGTGAGGCCCAATCCGGGGTTTTAGCTGGTTCTGGCTTGCGCCGGAACGTTGCTTTACTGAATCTTAAAGGTAATCGGCACCGTGAACGATACGCTAACAGCGCGGCCGTTCTGCTTGCCGGGGATGAATTTGGGCAGGGTTTTCACCGCCCGAACCGTCTCCTCGTCCAAGCCGGAGCCCAGACCTTTTACCACTTTCACATCCGAAACGTCGCCTTGGGCATTCACCGTGAAGCTAACGAAGATGCGGCCTTCTACTTGGTTGCGAAGAGCCAGCGGAGGGTACTTGGTAGCTTTCTGGATGGCTGATACGATGGCGGCGTTGCCGCCACCGCCGGGCAGCTGGGGCATTTGCTCCACGTAGGTGTAGACTTTGTTCTCTACTACCTCTTCCACTACCTTGTCGCCTTCGCCCGAAAGCTCGGTCAGGTCCGGAGCATCCGTGTTGCCTTTTACGGTTACGGTGGCTACGGTCTTGTCCTTCAGCTCCTCCTGGTCTGGAACCTCTTCCTTCTTCACCTCTTCATCCTTTTTCACCACCGGAGGGGTGAACTTGATGGTGGTGAGCTTGGGGGGCGGGGGTGGCGGAGCCTCGGGGGGCGGGGGCGGGGGTGGCGGCTTGGTCTCGTCCAAAGGAGGAGCGTCCATCAGCACGTTCTCCTGCAGGTTTTTCTTGGGCTCCTTCGGCATCTTATCTTTCAGATACTGCGAAATGAGCGGGAAGAAAATCAGCAGCGAGAATATCGCCGTGGCGATAATCAGTGCCCGGGTGACATGCCGCTGGTACAAGCGACGCAGCACATAAGCACCGTATGCCTTGTTACGGCCCTCAAAAACGATATCGTTTAAGCTGGCCTTGGCAATTTGCGCATTGTCCATCATAGGGCTGATTCTTTAATAAGGTCCAGGTCTTCTTTGGGAGCCTTCACCAGCGCGTATTTCTTCTGGTTCGTGATGTTCATCTCGTCCAGAATATCCACCATGTTTTTATACTTGGCGTCATCGGTTGGCTTGATGAGGATGATGGGTTCTGGCTTCTGGCGCTGGCGGGTCAGCAGGACCTGCCGAATGCCGTTAGCCGAAAAGTTCGTCACCTTCATCTCAGGCTTTGGTACGGTCTTATCATTCGGCGTGTTCAGGCCGAAGTAGTAGTACGCCTTGTTGTCTTTCCCGAGGAGGATGGTCATGGCCTGCGAGGCCTTGATTTTGGTGTCCTCCACGTCGTCGGTCTTCTTCACCGGCATCGTGAGCTGCATCACGTTGGGCTTAGCGAAGGTGGTGGTCAGCATGAAGAAGGTAAGCAGCAGAAAGGCCAAGTCCACCATCGGTGTCATGTCGATTTTGGTCGACATTTTCTTGGCCCGCTTCTTTCCACCCTTGCCACCAGATTGGGCTTTTTGTTGGATTTCTGCCATGGTATTTGCTTAAGTGAATACCATGAAAAACAATTCCTTTGTGTCAGACTCGCAATTAGCGCGAGGCGGCCACAGGCTTGTTCTCCATGTCTGTGATGAGGTTGAAGCGGTTGATGTCCTTCTCCTGGAGCACCTTGATAACCTTCTGCACCGTGGGCACGTCCGCGTTGCCGTCGCCTTTGATGGCGATATAAGTCGGCTTGTGGAAGATGGCTTGGTTGGCACGGCGGGCTTCCAGCACCCAGTCAACCAATTGGTTGTTGAGCGAGTCGAGCGGCACACCGGGTTGCTTGTCGTTCACCTGCTTGCGGTCTTCCTTGGCCATGTCCAGGTAAGAGCCGAGCTGGCTGATGGGCAGTCCAAAGTTGGGCAGGTCCCCAAACTCCTTGGCTTGCGCAGCGGTGAAGTTTACGCCGTACTTGGCGCCGACCCGCTGCAGGGCCTGGATTTTGGTTTGTTTGGCATCGACACCGAAAAACACGCGCTTGTTCTTATCGACGGTGAGCGTGATAACGTTGTTTTCGGGCAGTTTCAGCTCCGAGACGGATGACGGAGTGTCTACCACCACGGATTCCTCGGGGGCAAACTTGGTGGTGAGCATGAAGAACGTCACCAGCAAGAAGGCCAGGTCCACCATCGGCGTCATGTCGAGCGACGGCGAGGTACGGTGCGGTTTTACTTTAGGCATTGCGAGGTGGGGTTAAAAGGGGGCGATTCGCTCCAGAGAACGAATCGCCCCACGTTTTAGTGCATCAGCTTAGTGCCGACAAACGGAATTAAACCGTCTGGGCAGGCTGCGTATTGCCGTGCTGAGCGGCAAAGGTTTGGATGATGCTGAAGCCAGCCTCGTCGATGCTGTAGGTCAGCTCGTCAATCTTGCTCGTGAAGTAGTTGTAGGCAACGATGGCCAGAGCCGAGGTACCAATACCCAGAGCGGTGTTGATGAGAGCTTCCGAGATACCGTTGGCCAGAGCTACGGCGTCGGGGGTGCCGGCCTGCGCCAGAGCGGCGAAGGCGCGAATCATGCCGAATACCGTACCGAGCAGACCTACCAGCGTAGCGATAGAAGCCAGGGTCGAGATGATAACCAGGTTCTTCTCCAGCATAGGCAATTCCAGCGCGGTGCTTTCCTCGATTTCTTTCTGGATGGCCAGGATTTTCTGGTCAGTGGCCATGGTGCGGTCACGGCCCATTTCGTTGTATTTCAGCAGGCCAGCTTTTACCACGTTGGCTACGGAGCCTTTCTGCTGGTCGCAAGCGGCCAGGGCACCGTTGATGTCGTTGGTGTTCAGCTTCTGACGTACGGTGCGTACAAACGCCTCGATGCTCTTCGAGCCTTTGGCTTTGCTGATGGTCAGCATGCGCTCAATCGAGAAGGTGATAACGCAAAGCAGCATCGTCATCAGGATAGGCACGATAAAACCACCTTTGTAAACCACGCCGAGGTAGTCGCCGGGGTTGGGGTTGTTCTCGTTGTTGCCGCCCTGGAAGTGGCTTGCATCACCTAGCACGAACTTATAAACGACAACGCTGACGATGAAGGCTAGGATAATAACCAGGACGGAGAACAGCGAGGCACCACCGCTGCTTTGGGCTTCGGCTTTGGCGGCCGTTGCGGCGGGCCGTGGGCTCGTATTCAAGGCATTTTTCTGTTCCATTGTTCTGGAGTGTTTGGGTTGTTAAATGTGAAGTAGTTGAATTGAGTGGGTAAAGAAAAAGCAAAAAGTTGGTAGGAACGCCAGGGCTAGCAAAAGAACAATCGATAATCCCAAAACGAAAGGACTGGAATGGCACTTATCGAAGTCCAAGCTACGCACGGCGCCGTCTTAGCTGGGCAAACCTAACCAAAAAGCGCGGCCTGACCAAAGAAAACTTGGCCGGAGCCAATAGAAGGGCAATAAAGGTGCGGTAGAAGTGGGACAACGCTAATTGGCGTCTTTGGGTTGGGCTGGGCGTCGTTTTGCCTGTTCCCAATATATATCCATTTGCGCCAAAGTCAGGTCGGCGAGGCGTTCGCCATTGGCCGCAGCAGCACTTTCCAGGTACTGAAAGCGGCTGATAAACTTGCGGTTGGTACGTTCAAGGGCCTCCTCGGGGTTGATGCCAGCAAAGCGGGCAAAATTGACCAGCGAAAACAGCAAATCGCCGAACTCATCGGCTGCTTTTTCGGCGTCCATTTGCTCGGGTCGGCCGTGGCTGTATTCGTTGCCAAATTCTCCTAATTCCTCTTTGACTTTTTCCCAAACTTGCTCGGGTTGCTCCCAATCGAAGCCGGCTCCGCGCGCTTTTTCCTGGATGCGCATGGCCTTTACCAGCGCTGGCAATGACGTGGGCACGCCGCCGAGCACGCCGGTGGTATTGCCTTTTTCCTTCAATTTTAATTGCTCCCAGTTGCGCTTTACGGTATCCTCGTCGTCGGCCTGCACGTCGCCGTAGATGTGAGGATGCCGATAAATCAGCTTTTCGCACTGTGCGTTGAGCACGTCGGCAATGTCGAAGGCGCCTTTTTCGGCGGCGATGCGGGCATAAAAAAGCAAGTGCAGCATCACGTCGCCCAGCTCTTTCTTCAAATCGGGCAGGTCGTCGCGCAGAATCGCGTCACTGATTTCGTACGTTTCCTCAATGGTGAGGTGGCGCAGCGTTTGCAGCGTTTGTTTTTTATCCCAAGGGCATTCGGTGCGCAGGCGGTCCAGAACGTCGAGTAAACGGCCGAAGGCTTCGAGTTGAGCTGGGCGGCGGGCGCTGGTAAGCAGAACACTAGGTGTCGAAGCAGAGTTTTCCATTGTTCCAAAGATAAATGTTGACATCGCCAACCGGTTGCCAGTGCCTAAATTTGGCCTTTCAAAAAACTACCCCGTGACTCTCATAAAATCTATTTCCGGCATTCGTGGCACCATCGGCGGCCCGGTTGGGCAAGGCCTGACTCCTCTCGACGTGGTGAAATATGCCGCTGCGTACGGCTCCTGGGTGAAAACCCAAGCCACCGACAGCAAGCTTATCATCATCGGCCGCGACGCTCGGATTTCCGGCGAAATGGTCAGCCGCCTCGTGGCCGCCACCCTGCAGGGCCTGGGCCTCGACGTGTGCGACCTGGGGCTGAGCACCACGCCCACCGTGGAAATGGCCGTGCCAGCCAAGAAGGCCGCCGGCGGCATCATCCTCACCGCCTCGCACAACCCCAAGCAGTGGAACGCGCTGAAGCTGCTGAATGCCCAGGGCGAATTCATCTCTGAAACCGACGGGCAGCAGGTGCTGGCCTTGGCCGAAAGCGAAGATTTTGAGTTTGCGGCCGTCACGAAATTGGGCCAGTATACCACCGACGCCACCTTCCTCAAGAAGCACATCAAGGCCATTCTGGCCCTACCGCTGGTAGATGTGGAAGCCATTCGGGCCCGCAAATTCCGGGTCGTGGTGGATGCCGTGAATTCTTCGGGTGGCTTTGCCGTGCCGCAACTACTGGAAGCGCTGGGCGTGACCACCGTGGAGAAGCTGCACTGCGAGCCCACCGGCGACTTTGCCCACAACCCCGAGCCCCTGCCCGAGCACCTGCGTGACATTGCCAAGGCGCTGGAGAAAGGCGGCTTCGACCTCGGCATTGTGGTAGACCCCGACGTGGACCGCCTGGCCCTGGTGAGCGAGAACGGCGAAATGTTCGGCGAAGAGTACACGCTGGTGGCCGTGGCCGACTACGTGCTCAAGCAGCTGGGCGGCGGCAACACCGTGAGTAACCTGAGCAGCACCCGCGCCCTGCGCGACGTGACCGAAAAAGCCGGCGGCCAGTACGCCGCTGCCGCCGTGGGCGAGGTGAACGTGGTGACCAAAATGAAGGAAACCAACGCCGTGATTGGCGGCGAGGGCAATGGCGGCATCATCTACCCCGAGCTGCATTATGGTCGCGATGCCTTGGTTGGTATTGCGCTGTTCCTGACGCACTTGGCCAAGTCTGGCCTTAAGATGAGCCAGCTGCGGCGGTCGTATCCGGGCTATTTTATTTCCAAGAATAAAATTGAGCTGACCGCTGAAATCAATACCGACGACGTGTTGGCGCAGATGGAGAAGCGGTATGCCAAGCAGCCCGTGAACACCATCGACGGGGTGAAAATTGAGTTCGACAAGGAGTGGGTGCACCTGCGCAAGTCCAACACCGAGCCCATTATCCGCATCTACGCAGAGTCAGATTCGAACGCCACGGCCGACTATCTGGCTCAGAAAATCATCGGCGACATTAAGGAGATTATTGCTGTAAAGGCGTAAATCTTTGCATGGTAGGCAGAGCGGCGGCTGATTGCCTAGCGTTCCGGTTTCAGCGGCGGGTTGGTTTGGGCTAAAAGTCCGACGTTTGTGTAATGATATCTTGGAAAGGCCGGGCGCACCCACGCCCGGCTTCTTCTGGTCTTACCCTTATTATATGAGTTCAAACCCCTCTTCCGCCCCCGCCTTCGTTTATTTCGACAACGCCGCTACCACCCCGCTCGACCCCGAAGTGCTGGAGGCCATGCTGCCTTTCCTGAGCCAGCACTACGGCAACCCAAGCAGCCTGCACGGGCCGGGCCGGCAAGTACGCGCGGCCATCGAAAATGCCCGCAAGACGGTAGCGCACCTGCTCAATGCCGCGCCGGCCGAAATCTCCTTCACGAGCGGCGGCACCGAGGCCGATAACTACGCGGCTTTTGGCAGCATTCGCACGTTGGGGCTGAAGCACGCCATCACCTCGCCGCTGGAGCACCACGCGGTGCTGCACCCGCTGCAGTCCATGGCCAAAACCGGCGAAATTGAGCTGCATTATGTGCGGCACGATGCCCAGGGGCGGTTAGACCTGGGCCACCTGGAGGAGCTGCTGGCGACGCAGTCTCGCACCTTTGTGAGCCTGATGCACGCCAACAACGAAATTGGCAACCTGAACGACATTGAGGCCATCGGAGACATCTGTGCCCGCCACCAGGCGGTGTTCCACACCGACACGGTGCAGACCATGGGCCACTACCGGCACGACGTCCAGAAGCTGAAAAACCAGTTCCTGGTGGGTTCGGCGCACAAGTTCCATGGGCCGAAGGGTGTGGGCTTTCTCTACACCCGCAGCGGCTTGCAAGTGAGCCCGCTCATTCATGGGGGCTCGCAGGAGCGCAACGTGCGTTCGGGCACCGAAAACGTGTACGGCATTGTGGGGCTGGCCAAGGCCTTGGAAATTGCCATCCGCGACCTGGCGGCGCACCAAGCCCACGTGCAGGGGCTGAAGGACCGGTTCATCGAAAAGCTGCGCGCAGAAATTGACGACGTGCAGTTTAATGGCCTCTCGGCGCAGGCCGACCAGAGCCTGTACACGGTACTGAGCGTGAGCCTGCCGCCGTCGCCCATCAACGAAATGCTGCTCTTTAACCTGGACATAAGCAAGATAGCGGCGTCTGGCGGCTCGGCTTGTACTAGCGGCGCACAGGCGGGCTCACACGTACTCGAAGCCCTGGGCTGCGACCCCGACCGCGCCACGGTGCGCTTCTCGATGAGCAAGATGAACACCGCGGCCGAAGTTGACTACGCCGTGGCCCAACTGGCCAAGCTCTACCGGCCGGTAGCCGCATAGCCAAAATGGCGAAGCCTCCTTAGCTACCATATGGCCGGCTAAGGAGGCTTTTTGGGAGAAAATGGAAGCGTTGGGTGCCAGGGACTACGGCCACGGAAAGTGGAGCTGAAAGGGCCTTGCGCTACGCCGTCCGCGGCCCTTATGGGAGCTTTAAGGCCGAAGCTCAGCCTAACACTGAGGGTGGTTTGTCGTAAGCCGGGAGAGTTTCACCATTCCTTTCTTTGCCATGGACCAGTCCCAATCTTCCACCTCAACCACCGCTTACGGTAATTCTGCGGGTAGCCAAGCGCAGCAGTGGCGCAATCAGGGCAATATGTCGCAGATGCTCAATAAGCTGCCGACTTCGCTAAAAAATTTCGGCAACCAAACGGCCACTACCTTCAACAAGCTGAGCACTACCCAAAAAGTAGTGGGCGGTGCCCTGTTGGTGCTGGGGGCCAGCTACCTCACGCGCCGCGGCAAAAACGGCAAGGGCCAAAGCGCCACGCTGCACGAACTGCTCTACTTTGTCAACGACCGGATTGAAGGCTACCGGCGCGCTGTGGAGGAAAGCAAGGACACGCAGCTGCGCAGCTACTACCAGCAGTTGGTGAGCCAAAGCCAGCAGTTTGCCAATCAGCTCAACGCCTACTTGCGCCAGCAGGGCGGAGACCGCGAAACCGGCACCACCCTCAAAGGCAAGCTATACCGCGGCTGGATGGACGCTAAAGCTGCCATTACCGGCCGCGACGAAAAAGCCATTCTCGGCTCCAATATCTACGGCGAGGAGTGGGCCCTGAAAGCATACGAAGAAGCCCTGCAGGACCAGACCCTCACCGGCCCCATGCGCAGAGCCGTAGAGCACCAATACAGCCAGGCGCAAAGAACCTATCAGGAGCTTAAACGCCTGGAGAGCAACCAAATTTAGTAGGCAACTTATCTCGCCTGACCAGCCCCACGGGGCGTGGCCCAATTGCGGGTCGCGCCCCGTGGGGCTTGGCTTTTGCCAGGGGCTTGAATCGTGGCAATGACGGAGTTCATAGCCTGCGAAGAGGTTGGGCCAAAGAAGGCTAGATATCAGCTCAAATTGATTCAGTGGCACTTTTTGCCCACCACTGAAACATAGGGTAAATTGACTATTTTTCGGTTTGCTTCGTAAGGCAAAGCATCACCCGAAACTCTCTATGGCTGACATCAATATTCAACGCAAAAAATCAGCACCAAGTCCGTGGATTCTGGTGCTGCTGGCAGTCATAGCTTTGGCCGTGGCGGCTTATTTCTTTCTGCGGCAAGAGCCTGCCGATGAACCCGCGCCGCCCAATACCACTGGCATGGAGGCCCTCCCCGCCGACTCGCTGGCCCGCGCCACGCCACCCTCAGCCGATGTGACCGCCGACTCCGCGAACCTGGCGCATGAAGACGACAACTACACCGCCGAAACTCTGGCCGCCCAGGCGGCCGGCAGTCCCGCCGACCCCAACTACGCCGTGAACGGCCTGCGGAAGCTAACCGGTGTGCTGGTGGCCCTGGCCGACCGCGACGACCTGCGCGACCCCACCATCACGGAGCAGCGCGACAACCTGACCAGCGCCACCAACCGCCTGGGCGAAGCCAATACGAGTTTGCGGCCGGGGTTTGTGGCCGCGGCAGGGCTCATTAAAGCCATGCAGCAAAAAGCCTATCCGGAGCTGGAAGGCGCAGCCAACGACCTGGTGAGCCTGGCCGGACAGCTGTCAGGCCGCCACGCCACGCCCGCCGACCAGCAGCAAAACAAGCAATTCCTGACCCAGGCTGCCGCCGCGGTGCGCGTGCTGAGCGAGCCGGCTCACTAACCCTTATTTACAAGAGCCATGGAAACCCCTGTGCTGCGCCGTTTGCGCGACTTAACCGATTTTGAAGTGGCCGATGGCAACCCCGATGTGCGCGGCTGGGCCGTGCGCGGCGGCGATGGCCAGGCCCTGGGCGTGGTGCACGAGCTAATTGTGGAGCCCCAGGCCTTAAAGGTGCGGTACCTGGACATTGAGCTGCACGACCGGTTCAAGCGCGGCAAGCACGAAAACCACATTCTGATGCCAATCGGCGTGGCCTCGCTCGATACCGATGGCGACAATGTGTTTGTGCCCGCGCTCAGCGCCGACACGATTCCGAACTACCCGCCTTACTCCGAAATCCAGATTACCCGCGACTACGAAGAAGCCATGCTCCGGGCCCTGGGCATTGCCCCGGCAGTGGATAATAACCAGTTCTACGACCGGGACTCCTACGATGCGGGCGCGTTCTATCGCCGCCGCGTCTAGCAGACGCACGGCGAACTATTAGTTGCGCCGAATCATGGCTGCCACGGCATCTACCCACTGCGGCTCCGAGTTCAGAGAAGGTACCAGCTGCCAATGCTCGCCGCCTACTTCCTCAAACATCTCCTTGAATTCCTCACCGACTTCGATGGTGGTTTCCAGGCAGTCGGCCACGAAGGCCGGACTGAAGGCCAGCACATTTTTGATGCCTTTGGCGGGCATATCCTTCAAGGCAAAGTCAGTATAGGGCTTGAGCCACGGGTCGCGACCCAGGCGGCTCTGGAACGACACCGTGTACTGGTCGGGGGTAATGCCAAGGCCCGCCGCGACCAGGCGAGAGGTCTCGAAGCACTGGGCGCGGTAGCAGTAACGGTTTTTGTCGTTGAGGGTGTCGCAGCAGCTCCCAAACTGGCAGTAGTTGTGGAAGCTGCCCTTGGTGATGTGCCGCTCCGGAATGCCGTGGTAGCTGAAGACGATATGGTCGTACTGGTGCTTGGCCATCTCGCGCTTGCCCAATTCCACAATGGTGCCGATAAAGCCCGGGTCGTCGGAAAAAGCGCTGATGAAGCTGATGCTGGGCACAATCCACCACTTGCCGATAATCTCCATTACCTTCTCCTGCACCGAGCCGGTACTGGCCGATGCATACTGCGGAAACAGCGGCAACACGAGGATGCGCTCTACGGCCGCTTCACGCAGTTCCTCCAGGGCCTTGGCAATACTAGGCTTCTGGTAGCGCATGCCGAACGCCACCACGTACTCGGGCCCGAGCTCGGCCTGCACTTTTTTCTGCAAATCGAGCCCGTGGTACAGCAGGGGAGAGCCCCGCTCGGTCCAGAGCTGCTGGTAGATTTTGGCCGACTTCGGGGCTCGCAACGGGATGACGATGCCTTGGAACAATGGGTAGTGCACCACGGCGGGCAGGTTGTCAATCACCCGCACGTCGGTCAGAAATTCGTTGAGGTAGCGGCGCACGTCCGGCGTTTTGGGCGAGTCGGGCGTGCCGAGGTTGACGAGCAGGACGCCGATGCGGCGGGAGGGGGCAGCAGGAGAGTTCATTAACAACAAAGTTCAGCAGCAACGTGCGGACTACCGAGACGGACGCACCTAAATAGCGCCGCCGGCGGTCGGTTGCCAGGCAAACAGGTATTGAGCGGCTTGGTTCAGCTCAGCCGCTCCAGGCACGTACCATTAGCTCAATTTGTGGGAATTGAGCCATTCCAAAACCGGAAGGAGCGGGGCAGCTCGAAGCTCCGCCGTCGGGCAGATTTGGGGCCACCGTAGTTTTTGCCCATCAAAATCCGTACCTTTGCGCCCCTGATTATCAAACCCATCCATCGTGAACCCCGAAACTAAACCCCACCGCGCCGGCTTCGTGAGCATCATCGGCAAGCCCAACGTGGGCAAGTCCACGCTCATGAACGCGCTGGTGGGCGAGCGGCTCAGCATCGTCACCAGCAAAGCCCAAACCACCCGCCACCGCATCCTGGGAATTCTCAATGGCGAAGATTTTCAGCTGATTTACTCCGACACGCCGGGCATCATTCAGCCCAAGTACGAGCTGCATAACGCCATGATGTCGTTCGTGTACTCCTCGCTGGAAGACGCCGACGTGGTGCTGTTCGTGACCGACATCTACGAGAAGCACGACGAGGAGCCCGTGGTCGAGCGCCTGCGCAAAATGGTGGACACGCCCATCATTCTCCTGGTCAACAAAATCGACCAGGCCGACCAGGCCGAAGTAGAAGCCAAACTGGCCTACTGGAAAGAGCAGCTACCCAACGCCGCAGAAGTGCTGCCTATCTCGGCCCTCAATGCCTTCGGTACCGATGGCGTGCTACAACTGGTGCTCGAGCGCCTGCCCATCCACCCCGAGTACTACCCCAAAGACGAGCTGACCGACAAGCCCGAGCGCTTTTTTGCCGCCGAAATGGTGCGCGAGAAAATCTTCAAACTCTACAAAAAGGAGATTCCGTACAGCTGCGAGGTCGTTATTGAGGAGTTTAAGGAAGAGGAAACTATTATCCGTATTCGCGGCATTATATACGTAGAGCGGAGCAGCCAGAAAGGCATCATCATCGGCGCGGGCGGCGAGGCGCTGAAGAAAGTAGGCACCTGGGCGCGCGAGGAGATGGAGAAGTTTTTCCAGAAAAAGGTGTTCCTGGAGCTCCACGTCAAAGTCAACGAAAACTGGCGCACCGACCCCAAGGCCTTGAGCCGCTTCGGGTACCAGTAAGTCATCAGACTAATTCAAAACGTCATGCAGAGCGCAGCGAAGCATCTTTGCCGCTTCGTTGAGCCAACTGGATTAGTTGAGCAGCAGAGATGCTTCGCTGCGCTCTGCATGACTGTTCTATTTCAATTCAGAAAAGACTTTTCCGACCATCTTTTATTTAAATAACCCCGGGCACTGCCGAATCTAGGTCGGGTCGGCGGCTGGGGCCACACAACATGTCAACGCAAAACACTATCGCCATCGTGGGGCGGCCCAACGTGGGCAAATCCACGCTATTCAACCGCCTCGTGGGCCAGCGCAAGGCCATTATGGACAACGAGAGCGGCGTAACCCGCGACCGCCACTACGGCTACGGCGACTGGATTGGGAAGAACTTCACCGTGATTGATACGGGTGGTTACGTCCACAATTCGGAAGATATTTTCGAGGGCGAAATCAACAAGCAGGTGAAGCTGGCCATTGAAGAGGCCGATGTCGTCCTGTTTATGGTAGATGCCGATGCCGGCGTGCACGGCCTCGACGAAGAGTTTGCGCACGTGCTGCGCCGCTACATCGGCAAAAAGCCCATCTACCTGGTAGCCAACAAGGCCGACACCAACCTGCGCGCCAACGGCGTGGGCGAGTTCTACTCGCTCGGCCTGGGCGACGGTGAAATCTACGCCATCAGCAGCGCGAACGGCCACGGCACCGGTGAATTGCTGGATGCGGTGGTGAGCCACTTTGAAGACCCAGGCGTGGAAGAGCCCGAGTCGGACATTCCGCGCATTGCCGTGGTGGGCCGCCCCAACGTGGGCAAGTCCAGCCTCGTGAACCTGTTGCTGGGCGAAGACCGCAGCATCGTGACCGAAATCGCCGGTACCACCCGCGATTCGATTTCGGCCCGCTACAATGCCTTCGGCAACGAGTTCATTCTGGTCGACACGGCCGGCTTGCGCCGCAAGGCCAAGGTGAGCGAAGACGTGGAGTTCTACGCCAACATGCGCAGCCTGCGGGCCTTGGAAGAGTGCGACGTCTGCATCGTGATGCTCGACGCCAGCCGTGGCATCGAAGCGCAGGACGTGAACATCATCTCGCTGGCCGACAAGAACCGCAAGGGCATCGTGATTCTGGTGAACAAGTGGGACCTGGTGGAGAACAAGGAAACGAACACGGCCAAGGACTTCGAGGCCAAAATCCTCGAAAAGATTGCGCCGATTTCGTATATCCCCGTCATCTTCATCTCGGTGCTGAACAAGCAGCGGGTGCACAAGGCCATCGAAACGGCCATTGAAGTGTACCACAACAAGCGCCGCAAAATCCCGACTTCCCAGCTCAACGACATCATGTTGAAGGAGATTGAGAAGTACGGCCCGCCGGCACTGAAAGGCAAGATGATTCGCATCAAGTACGCCACGCAGCTGCCCACGCACAACCCGGTATTCGCTTTCTTCTGCAACCTGCCGCAGTACGTACAGGCCAACTACACGCGCTACCTCGAAAACCGAATGCGCGAGCATTTCGACTTTACGGGTGTACCCATCGGCATCGTTTTCCGCAAGAAATAACGCTTGCCGGTGAGGGCAGCACAAACGCTTTTTTCACAGGTTCTTCATAAATATCGATTTGCGTGGGTTACCTTTTTTAAACTGGGGTATAAAGCCCCGAATTCAAGAACTTGCTACCCGCAAGCGCTTGAAGGTTAACTGAATTTAACTCCACACTTTAAATTGACCCCAAGATGAAAAAAGTATTGTTCCTCGCCCTGGCTGCTGCTTCGTTCTCGTTCACCTCTTGCGAAAGCAAGAAAGAAGAGGCTACCGAGCAGGCTGCTGACAACGTAGAAAACGCAGGCGAAGCCAAGGCTGACGCTATGGAAGACAAGGCTGATGCCGTACGTGACTCGGCCGACACCAAGGCTGATGCCATGAAGGACAACGCCGACAAAATGGCTCCTGCTACCGAGACTCCGGCTGAAGAAGTTAAGAAGTAATTCTTAGCCATACGGCACAAAAAAGCCCCGCCAGTAATGGTGGGGCTTTTTTTATTGCTGTTTGGGTTTGCTTAAAGCGTAGTTTCGGGCAAGCCCAGCCGGCGGTTGAGCAAGCCGTCTACTACCTCAAAGAGGCGGCGCGGCTCGTAGGTACGCCACGGCAGGTCGTCGAGCTGGCCCCCGAAGTTGACGTAGTTGTCGACGTTGTACTGCTGCATCTCCCGTTGCACGTGCTCCTGGAAGTTCACGCCCGCAATCCAGCCGTCCTCCACGTCTTCGAACCACTCTTCGTAATAGTCGTCGCCGGAGCCGTGGAAGTTGAACACGTTTTCGCCCACCAGAATAAACTTGCGGATGCCCTCGTGCACCAGCACGTCCACGATGTTGCGCTTCAGCTCCATGATGTCGTTTTCGATGGCATCGTTCCACTCCCCAATAAACTCGAGGATGGCAATGCCGTCTTCGTAGTCGGCAAACAGGATTTTGAAGAAGAGCGTATCCGACCCCAGGCTGTCCCACTGTGGGTGGATGTAGTAGCCGTAAATGGTGTTGGTGTAGGCCTCGAGGCTGTTTTCGGTCTCGAACAACGGCGAACGGGGGTCTTCGCAGGCCGAGTACTGGTCAATCCAGTTGTAATGGGGCTCAATGGTATGCATAGGCGGCAGAAGGCGTTAGGCTCGGAACGCACCTCGGCGCGCTCGGTTTTCCCAACCCACAACAAATTGGGCTGGGTTCTACTAACGCCTAATGCGCCGTGGAGCGTTCCGGGCCGGCGCTAGCGGGCCTGCAGGGCCGCCCGCACGCTGCCGTGTTGCTTCAGCAGCTCAGCCGCTTCGGCTTCGCCAATGCCGAGTTCTTCCATCAACATTCGTTCGCCCCGCTCCACCAGTTTCACGTTGGACAGCTTCATGTCCACCATCTTGTTGCCGCGCACGTAGCCCAGGCGCACAAAGGTGGCCGTGGTGAGCATATTGAGCACCATTTTCTGCGCCGAGCCGGCCTTGAGGCGCGTGCTGCCAGTGATAAACTCTGGGCCGGTCACTACTTCCACCGGGAATTCGGCGGCGGCGGCCACGGCCGAGCCGGCGTTGCACACCACGCAGCCCGTGGCCACGCCCGCGGCCCGCGCTTGCGTGAGTCCGCCTATCACGTAAGGCGTGCGGCCCGAGGCAGCGATGCCCACCAACACGTCCTTGGCGCTGATGTTGTTGGCCTGCAGGTCTTTCCAGGCTTGTTCGGCGTCGTCTTCGGCGCCTTCTACGGCCACCCGAATGGCCGAATCGCCACCGGCCATAATGCCCACCACCATCTCGGCCGGCACGCCAAACGTGGGCGGGCACTCCGAGGCATCAACTACGCCCAGCCGCCCGCTGGTGCCCGCCCCGATATAAAAAAGCCGCCCGCCCGCGCGTAGCCGCGCCACAGTGGCTTCCACCAGCTTTTCAATCTGGGGCAGGGCCTTGGCCACAGTTTCGGGCACCGTGCGGTCGAGCTGGTTCATGCCGGCCAGAATGGCGGCGGTCGGCAGCGTTTCGAGGTTGTTGTATTCGGAGGGCGATTCGGTGGTCATGCGCGGAGTAAGCTAGGCTTGCCGTGAAGCGGAAAAAATCAATGTTCAACAAACAGTAAGCGAAAACTTACGTCTGGAGTTGGCCAATTACCGGAAAATTATCAAATACGTGTGCCGTGTGCGGGGCGTCGTGGTCCAGTTCGGTGGTCAGGTCCTGGCCCGCCCAGTGTTCGTAGTGGTTGCCGCGCCGCCACAGGCGCGAGCGGCTCACGTCGTAAATCTTGCCTTGGTACGCTACCCAGATTTCGTCGCGGTCCTGGCCGTTGCGCAAGGCCAGCTGGTTGCGCGAGTAGGAGGGCAGGAGGAGGGCGTCATCCATCGGCAAAGCTAGCCCAATAATGCCTGCAGCCGAATCCAGCGTTGCGGCAGGTCGCCTTGCGAGGCGTTCATGTAGTCTTCGTAAGTGCAGGGCACCACGCGCTTCACCGCGTTGTCGCCCAGGCGCTCCACTTCCATCCACCACTTGTCGGCGCGGCGCGATTTGTAGAACACCAGCTTGTCGGGGTTGCCGGGTAGCACCACGGTGTAGGTAAGGAAGCGGAACGTGCCAAAGCCCGTTTCGGGACGGCGGTGGTAGAATCCCTCCACGAAGTACCAGAGCATGGTGGCCACGGTAGCGGCGGCCATGCCGTGCGGGTCCTGGTCGGCGCGGTAGCCGTACAGGCCAAAGGAGCTGAGCTGCTCGTTGTGCCCGGCGTACCAGCAGAGCTGCGTGGCTTCTTCGTTGCCCAGGCCGAAAGGGTTGGCCGGGAAGTAGCCGGGCGCGTCCTGCCAGCGCAGCGCCGCGATGTCCACGCTCATGAATTCGGCCTGCCGAATGAGCGGCTCGGCCAGGCGGCGGTCGGCCCGGACTTCGCCCACGCTCATGGTTTCGAAATGCAGCTTTTCGAGGGCAATGAGCACCTCGGGCGGCGTGAGGTATTGCTGGTGGGCTAGGTGGGCCAGGCTGAACACAAAGTTGGGCTCGTGTACCAGCAGGCGGCGCAGGTGGCTGTCTTCGGGCGGCGTGCCGGGGCCGGGCTCGGCCATGTCGGGCCGGGCATCCACCACGGCAAAGCTGATGGCGCGGTCCTGGCTTTCGTAGGCCAAAAACTGGCCGTAGTCGAGGTCGTGGCTGCCGCCCAGCAGCACGGGTACGGTGTTTTCTTCCAGCAGCGCCCCGATGATTTCGCGCAGGCGCTGGTAGGTATCTTCCAGGGTCAGGCCGGGGCGCAGGTTGCCCAAATCCACGAAGCGTACCGAGCCGGTGCCTTTCTGCAGCTGGTAGAAGCGCTGGCGTACTTCGTTGGCGCCGTGGCGGTTGGGGGCCGGTGGGCCGGCGGCGCTGCCCCGCCACTCATCCAGCCCAATCAGGGCCAAGTCGGCGTTGCGCCAGTCGGGGAAGGTTTCGGTAAAACGGGTGGCGTAGGCGGCCAGGGTGGTGGGGGCAGGCACCGCGGCGGTTAGCGTTTCCGGCAGCGGGTCAAAAAACAGGGCCAGGTTCATTGGGGGCGGAAAGGCAAGCGCCCAAAATTACGCAGGAAAAGCCCGCATTGGCTGGCTTTTGGGCCGTTTTTGCGTCTGTATTGGTTTATAGCAGTAAGAGCAGGGTTGTCCATCGCCTAACCGAATGTAGTCTGGCCCGAAAAAAAGCTCTTTATTTAAGCTGAATTTCACTGATACGCTTTATCCAGCCCCACCCATGGACGTTCGTCGCTCCTTCGATATCCTACCGCACCAACTAGCCAATTCGCCCAAAAGCGACGCCTTGGCCGCGAAAATTGGCGGCCAATGGATACCCAAAAGCACCCAGCAGCTGCAGGACGAGGCCAACCTCGTGAGCCTGGGGTTGGTAGCCATTGGGCTGAAGCGCGGCGACAAAGTGGCCATTATCTCGATGAACCGCCCGGAGTGGATGCTTGCCGATTTCGGCATCGCGCAAATTGGCGGCGTGAGCGTGCCCATGTACCCAAGCATCACGGTTGAGGACTACAAGTACATCTTCACCGATGCCGGCGTGCGCGCCGTGTTTGTGGCCGATAAAAAGCTGTACGATAAAGTAAAAGAAGCCACGGCAGGCCTCGACATTCCCGCCGAGAACATCTTCACCTTCGACAAAATCGACGGTGCCCGCCATTTTGAGGAGTTGCTGGAGTTGGGCAAAAAAGGCCAGCCCGCAGCATTAGAGCCCCTGAAGGCCGCCGTGCAGCCCGACGACCTGCTCACCCTCATCTATACAAGCGGCACCACGGGCAGCCCCAAGGGCGTGATGCTCACGCACAACAACATTCTGAGCAACTGCCGCGGCTCGCAACGGTTTGTGCCCGTAAACAAAGAAGACAAAGCCTTGAGCTTCCTGCCGCTGTGCCACATTTTTGAGCGCATGGTGACGTACCTGTACATGATTAACGGGGTGAGCATTTACTACGCCGAGAGCATGGACGTCATTGCCGACAACCTGCGCGAGGTGAAGCCCCAGATTTTCACCACGGTGCCCCGCTTGCTGGAGAAAGTATATGACAAAATCGTGGCCAAAGGGCACGAGTTGGAAGGCATCAAAAAGCAGCTGTTCTTCTGGGCCCTCGATCTGGGCCTGAAGTACGACACCCAGAAAGACCAGGGTTTCCTGTACAACACGCAGCTGGCGCTGGCCAACAAAATCATCTTCAACAAGTGGCGGGAGGCCCTGGGCGGCAATCTGCGCTGCATTGTGAGCGGCGGCGGCGCCTTGCAGCCGCGCCTGGCCCGGGTATTCTGGGCGGCCGGTATCCGCGTGATGGAAGGCTATGGCCTCACCGAAACGTCGCCGGTAATTGCCGTGGGCGGCTACGAGCCCGAAAACAACATGATTGGCACCGTAGGGCCGGTGATTGACAACGTTGAGGTGAAAATTGCGGCCGATGGCGAGATTCTGACCAAATCGGCTTCGGTGATGAAGGGCTACTACAACAAGCCCGACCTCACCGCTGAGGTATTCGACAAGGAAGGCTGGTTCCACACCGGCGACATTGGGGAGCTGGTCAATGGCAAGTTCCTGAAAATCACGGACCGCAAGAAAGAGATGTTCAAAACCTCGGGCGGTAAGTACATCGCCCCGCAGGTGATTGAGGGCAAGCTGAAGGAAGACCCGCTTATTGAGCAGGCCATGGTGGTGGGCGCCGACCAGAAATTCCCTTCGGCGCTGATAGTGCCATCCTTCTCCGACCTGAAGGGCTGGTGCAAGCGCAACGGCGTGCCCGCCAACGTGTCTAACGAGGAACTCATTAAGAATGAGAAAATAGTAGACCTGTACGAAGGCCTGGTGAAGAAGTACAACCAGAGCTTTGCGCAGTGGGAGCAGGTGAAGCGCATTGTGCTGCTGCCCGAGCTCTGGACCGTGGAAAGCGGCGAAATGACGCCTACCATGAAGGTGAAGCGCAAGGTCATCACCGAAAACAACAAGGACCTTATAGAGAGCCTATACCACGTGGCCGAGCGGCGCTAGCCGCCGCTGGCTCAATAGTCAGATAACGCTTAGGACAACGCCGCCGTAAGCAGGTTCGTGGAATTTAATTAGCTGTTGGGGAAGCCGGGACGACCTCCGGCTTCCCCAATTTTTTTTAGCCTAACTGTTATGCAAGCATAACAAAATCTTCGTAAGTTTACCGCTCTTTCAGCTCGCTTATGAAACCCGAAGAAACCGTTGACTACAACATTAAAGTGGCCTGGCACGCCATTTCGCGGATGTACAACACCCAGGCGGCGCAGAACGACATCACGACCAGCATCGGCTTTGTGTTGTTGAACATTGACCAGGAGAAGGGCACGCCGGCCACCAAAATCGCCCCGCTGCTGGGCCTCGAAACCCGCAGCCTGACCCGCATTCTGCGGAGCATGGAGGAAAAAGGCCTCATCTACAAACAGGCCGATTCGGTGGACAAACGCTCGGTGCGCATTTTCCTGACGCCGCTGGGGCTGGAGAAAAAAGAAGTTTCGCGGCAGACCGTGCGACACTTCAACCTGAAGGTGCGGGAGCGCATATCCCAAAGCCAGCTCGACACCTTTTTTAAGGTTACGGCCCAGATAACGAGCATGATTGAAGGCAAAACCCTTTTTGAGGATTTCGTGCTCAAGCCTCTGCGGCACGAAGCCTCGTCTTAGGCGGCCCCGGCTGGCCGCTTTACCTACTACCCACACCACTTTCCCACCTCATCACCCCACCAGAGGATGAATCGAACCATTAAGAAAGTTGCCGTGCTCGGCTCCGGCGTCATGGGCTCGCGCATTGCCTGCCACTTCGCCAACATTGGCGTGCAGGTATTGCTGCTCGACATTGCCCCCAAAGAGCTACTGCCCGACGAAGAGAAAAAAGGCCTGCAGTTGGACGCACCAGCGGTGAAAAATCGCCTGGTGAACGCCGCTCTGCAAGCGGCCATTGCCTCGAACCCGTCGCCGCTCTACCGCAAGGCCGACGCCAGCCGCATCAAAACCGGCAACTTCGACGACAACCTGAAAGACATTGCCAGCTGCGACTGGACCATTGAGGTGGTGGTGGAGCGGCTCGACATCAAAAAGAGCCTGTTTGAGCGCGTGGAGCAGTTTCGCAAGCCCGGCACGCTCATCACCAGCAACACCAGCGGCATCCCGATTCACTTGATGACGGAGGGCCGCTCCGACGATTTCAAGAAGCACTTCTGCGGCACGCACTTCTTCAACCCGCCCCGCTACCTGAAGCTGCTCGAAATCATCCCGACGCCGGACACCGACCCCGCCATCGTGGATTTCCTGCTGCACTACGGCGACCTGTACCTGGGCAAGACCACGGTACTCGCCAAAGACACGCCAGCGTTTATCGCCAACCGTGTGGGCGTGTTCGCCATCATGGACGTGCTGCGCATCATGCAGGAACTGGGCCTGACGGTGGAGGAAGTGGACAAGCTCACCGGCCCAGTGATTGGCCACGCCAAGTCGGCCACCTTCCGCACTTCCGATATCGTGGGGCTGGATACGCTGATGAACGTGGCCAACGGCCTCGCCCAGGGCCTGCCCAACGATGAAGCCAAGGACGTGTTCCAACTGCCCGACTTCCTTAAGAAGATGGGCGAGAACAAGTGGCTGGGTGACAAAACCGGCCAGGGCTTCTACAAGAAAGTAAAAGGCGAAGGCGGCAAGTCGGAAATCCAGGCCTTGGATTTGAACACGCTGGAATACCAGCCCGGCAGCAAGGTGAAGTTTGCCACGCTGGAGCTGACTAAAACCATGGATACTCTGGCGCCGCGCTTCGCGGTGCTGGTGAGCGGCAAGGACAAGGCCGGCGAGTTTTACCGCAAGAGCTTCGGCAGCCTGTTTGCCTACGTTTCGAATCGCATTCCCGAAATCACCGACGCGCTCTACAAGATTGACGACGCGCTCCGCGCTGGCTTCGGCTGGGAAATGGGGCCGTTTGAGACCTGGGATGCGCTGGGGGTGCAGAAGGGAATTGAGCTGATGCAGGCCGAAGGCAAGCAGCCCGCTGCCTGGGTAACGGAGATGCTGGCCGCCGGCCACACCACTTTCTACAAGGTGAACGCCGCCGGCAGCAAGGAGTACTACGATGCCGAAACCAAGAGCTACCAGCCCATCCGCGGCGTGGAGAACTTCATCATTCTCGACAACCTGCGCACCACTGGCAAGGTGCTGTGGAAAAACGCTGGCGCTTCGATAATTGACCTGGGCGACGGCATCCTGAACGTGGAGTTCCACTCCAAGATGAACTCGCTGGGCCAGGACGTTATTCAAGGCCTGCTGAAGGGCGTGGACATGGCCGAAGCTGGCTACCGCGGCCTAGTGGTTGGCAACGACGCGCCGCAGTTTTCGGCCGGTGCCAATCTGGGCCTGGTGTACATGCAGGCGCTGGAGCAGGAGTTTGAAGAACTGAACATGATGATTGCGCAGTTCCAGAACGCCATGATGCGCATGCGCTACAGCAGCATTCCGGTGGTGGGCGCCCCGCACGGCCTAGCACTGGGCGGCGGCTGCGAGCTGAACCTGCACTGCGACCGGGTAGTGGCCGCGGCCGAAACCTACATGGGCCTCGTAGAATTCGGCGTTGGGCTGATTCCAGCTGGCGGCGGCACCAAGGAGATGACCTTGCGCACGGCGGCTAAGTACGAAGAGGGCGAACCCGAATTCAATCTGCTGCGCAACACTTACATGACCATCAGCACGGCCAAGGTTTCGACCTCCGCTGCCGAAGCCTTCGACCTGGGCTTCATGCGCCGGGGCGACGAGATTGTGGTGAACAGCAACCGCGTAATTGCTGCCGCCAAAGCAGCCGCCCTCGACTTGGCCGACGCCGGCTACACCCAGCCCACGCAGAAAACCAACATCAAAGTGCACGGCAAGGGTGCACTGGCCATGTTCAAAACCGGTGTATACGCCATGCAGCAGGGCAACTACATCTCGACCCACGACCAGCTCATCGCCGACAAACTCGCTTATGTGATGTGCGGCGGCGACCTCTCGTCGCCCACCGAAGTGAGCGAGCAGTACCTGCTGGACCTCGAGCGCGAAGCTTTCCTGAGCCTCTGCGGCGAGCGGAAGACGCTGGAGCGGATTCAGAGCATTCTAACCACCGGCAAGCCGCTGCGCAACTAATTCGTTTGTCATGCTGACGAAGGAAGCATCTTATCACGGCTGCTTTCGTCAGAAACCCAACCTACCCGAGCGGTGCGAACGTGATAAGATGCTTCGCAAGCTCAGCATGACAATAAAAACAATATGTCTAACACTGCATATATCGTAGCTGGTTACCGCACGGCCGTGGGCAAAGCCCCCCGTGGTGGCTTCCGCTTTACCCGGCCCGACGACCTGGCGGCCAACGTTATCAAGCACCTGGTAGCCCAAGTGCCGGCCCTCGACCCCACGCGCATCGACGATGTTATCGTCGGCAACGCCGTGCCGGAAGCCGAGCAAGGCCTGCAGATGGGCCGCCTGATTTCGCTGCTGGCTTTGCCCATCAACGTGCCCGGCCTGATTGTGAACCGCTACTGCGGCTCGGGCGTGGAGACCATTGCCATGGCCGTGGGCAAAATCACGGCTGGCATGGCCGACTGCATCATCGCGGGCGGTACCGAGAGCATGAGCATGGTGCCCACCGTGGGCTGGAAAACCGTGCCCAACTACAACCTGGCCATGAAGCACCCCGACTACTACATGGGCATGGGCCTCACGGCCGAGGCGGTGGCCAAGGACTACAACATCAGCCGTCAGGACCAGGACGAATTCTCCTACAACTCGCACCAGAAGGCCATCAAGGCCATTCAGGGCGGCAAGTTTGCCAAGAGCATCGTGCCCGTAACGGTGGAGGAAACCTACGTGGACCAGGCCACCGGCAAGAAGAAAAGCCGCTCCTACGTGGTGGATACCGACGAAGGCCCGCGCGCCGATACCTCGGTAGAAGCTCTGGGCAAGCTGCGCCCCGTGTTCGCGGCCAACGGCACCGTCACGGCCGGTAATTCCTCGCAAACCTCCGACGGCGCGGCATTTGTGCTGGTGATGTCGGAGCGCATGGTGAAGGAATTGAACCTGGAGCCCATTGCCCGCATGGTGAACTACGCCTCCGAAGGCGTAGACCCACGCATCATGGGCATGGGCCCTATCAAAGCCGTGCCGAAAGCGCTGAAGCAAGCCGGCCTCAAGCTCGATGACATCGACCTGATTGAGCTAAACGAAGCGTTTGCCTCGCAGTCGCTGGCCGTAGTGCGTGAGCTGGGCATCGACCCGGAGAAGCTGAACGTGAACGGCGGCGCCATTGCCTTGGGCCATCCGTTGGGCTGCTCCGGTGCCAAGCTCAGCATCCAGCTGTTCGACGAGCTGCGCGAGCGTGGCAAGAAGTACGGCATGGTCACGGCCTGTGTGGGCGGCGGCCAGGGCGTGGCAGGCATCTACGAACTGCTGAAATAGAAAAGATTCTTGCAGAAAGCCGGCTGTTTGGTTGAGCTAAACAAAGCCTGCCAAATGGCTTGATTTTCTGAGAACCAGCACCAGCTTCCCTAGTGTTTTACAACAAAGAAAGCCCCGCTCATCCGGGGTTTTCTTTACCCAAAGTAGTAGGCGTGCCTAACAAATTTGCCCGATTTTTCTTACCTTTTACCCCACCTAACCTAATTACCACCCGTCATGGAAGTAACGCAGAAAGCGCCCCTCAAGGGCGGTGAATTCATAATCAAGCCAACCGCTGCGCAGGACGTTTTCACGCCAGCCGATTTTACTGAAGAGCAGAACTACATGCACCAAACCTGCCTGGACTTTGTCGGGACGGAGGTGCAGCCGCTGCTGGAGCGCCTCGACAACCACGAGGAAGGCCTGATGCGTGGCCTTATGGAAAAAGCAGGCCACCTGGGCCTGTTCGGCGTGAGCGTGCCCGAGCAGTTTGGTGGGCTGGACATGGACTTTCCCACGGCGCTACGCGTGACCGAGGGGGTAGGCGGGGGCCACTCGTTCCCGGTGGCATTTGCGGCGCACACCGGCATTGCCCTGCTGCCCATTCTGTACTTTGGCAACGAAGAGCAGAAAGCCAAGTACCTGCCCGGCCTCACCAGCGGCGAGCTAATGGGCGCGTACTGCCTCACCGAGCCCGGCTCTGGCTCCGACGCCCTGGGCGCCAAGACCAAGGCCGTGCTCAACGCCGAAGGCACGCACTACGTGCTCAACGGCCAGAAAATGTGGATTACCAACGCCGGCTTTGCCGACGTGTTCATCGTGTTTGCTCAGATTGACGGCGACAAGTTCACCGGCTTCATCGTGGAGAAAAACACGCCCGGCCTCAGCCTCGGCAACGAGGAGCACAAGATGGGCATCCAGGGCAGCAGCACCCGGCAGGTGTTCTTCGCCGATGCTCCCGTACCGAAAGAAAACGTGCTGGGCGAGATTGGCAAAGGCCACCTCATTGCCTTCAACGTGCTGAACATCGGCCGCATCAAGCTGGCCGCGGCCTGCCTGGGCGCCACCAAAATGGCCGCAACGCTGAGCGTGAAGTACGCCAACGAGCGGGTGCAGTTCAAGATGCCGATTGCCAAGTTTGGTGCCATTCGCTACAAGCTGGCGCAGCAGGCCATCCGCATCTACGCCGTGGAGTCGGCCATTTACCGCGCCGGTTCCGACATCTACCGCATGGAGCAGCAGCTCATGGCCGAAGGCAAAGGCGCCAACGAGGCCCTGCTGGGCGCGGCCCGCGAGTTTGCCGTGGAATGCGCTATCCTGAAAGTGGAAGGCTCGGAAGTGCTCGACTACGTGGTAGACGAAGGCGTGCAGATTTATGGCGGCTACGGCTTCTCGGCCGACTACCCCATGGACCGCGCCTACCGCGACTCGCGCATCAACCGCATTTTTGAAGGCACCAACGAAATCAACCGGCTCCTGGCCGTCGACATGATTTTGAAGAAAGGCCTGAAAGGCGAAATTGACCTGATGGGTCCGGCCATGGCCGTGCAGCAGGAGCTGCTGAGCATCCCGAGCCTGAGCCAGGAGGAAGAAACCGGCCTGTTCAGCAAGGAGTTCAAGACCATTGCCAACCTGAAGAAGGCGGTGCTGATGGTAGCCGGCACGGCCGTGCAGAAATACGCCGCCACCCTGGCCAAGGAGCAGGAACTGCTCATGAACATCGCCGACATGGCCATTAAGGTCTACACGGCCGAGAGCACCTTGTTGCGCGTGGAAAAGGAAGCGGGCACCAAGGGTGCCGAAGCCCTCTCGGTGCAAGCCGACATGGCCCGCGTGTACCTCACCGACACCGTGGACACGGTGGAGAAAGCCGGCAAAGACGCCATCGGCAGCATGTGCGAAGGCGATGAGCAGCGCTTGCTGACCATGGGCCTGAAGCGCTTCACCAAAACCGAGCTGCTGAATGTGCGCGATGCCCGTCGCCGCGTAGCTGCGGTTCTCATTGAGGCCAACGAGTACGCTTTCTAATCCTTGATTTTCTGTGCATAAAGAAGGCCGCTCCTGGAACCAGGAGCGGCCTTCTTTATGGGCAATAGCGGAGTTGAGCTATTTCACCACGATTTTTTCCAGCTGCAGGGCCGCCGATTTTTTGCTTGGCCGGCTCACGGCAATGATGGTTTTCTCGCCGAGCCAGGTGGTGAAGTCCTTCACGTAGGCCAGGCTTTTGTCGTCGGCCACATTCAGCTTCAGTCGCTCAGGAGGGCTCACTACGCCGGTTTGGGTATTGATGCGGCGCAGGTAGAGGTCCGATTTCTTGTTGATGGTTTCCAGGGTAAGCACCTGCACGGTGCTGCCAAAAACTGCCGCCCGAAACCCGATGCCCGTGTAGGCGTCCACGGCCGGGGCCACTTGGTCTTTCGCCACGATGCTGTGCCAAGTGGGCTGGCCGTACTCATTGTAGCCGAACACGTGCAGCTCGCGCGCATGCACGGGGGCTTCGCTGCCGCCTTCCTCAAAGTGTTTTTCGGCCACCACCACCAGCTGCTTTTCCGGGGTCAGCAGCAGCTCGCCCAGGTACACGTCGTCGAGGCGCTTTACATCGATACCGCTCGACTTGCTCACCTCGGCCAGGTAGGCGGGCGTGAAGCGAAACTCCGGCGAGAACTTCATGTCGCCGGCACCGCTGAAATCGTACTTCACCACCTTTAGGCTGTAATACTCGCCGGTCTGGTAGTCGGCGCACAGCGCGGCTGCATACAGGCTGCCATCGTTCAGCACCTTAAACTGGGCATCGCGGATGGTGACGGACTTGCCGCCGAACGTGCCGCCCACCGGCACCCCCAGCACCTTTATTTCAGTTGAACTTCCGGCCGGGTAGCGGCGCACGGTCAGCTTCTTCATGTGGTCGCTGATTAGCGTCACGTACTGGGTGCCGTCGTTGGCCACGTGCACCGACGGCGAGAAGAAGTCGCCCAAGTCGCGAAAGTCGTAAGCTTTTTCCTGCAGTTGGGCTAGGTTTTGGTCAAATAGAGTAGCAGCAATGCTCTTCACCTGCTGCTCGCGCGCCAAGTAGCGGAAGGCCACCAGCCGCGTGCCATCGGGGGAGATAGACACCCCCGGCCGGCGGTCGCGGGCCGGGGCCGTCATCACCACTTTGGCCGCGCCTTTCTGGCCGCTTTGCAGGTTCACGGCCACCACGCTCAGGTTTTGGCTGCTTTCGTCCTTGTGGTGCAGCACCACCAGCGCCTGCTGGGGGCCGCGCCCAAACGCTTCCAGGGTTTCCCCGGGGTTCACCGGAATGGTGGTGCTCCACTGCTTTTTAAGGTCGGCATCGTAGCGCTCCACAGCATAGCCGCCTGCGCTTTGGTGCGCCAGAATCACGAAGCCGGTGCCATCGGTCAGGGGCAGGGTCTTTTGGGGTACCCGCATGTCGTAGCGGTCGGTGCCCTGCTCGGGGAGGTAGCTGAACGGGGCCGATTTTACTTTCTGAGCCAGGGCCGGGCTGGCGTTGCCCATTAGTGCCCAGCCCAGTAGCCCCGCCAGCAATACTCGATGCAACATAAAATTTGGTTTTGTTTAAAGTAGGAGTAGGCAAAATGTGTTTGCCTGTCGTGGTCAAAAGTACCCATTCAAGCCTTGGCCAGCCGCAGTTGGGCCAGTTGCGGCACTAAAATTGAGCCGGGATAATAAAAAGATATTATTAAGCATAACACTAGTGGTTTCTCCTACGTACAGGGACTCCATTCCCTTACTGTCCACCTTTATAGAGCATTAAAGGGATATAATATTCTCTTAACGGTTCAACTTAAATTCGACGTGCTACGGCCCTATTTCGTCGTGCATTTAGCCTAGTCTGCCCACCTCAACCTAACAAAATTTACCCTCTACCGTACCTTCGCAGTCCCAAGACGTTATAGAAATTATGAAATCACTGCTCAAATTTACTCTTCTATCTGCCCTCATTATCAGTGGCAAACTTGCCAAACAATCGTCCCCGGTTGCTGTGGCACAAAGTGTAGAAACGACGACTTCCCCCGACACTACTGTAGTGTTTGTTCATCAAGTAACTAGCACTGAGCCAGCCAAGCCTGCCCAAGACACAGTCCAGCCCCAACAAAACGGCCCCAGTCTCCTAGCCAATTTGTTCTAGACAAAAAACGTGACTCCTAACAGAGTCCTTTTTTTTGCCCTGTCGGATATTATAGAATTAGAATATTATAAAAACCCTTAACTAATCCTGCTCCAGTTTACGGCTGATGCCGGCAAGCTTTCGATGTGGCGCCGGATGTTCCCATTATTAGGGTTTACCAAGTCGGGGTCTTCTGACAGCAAAGCCTGGGCTGCGGCCCGGCTTTCGCTCAGAATGCGGCCGTCTTTGGCGAGGTCTGCAATCAGCAAATCGAGCACGCCGCTCTGCTGGGTGCCCATTAGGTCGCCCGGTCCGCGCAGCTTCAGGTCGATGTCGGCTATTTCGAAGCCGTTGTTGGTGCGCACCATCGTTTCGAGGCGGGTGCGGGCGTCTTTGCTCAGTTTGAATCCCGTCATCAGGATGCAGTAGCTCTGGTCGGCGCCGCGGCCTACCCGTCCACGCAGCTGGTGCAGCTGCGAGAGGCCAAACCGCTCGGCCGATTCTATCACCATCACCGAGGCGTTGGGCACGTTCACGCCTACCTCAATCACGGTGGTGGCCACCATAATCTGGGTTTCCTTGTTGATGAAGCGCTGCATCTCGAAGTCCTTCTCCTCGGCCTTCATGCGTCCGTGCACGATGCTGATTTGGAACTCCGGAAAGGCCCGCGACACGCTCTCGTAGCCGTCGGTCAGGTCCTTGTAATCCATCGTTTCCGATTCTTCAATCAGCGGGTACACAATGTAGACCTGTCGGCCCAGCTTCACCTGGTCCCGGATGAACTCAAACACCTTCAGCCGGTTGGCGTCGTAGCGGTGCACGGTCACAATGGGCTTGCGGCCGGCGGGCAGCTCGTCAATTACGCTCACGTCGAGGTCGCCGTACAGCGTCATAGCCAGCGTGCGCGGAATGGGCGTGGCCGTCATCACCAGCACGTGCGGGATGACGTGCGGGTTCTTCTGCCAGAGCTTCGAGCGCTGCGCCACTCCAAAGCGGTGCTGCTCGTCCATGATAGTCAGGCCCAGGTTGCGGAACTGCACCACGTCTTCGAGCAGGGCGTGGGTGCCCACCAGCATGTGCATGGTTCCGTTGCGCAGGGCCTCGTGCAACACCCGCCGCTCGGCCGTGCGCGTGCTGCCCGTGAGCTTGCCAATGCTGATGCCCAGGGCATCGGCGTACACCTTCAGGCCGGTGTAATGCTGGTCGGCCAAGATTTCGGTGGGAGCCATAATGCAGCTCTGCGCGCCGTTGTCGGCGGCCATGAGCATGGCGATGAAGGCCACAATGGTTTTGCCAGAGCCCACGTCGCCTTGCAGCAGCCGGTTCATCTGCTGGCCGGCGCAAAAGTCCTGGTAGATGTCGTGGATAACGCGCTTCTGCGCCCCAGTCAGGTCAAACGTGAGGTGGTTTTTGTAGAAGTCTACCAGCGTGGGGACCTGATTGAAAATCTGCCCAGCCAGGGTCACCTTGCGCTGGTCGCGCTGGCGCAGCAACTTGAGCTGCACGTAGAACAACTCCTCAAACTTGAGCCGGAATTTGGCCGCCGCCAGCAGGTCCGGGCTCTGCGGAAAGTGAATCTGCTGCAACGCCTGGGCCTTGCTCATCAGCCCATAGTGCTCAATGAGCGCCGGCGAGAGCGACTCCACGACGTGCGACTGCGCCAGCTTGAGCAACTCGGCCACCATTCGCATAATGGCCTTGCTGTCGATGCGGTGGTAGTTTTTGAGCTTTTCTGACGTGTTGTATACCGGCTGCAAAAAGCTCTGCCCGGGCTTGGCTTCCGTTACTTCTTCCAGCTCAGGGTGGGCCATCTGCGGCCGGCCGTTGAACATGGTGGGCTTGCCGAAGACGATGTACTCCTGGTTGTTCTTGGTGTACTGCTGCACCCACTTCACGCCCTTGAACCACACCAGCTCCAACTCGCCGGTGCCGTCGCCCACTTTTGCAGTGAGGCGTTGCTTGGGCCCTTCGCCTATTAGTTCTTTGCCACGCAGCATGCCCTTCACCTGCACGTAAGGCAAGTCGTCGTGCAGGTCGGCCACGTTGTACACCTGTGTTCGGTCCAGGTACCGGAACGGATAGCGCTGAATCAGGTCACCGTAAGTAAACAGCCCCAGCTCTTTGCCCAGCAATTGGGCCCGCTGGGTGCTGCCCACCGTGCGCAAAAACTCAAGCCGGGTATTGAAGAAATTACTCATCTTTCCATTTATCAATCAACATTTATCATTTAACAAATTGACTGATATGCACCAATCCAGGGGCATCAGCGTGTTAAATGTTAATTGATAAATGTTAAATGAAGCCTATTTATATCTAAGCGTATTAAGCATTCGCACTATGTCCGTCTTCACGTACTCTATCACCGGGGCCAGGGAGTCGTTGGCCGTAGCCGTCTGGAAGTACAGGGCCCCGCGCAGGAAATGCTTGGTGCTATCGGTGGTGTAAAACTGAAACTGGCTGGGCACCTCGCCTTGCAGCTCAAACACCGAAGCCCGAATGCCGCTCGGAGTTTTCAGAATCCGCTCGTCGATAGCCGTGGCCTTGATTTCGTGCTTGCCGGTGAGCTTGCGGGCGTCCTCCATCATCTTGTTGTAGAGGCGCCGGTCGCGCTGCACGTCCATATAGGTTATCTGCACGTTGGCGTGCAGCTTGGGGTAGTACACGTTAATCCAATGCGGCTGGGCCATGTAGGACGAATCGCGCTTTACCACCGCTTGCGTGGAGTACTCAAAAGTATACGGGTGGTTGCCCGGCAGCATGCGGTAGCGGTGCGCCGGCAAATCGATGCGGTTGTAGCCCTTGGGCTTAGGCGTAAAATCGGGCGCCGACGAGCAGCTCGCCAGCAGCACCAGCGCTACTACCAAGGCAGGAAGTTTTTTCAGTATCGAAATCACGTAATCTAATCTAAAGAAGCGGCGCGTCCGCATCGGAAAGGGCCCAAGGCGTCAAAGGTAACCTTTGGCCCGTGCTGGTCGCAACGTAAAAAGCCCCGGGCTAGTGCCGGGGCTTTTCCTGAAAAACGTTGTTTCGCCACTAAAACGGCAGTTGGTCCATCTCCGGTTCCTGCCGGAAGCTTTGCTGAGGCTCGGCAGCAGCCGGAGCATTGGCATCGCCAGCGGCTCCCTGCGGCCGGCCGCCCAGCATCGAAATCTCATCGGCGATGATTTCGGTAATGTAGCGCGTCTGCTGGTCTTTGTCCTGGTACTGGCGGGTGCGCAGCTTGCCTTCGATGTACACTTGCTGGCCCTTCTTCAGGTACTTGTCAGCCATGTCGGCCAAGCCGCGCCACGCCGAGATGTTGTGCCATTCGGTGCGCTCCACCCGGTTGCCCTGCTTGTCCTTATAATAGTCGTTGGTAGCGAGGGTGAAATGAGCCACGCTCACACCGCCTTCCAAATGGCGCACTTCGGGGTCTTTGCCTAGGTTGCCTACCAAAATCACTTTGTTCACTCCGGCCATATTATTGCTCGTTAGGAAATACAGAATCGAAAAAGCCACCCGGCCTTTTCTTGCTCAAAGATAACAGATTAAATTGAGTTGAGCCAAGGAATTGCTAAAAAAATAAGCAGGTTTAGCTAATATAAATAGGCAGAGCTGACTCACGCATTCTGGCTGCAATAGTTAGCAATCAACTTGGGCTTGGGCAGAGCCTCGATTTCATTGGCAGAGTAGGCACGGAGCCCTAAGTCCCGCAGCGTGGTTTCGGGCAGGGGTTGAGCTAATACCAGAGGATGGAAGCGCGCCTCCAGTTTTTGGTGGCTCAAGACATGGCGGTAGGCCGAGCTGGGTTCGGAGGCCTGGCTGGTGTCGAGGCGCACGCCCAGCGCATCGAGGTGGCGCATCAGCTCCGCGGGTGGGAGCTCCGCCACGGTGGTTTCGGTCATGGCGAAGTCGTAGAGCCCTTGCCAGATATCTTTCTCCCGCCGCTCGCGCAGGTACGTCTGCTCGCCGTGGCGCAGCACGAAGTAATGGAAGTAGCGGGTGCGCGAGGCCTTTGCCTTGCTCTTTACCGGCAGTAAGGCTACCTGGCCGTGCTGAAACGCCCAGCACTGGCTTTGCAAGGGGCAAAACAGGCAATCGGGCTTGAGAGGCGTGCATTGAATGGCCCCAAACTCCATAATGGCCTGGTTGAAATCGGCTGGGGTACTGGCCGGAATGTGCTGGTCGGCCAGGGCCTGGAACTCCTTTCGGGAGCTGGGCGCGGCAATATCAGAGTGCAGCCCAAAAATTCGGGCCAATACGCGGTACACATTGCCATCAAGCACCGCCACTGCTTCGTCAAAAGCAAAGGAGGCAATGGCCGCGGCGGTGTACGGGCCCACGCCCCGTAGCTGCAGCAAGCCGGCGTAGGTACTGGGGAAACGGCCGCCGTACTCCTGCACCACCTGCTGCGCGGTAAGGTGCATGTTGCGAGCCCGCGAATAGTAACCTAAACCCTGCCAGTAGCGTAGGACCTCAGCCTCTGGAGCGGCGGCCAAATCCTGCACCGTGGGGTAGGCCGCCAGGAATGTTTCGTAGTAGGGGAGGCCTTGGGCTACGCGGGTTTGCTGCAGTATGATTTCCGACAACCAAATGGCATACGGGTCGCGGGTGTGGCGCCAGGGCAGGTCGCGGGAATGCCGCGGATACCAAGCCAGAAGCGCGGCGGCCAGAAAGGAAGGCCGGGAAGTTATTTTTGTCAAAATTTTGAAAGAGAATAATTTGGGCCCTGGACTTGTTTAGTCGTCTGGGTTGTTAAAACAAAAAAAGGGGGCTACCTTTGTGGCCCCAATTCAAGGGCGAACCGCCTACCGGGCAAGGGCTTACGCTGGAATTTGGGATTTTTTGCCTAAAAACGTAATTTTTTTAACCACCTAAGTACCATACCAACGTGACTAAAGCTGAGGTAATCGCCGAAATCTCTACGAAGACCGGCATCGAGAAAGCAGACGTATTGATGACTGTTGAAGCTTTCTTCAAAGTCGTGAAGGATTCTATGACGGAAGGCAACAACATTTATGTACGCGGCTTTGGCTCGTTCGTAAACAAGAAGCGCGCCCGTAAAGTAGCCCGCAACATCTCGAAAAACACGTCCCTCATCATCGAGGAGCACTACATTCCGAGCTTTAAGCCTTCGAAAACCTTCGTGGCAAAAATCAAGAACAGCAAGAAGGTGAAAGCCGTTGCTGCCAAAGCCTAAATTCAACAGTAGACAGCGTTAGGTATTAAGTAATCAGCCTACTAATTATCCACTGCTGACTATAAGGCAATGAATTACCGGCCGCGCCGCCGGTGTCTTTTCCGAGAGGGAAAGCCCGGCGGCCGGTTTTTTTCAGCCCATGGCTACATCCCGTTCTGCTTCTCATCAATTGGTCGTCCTCGCCGCTGCACTTGCACTGGTCGGGGGCTTATACGTGTTGCCCAAGGGCATCATGAAGCCAAAAGAAAGTCGGTCGGAGCTGAGCAGCGACGCTGCGAAAACGGCCAACCGTGACGGTGGCGGTCCCAACACCAACGGCTCCAAAACCGAGGCTTCCTCGGGACCGGTGCCCGCTACGGCTACCGACAACGGCGGGGCCCACTCCGACGGCGACGGGCACGACCACAGTGCTTCGGCACCGGCGGCTGCCCCGCACACCACGGCTACTCCGGCCCAGCGGGCGGAACTGGCCCGGTTGCTGGCGGAGTACAAAGCGGCGCCCAATGCGGCAGCTCAGTCGGCGGCAGCCATCACGCTGGCCCGCCGCTACGAAAGCGTAGAGCGGTTTGACAGCGCCGGCTATTACCTGGAGCAGGTTGCTTTGGCTAGCCCAAGTGCTCAAAACTGGCAGCGGGCAGCCGATGCTTACTTCCAAGCGTTTAGTTTTGCAGCTTCCGACGAGCGGGTAAAACTGCTGGGTGGCAAGTCCCGGGAGCTTTACGCAAAAGTTTTGCAGAAGGAACCGGGCAACTTAGATGCTAAAACCAACCTCGGCATGGCCTACATGGCCTCCGATAACCCCGTGCAGGGTGTAACGCTCCTGCGCGAAGTGCTGGCTACGGACCCCCGCAATGAGAAAGCCCTGTACAACATGGGCATTCTGGCGGTGCAAAGTAACCAGTACGACAAAGCCGTGAAACGCTTCCAGGACTTGGTGAAAGTCAATCCGAAGAACGTGAACGGCCAGTTTTACCTTGGCGTTACCTTGGCCCGCACCGGCGACAAGGAAGGCGCCAAGGCGGCTTTTCTTACCGCCAAAAGCCTCAGCGCCGACCCGGCCCTGGCCGCTTCGGTAGACGAAGAAATCGCCAAATTGAAATAGCTACAATAACTCAAACACCAACTTAACCCCCAAGCATCATGCCCTGCGGTAAAAAAAGAAAGCGTCATAAGATTGCCACTCACAAGCGCAAGAAGCGCCTGCGCAAGAACCGCCACAAGAAGAAGTAAGCCTCACGGGGCGTAGCGGCGGCCGGCAGTTTTCCTAACGGGAAAGGAGCCAGCTGCCTTTCTCTCACGTAGCCTCCTGGGTGTGGCCGCGTTGGGTGCTTTTCCCGTGGCTCGCGAGGGAAGCCAGAACCTTGGGTTCTGGCTTCCCTTTGCCGGTTTCGGGGTAGTGCTTTAGCGGCCTTGCCAGCAGGTTACCTTAACTAAATCAACGCTTTGAGTAATGAATTAGTGATTAATTCTACTCAGGAAGGCGAGCGGATTGCGTTGTTGCAGGATAAACGGTTGATTGAATACCACTTCGACCGCAACGACACCAATTACTCAGTAGGCGACATCTTCCTGGGCACCGTGAAAAAGGTGATGCCCGGCTTGAACGCGGCTTTTGTGGACATCGGCTACGAAAAAGACGCGTTTCTGCACTACGGCGACCTCGGCGAACAATACAACTCCTTTACGAAGTGGGTGCGCACCGTGCAAAGCGGCCGCGCCACCACTGCCGGACTGGAAAAATTCACGTTTGAGCCCCCGCTCGACAAAGTGGGCAAGGCCGAGAGCGTGTTTAAGAAAGGCCAGCAGATTGTGGTGCAGGTCATCAAGGAGCCGATTTCGACCAAAGGCCCCCGCGTGAGCACCGACATTTCGATGGCGGGCCGCTACCTCGTGCTGATGCCGTTTTCGAACACCATCAGCGTCAGCAAGAAAATTGTGAGCAAGGCCGAGCGTGACCGGCTCAAGCGCCTCATTGCCAGCATCAAGCCCAATAACTTCGGTGTCATCATCCGCACCGTGGCGGAAGGGCGTGAAGTGGCCGAGCTGGACAAGGACATGCAGGACATGGTGGCCAAGTGGGAGCAACTCTACAGCACGCTCCGCACGGCCAAGCCCAACGACAAAGTGCTGGGCGAGTTGGGCCGCACGTCGTCGATGCTCCGCGATATGCTGAACGAGTCCTTCGACAGCATCATGGTGGATGCGCCGGCCATGTACGAGGAGATGCGGGATTACCTGCAGAAAATTGCGCCCGACAAGCTGGGCTTGCTGAAGCTACACAACTCGAAAATTAAAATCTTCGAGCAAACCGGCATCGAAAAACAGCTCAAGACGCTGTTTGGCAAGACCGTGACCGTGCCCGGTGGCGGCTACCTCGTAATTGAGCACACCGAAGCCCTGCACGTTATCGACGTGAACTCGGGCAGCAAGAGCAACCAGGAGAACGACCAGGAAGCTACGGCTTTGATGATTAATCTACTGGCTGCCAAAGAAGTAGCCCGGCAGCTGCGCCTGCGCGACATGGGCGGCATAATCGTGATTGACTTCATCGACATGCGCTCGGCCGAGAGCCGCAAAAAGGTGGAGGACACGGTGCGCGACGTGATGAAGCTTGACAAAGCCAAATTCACGGTGTTGCCCATCACCAAGTTTGGCCTGCTGCAAATCACCCGCCAGCGGGTGCGGCCGGCCGAGAACATCGTGACCGGCGAGGTGTGCCCCACCTGCGGCGGCACGGGCAAGATTTCGGCTTCCATCCAGGTGACCGACGACATCGACAACAGCATCGACGACCTGCTGGTGAACCAGAACCAGTCGGGCATCACGCTGTCGGTGCATCCGTTCCTGCACGCTTACTACACCAAGGGTCTGGTTTCGCGCCAGATGAAGTGGTACCTCAAGTACTACAAGTGGGTGAAGGTGGTGAAGGACAGCAGCCTGGGCCTCACCGACTACCGCATCGAAGACGAGCGAGGCGAAGAAATCCAGTTGCGCTCCTCGGCCGCGGCCATGAGCCGATTGCAGGACCGCGAAGTAGAAATCGTGGACTAGCCTTCGGGTTGAAAATCAAAAGCCCCGCCGTTTGCACGAATGCTGACGGCGGGGCTTTTGCTTAAAGTGTCTTTCGACGGCTTTGTCGGCTAGAACTTGATGCCGAGGTCTAGCGCAAAAGAGCTGTTTTTGATGGTTACGTCTTTGAAGCCACGGCTTTTCTCAAAGTAGTGGTCGATGTCGACCAAGCCACGGTTGTAGCTGATGCCGGCAAAAAGCTTGGTGCTTTTCGCCATCTGGTACTCGGTGCCAACACTCACCAGGGCGTCGGCATCCACGAAGTATACGTAGTCGCTGGCCTTGTTTTCGTTGTTGGTGGCGGGGTCCTTGAAGAACTTGCTGCTGTTGATGCGCGTGCCGATGGGCACGTTCAACGCACCACCTACCTGAAAGTAGAGTCGGGTAGCGGGCGCAATTTCATTGGTAAAAAGCTTCACGGTAAGCGGCACGCCCAGATACTGGGTATTAAACTTCAGCGGCACCACAAACGACTGGCCCGTTACGCCGCCGGAAACGTCGGTGTATTTGATGCTGCCGCCTTTGCCGGTGAGCAACAAGCCGGTGCTAAACGCGTAATTCTCGCCGAAAAAATAATCCACCACGAGGCCACCGCCGAAGCCAACCTGGCTGCCATCGCTGGTGAAGGCGTGGTCGGCGGGCGACTCGGCCCGCAGGCTGGTGATGGAAGGCGACACTTTCAGCCCAATTTCAAATTGAGCTGAAGCGGTGTGAATAGAGGCCGCAATGACCAGCAGGGCAAGGAATATTTTTTTCATAGAGGGCAGATGGCCCGCTGCCTCCGGCAACTGCCGGCTGCCAACGGGTTGTTGGCTAATTTTGTCCCAAAGTAACGCGCGTGAACAAGAATAATTTTGCCTGGCGGCGCTGGCTGCCCTTATTTTTAGGAGTAAGCCTTGGACTAGGGGCTTGCAAAAAGGGCCCCTCCGAGGGCTGCCGGACCGATGCCGCGGCTGATGCCCCAGCCTTGCCGGTGCGGGTGCAGCATCTGGAAATACCTTTTTTCAAGATTAAGACGCCTGCCGACGCCCGGCAGTTTATGGATGCTCACCGGGCTTTTTCCCGGTATTATCTGCAGCGGCAGCCGGCTACTGAAAAGGAGCTGGAGGGCGGCTTGCCCCAGTTGGCTACCAATGCGGCGCTGCAGCAGTTGGGCCGCGAAACCACCGCCGCCTTCCCCGACAGCGCGGCACTTACCCACGACCTGGGGGAGATGTTTCGGCGGGTTCATTATTACTTTCCCGACTTCCGGGTGCCGCCCGCGGCAACGTACGTAAGCGGGTTTCTGAGCAAGGATATTTACGTGAACGACAGCCTGTTGGTGCTTAGCCTGGACTGGTTTGCGGGCCCCAAAGCCAGCAAGCGGCCCGACCTGCCCCAGTACATGCTGCGCCGCTACACGCCCGCGGGGCTGCTGCCGCTGCTGGCCCAAAACGTGTCGAGCAAGTACAACCGCCACGAACTGACGGCCAACACCATGCTCGATGCCATGGTGCATTCGGGCAAGGCGCTCTATTTCGCCAGCCTGATGCTGCCCTGCACGCCCGATTCGTTGCTACTGGGCTATACCAGCCGCGAGATGGTGGGCCTGGAAGCCAACGAGCCGCGGGTATGGGGGCATTTCCTGGAAAAGAACCTGCTGTATTCCACCACGCCTTTCCTGCTGCAGAAGTACGTGGGCGAGCGGCCCAATGTACCCGAAATCGACAAAACCTGCCCGGGCCGGGTGGGGCAGTGGGTGGGCCTGCAAATAGTGCGCAAGTACGTGGCCGAGCACCCCGAAGTAAGCCTGGGCCGGCTCATGGCCGAGAAGGATGCCCAGCGCATTCTCAATGAGTCGCACTACCGGCCCAAGCACGAATAAAATGAGGAATGAAGAAGGAGGAATTACCCCATGCTACATGCTTCATTCCTCATTGATTCCATGCACATCGCCGTTTTCAGCCAGTACCACACCAACCCCGACTGCCCGGCGACCAGCCGGCACTACACGCTGCTGGCCCACATAGCCAAAACGCACCGGGTGACGCTGCTGACCACGCCCGCCTGGAAGGAGCAACGGCTAACCGAGGAATTTCCATGGGTGCCAGCCGGTGTGGAAATCCGGGAGGCGAAGGTGCCATACGATAACAAGATGGGGCCTGCTCGCCGCGCCTTGTCCTTTGCGCAGTATGCGGCGTGGGCCGTGCGCGAAGGCCTGCGCATCGACAAGCCGGACGTAATCTGGGGCATCAGTACGCCACTTACGGCGGCTTGGGCGGCGGCGCAGGTGGCGCGGTGGCGCAAGGTGCCGTGGGTGTTTGAGGTGCAGGACCTGTGGCCTTCCTTTCCCATTGCCATGGGTGCCGTGCCAACCGCCTTGGCTCGTCAGCAGCTGTATCATCTGGAGAAGCGCCTCTATGGGAGCGCCCGGCACATTCTGCCGCTGTCGCCGGATATGAGCCGTTATATCACTGATTTGGGTATTTCATCCGCAAAGGTGACGACCGTGCTCAACGGCACCGACCTGAATTTAGCCGCGCGCGCTACACCAGCTGCGGTGGCTCAACTTCGCCAGGAAGTTGGGCTGGCGGGGAAGCGGGTAATTTTATACGCCGGCACCTTCGGGCGGGCCAACGATATTCCCACATTGGTCGCGGCGGCGGAAGCTATGGCCGCGACCGATGCGGATACGGTCTGGCTGTTTCTGGGCCATGGCTACTTAGAGCCGCTAATTGCGGCGGCCGCAACCCGCTGGCCGGGGCAAATTCGGTTGGTGGGAGGGCAGGCCCGGCACGACGTTTTCAGCTGGTTTGCGCTGGCGGCAGTGTCGGTGGTGTCGTTTTTGAGCTTGCCCGTGCTGGACTCTAACTCGCCGGCCAAGCTTTATGACTCGCTGGCCGTGGGCACGCCGGTGATTGTAACCAACCAAGGCTGGACCAAGGCGCTTGTGGAACAGTACAACTGCGGCTGGTACGTGCCGGCCGGGGAGCCCGGCGCGCTGGTAGCTCAATTACGGGCGCTGCTGGCCCAGCCGGAGGCGCTAGCCGCGGCAGGTGCCCGGGGCCGGCAGTTGGCACTGGCAGCGTTCGACCGCCAGCAGCTGGCTCAGCAGGTACAAGGAATATTGGAAGCGGCAGCCGGCTCGGTATAAAGGCTTGCCCGGGCGTTACAGTGTAAAAGGCAACGTTTTATACCGCATAATGCCGAGCTTGTGCCCAGTTGTGCTTTGTAAGCAGCCGTACAGAATCGTAACGCCCGGCAAAGGCTATTCGGTAGGCAACGGCACGTAGGCTAGCGCCTTGCCAAAGTGCTTTTCAAAGTAGGCGCAGCTGGGAGCCAGCGGGCAAATGCTGCATTTGGGCGAGCGCGCCACGCAGATGTAGCGGCCGTGCAAAATCAGCCAGTGGTGGGCTTTATTGATTAGGTCTTCGGGGATGTACCGAACCAGGGCTTTCTCCACGGCTAGCGGGGTGGTGGCGGCTTTCGGCACGAGGCCGATGCGGTGTGATACCCGGAACACGTGGGTATCAACCGCCATGGCAGGCAGGTTGTAGATGACCGAGGCCACCACGTTGGCCGTTTTGCGGCCCACGCCAGGCAGCCGTTGCAATTCCTCAATCTGGCTCGGGACTTCGCCCCCAAACTCTTCGGTGAGCATGCGGCCCAGGCCTGCCAAGTGCTTGGCTTTGTTGTTGGGATACGAAATGCTGCGGATGAACACGAAGATTTCTTCGGCCGAGGCCGCCCCTAGGTGCGCGGCGGTGGGAAACTGCTCCAGCAGCGCCGGCATTATTTGGTTTACGCGCTTATCGGTGCACTGCGCGCTGAGCACTACGGCCACTATCAGCTCGTATGGGTTGCCGTACACCAGTTCCGTTTTGGGTTCCGGAAAGTTGGTAGTGAAGTAGTCGAGAAAGTAGCGAAACCGGTCGGCACGTGACATAACGAGAAGAATAGTGCGCAAAAAATACATCCTGAGCGCAACGAAGGACCTGGGGCGGCGAGCGGCAGCCAGTAATCGATAAAATTACTGAGTTCAACTCAACCGGCGGCAGGTCCTTCGCTACGCTCAGGATGACAGCAGGTATGAAAATTAATATGGGGACGCTACGAACCCGCCAGAAAGGTGCGGGAATAGCGCAGGATAGCCTCGGTGGTTTCGGCTCGGGGCTCGCGGCGCAGGCCGTCGAGGGTGCGTTGGGCCAGAAGCAGGTCGGCGCAGGCAGTGGCCAGTTCCGGGTCGTGTTGCAATGCCTCTTCTACGCCGAGCAACTCCTTAGCTGGCAACTCGTTGTACACGTAGCGGAGCAGTGTCGAATGGGGTAAGGTTTGGATCATAACTATAGGAATTTGCGGTCATTTTCTTCCGCAGGTTAATTAGCGCGTAGCGCATCCGGCCCAGGGCCGTGTTGATGCTGACGCCGGTTGCGTCGGCTATCTCCTGAAAGCTCATGTCGCCGTAATGGCGCATCAGCAGCACTTCTTTCTGGGCAGCAGGCAGTTCCTGAATCAACAGGCGAAGGCGGGCGTGGGTTTCTTCCCGCGACATAATGTCGTCGGGGCCGTCGTCGGCAATGGTAAGCGTGCTGGCCAGTCGCTCGTTGTCGGTGAGGCTGACGTGCGGAACACGCTTGCCTCGCCGGAACGAATCAATGGCCAGGTTGTGAGCAATGCGGCAAATCCAGGGCGCAAACTTGCCCTCTTCGTTGTAGCGTCCACTTTTTAAAGTGTGGATGGCCTTGATGAAGGTGTCCTGCAAAAGGTCTTCCGCCACATCCTCGTCGCGCACGATGAGCAGAATGGTGGTGAAAGCACGGCTTCGGTGCCGTTCCAAGAGAATGGAAAAGGCGGATTCCTGGCCGGCCAGGTAGAGCGAGATGAGCGCGGAGTCGCTAGGCTGCAAGAGGTCCATAAAGGGCTACGGATTAAGAGAACGTAGAGCTTTAGGCCGATAGTATGCAGTTATCTGAAAAAATTTGAGAAAGCGACGAGAAGCTGGCTTTTAGCCCGCTAGAATCGGACCAAATGTAGAGAAACGGAAGGCAAATGCGCAATAGACGAGAAATTAAAATGACAAAATCTTTTTGCTGAAAAAACGCAACCTTCCCAATTTCTTCATTTAAGGCCTTTTTTAGATAACCCTGCTAATAAAAAAATGTATATAATGTTGAGCTTATGTAAAAAGCGGGGCCGCTGGGGCTAGCCGGCTAGCCAGCGGTGAGCGGCGGCTTCGTCGGTGAAGAGGGCCGTGAAGAAGCCCTGGTTGGGCTGGCTGTTGTGGCTGATGGCCGCTACCGAGCTGTCGGACTGCTCTTCGCGGGCCCGCAGAGGAGACACCAGGAAGGCGATGCGCACGGGTTCGGCGTAGCGGCGGGGTAGCTTGGGGAAGAAGTCGGCCTTGAGCCAGGCGGCCAGCTCCGGCGTGGTCAGCTCGTCGCGGCGGCGCAGGTCGAGCAGCCAGCGCGCGCAGTCCATGGCATCGGCAGCGTCGAGAATAGCGAAGTAGCCCGCCTTGAGCTCGGGCACCGTGATTTCGCGCTGCCACCGGGCCACGAGGGCGGGCAGGTCGGGGCGGGGCGTTATTTCGAGGCCAAAATCGGGCATGAGCCGTAGTGGTGAGCGCAGTGAAGGTCAGGATACAAGGTAGGAAAAACCGGCCCGCTCGCCCAAACGGCCGGGCCGTCGGGGCTACCTTTGGGCCCCGGCGCCGTCATGGCGCTTTTTACTGTGCTGTATGCTGCCTCCCGCCGTTGCCCCCGTTGCCCACGACCCGTACGCTGCCCTTCGCCTGCCCGAATTCCGCCGCCTGGTGTCGGCCCGGGTGCTGTACATCATCGCCAGCCAGATTCAGGGCGTGGTGGTGGGCTGGCAGATTTATGAGCTCACCAACAACCCCCTGGCGCTCGGCCTGATTGGGCTGGCCGAGGCCATTCCCAGCATCACGGTATCGCTCTACGCCGGGCACGTGGCCGATTCGGTGCCGCGCAAGCGCATTATTATTCCGGCGATGGTGGTGCTGTTTCTGTGCTCGTTGAGCCTGTTTTTGCTCACCAAGCCGGCCGGCATGGCGCTCTTTGCCAACCGCGAGGTGCTGGCGCTGCCGCTGTACGTGGCCATGCTCTACGTGGTGCTGTTTGTGAGCGGCATTGCCCGCGGGTTTATGGGGCCGGCGCTATTCTCGTTTATGCCCCAGCTGCTGCCCAATCGCAGCTTGCTCTCCAATGCCGTGACGTGGAACTCCACCAGCTGGCAGGCCTCGGCGGTGCTGGGGCCGGCCATTGGCGGGCTGTTGTTTGCCCAGCAAGGCAAGGGCTTCGCGTACGGGGTTGATGCGACGCTGATGTTTGTTTCGCTGCTGCTTTTCCTGAGTATTGCGGGCCGGCCGCTACCCGAGCGCGAGGGCCAGCAGCTGAGCTTGAGCGAGAGCGTGTTGAGCGGGGTCCGGTTTATTTTCAACAACCAGATTGTGCTGGCGGCCCTGTCGCTGGATTTGTTTGCGGTGCTGTTTGGGGGCGCGGTGGCGCTGCTGCCCATTTTTGCGAAGGACATTTTGCACACCGGCCCCGATGGATTGGGCTACCTGCGGGCTGCGCCGGCGGTGGGGTCCGTGCTCATGGCGGTGTGGCTCACGTACTCGCCGCTGCGGCAGCGGGCGGGGCGCAAGCTGCTGTGGGCCGTGGCGGGCTTTGGCTTGGCCACCATCGGGTTTGCGCTGTCCAAGAGCTTTGCGCTGTCGCTGTTTCTGCTGTTCCTCACCGGCGTGTTCGACTCGGTTTCGGTGATTGTGCGCTCCACGCTCATCCACACCTACACCCCAGAGTACATGAAAGGGCGGGTGTCGGCGGTGAATAACATCTTCATCGGCTCCTCCAATGAGATTGGGGGCTTTGAGAGCGGCGCGGCGGCCAAGCTAATGGGGACCGTGACGTCGGTGGTATTCGGGGGGCTGATGACGCTGGTGGTCGTGGGCATCACCGCCCTGAAGGCCGACAAGCTGCGGGAACTGGAAACCGGCACGAAGTAGCCCGGCATTTAGCTCAATTTTTCAGCCCAACTATTTAGCTCAACTTGAGCCAGCCGCCGGCGCAGCAGCCACCAGCGCGGCATATTGCTCGGGCGTGTCCACATCCATCAACCCACCGGGAAACGGTACCCGGCCAACGGCTGCGCCCAGGCTTTTGATGAGCAGGCCAGCTCCCTGCGCTCCTTTCAGCTGCTGAAGCGCAGGCAGCATCGTGCGGTCGAACACGGCCGGTACGCCCAGGGTATCTCCATAAGCGGCGGCTACTACCGGAGCGTGCGTGCGTTGCTGCTGCGCTATCAGCTGCCGCAGAAGGGCGGGTGTCACCAGCGGCTGGTCGCTGAGCATGATGAGGAAGGCCGTGGGTTGAGCTGGCGCCGCCGCGGCTAAGCCCACCCGGATGGACGATGCCATGCCCGTTTCCCACGCCAAGTTGCGAACAACCTGCACCGGCAAATCGGCGACTTCGGCCACCAACGCCTCGTGCACCGCGCCCGTGACGAGGACCACCGGCGCGCAGCCGGTAGCCACGGCGGTTTCGGCGGCGTGGCGCAGCAGCGTGCGGCCGCGGTAAGGCAGCAGCTGCTTGGGCTGGCCCATGCGGCTGGACGCGCCGGCCGCTAGCAGCAGCAACGCCACCGTCCCGGGCGAGGCCGGAGCGGTGGCGTTGGAGGAGGAAGCAGAAGGTTGCTCTGGCATTTATACTGATTTGGTCCCCAGGATTTTGTCGGGCGTAATGGGCAGGTCGCGCACGCGCTTGCCGGTGGCGTGGAACACGGCGTTGGCCACGGCAGCCGACACGCCCACCATAGAAATTTCGCCGATGCCCTTCACGCCCATGGCGTTGATGAAGGGGTCGTGCTCGTCGATGAACTCCACGGTCATTTCCGGGATGTCGGCATTCACGGGAATGTGGTAGTCGCCCAGGTCGGAGTTGGTGTAGCGGGCGTAGTGCGGGTCGCGCAGGGTGGCTTCCATCAGGGCCGCGCCGATGCCGAAAATGGAGCCGCCAATAATCTGGCTGCGGGCGGTCTTGGCGTTGAGGATGCGGCCGGCGCCGTGTACACTCACCCAGCGCGTGACGCGCACGGTGCCCAAGTCGGGGTCCACCTGCACTTCGCAGAAGTGGGCGCCGAACGAGTGCATGGAGTGCTCGCCCGTCGATTCGGTGTTGTTGTTGGGGCCGGCGGGGTTGCCAGGGCGCCCGGTTTCGTAACCCGCGCCGTATTTGCCCTGGCCGCTGCCCTCCACGTCGTCCATGCCGGCCCGTTTCATCAGGGCCATGAAGTCTTCGCCTTTGGCGGTGTTTTTTGTGAGCTGCAGGCGGCCCTTCTCCACGCTTACGTCCTCGGGCTTGGCTTTGAACAGCGGCGACTTGGGGTCCTGAATGGCGACTTTGGTGAGCCGCTGCCACACGTCCTGCGCGGCCATGTACACCGACGAGGAAACCGTGCCCGCCGCTACCGAGCCGCCCGAGTTGGGCGCAGTGGGCAGCTTGGTATCGCCGAGCTCGAAGCGGATTTTTTCGGGTGGCAAGCCCAGCGAATCGGCCGCTACCTGGGTGATGACGGTGTAGGTGCCGGTGCCCAGGTCGGTGGCGCCGGCCTGCACCACGGCGTGGCCGTCGGCGTAGAGGCGCACGCGGGCCATGCCCTGGGAGTTATGCACCGGGTAGCTGGCGGTGGCCATGCCCATACCCACCAGCAGGCGGCCGTTGCGGGTGGCGCCCGCTTTGGGGTTGCGCTTGCTCCAGCCAAATAGCTCGGCCCCGCGGGCGTAGCACTGGCGCAGGCTTTTGCTGCTCCAGGGCCGGCCGGTGCTGGGGTCCTTCTCGGCGTAGTTGCGCAGCCGGATTTCGATGGGGTCAATATTGAGCTGATACGCCAGGTCGTCCATCAAACACTCAATGGCAAACGAGCCGGGCGCCTCGCCGGGGGCGCGGGTGAAGGTCGACGTCATCACGTTGCCCCGCGCCAACTGGTAGTGCGACTCAAACGTGGGGCAATCATATAGTATGTTGATAATCTTGCTGTTGGCCTCTGCGTAATTATCCCAGGGCGACGTGGTAGAGGTCTTCTCGTGGATGAGCGACAGCAGCTTGCCTTCCTGGCTGGCCCCCAGCATCAGCGTCTGGGTCTGGTCTTCGCGGTGGCCCATGCTCGTGAACTGCTGGCGCCGGGTGAGCACCAGCTTCACCGGCCTTCCTACTCCTTTAGCCGCCTGCGCCGTGAGCACGGTGTGGGGCCAGCAGGAGCCCTTGCAGCCGAAACCGCCGCCGAGATACTTGGTTACCACGCGCACCTGGTCTTGCGGCAGGCCCAGCATGGTGGCCAGCGACTTCTGGGTGCGCGTCACGCCCTGGGTCGATTCGTACACCGTGAGGCGGTCGGGGGCTTCCCACACCGCCGTGGTGGAGCCGGGCTCCATGGGGTTGTGGTGGTTGATGGCGTGGGTATACACGGCCGTCAGCTTCACCGGGGCGCTGGCCATGGCCGCGCGGGCATCGCCGCGCCGGGTGTAGCCATCGGCCTTGCCGTCCTGAACCTTTTCGGGGTTAAACAGCTGGGCCTTGGGGTCGGTGTAGGTGGCAATGGGCTGCTCGGCGGTGTAGGTCACGCGCAGGAGCGTGGCCGCGTGGGTGGCCCGCTCAAAGGTGTCGGCCACTACCAGGGCCACGGGCTGGCCCGCGTAGTAGATGACATCCGACGTCAGCGGCAGGAAGCCCATGGGCGCGCCAATGGCCTTTTTGCCATCGGGGTCGTTGGGCGTTTTGGCCAGCTTGGGCAGGTTGAGGTGCGTGTAGATGGCCAGCACGCCCGGCTCTTTGGCCGCAGCCGTGGTGTCGATGCTTTTGATGCGGCCTTTGGCGATGTCGCTGGTTTTCAGCACGCCGTAGGTGAGGCCAGGCAGGGCGTATTCGGCCGAGTACTTGGCTTTGCCGGTCACCTTGTCGCGGCCGTCCACACGGTTTAGGGGCTGCCCCACCACGCCGGGGCCGGCGGTAGTTTCGAAGAAAGCGGGTTCGTTCATGGTGCAGTGGGGTTAAGCCTTGGCGGCAACATCGGTGAGCGCCCGAACCAGGGTATTCTGGGCCAGCTCAAGCTTGAAGCGGTTTTGTTCGCGGGGTTGGGCGTCGCGCACAGCCGCGGCCGCAGCGGCCCGGAACGTGGCTTCGGTAGCCGGCGCGCCCGTGAGAATCTTCTCTGCGGTCAGCGAGCGCCAGGGCTTGGTGCCCACGCCGCCCAGCGCCACCCGGGCCGAGCGAATCTGGCTGCCCTGCACATCCAGCCCAACGGCTGCGGAAACCAACGCAAAGGCATACGAAGCGCGGTCGCGCACCTTCAGGTACATCGACTTGCGGGCGTGCGCCGCGGCGGGCACCGTCACGGACACAATCAGCTCACCCGGCTCAATCACGGTCTCGCGCTGGGGCGTATTGCCGGGCACGAGGTGGAAGTCGAGCAGGGGCACGCGGCGCTGCTTGCCCTTCGCATTTTCGAGGAGCACCACGGCATCCAGCGCCACCAAGGCCACGGCGAGGTCGCCGGGATAGGTGGCAATGCAGGCTTTGCTGCCGCCCAGGATGGCCAAGTTGCGGTTTTCGCCTTCCTGGGCCGGGCAGCCGGAGCCGGGCTGGCGCTTGTTGCACGGAAAGGCCGTATCGCGGAAGTAGCCGCAGCGGGTGCGCTGCAGCAGGTTGCCCCCGATGCTGGCCATGTTGCGCAGCTGCGGCGAGGCCGCCTGCAGCAGCGACTGCGAAATGACGGGGTACTGCTGCATCACCAGCGGGTTTTCGCCCACGTCGCTCATGCGCTCCAGGGCGCCAATGCGCAGGCCGTCGGCGGTTTGCTCCACGCCTTTGAAGGCCAGCATATTGATGTCGACCAGCTGGTTGTGGTTTTCCACGTTCAGCTTCATCAAATCAAGCAGGGTGGTGCCGCCGGCAATGAAGGCCGCGCCCTTGTGGTCGCGCACGGCGGCCGTGGCTTCCTTGGCCTGCGAGGCTTGGAGGTAAGTGAAATTTTCCATAACCTTAAGACTTAAAGCCGCTTTTCTCGACCTGCCGAATGGCTGCCACAATGTTGGGGTAAGCGCCGCAGCGGCAGAGGTTGCCGCTCATCCACTCGCGCACGTCGCCGTCGGTTTTGGCGTGGCCTTCCTTCAGGCAGGCCACACCCGACATGAGCTGGCCCGGCGTGCAATAGCCGCACTGAAAGCCGTCGTGCTCAATAAAGGCCTGCTGCAGCGGGTGTAGCTCTTCGCCCTTGGCTAGGCCTTCGACGGTGGTGATTTCCTTGCCCTGGCTCATCACGGCCAGGGTGAGACAGCTGTTGACGCGGCGGCCGTCTACCAGCACGGTGCAGGCGCCGCACTGGCCGTGGTCGCAGCCTTTCTTGGAGCCGGTGAGGTCCAGGTTTTCGCGCAGGGCGTCCAGCAGCGTGGTGCGGGGCTCGGCCTTGATAGTGCGCACGGTGCCGTTCACCTTCAGCTTCATCTCCGATACGCCGGCCACTTTTTTGGAAAGCGCCGTGAGGCGTTCGGCCTGGCCCACGAGGGGCGGGGCCAGCGCCAGGCCCAGGAGGCCGGTGGCTTGCTTGATGAACGAGCGGCGGCCATCGTTGGGGGCGGGGCCGTCGGGCTGCGCGGCCGAATCGGGCGTGAAGTGGTCAGTCATAGCGGAGAAGTCGAGGCAAGGAGTAGGCGGCTAACAGTTCAAGCGGGCGCTTGGTTGGGAAGTAGCAGGCACTCGGTACAGTTGAGTAGAACCACCTACTACGTTACATGGCTTCACAAAAGTTACTACGCCAGCTGGGAATGAGCCCAGCAGCGCCCCGCTAGTCGCACCGCACGTAGGGCCGCATCTTTTCCCAGTCTTCCGCTTTCAGAATCGGAATCTGCTTCAAATCTTCCACCCGCTTGAAGGGCCCGTGCTGGTTGCGGTAGGCCACGATGAGGCGGGCGCGTGGCTTGCCGATGTAAGGGTGCAGGTACATTTCGTCGAATGACGCCGTGTTCACATTCACCACCCGGGGCGCAAAGCCAGCGGCCACGAAGGTGTATTTCTTGAGGCTGTCGCGCAAATCGGGCGCGTCCTTCAGCACAAAAACCTCGTCCAGTTGCTCTTCGCGCAGGTAGCCACCGAGCTGGTTTCGGTACCGCACCACCCACTTGGCGCGCCCCGCCCCAATGCCCCGAATCTGCATCAGCTGGGTGGTATCGGCGGTGTTGAGGTCGAAGGGCTGCAGGTTGTGCGGCTTGCGCGGGAATTTTCCGGCTGCCTCGCCGGTAGCGGCATAGGGCGGATACTTGCCGTCGGGCCCCGGCCGGTTGGTGGCGTAGGCGGGCCGGGGTGCTTCGTCGGGCAGCTGCATGAAGGGCGCCAGGCGTTGATACACCGAGTCTTCCAGGCCGTACATTTTCTTGAGCTGGGCTTTGGCTTTGAAGCCGCCCGCGGCCTCGCGGTATTTCACGATGCGACCGGCCACGAAGTGCGGCACCCCGCGCGCCTCCCAATCCTGAGCCGTCAGGGCGTTGGGGTCGAAGGGCGCGAGCCGCACCTGGGCTACCTGCGGATAGCGCGAGCTGCCGCCTTCATTGTTTCCATAGTTCCGCTTCGGGTAGCGGGTGGCGTAGCGTGGGTCGGTGGTGCGGTGCTCCTTGAGCTGGGCGGCTAGTTGGTTCAGGGCTTGCTGGTCGGCGGCGGGGAGGTACACGGGTGCCTCGGGCCGCAGCAGGAGGGGAGCTACTATGGCCGCCAGCATCAGGACCAACAGCCCGGCCATGCCGCGGGCTTCGCTCCGCGAGTACCCCATGTGGCGCCGCACCCAGCGCATGGGGCCAGAGTTATCCCACGACCAGCGGGGCCGTGGTGGGGGTGGCGTAGCAGCCATGGGCGAAGGCTCCAACGCAGGGTTGGAAAATGGTAGAAGGGAAGACGAGCGCGCGGCAGGAGCAAGGCAGTCCCTTACTCGCAGCAGCAAGCAATTATAGGAATAAAGCCCGATATGGCTCAACTCCTACCACTCATCAGCCCAGCTCAACCCCGCTCCGCAGCTAGCCGCGCAGGCGCGGTACGCTCCCCGTTTTAGTGATTCGGGGTGCCGGGAAAGGCAGCTTCTGCGGCGCGCGCATAGGAGCGGCGGTGGGCTGCTTGGTCTTAACGGTCACCCAGTCGTTAATTTTCTTGAGGGCAACGGGCGAGAACGTGGCTTGCTGCACGCCGTTTACCAAGGGCCATTGGGCCGGGGCGGGCTGGAATAAGTGATTCACGCCATCGAGCCGATAGGCAGTAACGGAGCGGTGGGCGGCGTGCAAGCCCCGGCGTAGCGGCGTCATGTTGCGCTTGGCCGATACCTGCAAATCGGCGGTGCCGTTGAGCAGCAGCACGGGGCATTGCACCTTGCTCAACTGGGTCAGGGGGCTGAAATCGAAGAAGTAGCGCGACCACGGCGAGGTGAGCTGCGTGGCGCGGGCGCGGGCCATGGCCGGGTTAATGCCCGTGTTGGCCCCGCTGAGCATGGCCGCAACTTTCGCGCTGGCGGCGGCATTGTCCGGCGTCTGGCGGATAATGCTCACGGTGCGGTAGTAGATGTCCTGGGCTGCTTGCACTTCCGCGGCGTTGGCGCCGGTCAGGCGCATGATTTCGTTTTGCTGGCGCAGCAGCACGCTGTAGCCCGACTGGCCATAGCCGGCCAACGACACCACGAAAGCCGGTGCCCGGCCCGGCACCGCCGCGGCCAGCAGGGCCACGTTGGCGCCTTCGCCGTGCCCGAGCAGGCCCACGCGCTGCGGCGCCACCAGCGGGCGGGTGCGCAAAAAGTTTAGCGCCGCCTGCGCATCCGTCACCAGGTCGGCCGTGGTGGCGTTGGCGTAGGTGCCGCCCGATTTGCCCACGCCGCGGTCGTCATAGCGCAGCACCGCGATGCCGTGGCGGGAAAGGTAATCGGCCAACTGCCCAAACATGCGGTAGCCCGATACTTCCACCTCACGGCCCTGCGGACCCAGGTCAGAAACGAGCACCACCGCCGGAAAAGGCCCTTCGCCGGCCGGCACGGTAAGCGTGGCGCCCAGGTTCTGCCGGGAGGCGGGGTTGGGGAACACCACCTCGGAAACGCGGTAGGGCGGGGTGGGGCGGAACGGCGCAGCGGCAATGGCCTTGGCCGACGGGGCGCGCAGCAGCACCATGGCAGTTTTCACGCCGGCCTGCGTCCAGGTGCCGCTGAACTTGGCGCCGCCGTTCAGCACTTTGCCCACGAAGCTGCTGCCGGCCTGCTCAATGCGCAGCTTGAGGTCGGTGCCGTGCAGCTCCACGGCCACCGGCATGCGACTGATGCGCTGCTGGGGCGCATCGAGGGCGCCGTAGTACGTGCCGTTGGTGAGGGGCACGATGGTAATGATGACGGTGATTTGGCCGCCGAGCAACTTTAGCGGGCCTTTCCATTGGCCGTTGAGTGGGGCGGGCCCGGCCGATGGAGTTGTGGTTGCCGCAGGAGATTGTACAAGGGCGGCCAGCACAAAAAGCGCTGATAATAAAAATCTCATCATGGAATCAGAATATATTAACCGGGTAGGCAACCTACATAGCAGAAATTGGGCCTGAAAAGTACAACAGTTGTCTTTTACCAGCAATCGATTATTTAACTATTCATAAGCTGCGAAAAATGCAAAAGGCCAGCCCTTGGGGCCGGCCTTATTACTTAATCTGCAAAGAATGAAGGGGAGCTACTTCCGGGTGTGTTGGGCTATCCAGTCGCCAATAACCTGAAGCGCGGCGGGCGCAAACGTCTCTTCGATAATGCCGTACTCGGCAGGGCCGCCAGTGGTCGCGGTTTGGAATAAGTGGTTGAGCCCGGGCAGTTCTTTGGTGGTCACGTCGCGGTTGCCGCCGGCTTTCAGGGCACTGGCTGTGGCGGCCAGGTTGCGGGAGGCGGGCACCTGCACGTCCTTGCTGCCGCCCATTGCCAGCACCGGGCAGTGCACCCGGGCCAGGGTCTGGGCGGGGCGGTCGGCCAGCAGGTGGCGGTAGTCGGCCGAGGTCACGCCTACCAACTGCGGCTCCAGTTGAGCCAGCATTTGCGGCGTGGCCGAGTGGGTGGGGTCAAACAGGGCAAGGAGTTGGGTATGGGCCCGGGCGTTGTCGGCCGTCTTTTGCACAATCTGGGTCATGGCACGCTGCATTTTTTCGGTGGTGGCCAGCTGGGCGGGGTCGGTGGTTTGCAGGCGAGCCAGGGCTAGCTGTATAGTCCCAGCGTGAGGTGGGTCGGGTCCTGGGTAAAGATAGTCGGGTTCTTTTGCCACTGGGCACAGACAAAT
>NZ_JAJFAW010000002.1 GCF_020711255.1 Hymenobacter plasmatis
ACGGCCGCTGCGAGCCAGGCCCGCCAGCGCGTTGGAGCAACCGGGACGGCGCGCTGCAACGGCCGCTCCAGCTGCCCGGCCGCAAAGCGCCCGCAGGTGCGGGTGCCCGCGGCCCTGGCAAAAAAGGCCAGGATTTCGGCGTCGGACTGGGAGGTGAAATCAACCACGGTTTGCTGGCAGGCGGCGCAGTGGCGGCCGGTAGCGGCGGGCGTCATGCCAGCCCAACTTTCGTGGCAGGGCTGCGGAATGGTGAGTACAAGTGAGGGCTTCATCCGGTAACAAAAAGGGGTTCAATCTTTCCGATGCCGCAGTGCCGACAAGTGCACACGCCGAGCGGACGTTGAGCCGGAAACAGTGGCTTGAGCTGGCTTGGCCGCAGTGTAAAACCTTGTACCTTAGTGGGCGCCGGCCACTGGTGTTTTCCACAGACTTTTTCCCTTCGCTATGAAAACCCTGTTTTGCATGGCGCCGCTGGCGCTACTCCCGCTGCTGGGACAGGCCCAAACGAAGCCTACCGGCGCTGTGGCCCTGGAAATTCCTTCGCCGGCGGCTCCCACCCAGGGGCATTTTCTCACGGGGGCCTATGTGGTGGGCAGCTACACGCCGCTCTCGGCCGCGGTGCCGGGTTTCGGCTACGCCGTGCAGCCCTACCTGCGCTACCAGCTCAGCAGTGCGAAGGGCCGCGCCGGGGCATTTGTGCAATACAGCTTTTCGCCCTACCAGCTGCAAGCCTACGGCGCCAACCCGCTGTATGGGCCCGGCGGCGAAGCGCTGCCGCCCAACCCTAGCTATGCCCCGCTGCCGCTGCGCAACGGCTACTCCAATGGCTATTACAACGGCTATGGCAGGAGCGTGGGGGCCCTTTCGGTGGGCGTGCCGGTGCGGCTCGGCAATGGGTCGGCCACGCTGCATATAGCTGGCACTGTGCTGGGAGGGCTGCTGCGCTGAGGCAGCAACAGGGGCAAGGTGGGCGCTAAGCCGCGCCGGGGCGCTATCTTTTGCCCTTCAAACCCGTCCCTCCCACCTTTCATGCGTTCCGAAAAGTCTCTATTCCGCCGCAAATCCATTGCGGCCATCCTCCAAAACCCGCCTGCCGATGCCGAGGGCCACTCGCCCGGCGGCCTGGCCCGCCACCTCACCGTGCGCGACCTCACGGCCCTGGGCATTGCGGCCATCATCGGGGCCGGCATTTTCAGCACCATCGGCAAGGCCAGCCTCGACGGTGGGCCGGCCGTGTCGCTGCTGTTTGTGTTTACGGCCGTGGCGTGTGCGTTTTCGGCTTTGTGCTACGCGCAGTTTGCGGCCACCATCCCGGTTAGCGGCTCGGCCTACACCTACGCCTACGCCTCGTTTGGCGAGCTGGCGGCCTGGATAATCGGCTGGGCCCTTATCATGGAATACGCGGTGGGCAACATCGTGGTGGCCATTTCCTGGTCCGACTACTTCACCGGCCTGCTCGATGGCGTGGGGCTGCACATTCCTACTTACCTGAGCACCGGCACTCAAAGCGCTTACCAGGGCTATAACGCCGTGATGGCCCTGATGCAGGCCCACCAGCCTCTTTCGCAAGCCACGGCGGCCCAGCTGGAGGGCTACAAAATCTGGACGTCGGCCCCCGCCCTCTTCGGCAACTTCCACCTAGTGGCCGACTTGCCGGCTTTCACCATCACGGTGCTCATCACGGCGCTGGTGTACGTGGGCATTAAGGAAAGCAAAACGGCCTCCAATATCCTCGTATTGTTGAAGTTGATAATCGTGGCCGTGGTGATTGCCGTGGGCGCGTTCTACGTGAAGCCGGCCAACTGGCACCCCTTCGCCCCCAACGGCGTGGGCGGCGTGCTCAAGGGCGTATCGGCGGTATTCTTCGCCTACATCGGCTTCGATGCCATTTCGACCACTGCTGAGGAGTGCAAAAACCCCCAGCGCGACCTGCCCAAGGCCATGATGTACGCCCTTATCATTTGCACGGTGCTGTACGTCATTATTACGCTCATTCTCACGGGTATGGTGTCGTACAAGGAGCTCGGCGTGGGCGACCCGCTCTCGTTTGTGTTTGCGCGCATCGGCATGCCGCGGCTGTCGGGCCTGGTGGCCGTGAGTGCGGTGTTTGCCATGGCGTCGGTGCTGCTGGTATTTCAGTTGGGCCAGCCCCGCATCTGGCTGACCATGGCCCGCGACGGCCTTCTGCCCCAGGTGTTTGCCAGCATTCACCCGCGCTTCCATACGCCGTCGTTTGCCACCATCGTCACGGGCTTTTTCGTGGCCGTGCCGGCGCTGATTCTCAACATGGATTTGGTGGTGGACCTCACCAGCATCGGCACGCTGTTCGCGTTTGCGCTGGTGTGCGGCGGCATCCTCATCATCGACCCCTACGGCCAGTCGGAGGCCCGCTTCAAGGTGCCGTACATCAACGGGCAGTGGCTGGTGCCGCTGGTGCTGGTGCTGGGCGCGTTCCTGATTTCGCGCTACAACGGGGCCGGCAACGCCGAATTCTGGCAGGACGTGACGGGGCAGCGCGGCTGGCTGGCCAAAGACGCCGTGACCGGCGCCATCGTGGGCGGCTTTGCCCACCAGATTCCCACCATGGTGTTCCTGCTGTTTTGCGTGGCGCTGGCGGTGCTCTCGTTCCGCAAGCGGCTTTCCACGCTGCCCGTATTGGGCCTGCTCATCAACCTGTACTTGATGACCCAGCTCGGCATCAGCAACTGGACGCTGTTCTTCGTGTGGCTGCTGATTGGGCTGGCCGTGTACTTTGGCTATGGCTACAAAAACTCGAAGTTGAGCCGCACCCTGCAGGCGGCTTAGCCGCACCGGCGGCGGTAGAAAGCGGCGGCTGCCCCACGGGGTGGCCGCCGCTTTCTGTTTGGGGCAGCCGGCCGAAGCCGTTGGGCCAGGCGCCGTTGCGAAAAGCCCGGCGCGGGTTGGGCTACTAAAAAGTACGGGGGGGGCTGATTCAGCGCATAAAAATTAGCGCGTTCCGCCTACCTTCGGCAGACATTATTCTACCTTCAGGCAAGAGAAGTAAGCTGGGCAGTACCACTCTTGCCACCCCTGTGTTATGCTAGAACAAATTGAAGTGTTTCGCCACCTGCTGGAGGGGAACCCACTGCTCTTTTTTGCCTATAGCGTGAGCACTAGCCAGGTAGTGTACGTGAATGAGGCCTACGAGCAGCTATTTGCCCCGCGCCGGCGCGAAACCGCCACCGCCGACCTGCCCTGGCTCCTGAGCTGCCTGCCCGCCGAAGACCAGAAGTATGCCCTCACCTGCTTTGCGGAGCTGGCCAACGGCGAGCTGCACGACGACCTGCTGCTGCGGATGCAGCCCACCCCCGACGCCCCGCTGCGGTGGCTGTGCGTGCGGGCCTACCGCGCCGTGGCCTCCGACGGCCAGGTGCTGCTGTGCGGTAGCGTGCAGGACGTGACCGTGGAGCAGGAATACATCCGCAACGCCGACAAGTTCATGGCCAAGAAGAACACTACGCTGGAGATTCTGTCGCACGACTTGGCGGGGCCCTTCAACATGCTGCACCAGCTGGCCGTGTACTTCCGGGAGAAGACCGAGATGCTGCACGACCCGCAGCTCGAAAAGCTGGTGCAGGTGATGCAGGACACGTGCCGCGACAGCGTGAACCTCATCCGCGAGTTTGTGGACAGCGAGTTTTTGGAGTCGTCCAATGTGCAGCTCAAGCGTACGCGCGTGGACCTATCGGCCAGCCTGCGGCAGGTGATGGACACCTACCAGCAGTCGGAGCGCCTGGTGGCCAAGCATTTCAGCTTCAGCAGCACCCCCGAGCATGTTTATATTGAGCTGGACAACAACAAGTTCCTGCAGGTGATGAACAACCTGCTGTCCAACGCCATCAAGTTTACCCGCGAAGGCGGCCACATCGACGTGCGGCTGGAACAGCACCCCGACCACGTGCTGGTGACGGTGGCTGACGACGGCATCGGCATTCCCGAAAAGCTGCAGCCCCTGCTGTTCGACCGGTTTACCAAGGCCCGCCGGCCGGGCCTGCGCGGCGAGAAAACCACGGGCCTGGGCATGTCCATCATCCGGTCGCTGGTGCGGCTCCACGACGGCACCATCTGGTTTGAAAGCCAGGAAAACGTAGGCACCACCTTCTACATCAAGCTGCCCAACTAAGGGCGCTGGTCGGCGGGGCTAGCGGGCACCTCCTGCCCGGCACTCAGCGCGGCTTCTACCTGCGCCCGCACGGCCTGGATTTGAGCGGCATCCAAGGGCTTATTAATCAAGCCATCTACCAGGGGAAATTGCTCGATGCGGGCTAGGTCGGTATGGGCCAGCGACGAAGTGAGGATGTAGATGTGGCAGCGCCCGAGCAAGCGGTTCTCCAGCGGCCTCAAGGCCTCCAGGAACTCCCAGCCGTCCATGAGGGGCATGTTCAGGTCCAGAAAAATCACGTGGGGCAGCTGGTGGGGCTCGGCATTTTGCAAAAACGCCAGGGCTTCTTCGGCAGAGGGGATAGAAGCAATGCTATCGGTAAAACCTTCTCGTTTTAGTAAGCGCTCCGTCAGGAATACCCCGATAGTGTCGTCGTCAATCAATAATACGTCCATGCTTGCTTCAGCGTAAGTGCAAAATAAATTGGGTGCCCACGTTCACGGCGCTGCTCACCTCAATCTGGCCGCCCATGGTTTCGACGTGGGTTTTTACGAGGTAGAGGCCCATGCCCCGGCCCGGCTGGCTGCTGTGAAAGCGCTTGTAAAGCCGGAAAACGTCGAGCCCAGCCTTTTCCATATCAAAGCCCGACCCATTATCGGCCACTACCACCTCCGCGCCCTGCCCGGGCTGGGCCCGGGCCGTGATGCTGACGCGCAGCGGCCGCTCGTCGGAGCGGTACTTCAGGGAGTTGGACAGCAGGTTGAAGAAAATGCTGTACAGGTACGCCCGGTTCCCGAGCACGTAGAGGTCGGCCGGAATGTCGGTTAGCACCTCGCCGCCGCACTGCGTGGTCAGCTCGGCGAGGTTGAGCCGGGCCTGCTCCACAATGTCGCCGAGGAGCACCTGCTCGGGCTCTTCCACGCCCTGCTTGTCCCGAATGGAAAGGATGGTGTTCATGTCCCGCAGCACCATGTCGACCTGTTGGGTGCTGGCGCGCAGGTTGTCGAGCGCGGGCTTGTAATCGGGTGAATCCTTATCCAGCGTGCCCAGCAGGTCCACCAGCCCCAGGGCGTTGGCCACGGGCGCGCGCAGGTTGTGCGACACGATGTAAGTAAACTGCTGCAGGTCTTTGTTTTGTCGGTACAGCTCCTCCTGCGAGCGGACTTTCTCCGTGACATCGGAAAAGTAAATCGACAGGCCTTCTTTGGATGGAAACGCCTTTACTTCCAGCCAGAGCTGCATGCGCCCGAAGTAGGCCTGGAAATGCATGACCTGATTGGTCCGGAAGGCGTTTTCGAATTGCTCGTGCAGCACGCCCTGGCTTTCTTCGGGAAAGACATCCTGCAGCGTGCGCCCCAGAATCTGCTCCCGTTTCACGTTGAGCAGGCGCTCCACCTCGCTGTTTACGAACCCGAAACGCCACTCGCGGTCCAGCAGGAAGAAGGCATCGGTGATGCTCTCGAAAATGGTGTTGAGCTTATCGGCCTGCTCCCGAATCACGCGGTTCGAGTTGTACGTCTCGGTCATGTCGCGAAACACGGCGTGCACCCCGGTAATGGCCCCGTCCGCCACCAGCGGCACCTTGGTCACGGCGTAGATGAGCGGCTGCGGGGCGCCCAGGAACTGCACTTCCACATCGAAATGCACTTTGTGGCCCTCAAAGGCTTCGCGCAGCTTCTGGGCAAACAGGGCCCGCAGGTCCTCGGGCAGAAAGCTGTTGAACGTCCGGCCCACCACCTCTTCCCGGGGTTTTTCCACCGCCTGCAGGTACGCCGGGTTGGCATCGAGGATAACGCCGGTGGCGTCCTGAAACAACACCAAATCGGGGTTATTCTCAAACAGGGCGCGGAATCGTTGTTCGCTTTCCTTTAACTGCAAGATGTCGCTCATAAACCGCTTTGCTGGAGCACTGCGCTCCTTCGGAGCTTTGGGTAGGGTGTTGCCAACTTTTTACGGGAATCCCAGGGTTTGGTCGGCTGCTAACATTCAAAAAGTCTCTTTTTGTGTTAATTACTTTCCCGCAGCAGCAGCGCGAAAAACGGCCACGGCCAAGCCCTAGTTATTGCCTTCAGGCATTATCTGCTGTGAGTCTGTTGGTTTCTTGCTGTGTGCTTGTGCTTACCCCTTGGCTGCTTTGCACTGGCCCTGTTCTGGTTTTCGGCCTATTTTCTTTGGTTGCCTAAAGTTCGAGCTCGTGGGGCTGGCCGTCCTGCTCAAAGGCCACCTTCAGCCAGTGCCGTTCGGCGGGGCGCAGCGTGGGCAGCCAGCCCCGGCCAACGGCCGAGGCGATGAACAGGCCGTCGTCGTCGCCCAGGGCCGCAAAATCGGCCAGCCGGGGCCCGCGGGCGTAAAACGGCACGTGGTAAGTGGCCGCCAGCGCCTCGCAATCGCGCGGTACATCGGGCAGCACCAGCCCAATTTCGTGCACGCCCAGCAGCCCCGTTGCGGCCTCAAACTCCGCGGGCCCCGCCGGCCCACCCACCCGGCCAATGCACTCGAGGATGGTGCCGTTGTTGTCGAGGAAGTAGAAGGCCCGCGCCCGCCAGTTGGGAAAGTCGGCAATGGCTTGGGTAGCCGAGTACGGCAGGCTCTCGGCGCGGGCGGCCACCCAGGCCTGGGCGGCGTCTACCTGGCCGAAGGCAATGGCAAACGCCACGTGGTAAAAGGGCCGGGTTGGGCCAGGAGCCGCGTGAAAAGTCAGCCTGGAGTGCCCCACCCGGAAGCCCACGGCCGTAGGCGTGCGCTCAAGCAAGGGCAGCTGCAGCTCGCCGCCGTAAAAGGCTTCCGTGCCCGCCAAATCGGCGGTGAGCAGGTACAAGTCTGTTATCCGCATGGCCTCGGCTGGCTGGGGGCAGCAAAATTGTGCTACCGGCAAAGTAGCTTTCCGAAAATACGCGTTGGTGCCCAATTTCTACCCTTCCATTCCCTACCATGCCCCTCCCGCCCGGTGAAACCGCTTTTATCACCTTCCGCCTGCACGGCACCATCCCGGCCGCCGAGGGCCGCCGGCTAAAAGCCGAGCTGCGCGCGGCCCAGGAAGCCGGCACCGACCACCGCCGAGCCCAGAAGCAGTTTTTCGCCCAATTCGACGCCGTACTAGACCGGGCGCCCATTGGCCCGGCGTACTTCGACCAGGAGAAAATGGCCGAGCTGCTGGCCGGCGAAATCATGATGCTCGAGGAAACCGGCTTCGTCGTCCACGGCTTTGCGCTGCTGCCCAACCACCTGCACCTGGTGCTGCACCTGCCCGCCAGCAGCCCGCTGTCCTTTGCCAAAGCCATCGACTTGCTGCACCTGCGCACCGCCACCCACTGCCGCCGCCTAGTGCGCCCCAAACTGCCGCCCGAAGCCGAGTTCTGGCAGGCCGGCTGGTTCGACTACGCCGTACACGACCAGGCCGAGCTGACTCGCCTGCTGGCCTACGTGCGCGGCAATGCCCGGCAGGCGGGCCTGCCCGCGCGCTTCCAGGAATGGCCTTATGTTTTTAATGAAGAATGAGGAATTAGGAATGAAGAATTACCCGCTTATAATTCTTCATTCTTCATTAAGCGAAGCGTTACCTACCGCGCCCGGTGAATAATCAGCACCCCGGCCAGAATTATCAGCATGCCCAGGAAGTGCCAGATGTTGAAGGCCTCGCCGTCGAGGGCGCCCCAGGCCAGGGCCACGATGGGAATGAGGTAAGTGCTGGACGAGGCAAAGAGCGCCGTCGACTGCTGAATCAGCCGGTTGAAGAGCACCATGGCCACCGCCGTGCTCATGGTAGCCAGCAGCGCGATGTAGCCAAACGCCGCCCAGGCCCCCGGCACGGTGGCCAGCTTGTGCAAAAAGCCGGTGCCTACCAGCAGGTACGCCAGCGCGGGCCCGCCGATGAGCAGCAGCAGCACGGCCGTGACGGCCATGGGCGTCATGCCGCCCAGGCGGTGCTTTATCACGTTCACGCTCAGGCCGTAGCCCATGGTAGCCACCAGGATGTAGATGCCGTACCAAGCATTGCCTTCGCCGGTGGGCGTATCGGTGCCGCCGCTGCCACCGAGCAGCAGCATCACCACCGTGCCCATTAGCCCCAGCGTGATGCCCAGCACCCGCAGGCCCGTGAGGCGCTGCCCAAACAGCAGAGCGCCTACCAGCAGCGTAAACACCACCGTGAGGGCATTGAGCACGCCGGCCAGCCCCGAGGCCAGCTTGGTTTCGGCATATGCAAAGAGGAAGGCCGGTATCAGCGTGCCCACCACCCCGCTCAAAGCCAGCCACTTGAAACGGCTGCGCTCTACGGTGCCCACGTGGCGCAGGGCAAATGGCAGCAGCAGCAGCGCTGCCACGCTTACGCGAGTAGCGCCCAGCTCCATGGCCGAAAACACGACCAGCCCTTTTTTCATTAAAATAAAAGACGTGCCCCAGATAGTGGCCAGAATGAGCAGCAGCGCCCACGCCAGCGGCGTGGTCACCCCGGGTGCAGTGGGCAAGTTTTTAGGCAATTCCGATGGCTTGGGACTGGCAGTGGGCACCTTACCGGTCGGGGCGACTGTGCCAGGGGCAACTGCGGCGGTATCGGCAACGAGTGAAGTATCAGCAACGGGTGGGTTTGTAGGCAGCATGGCACAAAGGTACGGGCGGCCCCGGTGGGGCTTCCGGGGAAATACAATTTGCTCCGAACCCTAGTCTTGTGCTGCCTGTTTCATTCTTGCCGATTCCTGCCGTAATTTTGTGGTCCGGTTTCGTGCCGATTCAGTCTATGTCGCATCCGTTCAAGGCCGTTAGCCTCTCCTTCAAGAAAGCCCCCCTCGCCATTCGCGAGTTGCTTTCGCTGGACGAAGCTGCATGCCGCCGTTTCCTGCACACCTTGCACCACGATTTGGGTCTGTCCGACCTGCTGGTGCTGAGTACCTGCAACCGCACCGAGGTGTATTACGCGGCCGAAGACGACCGCAGCCGCGAAATTATCCTCGCCCTGGGCGACCTGAAAGGCCGCTCCGATGTCGGTTCGTTTCTCCCGTATTTCGATTTGCTGCTCGAGGCCGATGCCGCCACCCAGCACCTTTTTGAAGTGGCCATGGGCCTCGACGCGCAGGTAGTGGGCGACCTGCAAATCAGCAACCAGGTGAAGCTGGCCTACCAGTGGGCTGCCGACGCCGACGCCGCAGGGCCCTTCCTGCACCGCCTGCTCCACACGGTGTTCTTCACCAACAAGCGCGTGCAGACCGAAACCAGCTTCCGCGACGGGGCCGCTTCGGTGAGCTACGCTGCCCTAGAGCTGGTAGAAGAGCTGACCGCCGACGTGGCCAACCCGCGCGTGCTGGTAGTGGGGCTGGGCGAAATCGGCGCCGACGTGTGCCGCCACCTGGCTGCCAGCAAGTCCTTCAGCGACATCACCATCTGCAACCGCACGCGCGGCAAAGCCGAGGAGCTGGCTGCCGAATGCGGCATGCGCCTGGTTGATTTCGAAGACCTGGTGCCCGCGCTCAAGGAAGCCGACGTCATCATTTCGTCCATCAACCGCGCCGAGCCGTTCTTCACCCGCGAGCTGGTAGATAACCTCGACGTGCTCAGCTTCAAGTTCTTCGTGGACCTGAGCGTGCCCCGCAGCATTGCCGCTGATGTGGAGCTGGTGCCCGGCGTGCTGGTCTACAACATCGACGCCATCCAGAGCAAGGCCTCGGCCGTGCTGCAAACCCGCCTGGCGGCCGTGCCCCAGGTGCGCGCCATCATCGCCGAAAGCATCGCCGGCCTGCAGGATTGGGCTAAAGAAATGATGGTTTCGCCTGTCATCCAAAAGATGAAGGCCAGCCTCGAAGCCCTGCGCCAAGAGGAGCTGGAGCGCTACCAGAAAAAAGCCACTCCCGCCGAAAGCAAGCTCCTCGACGAAGCCACCCGCTCGCTGATGCAGAAGATTCTGAAGCAGCACGTGCTGCAGCTCAAAGCCGCCTGCAAGCGCGACGACGATGGGCAAATGGTAGAGCTGCTGGCCGAGCTTTTCGACTTGGAGAAGACGGGGCTGCCGGCTTAGACCTCTCTGGCGGGGACCCTTACCCCCAGCCCCTCTCCAAAAGAGAGGGGAGCCACGGCAGCTCAAGCGTTAGCTCAACTTCTAAAAACAAAAAAGCCCCAGCTCAATATTGAGTTGGGGCTTTTTCATTGGATTACCGTCAGGCTCCCCTCTCTTATGGAGAGGGGTTGGGGGTGAGGTTCCCCGCCTACTCGGCCATCATTTTCTCGCGGTCCTTGATGCGCACGTCGTTGTTCACGGCGGTGGGCACCACCGTTACCACCACGTATTTCGAGGTGGGCGTATTGCTGATTTTGGCCACGCTGGAGATGGGCACCAGCGGGTTGGCTTCGGGGAAGTAGGCCGATACGTTGCCTTTGGGGATGTCGTACGGCACGGCCACGAACTTCTCGACCCGGCGCTCCTCGCCCTGGAAGTGGCTGGTGATGTCGATGAGGTCCTTGGCTTTGATGCCGCGCTCGTCCATATCGGCCTGGTTCATGAACAGCACGCGGCGCTCGCCGTGGATGCCGCGGTACCGGTCGTTGTACTCGTAGATGGTGGTGTTGAACTGGTCGTGGCTCCGCACCGTCATCAGAATGAGTTGGTCTGGCTCAATCTGGTACTTCTCCAGCGTGGTGGTGGTGAAGTGGGCCTTGCCGTCGGGCGTGGTGAACTTGCGCTCGCGGGGGCCATTGGGCAGGTAGAAGCCGCCGGGCTTGCGCAGCTTTTCGTTGAAGTCCTCGAAGCCGGGAATCACGCGCGAAATGTGGTCGCGGATGACGTCGTAATTCTCCGTCATGGCCACCCAATCGGTCTTGGTCTTGTCGCCCAAAGTGGTAATGGCCATGCCGCAGATGATGGCCACTTCGCTGAGCTGGTCGCCGGCCAGCGGCACCAGGATGCCCTTGTTCTGGCTGACGATGCCCATGGAGTTTTCGCAGCTGGTCATCTGGTGTCCAGATTTTTGCATGTCGATGTCGACGTGCGCGAAGGTGGGCAGCAGCAGGCTGGTTTCGCCGGTGGTGAGGTGGCCGCGGTTGAGCTTGGTGCCCACGAACACGGTGAGCTTCTGGCGGCGCATGGCCTCGGCTATCATCTCGGTGTCGGGGCCAGCGGCCAGCAGGTTGCCGCCCAGGCTGAAGTACACCTTGGTGTGGCCCAAGCGCATGGCCTTGATGGCCTCCACCACGTCGAAGCCGTCCTTGGTGGGGGGCATGAAGTGGAATTCCTTTTCCAGCGCCTGCATAAAGGGTTTCGGCATGCGCTCCCAAATGCCCATGGTGCGGTCGCCCTGCACGTTGGAGTGGCCCCGCACCGGGCAGGTGCCCGCGCCGGGCTTGCCAATGGCGCCCTTCATTAGATGCAGGTTCACGATTTCCTGAATGGTCTGCACGCCCTGGCGCTGCTGTGTGACACCCATGGCCCAGCAGGTGATGATTTTCTGCTTGTGGGCAATGAGGTTGGCCGCTTCGAGGAGCTGGGCCCGCGAAATGCCGCTGATTTCCTCGATTTCTTCCCAGCTCGTGTTGCGGATGTTCTGCTCAAACGAGTCGAAGCCGACAGTGAATTCGTCGATGAATTTGCGGTCCACTACCTGGCCGGGGTTCAGGTCCTCGGCTTCGAACAGGTGCTTCATGATGCCGCGGAGCAGGGCCATGTCGCCGTCCACGCGCACTTGCAGGAACACGTCGGTAATCTGGGTGCCGTCGCCCATCAGCGCGCCCAGGGCCCGCAGCGGGTTCATGAAATCCTGGGGGTTCTTGAAGTGGTTGAGGCCGGCTTCAATCAGCGGGTTCACGCTGATGATTTTGGCGCCGTTGCGCTTGGCCTTTTGCAGGGCCGTGAGCATGCGCGGGTGGTTGGTGCCCGGGTTCTGACCGATGACGAGGATGACTTCGGCGTCGTGAATGTCGTTGAGCGTGACGGAGCCTTTGCCCAGCCCCAAGGTGGGGCTGAGGGCCGAGCCGCTGCTCTCGTGGCACATGTTGGAGCAGTCGGGCAGGTTGTTGGTGCCAAACTCGCGCGCAAACAGCTGGAACAGGAAGGCCGGCTCGTTGGGCACCTTGCCCGAGGTGTAGAACACGGCCTCATCGGGCGAATCCAGCGCGTTCAGGTTATCGGCGATGATTTGGAAGGCATCGGGCCAGGCAATGCGCGAGTAGTGGTTGTCGCCGGGACGCTTCACCATCGGGTGCGTGAGGCGGCCGGCGTTGTTCTGGTCGCGGTCGGTCATGCGCGAGAGTTCGGCCAGGCTGTGCTTGGCAAAAAACTCGGGGCCGGCCGCTTTATCGTCGGCATCGGAAGCGGTGGCTTTGGCGCCGTTCTCGCAGAACTCGGCCACCGAGCGGTGCTCGTCGGGGTCGGGCCAGGCGCAGCTGGAGCAGTCAAATCCATCTTTTTGGTTGAGCCCGAGCAAGGCCTTGCTGCCGCGTCCCACGCCGCCCTCCGTCCAGCTGAACTGCATGGACTTGATAACGGCCGTGACCCCGGCGGCAATTTTTGCGCGGCCCTCCAGCTTGAGGCCGGTGAGGGCTTCGGGTGGTTGGGCCAGCACGGGGTTCAGGTACTTGGCATTGGCCACGTCGGGAGCCGGAATGTGGGCGTGCACGTGGGTCCGGTTGGGGTCGGAGCGGTAGTGGTCGGGAGCGGGCGCTTCGCCCTGGTCGGGCCGCTCGCCGCTTTTGGGGGCATTGGCCTGGGCTCCTTGCTGTTCGGTTTTGCCAGCTTGGCGGGGGTCTTCGGCGGGGGATTTTTCCATGACAAGCAGAACTAATTAGAAAGAGGAATACAGCTCAACCAAACAACGTAATGCCGGCAGCCCAATTTTGTTTTAGCCGCCGCTTTAGCTCCCTGATTTTCAGACAACATAGCAAGGGGCGAAATAGATGCGGACCAATCCTGGCGAGCATTGCGGCCGCCCTGCTCGTGCTGGCGCGGCGCAGCCCCAATGCGGTGGTAAACAGTAGGCTATCCACTTCGAATTTACGTAGCTAGCTCAATTTTTCCGCCGGGCCGAACAGGCACCCGAATTCTATTCTGGTTGTCAGACGCGGAAGTACTGGCAGAGGTTACGGCCGCGGCTGGAATCCATGAGGAAGTGGGTATTCTCGGACCGATTCAGCTCAACTTGTGACCCGGCGGGCCAGCCTCCAGCAGGCACGCGTTTTGGCCAATGGCCTGCCGGGTTGGGCTGAGGCATCGGGTTAGCAATATTTCTGTAAATCAGCGTACTCGTGGCTGCAAATGCCATAGCTGCCCGCTGCTAGTGGCGGCACTCCAAATCCTTTTCAACCAACACTTTGAGGGGTTGGCGCTGAGCCATCATGAGCGTGGCGCTGAGGCCGTTTTGGTCGGTGCTGGTCCACTTGGTAGCCAGGGCGGCCGGCACCTTGATGGTGATGGCCCCCGCGCCGTGGGTGATGCGGAATTCTTCCGTTTCGGACCGCTCCAGCGCATACGTGAGGCTCTCGCGCTCCGTGGGCCCCAGGGGCACCACCACGGACACCCGCCCGGTTTCGGCAAAACGGGCTACTTCGGCTTCGGAGAGGCGGAGGCGAATGGAGTTGTCTTCGAAGCGGAGTTTCATTGGGCAAAGAAATAGGCGGGAGCTGGCATTATTACGCAGGCAATCAGCAAAAGATAAAGTCTTTTTTCGTATAAATTATTAATGTTCAGTCATTTTACTCGTGTCGCTCACCAAGCGCCAGGCCCCGCAATAGATGTTGTAGCGCTGCTGGCGCACGAAGCCAAGTACGGTCATACCAAAGCTTTCGGCCGCCTGTACGGCTAAGCTACTGGGGGCGCCCACGGCCGCCAAAATGCCAATGCCGGCGGCGGCGGCTTTTTGCACCAGCTCGAAGCTCACGCGCCCGCTCACCAGCAGCACGTGCTGGTGCAGCGGCAGCCAATCGGCCAGCAGCGCCGCCCCGATGACCTTGTCCAGCGCGTTGTGCCGGCCCACGTCTTCGCGCAGCAACAGCAGCTCGCCGGCCGGGCTAAACAGCGCCGAGGCGTGCTGGCCGCCGGTTTGCTCGAAGCCGGCCTGGGCGGCGCGCAGGCGCTCGGGCAGCTGGTGCACGGTGTCGTAGGTCAGGTAAGGGCCGTTGGTGGGCAGCACGGGGCAGGAGGCGGTGCGCACGGCATCGATGCTGGTTTTGCCGCATACGCCGCAGCTGGAGCTGGTGTAGAAATGCCGCTCCATGGCCGAGAAATCGACTTGCACGTGCGCGGCCAGCTCGGCGCGGGTCACGTTGCCGGCCTCTTCGGCCTTCTGCACGTCAGGACAGGGAATGATGCCCAGCAGGTCGGCTTTTTGATGAATGATGCCTTCGGTGAGCAGAAAGCCTGCGGCCAGCTCTTCGTCGTGCCCGGGCGTGCGCATGGTTACGGAGAGGGTGCGGTGCTCGCGCTGGCCCGCTACCTCGTAGCCCACGCGAATTTCCAGCGGTTCCTCGGCCGCGAGCTGGTCGGAGGCCGGTACGGGCGGGCCGGCGCCGGTCACCTTCTGGATGGTGGCAAATTCGTAGCTGGCGGCGGGTAAGAGTATGGCGGGCTCCATGGGGCACGAAAGAAGTGAATTAATTAAGAACGTCATGCTGAGCGCAGCCGAAGCATCTCGCGTGGTTCCACTAAACCAATCGCTAAGAAAAAGGATTGCTGCAGCACGCGAGATGCTTCGGCTGCGCTCAGCATGACGTTCTTTCCAGTCTGACGTTCTTGCAGCCCGATCCGCCATTCTGCTCCCTCTCGATTCTATCCTAAATGAAATTAAAAAAGCTGACGCACAATCTCACGCTTTGGGTGCTGCTGGCCATTGTGGCCGGGGCGCTGCTGGGGCACTTCCAGCCGGCTACGGCCGTGAAGATGGAATTTCTGGGCAAGCGCTTTATCGACGTCGTCAAGCTGTTCATCAACCCCATTATTTTCCTTACCATTACGCTCGGCATCAGCACCATGGGCGATTTGAAGAAGGTGGGGCGCATCGGGGGCAAGGCCTTGCTGTACTTTGAAATCGTGACCACGCTGGCGCTGGCCATCGGGGTGGGCGTGGCGGCGCTGGTGCGGCCCGGCGCCAGCGTGGCCGTGGGAAAGCTCAGCGGGGCGGCCGTGGGCGAGTACACCAAGCGGGCCGGCGAGTTTTCGTGGCTGCACTTTCTGGCTGATAACCTGACGCTGCAAGTGCTGCTGCTGTCCATTGCGCTGGGCATAGCCCTGAGCAAATACGCCGGCCGCAAGCCCATTATTCACTTCCTGAAAGAAGCCTCCAAGTATGTGTTTCGGGGGCTGCACTGGGTGATGCGGCTGGCGCCCATCGGGGCGTTTGGCGGCATGGCGTTCACCATCGGCAAGTACGGCATTGCCACGCTGCTGCCGCTGGGCAAGCTCATGGCCACGGTGTACCTGACCATGGCCGTGTTCATCTTCCTGATACTGGGCGCCATTCTGCGCTACGCGGGCATCGGCATGTGGTCGTTTCTCAAGTACATCAAGGCCGAGCTGCTGATTGTGCTCGGCACGTCCTCGTCCGAAGCCGGCCTGCCGGGGCTCATGGAAAAGCTGGAGCGCATGGGCTGTGCCCAGCCGGTGGTGGGGCTGGTGGTGCCCACGGGCTATTCCTTCAACCTCGACGGCACCACCATTTACCTGTCGCTCTCCACGCTGTTTCTGGCTCAAGTATTTCACGTGGAGCTGTCGGGGGCGCAGGTGCTCACCATGATGGGCATTCTCATGGTGACGAGCAAGGGCGCGGCCGGCGTGGCGGGCAGCGGCTTTGTGGTGCTGGCCAGCACACTCACCGCCCTCAAGGTGATTCCGGTAGAAGGCTTGGCCCTGCTGCTGGGCGTGGATAGATTTATGTCGGAGGCGCGTTCCATCACCAACTTCATCGGCAACGGCGTGGCCACCATCTTCCTGGCCCATACCGAAGGCGCCCTCGACCACGAAATGGCCGTGGATGCCCTAGGCAAACGCCTGAAGCCGCTGCGCTTCCGCAAAGGCTACACCAGCGGCGAGTACCTGGGCCAGGTAGCCGAGCAAGCCAGCGAAACGGCCCGCCTGCTGAAGAACAAACGCTAAAGAATTTGTTGGGGCTTGCAGCGCCCTGCTTTGCCCAGTGCTGCAAGCCCGCCGCCTCCCGACCTTTGCCTCCGTGGAACCTTCAACCCTGACCCAAACCGAGCCCTGCCCCGCTCCTGCCCGCCCGTCCATCCGGTTCGACCGCAACGAGCTGGCCGGCGCGTTTGGCGACCTGGGCACGGACTTGCCGCTGCTCATCGGCGTCATTGCCGCCTCGGGCGTCGACAGCGCCGGGGTGCTCATTCTCTTTGGGCTGATGCAGGTTTTCTCCGGCCTGTGGTACCGCATGCCCATGCCCGTGCAGCCGCTCAAGGCGTTTGCGGCGCTGGTTATTGCCCAAAAGATTCCCGGCCGGGTCATTTTCGGCGGGGGGCTGGCCATTGGGGTCAGCATGTTTTTTTTGTCGATAACCGGGCTGATTGATGCGCTGGCGCGGCTGGTGCCCAAGCCGGTGGTGCGCGGCATTCAGTTTGGGCTGGCCCTGCAGCTGGCCACGCTGGCCCTGAAGCAATATGTGGCGGCCGATGGCCTGCCGGGCTACGCGCTGGCGGCCGCGGCCTTCCTCATCATAGTGGCCTTGCTGGGCAACCGCCGCTGGCCGGCCGCGCTGCTCGTCATTGCCCTGGGCGTGGCCTACGCCCTGGTTTTCAAGCTGGACCTGGCCACCGCCCAACGGGCCATTGGCTTGCACCTGCCCACCTGGCACCTGCCCGAGCGGGCCGACATCATCACAGGGGCCTTGCTGCTAGCGCTGCCTCAGATTCCGCTGTCGTTGGGCAACTCGGTGCTGGCCACCCGCCAGATTGCAGCCGACTATTTCCCGGAGCGGGGCCTCACCGTGCGGCAAATTAGCTTCACCTACTCGCTGATGAACCTAGTGAATCCGTTTCTGGGCGGCTTTCCGGTGTGCCACGGCTCGGGCGGCATGGTGGGGCACTACGCGTTTGGGGCCCGCACGGGCGGCTCGGTGGTGCTGTACGGGTGCCTGTTTCTGATTCTTGGGCTGTTTTTCAGCCAGGGCTTTCAGCAGGTGGTGCAGATATTCCCGCTTCCGATTCTGGGCGTGCTGCTGCTGTTCGAAGCCCTGACGCTGGCCGCCTTGCTGCGCGACATCAGCACCAGCCGGACCGATTTGCTAGTGGCGCTGCTGGTGGGGCTGCTTTGTGCCGGGCTCCCCTATGGTTACCTGGTGGGGCTGGTGGTGGGCACGGCGCTGTATTATTCCGTGCAGCGCGGCTGGGTTGGGCTGGGGAAGTAAGGCGTGCCCACAGCCCAAGAAACTGTACTACAGCGGTTAGTGATGTAATAGAAATTTGTGCGCTTAGCCTGCCTATCGGGCAAAGGGTAGTTTCTGGCGCACCTAAGCGGGTACGAGGTTGAGCTGATTTGTTAGCTTCCGCTCAGTTCTACGAGCCTTATTCCGTCGCGGGCGGCGCGATGTTGCTCTTGCGCAGCGGCAGCTCCGGCACAAAGAGCGTCATCAGCAGCCCGCCCAGCACCAGACAGATATTGACGAGGTATACCCGGGAAATGGCTTTGGAGAAGGCGGCGCGGGCGGCCGGCGAGGCCGGGCCAGTGGCCACGCCCGGGGGCAGTGCCGGCCCTTCGGCCACTTCGGTATGCTCCACAACCGGCCGGATGGGCACGGCCGCGGCAGGCAGGTTTTGGGCCAGCGTGAATGTGAGCACGGCGCCCAGCACCGAGGCCGTAATGGCCCCGCCAATCTGCCGAAAAAACTGGCTGGCCGAAGTAGCCTGGCCCAATAAGTGCGGCTCGATGGCGTTTTGAATAGCCAGCGTGTAGAGCGGCATGGTGGGGCCCAGCCCAATGCCGCACAGCAGCAAATAGCCCAGTACTTGGTAATAGCCCACGGTTTCGGGCATGCTGGCCAGCAGGGAGAGGCCGCCGAGCAGCACCACTAGCCCGGCCAGCATCCAGCGCTTGTAGTGGCCGAAGCGCGAGACCATTTGGCCGGCCAGCAGCGACCCCAGCACCACGCCCATGGAGAGCGGAATCAGGCTAACGCCGGCGCGGGTGGCCGATACGCCCAGGACGTTGACCATGAACAGGGGCTCGAAAATGATGATGCCCAGAAACGCCCCGCCCAGCAGAAACAGCGCGCCATTGGCGGTGCGAAAAACGGGGTTGCGAAACAGGCCAAAGTCCAGAATGGGATTTTCGTGGCGCAAGCTGCGGAACACAAACGCCGCCAACGAGCCCACCGCCACCACCAGCAGGCCTAGCGTGAGCGGCGACGCCCAACCATACACCGCTTTGTTGAGCTGCAAGGCCATTACCAACGGCACCAGCCCGGCCATGAGCAACGCGGCCGATAGGTAGTCGAGCGGCTTGGGCTGGGTACGTGGGCGCAATGCCGGCATTTGGGTCAGAATAAACCAAAGCGCCAGCAGGCCAAGCGGCAAGTTCACGTAGAACACCAGCCGCCAGCCCGCTACGCCCGGAATCAGGCCGCTGCCCCGGTCAGTGAGAAAGCCCCCGAGCAGCGGCCCCAGCACCGACGAGGTGCCAAATACCGCCCCCGTAAACCCTTGGTACCGGCCGCGCTCGGCGGGCGGAAACAGGTCGGCAATGATGATAAAGGCCATGGCAAACAGCCCCGCCCCGCCAAAGCCCTGAATGGCCCGGAAGAACACCAGCTGGTTCATGCCATCACCCAGCAGCGGCAACGGACCAAACTCGCCGGCCAGCCCACACAGCATGGAGCCCGTCAGGAAAATGAGCACGGCTGTCACCTCAATCTTGCGCCGCGAGTACATATCGGCCAGTTTGCCATAAATGGGCACCAGCGCCGTGCTGGCCACCAAATAAGCCGTGGCCACCCACGTAAACCGGTCGAGCCCGTGCAAATCGGCCACAATGCGCGGCAGCGCCGTGGACACGATGGTCTGGTCGAGCGAGCCCAGGAACATGGCCAGCAACACGCCGGCAAACGTGAGCATCTTCTGCCGGTGGGTCAGATTTTCAGTCAAAGCGGTGGGTGGGATGGGTAGTGGGAAAGGAAGAACGGGATACGTAGGGCACTAACTCACCCGTCTGTCATGCTGACGCAGGAAGCATCCTATCAAAGTCGAACGAGTCGTCCAAACGTGATAAGATGCTTCCTGCGTCAGCATGACAGACGGGTGAGGAAGGAAAGCCAGCTGCTACAGCAGCGAGCGAATCCAGCCGCCGTCTACGGCAATAGAGCTGCCGGTGATGTAGCTGGCCCGCTCCGAACACAGGAAAGCCGCCAGCGCCGCGAATTCACGGGGCTCGCCCAGGCGCCGCATGGGGATTTCAGCTTCCCAGCGGGCGGTGGCGTCGGCGGCCGAAATGCCATCCCGCGCGGCCACGGCATCGGCCAGGTTCACCACCCGCTCGGTGCGGGTGTAGCCGGGCAGAATGTTGTTGACCGTGACGCCGAACGGGGCGACTTCGTTGGCCAGGGTGCGGGCCATGCCGGTTACGGCGGCCCGCAGGCTGTTCGACAGCAGCAGGTTATCCACTGGCTGCTTCGCGGCGATGGACGTCACGTTGAGAATGCGGCCCCAGCCGCGCTCTTTCATGCCGGGCAGCACGGCGCGCGTGAGCTCCACCACGCTCGTGAGCAGCAGGTGCGTGGCCGATTCCCACATTTCGCGGCTCAGCGTGTCGAAGGTGCCGGCGGGCGGTCCGCCGGCGTTCGTTACCAAGATATCGACGCGCCCAAACCGTTCCATTGCGGCTTGCACCACGCGGGCGACATCGGCCGGGTTGGATACGTCGGCGGCTACCCCCAACACGGGCACGCCCGTGGCAGCCGTGATGGCGGCGCACGTTTCCTGGAGGGCTTCTTCGCCGCGGGCGCACAGCACCAGCGAGGCCCCTTCGGCGGCCAGTTCTTCAGCCACGGCGCGGCCCAGGCCCTTGCTGGCTGCCGCCACCAGGGCTACTTTTCCTTGCAATCCGAGGTCCATAAGGTTACTTCTGGCGCAGGTAATCGTCGGATTTATCCAACCAGTCCTGGCGCGGGGGGCTGAAAATATCCACGTCGAGCGTGTCTTCCAGCGCCTCGGCCGTGTGCGGCACGTTAGACGGAATGTGCAGCACCTCGCCCGCACGCACGATGACTTCCTCCCCGTTTTCGGACCCAATATGAAAACGCAATGCGCCTTCCAGGATGTAGGTTATCTGCTCGTTAATATGCTGATGCAGGGGCACAACGCAGCCTTTTTTGAGGTAAACGTGGGCCAGCATCATGTCATTGCCAGTGATGAGGCGGCGGGATAATTGGTCCGACAACTGCTCTTTCGGCATGTCGTCCCAGGTGTATTTGGTGACGGATTGGGTTATTTCCATGTGATGGGTTGGATGGGTTTTGGGTTAGAACTTTGAGTAGAACGTCATGCCAAGCACAGCGAACCGAAGGTCGGCGTAGCCAAGCATCTTTACCTCAATACTAACTCAATTGTTGGGATTAGTTCGCGGTCGAGATGCTTCGGCAAGCTCAGCATGACGTTCTTTTTTCGGGCAGCAAGCTACACCCGCACCCGCGTGGCTACCGCCGACACGCACAGTCCCATAAAGGCAATCAACGCAAACGAAACCCGCAGGCTCGTGGCCCCGGCCACCAGGCCAATAACTGGCGGCCCCAGCAAAAAGCCCAGGAAACCAATAGTTGAGACCGAGGCCAGCGCCATTCCCGCCGACATGTGCTTGGAGCGGCCGGCCGCGCTGTACACCAGCGGCACCACCGACGACGTGCCAAAGCCTACCAGCAGAAAGCCCAGCATGGCCGTGACCAGCGTGGGCAGCAACACCGCAATCAGCAGGCCCGTGGCCGTGAGCAGGCCGCTGAGCTGAATCACGCGCTTAGCCCCCAGGCGCGCGGCCAGCCAGTCGGCTCCAAAGCGACCCAGGGCCATGGTGCTCATGAAGGCCGTGTAGCCCGCGCCCACCCAGTCCTTATCGGCCTGAATGACCTTTTTGAAATACACCCCGCTCCAGTCGAACATGGCCCCCTCGCAGATAAGCGCGCAAAAGGCAATGGCGCCCAAACCCAGCAGTTCCTTGTCGGGCTTCACGAAAATGGGCTGGTTGGGGTCGACGCCGGTATCCTCGCGCACGGTGTAGCCGGCGCTCACCGCCAGGCCGGCCATAATGAACAAGGCAATGAGCACGAAATGCCAGCCCGGCGTGATGGCGTGGCCAATCATAAACGAGCCCACCGCGGCGGCGGCAAACCCTGCCAAACTCCACAGCCCGTGAAACGAGGCCATGATGGGCTTGTGCTTGTAGAGCCGCTCCACGCCCACGGCCTGGGTATTCACCGAAATATTGGTCAGGTTGCCGCCCACGCCAAATAGCACCAGGCACGGTAGCAGCTGGTAGAGGTTGCTGGCCCAGCCTAGGCCCAGCAGTGCGGTGGCATACAGCACCACGCCCCACAGCACAACCTTGCGGCTGCCCTCCTTGGCCACCAGCCACCCGGTGACGGGCAACGAAAGCAGCTGCCCAATGGGCAGCGCCAGCAGCAGCAGGCCCAGCTGCGCTTCCGAAATGCCCATGCGCTGCTGCACGCTCGGAATGCGCGAGGCCCAACTGGCAAAACACAGGCCCAACAGAAAAAACAAAGCGCCCACCGCCAACCGGTGGGCTTTTCGGGAAATGGGCGGGGCCGTTGTAGTCAATGAAATCATAACGTATACCTTCTCGTCCCGAGCGCTGGGCTGGGGCCGTCTCACACTATTTTTTAGCAAATTACAAGCTCCCCCAACGCCGGCCGGCGCGCAGTAGTTGCTTTTTCAGCAAAAGCTGCGGCCCGTTTCCAACAAACGTTCCCGCTCCGAAACCATGACCCAACAGGACCGAAATAAGCAGAACGCCATTGCCTTCTACGAGCTGATGTTCAACGACTGCCAGCCGGCCGAGGCGCTGGAACGCTACGTCGGCGACGAGTACATTCAGCACAACCCGCACGTGAAGGATGGCAAGCTGGGCTTCCTCACGTATTTCCTGCGCATGCAGGCCGAGTACCCCGGCAAGCACATGCGCGTGGTTCGGGCCGTGGCTGAGGGCGACCTCGTGGTGCTGCACTGCCACCAGACCTGGCCCGGTGGCCACGACTACGCCGGCATGGACATTTTTCGGTTCGATGCCAATGGCAAAATCGTGGAGCATTGGGACGTGCTGCAGGAAGTACCCGAAATAGCTCAGAACGAAAATGGCATGTTTTAGACGTTTATCCAGCTTAGCGTCATGGCCTGCCGAACATTCTGTAGTGCGTACAACCGCTTGCCCAAGCCTTCTGTCATGCAGAGCGCAGCGAAGCATCTTCTCAAGCCAGCACGACTCGTGCAACGGGGATAAGATGCTTCGCTTCGCTCTGCATGACAGAAGGCGCGGGAAAAATGCTTCGCTACCCGCCAATGGTGGCCATGCTCTCGAAACTGAGCTGGTGCAGTGGCCGCTGGCGCTCGGCTTCGAAGCCATTGGCGGCCCGGAAGCGGAAGGCGGCGGCCAGGGCGGCCACAATCTGCTCGTCGTCTTTGCCGCCGCGCAGCAGGGCCCGCACGTCGAGCACGCCTTGGTCGTAGAGGCAGGTTTTGATGCCGCCTTCGGCCGTTAGGCGCAGGCGGTTGCAGGTGCCGCAGAAGGTGCGCGAATACGCCGCAATGATGCCCACGCGGCCCTGGTGGCAGGCAATGGAATAGTCGGAAGCGGTGGCCCCGGCGGGCATGGGCACCGGCGTGAGCTCCCCGAAATGCGCTTCGAGGTGCTGGCGGATGCGCACGTGGTTCCACGGCAGCGACGCTGGGCCGGCCTCGTGGCTGCCGCCATTGAAGGGCATTTCCTCGATGAAGCGCACGTCGACGGGCAGGCTGCGGCTGAGGTCAGCAAGCGGAACCAGGTCGTCGATGTTCTGCCCGTCCATCACCACGGCGTTGATTTTCACCTGAATGCCGGCATCGAGCAGGGCGTAGAACGTTTCCATCACCTTGGGCAGTTCGTCGCGCCGGGTGATGCTGGCGAAGCGGGCGCGGTCCAGGGTGTCGAGGCTGAGGTTCACGGCTTTTACGCCCAGGCGGGCCAGGGCGGGCACGTGGGGTGCGGTGAGCACGCCGTTGGTGGTCAGGCTGATGTCGTCGATGCCGGGCAGCTGGGCCAAGCGCTCCATGAAGGGCACCAGGTCACGCCGGACGAAGGGCTCGCCGCCGGTCAGGCGCACTTTGCGCACGCCCAGCGTGGCCAGCAGGCCGGACAGGCGCAGCATCTCTTCGTAGCTCAGCAGCTCGTGCTTGGGCATGTACTTGATGCCTTCTTCGGGCATGCAGTAGAAGCAGCGCAGGTTGCAGCGGTCCGTCACGGCCAGACGCAGGTATTCCAGCGGCCGGCCGTGCTGGTCGTAGAGGGGTGAAACCACGGGAGTGGCCGGAAGGGAGAGAGTAGGCTGCACGTTTATCACCAAATTTGTGCGGCTGTACGTAAGACGGCCGACTAGCGCTAAACCCCCGGCGCGCGGAAGGTGTTCAAGGCCTATTACGCGGGTTGGGCCAGTGCCCGCCGGCAATCGGGGATTGTCGAAAATTTATGTCGAAGATATGTCTTTAAAAGTCACCCTATACGGCATCACCCGCGACATCGTGGGCACGTCCGTTATTGAGCTGCCGGCGCCGGCGCCCGCTACAGTGGGCGAGCTGCTGGAAGAAATGCGCAAGCAATACCCCGCGCTGGGCGAGCTGCGCAGCTGCGCCGTGGCCGTGAACCACGAATACGCCGACAACGACCAACCGCTCCACACCGTCGACGAAATTGCCCTCATTCCGCCCGTCGCCGGGGGGTGATGTAGCGCGGACTTTTAGTCCGCGCGGGCAATTACCTCTGCACGATTTTATAGCATCCACTCGCGGACTAAAAGTCCGCGCTACGTATGACGCCCTACCTCGCCATTACCGACCAGCCCATTGACGTAGCCGCTGCCATGGCCGCCGTGCAAACCGACGCCGCCGGGGCCGTGAACGCCTTCATTGGCACAGTGCGCAACCAGTCGGGCGGGCGCCCCGTGCGCCGCCTGCACTATGAGTCCTACGACAGCATGGCCCTGACCCAGCTGGGTCACGTGGTAACTCAGGCTTACGAAAAGTGGCCAATGCTGCAGGAAGTAGCCGTGGTGCACCGCAAAGGCACGTTAGAACTCGGCGACGTGGCTGTGGTGGTGGCCGTGGCCACGCCGCACCGCGCCGAAAGCTTCGCCGCCTGCCAGTACATCATCGACACGCTCAAGCAAGTCGTGACTATCTGGAAGCGTGAGGAATACGAAGACGGTACCGAGTGGGTAGCCGCGCATCCGTAGCTCAATTATTTGCACACAAAAAAGCCCGGCATCTTTGTAGATGCCGGGCTTTTTTATGGAAACTTAAACCCCATCTGTCATGCAGAGCGGAGTGAAGCATCTTATCACCGTCGGATGACTAGTTCAGCGGGGACAAGATGCTTCCTTCGTCAGCATGACAAATGCTGATTAATGACAAATACTGCTTACTTGCTCGGAATCAAGTAGCCCAACGAGAGCTGGAAGGCCGAGTGGCGGGCGTTTTTGAGGTCGCCGTTGAAGTAGGTGCTGTTGTCGCTCTTCACGAAGTCGCTCAGGGCGCCGTTGTAGCGCAGGTTCAGGCTCAGGCCGTTTTCGGCCTGGTAGCCCACGCCGGCCACGTAGCCCAGCTCGTTGCGATTGAAGCCGCTTACGTCGGTTTTGTTCTGGTCTTCGGTTACGCGGGGCGTGCCGTTGGGCTGCGGCGTGTTGGTCACCTTGGTCTCGTTGTTGGCCGAGAGCAGGTAGGAATACTGCGGGCCGGCTTCGGCTACGAAGCCGCCGGCGTTAATTTTCAGCAGTATTGGCACGTCCAGGTAGTTGTAGTTTACTTTACCCTCGCGCTTCTGGGTGTTGCCGATGCCGGCAATGGTGGTGGTGTACTCGGTAGGCTTGTTCTCGAAGCCCTTCTGCGAATACAGCACCTCCGGCTGCACCGAGAAGAAGCCGTCGCTGGTAACCGGCACGTTGAGCATCACGCCGCCCAAAAAGCCGACTTTGTTATTATAAGTATCCTCGTGGTTGATGTTGCCGGCCAAGTTAGAATAGTTGGCACCCGCGCGGAATCCCAAACGAATACCGTCCTGGGCCTGAGCCGATGAAACGGCCGCTGTAGCGAGAAGGGACGCTACTAAAAATGCAGATTTTTTCATGTGGATTATAGAGAGTGAAAAATATACTCGGGAAGGCGTGCTTCGAAAAGTGTGCCAACCTGCGCCATAAACGCCCTTTTGGCTTCAACAGATGTACGTTGAGCTAAAAAAAAGCCCGACCATAACATGGCCGGGCAGGTTTTCAGGGAGTTACCTTTTGTGGTTGGGCGCGCAGGAAATCCTTCCGCCGTTGGCTCAACTTCGGCCCTGGGCCAAGCGGCATCAGGGCTGCTCGATGAGCTGCACGGCTTTTTCCAGCACCTCGTCGCGCCCCTCGCGGATGCCCCGGATGGTGGGCGCCACCGCCACATCGGGCACGATGCCCACGCGCTGGGTTTCGCGGCCGTCGGGGTAGTACACGCCCAGTCCGCTAATGGCGGTAGAGATATTGCCGGGCAGGGTGATGAACGACACGTTGCCGTCGGCCCCGGCCGTGGTGCTGCCCACCACCTTCGCCCCCGGCACGGTGCGGAACGCCATAGTAGTGTATTCGGCCTGGCTCTGCGACAGCTCGTTGACGAGGATAACCACTTTGCCCGCGTACGCCGTCCCTTTGCCCGCCGCCAAGGTGGGCCCAGGTATGCGCTCGAACATGCCCGGGTACGTAATGACCGGCCGGCTAAAGCGGACAAACTTAGTGGGTTGGGCCAGCAGGTACTGCGACAGCGCAAACACCATGAACTCCGAAGGGTAGTTGCGAATGTCAATTACCAGGCCTTTGGTGTTTTTGGCCGCTTCCATTATCTCAGGAAGCTGCGCCTGGTGAATGGTCCCCAGTTTGAGATGGCCGATGTTGTTGGGCAGCAGTTGCCACGCCGGCGCGATGGGCGACGGCGTGCCGGTGTCCACGGCGAGGTTTAGCTCTTTGGGGAGGTAGCGGCTTATGGTGACCGGAAAATCGCGGCCGTCGCGGCGCACCAGCAGTTCCACTTGCTCGGTCGCGCCGCGCAGCAAGTTTTTGGAAATGTTGCGCAGCTGCGTGGGTTCGTTCGAGGCGGGCGTGAGCGGCTGGCGGGCTTTTACCATATCGGACACCTTCACCCCGGCCACGGCCAGTACTACGTCGCCTTTTTGCAGCGTAGTCGCAGCGCCCAGGGCGGCGTTATAATAGTCGGTAACCACGGCCTGGCCTTCCACAAAACGGACTTGCACGGGCGCATAGTACCGGCCCAGGTAGTTGCCCAGCACCTTGTCGTTGCCGTAAATATTGGCGTGGGTGTCGTGGATGCGCGCAATCAGGGCCAGGGCCCGCAGGCGGTACTGCTCCGGGGTGCCAGCCGAGGCAAACTGCGGGATAAATTCCGGCAGCACGCGTTGCCAGTCTTCCCCATTGGCGTAGCGGTACGGGAAGAAATAGGCAATCATGTTCCAGTAGCGGTACAGGGACAGCAGGCGCAGGCCGGCGTCGGGCGTTTCGGGCGTGGCGTAGGCGTACTCATGCTCAAAAAGCGGGTTGCCCGTTCCTGGCGCACTCCGCACGTAGTAGTGCTTGCCCTGGTTGCGGTTCTGGCGCAGGTACTCCAGCTGTTTGCTCAGGGCATCGCCAAGCTGCTTTTTGTCTTGCAGCCACGCCAGGTCCGCCTGTAGGCGGAGGCTGTCCGGGGCCGGCTCCCGGCACGAAGCACACGCGGGCACCGGGCCAAAACCGGTGAGCCAAGTGCTCAGGACCTGGTTGCGCTTGGCAGCGTTTTCGCTCTTGAGCACCTGGGGCAGCACCCGCAGCATGGCGGCGTCCATGTTGTATTCGCCCCGGGCCACGGCGGGGTGGTAGTACTTCACAAAACCCCAGACCCGGCCCAATACCGCGAGGTTTTCCACCTGCTGCTGGGTGAGATTATCCAGTTTGATGCGCGAGCCGGCCCGGAAGGCCGTATCCAAATCGGCTTTGAAAAGTTGAGCTACTTTGGGCCGGGCCTGCGCCAGGGGCTGGTCGTCTACGGTCAGCACCAGGTCGTCTAGCCACATGGTGCCGGAGCCAGGCAAAATCCCGCCCAGCACGAGGGTTTCCGCCTGCTCGCCCAGCGGCAGCGTGATGGTGTAGGCTTGCCAGTCCGTGGTGCCGTGCACATTCTGCTTGCTCATGTTGTCAAAGGCCAACGTGCTGGCCTCGCCGTCTACCCGCAGCCACAGGCCGGCGTATCCGTCCTGCACGTTTTGGGTCTTCATAAAGCCAGTCAGTTTAATGGCTTTACCCTGAAAATTGACTGGAACAGTCACCCTGGCTACCCCAAACGACTTATCAGGGCGCGGCCCCTGGGATTGCAGGCGCAAGGCATAGCGCCCGCCGTGGCGCACCACCGAATCGGCGGCCATCCAGTATCCATCAGTGCCGGGCGATACCCACCCCCGGGGCTGCTTCGCCGGTTGATTTACCTGCTCAAAGTCGAGGTTTAAACGAGTAGCAGGCACTTGGGCTAAAGCCGCTGTACAAAAGGCCAGCAGCAGCCAAACCGTCAAATAGAAAGATTTCATAAATCAGGAAAGTCCACAGAATAGGCCAAGGTAACTCGTTACCGCAGCCCATTAGTATAGTACTTCTGATTTATTGGGCAATTTTAAGTTCCTGGTTGGCCGCTTCGCGTTCTTCAGGCGTGTTCACGTTGCGCAGCTCGGCGGGAACGGGCGGCTCCAGCAGCTCTATATCGGAGTTAATCAGGGCCTTGCGCGGGCAGGAGTAGCCCAGACTCAAGAAGCGCAGCAGCTGGCCGTAGCTGCGCGGCTCCCAGATGGTCACGAGCGGCTCGGGGAAGTCGTTCCAGGGGCTTTTCAGGGCCGTGGCCGCCCGCGCGGGCTGCCGGTGGGTTACCAGAAACTCCAGGGTGTGGCGGGTGAGGAAGGGCAGGTCGCAGGCCAGCACCAGCCACGCCGCGTTGGGGTCGGCTTGGAACGCCGACAGCAGCCCGCCCAGTGGGCCCAGGTTCAGGAAGGTATCGGGCAGCGGCTTGAGCCCGGTGGGCAATTCGGCGGCCTGGTCGGGGCGCACGGACACGCGCACGTCGGGGCAAAACTCGCCGAGCAGCGCGGCCGTGTGCTGGCGTTGGTCGAGAGCGTGGTAGTGCAGCTTGCCCTTGTCGGTTTGCATTCGCTCGCTGCGGCCGCCGGCCAGCACGAGGCCCCGCAACACCGGCACGGCCACGAGGTACCACTGCCGGATGAAGGCGGCGATGCCAGCCGTGTCGGCCAGGCGTAGCACGGGCGGCAGCGGCGCGCTGGCCAGGTGCTCGGCCAGCACCGCGGGCAGGTCCGTTTGGCCGTCGGCCAGCAGGATGAGCCGCACGTCGGTAAGGCGGTCGAGCTTTTTGTCCAGCGGCTTACGAGGGTCCACGATGACAACTTGCTGGCGGGCGCGGAAGTGGTTGCCGTTCACCAGCACCACGCTTTCGTGGGCCAGCAGCTCAGGCTGCGAGAACCTGTCGAGCGCGCGGGTCAGGTTGAGCTGGCGATACGTGATTTTATCAACCAACTCAGCCGACAGGCCATTTTCGGCCACGTAGGGAGTGGGGCGGGCGGCCGTGCCTGAAGTTGCTTCAGCGGCAGCCGTATCGCCGGCGGCGTGGTCGGCATCCACATAAGCTACGCGCAGGGCCGGCGCCAGGTGCGGCAGCAGTTGAGCTACCAGGGCTTGAATATCGCCGCAGGGTGCCCCCAGAATGGCCAGTTCGTGGCGGCCAAATTCGCCCATATCGGGACGGGCCAGGGCGGCGTGTTTGGTACGTTTTGCGGTTGTGCTTGAATGACTGTCCATGGTGGAATTTACAAATTTTCGGCGCGATGGAAGTCGTGCTTGCCGCCGGTTTTCTCCACAAGCTGCACGCTATCAATGGTAATATCGTGCGAAAACGCCTTGCACATGTCGTAGATGGTGAGGGCCGCCACGGTGACGCCGGTCAGGGCTTCCATCTCCACGCCGGTGCGGCCGGTGACCACGGCGGTGCACTCCACGCGCAGGGCGTCGGGCCCATCGGGCTCGATGCTGACCTTGCAATCGTCGAGGCCCAGCGGGTGGCACAGCGGGATGAGCTCCGAGGTGCGCTTGGCCCCCATGATGCCAGCCAGAATGGCCGTGTGCAGCACCGGGCCCTTGTGCGAGGGCATTTCGCCGGCCTGCACCCGGCTCAATAATTCGGCGCCCAGCACCACGCGGCAGCGGGCGCGCGCCACACGGCGGGTCGGTGCTTTGGCCCCCACATCGACCATGGTGGGCTGGTTGGCGGCGTTCACGTGGGTGAATTTATCGGATAGCATGGGCAAGGATTCAACGGATTAAAATGGTTGGTGACCGCCGCTAGGACTTCTTGGCCTAGGTTTGCTCAACCGGCGGCCGGGCGCTTCGTTCAACAAAAATGCGCATTGGCCGTTTCGCAACCGGGCGCTTGCCCTACTTTTCCGGCCGCCGCGCGCGGCGCTGCCTATGCTCTCCGTTGCCGAAGCTTTTGCCCGCGTGCTGGCCACCGCCCGTCCGCTCCCCACCGAAACCGTGCCCCTGCCCCACGCTGCCGGCCGCGTGCTGGCCGAAAACCTGGTGGCCGACCGCGACTTTCCGCCCTTCAACCGGGTGGCCATGGACGGCATTGCCGTGGCGCACGCCGCCTGGGCTGCGGGCCAGACCGAGTTTGAAATTGAGCACACGCAGTACGCCGGCGCCCCGCCCCAGCCCCTGCAAAACCCGCAAGCCGCTGTGGAGGTAATGACTGGCGCCGTCCTGCCGCCCGGCACCGATGTGGTGGTGCGCTACGAAGACATTTTGCTGGATGGCAACCGCGCCACCATCCAAATCCCGCCGCCCCCCGCGCCCGGCGTCAACATCCACGGCCAAGCCGCCGACCGCCGCCGGGGCGACGTGCTGCTCAAGCCCGGCACCCGCCTGGGCCCCGCCGAGCTCGCCGTAGCTGCCACCGTAGGTGCCGCTGAAATAGCCGTAACCCGCGCCCCGCGCCTTGCCGTTATCAGCACCGGCGACGAGCTGGTGGGCATCAGCGAAACGCCCCTTCCCCACCAGATTCGGCGTTCCAATGCGTATGCGCTGCAAGCCCTGTTCACCCAAGTCGGGGCCGACGTGTCGCTGTTTCACCTGCCCGACGACCGGGAAGAGCTAAGCCTGGGCCTGACCAACATCCTCGGCGCGGGCTTCGATGCCGTGGTGCTGAGCGGCGCCGTGAGCAAGGGCCGCGCCGACCACCTGCCCGGCCTGCTGCGCGAGTTGGGCGTGAAGGAAATTTTCCACGAGGTGAACCAGCGCCCCGGCAAGCCCATGTGGTTTGGCGCGCGCGCCGAGGGGCCGGTTGTGTTCGGCCTGCCGGGCAATCCGGTTTCGACCTTTCTCACGGCCTGCCGCTACGTACGGCCCTGGCTACGCGCCTGCATGCAGCCCGCCGAAGCTTCCGAAAAGACAGCTACTGACGAAGCGCTTGCTCCTGCTGTGCTTACCATCGACATCAATTTTAAGCCTCAGCTGGCTCACTTCGTACCCGTGCGTCTGACTGTGGATGCGGAAGGCCGTCGCTTGGCTACGCCGCTGCGCGTGGGCGGCTCCGGCGACTTAGCGGGCTTGCTTGGGGCTACTGCGTTTCTGGAGCTGCCCCCGGAGCCAGCGGTGTTTCCGGCGGGCAGCGTGTGGCCCGCGTGGGCATTATAGAATGGCTGATTATGAACAGAGGGCAATAAATACACGCAGCTAACTAGGATAATAGCACAAAAATCGCTTTAAAAGAACGTCATGCTGAGCGTAGCCGAAGCATCTCGCGTGCAGCAGTATTCAAATCAGCTCAACGAAGCGAGCGAGATGCTTCGGCTGCGCTCAGCATGACGTTCTGTTTTTTGAGCAGTTGGTTAAGGCACAATGACAATTTTGCCAGTAGTGTGATGGGAATCAATCTCATTCAGCGCCTCAGCAGTTTCATCCAGTGGAAAGGTCTTGCTCACTTTCACTTTCAGCTTGCCGGCATCGGCTAGTTGCTGCAGCGTCTCCAGTTGCACCGCATTGGGTTCCACGAAAACGTAACGAAAGTTGATGCTGGGGCCCAGCCCCTGGCCATTGTGCAGGATGGAAACCAGCGTGCCGCCCGGCTTCAGGGCAGACAAGCTCTGCGGGAGCGTTTCGCCGCTGATGCAGTCGTAAATCAGGTCCACTCCCGCCGGCACGATGGCTTTCACGGCTTCGCCCACGTTGCCCTGCTTGTAATCGACGGTGAAATCAGCCCCCAGCTCCTTCATGTAGGCGAAGTTTTTCTCGCTGGCTACGGCCACTACCGTCGCGCCTTTGTCCTTGGCCAGTTGGATAGCGAAGCTACCCACGCCGCCCGAGGCACCGAGTATCAGCACGGTCTGGCCGGCTTGCAGATTGGCAGCATCGAACAGCGACTGATAAGCGGTGAGGCCCGCCAGCGGGATGCCGCCGGCCTGCTCCCAGCTCAAGCTGTGGGGCCGCCGCGCCAGGTAGCTTTCGGGCAGCACGATGTATTCGGCAAAGGTGCCGTGCTGCACCGTGGGGCGCCGGGCGTAGGCGTACACTTCGTCGCCCACAGCAAAGCGGCGGGCGCTGTAGCCGCGCTCTACCACCACCCCGGCCACGTCCCAGCCGGGAATGATGGGGAACACGTGTGGCAGGGCCTGCTGCAGGTATCCCGCCCGAATGGCCGAGTCGACGGGGTTGACGCCGACCGCCTTCACCCGAACCAGCACTTCGCCTTCCCCCACGGCGGGGACGTCGAGGGTGCCCACTTGAATTTTGTCGAGCCCACCGAATTCGGTAAAGAAGGCGGCTTTCATCTGTTTTGCCATGGTTCGAAGTTGTGTAATTAGTGCACAGCTTAACTGGGCCGGGCCGCCTTAGGTTGTGCAGGCACCCGTAACGACTTCCCGTTTCCGGCTGTATCTTCGCCCTACGCTGCTATCCAGAAAGACCGAGGGACCGGGCCCGATGACGTCTTGGCAACCTACCGCGAGTAGGTGCCAACTCCCGTTTCACCGCGTTTTTTAGGTGAAAGAAGATGACAGCCGGAACCGAACCATACTGTTCGGGTTTCTTTCTGGATACGCGCTGCTTGCCCGTACTTCAATCCGAAAGAAATGCCCACCGCCACCCTCGCCGCTCCCTCCCCTCTTCCCGACCTGCTCCGCCAGCGCCTGCTGATTCTCGACGGCGCCATGGGCACCATGATTCAGCGCCATCCGCTGACCGAGGAAGACTTTCGCGGCGCTCGCTTTGCCGACCACCCCAAGCCCCTGCGCGGAAACAATGACCTGCTGAGCCTCACCCGGCCGGACATCATCAAGGGCATCCATACTGAGTACTTCGCGGCCGGCGCCGACATGGTGGAAACCAACACCTTCTCCGGCACCACCATCGCCCAGGCCGACTATGGCCTCGAGCACGTGGTGTACGAGCTCAACTACGAATCGGCCCGCCTGGCGCGCGAAGCGGCCGATGAATACTCCACGCCCGACAAGCCGCGCTTCGTGGCCGGCGCCGTGGGCCCCACCAACCGCACTGCCTCGCTCTCGCCCGACGTGAACCGCCCCGGCTTCCGCGCCGTGACGTTTGACGAGCTGGCCACGGCCTACCTGGAACAGGTGCGCGGCCTCGTGGACGGCGGCGTGGACACACTGCTCATCGAAACCATCTTCGACACACTGAACGCCAAAGCGGCGCTCTACGCCGTGCAGAAGTTCTTCGACGAAGGCGGCCGGCAGGTGCCGCTGATGATTTCGGGCACCATCACCGACGCTTCGGGCCGCACGCTTTCGGGCCAGACGGTAGAGGCATTCTGGAACAGCATCAGCCACCTGCCGCTGCTAAGCGTGGGCCTGAACTGCGCCCTCGGCGCCCACCAGCTCAAGCAGTACGTGGAGGAATTGAGCCGCATTTCCAACGTGCACATCTCGGCCTATCCCAACGCCGGCCTGCCCAACGCGTTTGGCGGCTATGATGAGTCAGCTCAGGAATTTGCGGCCTTAGTTGAAGACTATTTGAAGGACGGCATCGTGACGGTGGTGGGCGGCTGTTGTGGCACCACGCCGCAGCACATTGCCGAATTGAGCAAGCTGGCCGAACAGTACAAGCCCCGCCCGCTGCCCACCGAAATCCCGCCCGCTACCCACCTGAGCGGCTTGGAGCCGTTCGCCATCAAGCCCGAAAGCCTGTTTGTGAACGTGGGTGAGCGCTGCAACGTGACGGGCTCACGCGCCTTCGCCCGCCTCATTCGCACGGGTGCTTACGAGGAAGCTCTGGCCGTGGCCCGCGTGCAAGTAGAAGAAGGCGCCCAAGTCCTCGACATCAACATGGACGAAGGCATGCTCGACTCGGAGCAGGCCATGACGACCTTCCTGCACCTCATCGCGTCGGAACCCGACATTGCGCGGGTGCCGGTGATGATAGACTCCTCGAAATGGAGCGTGCTGGAAGCCGGCCTGAAGTGCGTGCAGGGCAAGAGCATTGTCAACTCCATTTCGCTCAAGGAAGGGCCGGAAGTGTTTTTGCAGCGGGCCCGCACCGTGCGCCAGTACGGCGCGGCTATGGTCGTGATGGCCTTCGATGAGGACGGCCAGGCCGACACGCTGGAGCGCCGCAAGGAAATCTGCCAGCGCAGCTACGACCTGCTGATGAGCATCGATTTCCCGGCCTCGGACATCATTTTCGACCCCAACATCCTCATTGTCGGCACCGGCATGGAGGAGCACCGCAACTACGCCATCGACTTCATCGAGGCCGTGCGGTGGATTAAGCAGAACCTGCCCGGCGCCCTCACCAGCGGCGGTGTATCAAACATCTCGTTCTCCTTCCGCGGCAATGAGGTGGTGCGGGAGGCCATGCACGCGGCCTTCCTTTACCACGCCATCCGGGCGGGGCTGGACATGGGCATCGTAAACCCCAACCAGCTGGCGGTGTACGACGAAGTGCCCAAGGACCTGCTGGAGCTGGTGGAAGACGTGCTGCTCAACCGCCGCCCCGACGCCACCGAGCGCCTGCTGGAATTTGCCGAAACCGTGAAGCAAAAAGGCAAAGTCGAAGTAGTGGCCGATGCCTGGCGCAGCCTGCCGGTGCAGGAGCGCCTGGCGCACGCGCTGGTAAAGGGCATCACCGAATTCATTGATGAAGACACCGAGGCCGCCCGCCAGGAACTGGCCCGCCCGCTCGACGTAATTGAAGGCCCGCTGATGGCCGGCATGAACGTGGTGGGCGACCTGTTTGGCGCCGGCAAAATGTTCCTGCCGCAAGTAGTGAAGTCGGCCCGCGTGATGAAGAAAGCGGTGGCCTACCTCGAACCGTATTTGCTGGCCGATAAGCAGGGCTCGGACCGCCAGACGGCCGGCAAAATCCTGATGGCCACGGTGAAAGGCGACGTGCACGACATCGGCAAGAACATCGTGGGCGTGGTGCTGGCCTGCAACAACTTTGACATCGTGGACCTCGGCGTAATGGTGCCACTCGAGAAGATTCTCGACGAAGCCCAGGCCCAGAACGTGGACGTCATCGGCCTCTCCGGCCTCATCACGCCTTCGCTCGATGAGATGGTGTACGTGGCCCAGGCCATGCAAAAGCGCGGCATGAAAGTGCCCCTGCTCATCGGCGGCGCTACCACCTCACGCCTGCACACCGCCGTGAAAATCGCGCCCGCTTACAGCGGACCCGTGGTGCACGTGAACGATGCCTCGCGCAGCGTGGGCGTGGCCGCGGGCCTGCTCGGCTCCGGCGAAGCGGCCTATGCCGAAACCGTTGCTGCCGACTATGCCGCCCTGCGCGCCGACTACGCCAGCCGCCAGCGCGACAAGAACTACCTGACCATCGAGGCCGCCCGTGAAAACGGCTTCAAGTCGGATTGGGCTACCACCAGTATCACCAAACCGAGCTTCCTCGGCACGAAAGTGCTGGAAGACTACGACCTCGCCGAACTGGCCGAGTACATCGACTGGACGCCCTTCTTCCACACCTGGGAGCTGAAAGGCCGCTACCCGCGCATCCTCACCGACGAGAACCTTGGCGAAGCGGCCACCAAACTCTTTGAAGACGCGCAGGCCATGCTCAAGCGCATCATCGATGGCAAGCTGCTCACGGCCCGGGCCGTACTCGGTTTTTGGCCAGCCAACACCGTCGATTACGATACCATCGAAATCTACGCCGACGACAGCCGCGAGACGGTGGCCACCGAGTTTTTCACCTTGCGGCAGCAGGGCGAGAAAGGCCCCGGCATCCGCAACATTGCCTTCTCCGACTTCCTGGCCCCAAAAGAATCCGGCCGCCAGGACTACATGGGTGGTTTTGCCGTTACGGCTGGCATCGGCATCGAAAAGCTGCTCGACCAGTTTGCCGCCGACCACGACGACTACTCCAGCATCATGGTGAAGGCCCTGGCCGACCGCCTGGCCGAGGCGTTTGCCGAGCGTCTGCACGAGCGGGTGCGCCGCGAGTTCTGGGGCTACGCTCCCGATGAGCACCTCACCGGCGACGACCTCATTCAGGAGAAATACCGCGGCGTGCGCCCGGCCCCCGGCTACCCCGGCTGCCCCGACCACACCGAGAAAATCACCCTGTTCCAGCTGCTCGACGCGGGTGAGAAAACCGGCATTACGCTCACCGAAAACCTGGCTATGTACCCGGCCTCGTCGGTAAGCGGCATGTACTACGCGCACCCCGATTCGCGCTACTTCGGCCTTGGCAAGATTGGCAAGGACCAAGTGGCCGACATAGCCCATCGCAAAGGCATGGAACTGGCCGAGCTGGAGCGCTGGTTGATGCCGAATTTAAATTATGAACCTGTAGCGCGGACTTTGTAGTCCTCGTATTGCACCGACCCGAAGCGGCTGCTATCGGCCGAGCTACACCTATTTCCAGACGCGGACTACAAAGTCCGCGCTACTATATGAAAGTTACCGAACACCTGGAGCGCGCCAACGGCAAAACGCTCTTTTCCTTCGAGGTGCTGCCGCCGAAAAAGGGCGAGAACATCCACACGCTCTTTTCTAATATTGAGCCGCTGATGGAGTTCAAGCCGCCGTTTATCGACGTGACCTACCACCGCGAGGAGTACGTGTACCGCCAGCACCCCAACGGCCTGCTGGAGAAGAAAACCGTGCGCCGCCGGCCGGGTACGGTGGGCATTTGCGCGGCCATCAAAAACCGCTTCGACGTGGACACCGTGCCCCACCTCATCTGCGGCGGCTTTACCAAAGAAGAAACCGAGAACGCGCTGATTGACTTGCACTTCCTGGGCATCGATTCCATCCTGGCCCTGCGCGGCGACCCCATCAAGAGCGAAGGCGTGTTCAAGCCCGAGCCCGACGGCCACGCCTACGCCTGCGACCTCATCGGACAGGTGGCCAACCTCAACAAAGGCGAATACCTCGACCAGGAGCAGGACGATGTGTGGGCCACCGACTTCTGCATCGGCACGGCCGGCTACCCCGAAAAGCACTTCGAAGCGCCCAACTACAACGCCGACATCCGCTACCTGCGCCACAAAGTGGACCGCGGCGCCGACTACATCGTGACGCAGATGTTTTTCGACAACGAGGAGTTTTTCCGCTTCGAAAAGCTATGCCGCGCGGCCGGCATCGACGTGCCCATCATTCCCGGCCTGAAGCCGCTCACCACCAAATCGCAGCTTTCCATGCTGCCGCGGGCATTTTACCTCAACCTGCCCGAGCCGTTGGTGGAAGCCGTGAGCCAGTGCCGCGACAACGAGGCCGTGCGCGCCGTGGGCATCGAGTGGTGCCTCAACCAGAGCCGCGAGCTCATGGCCCACGGCGTGCCCTGCCTGCACTACTACTCCATGGGCAAGTCGGAAAGCATCCGCCGCGTGGCCAAGGAGCTGTTTTAAGTCCTGTAACAATTATCATTTAGCAGTTAACCCTCGTAATGCCTTGGGGTACGGCTGGCCAATTACTCCGCGCCCGGCTCGGAGTAATTGGCCAGCTGCTTGTTAACAGATAAATGATAGTCGTTACATGTTAGATGACCTATTTGCCTGCTTGCGGCTGGCCAAGGTGCCGGCCGAGATTGAGGCCCTGCAAAATGGAATTTGGCAGCTGTGGCTGACCACTGGCGACGCGGCCCTTGATAAGGAACTGGAAACCGGCATGCGCGCCCTCAAGGCCGGCGACCACACCGTGGCCATCCGGCATTTCTCCCACCTGATTCAGCTCAACCCCGACTTCACCGAAGCGTGGAACAAGCGGGCGACGGCCTACTATCTGCGGGGCGAATACCGGGCTTCACTGGATGATATTGCCGAAACGCTGCGACGCGAGCCGCGCCATTTTGGGGCCTTGTGGGGCCAGGCCAGCATTTTGCAGCAGCTGGGCGAATACCGCCTGGCCCTGAAGGTATTGGGCCGGCTTGCCGTTATTTGTCCGCACCTGCCGGGACTACAAGAGCAGCAGCTCAGCCTGCGCGAACAAATGGAAGAAGGCGGCCTACTCGGGCAATAGCGCCGCGCTCCCTGCCTGGTGCCCGGCATAGCGGCCCCGCTGGGCTGGGCGCACAGAGTATTCCTGGCGCTTACCTTTCGCCGAGCCCAGCCGTAGAAGGCCGGGCGAAGCTTTTACTCCCCCCTATTGCACGGCACTATGAAACGAATGATGGAAGGTTTTAGAATGGAATTCAAGGCGTTTACGGGCGTGCTGGTGGCTGCCATGCTGCTCACCGGCTGCGACTCGACGCCGCGCGAGCGGCAGGAAGTGGCGCGCAAGGGCGCCCGCGAACTGGATACGCTGGCGCGCACAGCCGCCCAAAAGGTGGCCAATGTGGGCAAAGCCACCGCCCGATACGACGCCTCCAACCGTGCCCGCCGCTCGCGCCCCCTCGACCCACGCCAGGAGCTGGCCATGGAAACCAAGCTGATGGGGCCGTATTCGGGCCAAATCAACGCCCTGACACCCGCCGACCTGCCCAACGCCTACGCTCAGTTTGTGGGCGCCGTGCGCACCCAGCGCGCCACCTGGACTGACCGCGACTGGGACTACGCCCGCGCCGTGTACCAGCGCCTGAACGACCAGCTCAAGCAAGTGCGCATGGACATGCCGGCGCGCTATGAGCTTGCCATCCGGGCCCGGCAAGCCGAATTCGTGACCCTACAGGCCGGCCACACGGCCAAAGGCATCAGCGCAGAAAGCAAGCAGGCGGCCCAGGCCCGGTAATCTGCCGAACTCGCTTTTTTCTCCCCGGTCATGCCCACCCCCGATTCCGTCGTCTTTCTCGAATCGTATTACGAGCCGATGGCGGCCAACCTGGCCCGTACCCGGCTGGAGGCGGCGGGCATTCCGTGTTTTCTCAGCAATGAGCACCTGGTGTCGCTGATGCCGCTCTACAGCCCAATTACGGGCGGCGTGCGGCTGCACGTGCGGCAGCGCGATGCGGAGGCCGCCGTGGAAATCCTGCGCACGGTACCGGTACCGCTGGCCACCACCCCCGACGAAGCCTCCTTCGCCGCCGACGCTCCCGACCCGGTCACGCCCCGCTGCCCGCGCTGCGGCTCTTCGGATGTGGCCTACGGCCCGGCCACGCGCAATACCTACGGGTTCTGGTCGGCGCTGCTTTCGGTGCTGCTGCGGTTTCCGGTACGCGACAAGCGCTACCATTGCTTTCACTGCGGCAAAGAGTTTAAGTAGCGCGACCAGTTACATTGCGGGAATTGAATACTACGATTTGCCAAACTATCGTTGTTGTGGCATGGCCAAAAATAATATTCGTTGGTTCGGGCAAACGCTATTGGGATGCCGGCTGTTAGTAGCGCTGCTCTCGGTTCCCAGCATAGCACAAACGGCCCCGACGGGCGGTGATGGCCTTAAGGGAGACTACTACGAGGGCACCGACTTCGAACGGTTTGTACTAAGCCGTCACGATGCAAGCCTGAATTTCAACTGGGGGCAGCAACCTCCCGCGGCCGGGATGCCCTCGGAAAATTTCTCGGTGCGGTGGACGGGTTGGCTGGTGCCGCCTACCAGCGGGCGCTACGTCTTTTACGTTACCGTAGACGATGGTATTCGCATATGGGTCAACGATAAGCTCATTCTCAACGAATGGCGGGGCCAACCTGTGAGCAATTACACCGCGGCCGTTGCGCTAAAGGCGAACGAACCATACCGCTTGCGCATAGACTATTGCCAATACAGCATGGACACCCGTGCCGTGGTTACCTGGGATAGGCCCGACGCGTCCCCGCCGCCCTCCTCCTGGCACAACCTATGGGGGCTCATGGACTCCAAGCCGAAGCCCGCGCCCATTCCCAAACGCTACCTCTTTAGCCACAACCCCAAGCCCCCGGTGGCCCAGCCGGTGCAGCCCAATTTGCCGCCCAAGCCGACCGCTGTGGCAAAGACGCAGCCCCAGACGCCCCCAGCGCCCGCTGCCAGGCCTGCCGCGGTGAAGCCTCGCCGGCCGGCAGTGAAGCCCGCCCCCGCGCCCCAGCTTCGGGTAGTCGCACCAGTGCCGGCCCCGGCCGTTCGGACAGTACCCGACTCGAGCCGCCCTGCGCAGCTGGCCCGGCTGAGCGTGGGTGAAAGCGTAACCTTGCCCGACCTCTATTTCAACCAGGGGCAGGCTCGGCTGTTGCCGGCCGCCCGCACGGCCCTGGACGGGCTGGCCGCCGTGCTGAGCAGCCGTCCGGACCTGCGCCTTGAAGTGCAAGGCCACACCGACAACGTGGGCAATGCTGAGCTAAACCGCCAGCTCTCGCAGCAGCGCGCCGAAGCCGTGTGCCTCTACCTCACGGCCCACGGCGTGGCGGCCGGCCAGCTGCGGCCCGTGGGCTACGGCGGCACCCAACCCGTAGCCGACAATGCCGACCCGGCCCAACGCCCCCGCAACCGCCGGGTGGTGCTGCGGCGGCTGTAGGTCAACTGCCACCCGCTTGAGTGGCGGCGTATCCGCCAAAAAGGACCTGGCCACCGGAATTTTCTATGCACGCCAGGCTAGCAATAAGGCTCGGCAGTACCCCAGCGCCTCGATTCCCTGGCCGGCGGCAAGCCCAACCGCAGCGCATAACTCCCGGCCGTAAGCAAAGGATTGGCACTGGCATTGGTTGAGCTTAACCGCCTATAGCTATTTAGCAAACTTTTCGAATCGCAAACAATCAATCTGTTAAAAAGGCGGTTACCTTTCTGCTCGCTGCAATCCACGGTAGTCGTTGGGTGCGAGGGCAGCCTTTTTCCCGTTTTTCTTCCACTTCAATTCCCACACCTTACATGGCTGACAATTCCACTTCCCTGCTCGACCGCAGCCGCACCGTGGCGGGCCCCGGCTACAACCGCTGGCTGATTCCGCCAGCGGCCCTGGCCATTCACCTGGCCATTGGGCAGGCGTATGCCTTTAGTGTGTTCAAGAAGCCGCTGGGCGCCCTGCTAAGCGGCGATGTGGACCACCCCGCCGCCGGCGACTGGACGCCCGGCCAAATCGGCTGGATTTTCTCCATTGCCATTGTGCTGCTGGGTTTGTCGGCGGCCATTTTTGGGAAGTGGCTAGAGCGGGTGGGCCCGCGCAAGGCCATGATGGCGGCCGCCCTGTGCTTTTCGGGCGGCTTCTTTGTGGGCGCTCTGGGCGTGAAGCTGCACAGCCTGGCGCTGCTGTATTTCGGCTACGGCTTTATGGGCGGCATTGGGCTGGGAATCGGCTACATTTCGCCGGTGAGCACGCTCATTAAGTGGTTTCCCGACCGCAAGGGCGTGGCCACGGGCATGGCCATCATGGGCTTTGGCGGCGGCGCTATGATTGCCTCGCCGCTGTCGGTGGCCCTCATGGCGCACTTCAAAGACACGGCGCCCATGGGCGTGGCACCCACGTTTATCACGCTGGGCATTATCTACTTCATCTTCATGCAGTTCGGCGTCTGGACCATTCGGGTGCCGGCCGACGACTGGACGCCGGCGGGCTACGTGCCCAACACCGAGCACAGCGCCCTGATTACTTCCGGCAACGTATCGGCCGACAATGCCATCAAAACGCCGCAGTTCTGGCTGCTGTGGGTGGTGCTCCTCATGAACGTGACCGCCGGCATCGGCGTGCTCGAAACGGCCTCGCCGCTTATTCAGGACACGTTCTCGGACAAAGCCATGGGCCCGGGCCGGGGCGTAACGGCGGCGGCGGCGGCTGGCTTCGTGGGGCTGCTCAGCTTGTTTAACCTGCTGGGCCGCTTCTTCTGGTCGTCGGCTTCCGATAAGTTGGGCCGCAAACCCACCTACATGATTTACTTCGGGCTGGGCGTGTTGCTTTACGCCCTCATTCCCACACTGGGGCACAACCTGCAGCTGGGCTTGTTCGTGGCGGCGGCCTGCGTGATTATTAGCATGTACGGCGGGGGCTTCGCCACGGTGCCGGCGTATCTGTCCGACCTCTTTGGCAAGTACCAGGTGGGAGCCATCCACGGGCGCTTGCTCACGGCGTGGTCTACGGCCGGCGTGCTCGGGCCGGTGATTGTAAACTACCTGCACGAGAGCCGCAAAGCCGAAGGCTTCACCGGCGCGGCGGCCTACCAATCGGTGTTCTACACCATGGCAGGCTTGCTGGTGGTGGGCTTCTTGGCCAACCTGGCCGTGACGGCGGTAAACCAACGGTATTTTGAGAAAGGACCCGTAGCGGTAGCCGCCGGCGGCCACTAGGCTCCAGTCTTTCACCCCCTTATCTAAATTACGACATGAATCCACAACCTAATTCTCCTGCCCCCACCGCCGACGGCGCCAGCTCGGGGCTGTCGCTGGCCATTGCCTGGCTGTTCGTTGGCATTCCCCTGCTCTGGGGTGTATCGCAGACCTTTATCAAAGCCCTCACGCTGTTCAAATAAGCAGCTTCGCATTCGATTCTTTGGAAAGCAGCCGGCCCCGCGCCGGCTGCTTTTTTTATTGGCCCAAGCCAAGTTTAATGGCTCAACCCAGCTCAACGGGGATGCTACTGGTTACTGCCCCGCCGTCACATTACTTTGCTGCCATGAAAAAGCTATACGCGCTGGCCTTGCTGACTCTGTTGGGTTCCGGCCAAGCCACCGACCCGCTGCAAAAAGTCCGGCAGTTTCGGCAGGCGCACGAGCAGGAGCTGCTCAGCGAGTTTGAGCAGCTGGTGGCCATTCCCAACGTGGCGGCCGACACGGCCAACCTGCGCCGCACGGCCCTGTTTGTGCAGGACATGATGCGCCGCCGCGGCATCAAAACTCAGCTGCTGGCGGCTCCCACCGCTGGCGTGCCGCCGGTGGTGTTTGGCGAGGTGCGCACGCCCGGCGCCACCCGCACCATCATTTTCTACGCCCACTACGATGGCCAGCCCGTGAACCCCGCGCAGTGGCGCGAGGGCTTGGCCCCGTTTCAGCCCACCCTGGCCAACGGGCCCCTCGACCGCGGCGGGCAACTGGCCGTCCGCCCGGCCCCGGGCCAGCCCCTCAACCCCGACTGGCGCCTTTACGCCCGCAGCGCCTCCGACGACAAGGCCGGCGTGATGACCATCCTGACCGGCTACCAGGCGCTGGTGGCCGGCAAGCTCAAGCCGAAAGTCAACATCAAGTTCTTTTTTGAAGGTGAGGAAGAACGCGGCTCGCCGCACCTGGCCGAAATATTGAGCCGGCACAAGGCGTTGCTGGCGTCGGATTTGTGGGTGATTTGCGACGGGCCGGTGCACCAGTCGGGCCGCAAGCAGGTGGTGTTTGGGGCGCGCGGCGACGTGAACATGAGCCTGAAAGTGTACGGCCCCCGCCGGCCCCTGCACAGTGGGCACTACGGCAACTGGGCGCCCAACCCGGCCCTGGCGCTGGCGCGCCTGCTGGCCTCGATGGAAGACAGCACCGGCCGGGTGCGCGTGGCTGGCTTCTACGACGACGTGACGCCGCTGACTCCGGCCGAAAAAGCCGCCATCGCGCGGGTGCCCAACCTGGACCAGACCATCCGGCAGGAGCTGGGCTTTGCGCGCCCCTACGGCACGGGACAGTCGCTGGTGGAGCTGCTCAACCAGCCCTCGCTCAACATCAACGGCATGCAGAGCGCCAACGTGGGCGCACAGGCGGCCAACGTCATTCCCACCGTGGCCACGGCCGTGCTCGACCTGCGCCTCGTGCCCGGCAACGACGCCCAGCGCCAGGTGCAGAAAGTCATCCGCCACATCGAGGCCCAGGGCTACCACGTCACCACGGCCGAGCCCACCGATGCCGAGCGGGCCCAATACCCCCTGCTGGTGCGCGTGCAGCCCGAGACCGGCTATAATGCCCAGCGTACCCCGCTCGATTTGCCTATTGCCCAGCAAGTGATAAAGGCCGTGCAAACCACCACGCCCGCCCCCGTAGTGGTGCTACCCACCATGGGCGGCAGCCTGCCGCTATACGTGTTTGAGCAGCAGCTCAACGCCCACACCATCACGGTGCCCGTGGCCAACTACGACAACAACCAGCACGCCGAAAACGAAAACATCCGCCTCGGCAACCTCTGGGAGGGCCTAGAAACCATGGCCGCCATCATGCTGCTCAAGTAGCGCCCGGGCCAGCCCAACTTGTGCCCCAAAATTGCGGGCCGTAGCGCGGACTTTTAGTCCGCGCTACGGCCCACCCACTGCTTCGCGGACTAAAAGTCCGCGCTACTGCCCAGCCGTACACTCACTCCGAAATCTTCTAAGCAGCAAGTATGCCGGCTCCTGACTTACTTCTGCTGCGGGTCGCCGCCACCTGGTCGCTGCCGGGGCTGGGCCTGCTGGCGCTGGCCGACGCCGCCACCCCGCACCTGGCGGCTCACCCGCTGCACACGGCCCTGGCAGTGGAAGCCGTGCTGCCCGCAGGCGGGCGCCTAGCAGGCACCGGCACTGTGGAAGAAATTACCCGGGGAGAAACTACCGAGCGCGGGCTTCTCCTCGACTTAGGCCCGGAGGGCACGACGCTGCCGCCTGGCACCGAAATCTGGCTCCTCGCCGGGGCTCAGCAAACCGATAGCAGCCCGGACGGTCGGGCGGCATCACTTGGGAACAGTCTAATTATATAATTCGTGTATTAGGTTATTTTCGAGCTGTAAAATATCCTTTATCCAGCTGCGACAGCCTTCCGCATGGCGGGTTTGCTACTTCGTCTAAAAAACTAATTTAAGGCATTGAACTAGTTGGGAGCCAAGCGGCCTTTGCGTAAATTGCGGGGCTACTATCGGTTTTCGCATTTGGCTACTTACTGCTTTCTATGAGATTTTTTGCTCCGCTGCTCCTGGCGTGCCTGTGGGTATTGCCAGCCGCGGCCCAGCGTATAGTGATTAGCGGTCAAGTGGTGGAGGCCTCCAACGGTGAGCCGGTGCCGTTCGCGTCCATATTTATTCCAAAAACCAGTGTCGGCGCCACCGCCGATGCCGACGGCAAATTCAAGCTGGCCGTGACGGGCACGCCCGATTCCATTGCGGCCTCGGCCATGGGCTTTGCTACCCAGCGGCGCAAGCTCAGCAGCGAGCCGGTGCAAACCGTGTTGTTTCGAATGAAAACCGGGGGCGTGGCCCTGGCCGAGGTGGTAGTCACGTCGCGGCAGCCTGAAAACCCGGCCTTTCGCATCCTGCGCGAAGTACAGAAGCACAAGCACGAAAACGAGCGCAACGCCCTGCAGGCCGCCGAATACGATTCTTATAACCGCATTGAAACCAGCCTGATTGAGCTGCCGGCCAAGATGGCCAAGCGCCGGGTTATCAAAGACATTCGGGCACTGGCCGTGCGCCAGGGCGCGGCCGCGGCCTCCGACGCCGATGCGCCCCTGCCCATTTTTGCCTCTGAGGTAGGCTCCCGCGTGTACCAGAAGTACTCCCCCGTGCGGCGGCGCGAAGACCTGCTGCACAAGCAGATGCGGGGCGTAGGCCCCCGCGAGGGCTCCGTGCTTTCGCAAATGCTGGGCTCCAACTTCCAGAACTTTGATTTCTACCCCAACTGGCAAAACGTGCTGGGCAAGGACTTCATCTCGCCCATTGCCGAAGGCGGCCGCCTGGCCTACGATTACGAGCTGCAGGACTCCGTGTTTGTGGGCAAGGACTGGTGCTACAAAATCGCCGTCACGCCGAAGCGGGCCCACGATTTGGCTTTCAAAGGCACCATCTGGATTACGGCTGAGGACTACGCCCTGCGCCGCGCCGAGCTGGTGGCCAGCCCAGAAGCCAACATCAACTTCGTGAGCGACCTGCGGATTTCCCAGGAGCTCACCTCGCCCGGCGACGGGCCGGGCCTGCCGATTCGGACCAAGCTGGTACTGAGCGTGCGCCCCTACGAGAAGCAGGCGGCCATGCTGGTGCGCTTCACCACGGTGAGCAGCAACTTCGTGCGCAACCAGGAGCACACCGAGCCCGGCTTCTACGACCAACCCATCGTGTCGTCTTTGATGGAGCCCACCGACAAGGACGCCACCAGCAGCCTGCTCGCCGGGCATACCCCGGGCACCGGCTACTTCGACCAGCACCGCCCCGACACGCTGAGCCTGTCGGAGCGCCAGTCGTTTGCTGTCCTCGACTCGGCTAAGGAGCTGCCTTCGGTGCGCAACGTGCTCGACTGGATTGACTTGTTTGTGAACGGCTACAAGCGCGTGGGCCGCTGGGATTTGGGCCCCATTCTCACCAGCTATTCCCACAACGACTACGAGGGCAGCCGGCTGCGCTTCGGCTTCCGCACCACGCCCGACATCAGCCGCGACTGGCTCACCCAGGGCTACGTGGCCTACGGCACGATGGATGACCGCCTGAAGTACGGCCTCAAAACCAGCTTTATTGCTGAGCGCCGCCACTGGACCGTATTTGGCGCCGAATACCGCCACGACGTGGAGCAGGTGGCCCTGCTCGACAACGATTTTCAGTCCGACAACAACTTGTTTGCGGCGGCCTCGCGCTGGGGGCGCTTCATTCAGGGCCGCCCCATCCTGCGCGACCTATACGCGGTGAGCGGCCAGCGCGACCTGTTCCACGGCTTCACCGAAACCCTCACGGTGCGCCACCAGGACATTACCCCGCTGCACGACTTCGCTTACTACTCTACCGGCGACCACAGCCCCACCGCCCCCATCGCCCGCAACCTCACGCTGTCGGAGCTGGTGCTGGAATCGCGCTTTGCGCCCGATGAGAACCTGGTGCAGAGCGAAAACCGCCGCCGCGCCGTGGGGCTCCGGCGCCTGCCCGTGCTCACGTTCCGCTACACGCTGGGCTTCCGCAACCTGCTGGAAGACAACTCGCCGCGGCGCTACCAAAAGTTTAATCTGCTCGTGACGCAAAGCGTGTCGGTGGGCCACCTGGGCCGCCTGAACTACCGCGTGGAAGGCAGCTACATCCCCGATGCGGTGCCCTACCTCATCCTCAAAACGCCGCTGGGCAACCAGACGCCCTTCTACAACGCCAACGCCTTCAACCTGATGAACTACTTCGAGTTCGTGACGGACCGGTCTGTATCGGTGCGGCTCGACCAGCACTTCGAAGGCTTGTTTCTCAACAGCATCCCCGGCATTCGGGCCCTAAACTGGCGCCTGGTGGGCACGGCCAACCTGCTCTACGGCAGCTTGTCGGCCGCCAATACCGTGCAGCCCCGCAAAGACCGCGAGGGCCACGAGCTGATGCCCATTCCTACCCTGGACAAGCTGCCCTATGTGGAAGTGGGCTATGGCGTCGAGAACATTTTCAAATTCATCCGGGTCGACTTTTTACACCGCGTCACCTACCGGCAGGAGCCGGCCCGCAACACGCCCAACACCCCCGAGCACCAGAATTTTGGCGTTAAAGTAAGCGCCCAATTCCGGCTGTAGAATAGCTCCTAGTTTCGCTTGCGCAAGAGCCCACCGATCTAAAGCCGGTGGGCTTTTTGTACTTTGCTTACCGTATGCAACATTCACGCAATCGGGGCTGGCTCCTGCGCCCGCACGGTGGGATTGGCAGCCAACTGCGGCAGCTGCTGCTGGGCACGAGCCTGGTCCTGCTGAGCTTACTGAGTGCGCACCGCAGCGCCGCCGCCACCCCCGAAGACACCCTGGCCATCAACCCGGCCCTGAGCGAGTTCTACCTGGAGGAGAACTACTACAGCATGCTGGTAGACCCCACCGGCCGGCTCACCATCGCCGACTTGCAGGCACCGGCCTGGAGCCGCCGGTTTCAGATGTTGCGCGGCTCGGGGCACCCGCCCAACAGCCAGCACCTCAGCAGTACCTACTGGCTGCGCCTCACGGTGCGCCACGCACCCACCGAAACCGCCGCCTGGTACCTGGAGCTCTACGACTCCCACATTGGCGGGGCCGTGTTCTTCCGCCCCGCGCCCGGCCCAGCCCAACCCGGCCAGGCCCTGGCCTACGACAGCGTGGCCACGGGGGCCAGCCTGCCCTTTGCCACCCGCCCGCATCCCTACAAAAACTTCCTCTTTGACCTGCCCCCCCGGCCTGGGCAAACGGCCACGTACTACCTGCGCCTGCGCTCCGACACGCGCACCAGCTTCCGGGCCATGCTCCACAGCAGCGCGGGGCTCATTCCGGAGCTGTCGGTGCAATACTGGCTGCTGGGCGGCTTCTATGGCATCCTGTTTATCATGGTGCTTTACAACCTCATTCTCTTCCTATTTCTAAAGGAGAAAACTTACCTCTACTACGTCCTTTACGTGCTGAGCGGCGGGCTGCTGTTTCTGACGGAAGACGGGCTGGGGTTCCAGTACCTGTGGCCTGGTGGGCCAGGGCTGAACCACTTCATTGGGGCGGCGGCGCCGGTGCTGCTGCTGCTCACGTTTGCCACCTACGCCAGCGGCTTTCTGGATACTGCCTCGCGCCTGCCGGCCTTGCACCGGCTCGGGCGCTGGGTGGTGGGCGGGAGCGCGGCCCTGCTGGTGCTCGATGCCGCCGTGGTGCACTCGGGCCTTAGCTTCTGGCTGTACCTGCTGCCGTACGGGCTGCTGTACTACGCTGGCTGGCGGGCTTACCGCAGCGGGCTGCAGCCAGCCCGCTACCTGCTGCTGGGCCAGGGCCTGGTGGCTACCAGCCTCACGTTCCTCATCATGCGCAAGCTGGGCATCGATTTTTATAACAACGCCTACACCGTTTACAGCCTGTACGTGGCGTTTGTGCTGGAAGTCGTGACGTTGAGCTATGCCCTGGGCGAGAAAATCAAGGGCATGATGGACACCACGCTCCTCACCCAGCACCGGCTGCTGAAGCAGCTCCGCAAGAAGCACCAGGCCCAGGACCGGCTGGTGGAGCAGATGCGCGAAAACCAGGAGCTAAAGGACCAGCTCAACTCCGAACTGGAGTCGCTGGTGGCGCAACGCACGGCCGAGCTGCGCCGCCAAAACGAAACCGTAGCCACCCAAAACCGGGAGCTGCTCGAAGCCAACGGGTTGCTGGCGCTGCAATCGGCGGCCATCGAAAAGCTCAACGGCGACCTCAGCCGCGACCTCCACGCCGAGAAGGCCGCGCGCATCGAAGCGCGGGAAGTGGACTTTGGCGAATTCAGCCAGATTTACCCCGACAAAGACGCATGCCTGCGCTACCTCGCCGACCTGAAGTGGGCCAACGGCGGGTACCGCTGCCGCAAATGCGGCCACGAGAAGAGCTGCGAAGCCCGCGAGCCCTACGCCCGCCGCTGCACCCGGTGCCGCTACGTAGAGTCGGCCACGGCCGGCACGTTATTGCAGAAATGCAAATTCTCTATTGTGAAAGCGCTGTACGCTGTATTCCTGCTGCACGCCCACAAAGGCAGTTACTCGCCCTCGGAGCTGGCGCGGGTGCTGGAATTGCGCCAGGCCACCAGTTGGGCATTTGCCCAGAAGGTACTGGCCGCTCTGCAGCGCCGGCGCCTCGCGCCCGATTACGAAGACAGCGAGCCCTGGACCCACGTGCTCCTGGATGCGACCGCCGAAGTAGAATTTGCTGAAACCGGGCAGGAATAATCGCCGCTTTCCGGGCCCGCATTTTCCGGAAACGTTTGGGAGACTGTCTTGCTTAGTCAATTGGCCTTGGCGAGCATTCTATTGGTTTTTTAGAGGGTTCGCTCATTTGCTGATGATTGTCGCCATTTTTTTTCGTTGAGAGGCATTTTTTTTCATTGTTTTTTAGCCAAAGCCCGAAAATCACCACAAGGCCACCATTGCCTGAATTAGGCATAAAGACGAGATTTTGCGTGTGCATCAAGCGTATAACCCGTAAGCGTACAACGCTGAAAAAAGGCCAAATCAGCTATTCCAGGGCATTTTCTGAGTTGCATTTGCCAGACACACCCCTCTACATTTGGGCATTCCCACCTGCCCAATGCGAGTATTTCCCACCGTATTCACCAGCTTCTCTTCTGCTCCTTTCCCCACGGCATTGGTCGTGAGCGAAGCTTTGACTTGGAGACGCAAGGCGCGTTTCGCGCGGGAGCCAGTAGCAGTTGCCCAACGGGCCGCTACGCTCGCCACTGCCTCCGCCTACCACGCCGCCGTAGCGCCGGCCGAACTACTGGCTCTTTCTAGTATCCCATGTAAGCAGCCAGGGGTAGCGCAAAACTCACGGAAGAGAAAAACCGGGCAGTCGAATCAGCTCAATTTACTGGCTACAAATCCTACGGCAAGCCAACAGTTAGTGGCACCAGGTGCAGCCCATGCGGTGGCGACGGTCCGGGATTTTCATATTTACGGTTCACCTAAACGGGTAGAGTCTATCAGCCATCCGGTGGCAGCCTGTCCGATAAGCTTACATGCCCATTCTGCTCTAGGTGGGCACTCGCGATGCATTGCCCCCGGCTACTTAGTTAGCCCAATTGGATTCCCCCACAGCATAAGTATGGGTACCATTAGGTAAGCGCTCCGGCGCCACGCTGGCTGCTGGGCTACGCAGCCCGGGGCCGCTACTGCTGAAGCTGCGCGCCGCCAGCGGCCGGCCGTACCTCAGCCCTTCACTCTGATTTTCAAACCTTCACCATTCGCTTATCACTCTCACAACTCCCACCATGAAGCGAAACTTTTACCTTTTTGCGCCGGTACGCTGCACCGCAGTTCTACTGGCCTGTGCGCTGCCCACATGGGCAGCCGCCGCGCCGGTCGGCGCGGCACCGGTTGCGCACGTGCGGCCGGCGGCCGATGTGCCCGTGTCGGGCCGCGTAACCGGGCCCGACGGCGTCGGCCTGCCCGGCGTCACGGTGCTGGTGCGCGGCACCAGCCTCGGTACCAGCACCGGCTCCGACGGTGCGTTTAGCCTGACCGCGCCCGAGGGCAGCACGCTGGTATTCAGCTTTGTTGGCTTCACCACCCAAACGGCGCTGGTATCGGCGGCCAACGGCGGGGCCGTCAACATCTCCCTCAAGGAAGACACCCAGAAACTGAACGAAGTAGTGGTAGTAGGCTACGGCACCCAGCAGCGCGGTAGCGTGACGGGCTCGGTGGCATCGGTGTCCGGCGCCGAGATTGCCGCTCTGCCCGTGGCAGATGCCGCCCAGGCCCTGCAAGGCAAAGCCGCGGGCGTAACCATCACATCCAACGGGGGCGCCCCCGGCGGGGCGGCTGGTACATCCATCCGCGTCCGGGGCATCACGTCGGCGGGCAACAACCACCCGCTGTTTGTGGTGGATGGCTTTCCGCTGCCCGACTCGGGCGAGGACCAGCTCAACGTCATCAGTCCCAACGACATTGAGAGCATCGACATCCTGAAGGACGCTTCGGCCACCGCCATCTACGGCGTGCGCGCCGCCAACGGCGTGGTTATCATTACTACCAAGCGCGGCAAGGCCGGCCGGTCTACCATCAACGTGGATGCCTACCGGGGCACGCAGCAGGCCTGGCGCAAAATTGGCTTGCTGAACGCCGAAGAATACGCCGTTATCAACAACGAAAACCGCATAGCGGCGGGCCAGCCCATCGTGGTGGACCGCCTGCGCGACCCCAAAGCGCTGGGCGAAGGCACCAACTGGGAAGACCAGGTCTTCCGCACGGCCGCCATGCAGAACTACTCGCTGGGCGCTACCGGCGGCAGCGACAAGGCCCGCTACGCGGTGTCGGCCAGCTATTTCAAGCAGGACGGCATCATCATCGGCTCAAACTTCGAGCGGTTTACGCTGCGGGCCAATGGCGATGTGCAGGTAAACAAAATCCTGAAAATCGGCAACAGCCTGCAGCTCACCCACCAGGAAGACCGCCAGGTGACCACCAACAACGGCGAGTACGGCACGGTGCAGCAGCTCATTCGCATGATTCCGATTGTGCCCGTGTACCGCCCCGACGGCTACTACTACGAGCCGCGCGGGCAGCAAGACAACTTCGTGGAGGAAAACCCGCTGGCCAACATCCTGTACGCCAACCGCAAGTACGTGCGCAACCGGGCCCTCACCACGCTGTTTGCCGAGCTTGAGCCGGTAAAGGGGCTGCGCCTCCGCACCAACGTGGGCATCGATTTCAACTTTACGAACAACAACAGCTTCGGCCCCAAAATACCCGAGCTGCAGGTGGGCACCGAGACCTACACCACCCGCTACTCCACGGCGGGCGATTTCTCGCAGGCCAACACCAACTACAGCTACCTGATTGAGAACACCGCCGCCTACGACCACCTTTTTGCCGGCAAGCACCAGGTGACGCTGCTGTTGGGCCAGTCGGCTCAATTATTCAACAGCCAGGAGCTGGGCGCCTCGCGCAGCGGCTACCTCAGCAACGACCTACAGAACCTCAACAACGGGCCCATCAACCCGCAGCTCGGAAACTTTGGCTACCTCGGGGTGCCTTCGCACCTGGCCAGCTACTTTGCCCGCGCCAACTACGAGTTTGCCGGCAAGTACCTGCTCTCGGCCATTGCCCGCTACGACGGGTCCAGCGCCTTCCAGCCCGGCTCGCAGTTTGGCTTCTTCCCCGGCATTTCGGCGGGCTGGCGCATTTCGGAGGAGAACTTCATGAAGGACAACCGCGTGGTGAGCAACCTGAAGCTGCGCGCGGGCTACGGCAAAGTGGGCAACCCCAACAACGCCGGCCGCTTCGCCTACCTCTACTCCATTAACTCGCAGATTACCTACCCCTTCGGGCCCAACGGCACCATCTTCAACGGGGCGGCGCCCACGCGGCAGTCCAACGGCGAGCTGCGCTGGGAAACCAACAACCAAACCAACCTCGGCCTGGACCTGGGCCTGTTCGACAACCGGGTGGAGGCCACCGTTGACATCTACAGCCGCAACTCGCCCAACCTGATTGCCTCGGTGCCGGTGTCGCTGGTGTCGGGCACCTACGAGTCGGTGAACCGCAACGCCGCTTCGGCTTACAACCGCGGCCTCGACCTCTCGGTGACGTCGCACAACTTCCGCAATGCGGCCCGCGGCTTCAACTGGAACACCACGCTCAATTTCTCGACCTATACCACCAAGCTGGAATCCCTCGGCGCGGGCCTGCCTTACAACGGCCAGGGCTCGCTGAGCGGCGACATCGTGCGCTACGAGCCGGGCTATGCGTTTGGCTCCTTCTATGGCTACGTGGCCGACGGCTTGTTCCAGACGCTCGAGGACGTGAAAAACCACGCCACGCAAACCGTGAATGCCGACCCCACCAAGGCCACCGGCCCCGGCGACATCCGCTTCAAGGACCTGAACGGCGACGGCAAGATTGACGCCAAGGACCGCACCTTCATCGGCAGCCCCAACCCCAAGTTCACCTACGGCCTGACCAACACCGTGAGCTTTATGGGCTTCGATTTGAGCGTGTTTCTGCAGGGCGTGCAGGGCAATAAGGTGTACAACCTGAACCGCTACCTGGAAGAAGCCCCGCTTTACGGTAACGCCAGCGGCGGCACCCGCGTGCTGGCCCGCTGGACCGGCCCGGGCACCAGCACCGAGGTACCCCGCGCCATTGCCGGCGACCCCAACAACAACCTGCGCGTGAGCACCTACTACATGGAAGACGGCTCCTACATGCGCATCAAGAACCTGACCCTGGGCTACACCCTGCCCACCGCCCTGATGAGCCGCATGGGTGCCCAGCAGATTCGGGTGTACGTGAGTGCCCAGAACCTGGCCACCTTCACCAAATACACCGGTTTCGACCCGGAGGTAAGCCCCAGCGGCGTCGACCGCGGCGTCTATCCGCAGTCGCGCGTGCTGTTGGCTGGCCTCAACATCGGGTTTTAATCCTCCCCCTTTCCTTCATTTCAGACGATGACTATCCTTCATAAATACGCCTGTGGCGCCCTGCTGGGCCTGAGCCTGCTCAGCGGCTGCGGCAAGAAGTTCCTCGAAGAAACGCCCAACGACCAGATTACCGACGCCAACTTCTACAAGAGCGAGCAAGACGCCATTCAGGCCACCACGGCGGCCTACAGCGAGCTCGCCAAAGGTGGCCAGTACAACTACGCCCTGTGGGGCATCGGCGACATCGGCTCCGATATTTCCTACACCGGCGGTGGCGGCGGAGGCGACGGCATTGAGCAACAGCAGCTCGACAACTTCAACATCCCGAGCACCAACCCCATCATCAACCGCTTGTGGGGGGGCAGCTACATTGGCATCGGGCGGGCCAACATTGTGCTACAGAAGGTGCCGCTTATCACCAACATCAACCCGGCCATCAAGAACCGGTGCCTGGGCGAGGCCGAGTTCCTGCGGGCCAAGTACTACTTCGACCTGGTGCGGGTGTACGGCGACGTGCCGCTGCTCACGGTGCCGCCCCTTACGCCGGCCGAGGTGAACATTGCGCGCACCCCCGCAGCCCAGGTTTACACCCAGATTGTAAACGACCTGACCGACGCCATCACCAAGCTGCCGGCCACCTACAGCGGCGACGACATCGGGCGGGCCACCAAGTGGGCCGCCGCCGGCCTGCTGGCCAAGGTGTACCTCACCCAGGGCAACATGACCGGCGCCGCCCAACGCGCCAGTGAGGTCATCAACTCGGGCCAGTACAGCCTGTACCCCAACTACGGCGACATCTTTAAGATTGCCAACGACAACGGCAAGGAGAGCCTGTTTGAAGTGCAGTACGTGTCGGGCCGCAACGAGTACACCTTCGACGGTCTGGGCTTTGTGGGCAATGAGTTCTTCGGCCCCCGCGGCCAGGGCATCGTGCCCCAGGGCGGCTACGGCTTCAACATTCCCGAAAACGACTTCGTGAATGGCTACGAGGCCGGCGACCAGCGCCGCGACGTGACCATCTGGAAGCCCGGCGACGTGTACCCCGACGGCCGCAAGCAGCCGGCCTCGCTGCCCGGCTCGCCCAGCGGCTACGCCTGCAAGAAGTGGTTTATTGGCAAAACCGATACCCGCGTGTGGGACTCCGGCCTCAACATCAAGGTGCTGCGCCTGGCCGAGATGTACCTGATTCTGGCCGAAGCCAGCGGCCCCACGCCGGCCGGCCTCGAAGCCCTCAACATTGTGCGCCGCCGCTCCTTTGGCCTGCCCCTCACCACGCCTTCGGCCGCGCACGACGTTGCGGCCGGAACCAGCGCCGCCGCGTTTAAAACGGCCGTGTGGCGGGAGCGCAAGTACGAGCTGGCGTTCGAAAACGACCGGTGGTTCGACATGAAGCGCACGGGCGAGCTGCTGACGTCGCCCCAGCTGCTAGCCAAAGGCGTGAAGCCCACCAACGTGGTGCTGCCCTTGCCCCAAACCGAGCTCGACGTTAACCCCAACCTGAAGCAAAACCCTGGCTACTAAGCCGCCGGCCCGCTCGTTCCCCGGCCCGTTGGGCCCAGCGGGCGGGCCGTTTTGCTCCCCACTCATTCCTGACTCAATTCCATGAAAAACATAGTACGTGCCACAGCCCTGGGTCTTTTGATGGCTCCGCTCCTGTTGGCTTCCTGCAAAAAGGACGTCGACAAATACAGCCTGGAGGGCGCCGTGCCCGCCTCCGACTTCACCGTGACCAAGGTCACGACCGGCCTCACCACCACGGCCACGTTCACGGCCACCAACACCGACGGCTTCCTCTACCAGTGGGACTTCGGCGATGGCACCGTGGGCTCCGGCAAAACCGCCACCCACGTGTACAGCAGCGGCGGCACCCTCAAAACCAAGCTCATTACGGCCTACCGGGGCGGCACCAGCGTATCGACTACCAAAGACCTGGTGCTGCCCTCAGTGTCGGCCATCGTGAACCAGCTCCTCACCGGCGGCAGCTCCAAAACCTGGAAGCTGGACAATACCGTGGTTGCCCCCATCACCGTGGGCCCCTCCGATGCCGACCCCACCAGCTACTACGCCGGCAACCCCAGCGCGGGCGCCCTGCCCGCCTGCCAAGCCGACGACGAATACACTTTCACCGCGGCCAATTCCTTCACTTACGACGCCAAGGGCCAGACCTTTGTGGCCGGCGGTGCCTGCGATGCCCCGCGCAACGTGACCACCTCCTTTACGTTTGGCAACGCTACGGGCGCCGGCTTGGCCCAACTCACGCTGGCCAGCGCCACCCCGTCGCCGTTTATCGGCGTGACGGATGCGCCGGGCCTTACGTACCGCATCCTTTCCATCACCACCACGAACATGGTGCTGCGGGCCGGCAGCACGGCCGCCGGCGTGGTGTTCGACATGAAGCTGGTAGCCAAATAGCCCACCGGCCACTTCAGCTTATTTCTTACCACTATTATGCGGCTACTTCCCTTTCGCGGCCTGACTACTGAGCTCCTCGGGGCCGGCCTGCTGCTGGCCCTGAGCCTGCCGGCCTGCACCGACAAAGGCACCACCTTCACGCCCGGCCCCATAACGCCGCCGACGCCGCCTGCGCCGGTGGCGAACGAGGACGCCCGCAACTACGCCGACTACACCGACCTGGTGTGGAGCGATGAGTTCGACGCGGGCACCCTCGACGCCACCAAATGGAAGTACGACCTGGGCGGTGGCGGCTGGGGCAACAACGAGCTCGAAACCTACACCAACTCGACCGACAACGTGTTTCTGAGCGGTGGCAACCTCACCATCAAGGCCATCCGCTCCGGCACGGGCAGCTACACCTCGGGCCGCATCCTCACCAAGAGCAAAAAGGATTTCGTGTTCGGCCGCATCGATGTGCGGGCGCAGGTGCCCAAGGGCAAGGGCGTGTGGCCCGCCATCTGGATGCTGGGCTCCGACATTGACCAGAACAACTGGCCCAAGTGCGGCGAAATCGACATCATGGAGCTGCGCGGCAGCAAGCCCCGCGAGCTGCTCACCACCATGCACTTCCAGAACACCCAGGGCGTGCACGGCCAACAAGGCACCACGCAGATGCAGCCCGCCGACCTGTCCGACGGCTTCCACACCTACTCGGCGGTGCGCAGCAAAGACCAAACCCGCTTTTACGTGGATGGGCAGCAGTATTACACCTTCGGAACCGGGGGCGCCAGCCCCAACCCGTTTAACAACCCGTTTTTTGTGGTGCTGAACGTGGCCATTGGCGGCGACTTCGACGGCAACCCCGACGCCAGCACCACCTTCCCCCAGCAAATGCAGGTGGACTATGTCCGGTATTATCAATACAAATAACCCAGTGCGCATGCCAGCCAGAAAAGGTGGGAAACTTAAGTTGGTGGGTGTGCGCAGTCGTGGCAGAGCCACGCTGGCCCGGGTGGTGGCGGTGCTTGGCAGCGTGCTGCTGAGTGCTGCTGCCCCCGTTGGGCCACCGGCGGGCGCCAAGGCGCCTGCTAGCCCCACTCCCCGCTACACCTTCAAGAAGCTGGTGTGGAGCGACGAGTTTAACGCCCCCGGCCTGCCCGACTCCACCAAGTGGAGCTACGACGTGGGCGGCTCCGGCTGGGGCAACAAGGAACTGCAGTACTACACCAAAAACCGCCGCGAGAATGCCCGCGTCGAGGGCGGCAACCTCGTTATCGAGGCCCGAAAGGAAGCGCTGCAGCCCGGCAACGACTACACCTCGGCCCGGCTGGTATCGCGCGGCAAGGGCCGCGGCGGCAGCCAGACCTACGGCCGCTTCGAGGTGCGGGCCCGCATTCCGGGCGGGCGCGGCACCTGGCCCGCCATCTGGATGCTGCCCGACGAAAACCCCTACGGCAACCACAGCTGGCCCGACAACGGCGAAATCGACATCATGGAGCACGTGGGCTACGACCCCAACGTGATTCACGCCTCCACGCACTGCAAGAGCTACTACTTCCGCACCAACAACCAGAAAACCGGCGTCACGCTCCTGCCCGACGCCACCACGGCCTTCCACGTCTACGCCATCGAGTGGACGCCCGAAACCATCACAGCCGAAATCGACGGGCAGCTCTACTTCGCGGCCCGCAACGAGGGCACCGGCTGGCAGGCCTGGCCCTGGGACAAGCCCTTTCACGTGCTGCTGAACGTGGCCGTGGGCGGCGAGTGGGGCGGCCAGAAGGGCATCGACGAAGCCGCCTTTCCCCAGCAGATGCTGGTGGACTACGTGCGCATCTACCAAATGAAAAAGCGCTAAGCCCGCCGGCCCGGCCGCTGGCTTATTCAGCTCAATTTTTCGCTTTAATCACGCCGAAGGTTTGGTGAGACTTCCTCGGGGTGGTGCCGGCGTGGCAGCCTGTGGACTGCCGCGCCCTAGGGAAAGAACAGGCCCGCCCGGGCCGCTCGGCAGCGCCGCCTAATGGGTGCCCCTGCCAGGCAAGGAGCTACCCCTCTTTCGCCCCGGGCCGGGCCTGTTCCTTCTTCGGCGCCCCTCGTTTTTGCGCTTTCCGGCGGCGGTGCATTCTCACAACTTTTTCAGTCCTGTATGAAAAAACAACTCCCCTTCTTCCTCCGCCTGGCCTTTGGGGCCCTGCTGGTGGCCGGCGCCCAGCCCGCCGCCCAGGCCCAGCGCCTGGGCCTGGAGCCCCGCATCGATTCGCTGCTGAAAGCCATGAGCACCGAAGAAAAGCTGGCTCAACTAACCAACAACAGCTTCATGACCACGCCCACCAACGACCGGCTCAAAATCCCGGGCTTTGTGATGGACGACGGCCCCCACGGCGTGCGCTTCCAGAAAGCCATTGCCTGGCCCACCGGCATGGGCATGGTTTCGACCTGGCACCGCAGCCTGGCCCAGCAAGTAGGCCAGGCCATGGGCGAAGAGTTCTGGGCCTTTGGCAAGCACCAGCAATTGGGCCCGTGCATCGACCTGGCCCAGGACCCGCGCGGCGGCCGCAGCGCCGAGAGCGGCGGCGAAGACCCGTTTCTGATTGGCCAGATTACGTCCCATGTGGCCAAGGGCATCCAGACCACGCCGGTGATAGCCACCGTGAAGCACTTCATGATTGAGGGCAAGCAGGCCACCCGCCACACCCGCAACGAGCTGTTTACCGACCGCGGCGTGATGGAGCACTACGGCTACCACTTCCGCACCGTGATACAGGAAGGCGCCGTGCTGAGCGTGATGTCGGCCTACAACCTCATCAACGGCGAGCACGCGGCCGAGAGCCCCTACCTGCTGAACACCGTGCTGCGCGAGCGCTGGGGCTTCCCGTTCTACGTGGTGTCGGACTGGGACGCGGTGCACGACACGAAGAAGGCCATCCTGGCCGGCAACGACGTGTGCATGGGCAGCGACGACTACACCAAAGACCTGCCCGGCCTTGTGAAAAGCGGCGCCGTGCCCATGACGGCTATCGACGCGGCCGTGCGCAACGTGCTGCGCACCAAAATCATGGCCGGCTTGCTCGACTTTTACCCCAAAGGCAGCAAGGCCGACGCCAACACCCCGGCGCACACCAAGCTCAACCAGCAGGCAGCGCGTGAATCCATCGTGCTGCTCAAGAACGCCGACCAGCTTTTGCCCCTGAACAAGGCCACCGTGAAGCACATCGCCCTCATCGGCCCCAACGCTGATAAGGGCAACCTGAACTGCTATGGCAGCAGCGAAACCAGCCCACCGTACTCCGTCAGCCTCAAGCAAGGCCTGGAAACCAAGCTGGGCGTGGCCAAAATCGCCTTCGCTAAAGGCTGCGACATGAACAGCACCGACACCACCGGCTTCAAGCTGGCCCGCGAGCTGGCCCGCGGGGCCGATGTGGTCATCTTCGCCGCCGGCCTCGACAGCACCCAGGAAGGCGAGCAATACAACTCCGGCCACGACCGCGCCAACAAATCGGTGACGCTGCCCGGCCAGCAGCAGGCCCTTATCAACGCCCTGGCCCGCGCCAACCCCAAGATGGTGGTGGTGGTGCAAAGCGGCGGCGTGTGCGCCCTGCACGAGAGCCTGCCCCGCACCAAGGCGCTGCTTTACTCCTTCTACGCGGGTCAGGAAGCCGGCACCGCGCTGGCCGACGTGCTGGTGGGCGACTACAACCCCGCCGGCCGCATGCCCGTGACCATGCCCACCGGCGACGCCCAGCTGCCTGCCTGGGGCGACGACCTCACCGACGCCAACGGCGTGGGCTACCGCCTCTACGACCGGAAGAACATGAAGCCCGAGTTTGCCTTCGGCGCCGGCTTGAGCTACACCACCTTCCAGTACAGCAACCTGAAACAGCCCACCGCGCCGGTTCTGGCCGGTGCGCCCGTTACCATCAGCGTGGATGTGCAGAACACCGGCACCCGCGCCGGCGACGAAGTGGTGCAGCTCTACCTCACCGACAAGTCTTCCAAGCTGACCATGCCGGAGAAACAGCTCAAGGGCTTCGAGCGCATCAGCTTGGCACCCAAGCAAAAGAAAACGGTCAGCTTCACGCTTTCGGCCGAGGATTTTTACTTCTGGGACGAGCAGGCCAAAGGCTACCAGGTGCACCCCGGGGCTTACAGCTTCCGCGTGGGCAGCGCGTCGGACAAACTACCGCTGGGGGGTGCCTTCACCCTCAAAGCAGCTACAGCCAAGCCCGATTTGAAGATAACCCAGGTGTTCACCGTGCCCCGCTTCCCGAAACCCGGCCAGCCCGTCACGTTCTACGCCATGGTGAAGAACATGGGCACGGCGCCGCTGCCCACCAGCAGCAAGGTCGACGTAGCCTTCACCGTGAACAACGCCAAAGTAGCCAGCCTGCAAGGCATGGGCAAGCCGCTGCTGCCCGGCCAGGCCTGCCTGCTGCCCGCCACCTCCAATAACTGGAAACCCACCGCCAGTGGCAACTTCTCGCTCGGCGCCGTAGTCGACGCCGGCAAAACCGTGAGCGAATGGCTGGAAACGAACAACACCTTCAGCCGCTCCCTCAAGGTGTACCCGGCCGGGCCCGCCGTGCAGCCCGCCCCCTAAGCGACTGGTCAGCTCAACTTCAAGGCTCTATTTCCTGGGCTAATTCCGAGCTGGGCAATGGACGGCACTAAGACGATAAAGAGGCCCTTGGCATTGCGCCAAGGGCCTCTTTTGTTGAGCTGGCCGCCGCAATGCGCAGGAGGCTGGCCGACGGGTGAACGCCGCCGGTAGAGCTTGGAATTTCTCTGCCCAAGCCCGAAATTCAGCATAGGAACACAGAAGCCGTATATTTGGCTACAGCTGCGCCCGGTGGTGCCAGCCCAATTTTTTCAATGATTTCTGCCACCTCCCTACAGCGCCTGTTCGGCATCAAAACCAGCGAAACCCGTACGGTGGGGCTATTTTTGCTGCACAATTTTCTCCTCGGCATCGGCTCGGTGCTGGTGTACGTAGCGGCCAACGTGCTGCTGCTCGAGCACAACCCCGAGCACAGCCTGCCGCTGGGCTACATCGCCGGCGCGCTGGGCATGATGGCCGTGGGCAAGGTGTACACGTATTTCGAGCACCACTACCTGCTCAAGAAGCTGGCCGTGCGCGTGCTGCTGGCCGTGGTGGCCCTGACCGGGGCCATGGGCACGCTGGTAGCGGTGGGCCACTCGGTGGTGGCGGCCGTGGCCATTATGGTGGGCTACCGCATCATCTACCTGCTCACTAACCTGGAGTTCTGGGGGGTGTCGGCGGTGGTGTTCGACGTGCGGCAAAGCAAGCGGCTGTTCAGCATCATTAGTTCCGGCGACATGCCGGCCAAGGCCCTTGGAGCGTTGCTGGCGGCCCTCATTCACGGCGATGCGCAGCTGCCGGTGCTGCTGGGCGTATCCTTCGCAGCCTACGTGGGGGCACTTTTTGCCCTGCGCTCCACCCTGCGCTCGCACACCGTAGAAGCCGTGGCCCGGCCCGTGCGACGGGTGCAGCGGGCCCCGGGCAACATTGTCCGGCAGCTGTTTGGTGGCAGCGAGCTCGTGCTGGCCATGTGCCTGAGTTTGGTGGCCATTGCGGCCGTGCTCACCGGCGTGGAGTACATGTTTTTTATCAACGTGAAGCACAAGTTTCACGAGTCGGAGGACATCACCCGCTCGGTGGGCTGGATACTGGGGCTGACTTATCTCGCGGCCATGTTTTTCAAGCTGCTGGTAAGCCGGCAGGCCCTGGAGCGCTACGGCGTGCAGTGGTCGCTGCGGCTGCTGCCGGCGGTGGCGCTGGTGGCACTGGCCGGGTTTGGGGGCGTGCAGCTGGTGGGCACCTACACCCAATCGGGGTTGCTGATATACTTCTGCGGGCTGTACCTGCTGCTGGAGGTGCTGCGCCGCACCGTGTTCGACCCCGTTTTTCTGGTGTTGTTCCAGCCCCTGGCGCCGCCGCAGCGGCTGGCGGCCCACACACTGGCCAAGGGCTTTTATGAGCCGCTGGGCATGGGCCTAACCGGCCTGCTGTTCTTTGGGCTGCGCTACGCGGGCCTGCTCGATGGCTGGGTGCCCTTTGCCTGGATGGGCGGACTGCTGGTGCTGGCCCTGCTGTTTTTGGCCCGCACCTACCGTAGCTACCTGGCCGAGCTGAAGGAAGGCCTGAGCCGCCGCTTTGCCGAAACCGCCGAGCTGGCCCTGCCCGATGCCGCGCTGCAAGTGGTGCTGGCCCACCTGCATAGCCCCCGCCCCACCGAGGTATTGAACGCCGTGGCCTGGCTGCGCCAGCGCCAGCCGGCGGCTCTGGCCGGCCACGCACCCACCCTGCTCGAACACCCCGACGAGCGGGTGCGCCTGGCGGTGCTGGCCATTGCCGAAGTGCGGCCCTTGCCCGCCGAAGCCCTGCACGCCCTGGCGCTGCGCGACCCCGCCCCCGCCGTGCGCGAAGCCGCCGCCCAGCAATTGGCTGCCACTGCTCCCGAAGCGGCGGCCTCCATGGTGGCGGCGCTGCTGACCGGCAGCGACATGGCCGCACGGCAGGGCGCCATCCGGGGCAGCCTCGAGGCGGCGCCCCTGAACCCGCTGGCCCAAACCAGCCTGCACGACTTGTTGCAACACCCGTCGGCCGCGACCAGCGACGCCGCCCTGGCGCTGCTGGGCTTCTTCCCCTTCGATACGCAGGAACAGCTTGTTGAAAGTAGCTTAGCCAGCGGCGAGCCCCAGGTAGCAGAAACGGCCCTGAAAGCCATTGGCACGGTGGGCCATACCAAGCTCACGCACTACCTCTTGCGGGCGCTGAGCGACAAGCAGCGCTGGCAGCCCGCCGCCGACAGCCTGGTGGAGCTAGGCCCCGCCGTGGTGCCCTTGGTGCGCGATGCCTTGCACCGCAAGCCCGGTGCGGCCGCCATGCACCGCCTGGCCACGGTGCTCGAGCGCCTGCCCGGGCCCGCCAGCCGCGCCGCGCTGGTAGAGCTGGCCCAGGGCAGCAACCTGTTTTGCCGGGCTGTGGCTTTGCGCGCTTTGCGCCACGCCCCGGCTGTGCCCGCCGATGCGCCCGTGTTTGAACACCTGCTGCGCGAGGAATTCAACCTGGCGGCCCAGCTGCTGCGCGGCCTCGTGGCCGACCGCCGCCCCGCCCTGCACGCCACCGTAGACTATGAGCTGATGCAGCTGCACCAGCGCGTGTTCGGCATCCTGGCCCAGCTCTACGACGCCGACCTGGTGGCCACGGCCCAGCGCAACGTGGCCCACGCCGCCCGCGAGCGGCAGGCCAACGCCTTGGAAATCCTCGACAACCTGATTCCGCGGCCCATTTACCAGGGCCTGCAGGCCCTGCTCGACGACACGCCAATAGCGGAAAAAGCGCGGCTTTTCGCCACGCTTACGGCACCTGCTCAGCCAGCCCGTACCCGACTGATGCCGGCCGGCTATGGTGCGGTATCAGCGCCAGAGCCCCCTACTCTTACTGCCGAACCCTTGCCGGTTTTCCTGCTTCGGCAAGGCCCTACTGCTTTCTCCTCCTGGACGTTGAGCCTGGCCTTGCGCCACTGGCAGCCCACCGAAGCCGATGCGCCGGCGTTGCTGCAGCCCTACCTGCAATCGCGCAATGAGCTGCTGGCCGAAAGTGCGCAGCTGGCCGCGGCAGCCCTTGCGGCCCACACCGGCCAGCCCTTACCCGCCCCATCCCATTCCACCGCTATGAGCCACTCTCCTGCCACCGCCGAAGCCCGCATTTCCGCCCTGGAGCGGGTCGTGGTGCTCAAAAGCACCGCCCTGTTTGCCCAAACGCCCGAAAACGTGCTGAGCAGCATCGTGCCCATCATGAAGGAGGTAACCTTCAACGAGGGCGAGGAAATCTTTGCCAAAGGCGACATCGGCACCTCGCTGTTTATCCTGCACGACGGCCAAGTGGGCATCTTCAACGGCAACCAGCAGTTGGCCACCTTCGGGCCCGGCGACTTCTTCGGCGAGCTGGCCCTGCTCGATGCGGAGCCCCGCTCGGCCTCGGCGGCAGCGCTCAGCCAGGTGCTGGCCTTCCGCCTCGACCAGGAAGATTTTTACGACCTCATGGAAGAGCGCGGCGAAGTGCTGCGCAACATCCTGCGCATGCTGTGCCAGCGCATCCGGCTGCAAAACGAGAAAATGCGCGAGCTGGCGCATTAGCGCGGCGGGCAGTACCGGCTGGAATTTCAGCTCAACCTATCCCGTTTCCTGGCTTAAACACAAAAAACGCCTGGTGCTTGTGCATCAGGCGTTTTTCAGTTTATGGCGCAGGAGCGTTACTCCACTACTTCGTAGATTTTCACGGGCTGGGCTTTGTTTTTCAGCTTCACCTCGCTCACGTACTGGCACTTGAAGGATTCTTTTACCTTGAGGTAAACGGCTTCGCTGATGATGACCTGGCCGGGCTTGCCGGAGGCCTGCAGGCGCTGGCATGTGTTCACCACGTCGCCGATAATGGTGTAATCCAGCCGCTTGAGCGAAGCCGAGCCGATGTTGCCCGACACCACTTCGCCGGTGTTCACGCCAATGCTCACCTCGGGGCGGTACTCGAAGCCCGGGGGCAGTGGGGCGTCGCTTTGGTGCAAGGCGGTGCGGGCCGACAGGGCCGCGTCGATGGCGCGGTCCAGGTGGTGCTCGCCGCGGAATACGGCCATCACGGCGTCGCCCATAAACTTGTCGACGTAGCCGCCCTGCGCAATTACTTCCTTCACCATCAGGTCGAAGTAAGTGTTGAGCAAGGTCACCACGTCGGCCGGCTGGAGCTGTTCGGCCAATGAGGTAAAGCCGCAGATGTCGAGGAAAACCACCGTGGCTTCCACGGTTTCGCTGGCCATGAGGCGGTTTTCAAAGTCGGGCCGGGTCATGAACTTGAGCACCGTTTCATCGACGTACATCTTCAGGATGTTGTTTTCCTGGATGGCGCGGAGCGTGTCGCGCAGCTGGCGCACCTCGTCGGCGGTCTTTTCGATGGTGACTTCCAGGTCGTGGAAATCGACGGGCTTCACCACAAAGTCGAAGGCGCCGCGGTTCATGGCGGTGCGCAGGTTGCCCAGGTCGCCGTAGGCCGACACTATCACCGTTTTCATGGTCGGGTGCTCGGTGTGGGTGCGGGTGAGCAGGGTCAGCCCGTCCATCACGGGCATGTTGATGTCGCTGAGGATGATGTCAGTATCCGGGTTTTGCAGAATGCGCTCGAGGGCCTCTTGTCCGTTGTTGGCGAAAACGAACTCATAGGCATTCTCACGGATTTTGCGCCGGAACTTTTGCTTGATGAGCAGTTCGAGGTCGGCTTCGTCGTCGACCACCAGGATTTTCGTCTTCATATCAGTAGGTAGTACTCGGTATTCAGTTATCAGAAGCCGGCCGGCAGCACAGGCGCTTGGGGTGGTCGCCAGGGGTTCGCTACTAGCCAATCAATATCGACAACCGAATTAGGGTAGCAGTTGCAACAATTTTTCTTTGAGCACGACAAAATCCACTGGCTTGGTTAAGAGGTCGTTAGCGCCGAGCTCCATGGCCTGTTTAAAGATGTCATTATCTCCGTACGCCGTAATCATCATCATAGTAGTGGGGGGCATGTCAAATTCCTCCTTTACGTGGCCCAGCAGCTCCAGCCCGCTCATGCCAGGCATGTTGATGTCGGAAAGAATAATCAGGACTTCGGAATGGTGCTTCCGCATGAACTGCATGGCTTCTTCGCCCGAAAACGCAAAGCTGAAGTTAAACTCGCCGCTGCGGATTTCGCGCCGGAAGCGCTGCAGAAACAAATCACGCACATCGGTTTCATCGTCAACGACCAGGATTTGCATGGGTAGATTTTTCATGGATATTTCTGTACCAAAGGTAGGTCGGGATAACAGTTAAGCTGGCAGGGTAACCACAAATTCGGTACCTCGGCCCTCCTCGCTCTCCACGGCGAGCGTGCCGCCGTGGCCGGTGGTCACAATGTCGTGGCTGAGCGACAGGCCCAGGCCCGTGCCTTCACCCACGGGCTTGGTGGTGAAAAACGGGTGGAAAATCCGGGCCTTCACCTGCTCCGACATGCCGGTGCCGTTGTCGCGGATGCGGATTTCAACTTTGCCGGGCAGCGCGTGGGTGGTCACCGTGACTTCGGGCTGGTAGTCCGCGCCGGGGCCTTCGGGGCCGGCATTTTGCCGCTGGCGGGCCTGCAGGGCATGAAAAGCGTTGGTAAACAGGTTAATCAATACCCGGCTCAGGTCCTGCGATACCACGGCCACGGCAGGCAGCGTGGGGTCGAAAGAAGTAGTGAGGCGGGCCGAGAAGTCCTTTTCCTTAGTGCGCAGGCCCTGGTAGGCCAGGCGCAGGCTTTCGTCGACGAGGGCGTTGAGGTCGGTGGCTTCGCGCTGGCCGGTGCCCGTGCGCGAGTGCTCGAGCATGCCCTTGATAATGGACGTGGCCCTTTGGCCGTGCTGGCTGATTTTCTGGAGGTTCTGCTTGAGGCCGGCCAGGATTTCCTGTTCCAGCACCGAGTTGCGGGTGGGGTCGCGGTGGTCGCCGGATATTTCATCGACGAGGTCGGTGCTCACTTCGGCAAAGTTCTTCACGAAGTTGAGCGGGTTTTGCAGCTCGTGGGCAATGCCCGCCGTCAGCTCCCCCAGAAAGGCCATCTTCTCGCGCTGCACCAGCTGGTCCTGGGCGGTTTTCAGCTCGGCCAGCGACTGCTGCAGTGCTTCTTTGGCGCGCTGCTGCTGGCGGCCGTGGCGGCCCAGCAGCAGCGCCAGCGCCAGCAGCCCCACCAGGCCGGCCACCAGCCCGTAGGTGCGGTAGCGGGCCTTGAGGGAAGCCTGGCTGGCCGCCGCCTCCTGGGCCCGCTGCTGCTCGCGGTAGTTCAGGCTTTGCAGGCGCATCACCTTCTCCTGGCCGAAGAGGGTGTCCTTCATCACCAGCATCAGGCTTTGGTATTTGAGGGCGCTGTCGGCCTGGCCGCGGGCTTTAAAATCGTGGGTAAGCAGGGTGCTGGCATTGAGCACGCCGCGCAGAAAGCCGTTGGTTTGGGCGGCCTGGCAGCCGAGGCGGGCGTAGTAAATGCTCGAATCGGTGCGGCCAATCTGCTGGTAGAGCGTGGCCATGCCCACGTAGGCAAAGTTGAGGCTGCGCAAATGCTGCACCTTTTTCGACTCGGCGATGCTACCGCGGTAGAAGGCCCGGGCCTGGTTGAGCTGGCCCTGCTTGCGGGCCACGTTGCCCAGGCCGTACAAAATGTAGTTGGTGGGCGTGCCCAGGCGGCGCGCCAGGGCGTAGGCCCGCTCCTGAAAAATGCGGGCCGAATCGAGCTGGTTGAACAGGTCGTAGGCCAGACCGATGTTGCTTAGCTCAATTACCACGCGGCGCTCATCGTGGAGCTGCTCGCCCAGCTTGAGGGCGCGGAAGTAGTACGCCAAGCCCTGCCGCTGGTCGCGCAAGTACACGTAGATAATGCCAATGCTGCGCAGGTTCTGGGCCTCCAGGGCCGGGTCGTGGGTGGCCTTGGCAATGCGCAGCGACTGCTGGAACACTTCCAGGGCGCGCGCCAGGTTGCTTTCGCGCAGGGCCGCCCCTAGCCGGTTCAGCGCCTCGCCTTCGCCGCGGTGGTAGCCAATGCGGCGGGCGAGCGAGAGGGCCTTGAGGGCATACACGGCGGCCGAATCGGTGTGCTGGGTCCAGAGCTGGTCGCTGACTTGGCAGAGCAGCATCACGCGGTTGGTATCGGCCTGGGGCTGGGCCAGCAGGTGCCGGAGGCTGTCGATGGCCAGGCTTTGGGCCGGGGCTGCCAAGGCATCCGCCCGCGCCGAAAGCGGCCCGAGCAGCAGCACCGCAATCAGCAGCCAACTAAGCCGGACAAACACGCGAAAACCAAGAATCGGAGTAAAAATTATGCTCAATATGCTAAACCTGAAGAAAGCAAACAATAAACTTGGTGTTTGTGCTCTCGGTGCGCTTCACCGGGAGCGGGCCGCCGTTGGTTTGGTTGAGCTGATTAAGCTCGTCGCTAAGCCCAAACCCATTGGCTGACCAGTATGTTCAGGGTAGAATAAAGGCGGAGAAGTGCTGGAAGCAGGCGGGCAAAAGGGGCGTAATCAGGCAGAAAACTAGGGGTTGAAAAATACGTCGGTACGGTAGCTGCCTACTTGCTAATTGGGCAAGAATACGATGCGTGCGTAGCCGGCCAGAAGTGCCCGAGAAGAGCTGGCCGGCAGAAAACCGGCGGCTAACCACCCTGGTTAATAGGCAAGCTAATCAGAAACTCAGTGAACTCCCCTTCCCGCGATTCGACGGTGAGCGTGCCGCTGTGGCCCTGGGTTACAATGTCGTAGCTCAACGAGAGGCCCAGGCCGGTGCCCTCGCCCGAGGGCTTGGTGGTGAAGAAGGGCTGGAAGATTTTTTGCCGCACCGCCTCAGGAATGCCCAGCCCGTTGTCCCGCACCCGGATTTCGACATGTTCACCCCGCTGCGTGGTGCGCACCGAGACCGTGGGCGCATACCCGGCTTCGCCTTGCAGCTGGCGCTGGCGCACGGCATAAAAGGCATTGCTGAACAAGTTTAGCATCACCCGCCCGAGGTCCGGCCCAATGGCTTCGACCTTGGGCAGTAGGGGCGAAAAATCCGTGTCGAGGGTGGCGTTGAAGGTCTTGTCTTTGGCCCGCAGGCCCTGGTAGGCCAGGCGCAGGTACTCGTCGGCCAGCTGGTTGATGTCGGTGGGCTGGCGCTCGCCGGTGGTGGCGCGGCTGTGCTCCAGCATGGCCTTCACAATACTGGCCGCCCGCTGCCCGTGGTGATGAATCTTTTGCAGGTTCTGGTCGATGTCGTCGAGCAGCTCGCCCTCCAGTGTGGGGTCGCGCTCCGAGCGGCATTGCTCTTCGCGCAGCTCGCCGAGAATTTCCACGGTCACGTCGGCGAAATTATTGACGAAGTTGAGCGGGTTCTGAATCTCGTGGGCAATGCCTGCGGTGAGCTCACCGAGGCTGGCCATTTTTTCGGACTGCACCAGCTGGGCCTGCGTGGTGCGCAGCTCCGTGAGGGCCGAGCGCAGTTCCTCAGCCTGGTGTGTGAGAGCCAGGGTGCGCTCGGTTACCAGGCGTTCAAGCTCTACGTTTTGGGCCTCGATGAGACGCTTGGCTTTTTCTTCTTCCTCGCGCTGCAGGCGTTCCTTTTCGAGCGTTTTTTTCTGGTTGCGGGCAATGATGACGAACGTAATGAGCCAGATAATGGCAAAGCCCTGGGTGGTGTCCAGGGCGTCGTCGTAGCGCTTGGACAGCTGCCCATCGGAACCCGACACAATAAATTCTACCAGGTGATGCAGCAGAAACGGCGTGAGCGCCAGCAGCAGCGTGCGCGCCGGCCGATAGTCGCGCACAGCTACCAGCACCACCCCCATGGTGAGCAGCACAAACAGCCAGTAGGAATCGGACAGCAGCGGGCTTCTTATCTTAAAAAGCTGGGCTACTACAAACAACACCACCGCCGGCACCCATATGTAGCCAAGCAGCTTGTTCCAGCGGGCCAGCCGGCTGGGCAAGTCCAGAAACCGGCGCAGGCCCCGCACCATCAGCACCGCCAGCGGTGCCAGCATCAGAAGTTCACCGTAACCAGGCGAGTGTTTCATTTCACAAAAGAAGCAGTGGCAGAGGGCTCAGTGAGAGAGGATAAGCACAATATTAATAGAAGGAAGGCCAGTCGAAACGACCACCCCACAACACCAAGAACCTATTGGTCTATTGCAACTTGAGCCAAGAATAAGCCAGAATTGGGCTAAATATAGCCACTTGTGAATAATAGGCGACGCAAACGGCCGTCCTTAGCTGGCCAGGCCGTCGGCCCGACCGGTTTCGGCTGGCAAAACAATTAGGAACTCGGTGCCGCGGCCTTCCTGGCTTTCCACGGTGAGGGTGCCGCCGTGGCCCTTGGTCACGATGTCGTAGCTGAGCGACAGGCCCAGGCCCGTGCCCTCCCCCACCGGCTTGGTGGTGAAGAAGGATTGAAAGACCTTTTCCCGCACCTCCTCCGGCATGCCGATGCCATTATCCCGCACCCGGATTTCCACGGCCTGGTCGGCCGTGCGGCGGGTGCTGATGGTGACGGCCGGCACGTAGGCGCTGGCGGCGCCGGGGTCCGCGGCGGTGTGGCGCTGGCGCACGGCGTACAAGGCATTGGAGCACAGGTTGAGCAACGCCCGGCCCAGGTCCTGCGGCACCACGGATACCAGGCCCAATTCCGGGTCAAAGTCTTTTTCGAGCTCGGCCCAGAAGGCGTGGTCGTTGGCGCACAGGCCCTGGTAAGCCAGCATCAAGGACTCCTCGGCCAGTTGGTTGAGGTCGGTGGGCTGGCGCTCGCCAGTGCCGCTGCGGGCATGCTGCAGCATGTCGCTGATAATGGACGACGCCCGCTGCCCGTGCTGGCTGATTTTCAGCAGGTTTTGCTTTAAGCCCGCTATTATCTCTTGCTCCAAGTCGGCGTGGCCGGGGCGGCCGTTGGCGCCGGCGGCGGGCTCGTCCGAGAGCATGGCCACGCTCACTTCGGCGAAGTTCTTCATGAAGTTGAGCGGGTTTTGCAGCTCGTGGGCAATGCCCGCCGACAGTTCGCCCACGAAGGCCCACTTTTCGGCCTGCACCAGCTGGCCCTGGGCGGCGCGCAGCTCGTCTTGCTGGCGCTTGAGCAAGGCATAGGCCCGGCGCTTTTGGCGGTTGTTGCGCCAGAGCACCGCGCTCAGTAGCCCCACGGCGCCCAGGCTCAGCAAGGCCCCCAGCAGAAACAAGCGCTGCTCGCGATTTTGCTCTTGAATCAGCTGGCTGTTTTTGGTAAGCAGCCCAATTTGGGCCTGTTTTTTGGCCAAGTCGGCGCGGTACTCCAGCACCGACGCCCGCCGCTGCAAGTCACTGCTGTTCAGGGCATCTTTGTAGGAGCTGAATAGCTGCTCGTAGCGGTAAGCATCGGCATACCGCCCTTTTCGGAAGGAGGCCTGGGCCAGGATTTCGCTGGCATCGCGGCTCAGGGTTTTGGCGCCGCTGTGCTGCGAGGCCTGCAGGCTCTGCCGCCCGTAGGCCACGGCGCTATCCAGCTGCCCGGTATGCAGATAAGCCCGGGCCAGTAGCAGCTGGGCACGCGGAATCTCCCCCAGCGCTTTGATGCGCCGGGCCCGCTTCAGGCCCCGAAAGCCGTAGCTAAAAGCCTGCGGGAAGTAGCCTTGGCGCTCCTGCATGTCGCCGATGTTGATGTCTTCGAATACGATGGTAGCCTCGTCGCCCAAGCGTTGGGCAATGCTGGCCTCCTGCTCGTAGTTGCGTTGGGCCAGCGCCCACTGGCCCTGTATCTTGTACAGGTCGCCGAGGCCAGAATAGGCATGGCCAATGCTCAGGGGGTCGCCTGATTCGTTGGCCCACTGCAGACCGTGGATAAGGTAAGTCTTCGCATGGGCATACTCGCCCAGAAAGGTACTGGTAATGCCGAGCTGCGTGTTGAGAAAGGCCAGCCATTTCTGGTCGTGCTGGGCTTCGGCCAGTTTCAAGCCCTCCAGGTTAGCCGTCAGGGATTTGGCGTACATGCCCTGCTCCGAGTAAACGCAGGACAGGTTGTATAGGCTGCGGGTCTGGCCCACGCGGTTGCCCACCTGCCGGAAGGCCTCGCGGGCTTGCTGGGAATACGTTTGGGCCAAATCGTACTCGCTGCGGTGGCGGTAGTAGAAGCCCAGGCCCAGCTGCGCTTCGGCCGCGCCCGCCGTGTAGCCCAATTGCGTGGACAGGCGCAACGACTCCTGAAACAAGGCCGCCGACTCCTCAGCCGCGTTGTTGCGCAGGGCCAGGGCCAACGCATTGAGGTACTTAATCCGAACGGTATCGACTTGGGGATGAGCCTGCACCAGGCCCCGCAGACTATCTGCGCCCGGAGCCTGGGCCCGCAAGCCAAATGGTGCCAGCAAGGCAAGCAGCCATAAAATAAAAGCCCTTCTCATGCGACGTAAAGAAACTGCCAAATGGTCGGGCAACCACTACGCCCGAGCCGAATGCCCCGGGCATTCGGCTGTTTCCCCACGTGTTCGTCCGTCCAAGCTCTAAACACGCGCTATCGGCCCAGAGGCAATCGGATGAGAAACTCGGTGCCGTAGCCTTCCTGGCTGTGCACCGTGAGCGTGCCGCCGTGGCCCTTGGTCACAATGTCGTAGCTGAGCGAAAGGCCCAGGCCGGTGCCTTCGCCCGCCGGCTTGGTTGTGAAGAAAGGCTGGAAGACCTTTTCCTGCACTTCGGGCGGCATGCCCGGGCCGTTGTCTTTCACCCGGATTTCTACCGCCCTTCCGGCTCCGCGCGCGGTGCTCACGGCCACGGTGGGCTTATACGCCTCCTCGTCGGGTGCTTGGCCCGCAGAAGCCAGGGCTTCCTGCTGCTGGCGCTGGCGCACGGCATACAGGGCGTTGGTGCACAAGTTGAGCAGCACCCGGCCTAGATCCTGGGTCACCACGGACACCAGGTCCAGGCCCGGGTCCAGTTCGGTGGCCAGGTGCGCTTGGAAAGTCTTGTCGTGCGCGCGCATGCCCTGGTAAGCCAGCGTGAGCTGTTCCGTGGCCAGGGCGTTGAGGTCGGTTGGTTCGCGCCGCCCGGTGCCCGCGCGGCTGTGCTCGAGCATGCCCTTGATGATGGCCGAGGCCCGCTGCCCGTGCTGGCTGATTTGCTGCAGGTTCTGCTTCAGCCCTACCAGTATCTCGCCCTCGAGCCCGGCACTGCTTACGGCGCCATCGGCTCCGCCGTGCATGTCTTCGACTAAGTCGGTGCTCACCTCGGCGAAGTTCTTCATGAAGTTGAGCGGGTTCTGCAGCTCGTGGGCAATGCCCGCCGTGAGCTCCCCCAGAAAGGCCATCTTCTCGGCCTGCACCAGCTGCGACTGCGCTTGGCGGAGCTGGGCCAGCGTGCGCCGGTTCACGCGCAGCTGCCGGTAGATGAATACGCCCAGGCCCGATACCAGCACTATGGCCAGCAGCGCCCCGAGCAGCAGCCAGTTGCCGAGCCGCAGGCGCACGGCCTGCACGGCCTGGGCCTGGCGCAGGTCGTTTATCTGCGCGTTCTGGGCTTGCTCCACCCGCTCGTTCTCGTACTGCGCAACGTGAAAAGTATTCTGCGCGGCGTTGAAGGTATCGGCCAGGGCGATGTAGGCACGGGAATAGCGCTGGGCTGCGGCGGGCCGGCCCTGGGCGTCGTAAAACGCGGCCAGCTGCTGCAAGTACCTGGGGCGCAGCCGGTCGAGCTTGGCGGCCGTGGCTTTCTGGTAAGCCAAAAGCCAATGGGCTTCGGCGCGGGCAAAATCATGCCGGGCGGTGTAGTATCGGGCCCAAACGGCGTCAAGCTCAAATTCGCCCGGCTTGTCGGACAGGGGCAGGTGCAGCGAATCGCCGAGCCGCTGGGCCCGCTCGAGGAGCTGGCCGGCGGGCTCTATTTGCTTCATTTGCAGCAGCACGGCGGCTTTTTGCACCAGCCCGTGGGCCTGCGACAAGCCCCGGTCGGCGGCATCGCTTATCCGGGCGGCCAGGGCCGAATCGGAGGCTTGCAAGGCCGCCGCGTACTGGTGCTCCAGCAGGAAGAGCTTCGACAGGGCCAGGAAGGTAAAAACGCGGTTTTGGCCCTGTACTTGGCGGAATTCGGGCAGGGCGCGGGCCATGCTCAGGTACTGCACGGCCTTGTCGGTATTGCCCCAGTCGGCATAGATGGCCCCGGTCACCAGCAGCTCGTTGATGTACAGTTTCCGGCTGAACTGCTGCGCCATGTCGGCGGCGCGCAAGCTGCTGTTGATGGCCCGGTTGTAGTCGCCCGTGCGCCGGTAGTAGGCTCCCTGCGAGAGGTAGCAGGCGGCAGTGTTTTCGGTGGCATCGCGCAGCCGGTAAAACGCCAGCTTCTCGTCGTAGTACTGCTTGCGCGCCGCCATGGCATTGGAGCGGTTGTAGAACGTCACCAGGTCGATGAGCAGCCAGGGAATGGGGCGGCCCAGCCGGTCAAAGTCCGCCACGGCGGTTTTCATGGAATCCAGCGCGGCGGGGTGGCCCTGCTTCCAGAGCGTGAGGCCAGTGCGCAGGCGGCGGTAAGGGGCATCGTCCAGCACCTGCAGCCGCTGGTTCAGGGCCAGGAGTTGGTCGAGCAAAGGCAGGGCTTGCGGGTTGGTGGGATGCAGGTCGAGCAGGTGCACCACCGTGCGCAGCCGGGCGGAATCGGCGCGCTGCCTGGCCAGCACGCGGGTTAGCGAATCATAGTCAGCGTCCCAATAGCGCCGTTGGGCCAGCAAGGGCCCGCTCATTGCCCAAACTGCTAGTGCCGTAAGAATCCATTTCATAGGCACAGCAGCGGCATAAAATAAATAGCCGCGACGCGCCGGCAGCCCAAGCGTTGCGGGAGAGGCCCCGGCAACTCAGACAAGACCCGGTCGCTTATAATTATCATCGCGAATAGAAATGTAGTAAATTTATTAAAAGCTCGGGGTGAATATGGCTACGCGCAGGATTCCAGACCGGGAACATAAAAACCTGATTGTTCAGCGTGTAGCGTCGAAGGCGTTCCTGTGGTGCGGTTCATATGGAGAATACACAGCGCTGCACAGGAGCTGCTTAGGCTGAATAATGCGGTAGCTTGAGCAAACGACCTGTTTCAAACCGAACGCTATTATTTTTCAATGCGAAGACACCTTTACTTATAAGGATGCTAAGGTAAGTAGTTTCTCACATTCCGACATGCAAGTATTAGCATTTGCCATTTTAAGTCAGGTGGTTTCCGCGGCTAGATAAGATTCCGGAATGCCAGCCCAACGGCGCCTGCTTAGGCGCAGCTTTATCCGGTAGAAGGCCGGTCCGCCCGGAACGTCAGTTCAATAAAAAGCTCTTCTGTACATTGCCTTGGCGCACTTTTAGCAATAAATCTTTCACCGGTCGGCAGCTGTTTTAAAGCTGGATTGGCACGTTTTAGGCTCTGGGGCCCGGGAGTTTCCCCGACTTCAGATTTTCATCACTTGCTTTACCATGCGCCGAGCCATCGGCAATAGTTTCACTCGCATGCACGCCCAAGCTGCCGAAGATTTTATCCTGAAAGAATTGAAGCACGGCCTCGCGCCGACGCTCTACTACCACGGCCTGCACCACACCCTCGACGTGACGGCCGTGGCCATGGAGCTGGCAGCCGCCGAAGGCATTACCGATAGCGAAGACCTGGCGCTGCTGCGCACGGCTTCCCTCTACCACGATACCGGCTTTTTGAGCACCTATAAGGGCCACGAGGCGCAGGGCTGCGAGCTGGCCCGCGCCACCCTGCCGGGTTTCGGCTACGCCCCCGGGCAGGTAGAGCGGGTTTGCGCCATGATAATGGCCACCGAATACCCCCAGCATCCCCGCAGCCTCCTGGCCCAGATTCTCTGCGATGCCGACCTCGACTACCTGGGCCGGCCCGATTTCGAGCCCATTTCCACCAGCCTGTTCCATGAGCTGATGGCCCGCCAGCTGCTCGCCGACGAGCGCGCGTGGTTTCAGCTTCAGGCCGACTTTCTGTCCCATCATCACTTCTGGACGGCCACTGCCGTGGCCCGGCGGGCAGCGCCCAAGCAAGCCCGGCTCAAGCACATCCAGGGCCTGCTGGCCAACTGGCCCACGCCAGTACAACCCGCGTAAGGCAATTCATGAAGCTTATCCTCCTCTCGCCGTCCCACTCGGTGGCCGACGAAGTGCCGCTGGTGAGCGAGATGCTGGGGCTGGGCCTGGCGCGGTTTCACGTGCGCAAGCCAGGCTGGAGCCAAGACGAAATAGCGGCGTACGTGGCCGGCATCCCGGCCCGGTACCACGCCCGGCTGGTGCTGCACTCGCACCATGCGCTGGTCTCAGAATTAGGCCTGGGCGGCGTGCACCTCACGGCGGCCGCCCGGGCCGCCCTAGCCACGCGCCCGCCGTTGCGCCCCGGCCAAACGTTATCCACCTCTTTCCACACGCTGGCCGAAATCAGCCAGCACCGGCGCCGCTACGACTACGTGTTTCTCAGCCCAATTTTCGACAGCCTGAGCAAGGAGCAGTACCCCGCGGCCTTCGACCTGCAGGCAGTGGCCGCCGTGCTCCGGCAGCTGCCGCGCCGCACCACGTACGCGCCGCAAGTAGTGGCCCTGGGCGGCATCGAAGCGCACCGGCTGGCCACCGTGCAGCAGGCGGGCTTTGCAGGAGCCGCCGTGCTGGGCGCCGTGTGGCAAAGCTCCGACCCAGTGGCCGCGTTCCGCGGCCTGCAATCAATAGTCGGCCAGCCCGTTGCGCAGTGAATAGACCTCGGCAAAACCATGGGCCAGCAGCAGTTGAGCTGCTTTCTGACTGCGGATGCCGCTGGCGCAATGCACCACCACGGGCGTGTCGGCTGCTATTTCCGCGAGCTTATCGGCCAGCTGTCCCAAAGGCAGCAGTTGCCCGCCAATATTGCGCTGAGCATGCTCGTGCGGCTCGCGCACATCGAGCAATTGCAGCGACCGGCCGCTCTGCTGCCACGCCTTCAGCTCGTCGGCGCTGATTTCTGGGGCGCGCCCGGGCGCCGCTACCATCGGGGCTTCCCCACAGAAAGCGGCGTAGTCGGGGGCCAGCGCGGTGAGCTGCTGGTTGGCCGCCACTGCCCGGAAGCGAATGGTTTGGAACTGCATGCCCAGGGCGTCCACCATCAGCAGGCGCCCGCTCAGCACCTCGCCCAGCTCCAGGATAATCTTCAGGGCCTCAGCGGCCTGCAGGGTGCCTACGAGACCCGGCAGCACGCCCAGCACCCCGATTTCGGCGCAGCTGGGCGCGTCGCCGGGAGCGGGCGGCTCGGGGTATAGGCAGCGGTACGTGGGGCCATTTTCGTAGTTGAAGACCGATACCTGTCCCTCAAATTTAAAGATGGCCCCAAACACCAACGGCTTGCCCAGGATGACGCAGGCATCGTTCACGAGGTAGCGGGTGGCAAAATTATCGGAGCAATCCACCACCAGGTCGTAATCGGCAAACAGCCCCAGGGCATTATCTGCCGAGAGGTGCAGCTGGTGCGTGCGCAGCTCAATAAAGGGGTTTTGCGCGGCCAGCTTTTCGGCGGCCACCACAGCCTTGGGCCGGCCCACGTCGGCGGTGGCGTACAGCACCTGGCGCTGCAAGTTGCTGTCGTCCACGGTATCAAAGTCCAGCAAGCCTAGGGTGCCCACGCCGGCGGCGGCCAGGTACTGGAGCACGGGGCAGCCCAAGCCGCCGCAGCCCACCACCAACACCTTGGCGGCCTTCAGCTTGAGCTGGCCGGCCAGCCCAATTTCGGGCAGCAGCAGGTGGCGGCTGTAGCGGTTGGTTTCGGCGGCGGAGAAGGAAGCTTCGGCAGGGCTCATCGGGCGAGGGCAGTGAGCGTGGCATCCCAGTCTTTCCACACGGGCTCGTAGCCCTGGCGGCGCAGCATGGCCGCTATTTCGGCCGGACTGCGCTCGTCGGATATCTCAAACTGCTCCAGCGACTCTGGCGCTACCACGTAGCCGCCGGGGTTGGTCTTGGAGCCGGCGCTGATGCTGGTGATGCCAAGCTTCACCACGTGGTCGCGGAAGGTGGGGCTTTCGCGGGTCGAAATCGACAGCTCCACTTCTTCGTTCAGCAGGCGGTATGCACAAATGAGCTGCACCAGCTCCCGGTCGCTCATTTCCACCTTGGGCTGCAGCAGTCCTTCGGCCGGCCGCAGCCGCGGAAACGACAGGCTGTACTTGGTCTGCCAGTAGGTTTTTTCGAGGTAATCGAGGTGCAGGGCCGTGTAGAAGCAGTCGGTGCGCCAGTCTTCCAGCCCAATAAGCACGCCCAGCCCCATTTTGTGGATGCCGGCGCGGCCCAGCCGGTCGGGCGTGTCGAGGCGGTAGTTGAAGTTCGACTTCTTGCCCTTGGGGTGGTGCTTTTTGTAGTCGTCGCGGTGATAGGTTTCCTGGTACACCAGCACGGTGTTCAGGCCTTCGGGAATCAGGCGCTCGTAGTCTTCTTGGTCCAGCGGCTGCACCTCCATGGAGAGGTGCGCGAAGTGCGGCCGCAGCGTGCGCAGAGCTTTTTCCAGGTAATCGACGCCCACGGTCTGGTTGGCTTCGCCGGTCACGAGCAGCACGTGGTCGTAGCCCCAGTCCTTGAGCACGGCGGCTTCCTGCAGCATTTCCACGCTGCTCAGCGTGCGGCGCCGGATTTTATTATCCAGGCTGAAGCCGCAGTAGGTGCAGATGTTCTGGCACTCGTTGCTCAGGTACATGGGCACGTAGAGCTGCACGGTGTTGCCGAAGCGCTTGCGCGTGAGCTGGTGGCTGAGTTGAGCCATTTGCTCCAGGTACGGCGCGGCTGCCGGCGAAATCAAGGCCTTGAAGTCTTCCAGCATGCGGCGCGGCGCAGCCAGGGCCCGCTCCACATCGGCCGCCGTCTTGGCGTAGATGCTGGCCTTGACGTCGTCCCAGGGCTGGGCTTCAAAAATGGGTTGAAAGCTCATTGTTTGTTTTCAATAAAGGATTCCCGAACGTCATGCAGAGCGTAGCGAAGCATCTTTACCGCGCCTATTGTCATGCTGACGCAGGAAGCATCTTATCAGGTTAGCACGACTCGTTCAACGGTGATAAGATGCTTCGCTGCGCTCTGCATGACAGATGGCGCGGGCGAGATGCTTCGCTCTGCATGACGGGGTTGTCCATGTGCTACATATCCAAAAACGCCGTGAGCGGCGAGCTGGCCACGGCCTCGTGGGCCACCGGCGCGGCCAGCCGCGCCTCGTAGGCCATGCGCCCGGCTTCCACGGCCATTCTAAACGCCGTGGCCATGGCCACCGGCTTCCCGGCCACCGCAATGGCAGTGTTCACCAGCACCGCATCGGCGCCCATTTCCATGGCCGCGGCTGCGTGCGAAGGCGCGCCGATGCCCGCGTCCACCACCACCGGCACCTTGCTCTGGCCGATGATGATTTCAAGGAATTCGCGCGTGAGCAGACCTTTATTGGAGCCAATGGGCGCGCCCAGGGGCATTACGGCCGCCACGCCCACTTCCTCCAGGCGCTTGCACAGCACTGGGTCGGCGTGGATGTAGGGCAGTACCACGAAGCCCAGCTTCACCAGCTCCTCGGCGGCTTTCAGCGTTTCGATGGGGTCGGGAAGCAGGTACTTGGGGTCGGGGTGAATTTCGAGCTTGAGCCAGTTGGTTTCCAGCGCCTCGCGGGCCAACTGGGCGGCAAATACCGCCTCCTTGGCGGTCCGCACGCCCGAGGTATTCGGCAGCAAACTGAACTGCGGGTGCGACAAGTGCCGGAGAATGTCGTCTTCGGCATCGGCCACGTCCACCCGCTTCAGGGCCACGGTCACTAATTCGGAGCCGGACGCCAAAAGGGCTTCTTCCATCAGCACCGACGAGCTAAATTTGCCCGTTCCGGTAAACAGCCGGGAATTAAAAGTACGGCCAGCAATGACCAATTCTTTATTTAACATAATAATTAAATAGGATTTACAGCCGCTAACTCCTTGACAAACAGACCCGCCGTTTCGGCTGGATTGCTCGCCTTTCCAATGGCGCTCGAGACCGCCACTCCGTGCAGGCCGGTGGTGGCCAGCGCTTCCACGTCGGCCAGCGTGATGCCCCCGATGCCGATGATGGGCACCGTCAGCCCCGCTGCCTGGCATTGGCGCAGGATTTCGGTGTAGCCGCTCAGGCCCAGAATTGGGCTGAGGTTTTCCTTGGTGGGCGTGAAGCGGAACGGCCCTAGGCCCACGTAGTCCACGCCGGCTTCGGCCAGACGCTGCACGTCGGCAAAGGTGTTAGCCGTGCCGCCGATGATGAATTTTGAGCCAAGCATTTCGCGGGCTTCGGCGGCCGGCATGTCGGCCTTGCCCACGTGCACGCCCTCGGCCCCGATTTCCTGGGCCAAGCGCGGGTTGTCGTTGATGAGCACCGTGGCCCCGTAGCGGCGGCACACGGCCTGCGTGTCCAGCGCCAGCTGCTTCCAGATGGCGGGCGGCTGGTTTTTCACCCGCAGCTGCACCCAGCGCACGCCGCCCTGGCAGGCCAGTTCGGCCGCCGCCGCGTTGGTGGTGATGTAATGCAGCGTGTTAATTTTCATGATTTCAGTTGCTAAAATGCCGGGGCCACTGAGTAGCCCGGCGGGTGCGCGGCGCTATTTTTTACTGCTGCTGTGGTACCCCAGCAGCGTGTCGTTGCTGGCCAAAAACGCCGTGGTGTAGTCCTTGCCAAGGCGGCAGGCTTCTACCAGCTTCTCCCCTTTCGCCAGTTGCGCCAGCACCGCGGCCGACAGCACGCAGCCGCTTCCGTGCTTCTCGCCGTGCGGCAGGCGCGGCGCCGAGAAGCTATGCCACTTGCCATTGGCAAACAGCACGTCGGTCGAAACGGCTCCGTCCTGGTGCCCGCCCTTGAGCAGCACGGGGCAAAAGGCGCTCACGACCTGAGCCGCAACGTCGGCGGCTTCTTCGCCGGGCCACAGCCGCAGCATTTCGGGCTGGTTGGGGGTGATGAGGGCCATTTCGACGCACAACGCCTGCAGCAGCTCACGGTCGGTTTTGCGGTGAAACTCATAGCCCGCGGAGGCCTTGAGCACGGGGTCCCATATCAGTTGCAGGCGCGGGTTTTGCACCTTCAGCCAGCCCACTAGCTCCAGGAGCTGGGGCAGGCTTTCCACCAGCCCAATTTTCACGAAATCAACTTTGAAGCGGGCCAACAAAATGCGAATCTGCTCGCGGATTTCGGCGGCCGGCACCCAGTGCACTCGCTCAAACGACACGTCGTTTTGCACCGTGAGGGCCGTACACACGCCCAGGCCGTACACCCCGTTGGTTTCCAAGGTCTTAATATCCGCCAGCAAGCCCGCCCCCGCGCTGGGGTCGAAGCCGGCAATGCTCAGGGCAAGGGGGCGCTTGTTGGGCATGATGTGGGGAATTTCAATTAGAATTGAGTCCGTCATGCTGAGCGTAGCCGAAGCATCTCGCGTGCAGCAGTAATCAAATGCTAATGCAACGAAGCGGTAGAGATGCTTCGGCTTCGCTCAGCATGACAGACTCTAGATTTTAAAAGCCCTACAGGTAAATCTCGCTGCCCTTGTTCACAAACTCGCGCGACTTTTCGGCCATGCCACTGGCCAGCACCTCGCTAGCGGTCAGGTCTTGCTTGGCGGCGTAGTCGCGCACTTCCTGCGTGATTTTCATCGAGCAGAAATGCGGGCCGCACATCGAGCAGAAGTGGGCCACTTTGGCGCCTTCGGCGGGCAGGGTTTCGTCGTGGTATTCGCGGGCCGTATCGGGGTCGAGGCTGAGGTTGAACTGGTCTTCCCAGCGGAACTCGAAGCGGGCCTTGCTCAGGGCGTTGTCGCGGTACTGCGCACCGGGGTGGCCTTTGGCCAAATCGGCGGCGTGGGCCGCGATTTTGTAGGCAATCACACCGTCTTTCACGTCCTGCTTGTTGGGCAGGCCGAGGTGCTCCTTGGGCGTCACGTAGCACAGCATGGCCGTGCCAAACCAGCCAATCATGGCGGCCCCGATGGCCGAGGTAATGTGGTCGTAGCCGGGCGCAATGTCCGTTGTGAGCGGGCCCAGCGTGTAGAAGGGCGCCTCGTGGCACTCCTTCAGCTGCTTGTCCATGTTCTCCTTGATGAGGTGCATAGGCACGTGACCGGGGCCCTCAATCATCACCTGCACGTCGTGCTTCCAGGCAATTTTGGTGAGTTCGCCCAGTGTTTCCAGCTCAGCGAACTGGGCTTCGTCGTTGGCATCGGCAATGGAGCCGGGGCGCAGGCCGTCGCCCAAGGAGAAGGCCACGTCGTAGGCCTTCATGATTTCGCAGATTTCCTCGAAGTGCGTGTAGAGGAAGCTCTCTTTATGGTGCGCCAGGCACCATTTAGCCATAATGGAGCCACCGCGCGACACGATACCGGTCACGCGCTTGGCGGTCATCGGCACGTAGCGCAGCAGCACGCCCGCGTGGATGGTGAAGTAGTCCACCCCCTGCTCGGCCTGCTCAATCAGTGTGTCGCGGAACAGCTCCCAGGTCAGGTCCTCGGCCTTGCCGTTTACCTTTTCCAGGGCTTGGTAAATGGGCACGGTGCCTACCGGCACGGGGCAGTTGCGGATAATCCACTCGCGGGTTTCGTGGATGTTTTTGCCGGTGCTCAAATCCATCAGCGTATCGCCGCCCCAGCGGCAGCTCCACACAGCCTTATCTACCTCTTCCTCAATTGAGGACGTAACGGCCGAGTTGCCGATGTTGGTGTTGATTTTCACCAGGAAGTTGCGGCCTATAATCATCGGCTCGCTCTCGGGGTGGTTGATGTTGGAAGGGATAACGGCGCGGCCAGCGGCCACTTCCTGGCGCACAAATTCGGCCGTGATATGGCCTTCGGGCGTGTTGGCGCCGAAGCTGTGGCCGCGGTGCTGGGTGCGCAGCGGGTCGTCGGCGGGCAGCTCGTCGAAGCGCTGGTTTTCGCGGATGGCGATGTACTCCATCTCGGGCGTGATGATGCCCTTCTTAGCGTAGTGCATCTGCGACACGTTGTAGCCCGGCTTGGCGCGAAGGGGGGCCGCAATGTGCTCGAAGCGCAGGTGGTCGAGGCTGGTGTCGGCGGCGCGCTGCTGGCCATAGTCGGAGGTGGTGCCGGCGAGGCGCTCCACGTCGCCGCGCTCCACAATCCAGCTTTCGCGCAGGCGGGGCAGGCCTTTTTTCAGGTCAATTTCGACGTTGGGGTCCGTGTAGGGGCCGCTGGTGTCATACACCGTCACGGGGGCGTTCTGCTCGGTGGGGTTCACAAAGTCGAACTTGCGCTCGGTATCGGCCAGCACGATTTCGCGCATGGCCACCCGGATGCCGGGGTGGAGCTTGCCGGACACGTAGATTTTGCGGGAGCCGGTGAGCGGCTGGCGCTCCACCAGCGTCTGGTGCGGAGCCTGGTCTTTTTTCTTCATCTATGGAAGGTTGTGACGGTGAATGTCAATAATTGGCTGTCTTCCTGAGCGCAGCGAAGGACCTTATCACGTCCGCGCCGCTCAATTAGTGTAGTAAGTAATCCTGAAAGTTGCAGCCGTGATAAGGTCCTTCGCTGCGCTCAGGATGACAGACGCATCAGCCGCCCTGCGTGGCCCGGATAATGGTGACCCGGTCGTGCTCGTGCAGGGCGTGGGCAGGCCATTCGACCCGGGGCACCACGGTATCGTTCACGGCCACGGCGAGGCCGCGCTGCTCGGCCAGAGCCAGGCTGGTGAGCAGTTGCGTAAGAGTCTGGGTATCGGCGGTTTCCTGGGGCGAATTGTTAACGTAGCAGACCATGGCAACTGATGAGTTGGCAACGAATCGAACGATAAACAATAGCGGGTGTCGCCGGCCCAATGAGGCCCGCTGCGCACCGATACTTTTCCCTTCGCCGGTATCAGCCGGAGCAGGTTCAAAGGGTATTATCTCAGTCCGGCCAGCCCGGACACCCCTAAAGTTTATACCCAAATCTACGCAATGCCCACCACATAACGGCCACGGCCGCCGGCCCAGGATTTTCCTGGCCCAACATTGCCGGGCGGGTGCGTACTTGCTGGCATGAAACACCGCAAACCGTTCGTCGGCCGGGCTGCCTGGGGCCTGGTCCTCAGCATGGGGCTGACGCTGTGCGCGCAAGCCCAGAAAGCCACGCACCAATTGCCCATCACCCCGGCCACGGCGGCCTGGGGCTACTACGATGCCGCCGCGGCGCCAGTGCTGCGTATAAAATCCGGCGAATCGGTGGAGGTGCACACCCTCATTACGTCCACCCCCGCCCGGCTGGAAGGCGCCGGCCTGCCCCCGGCCCAAGTGGAGCCGGCCCTGCGCGACATCACGGAGCATGTGACTAACAAAGGGCCGGGCGGCCACATCCTCACCGGCCCCATTTTCGTGGAGGGCGCCGAGCCCGGCGACGTGCTTGAGGTGCGAATTCAGTCCGTGAAGCTGGCCATTCCTTACGCCTACAATGCTTTTGGGCCCAAGAGCGGCTTCATTCCAGAGGATTTTGGCTACGCCAAGATGAAAATCATTCCGCTGGATGAGAAGAAGATGGTAGCGCACTTTGCCCCGGGCATCGACGTGCCGCTACGGCCGTTTTTTGGGAGCATGGGCGTTGCGCCACCCGCTGCCTCGGGCCGCATCAACAGCGCGCCGCCCGGCATTCACGGCGGCAACCTCGACAACAAAGAACTGGTGGCCGGCACCACGCTGTACCTGCCGGTGCATGCAGCAGGCGCGCTGTTTTTCGTGGGCGACGGCCACGCCGGCCAAGGCAACGGCGAAGTCGACATCACGGCCCTGGAAACCTCGCTCAGTGGCACGCTGCAGTTCATCGTGCGCAAGGACCTGCACCAAACCTGGCCCCGCGCCGAAACGCCCACGGCCTACATCAGCATGGGCTTGAACGAAGACCTGACCCTGGCCGCCAAAGACGCCGTGCGAGAAATGATAGCCTTTCTGGTAGCTGAGAAGCACCTGACGCGCGATGAGGCTTACATGCTCTGCAGCGTAGCCGGCGACCTCGACGTGACGCAAGTGGTGGATGGTACCCGCGGGGCGCACATGATTATGCCGAAAAGCATTTTCGGGAAGGCGGCAAAGGAAAAGAAAAAGTAATAAGCCCGTCCTGCTGCGTGGAACCTCACCCCCGGCCCCGGTTCGCTTGAGGCGCGAAGCCAAAAGAGAGGGGAGCCACGGCTCAAGTTTTAGCTCAATTTTAAATGAAAAGGCCCAGCTCAAGTGAGTTGGGCCTTTTTACTTTCAATCAATTACTGTTCGGCTCCCCTCTCCCCATGGAGAGGGGCCGGGGGTGAGGTTCCGCCGGACGGACGTTCCGCACTGCAGGACGTCATATTTTACTATCACCTTTGCATCAAAACCAAAAAATCCAATACCTTCGCTACATACGCGCCGCATTCAACCCACCTTCTGGCTTTCATGCAAAAAGCTCTACTATTACTCTTGTTGCTGAGCACCCCGGTTCTGGCCCATGCCCAGGTCGATTCGGTGCGGGCCAGCACCCTCCCGGGCCCGCAGTTGGCCGAAAAGGCCTACAACAGCGGCCTGGCTAGCTTCAATGCCCAGAGCTACCCGGCCGCCCTCCGCAGCTTCGACCAGGCCATTGCCGCTAAGCCCGATTTTGCGGCCGCGTACACCAACCGCGCCGCCACGCGCTACGAGCTCAAAGAGTACCCGCAAGCCCTGGCCGACTACGACCAGGCCCTGAAGCTGGAGCCCGGTAACTACGCCGGCTACTTCGGCCGGGCACGGGTGCGGGAAGCCCAAAATCAGCTCAACGAAGCCGACCAGGACTATTCCGAAGCGCTGAAGGCCAAGCCCGACTACGCCCCGGCCTGGTACAACCGCGGCGTGCTACGCTTCGAGAAAGGCGACTACCAGGCCGCCCGCAACGATTTTGACGGCGCCATCAAGGCCGACCCGCAGCTGGCTTACGCCTACCACGACCGCGGCAGCGCCAACCAGAAACTCAACAACTACGCCGCTGCCACCCAGGACTATACCAAGGCCCTGGCGCTGCAGCCCGAGTTGCTGCCGGCCCTGCTCAACCGGGCCACCGCCGAGCGCCGCACCGGCCAGCTGCCCCAGGCCCTGCGCGACTACGACACCTACCTCGCTAAGAAGGCCGACAATGCCCTGGCCTTCAGCAACCGCGGCAGCGCCCGCTTCGAAAACAAAGACTACGCCGGCGCCATCGCCGATTTCAGCCAGGCTATCAAGCTCGACGCCACCTACGCTTTCGCTTGGAATAACCGCGCCGCCGCTCAGCTCAAGCTGGAGAAATACGCTCAGGCCGCGGCTGATGCCAGCGAGGCCATCAAGCTGAAGCCCGACTACGCCGAAGCCTTCCTGAACCGGGGCCACGCCCGCGAGATGCTGCGACAGGCCGACGAAGCCTGCCAGGACTGGCGCAAAGCCGCCGAATTGGGCCTGACCGTGGGGGATAATTATGCGGCGGCCGCCGGCTGCGCAGGCGAAGCAGCGGAGTAGGATTGCATCAGAACGTTATTCATTAGTCCGTCATGCTGAGCCTGTCGAAGCATCTCTACCTCAGTAGTAAAATCATTGATAGCTCAACGAAGCGGGAGAGATGCTTCGACAAGCTCAGCATGACGGGCATCTTACTTAGTAATACACTATAATGTCTTTCTTCTTCCGCCTGTTCTTCCGCCTGTTTCTGCTGCTAGTGCTGGCTGCTACCGGCTCCCGGGCCGTGGCCCAAAGCGTGGCCTTTACCAAAGACAACTTCTCGGATAACAAAGAGGGGCTGCGCGAAGCCATGCGCGAGCTGAAGGACGGCGAAACCGAATACGGCGCCGACCCCGCTCGCTACGCCCAAGCCCTGCCGCATTACCTGGCGGCCCAGCAGTTCAACCCCAACAATGCGGGCCTAAACGTAAAAATTGGCGACTGCTACCTGCACTCGACCAGCAAAACCGCCGCCCTGCCCTACCTGCAAAAAGCCGCCAAGCTCGACGCCACCGCCGATGCCCGCACCCACTACCTGCTGGCCCGCGCCCTGCACCTGAACGCCAAGTGGCGCGAAGCCATTGCCGAATACCAGCTGGCCCACCCTGTGGGCGGCAACACCCGCAACGGCAGCGCCGAAGCCCTGACCGCAAACGACTTGCAGCGTTACATCCAGCAGTGCCGCAACGGCCAGCAGCTGATGGCCCACCCCACGCGCGTGTTCATCGACAACGCCGGGCCCGAGCTCAACTCATCGGACTCGGACTACGGGCCGGTGGTCTCGGCCGACGAATCGACGATTCTCATCACCTCGCGCCGGGCCGGCTCCACCGGCGGCAAGGCCGACCCCGAAGGGAACGGCTACTTCGAAGACATCTACCAGGCCAACTGGCAGGGCAAAAAATGGAGCCGCGCCACCAACCTGGGCGCCCCCGTGAATACCGACGACCACAACGCCACCGTGGGCCTGGCGCCCGATGGCCAGCGCATGCTCGTGTACGTGGGCACCAACGGCGGCGACTTGCTCGAAGCCAACCTCGGCGGCAGCGCCTGGGGCAAACCCAAGCAGTTGGGCTCGCGCATCAACTCGCGCAGCCACGAAACCTCGGCCAGCTACTCGCCCGATGGCCGGTTTCTGTACTTCGTGAGCGACCGCGCCGAAGGTGGGTTGGGCGGCTCTGATATTTATAAAGTTGAGCTGGAAAGCCGCAACCCGCCGGTGAACCTGGGCTCGGCCATCAACACGGCTTATGGCGAAGAGGGCGTATTTATGGCGCCCGATGGCAAGACGATGTTCTTCTCCTCGGAAGGCCACAACTCCATGGGCGGCTACGACATCTTCAAATCGGTGTTTGAAAACGGGAAGTGGAGCACGCCCGAAAACCTGGGCTGGCCCATCAACACCCCCGACGACGACGTGTTTTTCGTAACCTCGGCCTCGGGGCGCCACGGCTACTACTCCAGCGACCGACCCGGTGGGCTCGGGGCCAAAGACATTTACCGCATCACCTTTCTGGGGCCCGAAAAGCAGCCCGTGCTCAGCGAGGAAGACCAGCTGCTGGCCTCCCGCCTCGCCCCCATGAAGCAAACCGTGCTGGCGCCCGCTGTGGCAGTGGCCACGGCCCAGGTCACCATCCTGAAGGGCACCGTGACCGACGACGCCACCAAGCAGCCGCTCGAAGCCAGCATCGACCTCATCGACAACACCAGCGGCCAGACCATTGCCAACTTCCGCAGCAACTCCACCTCCGGCCGCTATCTGGTGAGCTTGCCTTCGGGCACCAACTACGGCATCGTGGTGCGGCAGGACGGCTACCTGTTTCACTCTGAAAACTTCGACCTGCCTGCTGGCGCTGCCTACGCCGAAGTGGTGAAGGACATTCCGCTGAAGCGCCTGGAAGTGGGTACTACCATCGTGTTGCGCAACATTTTCTTCGACACTGGCAAGGCCGCCCTGCGCCCCGAAAGCACCGCCGAGCTGGAGCGCCTGCAAAAGCTGCTCACCGAAACCCCGGCCCTCAAGCTGGAAATGTCCGGCCACACCGACGACGTGGGCGAGGCCGCCAAAAACCAGGACCTGAGCCAGCGCCGCGCCCAAGCCGTGGTCGCCTACCTGACTCAGCACGGCATTGCGGCCGCACGCCTCACGGCCGCCGGCTACGGCGAAACCCGCCCCGTGGTGCCCAACACTAGCAAGGCCAGCCGCCAGCTCAACCGTCGTACCGAGTTTAAGGTGACGGCTAAGTAGTACCGTGGACGCTCGAAACTCCGTAAGCCCCACGGTAGACGCGCTGGCAATAGCTCAATTTTACGATGGCGAAGCATGGCGTTCTACCTTGTAGCGTCAAACAACCGGCCCGTCCTACCGGGCGGCTCTTCCTGCTTGAAACTACTGCTCTCTTTTAGGTACGCCCGGCGGGTGGGCTTGCTGGTGCTGGGCCTGCTGCTGGGACTCCTGCAGCCCGCCAGCGCGCAGCAGGCCTTTCTGCGCCAGTTTGGGCCGGCCGACGGCTTGCGTGCGCCTTTCGTGTATGCGCTGCTACAGGACCGGCAGGGCTACCTCTGGCTGGGCACCGCCGACGGCCTGGTGCGCTACGACGGCACCCGGTTTGTCACCTTCAGCAAAAAGGACGGGCTGGCCGAGAACTTTGTGGTGGCGCTGCGCGAAGCCACCGCCAGCGGCGAGCTCTGGGTGGGCCATTACCTGGGCGGCGTTTCGGTCCGAAACACGCCGGGAGCGCCGTTTGAGCCTTCCAGCCGAGACGCGGCACCCGCGGGCCTGCTCCTTCAAAGCCACGGCCCGCCTCCAGTTGACACGGCCGCCATTGGGCATTACCTGCGCCGCTACCACCTGCGGCTGCCCCGTGGCGTGGTGCCTATTTGCCTGCTCGAAGACCGGGAAGGCAATATGTGGCTGGGCACGGCCGGCCAGGGCTTGTGGCGGCACGCCGACCGGTACCTGCGCCGCTACCCCACGCCGGCTGGCAGTTCCCCGCCGGTGGCCTTGTGCCCCGGGCCGCAGGGCTCGCTGCTGCTGGGCACCGCCGCCGGCCTGCAAACCGCCACCCCCACCGGCAAGCTGGGCAAACAGCTCAACAGCCTGGCCATGCCGGTGCGGGTGCTGTTGCCGCTGCCCGGCTCCGGCCGGGGCTATTGGGCTGGCACGGCGGGCGACGGCCTCTGGCACTACGCTCCGCCGCGCGCGCCGCGCCGGGTAGCCGGCCTGCCCACTACGCTCGACGTTACCGCCCTCACGTACTCGCCGCGCACTGGCTTGTGGGTAGGCACCGCGGCGGATGGCCTGTACTTGGTGCCGGCCGATTCGGCCCGGCCCGTGCGCCATTTCACCACCGCCCAAGGGCTGCTCAAAAACAACATTTACGCCCTGCTTGCCGACCGCTCGGGCCGCGTGTGGGTGGGCACGCACGGCACCGACCTGGCGGCTTACAACCCCAATACCCACCGCTTCATCCGCCACCAGCTCAACTCCAGTGGGGTATCTATCAGCAGCTTTGCCGAAGATGGCCTGGGCCGCGTGTGGGTGGGCACCGAGGGCCAGGGACTGTACTGCCTCACGGGCAGCACCTGGCGCCGCTTCGCCGCCGACCACAGCCTTTCCACCAATTACGTGTACGGCCTGCTGGCTCTGCCCGCGCTCACCCGCCCTACCGATGCCGGCAACTGGCTGCTGCTCTCGCACCTACAGGGGCTCACGCTGTTTGATGCGAGCACGGGCCGATTTACGCCCTTGGCCGCGGCCAGCGACACCCTGGTGCGCGACAGCCGCGGGCCGCTGGCTCTGGCCGCGGCCGGTGGGCCGCCGGCCGCCTGGGCGGCCACCCGCGGCGGCCTCGTGCGGCTCGACCTGCGCGAAGCCCTCGCCCGGGCTCAGGAGCTGCCCCCCAAGCTGCTGTTGACGGCCGCCGAAGTAGACGGCGACCCGCAGCCCGTGGCCGAACTAGGCGAGCTATCCGCCACCAAGCACCGGCTGAGCTTTGGCTTCGAAGGCCTGAGTTTGGCGGCCAGCGCCGAGCCCCTGGAATACCAATATCGCCTGCTGGGCCTGTCCGATGCTTGGAGCCGGCCCAGCACCTCGCCCGAAGCCCAGTTCCCGGGCCTCGATGCTGGGCGCTACACGCTGGAGGTGCGTACGCGGCGGGGCCCCACCGGGCAGTGGAGCGACGTATCCACGGCCTCGTTCCGCATTGCCACGCCGTTTTGGCGCACGTGGTGGTTTGCAGCGCTGGTTTTGGTGGGTGCTGCCGGCACCATATTTGGCGTGGTGCGGGGCCGGGAACTCGCCTTGCGCCGCACCCAGCAGGTACTGGAGCGCACCGTGGCAGAGCGCACCGCCGAGCTACGGCAGCAGAAAGCCCAGATAGAAACCATCAACGCCGACTTGGTGGTGGCGCGCGATGCGGCCGAGGCTTCCCGGCAGGCCAAAGCCCAGTTTCTGGCCAACATGAGCCACGAAATTCGCACCCCGATGAATGCCGTGGTGGGCCTGACCAACCTGCTGCACGCTACCCAGCCCACCCCCGAGCAGGCGGAGTACCTCACGGCCATCGAGTCGTCGTCGCAAAACCTGCTGGTTATCATCAACGACATTCTCGACAGCTCCAAAATGGAAGCCGGCAAGCTCTCGCTGGAGCAGGTGCCGTTCCGGCTGCCCGAGGCGGTGCTGCGGCTGGGCGCCATGTTCAAGTTTGCCACCGAGAGCAAAGGGCTGTTTCTCATCATAGATGTGGCGCCGGATGTGCCCGCGGCCGTACTCGGCGACCCGGTGCGGCTCAACCAAATATTGGTGAACCTGGTGGGCAACGCCATTAAGTTCACCCGCCAGGGCGGCGTCACGGTCACCGTGCAGGCAGTGCCCCTGCCCGATTCCCCGAGTGATTCCGCCATTCAGCCACTCGGCCACGCCACGCAGGCGTGCCTTCGCTTTGCGGTGCGCGATACCGGCATTGGCATTCCGGCCGATAAGCTGGGAGCCATTTTCGAAGACTTTTCCCAGGCCAATGCTTCTACCACCCGCGAGTTTGGCGGCACCGGCCTGGGCCTGAGCATCGCGCGCAACCTCGTGCAGCTCCACGGCGGCCAGCTAAGCGTGAGCAGCGAAGAAGGCAAGGGCTCGGAGTTTTTCTTTGAGCTCGTCTACGAAACGGCTGATGCCAGCGCCACCCAGCCCGAAGTGCACCGGGGCGTGCTGGCGCCCTTCGAGCCCTCGTTGCGCGTGCTGGTGGCCGAAGACAATGCCCTCAACCAGCTTGTAGCACGCAAAACCCTCGAAGCCTGGAACGTGCAGGTCGTCATCGCCGAAAACGGCCGCCTGGCCGTGGAAGCTGCCAGTAGGGCCACGCCGCCGTTCGACGCCGTGCTCATGGACGTGCAAATGCCTGAGATGGATGGCTACGAGGCCTCCCGCCAGCTGCGCCGGCGCTTTCCCGATGCCACCCGCCTGCCCATCATCGGCCTCACCGCCTCGGTGCTGCCCGAAGACCGGGTGCTGGCCCTGGCCGCGGGCATGAACGACACCCTGGCGAAACCTTTTGAGCCGGCGGTACTCTACGCCCGGCTGGCGCATTTCACCGGCCGCAGCCCCGGCACTTCTTCCGCTGCGCCGGCGGCGGGTACCGAAGCGGCCCGGCCCTCCGGCCCGCCTCATTTCAGCTCAATTCGGCCCGACTGGCAGTTGCTGGAAGAGCTGGCCGGCGGCAACGAAGACTTTCTGCGCCAGATAGTACACACGTTCCTCACCGAAGCGCCCGCGCTGGAAGCCCTTCTGGCAACCGCCTGCCCCCACGACCCCACCACCCTGGCCAGCACGGCCCATAAGCTGAAAGGCCAGGTGGCCTATTTTGGGGTATCCGGGCTGCACATGCAGCTCGACGAATTGGAACGCGCCGCCCGGCAGCCCGGTTGCCCTTGCGGCGAGCTGCTGCTGGCAACCATCCGCCAGCAGCTCGCCGAGTTATATCCGCAACTGGAGGCCAGAGCGTAGAAGGACCCATTGGCCAGTTTATAACTTACTTTCGTTGGGATATTCCGTTTTCAATACATCATCATGTCCGCTGCTGCTTCTCCTGCTCCTCTGCGCTGTTTAGTCGTCGACGACGACCCGCTCTCGGTGCAGGTAGTGCTGAACTGCATTGCCAATACGCCGTTTCTGACCGCCGTCGGAAGCTATACCAACCCCATAGAAGCAGCCGAAGCCCTGCGTACCGCGCCGGTCGACTTGCTGTTTCTGGACGTGGAAATGCCCCTGATGTCTGGCATTGACCTGTTGCGGACGCTGCAGAACCCGCCCATGGTGGTGCTCATCACCAGCAGCAAGGAATACGCCGTGGAGGCGTTCGAGCAAGCCGTGCTCGACTATCTGGTGAAGCCCCTGAGCTACCCGCGCTTTTTGCAGGCCGCTCAAAAGGCCCGCGACAAGGCCCAGCGCCAGCCCGCGCCAGCCCCCGCGCCCGAGGCCGAAGCCATCGAAACCCCGGGGCTCAATGCCAACTTCACCTTTATCAAGGTCGACAACAAACTGGTGCGCGTCGCCTTCGACGACGTGCACTACGTCGAGGCTCTCGGCGACTACGTCCACATCGTCACGGGCCAGAGCAAGCTCATCGTGTACAGCACCATGAAAGCGGTGGAGGAAAAATTCCCCAGCAACCGGTTTGTGCGCATCCACCGCTCCTTCATCGTCAACATCAACCGCATTCAGGTGCTGGAAGACAACGCCATGATTGTGGAAGGCAAGCACATTCCGGTGGGCCAGACGTACCTGCGCGAAGTCCTGCAACGGCTCAATAAGTTCTAACGCCGCAGCTTTTTACGGCCCCTGGTTATTGAGCTACCGGCTCGTTGGCCACGGGTGCCCCTTCGCGCAGCAGGCCCAGCACCAGCTCCCACAGGTGCTCGTAGGGAATAATCTCCACTTCGGCGAAGGCATTGCCGGGCGGCGGGGTTTCGCGCAGCTGCTGCAGCATGGCCGTGCCCCGCTCCGCAGCTTGCGGCGCATTGAAGTTCTTTTCCACAATCAGCTGTAGCAGCCGCAAAAACAGCCGGCTCCGCAGGGTGGTGGGCTCGTACAAGTGCCGCTGCTGGTACTTGCGCAGCCGCTCCAGCCGCAGCAGCACCGCCTCCAGGTTGCGCTCCCGCAAAAAGTGCAGCAGCTGCAGCACCAGAATGGCCACGTTGTGGCCGCGCTTGTCGCGGCTGTACTCCGGCAGCTGCAGGGCCCATTGGGCCATTTGCCGCTGCCGGGCCGTGGTGCGCGGGGGCGGCAGCACAAATTCGATATACGCCTTGTATAAATCCCACCGCTGCAGCGCCGCCTCGCGCTGAATCAGATACGCCGGGTTTTTTATTATCACATTCAGCAGCAGTTGGGCGCGCTCGTATTGTTGCGCGTGCAGGGCAAGCAACACGTGCTGCTCCTGGAAATAAAACCAGTTGCTGGACGAAGGATGAAAGTCGCGGGCATAATCCTCAGCCAGCCGCAACCCCTGGGTGGGCTGCCGGCTACGCAAGTAGGCGTAAATGCTCATAAAATGGTTGAAGCGGATGTCAAAGCGGCGCGCGTTGAGCTTGCCATCACGCAGGCGCCGCGATGCCGCGGCCGTTACCCGAATGATTTCCTGGTAGTTTCCTTGCAGCTCTTCGTAAGCTACCCGTAGCCGGTACCATACATTATAGGTCGTGAAGCTGCGGGCCCGGCGGTACAATGCCTCTAGCTGTGCCATGCGGTCGGGCATCAGGGCCAGTACCGCGCGGCGAGCCGCCACGGTGCCATTCAGCGCCATTTGTGTTTCGGAGTAGAGCTGCTCGGCTTCGTCTTCCCATGCCAAGAGTTGCTGGGCCCGCAGCAGCACTTTCGACAGTTGCTTGAACGCAATGCGCTGCTGCTGTTCGGCGTACAGGTTCCGCAGCATCCGGGCACTTTGCACCATATATTGCGTAAACTCACCCTTTTCTGCTTCTTTAAGGCAGCGCTGCAGCAACCGTTCGGAGAGTTTGTACTCCCGTTCGGCGTACAGAATACTCACCTTATGCAGCAAATCCAGGCATTCCAGCTCATACCGGCGCGACACCAAAAGCCGGGTGTCCGAATGGTCGAGGAAGTAAAGCTGGTTGAGCAGTTTATTTCTTACCCGGCCTTGTAGCTTTTGAAGGGCACGTACGTTAGCCGCGGTTGCCTTGCCATACAACGACTTTACGACCTGCAACTGGGTAGTCTCCGGCGTTTTGGCTAAGGCAGCTACAAGTTGGTTTTCTTTATTCCCCTGTCGGCTTCGCAGGTCTAGCACTGGCAATGTTGCCAAGCTGCGCGATGTCACAATTCGCACCAAATTTGCGATTTCATTCATAAAGAAAATGCCCTACAGATGCGCTTTTAGCTTTTTATGGAGAAATACGCCTTGAAAAACGATGTCTTAAAACCGGGCATTCTTTCCTTTTTTATGGCACATCGTCTCCCAACCTTTGTATTGTGAATACCTATGGAAGGTTTTGCGGTTTGATGTCACAAATTGACTCTTTTTTTTTAGACATCAATACTTAGAAGTCCATTAATTACACAAAATGGACGTTTAAAATATATTTTATCAAATAAATTATATTTATTATAAACATAATTTTAGTCTTATTCGAGCAAAGAGTTTCCTTTTCTGCCGCAAGTGAGCACGCCAACTTTGTGTCATTCAAACATCTGACACACTCTCTAAGCACTTATCGCCGTGTTGAATCTCCTTGCCATCGCCCTGTTTCAATTCGCTAGCTTCGCTTCCGGTGCTCCTGCTTCACAGCCCCAATCCACGACGGCAACGCCTGCCATTAGCGCACTTGGTGGCGTGGGTGGCTGGGGCGGCGACATCGCCGCTCTGGGCGGTGTAGGCGGCTGGGGCGGTGACATTGCCGCACTTGGTGGCGTGGGCGGTTGGGGCGGCGATATTGCTTCCTTGGGTGGTGTTGGTGGCTGGGGTGGCGATATGGCCTCCCTCGGTGGGGTAGGCGGCTGGGGTGGCGACATCGCCGCTTAGAAACAGCGGAGGTTTCGTGCCTATATTGGCACCCATGGTAGCGTGGCTATGATGCATAGGTGTACCGTGTGAAGCACAATTTACCGCTTGGAATCCTCCTTTACTGCGCAACAATACTGCTATTAAGCAGTTGCGGAGACCCCCACGGCAAATCGGAGGCAATCCGAATCCACTGGGCCCAAGACCCCGAGACATTAGACCCAATGCTGCAGCCTAACCAGGCCGCCATTGACGCAAATAATTTGCTGCATGTCTGCCTGCTTCAGCCTGACATTGCCAACCGCAAGTATGGCCCGGCTTTAGCCACGTCCCTGCCCGCGGTAGAGCTGGTGGGCGACTCCCTTTCCAAGCTTGCTTACGATATAAGGCCTACCGCCGCCTGGGATAATGGGCGGCCCGTAACCGCCCGCGATGTCGAGTTCACGCTAAAGCTGATGTTCTGCCCGGGCCTACCCAACGAGGTGGCCAGGAACCGGTATCGTTTTATCCGGGCGGTGCTTACCGACCTCAAGGCGCCGCAGCATTTTACCCTGGTGTGCCGGGGGCAGGCGCTCGAGTACGTGGAAGCGTCGGGCGACTTCTTCATCCTGCCAGAAGCCGCGTTCGACCCCCGCGGCCAACTCCGCCGCTTCTCGCTGGTTGATTTGCAAAAGCGAGCCACCACCGCTCCCCCCGATTCGGCGCTGCAATCCCTGGCGCAACGCTACCAGGCGGCAGAAGCAGGCCACCCCGGTCAGGTGCCGGGCTGCGGCCCCTACCAACTGGTAAAGTGGGAAAAAGACCGGTACCTCACCTTTCGCCGTAAGCCGCAGTGGTGGGCCGACCGCCTGCAGCCCGTCCCGATTGCGCTGCAGGCGCGGCCAAAGCAGTTGGATTATGTCATCATCCCCGATGCGGCGACCGCGACGCTCGCGCTGCGGCGCGGCGACATCGACGTGTATCCGCAGATACCGGCCCGCGAATTTGCCCGGCTGCGTGCATCTCCTGCCGCGGCGGCCCTGAATTTTTACTCCACTACCTCCTATGATGTGGTGATGGCCGGCTTTAACACCCGGCGCGCGCACCTGAACGATGCGCTAACCCGCCAGGCCCTGAGCCGTTTTTTTGATGCCGCCGGCCTGTTGAAAGCCACGCAGCTGGGGGACGGGCAGCGCACGGTGGGCGTCATCAGCCCCATTGAAAAAGAGAACTACAACGACAGTCTGGCCCTAATCCCTTTCGACCCCGCGGGCGCCACCGCCTTGCTGCGCCAGGCGGGCTGGCAGCGCGGCCCCGCGCCGGGCACCGGCTGGACCCGAAAGTCCGCCAACGGGGATCTCCAGCAGCTACGCCTCGCGATGCGATACCGTGCCGAGGGGTCGTTGTTTTCCACCGTTGCGCTGCAGTTTCAGGCAGCGGCGGCGGGGCTCGACATTCCGGTCACGCTGCAGCCCACCGAATCTGGCGCGTTTAGCTCCTCGCTGAAAGCGGGCGACTTTGACGTGTACGTGGGGGTGCGGAAGGGCAACCCGTTCATGTTCAACTTCACGCCGGTGTTCCATTCCCTGGGCATTGACGCTGGCAACACCACGGGCTTTAGCAGCCCAGCCAGCGACCAACTTATCGAAGCCATTGCCGCGGCCGATAGCAAAACGCACCGCTCCCAGCTCCTGCGCCGCTTCCAGGCCTTGCTGCAGCAGGAAGCGCCTATCGTCCCGCTGTTCTTTCTGCCCAACCGGATTGTGGCCAGTCGGCAGCTGACCAACTTGCACGTGGGCAGCCTCAAGCCCGGCTTTATGGCCACCACCATAGAGCGCGTTCCGAAGCCATCAGCCGCTCCATAACCCATGAGCCGGTTGGTATTCTGGCGCCTGGCCCGGGCTGGGCTGGCCATATGGACCCTGGCATCGGTGGTGTTTCTGTTGAGCCACCGCGACGCTGGCGCGGCAGTGCAAGAGGCACTGGCCGAGGTTTCGGACGTGCAAACCGACCGCACGGCCACGACCTCTGCCGAACGACTGGCAGCCCAAGCCGCCGTGCGCGAGCGGCTCGGTCTCAACATGCCGCTTTTTTATATAAGCCAGGGCTCCAATCAACAAGAGCCGACGTGGCAGTGGAATGGCTTGCATAACCAGTACCACCAGTGGGCTACCGGGCTGCTCCACGGCGATTTAGGTACTTCGTACCGTAATGGCCAGCCCGTCGCCAGCCGCCTGGGTGCGGCCTTATCTTTCACGTTGCCGCTTACGGGCACAGCGGCTGTGCTGGCCATCCTGGCAGCCCTGGCGTTAGCCCAACGCTTGGCGGCCAGCCCTTGGTGGCAGCGCCCCGTGCGCACACTGCTGGTAACGGTGCACGCCCTGCCCCTGTTTGTGGTAGCGCTGGTATTGCTGCTGGCCTTTGCCAATCCGGATGCGTTTGCCTGGTTTCCAGCGTATGGCCTCGACCAACCCGCAGACGTCGGCTCGGGCACGTGGAGCCAAATCGCCACCTACCTGATGCACATGGCCCTGCCAGTTTCGGCTCTCACCATCACGGCAATACCCGAGCTAACGCTGCAGCTTGACGCCGCCCTCACGCAGGAACTGCACGCCGACTATGCTACCACGGCCCGCGCCAAGGGCTTGGACGAGGGTGCCGTAATCCGGCACCACGCCCTGCGCAATGCCCTGCTCCCCACCCTTACCCAAATTGCCGAGCTGCTACCCGCGCTGGTTGCCGGAGCGGTAGTGGTAGAAGTGGTGTTCGCGCTGCCCGGCATGGGCCGCCTGCTGGCCGAAGCCGCCGCTGCCCGCGATTACCCCGTGCTCGTGGGGGGCATCTTGCTCACGGGCGCCGCCCGCCTCCTGGCCCTGCTCCTCGCCGACCTTTTCTATTTCTGGGCCGACCCTCGCATCCGTTGGCAATCCTAGCTCCCACCTCTAGTTCCTGGTCGCAAAAGCTGGCCATGCTGTGGCTGGGCCTAGTGGGGCTCACGGCGCTGCTGGCTGCAGCCTTGCCCCTGCCCTACGCTCCCGGGGTACCCGATTTGGCCCATGTGGCCGAGCCTCCGTTTGGAGCGGGCGCCCACTGGCTGGGCACCGACGCATTGGGGCGCGACGTATTGAGCATGCTCGTATTTGGCGCTCGCACCGCCGTGTTGCTCACCCTGCCGGCGGCCGTATTATCAACCCTGCTGGGAGCCCTGGCAGGCGGCGCAGCAGGTTTTTGGGGGAATAAAGCACGGCTAGCCGTGCCTTACTGGTTGCTGGCCGGCGCTGGAGCATGGTGGGCGGTGCGCTTCCCCGGAGTTGGGGTTGGGCTGGCAGTAGCGGCTATTAGCTTGGGCTGGCTATTTACGTCGTGGTGGCGTAAGCGCGAGTTGGCCTCCTGGCCGGTCCCAGTCAACTCGGTTGTGATGGGGGCGGCTACCACGCTCGACACCATCCCGCGGCTGGTGCTGGTGGTAGCTGTGACCGCCGGGACCGGTGTTTCAGTGTCGGGCCTGTTGGTTCTGCTTACGCTAACGTCGTGGCCACACTCGGCCCGATTAGTGCGGGCCCAGATGCTGCGCGTGCGCACGCTGCCCTTTGTAGAAGCAGCCCAAGCCGTTGGGGCGCCGGCTTATAAAGTCTGGCTGCACCACGCGTTGCCTCATGCACTACAACCGCTAAGAACGGCCTTGCCGCTTAGTATAGCGGGCTTATTGGGCCTGGAAAGTACCTTGTCGTTTTTGGGCATCGGCTTGCCGCCGGACGTAGCCAGTTGGGGTCGGCTCATGGCAACCGTACGGAGCGAACCCGGCGCCTGGTGGACCTTTTTATTCCCCACCATGTGCTTAATAATTAGCATGATAAGCCTTAGCTCAATAAGCCAATACCGGCCGTCGGCCGCTTCATCCTAGTACCTATTTTCTACAGATTGGCATTCAGGAATCAAAGCATTCCCAATGTCGCAAATGGGTACTTTTTTAGGAAAGCAAACCTCCTAGTTGAGCCAAATTCCCAAACCATTAAATATTTGGTTTTCATTATTATAACCTCTAAAAATAAAAATTAAGTGAATTACAGCGAAGATTTTTCGAGTAAATAGTTGTGCTTTTTTACTAGGAGTCGGCAAATACCCATGTCTCATTGCTAGCGCTAGTGTCCTTTTTTTGGGTTAAAGGAGCCTGTAACATTGTATTGCCTTATGGACGGTTCACGTTATCGATAAGGTATTACTTATCCTCCCTCCTCTACCCAATTTTCTATGCATCTACTTATCTACCCCACATTAAGTACTTCCAGGCGCGCCAAAGTGGCAAACCGTACGAACCGCCCTATTTCTGTTGGCATCGATTTTGTAACTCCTGACGGCACGGTCGTGCCCCGCGCCCAGGGCGAGGCGGCACTGGAAGGCCGCACCGCCGTACTGGTCGGCGGGCTCCTCGTAGGAGTGTGGCCCCAATCTTAATTCCGCGTCTACTTCTGACTTCTACTTCCTGACTTCCTCTATTTTCCAACCCACGCTTACCCTGCCCTATTTGGCATAACACGCTACTCTATTTCTACCCACACTCTGTTATTACTGCTCACCGGCTACCCCAGTTGAGCTTAAACCCGCCGTCTACCCCGGCGGGTTTTTTTTATCCGGCCCGTTCGCTTTGAGCGCCGACCAGCGCAATTCCTTCGGCGAAGGTGTGCGGCCGGAAGCCGAATTCGCGGCGAATTTTATCGATAATGAACCCGGTACGAGCAGGGCGCCGCGCCGGCTGCGAAAACGTGCTGGCATCGACCTTTTCCATTAGGCTTTTGTCGAGGCCAAAATATTCGGCTACCCGCACGGCCATGGCATACGGGGTGAGCAGTTCGTCGCTGCTGATGTGGTAAATGCCCTGGGCCGAATGCCGGGCCAGCAGCCAGCAGCCCTGCGCCAGGTCTTCGGCCAGGGTGGGCGTGCGCCACTGGTCGGCTACTACTTTGATGGCCTTGCCGGCCCGCAGGGAATCCCGCACCCAGGTTACAATGTTGGTGCGGCCGTATTCGTGGGCCACGCCGTACACCAGCACCGTGCGGGCAATGGCCCAACGGCCGGGACTGGCCTGCACCAAAAGCTCGGCCGCCAGCTTGCTTTCGCCATAGAAATTAACCGGCGCGGGCTGGGCCTCCTCGGATAATGGCCCCACTTCGCCACTGAAAATAAAATCAGTACTCAGGTGGGTGAGGTGAATGTCCAGCTCGGCGCAGGCATCTACCAGATTTTCGACGGCCGTCACGTTTTGCAGCCAGCAGGCGTCGCGGTTCAGCTCGCACTCATCCACATTGGTCATGGCCGCGGTGTGAATGAGGTGGGTGGGCCGCTCCTGAGCTAGCACTTGCCGCACTTGCCCGGCATCGGTCACGTCAAGCGGCACAAAGTGCAGGTCGGGATAGAGGCCCGCCAGTTTGTTGGCGCCACGCGTGGTTGCCACCAGTTCCACCCCGGTCTGCTGCCGCAGCAGAGCCACCAGCTTTTGGCCCAGCAAGCCGTTAGAACCTGTTATGAGGACTTTCATATTCAGCATATTAGGCTGCCAATGCGGTGAGCCCGGATGACGTGCTTGCAGCAAGCAGGTCTGGCACCTACGGGTAGGTATAGCCGTAGAGCTTGGCGATTTTCTTCCGCTTCAGCTTCTCCACTTTCATGGTCATCTTGATGTCGGCGGTAGGCCGGTTGCGACCATCGCGGGGCATTTTGGCTATTTTATCGATGACGTCCAGTCCCTGGATGGTCTGGCCAAAAACGGTGTACTGGCCGTCGAGAAAATGGGTGCCCTCGTGGTTTTCCACCAGATAAAACTGCGATATGCTGCTGGCGCGCTGCGGGTTGGCAAAGTCGCCCTGGCGGGCAGCGGCTAGTGCACCGTAGTTGTGCTGGTGGCCGGCGGCAAACTCAGCGGGTACCGTGCCTTCGTTGGCCTGGCCCAGGCCGTCATTGCTCGGGTCGGCGTCTTTGGAGTTCGTATCGCCGCCCTGTATCATAAAGTCGGGGATGATGCGGTGGAAGGTGGTGCCGTTGTAGAAGCCGCTTTTCGCTTTCTGCAGAAAATTGGCCTTGTGCAGCGGGGTATCGTCAAACAGGATAACGCGGATGGTGCCCTGCGACGTGCTGATGGTAACTACTTCGTCCTTGCCGCTTTTCTTGGCGTGCTTACCCGGTTTATCGACGGCAAAAGCGGGGCTGGCTACCCACAGCAGGGCCAGCAGCGCCCACGCCAGGCAATTGATGTTGAGCTTCATAGAAAACAAAGAAGGGAAACGAGAAGAACTACGGAAAATTATCACCTAGCCTCGGTGCTCCCGGATGCTGGCCAGGATTTCGCGGCCGCCCCGGGCCAGCACCGCATCGGCTACCGATACGCCCAGCGCGCGGGCATCGGCTACGTCGGCCCGCTGAATCTCCTCCACGTACTCCTCACCATCGAGGCTGATGAGGCCGCCGTGCAGGCGCACCGTGCCGTCGCCTTCCAGGGTGGCCAGCGCGAAAGAGGGGATGCTGCACCCGCCTTCCATGGTATGCAGGAAGGCCCGCTCGGCCGCTAGGCAAGTATGGGTGGCCGGGTGGTCGAGGGCAGCTTTGAGTTGGGTTTTCAGGTCTTGGGCTAGCCCGGCCAGGCATTCGATGGCGATGCTGCCCTGGCCCGTGGCGGGCACAAACTGGGAGGTGGGCAGGGTGTGGCGCACCAGGTGGTCGTAGCCCATGCGGTGCACACCGGCGTAGGCCAGCACCAGCCCATCGTATTGGCCTTCTTCCAGCTTGCGGATGCGGGTTTGGAGGTTGCCGCGGGCCTCGGCCGTAGTGGCGCCGGGGTAAAACCGGCGCAGCTGGGCTTTGCGGCGGGTGCTGCTCGTGCCCAAGACGATGCCGGACTTATTGAGCTCAAAATGCTCGTTAAAACTCAATACCACGTCGTTTACCTGTTCGCGCTCCAGGAAAGCCAGCAGTTCCAAGTCGCGCGGAATGCTGCTTTGCACGTCTTTGGCCGAGTGCACAGCCAAGTGGGTTTCGCCCCGGCGGAGGCTTTCTTCCAACTCTTCGGTAAAGACCCCTTTCGAGCCAATTTTGGCCAATGAGCGGTCCTGCACGGCGTCGCCGGTGGTTTGCATGGGCACGATTTCGGTGGCGAAACCCGCATTATTGAGCAGGTTGGCTACGTGTTCGGCCTGCCAGAGGGCGAGGCGGCTGCCGCGGGTAGCGAGGCGAATGGGACTGGTCATTTCACAGTTATCGTTTAACATTTAACTCCCGGCGGCCCTAGCCTTGGGCCAGGCGCAGCTGCCCGCCCAGCCGAAGCGAGCTGTCGACGAACACCATGCGGGGATTGGCGTTGCGCTCGATGTGGTAGTGGGCGTCGGTGAGTTCCTTGGCCAGCAAATCGGCATTGCGCGGCGTCACAAACTTGGCGAAGCCGATGACAAACTGCTGCTCGCCCCCGGCCAGATGCGGTACGAACTTGGGGTCGATACCGAACAGCAAGACCTTGCGCACCAAGCCCAACGAGTAGGCAAGCAGCTCCTTTTGGTTTTCACGGCCCAGCTTCTGGAACTCTTCGCTTTTCTTCAGAATATCCCCGGCTTTGCTGCCAAAGTTGAAGCACAGCCGCATCCAGTCGCGGAAAAACTCGAAATAGTCGTGGTCGGCGTTGGTGTCGCGGCTGGCTAGGGCGGCGCCCAGGCTGCCATTGGCCAGTTGGGCTACCTGGCGGGCCTTTGCCTCGGGCACGTGGTGGCGCTCCTGGAGAAAGGCGGTGATGTCGTCTTCCGAAAACGGGCGCACCACCACCGGCTGCACCCGGCTGATGATGGTGGGCAGCAGCTGCTCGGGGGCGTGGCTCACCAGCAGGAAGATGGTGGCGGGCGGCGGCTCTTCCAGCAGCTTGAGCACGGCGTTGGCCGCGGCGGGGTGCATCAGCTCGGGCAGCCAGAGAATAACGATTTTGAAGCGCGCCTCAAAAGCCTTCAGGCTCACCAGCTTCAGGATTTGCACGGCTTCGTCCTTGGAGATGTTGCCCTGCTTGTTTTCGGCCCCAATGTGCTGCATCCAGTCGTTGAGGCCCTGGTAGGGGTTATCGAGCACGAAGGTGCGCCACTCGGCCATGAACTTGTTGCTTACGGCGTCTTTGGTCACCGTTTTGGTGGTGGTCACGGGCACAATGAAGTTCAGGTCGGGGTGGGCCAGCTTGGCCGTTTTGGTGCAGGCCGGGCAGTGGCCGCAGCTGTCCTCGGCATCAGCAGCGCGCGCTTCGCAGTTCAAATACTGCGCGTAGGCCAAGGCGAGGGCCAGCGCCGCGCCACCCTCCTGCCCCCGAAACAATTGAGCATGCGCCACATGCTGCCGCTGCACCGACTGGCGTAGTAGCTGCTTTACAGCAACTTGGCTGGGGATTTCGTCGAACTGCATTAAAAAATCTTAACCGCCACAAGCATATTCAAAACCATTGACAAATTCCATAGCCAGTACGCGCCCAGCAGGATACTAGCCACCGCTACCACTCTTTCGGCTAAGCCGGCAAAGTGGTATAATGCCCACCAAAGGGCACTTATCACTACCAGTAGCAGCACCATTAGCACGATGCGAAACACCGAAGTCTCCATGCTCCACAGCACGGGTATGGCCACATTTAATACGCCCAGCAGAGCGACGCCGCCCAGAAGGTATCTCATGCTATCGTGCTTGACTTGGGCTGCCTGCATATTCGTTGAGGTTAAATGTGTTGGATTAGGTGCGTGGGTTATTTAGCTTTTTCCCAAACCCTGTCCGCTTCCGTCGCTTCAAAAACCACCTTCATAATATCCCGCTCAACTTTGGTGTAGGGCAGCGCGCGGCGGGCCATTACTCGCTCGGCTACTTCGTCCACCTTGGGCAGCTTGAAAGTCTCGAACCCGGCGGCACCGCCCCAGCTGAAGCTTGGAATAAACGTGCGCGGGAAGCCTGCCCCAAAAATATTGGCGCCTACGCCCACCACCGTGCCGGTGTTGAACATGGTGTTGATGCCGCACTTGCTGTGGTCGCCCATCATCAGGCCGCAGAAGGTCTGGCCGGTATCCACGAAGCGGTGGGCCTTGTGGCTCCAGATTTTAACGGAGGCGTAGTTGTTCTTAAGGTTGCTAGTGTTGGTGTCGGCCCCGAGGTTGCACCATTCGCCGATGACCGAGTTGCCCAGGTAGCCGTCGTGGCCTTTGTTGGCGTAGCCCAACAGGATGCTGTTGCCCACTTCGCCGCCCACTTTGGAGTACGGGCCCACGGTGTTGTCACCGCGCATCTTAGCGCCGGCGTTGATGTGCGAGCCTTCGCACAAGGCCAGCGGGCCTTTGATGATGGCGCCCTCGTGCACCTGCGAGTTCTTGCCCAGGTAAATGGGGCCGTCCTCGGCGTTGAGAATCGCGGCGCGGATTTTCACGCCTTCCTCAATGAAGATGTTTTCGGCCCCGTACACGATGGTGTGCGGGTCGGTGATGGGCTGCGACGTGCGGCCCTGGGTGAGGAGGGCAAAGTCGCGGCGGATTTCGGCGCCGTTGAAGAGAAACAAATGCCAGGGCCGGGTCACCACCGTTACCGGCTCGGCTACCTGGCGGGATTCGGGCAGGCCATCCTGAATGAGCTCGGCCACGAGCGAGGCGTCGGCCACGTGGGCGGCCACCAGGCGCTCGTCGCAATACAGGGCCTGGCCTGGGTGCAGGGCTTGCACCTGGCGGACGAGCAGGTCGTCGGGGCACACGGCGCCGTTGATGATGAGGGCGGGCCCGCTTACGTCGCCGGCCGGAAACTTCTCCTGCAGGTAAGGCTGCGTGAGGTAGCCCACCGACGCCACGCCAAGCCGGTGCTGCCATTTTTCGGCCAGCGTCAGAATGCCGCAGCGCAGCGCCGCCACGGGGCGCGTGAAGGTGAACGGCAGCAAGTGCGGCCGGATGGCCGGGTCGTCGAAAAGCAGTACATGCATATTTTCTAAGCTATTGGCTAAGAGCGCCTAGCTTTTAGCTTCTGTGGGATAGAGGCCCAAATTTACGGCGGGCGGTTTGGCAAAGGACCAAAAAAAACTCCTTCCGGTATTCCCGAAAGGAGTTTTCAAAAAGCTAATCGCTGTCAGCGTGGGGCCAACAGCGAAAATCAGCTATTCTTTGTTGGCGCTGTTCTGCTCTTTCTTGGCGTAGCGGCTGCGGAATTTCTCCACACGACCGGCCGTGTCAATGAACATGTTCTTGCCGGTGTAGAAAGGATGCGAGGCGCTGCTCACTTCGATTTTCACCAGCGGATACGTTTTGCCGTCTTCCATCGTGATGGTGTCGGTCGGCTTCATCGTGGAGCGGGTGATGAACTTAAAATCCGAGGAAGTGTCCTGAAACACGACTTCCTGATACTCGGGGTGGGTCTCTTTTTTCATATCGGGGGCCAGTTTTACCAGTTGAACCCTGCCGATTTTGCGGAAGGGACTGCAAAAGTACAGCTTAGCTCGTAAATACCCAACTCTGCCCCCAATATTTTACGGCAGATAAGCGCTGCCAGTAGGTGTTGATGAGCTTGTTGGCGTTCCGATATGAGTGTACATTTGAATCCGTCCCTATTTGGGGCCGGGCTGTCGCGCGTGCTGAAATCCCACCTCATCCGCCGTCTGTTTCGCCGTTTCGGCCCCACCACCTTGCTGCTGGTGCTCTGGAGTGTGGGCCTGGCCATGGCCGCTTCCCTCACGCTTTTTACCGCGGGCTACGACGGCCCCAATGTGCGCCTTGACTGGCAAGTAAGCTCAGAAACCAACGTCACCGGCTTTGAGATTTCCCGCAAAGCCGCCACCGAAACCAGCTACCGGGCCGTGAGCAGCCTCAGGCCCACCGGCCAGCGCCGCTACCAGTTTCTCGACACCAACGTGTACCGGACCGCGGCGGGCAACATCGGTACTGCGACCGGTGGCCCCTTCACGTACCGGCTCACGGTGCGCAGCACCAGCGGCGACCAAAGTTACCTCACGGTGCTGGCGGGCACGCCCAGCGCCGTGCAGCGTTCCTGGGGCACCATAAAGTCGATGTTCCGGTAAGGCATTTTCCGGGATTGCTGTTCAACTTTGAGTCGGCTTCCGCCGGCTTTTTTTATGCCTCGTCCGTTAACAGCTGCATGTCAACCCCAACCCGTAACCTCCCCGCTCAGCTGTGCTTTGCTTCCAACAACGCACACAAGCTCGACGAAATCCGCCCGCTGCTGCCCCCGGGCCTCAAGCTGCTGAGCCTGGCCGACATCGGCTGCCACGAAGAACTGCCCGAAACCCAGGACACCCTGGAAGGCAATGCCCGCCAAAAAGCCGAATACGTGCGCCAGCACTACGGCGTGGCCTGCTTTGCCGACGATACCGGCCTGGAAGTAACTGCCCTCAATGGGGAGCCGGGCGTGTACTCGGCCCGCTACGCCGGGCCCCAGCGCCGGGCCGAAGACAACGTGGCCAAGCTGCTGCAGGAGCTGGCCGGCGTGCCCGACCGCTCGGCTCGTTTCCGCACGGTGGTGGCCCTGGCCGGCGCCGACGGCTCCATGCATGAGTTTGCGGGCGAAGTGGCGGGCTATATTTCGGAAGACCTGCGGGGGGCCGGTGGCTTCGGCTACGACCCCGTGTTTGTGCCGGAGGAAGGTAACGGGCGCACCTTCGCCGAAATGAGCGGCGCCGAGAAAAACCTCATCAGCCACCGGGCGCGGGCAGTGGCCGGGCTGGTCGAGTTTCTGCGCGAAGGCTGAGAATTAGCCCAAGCAAACTGGCAACCAGGGCTGAGGCTTGCTTCAGATAATTGATTTTCAGGTGGGAAATAAGCAAAACACGGCAAGCGCCTGACTGACGCGCCAGCCTTTCCGCGCCAGAAAACCGGGCGCTTCTCCGCGCAAGCCAGCCTCGCCTCGCTGGCTCCGGCAGCTCATCATTGCCATACAAAAGCTACCTTTGCCTGCTATGCACACCCCTTATCTTATTGGCATCACCGGCGGCAGCGCCTCTGGCAAAACCACGTTTCTGCGGCGGCTATTGGCGGCTTTTCCCGAAGACCAGATTTGTCTCATCTCGCAGGATAATTATTATCACCCCCGCGAAAAGCAAATGCGCGACGACCAGGGGGTCGAAAACTTTGACTTGCCCGCCAGCATCGATGCCGCGGCCTATGCGGCCGACGTGCTGCGCATCAGCCAGGGCCACGAAGTACGGCGGACGGAATACACCTTTAATAATGCGTCCGCCACGCCCAAGGAGCTGGTGTTTCGGCCCGCCCCCATTGTGGTAGTGGAGGGCATCTTCGTCTTCCACTTCGAGGAAATCGCGAAGCTGCTCGACCTCAAGGTGTACATCGATGCCCAGGAGCACGTGAAACTGCACCGCCGCATTATCCGCGACCGGGACGAGCGGGGCTATGATTTGGCCGATGTGCTCTACCGCTATACCCACCACGTAGCCCCCACTTACGAGCAGTTTATCGCGCCTTATAAGCACTACGCCGATATCGTAATCCCGAACAACCGCCACTTCGAGAAAGGCCTGGAAGTGCTGGTCGGCTTTCTGCAAACCAAGGTGGTCAACGAAGCCTAAGCGAGTAGCCCTTCAGGGCAATTGATTCTACTTATCAACAGCACACACGCTTCACACAGGGGTGAACGTACAATTTTTTATCCTCTCCATATTGTATAAGCAAAACAATATTATCTTGGACCTATAAAAGCCGGGCGAGTAGCACCGCAATGCCTCGCGCGGCATCTGGCTTTACTGAGATAATTATTTTTGCTTTGAACATGAGCGGTACGTTCTTCAAGGTCACACTCCACCGGAAAGCTGTTTTGGCCTCGTTGGGCTTGGCCGTGCTGATGGGATGCGACAAAAACAGTCAGGTCGGCATTCTGCAACACCCGGCCCACAATAAGAACTTGCAGGGAGACGTCACCCCCGACACTTCCTACGGGCCCATGTTTGAGGCCACTACCACGTCGCTCAGCGACACCACTTACCTTATAATTACGAAGGCCGAGCGGGGCAGCGTTTTCAGGGTACACACGGGGCCGCTGCCGCCCGCCGACCACGCCGTGTGCTTTTCCAGCACCAACAATTCCATGTTTCGGGAATGCGTGGACGAGTACTACCAAAACGCCGGCGCCGTGGCCATTCAAGCCAACGAAACCGGCTGGTGGGCCACGCCGCTTTAGCTCAATTTGGGTCGGCTGTGGCGCAACGGAGCCAGCGCTTGCTCTTCGGATAAGCAGCCGGGGCCTTTTCTTTGAGGCCCCTTATGCAGAAGCCGGGCATCCTTGGTCCTGCTTACGGTCCCCACCTCCAATGTATAGCAAAGCAGAAGTAACCCAGCTACGCCAGGCTTTCTGGACGGCCTTTGGGCAGTACATGGCCCCGGTGCCATCGGCCGAAGGCGATTCGACCAACTGGATAAACTATAAGACGGGCATTAAGCACGTGTACTTCCGGATGCAGGCCGACAACCGGCGCGCCACCATCGCCATCGAGCTGACGCATCCGGATGCGGGCATCCGGGAGCTGTTTTATGAGCAGTTTGTTGAACTAAAGGCCTTGCTCCATGAAGCGCTGGGCGAGGAATGGAGCTGGGAAGCGGAAGCTACCGACGCCGTGGGGCTACCCTACAGCCGCATTTATATCGAATTGAGCCCCGCCAACCTGTTTAATCGGGAAGACTGGCCCGCGCTCATTTCCTTTTTTAAGCCCCGAATTATGGCGCTCGATGCGTTCTGGGCCGACGCGCAATACACCTTCGAAGCCCTGAAATAGCGCCCTGACGGCTATGTGAAGCCGCTTTATAGTGCTGCTTGCCAACATCCCCGCCAAAATATTACCTTTGCAGTCCCCGTTTATACCCATGCTGGCTCTGCTCACTCGTTTTTGGTTTTCGCTGCGCTTTGCACTGCTCGCCGCTACGGTGCTGCTAGTGCTGGGCCTGAACCAGCGCGCCGTGAGCGTACTGCGCCTGCCGGTGGGCAAGGGAGAAACCCGTTTTGCCCCACCCAAAGCAACGGTGGTGAAACAGAAAGTATTGCTGGAAGCAACCGCGACGCTGGAGCACTTTGTGGCGCCGCCCGTGGTGGCCTGGTTGCCGGCGGCAGTGCCCACGCTGTGGCTGCCCGCTTTGCGGCGGGCGCTGGCGGTGCCACGCCTCCATGCAGGCGTGCGGGCCGGCGAGTTTTTTCGGGCGCGGCTGCTGGCCGTGGCCTTGTCGCCGCAAGCACCCTAGCTTGGGCTGGGCGCTAGGCTTTGGACATCAGGTTCCTAAAGCTGCCCCACGGGCACTGACTGCCCGTCTCGCACATTACCATTTTGGGCAAGCCTTTGGCAGCCAGTCGGCTGCATTCGGCTCCTATAGCTAGCCCAACGGCTAGCGGTGGCTATTCCGCTAGCGGCCTGGCCTTGCCCCTCTTCTCAGCAACAATCAACCAACCATAACCAATGCGTAATAAAGGATTAATCATCGCCCTGACCGTCGTGGTGACGGCGCTGTGCGCGTACTTCCTGTTCTTCACCTACGTCTCGCGTGGAGTGCAGCAGAAAGCCGTTGCCTACGCCACCCGCGACGGCAAGCTCAACGAAACCGCCCGCCAGCACTACCTCGACTCAGTGTGGCGCGCGCCCGTATTTGGGCCCTTCACATACCGGGAAGTACGCCAGAGCGAGCTCGGCCTGGGCCTCGACCTGAAAGGCGGCATGCACGTAACGCTCGAGGTTTCGCCGGTAGAAATCGTGCGGGCCATGAGCGGCAACAGCAAAGACGCCGCGTTCAACAAATCGCTGGAGCAAGCCCAGCAGGCTCAGAAAACCAACTCGGGCACGCCGTTCACGGCACTGTTTGCCCAGGCATGGCAGCAAAACTCGAATGGCAAGCCGCTGGCTACCATCTTCGCCAACACCACCAACAAGAGCCGCAATATCGACATCAACTCGTCGAACGAGAAGGTGATTGGGGCCATCGACAAGGAAGTTGAAGAAGCTATCGACCGCTCGTTCAACATCCTGCGTACCCGCGTCGACAAGTTCGGCGTGAACCAGCCCAGTATTCAGCGCGTGAAAGGCACCGGCCGCCTCCAGATTGAGCTGCCCGGCGTCGACAACCCCGACCGCGTGCGCAAGCTGCTGCAAGGCCAGGCCAAGCTGGAGTTCTGGGAAGTATGGAACCAGAACGAAGTGGCTCCTTACCTCGTGCAGCTCGACCAGCAGCTGGCCACCAAAGCCGCCGCGCAGAAAGCCGGTGCCACCACCGCTGCTGCCGATACCTCCAAAGCCCTGGCTGGCAACAAAGCCGCCGCGGGCGACTCTTCTTCCCTGGCCGCTCAACTGGCCAAAAAATCGGCTAAGAATGCCGCTGACTCGGCCGCTACGTCTACCAAAGGCGGTGTGCTGGCCAGCCTGTTTACCATGCCCGGCCGCCTGGGCGTGAACCTGCGCGACACCGCCCGCATGAACAGCATCCTGCGTTCGCCGGAGGCCAAAGCCGTGCTGCCCCCCACCCTGGCCCTGCTCTGGAGCCTGAAGCCCACCACCATCGACAAGCAGGAGTACCTGGAGCTGATTCCGGTGCGCAAAACCCGCGACGGCGTGCCCATGCTGAGCGGCGAAGTAATCAGCGACGCCCGGGCCGACATTGGTGCTACCGGCCAGCCCGAGGTGCTGATGAACATGAGCCCCGCTGGCTCGCGCAAGTGGGCTAAAATGACCGGCGCCAACATCGGCCGCCAGGTTGCCATGGTTCTCGACGACTACGTGTGCTCGGCCCCGGTGGTGCAGAGCGAGATTACGGGCGGCGGCACCAGCATCATGGGCAGCTTCTCCATCGAAGACACCCAGGATTTGGCCAACCAGCTGAAGGCTGGTAAACTGCCCGCTCCTACCCGCATTGTGGAAGAAGCCGTAGTAGGCCCTTCGCTCGGCAAGGAAGCCATCAACCAAGGCCTGTACTCGTCGCTGGCTGGCTTGCTGATTATCATGATTTTCATGGCGCTGTACTACGGCCGCGCCGGTATCGTGGCCGACGTGGCCCTGCTCTTCAACATGTTCCTGATTTTGGGCGTGCTGGCGCAGTTCGGCACGGCCCTTACGCTGCCCGGCATCGCCGGTCTGATTCTGGTAATCGCCTCGTCGGTTGATGCCAACGTACTGATTTTCGAACGGGTACGGGAAGAATTGAACCACGGCCTGGGCCTGTCCGACGCCGTGAACAAAGGATACTCGCGTGCCTTCTCGGCCATCTTCGACTCCAACGTAACAACGATGCTGATTGCCGTTATCCTCGGCTTCTTCGGCACGGGCCCGGTGCAAAACTTTGCCATCACCCTCGGCATTGGCGTGCTCACCTCGTTCCTGTCGGCTGTGTTTGTGTCGCGCCTCATCATCGAGTGGCTGATTAAGGGCAACGAAAACCACCCGATGACCTTCAGCACGGTGATTTCGCGCAACCTGTTCAAGAACCTGAACTTCGACATCGTGGGTAAGCGCAAAATCGCCTATGCTTTCTCGGCTTCGGTTATCGTCATCGGCTTCGTGCTGATGTACCTGCAGGGCGGCCCCAACCTGGGCGTTGACTTCCAGGGCGGCCGCGCTTACGTGGTTGATTTCAACAAGACCATGGTGGCCTCCGACGTGGCCGACCAACTCCGGCCGGCCTTCAAAGGCGCAGGCCTGGAAGTGAAGCAGTACGGTGCCCCCAACCGCTTGCGCGTGACCACCGGCTACCTGGCCGACGACGAAAGCGTAACCGCCGACAAGCAGGTACGCGCCGCGCTGGACCAGGGCCTGCAAAAGTTTGCTTCGGCCAGTCCGCAGGTACCTTCCGCTTCGAAAGTGGGCGCGACTATCGCCGACGACATCAAGCGCACTTCAGTGCTCTCGCTGGGCCTCACGCTGCTGGGCATCTTCGTTTATGTATTGTTCCGCTTCGAGAAGTGGCAGTACTCGATGGCCGCCGTTATCGCTCTGTTTCACGATGCCTTGCTCGTGATTGCAGCCTTCCCCATTGCGCGGGCCTTCGGCGTGAACTATGAAATGGACCAGATTTTCGTGGCGGCCGTGCTGGCCATCATCGGCTTCTCGATGAACGACACAGTGGTTATCTACGACCGTATCCGGGAGTACCTGCGCGAGAATCCCAAGCTGACCTTCGCCCAAGTAGTGAACCCAGCCCTGAACTCTACCTTCTCGCGGACGATGATTACGTTCACGACGGTGTTTTTGGTGGTGCTGGTGCTGTACATCTTCGGCGGCGAAACCCTGCGTTCGTTCTCCTTCACCATGATTGTGGGCATCATCTTCGGCACGTACTCGTCGCTGTTCATCGCCACCCCGATTATCCTCGACACCTACGGCAAGAAAGAGGAGCGTGAGCGCCTCGCCGCGGGCGAAGACGTAACCGGCCTCCCCGGCGACGCCCCCAAGCTGAGCACGGCCAACGTGTAATGACAGACGGCGTCGGATTATCCCGAATTCCGGCATTCTCCAGCCGATTCAGCACTTGATATTCAAGGTAAAAAAGCCGCCCACTGGGCGGCTTTTTTTATGCGCAAGCCCGTCTCTTGTGCTATAAACTGCAGATTAACAGCTCAGCTTGAGAATCGACATATTCAAAATAGTGCGCCTAAAAGCGTGCTAAGGCAACCCTTTTTGCTTAACTTCCGAGTGGTTTAAACAAGCCTGTCTACCGCTGCATTATGCTGCACGTCGTCCCATCTGATTCTGGCCCTCCGGCACTGGCGGAGCTGCTGGCTGCCTGCCGGCTGCAAGAGCGGGTAGCCCAACGCCGCCTGTACGGCCAGTTCTACGGCTATGCGATGAGCATTTGCCTGCGCTACGCCCGCAACCGCGACCAAGCCATGGAAGCGGCCAACGACGGGTTTCTGAAAGTATTCCGCGACGTGTCCCGCTTCGATGCGGCCCGCCATCCCGAAGATGTGCTGGGCTCGTTCCGCGGCTGGCTCAAGCGCATAATGATTCACACCGCCATCGACCACTACCGCGCCAACGAACGCCACCAGCACCAGCAGGAGCTCGACGACGTGACCCTGAACCACGCCGACAGCGGCCCCACGCCCCTCGACGCGTTGAGCTACGACGAGCTGCTGGCCCTGGTGCAGCGCCTGCCCCCGGCTTACCGGGCGGTGTTCAACCTGGCGGTGATAGACGGCTTCGGCCACGAAGAAATTGCCGAGCAGCTCCACATTTCCGTGGGCACTTCCAAATCAAACTTATTTAAGGCCCGAGCCCACTTGCGGACGATGCTGGCCCAGTGTACTACTTCTGAAAAAGCGCGCTATGTGGTCGGATAACGATATTGATAAGGCGTTCCAACGCCTGGACCCACCGGACCCCGAGCCCGCCTCCTTCCCACTGGATGCCTGGCTGCGCCTTGAAAAGGAGCTAGACAAGACGGTAATCGAGCAAGCAGTACGGCGGAAGCTGTGGCAGTACTTCGCAGCCGAAGTGGCCATTGTGGCCCTGGTGGCGGCCGGCTGGCTGCTCTGGCCTACTGGCACGGCCGCTCCGGCCGGAGCCGGCCCCATCGCCGCCACTTCGGCCATGAAAGAAGCCACCCGTGTACTGCCTTCCGGCAGTGTTGCTAAGCGGCTGGGCCATGCGGCCGCGCCTCAACCCGCGCTTTCGACCACTACCCCGGCTGCGGTAGCCCCCGCGCTCCCCGCACCAGCTGCGGCGAGCGTGCATTCCACTACCGCGGCCGCTACTGCGGCGGCCACTACGGCCGCACCATCGGCTCATGTAGTTCAGCCCAATTCATCGCAGCTTATTGCTGCCGTTGCTCCCGACGCACCTCGCAGACCAGTTCACAAAGCCCCTTCGCAGGCCGAAAGCCTGGCTATACACCATGGGCTAGCAGTAGGTACTGCAGCCTCTTCTGCATCCCGAAAAACACTGCTTAAAGCTGAAGAAATTCAGCTCAATTCGCCACGCAAAGCTGCGGTGCCAGTTAGCTCTTCTCAAACAGCGGTAGCCGCCGCTACTTCTGCTGAGGCTACTTCCGCCAAGACCAGATTAGCAGCTTCGGAATCCAGCTCAATTTATTCTGCGCCATCTAATTCTGCGAACCGGCGCGCCGGTGTTCCTTCGGAGCAGCCGCGCAATATGACTCCGGCAGTCAAGACCACAGAAGAGCCTGCAGCTGGCCAAGCAGCTACCAGCGCCGCGGCATCAGAAGGCCCGGGCATAGAAGCTACAAGCTCTAGTGAAGCTGCAACCCTGACCGCGCTGGCTTTGCGGCCGGTGCCGTTGGAGGTCGGTGCGGCGCCGGAGTTTCCGGTTCTGCTGGGGGCTGGCGCGATGGTGAGCGTGCCCAACGATGCGCCATTGCCCGTGCCTGTTCAGCAGCCCCGCTTTTACGTGGGCGTGGTGGGGGCGCCCGATGTGACAACCGTAAAATTTGCCAGTGTGCAAAGCCCGCTGCTCAACTTCGGGGTGACGCTGGAGTATCGCCTGACCAACCGTTTGCGGCTGACTACGGGGCTGTTGCGCTCCACCAAGCAATACACGGCCCGCCGTGAAGACTACGACTGGGGCGCATTTTCTACGCAGGTAGCAATGTACGACTTCAAGGACGTAGAAGGCACTTGCCAGGTACTGGACGTGCCCCTGAACCTGCGCTACGACTTACTCACGCAGCCCCAATACAAGGTATTTGGCAGCTTGGGTCTTTCCTCCTTCTTCATGCAGCGCGAGCGGTATTCTTACCCCTACGTGTACCAGAACATGGCGCGCTACGCCGAATGGGAAGTGGTGAATGCCAACCGCCACCTGTTCAGCATTGTCAACCTGTCGTTCGGCTACGAGCGCAGCCTGAGCACCCGCTGGAGCCTGCAGGCAGAACCTTACCTCAAGCTGCCCTTGGGCGGCGTGGGCGTGGGCAAGGTGCAGCTGGTGAGCGGCGGCATCTTCTTTGGCGCCAAATACGGGTTCTAGTCCCGGCCCCGCCACGGCAACTACCTGCCTTTTATTACAAGCCTCATATTATGCCCGAGATGTTGAGCCAACACTCATACTGGACCTTGTCCCGCCAGCTTGTGGCGGGTGCCGCAACCCTGCTGCTAAGCCTCGCCGCCGGCTGCACCTACTCGCACGGCGACCCAGATGCCACACCCATCCCCTGCGACGCTTCGCCCCAATCGGTGACCTACGCAGGAGTCATTTCACCCATTTTCGACGCCCACTGCCGGGAGTGCCACGGCAGCAACGTGGCGTCCGTGCTCGGCGGCGGCAACGACTTCGGGAGCTACCAAACCATCAAACGCTACCCGGCTGCCAGCATCCTGAACTCCATTCAGCACACGCCCGGCTACGACGAGATGCCCAAGGGCCGGGCCAAAATTCCGGAATGCGACATCCTGCGCATCAAGGCGTGGATAGACGCGGGCCAACCCAACAATTAACTTCTCACTACCATGAAACGCTCCTTGCTTCTTCTCTTTTTGCTGCTCACGGCCTTGGGCCATGCCCAGGCGCAGAATAAGTACATGACCAAGAACGGGCGGGTATCCTTTTTTTCGTCCAGCCCGCTAGAGGATATTGAGGCCAAAAACCAGCAGGTAGCGGCGGTGCTGGATTTTAATACCAGCCAGCTGGCCTTCGCGGTGCCCATCAAGGGGTTTGTGTTCAAGCGGAGCCTGATGCAGGAGCACTTCAATGAGAACTTCATGGAGTCGGACAAGTACCCCAAAGCCACCTTTTCGGGCCGCTTTCTGGGGTTTGATGCGACCACGCTGGCCACGGCCGGCCCGCACAACGTGCAGGTGGAGGGCGACTTAATGATACACGGGGTCACGCACCACATTCAGGTGCCCGCCAGTGTGGAGCTGCGCGGTAGCCAGCTGGTGGCGTTTTCAATGTTCCCGGTGGCCCCCGCCGATTACAATATCAAAATACCGGCCCTCGTGCGCGACCACATTGCCAAGGTGGTGAGCGTGCGCGTGGACCTGACCTGCGACCCTGCTCCCGGCGCAGTAGGCGCCGCCCGTTGAGCTGTTTTTATTCGTCCCCTTCCGCTGCTATGGCCCATTCCGCCCGCTCCACCCCTTACGCTACCGGCCTGCTCCTGGCCGGTCTGCTCGCCCTGGCCAGCCCCGCCCGGGCCCAAACCGACCTGCTGAACGACCTCGAGAAACAGACCGCTGATTCGGCGAAAAGCGAGGTGGTGGCGGCCACGTTCAAGGGCACGCACATCATCAACGCCCAGTCGGTGGAGACTACGGGACCGGGCATGCTGGCATTCCTCATTCAGCACCGCTTCGGCACGCTCAACAGCGGCGCCTACAATTTCTTCGGGCTCGACCAGGCCGTGCTGCGCCTGAGTTTTGAGTACGGCATCACCAGCCGCCTGGCCGCCGGCATTGGCCGCAGCTCGCAAGACAAAACCTTCGACGGCTTCCTCAAGTACCGGGCCCTGCGCCAAACCACGGGCCCGCACGCCGTGCCGGTTTCGGTCACGCTGCTGGCATCGTCGGCCATCACCACCCTGCGCTTCAACGACCCCACCGTGGAGCGCACGCCGGCTTCGCGCCTCGAATACGTGTACCAGGCCCTGATTGCGCGCAAGGTCAGCCCTGACCTCTCGGTGCAGCTCATGCCCACGCTCGTTCACCGCAACTTTGTGGCTACTCCGGCCATGCAAAACGACGTGTACGCCATTGGGGCGGGCCTGCGCCAGAAGCTCACCAAGCGCATTGCCTTCACCGCCGACTACTTCTACCTGCTCCCCGGCAATACGGCCGACACGTTTCGTAACGCCCTCGGCGTCGGGGTCGACATCGAAACCGGCGGCCACGTCTTTCAGCTCCACTTCACCAATTCCAAGGGCATGACGGAGAAGTTCTTCGTGCCCCAAACGGATGGCAATTTCTTCAAGGGCGACATTTATTTCGGCTTTACCATCGTCCGGAACTTCACGATTAAGTCGCAGATTTAAGGGTTCGCCTGTCATTGCGAGTGGAGCGCAGCGGAATGTGGCAATCCGTCCTCCCAATGCGACCAGCCCTTAAGATGTGACACCGCCCTTTTATAGAAAAAGCCCCGACACTGCATAGTGTGGGGCTTTTTACATTATTAAGGTTATCGCTGGGAACAGGACGGATTGCCGCGCTGCGCTCGCAATGACAGATTCTAAATTAAACCGTAATGCCTTCGGCAACTACGCTTTGCACTTCGGGCACCATGCGCTTGAGCAGGTTTTCGATGCCGGACTTGAGGGTAACGGTGGCCGACGGGCAGCCCGAGCACGAACCTTGCAGGTTCACGGTCACGATGCCTTCGTGGTAGCTTTTGAAGGTGATGTTGCCACCGTCCTGCTCCACGGCGGGACGCACGTAGTTGTCGAGCAGGTCGATTACTTTTTGGGCAATCTGGCCTTCCTGCTGGGTGGGGTCGCCGGCGGTAGCGGCTTGGGCAGCCTTTTGCTCGGCGGCGGGGTCAACCAGGAAAATGGGGCCACCGGCCTCTACGTAGCTCTTCAGAAACTGGCGCAGCTCGGGGATGAGCTGGGTCCAAGCCAGCTCGGGCTGGTTTTTGGTAACGGTAACGAAGTTCTGGGCGATGAACACACGGCCCACATAATCGAAGCCGAACAACTCCTGCGCCAACGGCGAGTTGGCAGCGGCTTCGAGGGTGGGATAATCCACGCTCACACCATCGGCCAGCAAGTTCGAGTTGAGGACAAATTTCATGCTCTCCGGGTTTGGAGAAGCTTCGGCATAAATAGAAACAGCGGACATGGCTTGGGGCTTAATATCAGGAGGGGAATGTCGCAGCGCCTGCGACACATCTAAGGTACAACCGCGTTGGGGCGGCAGAGGTTGCAAATGTACCTACATCATTTGGCTTAACGCTGCATTCGGGTTGTAGGAACGCGCCTTGGCGCATTCGGCGGCCAAACGACGCCGCATTGCTTCATGATACTGTTCAAGGATTGAACGCGCCAAGGTGCGTTCCTACAGCCGGTTGGCGCGGGCGCGCAGCAGTAAATCGGCCAGCACCAACTGGGTCATGGCTTCTACGATGGGCACGGCGCGGGGCAGCACGCAGGGGTCGTGGCGGCCCCGGCCCACCAGCGTAATGGCCTCGCCCTGGTCGTTGATGGTCTGCTGGGGCTGCAGCAGCGTGGCTACGGGCTTGAAGGCCACGCGGAAATAGATGTCCTGGCCGTTGCTGATGCCGCCCTGGCTGCCACCGCTGTGGTTGGTGCGGGTGCGCACGGCCCCGGCTTCGTCGGTATAGAATTCGTCGTTGTGCACTGAGCCCGGCAGGCGGGTGCCGGCGAAGCCAGAGCCAAACTCGAAGCCTTTCACCGCATTGATGCTGAGCAAGGCGTGGCCCAACACGGCGGGCAGCTTGTCGAACACCGGCTCGCCCAGGCCGGCGGGCACGTGGCGCGCCACCCCGGTGATGACGCCGCCCACGGTATCGTGCGTGGCCTGGGCCTCGCGAATGCGCGCTTCCATGCGGGTAGCGGTGTCGGGGTGCGGGCAGCGCACGGGGTTGGTGTCGATAAGGCTCAAATCCAGGTCCTGGTACTCGAGCGGCACTTCTACTTCGCCCACGGCCGATACATACGCCACCACCTCAACCCCGAAATGCGCGAGCAACTGCGCGGCCACGGCTCCGGCGGCTACGCGCGCCGCCGTTTCGCGGGCCGAACTGCGGCCGCCGCCGCGGTGGTCGCGCCGGCCATACTTGGCGTCGTAGGTGTAGTCGGCGTGGCTGGGGCGGTAGGCGTGGGCAATGTGGGAGTAGTCGTCGGAGCGCTGGTCGGCGTTGGGAATGAACAGGCTGATGGGCGTGCCCGTGCTGAAACCCTCAAACAGGCCCGACTGGATTTGCACCGTATCGGCTTCCTTGCGCGGGGTGGTGAGGTCGGACTGGCCGGGCCGGCGCCGGTCCAGCGCCGCCTGAATGTGGGCGGCTTCGACGGGCACCCCCGCGGGGCAGCCATCGATGATGACGCCGATGCCCGCCCCGTGCGACTCGCCGAAGGTGGTAATGCGAAAGAGGGAGCCGAAGGAATTGGACATGAAACGGATGAAAAAGGAAACGACGCCGGAGCAATAAGCCCGCGCAAAGGTCGGCATGCCGCCGGGCTTATCCCAGCCCTTGGGCTGAGATTGAGCTAACGGCGCCGGCCCGCCCGCCACCAGCCAAACCCAGCCACCCCGGCCAGCCCAAGCAGCACCCAATCGGAGTAGCGCCGCACGTCGCGGTACACGTCCAACGACTGCATAGTGGTATCAGCATTGGCCAGCGCCGGGCCGTAGAATGGGTCATCTTCGGGCTTGGGCAGCGGCGCGGGCGTGCCCGCGTCGCCGCGCACCTTGGGCCGTAGCTCCGGGCGAAGGGTATCGTAGCGGGCCGTGGCAGGGTTGAACACAACTAGTTGCAGGAGGCTATCGAGGGGCAGGGTGCCGGGCTGCCGCGCCACCAGCCGGTAGCGAAACAGCTTGCGGCCGCCGCCCGGCGCGGGCACTTCGCTCACCTCGGGCCCGTACACTTCCAGCCCCGGCCGGGCGGCAAAAGCCGGCGCCAGAATGGCCGACAAATTGCCGCGCCCCTCCACCCCAAACGTGTACGCAAACGACTGCCCCACCCGAAACGTGGTCCGGCTGATGGCTTCGCGCACTCGGTAGCTGCCCACTGCCACGGCGCCGCGCTGGGCCTGCTGCGGCAGCGGCCGCACCTGCACCGTGGTGCCCAAAGACAGGTAGGTCTTGTAACCTGCCAGCCGGTTGTCTTGCCCTGGCTCGGGCTTTTTGAGAAACTTGAACTTCACCATGGTCAGGGCCAGGGGCGGGAAGTGCAGGGGCTGTGTCGTGAGCGGGTAATACACGTTTTCGGCCAGCCGGAAGCGCAGGTAGAGCTGGCCTTTGCTGCGCACGGTATCGGGCGTGACGCTGGGCTCCGGGCCGGGCTCCTGCCACGCCGAGGCTTGATGCAACTCGCGCAGCAGCGGCGGCAGCTGGTCGTTGAAGTCGTGAAACGCCAGCTGGGCCTGGTCGGCGGGAGTGAGGTAGAAATACAGCCCCACCCGTACGCCTTCGCCCACATACACGCTGGGTCGGTCGGCCACTACGGCCAGAAAGGCCCGGTCGGGCAGTTCCTGGTACAGCGCGGGCTTGGGCTTGCCAAAGAGCTTGTCGAGGTCGCCCACCGCCTGGAGCGGGGCCGCGGAATTAGCCGGTTTAGTCAGCGCCGCCGGGTTGGCGGTCGGGGCCGGTCCTACCCGCACCGTAGCGCCAGTGCTGCGCAGCACCACGCCGTTCACGGTGAGCTGAAACGGCTTGATGGTGTATTCGCCCTCGCCATACGGGATGTAGCGCTGCGTAATGGTGAGGTCGGTGAAGCGACGGCCCTGCACAATGCGCGTGGTGGTGGTGCTGGTTTTGCCGGTTTTCTTGAAGCCTTCGAGCTCGGGAAACTCCGAATACTTCTCCAGCACCCCACCATGCAGCCGAAACCCCAACGTGAACACTCCCGTGACCGGCAGCATGGCCGGACCGGGCACCAGCGCCACCTCCGAGGGCGCCGTAGCGCCAAGCTTGGGCGGCACGGCGCTGGGTTTGGGTATTGCCGGGAGCGGGCTGGGCGCCGCCGGAACGGTGGGGCCAGGCTTGGGCTGAGTAGCCGGGGCGGGCGCGCCAGGCTTGGGCTGAAGAACCGGAGCAGTAGCCGAGGGTTGGGGCTGAGGCTGAGTGACAGGGGCAGCTGGGATAGGCTTGGGCTGGGCAGCGGGAGCAGCAGGGGTTGGGCTGGAAGTGGGCGGCGTGGTGGGCTGCGCGCGGGCTATGCCCACGCCCAAACAGCCCACCAACAATGCCACCCACCCAAAATACTTTCCCATAGTCTACGGCTCGTTACGCGCCCCTAAAAGTAGCTTTAAACGCCGCAATCTAATTTTTCTCGAAGAATTACAATTACGAAGATTAACACCAAAACACTGTTGGGTTAAAATAATTTGGGTTTTGCAAATCCTTTAGTACAACTATTAACGTATCTGCCTCCAAATCCCCCAGCTGTTCTGGTTTAAGCCGCTAAAAATCGGGCCTTTTGCACCGGCTGGAATCCTATTGCCTTTCCCCTAAGCTTTCAATTTTTCACCTAACCGTTCCTATCTCATGTCTGACAACCTTCAGCCCCGTGGCTCCGACGATGCTACGTTCGCCCAGCCGCTGTACACGCCCATCAAGCGGCGCTCTTTCTTCATGTATGCCGGTGCCACGGCCGGTGCTACCGCCCTTGTGCTGGCAGGTTGCTCGAAGGACTCCGACAATACCCCCAGCGGTGGCATCAGCCTGGGCTCGGGCGATGTAGGCGTGCTCAACTACGCTTATGCCCTGGAGCAGCTCGAAGCCGCATTCTATGCGCAGGTAGTGAAAACCCCAGCTGCCGACTTCAAAGCCGGTGAGCTAGCCTACTTCACCCAAGTAGCCGCCCACGAAGCAATTCACCGCGACTTCTTCAAGGCTGCTTTGACCAACGTAGCCAAAGTAACGCCGCTGCAGGACCTGACGCCCAATTTCAGCTCCATCGACTTCACCAAGCGCGACAGCGTGCTCGGTACCGGTAAGGCATTCGAAGACCTCGGCGTAGCGGCTTACAACGGCGCGGGCAAACTGCTCAAAACGCCTGATTTCCTGGTGCTGGCCGGCAAGATTGTGTCGGTTGAAGCGCGGCATGCTGCCTTCCTCCGCGACCTGATTACGCCCGGCTCGTTTGCCGCCGACGACCAGGTGGACGCCAACGGCCTCGACAAGGCCATGACGCCGGCCGAAGTACTGGCCATTGCCGGCAAGTACATCACCCAGACGTTGAACGCCGATAACGTCGGTAAATAACTCCTTCCACTTCGTAAATACCTTTTGTTATGAATTTCTTCAAGATTATCGAACAACTCGCCGAAGTGGACAGCGACGCACTGGGCCGCTTCGACTCGCGCCGCGCCGTGTTTCAGTCCCTGGGCACGTTTGCCAAGCGCTCGGCCCTGGCCACCACGCCCGTGTTGCTGGGCAGCATGTTCCAGAAAGCGTACGCCGGCACGAGCGTCGACACCCCCATCGACATTCTGAACTACGCCCTGACGCTGGAGCTGCTGGAAGCCGACTTCTACCGTCAGTTTGTAGCCGCTGGCACTGCCACCGGCGCCGGCGTAGCCGCCATTGCCCAGATTAAGAAGCACGAAGACGCCCACGTGGCCCTGCTCACCAATGTGATTAAAGCACTGGGCGGCACCCCCAAAACGGGCGTTAAGTTCAAGACATCGGCTTTCCCAGCGGCCTATGCCGACCAACTGGTGGTGGCTCAGGTACTGGAAGATACCGGCGTGCGGGCCTACAAAGGCCGCGCGGCTGAGCTGACTGCCACGGCCGACCAGAACATCACGGGCATTGGCAATGTGAACCTGCTGACCGTGGCCCTGCAAATCCACTCGGTGGAAGCGCGTCACGCGTCGCACATCCGCTACATGCGCGGTAAAAACCCATGGGTTACCACCGGCGAAGACGTTTCGAGCAACGCGGCTTACACCGGCGCCATCCCGGAGAGCAACGTGACCCAAGCCGGTTTCAACCTGACCACGCAACTCGGCACGCCTTACTCGGCCGCCGACGTGGCTGCCTCGTTTGACGAGCCCCTCACTCCTGCCGAAGTGCTTGACATGAGCCGCGCCGGGGGCTTGGTGGGCTAGCCAACAGATATAGAATACTGCTTAAAAGCCGGTCCTGCTCACGCGGGGCCGGCTTTTGCATTTTATTTCTGCCCATCGAATTCAGTCGCACCGCAAGCTTTTTTGGCGGGCATGCCACCCCTGCGGCTCTGCGAGTATCTTTGTCGATAGCGGCCGGGTGCGCTTGGGCATCCACCGGTTCTTTTCTTATGTCTGATTCGTATTTTTCCCAGCCCGGGGCCCTGCATCGTCGCACTTTTTTACGGGTAGCGGGCGCCTCGGCGGCTACGGCGTCGCTGGTACTGGCCGGCTGCTCTACCGACACGCCCACTCCTACCCCCGTCAACCCCAACCTGCTCACCCTGGGCAGCGCGGACACCGGCCTGCTCAACTACCTCTACTTGCTGGAGCAGCTCAAAACGGCTTTTTACCAGAAAGTGGTGGACGCGCCGCCGGCTGATTTGCGCACGGGCGAAAAGGCCATCTTCGACGACCTGCGCGACCACGAACTGGTGCACCGCGAAACCCTGCGCTACATCCTAGGCACCGACGCCTTCGACGCCGCGCTTTCCAAGCCGCTGGCTTTTGACTTTTCGTCGCTCACCCTCACCACCCGGGCCGGGGTGCTGGCCGGTGCGCAGCAGCTTGAAGACCTCGGCGTAGCGGCTTACACCGGCGCGCTGCGGCTGCTCAAGACCATTACCACCGTGAGTTTGCTGGCCAAGGTGGTCTCGGTAGAAGCCCGCCACGCCGCCCTGGTCCGCGACCTGCGCACGCCGGGCTCGTTTGCCGGCGACGACGTAGTGATAAGCACCGGCGCGCTGCAGAGCGTGAGCCTGGCCAAAACGCCCGTGCAAGTAGTGGCCGAGGCCAAAGCTTTTTTCCTGCCCATCGTGGTATCCACCGATTCGCTGCCCACGGCTTAAGCCGGCCGCTCTTTTTGCCCGTTCCCGCATGAACCTTTTCTCCCTTCTCGACCAGCTTAGCGCCGTCGATGCTTCCTCGGATGCTGCCCCGCGCCGCCACCTGCTGCGCCAGTTGGGCCAGGCCGGTGCCAAGGCTGCCGCGGCGGCTTTGCCCTTAGCCCTGGCCTTGCCGGCCCAAGCCGCCCCCACCGACGCTTCCCTCGACAGCACCCTGCTGCTGCTCAAGCTCGAAGAGCTGCTTGCTGCTTTCTACACGCAGGCCCTAGCCGCGGGTGCCGTGCTCTCCAACGCCGCGCAGGCGGCCGTGCGGCCCGACTTCGAACGCATCCTGGCCCAGCAGCAGAACCACGCCCGGTTTCTGCGCACCTCCCTGACGACGGGTGGCCTCACGCCGCCTGCCACACCCACCTTCGACTTCAGCGGCCGCAAGAACAACGCCGGCAACCCCGAGCTGTTTCCGAACGTGATGACCGACTACAACGCCTTCCTGCAGCTGGCCCAGCAGCTTGAAGACGCCAGTGCGGACATTTACCTGGGCCAAATGGCCACCTTCACGGGCGACCGGCTGCTACTCGATGTGGTGCTCCGCATGCAATCGGTAGAAGCCCGGCACGCCTCGCATATCCGCACACTGCGCCGCAACGCCCAGAGTGGGGTTGTGGTAAAAAACTGGCCCAGCGCGGCCGATACGCCGTTCAACTCAGCTGTGCTCGTGCCCAACCCCGCGGGCGGTAGCGCCGCGCCCGTATCTATCTACAGCTTTGAAACCAACGAAAAGCAAGTGGTGACGGGCGCCAACGTGGTGCCGTTTGCCAGCCTCCTGACCGGCAGCATCGCCGTACAAGCCGGGGCTTACGCCTCCGCGTTTGACGAGCCGCTGCCCACGGCCCAGGCCACGGCCCTGCTTAACCTCTTTAGCTAGGCGAACACAAGATTTTGGCTTTAGTATGCGAAGGAGCGGCCAGGGCCGCTCCTTTTGCGTATGGCCCCCGCAGGCAGGGCAAAAAAGGCATTTGCCTTTGCGCAGACCTACTTTCTATCGTATCTTTATACTAGTTGGCAGCCAAGCTCTTCCGTAGAACTTTGCGCCTCATTTAGTCATCTCTCTTCTTCATTCGTACTCCTGTTGCTATGCTAGATTACGTGAAAATGATTCTGCTGAAAGTAAGCTTCAACAAGGCACTTTTTGAAAAAGAACTCCGCAAGGCCCTCAAGATGCTCGTGCCCACGGAAGTGCCCGATTTTCGCAGCTGGTGCTACCAGCAGTTCGCCAGAATTTACCGCAAGGTGCTCAAGCGTGTATTTGGTAGGCTCGACCAAAACACTTTAGAAGTCGGCCTTGGGTAATCAGCCCGTAGTGGGATAGCCTGGGTGTGGGCAGTCCTTGGAAAACGACTGCGGAGTGCCTGCTGGTGGCTACTCGCCATCGAGCACAAACTTGATATTGCGTTTCAGCCCCTCGTAGCCAGTGCGCTTCATGGCCGACTGGCGGAACAGCTCCGTGAATAATTCGTGGGTGATTTCGCGCCAGTCGCCGGGCGTCAGGTCTTTAAGGCCGGGCGCGGGGTTGAACTGTGGCTCCTGGTGCGGCTGCGAGAAGCGGTTCCAGGGGCACACGTCCTGGCAGATGTCGCAGCCGAACACCCAGTTGCCAAACTGCCCGGCTACCTCGGTCGGAATCTGGTCCTTCAGCTCAATGGTGAAGTAGCTGATACACTTGCTGCCGTCCACCACGTAGGGCTCAGCAATGGCCTGCGTGGGGCAGGCGTCGAGGCATTTGGTGCAGGTGCCGCAGTAATCCCGGATGGGGCCGTCGGCGGGCAACTCCACGTCCACTATCAGCTCGGCAATGAAGTAGAATGAGCCGGTGCCGGGCGTAATTAAGTTGGAGTTTTTGCCTACCCAGCCCAGGCCGCTTTTTTTAGCCCAGGCCTTGTCGAGCACTGGCGCCGAATCGACGAAGCACCGCCCGCCGATGGCGCCGATTTCGGCTTCCATGTCGGCCAGCAGCGTCTTGAGCTTGTCTTTGATGACGAAGTGGTAATCGCGGCCGTAGGCGTATTTGCTGATTTTAAGCGTGTCGTCGGGCTGCTGGTCTTCGGGCGCGGGGTAGTAGTTGAGAAGCAGCGAAATCACCGATTTAGCGCCATCCACCAGCAGGCGCGGGTCGAGGCGCTTGTCGAAGTGGTTTTCCATGTAGCCCATCTTGCCATTCATCCGCTTGGTGAGCCAGGTTTCCAGGCGCGGGGCTTCCTCTTCTAGAAACTCGGCCTTGGAAATACCGCAGGCCATGAAGCCCAGCTCCGCCGCGCGGCGCTTGATGAAAGGGGCCCATTCGGATTTGCAGAGCATTGACTATAAAGTAGACTACCAACAAAAATAGGTCATCCCCATCTGGCGTACGCGCAGCGAAGGACCTTATCATGCCACAACATCAGTACAGCAAGGGGATGCTGCAAATCGTTCCGGCGTGATAAGGTCCTTCGCTGCGCGTACGCCAGATGGGGATGACAATTACCCCTGCGTTATCTCGTCGAACAAACTGCCCGAGTTGCCGCGCATGTTCTGGGGCAACAGGCGGCCCAGGTGCTGGTATGCCGCCTCCGTGGCCTCCCGGCCGCGCGAGGTGCGCTTGATGTAGCCTTCCTGAATCAAGAACGGCTCGTACACTTCCTCGATGGTTTCGCCTTCCTCGCCGCAGGCCGTGGCGATGGTGCTGATGCCTACCGGGCCGCCCTTGAACTTGTCGATGATGGTGGTCAGAATGCGCTTGTCCATGTCGTCGAGGCCGCGGGCGTCTACGTCGAGGGCGTTGAGGGCAAATTGAGCTATTTCCACCGTGATGGTGCCGTCGCCTTTAATCTGGGCAAAGTCGCGGGTGCGGCGCAGCAGGTTGTTGGCAATGCGCGGGGTACCGCGCGAGCGGCGGGCAATTTCAAAGGCCGCGTCCTCGTGAATAGGCGTGCCCAGAATTTCAGCCGAACGCAGCACAATGGTGGTGAGCAGCTTCGAATCGTAGTACTCCAAACGGGCCGAAATGCCGAAGCGAGCCCGCAGCGGCGCCGTGAGCATACCCGAGCGGGTGGTAGCGCCCACCAGCGTGAAGGGCGACAGCGAAATCTGCACCGAGCGGGCATTCGGGCCCGAATCGAGCATGATGTCGATGCGGTAGTCCTCCATGGCCGAGTACAGGTACTCTTCCACCACGGGGTTGAGCCGGTGAATCTCGTCGATGAACAGCACGTCGTGCGGCTCCAGGTTGGTGAGCAGGCCGGCCAGGTCGCTCGGCTTGTCGAGCACCGGGCCCGAGGTCATTTTAATGCCCGAGCCCAGCTCGTTGGCGATGATGTGCGAGAGCGTGGTCTTGCCCAGGCCGGGAGGGCCGTGCAGCAGTACGTGGTCGAGGGCGTCGCCGCGCTGCTTGGCGGCAGCCACGAATACCTTCAGGTTTTCCAGAATCTTTTCCTGGCCCGTAAAGTCACCGAACGACAGCGGGCGCAGGGCCTTGTCGATATCCTTGTCGGTGGCGTCGAAATTATCGGTGCCGCCAGTGAGATAGGCTTCGCGCATAATGATATTTACTAAAATTATTGGTTGCAGCTTGCTAACCAGATGAGAAACCGCACCGCTGGCAAAAAAGCTCCTTTACAATTTAAAAAAATGCTTCTTGCTGCTGTTGTGCTGAGGAAAGGAAAGCGTCTCGCAGATTTCCCTTCATCCTTCCCTTAATCGTCTGTCATGCTGAGCCTGCGAAGCATCTTATCAGGTCAGCACGATTCGTTCCATGGTGATAAGATGCTTCCTTCGTCAGCATGACAGATGGCGCGGTAGAGATGATTCGCTGCGCTCTGCATGACAAGAGGCGCGAGCGAGTTGCAGGCTACTCGTGCAGCAGCACTTCAATATCGAGGTGCAGCCAGTCCGATTCCCAGGATTTGTGGTTGAGCCGGGCCGTTAGGTTTTTGCCGGCGTCGAGCAGGCGCGCTACGGTTTCGTTGCGGCCTTCGGGCAGGTAGCCCAGCCATACGTTGGCGGGGTCGGTGGCGGGCGCGGTGTGCACTTGCACGGCCCAATCGTCGTACTTGTTGGCGGGCTCGCGGCTGAGCAGCAGGGGCTGGCCCACGGTCAGGCCGGGCTCGTATTGCACGAGGTTGTCGCGGTGCGAGGTGCCGGCCACGAGGCATTCGAGCAGCACGAGGGGTTCGGCGGAAGAGGAAGCGGCGTCTGGCATAAGAGAGCAGTGAGCTAGCAAAGTAAAGCCATGCCCGGTACTTACGCCTAGTGTTGGGCTACCGCCGCGGCCGGAGTCAGCAGCTGGTACGGCGAATCTTCCTGCGCAGGGCGGCGGCCGGTGAGGCGCAGGGCCAGCTGCTCGGTGGCTTCCTGCCACGCCGGGCGCGGGGTGGGCAGGTCGTCGCGCAGGAGCGGGAGCAGCAGGGCATCGTAATCGGGAGCAAGGGCCAGACAGGGCTCGTTTACCACCAGGCGCTTGGGCGGGAGGCCATCGCCGAGGCTTTTCAGGCCCTCCGCCCCTACCATTACCAAGTTGCCTTGGGCATCCAGCAGCGCGGCGGTGAGCACGAGCATGCCCACGGTGCCGGTCAGGTCTTCCAGGCGTTTGAACGGCGCCACGTGGCCCGAGCCTTGGTCGAGATAATAATCGGTGGGCATGCCCGAGCCGCTGGCCGAAAGGCTTGAACCCTCGTTTTTCCGGGAGAGGTGCAGGCTGGCTTCGCGTACCATGGGCACGAGCAGGTAGTCGAGTTTTTGGGCGGCCATCAGCTCAACCAGGGCTTTGCGGGTGGGGCCCTGGCCAGCCCAACCGGCCAGCTGCACGCAGTTGTAGCTGGCACTGGAGCACTTCAGGTTTTGAACGTAGGCGGGCAGGGTGCCGGGCAGTTCCTGGGCACGGGTGCCGAAGAATACGTCGGGCAGGTTGTTGGGCCTGGCTTCGGCAGGTAGCGCCACGGCCAGCATGCCCGGCTGCCGGCTCAGAAAACCGCTAATGGAATCGAGCAGCACCTGCGCCCGCGTCTTACCCACGATGTACCGGGCCGCAATGTGCTGCAGCCGCGTGGGCAGCACCCCAATGCGGGCTGCAGCGCCCGGAATGCCCTTGGGCTGGTAGGCGTGATAGTAGGGCGAATGCAGCACGGCCGTGGGGCCAGCAGGTGCCTGGGCTAACGCTAAATAACTGGAAAATATCAGCGGCAGCAGGAAGCTTTGGTAGAGTTTACGCATATAGTCGAGTAGAATAGGTGAGAGAAAAAATCACTCTAAAATAATGATAATACCATATAAAATTGAATCAAACCCACATTAAATCGGCAAAAAAGCCCCGTTCGCTCTATGCTACTGAGCTGCAAGCGGGCTGATAGAATCAGCGAGCCAGGGGGTTAACTGGCTCTTGCGATGACAGAAAAAACTTCCCTGAAATCAAAAAGCCGACCCTCATTGAAGGACGGCTTTTCGTTAGGCTTCAGCTCAAGATGACAAGCGCATAACTGCTAATGCATGTTGGCTGCGCGGCTAATATTCGACCAGATAAAGGAGTTCACCTTCACGCCAAGCGGTTCCTACCTTGGAGTATACGCAGGTTACCCAACCATCATCGCTAATGTTTACCAGCGCTCGTTTGTGGTCCTTTGAGAATAAAATACCCGAGAGAGAGAAGGCTCTTTCACTTCCGTAGCGTTGCAACAGTGAATCGCGCGCCAGAATGCGTGCCCGCCAGCCTAATCTTTTATTTATGGCTATTACGGTATCCAGCGGAATCACCCTGACCCAAGGTTGCCGAATTTTAGCTTGTTCGAATTTGAATAGCTTACTCGCCGTCAGTTGCCGACGCATATAAGCTAAATCCGATGGGGAGAAATACTTCAGGAGTTGCGTATGCTCATAGCTTCCCTTACCGGCCAACACGAATTTGTAATCATCATCGGATGAATACGGATGGTCAAGCAAGAGCAGTCGCACGGTTGGCGAATCGGTAGCTACGGCGGCTTGCCGATGGTACTTGCCATCAGGGCCGAGCTTCGCATCCACAAAGGACGGCCGCATCTCCAGCAGGATTGATTGGGCCAGCTGATAGGTCAGCCTTTCGGTAACATGCTGGGCACTGCAAGAGCTTAGCCCCAGAAAAAGCACTAACAGAAACCAGCTACTCGTCTTCATTTAAAATAGCAAAGAAAAAGGCTGCTCTGCTTCCAGAACAGCCTTTCTGCTAACGATAAATCGGCTTACTTAAACGCCTGAATGCCCGTGATATCCGCGCCTGTAATCAGCAAGTGAATATCGTGGGTGCCTTCGTAGGTAATCACCGATTCCAGGTTCATCATGTGGCGCATGATGGGGTACTCGCCGGTGATGCCCATGCCGCCGTGAATCTGGCGGGCTTCGCGAGCCACGTGCAGGGCCATATCCACGGAGTTGCGCTTGGCCATGGAGATTTGGGCACTGGTAGCCTTGCCTTCGTTTTTGAGCACGCCCAGGCGCCAGGCCATGAGCTGGGCCTTGGTGATTTCGGTAATCATCTCGGCCAGCTTTTTCTGCTGGAGCTGGAAGCCACCGATGGGCTGGCCGAACTGCTCGCGCTGCAGCGAATACTTCAGGGCCGACTCGTAGCAATCGATGGCCGCACCGATGGCGCCCCAGGCAATGCCGAAGCGGGCCGAATCGAGGCAGGAGAGCGGGCCGCGCAGGCCTTCGATGTTGGGCAGGATGTTCTCCTTGGGAATCTTTACGTCTTCAAACACCAGCTCGCCGGTGGTGCTGGCGCGCAGGCTCCACTTGTTGTGGATTTCGGGCGTGCTGAAGCCTTCCATGCCGCGCTCCACTATCACGCCCTTGATGCGGCCAGCTTCGTTTTTGGCCCACACCACGGCTACCTGACACTCGGGCGAGTTCGAAATCCAGAGCTTGGCGCCGTTGAGCAGGTAGTGGTCGCCTTTGTCTTCGATTTTGGTGGTCATGCCGCCGGGGTTCGAGCCATGGTCGGGCTCGGTGAGGCCGAAGCAGCCCAACCACTCGCCGCTGGCCAGCTTGGGCAGGAACTTCTTGCGCTGCTCTTCCGAGCCGTACTGGTAGATGGGGAACATCACCAGCGAGCCCTGCACCGAGGCCGTGGAGCGCATGCCGGAATCGCCGCGCTCAATCTCCTGCATGATGAGGCCGTAGCTGATGTAGTCGAGCCCGCCGCCGCCGTACTCCTGCGGAATGGTGGGGCCGAAAGCGCCCACATCGCCAAACTTCTTCACGATTTCGCTGGGAAAGTGCGCGTCCTGCGCCCACTTCTCGATGTTGGGCGAAATCTCCTTCTTCACGAAGTCTCGGATGCTCTGGCGGATGAGCAGGTGCTCTTCGGTGAGCAGGCCGTCGAGGTCGAAATAATCGGTAAACCCGTTGGCGTTGGTGCTGCCTTTCTGGGCAGAGTGGGCTTTGGACTCCGGAGAGAGGACGTCGGCTTGGGAAGACATAGCGGGGGTGGTGAGGTGGGAGATGCGCGTAAAGATAACAGGCCGCACCGGGGGCAGTTTGGCCCAAGCCCCGGCTACGGCCGCGCCATTGCCCCTAAGTATACCCATGCTTGCGAATAATTTCCCTACTTACCGCCCCAAACCCTGCGGCTTTGCCGTAAAGCCTGCATTTCCTTCCCACCCGCCTTTCCTTGGGCTACTTATGAGTCACGAAAAGAAACTAAACGAGCTAGAGGCCACCGCCATTTGCGGCAACGATATTTCTTCCTCCTGCCTGTATGTATCGGCGCTGGCCATTTCCTATGCCGGGCAGTACGCCTGGCTGGCGCTGCTGCTGGTGGGCGCCATTCTGTTCCTGTTTCGCAAAATCTACGGCGAAGTAGTGGGTGCCCTGCCCCTGAACGGCGGCGCCTACAACGTGCTGCTGAACACCACCAGCAAGCGCAACGCCGCGCTGGCCGCCTGCCTCACCATCCTGTCGTACATGGCCACGGCCGTGCTTTCGGCCAACGAGGCCATGCACTACCTGCACACGCTGTGGCACGGGCTGCCCATTATCTGGGCCACCATGGGGCTGCTGGGGCTGTTTTTGCTGCTCACGCTGCTGGGCATGTCGGAGTCGGCCATTGTAGCGGTGGTCATTTTCATCACCCACCTGGCCTCGCTTACGCTGCTGGTGGGCGTCACCATCTGGTACCTGGCTACGCACGGCATGCCCAATCTGTCGCTCAACTTCCACGTGCCGGTGAAGGGCGGTAGTATTGTTAATGCGCTGTTTTTTGGGTTTAGCGCGGCCATGCTGGGCATTTCGGGCTTCGAGAGCTCGGCCAACTTTGTGGAGGAGCAGGCCCAGGGCGTGTTCCAGAAAACGCTGCGCAACATGTGGGTGGTGGTCACGGTGTTCAACCCGCTGCTGGCGTTTCTGGCCATTGCGGTGCTGCCACTGGCCGAAGTGGGCAAGCACACCGAAACCCTGCTCTCGTACCTGGGCACCGTCACGGGCGGGCCGTGGCTGGGCATGGCCATCTCGGTAAATGCCGTGGCCGTGCTCAGCGGCGCCGTGCTTACCTCCTTCGTGGGCGTGAGCGGCCTGATGAAGCGCATGACCCTGGACCGCATCCTGCCCCAGTTTTTCCTGAAGGAAAACAAGCGCGGCAGCAACTACTTCATCCTCATCACCTTCTTCCTGCTGTGCGTGTCGGTGCTGCTCATTACCAATGGGCAGTTGGGGCCGCTGGCGGGCGTGTACACCATCTCGTTTCTGTCGGTGATGGCCTTCTTTGCCCTGGGCAACTTCCTGCTCAAGGGCAAGCGGCCCAATCTGCCCCGGCCCGTGTACGCCGGCATTCTCACCGTGACGCTGGCCATGGCCGGCGTGCTGCTGGCCTTGTACGGCAACGTCAAGATTCACCCGGAGTACCTGATTGTGTTCCTACAGTACTTCCTGCCCACCATGGCGCTGGTGTACGTCATGCTCAACCGCATTGCCATCCTCAATCTGGTGCTCTCGGCCGTAGAGTCGCTGTCGCAGCACCTGCCCCGCACGGCGCGGCTGGTGCGCCTCAAGGTGCGGCAGCACCTGAAGGAGCTCACGGAGCAGGAGTTCGTGTTTTTCGCCAAGGGCGACAACGTGGTCAACCTCAACAAGGTGATGGCCTATGTGGTAGAAAACGAATTTACCAACCGCCTCAAAATCGTGACCTTGCTGAACAAGGGAGAAAAGTACCCCGAAGAACTGCTGAACGACATCCGGGTACTGGACCGGGCCTACGAAGAGATTGAAGTGGACTTCGTAACCATGGAAGGCCACTTTGGGCCCGACCTGATTGAGGAGCTCTCGAAGAAATGGAGCATCCCCAAAAACTTTATGTTCATCGGCTCGCCCGGCGACCGGTTTCCTTACCAGATTTCGGAATTGGGCGGCGTGCGGCTAATCATTTGATTGAGTGAAATTAAGCTCGGCTTTCCGCAGTTCGGGCCCTTCTTGAGGGCCCGGGCGTGTAGCTTTTTGGCCTTGCCAAAGCGGCCAGCGGGGCTGAGACCTTATTTCGGCGCAAGCAGGGCCTTTTTTGGAAGTTTTGGGCCGCACCGGTGGTGAAGAATTGCTGAAATTGAGTTAATTTAGGGACGTCGGCCGGTGAAACGCCGTGCCGACAACCTGCGTTGTAAGGTTCGCACCGCATCAGCTGTTTTAGCCATGTTCAGTCTTGTCTACGCCGTGGCCTTTTGCGCCTTTTTCCTGTTCGTGCTGGTGATTCCGCGCCGGCGCCGCGCCTTGCCCCCGCCTCCGCCGTCCGACGGCGACGACGACGGTGGCGAACCGCACGACCCGGGCCTGCCCGACCTGGACCTGCCGCCCGGCATCTCCCGGCCTATTAATGATTGGGAGCCGGACTACAACAAGCGGCGCATCGGCGTCTGACCTCCCCTTTCAGCCCAAGCAGCAAGGCTTACGTGTTGGCCTGTGAGGCCGTAGCCATGACAATTATATATACGAAGTCTTATTATTAGGCATTTATCATTAGCCATTTATCGTTATCCCCGGCCTTAGCCTACTTCCATGGTGTAAGCGGCCGAGAAAACCTGGCCCGGCTCCAGCGTCAGAATGCCTTCTTTTTCGCGTAGCTCGCCCGGCTCCCCCGTGGGGCTGGCCACACCATGCCACGGCTCCACGCACACAAAGCCGGCTCCGGGCCCTTTGGTCCAGAGGCCGAGGTAGGGAAAGCCATCGAACTGGAACCGCACGAAATGCGCGGACTTGCGCGAGCGAAGCGTGAGGCGCGTGAAGTCGTAGTGCTTGAACACCAGCGCGTCGTCCGAGAACAGTTCGTAGGTAAGCGGCAGCTCCCAGGCATTGGTAAGCACAGGGGCCGTTTGGCCCGTTAGCAGGCCGCCTTCCAGGAGGTGGCGCTCCAGCGTCACGGGGTGGTCAAACTCAAAGAAATAATCTTCGAAGCTTTCGTCCGGCAGCAGCGGGCAGCGCACCGCCGGATGCGCCCCAATGCTGAACAACAGGGGCTGGTCGGTGGCCGTATTGCGTACGTCCCAGCGCACAGTGAGCAGGGTGTTGCGCAGCGTGTAGGTAATGGTGAGCTCGAAGTCGAAGGGGAAAATGGCGCGCGTGCTCTCGTCGTGCTGCAATTGGAACACCAGCTCGGTAGCCGAATGCCGCAGCACCCCAAACTCCTTGTCGCGGGCAAAACCGTGCTGGGGCAGTTTGTAGTCCTGCCCCTCGTGCCGGTACGTGTCGCCGGGCAGGCGCCCCACCAGCGGAAACAGCACCGGCGCGTGGCGGGCCCACACGGCTGGGTCGGCGGGCCACACGTATTCGAGGCCGTTGGCCAGGGTCACGAGGCTGGTAAGCTCGGCGCCGTGGGCCGCAAACGTGGCGCGGCAGCTGGGAGTGGCAAGGGTGTAGTGGGTCGCGGTATCAGGCATTGTTTTTACAGGTAAAGCGGGCAGTGGAGCCGTGCCGCGCAGCAGCTCATCTACCAAAAAGCAGGCGTGGGCAAAGCGGCGGTCCTCATCGCCGGATATTTCGGCAAAGTTGGCCATCCGCTCCCGCAATTCCCGGTGGTAGAGGTCGTAGAGCTGCTGGCGCAAATGCGGGTGCTCGCGCAGCGGGTCGGGCTGCCAGGGCACATCGACGCCCATGAGCAACACCAGGTCGTACTGGGCTTCGTGCATTCGGCTCAATATCCAATCGGGACAGCTGCCGAAGGCGTGCTCTGCCCATATTTTAATCACCAGCAAGTCGGTATCGTGAAACACCACGCGCTGGGCCTGCGCCTCTGCCGTGGCCTCGGCGGCCAGCTGGCCCCGGGCAATTTCCTCCAGGTCGGCCGGGGTGTAGTGCGGGCCCGAAGCGGCCAGGTATTCGCGGGCAAACTCGGGCGCATACGCCGTACCGTAGTGCGCCGCCAAACGAGCCGCCAGCGTTGATTTGCCGGTGGATTCCGGGCCAGTAAGTGAAACGCGCAGCAACGTGTGGAAAGGGAAAATTGAGCCGAATTGGCCCGAGGTTATTAATTATCGAGTATTAACCAGATAATAGACGCGCCTCCCAACAGAATATTATGACCGGCCCACAAAGTTGGCACTATTCCACGATTATACAGGCATTATCATTTCAATTGTCTCTGTAAAAGAGTCAGTAATGAAGTACTAGTGTGGCACGTCCCCTGGGCAGCGACTTTAGTTACTTAGCTATCAGCCAGGACTGGCGCCGCCTGGACCTGCTGCGCCTTGAGCTCGCGTCGCCACTGCCAGTAGCCATAGGCTGCCAAGACCAGAAAGACGGCATAAAGCACGCTGGTCAAATAAAGCTCGCGGTGCCAATACATGCCCACGTAGGCCACGTCGACGGCCACCCACAGCAGCCAGTTTTCGATGTTGCGGCGCGAAAGCAGCGTTTGGGCGGCCAGGCTGATGGCTGTGGTGGTGCTGTCCCAATAGGGCAGGGCCGCATTGGTGTGGCGGCTGAACAAAAAGCCGGCTCCTAGCGCGTAGAGCAGGCCCGCGGCGGTGAGCCAGCCGGCTACGCGGCGGGGCGTGTGCGTGATGGGCAGCGCCCGCGCAGCGGCCGCATCGGCGGGGGCCGGCTTGCGCAGCCACTTCACCCAGCCATACACCAGCAGCGCAATAAAAGCCAGCTGTAAGCCCGCATCCGAATACAGCCGAGCCTGCTTGAACACCACCAAGTAAATCCCCCCGTTGATGATGCCAATGGGGAAGTTCCAGATGGAATTGCGGGCCGCGAGCCACACGCAGGCCACGCCCGTCACCACCCCGGCCACTTCCAGCGGGTCGGCCGTTTGGATGGCGGCCCAGGCGGCGGTCACGAAATCAAAACTGAGAAGAATAGCCAGCACAAGCAAAACGGAAGAAGCGGCAAGGTAGGGCCCCACGGCCTACTTTTGCGCCCATACTGCTACGCCATGGACCACGCCTCGTTAGAAATTAGCCCCGAAGACCTCCAGCGCCGCCTGCAGGCCGGCGACGACGTTCAGCTGGTGGACGTGCGCGAACCCGAAGAATACGAATACTGCCACCTACCCGGCAGCCTGCTGCTCCCCTTAGGCGAGGTAACGCGCCGGGCCACCGAAATCCGCACCGAGGGGCCCGTGGTGCTCATTTGCCACCACGGCGTGCGTTCGGCCCGGGCCCTGGGCTACCTGCAGCACCGTCTGGGCCGCACCAACGTGCTTAACCTGCGCGGCGGCGTGGCCGGCTGGGCTGCCCGGGTCGACCCGGACTTTCCGCGCTACTAGCGCCGCCGCGGCCGAACTCCAGGGCGGAGCCAACTCAACCTGGGCTGGCGGCCCGATGGCGAGGTTAAATTGGGCTATTAAATGGCGGCACGTGTATCCAAATGCGGGCTCAATCGTTTGGGGCTGGAACTTGTTGTAGTCAACGCCTACCCTCCAAGCCATGCCCGATTTCCCGCTGCCGGCCATCATTCTACCCGACCCTACTGCTCCTACCCTGGCCAGCCGCCTGGCCCTGCGCGAGCGGCCGCCGGAGGCCCCGCTCCTGCGCCAGGAGTGGAGCGACTTGCTTTTTATGCACTGGCCGGTACCGGTGGCGCTGCTGGCGCCGCACCTACCCCTGCGGCTCAAGCTCGATACCTACGACGGCATGGCGTGGCTGGCCGTGGTGCCGTTTCGGATGTCGAAAGTGCGCACCCGCATCAGCCCACCGGTACCCGGCGCCAGCGGATTTCTTGAGCTAAACGTGCGCACCTACGTGCACCTCGACGGCGTGCCGGGCGTGTGGTTCTTTTCGCTGGATGCCACTAATGCCCTGGCCGTGTGGGTGGCGCGCACGTTTTTCAACCTGCCCTACCTGCGCGCCACCATGCGCATGGACAGCCCCAGCGCCCAGCTGCGGCAGTTCAAAGCCGAACGCACGCACGCGGGCATGGCCCCCGCGCACTTTCGCGCCACCTGGACCATCGGCGCCCCACTGCCGCCTGCCGAGCCCGGCTCGCTGGCCTTTTTTCTCACGGAGCGCTACTGCCTCTACACCAGCAACCAGGCCCGCACCAAGCTCTACCGCGGCCGGGTGGCCCACGGGCCGTGGCCCCTGCGCGCGGCCCAGGTGCTGCACTACGAGTCGACGCTGGTGGAGAGCCTCGGCCTGCCCACTCCCACCGGCAGCCCCCTCGTGCACGCAGGCGGCCCCGTGAGCGTGGAGCTGTGGCCGATGCAGCGGGTGTAATTTTGGTGGGTGAACCCTGCCTTTAGCCTGCCGCCACTGCCCGATTTGCCCATCCTCGCGGCGCTGCCTGCCCTGCGCGCCGCCCTGGCTGCGCACAGCCGGGTGGTGCTGGAAGCGCCGCCCGGCGCCGGCAAAACCACCGTGGTGCCGCTGGAGCTGCTGGCCGCACCCTGGCGCAGTCCGCAGGATAAAATCCTGGTGCTCGAGCCCCGGCAGCTGGCGGTGCGCGGCGCGGCAGCCCGCCTGGCCCAGCTGCTGGGCGAGCCGGTGGGCCGCACCATTGGCTACCGCGTGCGGCTCGATAGCAAAGTCTCCAAAGAAACCCGCGTGGAGGTCATCACCGAAGGCATACTGACGCGCATGATTCAGGACGACCCGGCCCTGGAAGGCGTGTCAGCCGTGGTGTTCGATGAATTTCACGAGCGCAGCCTGAATGCCGATTTGGGGCTGGCGCTGGCGCTGGATGCCCAGGCCGTGCTACGGCCGGAGCTGCGAATTTTAATCATGAGCGCCACGCTGGAGGCGCAACGGCTGGGCCAGTGGCTGCCCGCGCCGGTGGTGTCGTCGGCGGGCTTTTTGTTTCCGATTGATACCCATTACCTCGACCCACGCCGGGCCTCGGCGCTGCCTAACAAGCCCAATGACCGGCTGGCCGAACTGGTACCCGCCCAGGTGCGCGCGGCCCTGCACGCCCATCCCGAAGGCGATATCCTGGTGTTTCTGCCGGGCGTGGGCGACTTGCAGCGCAGTGCCCGCAAGCTGGCCGATGCCCTGGCCGATACCGTCGACCTGCACCTGCTGCACGGCGAGCTGCCCCTCGAAACCCAGGACGCCGCACTGCGCCCGGCCCGCGCGGGGCGCCGCAAGGTCATTCTGGCCACCAGCATTGCCGAAACCAGCCTGACCATCGAAGGCGTGCGGGTGGTGATTGACGGGGGCTTTGCCCGGGTGCCGCGCTTTGTGCCGCGCACCGGTTTCACCACCCTCGAAACCGTGCCCGTGGCCCGCGCCGCCGCCGACCAGCGCCGGGGCCGCGCCGGCCGCCTGGCTCCCGGCACCTGCTACCGCCTCTGGACCGAAGCCGAACACCACAATCTCCCGGCCCACCGTCCGCCCGAAATTCACACCGCCGACCTCAGTAGCCTGGTACTGGAACTGGCCCTGTGGGGAGCAACCGAGCCCACCAGCCTGCGCTGGCTGGATGTGCCGCCGTCCGCTGCCTTCGCCCAAGCCAAAGACCTGCTGCTGCGCCTGGGGGCGTTAGATAATGAGGAATCAGGAATGAGGAATGAAGAATTCTCAGGCACTAATTCCTCAATAAGAACAAAGCCGACTGCACACGGCCGGCAACTGGCGGCACTGGGGCTTCCGCCGCGTTTGGGCCATTTGGTGGTGCGCGGGCAGGAGTTGGGCTATGGAGCCGCCGCGGGGGCACTGGCTGCATTACTGGCAGAGCGAGACTTGCTGCGTTGGGCCAGCCCCACCGATACGCGCCCCATCCCGCCCGACTTGCGCCTGCGCTTGGAAGCGCTGGAAAGCGGACGCCCACCCCTGCCGGGGTTGGCCTTGCACCACGCCACGCTGCAGCGCGTGCGCGACGTGGCCCGCAACCTGCAAAGCCGTCAGGGACACGACAAAAAAGCTGCGCCCGGTTACTCAGCCGCTCAGGCACCGATTGGGCTGCTCACAGCCCTGGCCTACCCTGACCGCTTGGCCCAACGCGAAACCCACGACCGGCTCCGCCTCGTCACGGGCCAGCGCGTAAGCCTGAACACCACCGACGTGGACCCGCAAGCGGAGTTTTTCGCGGTGGCCCACCTGGCCGGCACGGCCTCGGCGCCCCGGGCTACGCTGGCGGCTCCGCTGGGCCGAGACGAGCTGGAGCTGGCTTTCGCCGACCAGATTACCACCACCGACGAGGTGCGCTACGACCCCGCTACCCAACGCGTGACCGGCCGCCGCGTGCGCCGGCTGGGCGCCTTGATGCTCGCCGAAACCGTCATTGGCCAGCCCAACCCCACGCTGGTGGGCCACGCCCTGCTGGCCTATCTGCAGGAAGCCGGCCTGAGCAAATTGAGCTGGACACCGGAGGCCCGGCAGCTGCAGCAGCGGCTGGAGTTTGTACGCCAGCACTTCCCGCCCTCCGATACTACTGCTGAAACAGAAAGGTGGCCAGCCTTCGACGACGAAACGCTGGCGCAAGAACTTTCTACTTGGCTAGGGCCGCACCTTACGGGCCTCAAAACCCTGACCGACGTGCAGCGGCTCGACCTCACGGAGCCGTTGCTGGCACGCCTGCCCGGCGGCTGGAGCCAGCGCCAAACCCTCGACCGTCTCGCCCCCGCCGCGCTGGAAGTCCCCAGCGGCTCGCACATCATCCTCGACTACAGCGACCCCGCCGCGCCCGTACTGGCCGTGAAGCTGCAGGAGCTGTTTGGCCTGACTGAAACGCCCACGGTGGCCGGCGGGCGGGTGCCGCTGCTCCTGCACTTGCTCTCGCCAGGTGGGCGGCCGGCGCAGGTCACCCGCGACTTGCGCAGCTTTTGGGAGAAGGGCTACTTTGAAGTGCGCAAGGATCTGAAAGGCCGCTACCCCAAGCACCCCTGGCCCGATAAGCCCATGGAACACATTCCAACACGGCTGACGAAGAAGCGGCTGGGTGGGTAGGTGCTTAGTGATAAAAAAGAACGTCATGCTGAGCGCAGTCGAAGCATCTCTACTGCGCAACTAATTCTATTTAGTATTGCGGTAGAGATGCTTCGACTGCGCTCAGCATGACGTTCTCTATGTACCCTTTCACTCAGCGCATTTCGCTATCATCTACAAAACCAGCACCCTGCCCGCTGCGGGGCGAGTAATGGCGGTGCAGCCAGCGGCTTAGCCCACCAAGGCCGGGCAGCAGCACTCGCTCGGTGATATTGGCCTGGTCGAGCTTATCGCGCACTTCCCACTTGAGTTTGGCGGGGATGACGATGCGGAAATACAGTTCGGGACGTTCGGTCAGCCAGTCGTGCAGCACACTCTGGGCCGTGCTCATCAGTGAAAACAGCGCGTATTGGTGCACAATGCGGGCATCGAGGCTGGGCGGCTCCAGAAACATGACGTAAGGCGTCTCCTGCAGGGCTTCCAGCTCGCTTAAGTTTTTGCTTAGGGGCTGGAGCAGTTCGGAGGTAAACACGTTGGAGCCCTCCTTGCGCAGAGCCTGGCGCAGGCTCGGGGGGAGGTGCTCGGCGGCTTTCACGTAGTTGAGGGCCCAGATGATGCCGTCTTCGTGGTAGGCCTCCAGGTCGTCGGTGGCGAAGTGCAGGGCCACGTAGGGCGAGTACGTCCAGTCGAGCAGGCGGGTGGGCAGGCCGTGGTGTTGGGCCAGGGCCAGCCAATCCCAGGTACTGGCGGCCTGAATGGTCTGGGTCGTGTCGTGGGCGTACTTGCGGAAGTTGCGCAGCAAGTGGTTTTCCAGCTCGTAGTACTTGCCGCCCAGGCGCTGCAGGCTGGTATTGAGCTGAAAATGGCGCGAGCGGCTGCCCCGGTACACAAACGGCGAACGGAACCGCCCCAGGCCGCTATCCCAGGTATCCTGGAAGAGCAGCTTTTGCAGGTCTTCCCAGGAAGTGGCGACGTAATCGTTGGCAGGTAGAGGCATGGGACGCAGAGAACTCAGATGTAAGCATGCAAGAACGGCATACTCCCCTCCTCAGCTGAGGAGGGGATGTTTCCGCGCAGCGAAAACGGGGGTGGTTGAGCCGTTGCACGACACCCGAACGATGCTAGCCCAAGTCGTTCGCCCATCGTTCAACAGCTCAACCACCCCAGCTCAACTTGGCAGTTGAGCGTCCCCTCCTTAGCAAGGAGGGGAGTTTTTTGTTCTTATGTCGCTACTCGCCCGCCGGGAAATCGGCCGCTTCGCCCACCTGGGCGTACTGCTCCAGCTCCTTGCTGATGCTGGCGAACTTCTCGCGGGCACCTTTCACGGCGGCTTTGCCCAAGGGCAGGTGCAGCGGTGGGTTTTCCAGCTGCACCACGTCGTACATGGCCTTGGCGGCGCGCACGGGGTCACCGGGCTGGCTGCCGCTGTAGCCCTGAATGCCGCGGAGATTCTCGCCCACCGTCGGTTGGTAATCGTCGATTTTGGTGTCGGCGATGGTGGCCGATTCGCCGGCCCACTTGGTGCGGAAGCCGCTTGGCTCAATATTGGTGACTTTGATGCCCAACGGCCCCACCTGCTGGCTCAGGCTTTCGCCAATGGCTTCGAGGGCAAACTTGCTGGCGTTGTAGATGCCCACGCCGGGGAAAGTTTTCAGGCCGCCGATGCTGGTGATGTTTAGCACGTGGCCCGAGCGGCGCTCGCGCAGGTGCGGCAGTACGGCCCGCAGCACGTGCAAGGCCCCAAACACGTTCACGTCGAACTGCCGCTGCACTTCTTCGGCGGGCACTTCTTCGATGCTGCCCATGGAGCCGTAGCCGGCGTTGTTCACCACCACGTCGAGGTGGCCAAAATGGGCAATGGCCTCGGCCACGGCTGTTTTCACCTGGGCTTCGTTGGTCACGTCGCATACTACGCCGAAGGTGCGGCCCGCCTCCCGGGCCGTAAACTCCTGGGCTTGCTCGGGCTTGCGGAACGTAGCGGCCACGCTGTCACCTTTCTCGAGGACATAAGCGGCCAGCGCTTCGCCAAAGCCGGAAGATGCGCCGGTGATAAACCAGGTTTTTGAAGAGGAATCAGACATAATAACGGGCTTTGAAATGGTAGCCGCTAAGACGGATTATTGAGCTGAATTGTTTGCGCCAGTCCGCCAAGCGGGCTTGCCTACGTCCGGTTCGGTACCTTCGCGCCTCGCAAAATCCCACCCTTTCCTCTCGTACGCTGTTAGCTCTATGAAGAAACTCTTCTCGTTCATTTTCACCTTGCTGGCGTTTGCAGCCCACGCCCAGGTAACGTTCAAAATCACGGCTGTGCCCGCCAATACGCCGGCCAATGCCACGATTTACATAGCTGGCACTTTCAACGCCTGGAATCCGGCCAGCGCGGCCCACGCCCTCACCCGCGACGCCACCGACGGCAGCTACCAAATCACGCTGCCAGCCAGCACGGGCACCATTGAGTACAAATTCACCCGGGGCTCGTGGGCCGCGGTGGAAACCAATGCCACGAACGGCTCGGTTCCAAACCGGACCTACACTTTCGGCAGCAGTACGGGCTCCGTGCTGCATCAGGTGCTGAACTGGGAAGACCTGGCCGGCGGCACGCCCGGTGGGGGCCAATCTACGGCAGCCGCCAATGTCAGCGTTATTTCCACCACGTTTCAGATACCGCAGCTGGGCCGCACCCGGCGCGTGTGGCTGTACCTGCCGCCCGGCTACGCCACCAGCGGGCGCCGCTACCCCGTGCTGTATATGCAGGATGGGCAAAATGTATTCGACAACCTCACGGCATTCGCGGGCGAGTGGGGCGTGGACGAGACCTTGAATCTGCTGCAAAGCAACGGCCAGGACCCCACCGGCTGCATTGTGGTGGCCATCGACAACGGCCCCAACCGCCTCGACGAGTACTCGCCCTGGAACAACCCGCAGTACGGGGGTGGCCAGGGCGACCTGTACGTGGATTTCCTGGTTCAGACCCTGAAGCCCTACATCGACGCCAACTACCGCACCCTCACCAGCCGCGAAAACACCGGCGTGGCCGGCTCGAGCATGGGCGCCCTCATTGCCACGTATGCCGCCTTGCGCTACCCGGCGGTGTTTGGGAAAGTGGGCGTGTTTTCGCCCGCTTACTGGTTTGCGGCGCAGCCCCTTTTCGACTACGTGCACCAGCACCCTGCCAACCCCAGTACCCGCTTCTACTTTGTGAGCGGCACCACCGAAAGCACCACCATGGTGCCGCAAATGACGGCCATGCGCGATTCGCTGCTGCGCGGTGGCGTACCAGCCGCCAACCTCAACTTCAACACCCGCGCCGATGGCCAGCACGCGGAGTGGTTTTGGAAGCGCGAATTCCCAGCGGCTTACTCCTGGCTCTTTGCCCCGGCGACGGCTACCGCCACCCGCAAAAGCCAGCGCCTGGCCGCGAGTGTATACCCCAATCCGGCCGCGCAGGAATTGCGGATTGAGCTGCCGCCGGCCCTGGCCGCAGCCCAACTCGAAATAAGCGACGCCCGGGGCCGCACCGTGCTTAAAACTGCCGTGCACAATGGCCAAACGGTGAATCTGCGGGGGCTGGCCCACGGTCTTTATCTGTCGCGGATAGTAGCCGGCCAGGAGATGACCGTGGTGAAATTCGCCAAAGAGTAAGCCAGAGTCTCGTGGGGGTGAGGCCGCAACCCAATTTCCCGCCGTACCTTTGACTGGCAAAAGGCCCCAACCCCCAACCCCTTTTGCCATGGCGGATTCCGCAACCCCCAAAATTGCCTTCGAGGCGCTGACCTACGACGACGTACTGCTGCTGCCAGCTTACTCCGAGGTACTGCCCCGAGACTGCGACACCGGCACCCGCCTCACCCCCAACATTCGGCTGCACACCCCGCTCATTTCGGCGGCCATGGACACTGTGACCGAGGCCGACATGGCCATTGCCCTGGCCCAGGAGGGCGGGCTGGGCATCATCCACAAGAACATGTCCATCAAGGCGCAGGCCGAGCAGGTGCGCCGCGTCAAGCGCAGCGAGTCGGCCCTGATTCAGGACCCCTTTACCCTGGCGCCCAGTGCCACGCTCGGCGACGCCCGCCAACTGATGCGCAAGCACGGCATCGGTGGCATCCCCATCATCGCCGACGACCGGCGCCTGCAGGGCATCCTCACCAACCGGGATTTGCGCTTCGAAACCGACTTGAGCCAGCCCGTTACCACGGTGATGATTCCGCTGGCCCGCCTCGTGACGGCGCCCGCGGGCATCGACCAGGCCGAGGCCGAGCAGCTGCTCACCGACAGCAAGGTTGACAAGCTGCCGCTGCTGGACAGCGACGGCCGCCTCGCCGGCCTGATGACGTACAAAGACATTCGCAAGCGCCGCCGCGCCCCCCACGCCAGCAAAGACAGCAAAGGCCGCTTGCGCGTCGGCGCCGCCGTGGGCGTCACCCCCGACCTGCTCCAGCGCGTCGCCGCCTTGGTCGAAGCCGGGGTGGACATTGTCAGCCTTGATACCGCCCACGGCCACTCCAAGGGCGTAATGGATGCGGTGCGCGCCATCAAGGCCGCGTACCCTAACCTAGACGTGATGGCCGGAAACGTGGCCACGGCCGCTGGGGCCCGCGCCCTGGCCGATGCCGGCGCCGACTGCGTGAAGGTGGGCGTGGGGCCGGGCTCCATCTGCACCACCCGCATTATTGCCGGCATTGGCGTGCCGCAGCTGTCGGCCGTGCTCGAAGCGGCCCGCGGCCTGCAGGGCACCGGCGTGACGCTGGTCGCCGATGGCGGCATCAAGTTCTCGGGCGACATCGTGAAGGCTCTGGCCGGGGGCGCCGCTGCTGTGATGGTGGGCTCGCTGCTGGCCGGCACGCAGGAAGCCCCGGGCGAGCTGATTATCTACGAAGGCCGCAAGTACAAATCGTACCGCGGCATGGGCTCGGTGGAGGCCATGGAAGACGGCAGCAAAGACCGGTACTTCCAGGACGCCGAAGACGACGTGAAGAAGCTGGTGCCCGAGGGCATCGTGGGCCGGGTGCCGTTCAAAGGCAACGTGTCGGAGGTCATCTACCAGCTGGCGGGCGGGCTGCGGGCCGGCATGGGCTACGTGGGCGCTGCTAACATGGAAGCCCTGCAGGCGGCGCAGTTCGTGCGCATCACCGGCGCCGGCCTGCGCGAGTCTCACCCGCACGACGTGCAAATCACCCGCGAAGCACCGAATTATTCGAGCCGCTAAGCGCGCCCAAAACCCGCTTTGGACACTTACGGGCAACGTCGGCTTCGGCTGGCGTTGCCCGTTGCGTTTGCGCAGCAATGGGTAAGGCAATTTTGCATGGCTGATTGTATCTTGCATGCCGATTGAGCGTCAGTGAAGACGCGGCGGGCTGGTGCGCTTGTGTTTTTCCTGGTTTTGTCTGTGCCTAAACGCTTACTCTCGCTTCTGTTGCCTTTTAGCCTGCTTAGTTGGGTGCTGCTGCTCCTTAGTGCGCTCAGCCACTCGGGAGCGGGCCCGTGGCTGGGCAACTGGCCGGAATGGACCACGCAGCTGACCCAGGCCGCTTTTGTGCTGGGCGTTTTTCTATATTATCGGTACCAGCCGTCGCCACTCGAGGGGCAGGCCTTTGTGCCGCTGCTGCGGCGCTTGCTGTTGGGTCCCGGCTTGCTGGCGCTGGGCTGCGTGGCGCTGCACCTGGTGGAGCGGCTGGCGAAAGACGAGCCCGTCTTCAGCAACAACAGCGTATTCTTTACCAGCATCTACACGCTGAACCTGGGGCTGTTCGTGATTTTTCTGGCCCGTACCAACTACGCGTGGCGGGCGCTGGTATTGTTCCGTTCTACGTCCCATCTCCAGCGCGAATGGACGGCGTTTGAGGTGGCACTGGGCGCTACCCTGCTGTTTCGCCTGTTGGGCGTGAACCCGCCCAACTACATCGGCATTCCGCTGGTGGTCTTGCTAGGTTTGTACGGCATCTACCTCAGCGGCCACCAGAAGTGGGTGGCCTACCTCAGCCAGCGCGACAAGTGGAACGCCGTGCTGCTGCAGGCGGCCCTGTTGTTTGGGGTGCTGATTTTTGTGCAGTACTTCCGCATCACGCAGGTCGACCCGCAGCTTATTGCGCCACAGCCGCAGTATGCCTTTCTATTGCTCACCGCTTTCTTTTCGGCCTTTTATGCGCTAATGGGGTTGCTGGTCACGTTTTTCAACATGCCCATTGCCGACATCATCGACCAGCGGCGTAATGAAATTCTGCGCCTGCAGCGCCTCACCCAGATTATTCAGCGCGGCCAGACATCGGCCGAGGTTTACAACATTCTGCTGGAGTCGGCGGTGCAAACCGTGCAGGCCGAGGCCGCGTGGCTGGACCTGGACCCGGGCCACGCCGGCGTCGACGCTTCAGAAGCCACGTTCTACTACAACCTGCAGCCCGAGCAGGCCAACTCTCTGCGGGAGCTGCTCAAGGGCCACGAATTGCCGGAAGGCGAGTTCATCACCAACGACCTGAACGTGCGGCCGGGCTTTACGGGGCTGCCGCAGGCGTTTCGGTCGTTGCTGCAGCTGCCGCTACGCGGGCTGCACTACAACTACGGCATGCTCCACTTGCTGAAAGTGGAGCCCCACACCTTCGACCGCGAGGACCTCAACATTCTGCAGACCTTCACCAGCCAGGCGGTGCTCAGCATCGAAAACCTGGAGCTGGTGCGCACCTCGCTCGAAAACCAGCGCACCCAGGAAGAGCTGAAAATCGCCTCGCAGGTGCAAGACAGCCTCATTCCAAAAAACCTGCCTACCGACAACTGGTTTGAAATCAGCTCGCACTCGCTGGCGGCGAAAGAGGTAGGCGGTGACTTCTACGACTTCCTGCACCTGCCGGGCCGGCGGCTGGCCGTCATCATCGGCGACGTGAGCGGCAAGGGCGTGACGGCCGCCTTCCACATGGCCCAGATGAAAGGCATTTTCCATGCGCTGATGCAGGAAAATCCGCTGGCCAAGAACGAGCGCGACAAGTTCCCAGTGCCCAGTCGGTTTATGGCGCAGGCCAACACTGCCCTCTCCCACTGCCTGGAACGGTCGTCGTTCATCACCTCGTCGCTCTACATCATCGACTACGAGCAGGGCGGCTTCGTCTTTGCCCGCGCCGGGCACTGCCACACGCTGTACTACCACGCCCTGCGCGAGGAGGTTTTCTACTTCGAATCGACGGGCCTCGGCCTAGGCATTATCCGGAACGAGACCTACGAGAAGCACATCAAAAACCAGTTTTACGACTACAGCCCCGGCGACGTGATGGTGATATACACCGACGGCATCGTGGAGGCGCGGGGCGCCGGGGGCGCCGAGTACGGCGAAGACCGCCTGAAGCTGCGCCTGGAAGAAAGTTATTTCCAGGATGCCGAGAGCATTAAGTCGTTTATTCTGAACGACCTGAACGGCTTCACCCACGGCTACCCCATCCACGATGACCAGACCCTGCTGGTTATAAAATTCAAGTCGGCTCAACCCCCACTGTTAGCCTGACGTATCGCCCTCATTATGAAAGTTACCGCCCAACCCTCCGCCGATACCCTCACCCTCCTGCTGGACGGTGAGCTGGATGCTAGCTCCGCTATTGTTCTTGATACTGAGCTCGCTAAACCAGACATTCTCAACTACCGCAAGGTGCTGGTCGACTGCGCCAAGCTCAGCTACATTTCCTCGGCTGGCCTGGGCGTATTCATTTCCCACTTGCAGCGCTTTCAGGATGCCAACGTAAAGCTGATATTCTTCAACATGCAAGAGAAGGTATTCAACGTATTTGAAATTCTTGGGCTCGATGCCCTCATGACCATCGTTCCCAGCGCCACCGAAGCAGAAGCCGCTTAAAAAAGTGTTGGATGTTGAGGGTTGAATGTTGAGCTAATTAGGATTTCATCGTCCTTCCTTCTGCTCAACACATTCACCCAACATTCAACCCTAACACTCAAAACTTTCGAAGTGAAATCTGCGCTCCGCATTGCTTGTTCCCGCAGCCACCTCCAGCAGGTGCGGGACTTCGTGCGGAATTACCTCAGCAGCCGGCAGCTGCCCGAAATCACGGTCAACCAAGTGGTGCTGGCCGTAGACGAGGTAGTGGCCAATTTCATTATCCACGCCAACGGCGAAGACGAGACCCAGTTTCTGGACCTCAAGCTGCAGCTCGATGACCACGAGCTGAACGTGGAAATTGCCGACAACGGCGACACCATCTTCCTGCCCGCGCCCCACCAAAGCCCCGACTTGCGCGACTTCATTCGCCAGGGCCGTAAGGGCGGCATGGGCATGACGCTTGTGAACCGGCTCATGGACAAAGTCGAGTTCTTTACCCGCGGCAATCACACCGTCTGCCACCTAAGCAAGCACCTGGCCTAACGTCGGTGAACTGCGCCCACAGCCTCCCAACCGGTCCTGTTCAGCTTCCCAGCCCCCGGTTGGGCTGGCTGGGCAGGACCGGTTTTTATTTCAAAAACCGCCGCCTGCTCAGCTTGTCCTTTGGTCTTTCTGCTTTTTATTGTGATTAAACCCGGGCTGAAGCTTTCTCTCGTCACTTACTGTGGGGCGCTTGCAGCGGTAGCCGGACTTGCTGCTTTACCTCCGGAAAATAGTTAATTTTGCATCGGTACTTTTATGCCCGCGCGGCCCGCTTCTTCCCGCTTGCCGCAATCGTCTCTTACTTTTTATATGCACAAACGCATTCTGTACGCCGGCGCTGCCGCCGTTACGCTGCTGGCTGGATGCCAGGCTTCTAAACCGGCTGCTTCGGCCTCCACGGCTTCGCCCGCGGCTGGGCCCGCCGTCGAAACCCTGGGCAACTACCCGGTGCCGGCCAATGAGTTTGCCTACGTGTACCGCAAGAACAACAGCTCGGCGCCCGACTTTGGCACCCGCCAAAGCGTGACCGACTACCTGGACCTGTACACCAACTTCCGGCTCAAGGTGCTGGAAGCCGAGCAGAAAGGCCTGGATACCACGCAGGCGTTCAAGCGCGAGCTCGACGGCTACCGGCAGCAGCTCTCGCTGCCCTACCTCACGGAGAAAAGCGTGACCGACCAGCTGGTGCGCGAAGCCTACGACCGCATGAGCCAGGAGGTGAACGCCTCGCACATCCTCATTCGCGTGGCGCCCGATGCCACGCCGCAGGACACGCTGGCCGCGTACAAAAAGATTGAGGGCATCCGCCAGCAGGCGCTGGGCGGCGCCGATTTTGCGCAGCTGGCCCGCACCCTAAGCGAAGACCCCTCGGCGAAGGAAAACGCGGGCAAGTTGGGCTACTTCACGGCCATGCAGATGGTGTACCCATTTGAGTCGGCGGCCTACAAAACGCCCGTGGGCCAGGTGTCGGCCCCCATTCGCACGCGCTTCGGCTACCACATCATCAAGGTCAATGACAAGCGGGCCGCACAGGGCGAAATCAAGGTGGCCCACCTTATGATTCGGATGAACGCCAACGCGGCCAAGTCCGACTCGCTCACTGCCAAGAAGAAAGTGGATGAATTGTACAGCCGCCTGAAGAAGGGCGAAAACTGGGACAAGCTCGTGGCTCAATTTTCGGAGGATGCCGGCTCGGCTGCCAACGGCGGCGAGCTGCCGCCCTTCGGCACGGGCCGCATGATTCCCTCCTTCGAGGAAGTGGCCTTTAAGCTGCAAAAGCCTGGCGACATTTCGGCCCCGGTGCAAACGCCCTACGGCTGGCACATCATCAAGCTGATTGAGAAGCAGCCGGTGCCCAAGTTTGCCGACATGGAAGCTTCGCTGAAAAGCAAGGTGGCCAAGGACTCGCGCTCCGAGCTCAACAAAGCTGCTTTCCTGAAGCGCGTGCGGCAGGAAGACAAGTTTGTGGAAATTCCAGCTGCTAAAACCTACGTTTTCAGCAAGGCTGATACCGCGCTGGTAGCCGGCCGCTTTAAGTACGCGGCGCCGGCCGCGGGCACCAAGGCCGGCAAAGGCGCCGTAAACGACAACTCGCCCCTGTTCACCATTATGGGCAAGCCCTATACGGTGAAGGACTTCCTGACCTATGTGCAGCAGAACCAGCGGCCCCGCACCGGCGCGCAGCCCTCGTTTGCCATGCAGCAGCTCTACGAGCAGTACGTGGAGCAGTCGCTGACCGACTTTGAGAAGAGCAGCCTCGAAAACAAGTACGAAGACTACCGCATGCTGGTAAAGGAGTACCGCGACGGCATCCTGCTCTTCCAGTTGATGGACGAGAAGGTGTGGAGCAAAGCCATTGAGGACACGGTGGGCCTGAAGAAGTACTTCGCCGCCAACCAGGCCAAGTACCAGTGGGACCAGCGCGTGCAGGGCACCGTGGTGAGTGCCGCCACGCCCGCCCTGCTAGCCCGTGTGCAGAAAGAGCTGAAAGCCGGCCGCTTCCAGGTTACCCGGAACGTGCCCAAAACGGCGCCGTTCGGCACCGGCACCGCCTCGCCGAGCAAAGCCGGGGGTAATGCCCTGGCCGACATAGCCAAGCGCATGTTGCAGGACACCCTGGCCCGCGTAACATTCACAGGCCGCGTGAAGAAAGGCGAAAAGGCTAGCCTAGCCCGCGCCCGCGCCGATGCCGCCGCCAAGTACTTGCAGACGCAGGGCGTGCCGGCCCGCCGCATCAGCAAAACAGTGCAGGCTGCTCCGGCGGCCGAGGGCAGCGTACAGATTGGGCTGGTTACGGGGAACCCCGCCGCCATCGAATCGGAAATGAACGAGAAGAACCCGCTGTCGGTGCAAATCACGCAGCGCGTGTTCCAGAAAGGCGACAACAAGCTGGTGGATGAGCTCATGGCCAAGGGCCCCGGCACCTACACCGTGCAGAAAGACGGCCGCTACAACGCTGTGACCATCGAGAAAATCCTGCCGGCCGGCCCCAAAACCCTGGCCGAAGCCCGCGGCCAGGCCACTTCCGACTACCAGACTTACCTGGAGAAGGAATGGATTAATGAGTTGCGCACTGCGCGCCCGGTGAAGGTGAACGAGGGCGAGGTAAACAAGCTCATAACTAAATAAAGCCCGGGCTGGCCCGGCAGCGCGAAGCGGCGTTTCGGCTCCCTACGGCCGTGGGGGCCGAAACGCCGCTTCGCGCTGCCGGGCCGCTGCAACCTTCTAGGCCGGCGCGGGCTCCTTGTTTTTGTCTGCCAACGGATTTATCGTGAAATTTGTGGGCTTGTTCGCGCGTTATGCGTGCACGGCTCAAGCTCCCGGCATTTGGCCGGCCGGCTTTACACTACTACCCTATGCTTTTTAAAGTGAATCGCGCTGCGGCGTCGGCCCTGCTTACGCTGCTGTTGCTACTGGGCTTTGCCCCCACTTCCCAAGCCCAGCTGGGCATTACCCGCACCAAAGGCCAGCAGCTGCTCGACGGCATTGTGGTGAAGGTGGACAACCAGATTGTGCTACAGTCCGATGTGGAAAACATCTACTCCCAGGAAGTGGCCCGCGCCGAAGGCAAGCCCCTGCCGCCGGACTTGAAATGCAAAATCCTGCAGAGCCTGGTGCTGAACAAGCTCATGCTGGCCCGCGCCGAAGTCGACTCCGTGACGGTGGACGACAAGCAGGTGAACAGCGAGGTAGACCGCCGCATGGCCTACTTCGTGCAGCAGATTGGTTCCGAAAAGCGCCTTGAAGAGCAATACAACAAGCCTATCAAGGCGCTGAAGGACGACCTGCGGCCGCAAATCAAAGACCAGCTCACGCAGCAGAAAATGCAGGAAACCATCACCGGTAAGGTGGCAGTGACCCCGCGCGAAGTGGCTCAATATTTCAGCAAGGTGCCCAAGGACAGCTTGCCCTACTTCAGCACCGAGGTGGAAGTGGGCCAGATTGTGGTACCTGCCCAGGTGAACGAGAAGGCCAAGCAGGCTGCCATTGCCAAGCTCAACGACATCCGGGCGCAGGTGCTGGCCGGCGCCGACTTTGCCACCCTGGCCAAGCAGTACTCGCAGGACCCGGGCTCGGCCAAAGAAGGCGGCTACCTGGGCTTCTTCAAGCGCGGGGAGCTGGTGCCGGAGTACGAAGCGGCTTCGATGAAGCTGGAGCCGGGGCAGCTTTCGCCCGTAGTGCAGTCGCAGTTCGGCTTCCACCTTATTCAGTTTATTGAACGCAAGGGCAATACGTTTTCGACGCGCCACATCCTGCTCAAGCCCGAAACCGGCGCCGCCGATGCCAGCGAAGCTGCCAAGCTCCTGACCAAGCTGCGCCGCCAAATCCTGTCCGACAGCATCAGCTTTGCCAAAGCGGCCAAAGACAATTCGGCGGACAAGTCCAGCGTCGGCAACGGCGGCCTGCTCCAGAACCGCCAGGACAGTGGCTCGCGCCTGCCCCTCGACAAGCTCGACCCGGCCATCTTCTTTACCATCGACACGATGAAGGTGGGCCACATCACCCCGCCCCTGCCTTACCGCACCGACGACGGCAAGGACGCCATGCGTATTCTGTGGCTGAAGTCGAGCACCCCGCCTCACCAGGCCAACCTGCAGGAAGACTACCAGAAGATTGCCGCCGCGGCCCTGAACGAGAAGCGCAACAAGGCGCTCGACGAGTGGTTCCTGAAGAACCGCGGCACGGTGTACCTGGAAATTGCGCCGGAGTACGCCCAGTGCAAGGTGCTGGACGTGGCCGAACGCTAAACCGCTGGCTAATGGCTGCGCGCCATTAGCTTTTTGTCTGGCCTCCGCTTTACTTTACTCTACCAATAGCTAATGGTGTTCTGCCAATAGCTACTAGCTGAATCTATGAGGAACGACAAAGAAGCCGCCGATGCCCTGGCAGACTCCTTCCAGAAGCTGCGCCAGGAAATCGGCAAAGTCATCGTAGGGCAGGACGAAGTGGTGCGGCTGGTGCTCACCGCCGTGTTTTCGCAAGGGCACAGCCTGCTGGTGGGGGTGCCCGGACTGGCCAAAACCCTGCTGATTCAAACCATCGCCGACTCCCTGGACCTGTCGTTCAACCGCATTCAGTTCACGCCGGATTTGATGCCCTCCGACATTGTGGGCTCCGAAACGATGAACCAGCAGCGGGATTTTCACTTCGTGAAGGGCCCCATCTTCGCCAACATCATCCTGGCCGACGAAATCAACCGCACGCCCCCCAAAACCCAGGCCGCGCTGCTGGAGTCGATGCAGGAATACGCCGTGACGGTGGCCGGGCAGCGCTACGCGTTGGCCCGCCCATTCTTCGTACTGGCCACCCAAAACCCTATTGAGCAGGAAGGTACCTACCCCCTGCCCGAAGCGCAACTCGACCGCTTCATGTTCAATATTGAGCTGGGCTACCCCACCTATGCTGAGGAGCTGAACATCGTCAAAAACACCACCTCCGACCGCAAGCACTCGGTAAACAAAATCCTGCACGCGGCCGATATTCAGGCATTCCAGGAGCTGGTGCGCCGGGTGCCGGTGGCCGACAACGTGGTGGAATACGCCGTGAGCCTGGTGCACAAGACGCGCCCCGGCACCGAGCGCGCTGCGGCTCGCTCCACGCAACTACTGGAGTGGGGCGCAGGGCCGCGCGCCTCACAGCACCTCATTGTGGGCGCCAAGTGCAACGCGTTGCTCAACGGCAAGTACTCGCCCGATATTGAGGACGTACGCGCCGTGGCGGTGCCCATCCTGCGCCACCGCCTCGTGCGCAACTTCAAAGCCGAAGCCGAAGGCATCGGCGTGGAGCAGATTGTGAAAGAACTTTTGTAAAACTCGCCTGTCATGCTGACGAAGGAAGCATCTTATCAAAGCTGCTTTCGTCAGATTTAGTATTCCCGACGGCGCGAACCTGATAAGATGTTTCGCTCCGCTCAACATGACGAAAGCCCATGGAAGCCCAAGCTTACTACCAGCAATTTGAGCGCAACGTGCGCATCATTCTCGATGCCCTTGCCGCCGGCCTAGACCTGCGCACCACGTCCCTTGAAACCAGCCTGCCCATCGAAGTATATGTGCTGTGCGAGGTCCTGAACCAAGGCGCCGGCGAAGACTTCGTGCTCACCGCTACCGGTGTGGCACGGCTGGCCGAGTTTCAGCAGCAGTTTATGAAGCACGAGGGCCAGACCCTAGCCGCTATGGAGCGCGTGCTCGCCGACAAGCGCGGCACCATGCGCACCCCCGAAGGCCGGGTATTGGCCAAGGAGATGCTCATCCGGCGGCTGGAATTCTTCAACGAAGCGGCCCGCCAGGTAAACGTGATGCGCACGCAGCAGGCCCTGGGCAGCCCCAGCCAGTACGAAGGCGTAAACAAATAGCTCAACCCGACAATGTTTTTACAAAAAGGCCGCTTCTGCTAGACAGAGGCGGCCTTTTTATTCGTACCTATTCAGCCCTTGTAGTTGAGCAAGCCAGGGACTGGCCCAACTTATTTCTCCGGGTTCAGGTGGCGGCCGGTCGCCGCAGCCGGGCTTATTTCGTATCAAGAATTCATGCTGCCTCGCACTCCACTGCTCACGTCGCGCCTTTGCATGCGCCCCTACGAGCTGACCGACGCGCCCGAGTTCTTCGCCCTGCTCGATGGCGACCGCGGCCGCTTTCGCACCTCCTTTCCCGACCGCCTCCAGGCCGTGCGCACCCTCCCCGACGCCACCGTGGCCCTGCGGGCCTTTGCCGACGACTGGCGCACGGGCCGCTTCTACGTATTTGGGCTCTGGCATCGTGCCCACGGCACTTACCTGGGCGATATCTGCATTATGCCGCAGTCCAAGGGCCAGGCCGAAATTGGCTACTACCTCGCCGCCGCCGCCGAAGGCCACGGCTACGCCCGGGAGGCGCTGGCTGCTGTGGTGCAGTTTGGCTTTGGTGCGCTGGGCAGCCAGCGCCTGCTCATTCGCTGCTACGCCCAGAACGCGCGGGGCCAGGCCGTGGCCCGCGCCGCAGGCTTCCTGCCCGAGCCTCAGCCTAGGCGCCCGCTCTGGTTCCGCAACGCTGACGCGGTGGGCAACATCCAGCGCTTTGTGCTGACGGCTGCGGGCCGGCTGGCGTGAGGCAGCGTTTCGTTGGGCGGATTCTGAGCTAAAGCGTAGTATTACTGCGCCACGCGCACGCGTTTGGCCGCGTTGCCCAGCAGCCAGTCCTGCCGGAAATTCAGGTACATGCCGAAAGAATAGTCCAGCAGCTTGGCATTGAGGTCGAACAGCGGCTCCACCCGGGCCGTGAGCGAGGCCGCGTCGGAGATGCGGAAGTCGTGCAGCAGCCGCAGCATCACAATCTTGCGTTTTGGGTCCACAAAGTCCGGGTTCGACACGGTGCGCGAGGCGCTCTGGTACAAGTCGCCCCCGAGCGGCGAGATGAAGCGCGAACCCTGCCAGTAGCTCAGCATCACATCGGCGTAGCGGGTTTCGAGGGTGGCGTTCAGGTACAGGGCCCGGCCGTAGCGGAAGGGAAACTGGCCCTTCGTGAAGGAGTAGTCCTGGTAGCCGAGCACGTAGCCGTTGAGCCGCACGGCCTGCACAGTGGGCCCGGCCAGACGGTGCCGTGCTTCCAGCCCCAGGGCCTCGTTGAACACCGTTTGCAGGGGCTTGTCGAGGGTATCAATCTGCCCGCCGTGGTGGATGGCCGTGAACTGAAACGGCACCGCCACCTCCCAAGGGCTGCCATCGCGGCTGAGGCGGTAGTTGCTGCTGATGCCCCCCGCCACTTCTTCCTGGTAGTTGCTATAGCGGTACTGCTGGCGCTGCCAGTCCACCCACTGGTCTACAAACAGCCGGGTGCCCTGGTAGCGCACCTGGATGCCTTCCTCTAGCGGGTTGAGCATGGCCCGCTCGAAGTTGAACATTGGCTCGATGTAGTTGTGGGCCAGATGGGGCCGGATGTTGCCCAATATTATCTGCTGCTTGCCAGTGGTCCAGGTGGCCCGGAACGTGGGCCGCACCTGCTGCAAGACCGGGTTGCCGAAGTCCTTCCACAGAAACACGCCGCCTTCGAGGCGCAGGTCTTTGATGGGGTAATAAACAAGCTGCGGATTGAGCTGCGTGCCGTAGAGCGTGTAGCCGTCGACGATTTTGTTGAAGTACTCGTTGTCTTTAAAGAAAACGAAGGCGTTGAGCGAAATCCTTATGTCGCCGGCCTTGGCGGGAGCATGAGAACGCAAGGAATTTACAGTCGCCGAATCAACCTCTTTTCCTTGTTTACTGTACAAGGCATCGGATTCTGTTTTGGTTTGAGGCCACTGGGCAGGAGGACTAATAAAGGCCCGATTATCCAGTTGCGCCCGCGCTTCTCCCACTGTAATTAGCACACCTACAAGGGCAACTAAAATTTTTAGATAATTCGCCATATATTTCTGCTTTCAACGGCACGAAACCGCTGAGCATTGTGTTAGAAAAAGCCGACGTAAAAGGGCTTCTTCGTAGTCCTAACCAAGGAATAGTTTTATTCGATTGCGACGGCACCAAAACCCTTAACTTTACCAAACCTAATTCCTTTTTCCTATCCCCATGGCAGTAGCTACTGACAAAGCTTCAAAAGCGGACAAGGCCGAGACCAACGTCGCGGCCGAAAAAATGAAAGCCCTCCAGCTCACTCTTGACAAGCTGGACAAAGCCTATGGCAAAGGCACCGTGATGAAGCTCAGCGACAACAAGGTTGGCGACATCCCGAGCATCAGCACCGGTTCGCTCTCGCTCGACATTGCCTTGGGCATTGGCGGCGTGCCCCGTGGCCGCGTGGTGGAAATCTACGGCCCGGAATCGTCGGGTAAGACCACCCTCACGATGCACATGATTGCCGAGGCGCAGAAGAAAGGCGGCATGGCCGCGTTCATCGACGCCGAGCACGCTTTCGACAAATCCTACGCCGAGAAACTCGGCATCGACACCACCAACCTGCTCATTGCTCAGCCCGATAATGGTGAACAAGCGTTGGAAATCGCCGACCAGCTGATTTCCTCGGGTGCCATCGACATCATAGTGATTGACTCCGTGGCCGCCCTCGTGCCGAAAGGCGAATTGGAAGGCGACATGGGTGACTCGAAAGTGGGCCTGCACGCCCGCCTCATGAGCCAGGCCCTGCGTAAGCTCACCGGTACCATCAACAAGACCGGCTGCTGCTGCGTGTTCATCAACCAGCTGCGCGAGAAAATCGGTGTGATGTTCGGCTCGCCCGAAACCACCACCGGTGGTAACGCCCTGAAATTCTACGCTTCGGTGCGCCTCGACATCCGTCGTATCGGCCAAATCAAGGAAGACAAGGACAACGTGACCGGTAACCGCACCAAGGTGAAGGTGGTGAAGAACAAAGTAGCGCCGCCCTTCAAGGTGGTCGAGTTCGACATCATCTACGGCCAGGGCATTTCGAAAGTCGGTGAGATTGTGGACCTGGGCGTCGACATGGGCATCATCGGCAAGTCGGGTTCGTGGTTCAACTACGGCGACACCAAAATTGGCCAGGGCCGCGAAGCGGTGAAAACCCTGCTGCTCGACAACCCCGAGCTGGCCAATGAGATTGAAGCCAAAATTCGTGCAATGGCGAAGGGCGACGACGATGTCATCCCCGTGGACCTGAGCATCGTTGAAGACGGCGAAGACACGCTGTAAGCGAGTTGAACCTGAATATTCAAAAGCCCGTTGCAATCCGCAGCGGGCTTTTTTACGTCCGTATCTTTACCTGTCTGCAGGCTGGCACTGCGTTTGTCAGGACCGGGTCTGGCTTCTCTTCTTTTTAATCTTATGAACCGCCTTTGGCTCCTCTTTACTCCGCTTGTTTTGTTGCTCTTGGTGGCCATGCAGCCCGCTTTAGGCCCCGGCGACGCCGTTCGGTTTATTCCGCAGTCCAGCTTTGGCCGCGGTGAGGTCATCCGGTACACCGTGCACTACGGCCTCATCAACGGCGGCGAAGCCACGGTAGAAACCGCCGGCAGCCTGGAGCGCGTGAACGACCGGCCCTGCTACAAGGCCACCGTGAGCGGCCGCACCACGGGCTCGTTCGATTTTTTCCTGCGCATCCGCGACCAGTGGCGCGCTTACATCGACACGACCAGCATCCTGCCCCTGCGTTCGCAGCGCGACATTGCGGAGAAGAACTATCGCAAGAAGGAAACCATCAATTACGACCACATCCACGACGTGGCCGAGGTGCAGGACCACGACAAGGACAACCCCAAGCGCACCACCGTGAAAGTGGCCAACAACACCCTGGAGCTGGTGAGCGGCTTTTATTACCTGCGCACGTTCAACTTTGACCGCATGCGGGTGGGTGAAATCATCAAAGTGCCTGGCTACCTCGACGGCGACAACTTCATGCTTGAAGTTGTGTACAAGGGCCGCGAAATTGTGGAAACCAAAGCCGGCGACGTGCACACGTTCAAGTTGGTGCCCAAGCTGCCCAACAACAAGCTCTTCCGGGGCGAAAACGCCATTTCCGTATACCTTTCCGACGACCGCAACAAGATTCCGGTGCTGTTTCAGGCCGAAATGTTCGTGGGGACCGTGAAAGTGGACATGGTGAAGTACCAGGGCCTGAAGTACCGCCTAAACATGGCAAACTAGCTCAATTTCCTTTTGGGAAACGGCAGGTAATCAGCTCACAACTACAAAGGCCCTGGCTCTTAATTGAGCTGGGGCCTTTTATCTTTTTAGGTAGAACGAATTCCAAAGAACATTCGCAGCTAAGCCCAATAACGATTCGTTGGGCTGGTCTTGGGCTGAGCTGGTTAAAGTTGAGCTGCGCCAGCTACACCTACAGCCACACCGCACGTGGGGCGAGCGTTGGTCACATAAACGTAACATAGCCAGGGACTCAGCAATCGGTACTTTTGCAGCACCATTGCTTTGCTTCACTTAAGCCCAATCGCCGTGACTGCTCCCAAATCGCCCGTGTACAAGATTCTCGTGGTCGATGACGACCCGGACATTGTTGAGCTGCTGGAGTTCAACCTGAAGAAAGAAGGCTACCAGACCGCCTCGGCCAGCGACGGCCGCAAAGCCCTGGCCGTAGCCGCCGATTTCCACCCCGACATCATCCTGCTCGATGTGATGATGCCCAACCTTGACGGGATTGCGGCTTGCCGCCTCCTACGCGAGCAGCCCAAGTTCAAGGACACGTACATCCTATTCCTTACGGCCCGGGCCGAAGAATTCTCCGAAGTAGCCGCTTTCGAAGCTGGCGCCGACGATTTTATCGCCAAGCCCATTAAGCCCCGCGCACTCCTCAGCCGCCTGGCCGCCGTGAAGCGCCGCGACCACGACCCCCACGCCGCCGTCGACGCCATCGACATCAACGGGCTGCGCATCGACCGCACCGGCTTTGCCGTGTACCAGGCGGGGCGCAAAATCACGCTGCCCAAGAAGGAGTTTGAGCTGCTGGCGTTCCTGGCGGCCTCGCCCCACAAGGTGTTTAACCGCGAAGAGCTGCTCAAGAATATATGGGGCAACGACGTGTTTGTGCTGGCCCGCACCGTGGACGTGCACGTGCGCAAAGTCCGCGAAAAAGTCGGCGACCACCACATCCAGACCATTAAAGGCGTGGGTTATAAGTTCAACGCCGACTGATTGTCCTTAACCATTTGTCAATTAACATTCGACAGCTCAGCGGGCAGATATTGCTCCCCGCCGTACTTTTCGTGGGCGGAACTCTGGGCTGTTAAAGGATAAATGTTAATTGCTAAATGAAATGAACCTCTCTTCCCGCACCATTGCCATCCTCATTGCGCTACTGGTGGCCGGTGTGCTCACTGCCTATGCCCATTTTGGGCCCATGCTGCCGTTCCGGGAAGCCTTTCTGGCGGCGGGCATCACGGTAGCTGCGTGCTTCTTGCTGGTGTATTTGTCGTTTGAGGCGCTCATTTTTCGGGAAATCAACGGCATCTACGCGGGCCTGGAGCACATCAAGCGCAAGGAGTTCAAGCGCCTGAGCAACAAATTCCTGTTTCGGCCCGAGCCCGTGAAGCGCGTGCGCGATGAAATCCTGCTAATGGCCGAGCGCCGTCAGCAGGAGCTCGACGAACTAGTGCGCCTGCAGGCGCTGCGCCGGGAGTTCCTGGCCGACGTCTCGCACGAATTGAAAACGCCGCTCTTCGCCGCCCAGGGCTTCGTGCACACCATCTTGGACGACGAAGACGACGAAATTGACCTGGCCACACGCCGGAAGTTTCTGAGCAAAGCCGCCGCCAGCCTCGACACGCTCGATGCCCTGGTGCAGGACCTAGTCACCATTGCCCAGCTCGAAAAAGGCGTGGTGCGCATGCGCCGCCAGCGCTTCGACCTGGTGGCGCTGGTGCGTGAGATATTTGAGCTGCTGGAGCAGCAGGCTGCCCGGCGTGGCACGGCCCTCGAGCTGTTTCCGCCCAACCTTCCCGAAACGGGCCTGCAGGTAGTCGCCGACCGTAACCGCATCCGCCAGGTGCTGGTGAACCTGGTTGACAACGCCATCAAGTACGGCCGCGAGCAGGGCCGGGTGGTGGTGGGCCTGGTAGAATCCGGCCGCTCGGTGCGCATTTCCGTGCGCGACGACGGCGCAGGCATCGCGCCGGAGCACCAGTCGCGCATCTTCGAGCGGTTCTATCGCATCGACAAAAGCCGCTCGCGCGAATCGGGCGGCTCCGGCCTGGGCCTCGCCATCAGCAAGCACATTGTGGAAGCCCACAAATCCAGCATTCGGGTAAAAAGTACCATCGGGGAAGGCACGACGCTGGAATTTAAGTTGAGCAAGCCCAAAAGCGGAAACATCAGCCCGCGCGACAAATAGACTGGGCTGCGGCGCGGGTCAAAGCATCAATTCAGCTCAACTAATCCATTGGGCTACCTGAAGCGGTAGCGTTCCGGCGCAAGCGCGGCAGCACGCGGGCCGTACCTTTGGGGCTTCGTATGAAGCTTCCCAATTTTTCCGACCTCGTTATTTTTGAAAACGACGATTACCTCGTCGTTAACAAGCCCCCGTTCCTGGCCACGCTCGACGAGCGGGTGGGCGGCGCGCCCAACATGCTGCGGCTCGCCCGCCAGCACCACGACGACATTCAGGCCGCCCACCGCCTCGACCGCGAAACTAGTGGCGCGCTGGCCTTCGCCAAAAACCCCGAAGCCTACCGCCACCTCGCCATGCAGTTCGAAAACCGCGAGGTGAAAAAGCAGTACCACGCCGTGGTGTGGGGCACGCCGCAGTTCGACAATCAGATTGTGGAGCGCAGCATCGAAAACACGACGCGGGGCAAGGCCCGCCTCGCCTACAAAGGCAAAGCAGCCGAAACGCACTTTACCACGCTCGAGAATTTCACCCGCCACTCGCTTATCCTCTGCGAGCCCGTCACGGGCCGCATGCACCAGATTCGCCTGCACCTCATGTATTTGCAGGCCCCCATCGTGGGCGACACGCTTTATGGTGGGGAAGATTTTTTCCTTTCTTCCCTGAAGAAGAAATTTAATATGAAGGCCGGCGAGGAAGAGCAGCCCTTCATCAAGCGCTTTGCTTTGCACGCCATGCGCCTGCAATTCACGGGGCTGCAGGGCGAAGAAATAGTGGTAGAGGCTCCTTATCCCAAGGACTTCCGAGTGCTGGTGGAAGCTTTGCGGCAGAACCAATAGCCTTGCCTCAGCGCACCCGCTCGAACACGATGATGCGAGTGGTGTCGCGCTCCGGGTGTAGCGGGTGGCGGGGCAGGGAGTCTTGCCACATTTGCCGGAAGCGGGCATCGGCCCGAACCTTATTCAAGTACACGTGGCGCTCTACGGGCGTGTACCAATCATCCCACACCAGAAGGCCGCCCACGGGCAGCGACGCGACCTGCCCGTCTTTATCCAGGACGATACCGGGATGGTCTTTGGGGTCGAAGAAGTTGTTGCGCGTCGCCACGGCCACGTAAGGAAACTCATACGCCAAGGGCCGCGACACGGGGCCATATTTCCGGCGTATCCAGGCCGCCGCACTTTCCACCACTTGCTGGTCAGGCGTCCGTGCAAAATCGTGCTGCCAGGGAAAGTCGCTGCCCGGCTCCACAGCCGGAAACAGCACGGCTGCTACCGCCACCGCGATGCGGATGCGACGCCGGGCGGCCAGCGTCTGCCCCACCCGTGCCACGCCGGCCAGGCCGCTGAGGGCCGCCACGGCAAATAATGGCGTGGTCACGGTAAGCACCCGCGTCAGGCCAAAAGAATTGAACAGCCCTTTGGCCCAGAAAATAGTGTGGGCCCCCACGAACACGACGATGCTTCCGTAAATCAGGAATAGCTCGGCCCGGAACAGCGGGGCCCGGCGGCGCTCGGACCGGAAGCAGTCGAGCAGCATGCGCCCGGCGCCGATAAGCGCGAGGGCCCAAAACACCCGGCCCAGCAGGTAGGGCAGATGAATCCAGAAATGGTCCCAGTCGCCGTGCCCATACACCGACACCGTAGCATAGGGATTGTGGCCAAAAACCCAGCCCAAGTCGCCGAGCACTACCGCGCCCACGGCGCTAAACACTGCATAGCCCAGCAGTAGCAACGGCAAAAACCGCCACTGCCGCTCCCACACGAGGTAGACCGCCCAAATGCCGATGAGCATAAAGCCTTCGGAGCGGACGAAGGGCAACAGGGAAATAAGCGCCGCCGACCACCCAGGCCGGCCCGTAACGGCCAGCGCAACCGAGCCTACCAGCACCAAGCCAAACAGCGGCTCGGTGAGGCCAGAGAACTGAATGAAGAAATAATCGGGCGCGGCGTAGGCGAACAGAATGGCCAATTCCGGCGCAGGCAGGCGCAGGGCCCGGGCCACCACAAACGCGCACCACGCTGACAACGCCACCACTCCGCACTGGAACAGCTTCATGCCCATAAACCCGGCCTGCGCCGGCAGGGAGGCCAGCAGCGTAAACAACGGCTTGGCCCACGAATCCATGTAATTCATGGGGTACTGAAAGGCGTAGCGCGCAAACAGGTAGTGCTGGATGCTGTCGCCCGAATCGTAGGTACTCTTCGTAAGGAACGCCACCACCACCGATATCCCCAGGAATACGGCCAGTAACAGTCGGGCGCGGCCGTTGGAAGCCGAACAATCTGAAATAGGAGCCGTTGGATTCATAAGGAACGAAAGGCCCAAAAGTACGCTTGTGCTCACTTGGCTGCCAGTAGTGCCCAGCTGCGGCGGGGCTTAACTTCGGACGACGACAGAAAAACTACTCGTCCATGTTTGCCTATTTCCCCATAAATCAGTACCTTTGTGTCCGTTTTTCCCGAAGCCGTAGGGGCTTCGAACTCTTATTCAATAGTTTAGCATACCTTTTTTTCGACTCATGGACCACCTGAGCTTCAAGACGACCCACGTCAATAAGGCCAACGCCCAGAAGAGCTGGGTTATCGTAGACGCCAGCGTAGCCCCGCTGGGCCGCGTTTGCTCGCAGATTGCCAACATTCTGCGCGGCAAGCACAAGCCTTCGTTTACGCCCAACTCGGACTGCGGTGACAACGTCATCGTTCTCAATGCCGACAACCTGCGCGTTACGGGCAAAAAAATGACCGAGAAGGTCTACATCACGCACTCGGGCTACCCCGGCGGCCAGAAGCGTCGCACCGTACGCGAGCAAATGAACCGCGACTCGCGCCGTGTAATTGAGCACGCCGTGAAAGGCATGCTGCAAGGCAACAAGTTGGGTTCGGCTCAGTACCGCAACCTGTACGTGTACGCCGGCATGGAGCATCCGCACGAAGCGCAGCAGCCCGTTGCTATCGAACTCAAAAACCTGTAAGCCAACGACGGCTTACGCTTTTATTTTTCCACTAAATGGCAATTACCAACACCTCTGGTAGAAGAAAAACCTCGGTGGCCCGCATTTACATGCAGGCCGGGCAAGGGAATATCACTATCAATGACCGGGACATGAAGTCGTATTTCAGCAACGAGTTGCTGGAAAACGTCGTGAACCAACCCCTGGCAATCCTGGAGCAAGTCGGCCAGTACGACATCAAGGTGAACGTGCGCGGCGGCGGCATTTCGGCTCAGGCCGAGGCTATCCGTTTGGCTATCACCAAGGCTCTGGTTAGCGACAACGAAGAAACCCGTCCTGCTTTGAAGAAGGAAGGCTTTCTGACCCGCGACCCGCGCATGGTGGAACGCAAGAAATTCGGCAAGCGCAAAGCTCGTCGCTCGTTCCAGTTCTCGAAACGCTAATCCAGGAGGAAATATATCATGGCCCAGACTACCTATAAGGACCTGCTCGACGCAGGTGCCCACTTTGGTCACCTCACCCGCAAGTGGGACCCCAAAATGGCGCCGTACATCTTCATGGAGAAGAACGGCATCCACATTATTGACCTCAACAAAACGCTGGTTTCGCTCGATTACGCAGCCCAAGCTATTCGCAACATCGCGAAGAGCGGCCGCAAAATCATGTTCGTAGCCACGAAAAAGCAGGCGCAGGAAATCGTTACGACGGAAGCCGAGCGTTTGAAGATGCCTTTCGTTACCGACCGGTGGTTGGGCGGCATGCTCACCAACTTCGCCACGGTTCGCAAGAGCCTGAAGAAGATGGCCACCATCGACAAGATGGTGAAAGAGAACACGGCCTACGCCGCTCTCGCCAAGCGTGAGAAGCTGATGATGTCGCGTGAGCGCGCCAAACTCGACCGCGTACTCGGTGGTATCGCCGACCTCGGCCGTCTGCCCGCTGCTCTGTTCGTAGTGGACGTGAAGCGCGAGCATATCGCCGTGAAAGAAGCTCACAAACTGGGCATCCCGGTGTTTGCTATCTGCGACACGAACTCGAACCCCGAATTGGTACAGTTCCCGATTCCTGCCAACGACGACGCCTCGAAGTCCATTCAGCTCATCGTGGGCGTGATTGGCAAGGCCATCGAAGACGGCCTGTCGGAGCGCAAAGTTGACAAAGAAGACGCCGAGCGCAAGGAAGCCGACGAGGCTGCCATCGCCGAAAAAACGGCTGCTGACGAAGAATAGTCCCTTCTTAGCTCTTTGAAAAAAGGGAACCTTCGAGTAGCTAGGCTCCGGAGGTTCCCTTTTTCATTTCCCTGAATTCCAACCCAACAAACACAACATCTAATGGCCGCTATTACCGCCGCAGACGTAAACAAGCTCCGCACCATGACCGGTGCCGGCATGATGGATTGCAAAAAAGCCCTGACCGAAGCCGATGGCGACTTCGAAGCTGCCCGCGACATTTTGCGCAAGGCTGGTCAGAAAATCGCTGACAAGCGTGCCGAAAACGAAACGTCGGAAGGCTTTGTAGCCGTGAGCGTGAGCGAAGACGGTACCAATGGCAAGCTGGTGGCCCTGGCCTGCGAAACCGAGTCGGTAGCCAAAGTGGCTAACTTCCGTGAGCTGGTTCAGCGCATCCTTGATGCTGCTGTGCGCACCAACGCTGTTACCAAAGAAGACCTGCTCGCTACCAAAGAAGAGGATGGCCTGACCATTCAGGAGCACATCACCGACCTGATGGGCAAAATCGGCGAGAAGCTGGACCTGACCTACGCCACGCTGACCGCGGAGAAAGTAGCTTCCTACATTCACTCCGACAGCAAGAAAGGCGTACTCGTAGGCCTGAAGAACGTCGGCTCGGCCGACGCTGCTGCCGTAGGCCGCGACGTAGCCATGCAAATTGTAGCCATGAAGCCCGTTGCCGTTGACAAAGACGGTGTGGACTCGGCTACGGTGGAGCGCGAAATTGAAATCGGCAAAGAGCAGGCGCGTGCCGAAGGCAAGCCCGAAGCCATGCTGGAGAAAATTGCCCAAGGCAAGCTGAATAAGTTCTACAAAGAGAACACCCTGCTGAACCAGGAGTTCGTGAAAGACAACTCGCTGACCATCGCCGCCCTGCTCGACAGCAAGTCGAAAGGCATGACGGTTTCGGACTTCAAGCGTGTGGCTATCGGCGCTTAATTGCGTTTAGCCCTTTGATTAAAAAGGCCCGCTGGCATAATGCCAGCGGGCCTTTTTTGTGGATGCACAGTTAAAGCTGGCGCTACTTTCTGCTCAACTGCCATGCCTGTACCCGCGCTTTGGCATTCTCCCGAATATTCATGTAGAACAAGGCATAATCGGCGATGTGGAAAGAGTGGCGCAGTTCGGGGCGGCCGGGGAGCAGAAAGCGGGGGTATCCCCCGGGCTTGGGCGGGGTTATCCAGAGCAGGCCTTTGTGGATTTGGGCATCGGTTACCTGCGGGTCGATGCGCTTGAAGTCCTGGCTGACGCCGCCGCGGTTGAGCGTGGCGGGGGCTAGCAGGGTATCGAGTTTCCAGGTGAGAGGGTTGGTGACGGCAAACGGCTGGAAAGGCAGGTAATCGAAGCTAGTGGCTACGGAATTGTAGGTAATGAAGCAGCCTGTTTCGAGCGAATCGGCGCAGGGACGAATGGTTTGATATTCATCGGGCTTCACCTTAAAGCCGACGAGGTAGGCAGCCACGAGTTGGCGGCGGAGCTTGGGGTTGGTGTCGAAGAACTCGTGCAGCAGGCGGGTGGCGTGGGCCGTGCCCTGGCTATGCCCGGCGATGATGATGGGACGGCCTTGGTTGTAATGGGCGAGGAAGTATTGGAAGGCGGCTTTCACGTCGGCATAAGCCAGGTCCAGGGCAGCCTGGCCATTGGGGGTCTCCTCATCGAAGAAGGAATAGAGCGTGGCCTGGCGGTAGCGCGGGGCATAGATGCGCCCAGCCGCATTGAAGGCGCTAGCCTGGTGGCGGATGGTGCTGCGGTCGGTGAAGCGGTTGAGCTTATTGGCGCTGAGGTCGGCATTCCAGCCTTTGGGCCGGTAAAAAGTGGTGGGGTGAATAAAGAAAACGTCGGCCGCTGCGGCGGCTTGCTCGTCACGCAGGCCGGAGTTTAGGGGCACCGCATCGGCCGAGTCGAGGCGCGTGGGTAGGGCAGCCCAACAGCTATCCAAGGCATAGTTGGGCCCGGTAGCGGGGGTGTACGCCACAAAATCGTGGCGCGGCTTGAGGAGGTTGAGGCAGGAAGCGAGGGGCAGTAGCGGCAGTAAAAACAGAAGCGGGTAGAAGCGGCGGAACATGAATATTAGCACAGGTATAAATCTTATGTAGAAGCTCATGCCTCGCGGCGCGCTGCATGAGCTTCTATTCTATCAATCAAATAGTAGCGGGCCAGTGCTTGAGCTGGCGGGGCTTGCCAGTTTCGTCATACAACAAGCTCATGGGCTCGAGGGGTTTCTCGACGATGTCGGCCAAGCTAATATTCCAGCGATACCACATATCGGCCAGCGTCTGGGTATAGGATGCGTTTTCCCACGGGTTGAACACGGCGCCGGTCACGTCGTCGAGCAGGGCGTCGAACACCAGTTGGGTATCGCCGGGGCGCGGGGTGCGGGGGTAGATGTCGGGCACCACGTGCAAGAGGTGGGCGGCGTAGTACACGCGGGCCTTAAACTCGGCAATCTGCACCGGGTGCAGCGGGCGTTGCGCATCGTGGTATACCTTGCCCATGGCCTGGCCAATCAGCCCAATATCCACCAGGCAGGCCACCAGCACGGTTTTATTAAGCTTGATGCTGAAGACGAGGGTGTTCAGGTCGTCGTCGTACTCGAAGGGGGTTACATCTTCGGCAGGGTCGGCTTCGAGCACGAAAACGGAGCCGGGCACAAAGTCGGCGTACTCGGTGGGCACACGTAGGCCCTGTAGAAGCTGGAAAAACGCCTGAAACCGCCGAACCAACGCGGCGTTTTCCGCCAGGGGGTACTTGGGTTTTATCAGGGGCTCAAATTCATTCAGCAGCTCGGTGATGAACACCCCGTAGAACATTTTGCCCATCCACAAAAACAGCGTTTCGTCGCCCAACGCCCGTAGGGCCTCGGGACCTTGCGCGGAAGCGGTTTCTACTTGCTGTTCGAGGGCTTCGATGCGGGCGCGCACCGCTGGGCTGGCCGGCAGGCGCAGGTCACGCATGAGCACCGTGCGCTGGTCGAGGAGCTGAATGGGGCGGTCGGCCAGGTTGTAGCGGGCTTGCAGCCACTCGGCAAACACGGGAATGGTATCATCGGGGCCTACGGGCTGGCCGCTGAGAAAACACGTCTGGGGGCCAAAACGCATTCCATCGAAGGGGTCGTAGGGAATGAGGTCGGCGGGGGTGAGCTGGGGCATATAAATGAGTAACGCGAACTTAGGAGCTCACGCCGCCGCTCCGACGGACAAATCCGGCGGGCGCGGCGACGCGAACTGCAAAGTTCGCGCTACGGCGGTTACAAAATGGAGCTGGCCGCGGCTAGCGAGACAGCGACGAGCTGGCTTTGATAAGCAGCTTGCTCAAGTTGTGTAGCGGGGTGCTGTAGTCGCCCCCGGCTTCTTCGGCTACTTTGGCCGTTTCGGCGCCGAGAGTAGCGAGTACCTCAGCAATGTCGTGGGCTGGGCTTTTGGCATCCGATAGCAGAAGATTGAGCTGGTGGAGGCCCTGCTTAATCTTGGCTAAGCCCGGACGCTCGGTGGAAGCCAGTACAGCTTCCCAGCGCTCAATCTCGACGCGGCCCTGCGGCCCGGCATTGGTGGGCGTGCTCGCCGTCAGGAAGGTCAGGGTATCGTCGAGGAGAGCGGTATTTTGCTGGTCGCTCACGGCCATGGGCACTTCGGGAGTGGCGGGCGATTGCGGAGTGGTGGCGATGGAATCCATAAAAATTACGAGCTAAGGAGGATATAAGGGGCTATACTAGCGCGGAGACTAAAAAGTTAGCCCCTCTTATTCCCAGGAAGCTCCATAGGCGGCACCGAGGAGCCGCGGGTTACCTTTCCGGCCTGGCTTTGATTAATGCTATCCTTTCATCGTAACTCGTTTACTCCCATGAAAACGTTGTTCAAAACCTTGTTTGTTGCGGCGGCCGTGGCCCTGGGCACCGCTGCCTGCACCGAAACCGATAAGAAGAACGCCGAGGCCACCGCCGAGAGCGCCGCTACCACAGCCGAAACCGCTACCGAATCGGCAGCCGACCGCACCAACGCCAAGCTTGACCGGGCCAGCAAAAAACTGGACGCGGCTACCGAAAAGCTGGAAGCCAAAATGGATGCCGCCAGCGACAAGCTGGACGCTAAAATGGCGAAAGCCGGTGCAAAGATGGACGCCGCCGGAGAGAAACTGGATGCCAAAATGAAGGCCGTAGGTGATGCCGCCGAACGCACGGCTGCCCAAGCCAAAGAAAACGCGAAAGAGGCCGCCAGGAAATAAACATCGGCTCGCATTTCGCTGACAGTCAACATCAGTTCATATCAAGAAAGCCCGTACGCATAGCGTGCGGGCTTTTTGAGAATTGAGCTAAAGTCAGAGTCCTGCTACTTCCTGTAGCACCTCGTAGTACGGCCGCCCCAGCATGCGCGCCCGCAGCCAGGCATAGAAGCTCAGGGCTTGCAGGTCTTCGCGCTGCAGCGGCAGGAAAGTGGGCAAATCGGCTACGCGAGCGGCAAAGGCGGGCCGGCGGGCCGCCGCGGGGTCGTTGATGACGTCGTGCACCAGCTCAAGAAAGCTGAGAATGTAGCGGTAGGGCCCGCCCACCAGCCCAACTTCGGCCGCGGGCGGTAAGGTGGCGTCATCGGCGGCGGGGCAGGGCGCTGCTGCCTCGGCGGGGAACTGCTCCCGTAGGCTGCGCTCGATGGCTTTGAGGCGGCCCAGGGCAATGTCTTCGTGGCCCAATTCGAGTTGAATGAACATTTCGGCCATGTTCTTATTCAGCAGCCATTCCAGTCCCAGCTGCTCCTCGAGCCAGTGGTCGGTGCGGCCGATGCGCAGCAGGGCCTGGTTGGCTTTGCTGAAATTGCCCTCGGCAAAGTAGTGGAACACCAGCTGCAGGCGGGCGGTGAGCTCCTCCACCAGGGGCAGCGCGGGCGTGGCTTTCAGCGCCTGTTCCAGCAAGTCGATGCCCTCCGAGTTGCGGTGGATAAAGCCCAAATTGGCAGCCAGCAGAAAGGTGAAGCGGGGCACAAACTCGGCGTATTTGCGGCCAGAAGATGCCTGCAGTAGGGCGCGCCCCTGCTCCAGGTAGGCGATGGATTGGGCAAAGTGCCGGGAGCGGTACAGCGCGTGCGCCAGCATGTAGAGCAGCCGCAGCTGGTAGCTGCGCTGGGCCGGGGCAAACCCGTGGCGCCGCTCCATGAGCCGGTAGCAGCGCTCGATGTACACGGCAAACGTGGCAAAATCCCGGCGCACAAGCATGGCACTGCGCGCGATGGACATGAGTCGGCACAGCAACGACGGCGAGCGCGCAAAGGCTTCCTGCAGGTCGTACTCGGCCAGGATGTCGTGCATCATGGCATCGAGCGGGGCGGCGGCACGGCCTTTTTTGCGGGCTTCGCGCAGGCGCTGCCGCAGCAGGCTGTCGGCAATGTTGGCCCGCTCCTCTTCGTCGGCCGCTTTTTTGTTGACGTGGCGGCGGGCAATTATCTCCAGCAGCGGCTCGGCGTGCGGGGAGTTGGCGTACTGAATCTGCAGGTTGTACACCGCGTTCAGGGGCTCATACTGCTCGTTGTCGCGGGCCAGCTTTTCGGCCTTGCGCAGCGTGCTCCACGCCAGGCGCGGAATTCCGGCTTCGAACAGGTATTGGGCCAGGGTGAGCTGGCCGCGCACCGAGGCCGCCGCCGTGGTGTCGAGCTGGCGTTGGCGTAGCAGCAGGAAGTCGGTGAGGTGGCGCAGCAGACGCTTGCGCAGCGCGTAGTAGGCCACGGGGTTGGGCTCGTCGGGGTACAGCGCGGCGATGAGCTGGGGGCCAGCAATCTCCTTGGGCTGCACCAGCAGCTCGTACAGGCGGGAGTCTTGCCTGCCGGCGGCTTTGCGGCGCTGCCGCTGAATGAACACGCCAAAATCACGCCGCTCGTCGGGCCCCAGCGTTAAAAGCGTCGTGCGCAAATCGTCCATGCTGGCAAATTACGCTACGGATGCCAGCTGTATACACCGACTCTTTTGTGAACGCGGACAAGCACTTATCAACCGTTGAAATGGGCACAAGCGACCTGCCTTTGCGGCGCTGCTTCGGGACTGGCCGCGACACCCCTTCGAAACCCTACCGGTCTGAACTAGGTAAAAGCGGGTTACCTTTTCACATTCCCGTGATTAAAGTAGAATCTTCACCTTTCTTTCCAATATTATGAAATTCTCGTTCAAAACCCTGCTTGTCCTGTCTGCCTTCGGTGCCTTCGCCACTACTTCTTGCTCCGAGAAGAAGGCCGATGACGCCGCTACCACCACCGAAAACGCCGCTTCCGATGCTGGCAACGCCATGGACAACGCCGTGGACAGCGCCAAAGCCGACATCGCCCGCGAGCCCGGTGATACCGCCGTGGTACGGAACAAGCCCGCTGATAAGGTTATCGAAGAAGTGCCCGCTACCAAGCAGAAGTAAGCCTTCTTAATTTCTTGCAAAAGCCCCGCTACGACCGTAGCGGGGCTTTTTTGTTGGCCTTTAGCCCCGGCAGATTGAAAGTTGAGCTAACCCAGGACTTTGGAATCAAAGTGCAAGAGCAATGTCCCACAATCACAAAAATACGCACTATAATTCAATTACTTATGTACAATAACACCCCATTGCCAAAGTCTAATAGTTGCTAAAATGCGCTGGCATTCGGCATGAGGCGCGCTCACCTTTACGCATCGTCTCATTTAACCCCGTTCCCGATGCGTACCTCTTTACTCTTTGCATTGCTGGGCCTGCTGGCCGGCACCGCGCACGCGCAAGACCTGCTCACCAAGCGCACCGGCGAGGCCGTCTCGGTGAAAGTGGTTGAGATAACCCCTTCCGAAGTGAAGTACCGCCGCGCCGACAACCCCGATGGCCCCCTTATTAGCCTGTGGCGTTCTGATGTGTACATGATTCGCTACGCCAACGGCACGCAGGAGCTGCTCAACGGCAGCCCCACTCTGCCCGCCGCGCCCGTGACTGCCGCACCACCCCTGGCACCCGCCAGCCCAGCCCCCGCAGCGCAAGCCGCCCTGCCAGCCGGCGTGCCCATGGTGGGCAACCAAGACCCCAACGACGCGGTGCTGGCCGAGCCCATCAGCCTCGACGGGCCGCGCGTGGGCTTTACCATCCTCCCGCGGGGGGTGCTGGACAAAGCACACGACAGCGGCACCGACCTCAATCCGTTTATTACGCAGTTTGGCTGGCAGTTCGAGAAGCGGCTGTTTAGGCTCCCCAGCGGCGTGAGTGGGCTGGTAGAATTTGTGCCGCTGGTGGGCGGGCTGGAGCAGGGCCAGTTCCTGCCGAGCCTCAGTGGGCTGGTGGGCCTGCGGGGCGCCAAAGGCTTTGAGTTTGGCGTGGGGCCAAACCTTACGCCCTTGGGCTCCAGCATTGTACTGGCCATGGGCACCTCCATCAAATCCAATGGCGTCAACTTCCCCATTAACCTGGCCGTAGTGCCCGGCGCCAGCGGCGTGCGCGTGAGTCTGCTGGTGGGCTTTAATGCCCGGCACCGGTAGAGGTCGTTGGTGAAAAGCAGGATGCTGTGCCGGAGTGCCAATAAAATTTCGGCATTGCCCAGGCCAGCTCAACCCAACCGGCCGCCGGGGCGTACACTCCCCAGATTTTAAATCCTTCCCACCCACATTTCCTTTCAGTCATGGACCTCAACCAGAATAACCTCAACGACCAGACCGAATTGAAGGCCCGCGGCAACTGGAACCAACTCAAAGGCGAAGCCAAGCAGAAGTGGGGCAACCTCACCGATGACGACCTCGACTACGAAGAAGGCAAACAGGATGAGTGGCTCGGTCGCTTGCAAGAGAAAACCGGCCACGCCGTAGAGGACCTCAAAAAATGGTTCAACCGGACTTTCTAACCCGTGCATTACCAATGAAGTAAGACGCCTTCCAATCCACACGTCGCTGCTTCATTTCGAAAGCCCTTTCTGGCAACAGAAAGGGCTTTTTGTTTTAAGCCGTAGCTCAACCTGCTCGGCGACGCGCTGCATTTTGGCTACCGGTGAAGCCAAAAAACACCGATAAGCCCTCCCCTATCTTAACCTTACCACGCGGCCTAATCGTAAGGAAAGCTGTTCCATTATCCCCGCGTGTATGTCTACTGCCGATACCTTGCTTGCTGCTGTTCCCCGTTCGCCTTCGGCTGGCATCAAGGCGCTGGCCCGGCTGGGCTTTGCGGCTATTGGGGTGGTGTATGTGCTCATGGGCGTGCTGGCCCTGCTGGCGGCCCTAAGCCGGGACCACGGCGTGCAGGCCGATAAAGAAGCAGCCGTGAAGCACCTGCAGGATTTGCCGGCCGGCAGCCTGCTGCTGGGGCTGATTGCCGTGGGGCTGCTGGGATACATCATCTGGCGCTTTACCCAGGCCATTCGCGACACTGAGGGCAAGGGCTCCGGCGCCAAAGGCTGGAGCTTCCGGCTGTGGTACATCTGCAGCGGGCTGTTCTACAGCGGCTTGGCGCTATACGCGGGCCGCCTGGCCCTGAGAGGCCACGCCGACGAAGGCGCCGACACCTCGAAATCATTGGCCGCCACCATCTTGGGCTGGCCCTCTGGCGACTGGCTCTTAATTTTCTTGGGCGTGGTGACCATCGGTATTGGCCTTTTCCAAGGGTACCGGGCCTACTCGCACAAGCTGCAATCTGACGTAGACGGCCAGGACCTGACCGCCGCCCAGCAGCGCCTTGTGTACCGGGCGGCCCAGGTGGGCGTCACGGCCCGGGGCGTGGTGGTGAGTCTCATCGGTTACTTCTTTGTGGAAGCCGGCTGGCAGTCGCGGGCGGCCGAAGCCGGCAGCACCAACGAGGCCTTGGGCCTGCTGGCCGGGATGGGGCCCCTGGTGCTGGGCGTGGTGGCCGCGGGCCTGGTACTGTACGGGCTCTACTCGCTGGTGCAGGCCCGCTACCCCATCCTGCGCGGCTTGTAGGCCCTACGCCACTGTCTCCTCGGCCACGTAGTCGGCCAGGTACTGGTAGCGTTCGGTGAGGTGGCCCCCTTTGGCAATGGTGGCGCGCGCAATCACCCCTTCGGCATCGTTGCCCAGCAGGTGGGGAAATACTTTATCCAGCAGCTGGCGGCCAAAGTCGCGGCTGGCGTTGCGGGGCAGCTCGCACGGCAGGTTGTCTACGGCCATCACCGTGATGTTTGTGGGCCGCGAGTAAGGCGGCTCCAGCTCCCCCGTTTGCGGGTTGTAGTCGAAGGCCGGGTCGGCAATGGTGCTGCTACGCTTGGTGGTGGGCACCGAGCCGTTGACGTCGCAGGTGACGTCGGCAATGGTGTTGATGCGGAAATCCGGGCGCCGGGTATCGGCTTCTTCAAACAGCCGGGGCGCGGCCGGGTGCCAGTACGCGCAGGCAATGAGCAAGTCGGTGACGGGCAGAAACGGCCCAAACGTAGACTCGTACTCCTGCGGGTTGGCGTGAAAGTCGGCGGTATCCCACACGCGGCCGTCGCGGCGGCGGTTGTAGTCGGAGCTGCGCAGCTGGGTGTACACCGGCTCCTTAAAATCCAGGTAGAGGTAATCGTACACGCTCACGCGCCGGATGCCCATGCGGTCGAGCACTTCCAACGCACCCTGCGCTACGCGCCCCGAGCCGGTCACGGCTATCTTGATGGGCGGCAGCTTTTTGACTTTGAAGAACTCCTCCTGCATGTCGTCCATGTCGAGGCATTCGTGCGCGGGTTTGAGCTCGTACAGGCCGTGCTTGCGGCCATACGTGAGCAGGCCGTTGTAGGCGCCCACAATGCCGGCGTAGCGCCCAAACGCCACAATGCGCTCGCCGCGGGCGTTGGTCAGCAGTTCGTAGTCGACCAGCGTAATTTCTTTCTTGAGCACCTCGCGCAGCAGGTTGCGGTTGGCGGGCTGCTTTTTCACGGTGTGCGAGAAAAAGAAGTACGTCTTGTGGGGAATGAGCTGGCTGACGGGCACTTCCTTCACGCCCATGAGCACATCGCAGCCCGAAATATCGTCGCGCACTTCTATTCCCAGGGCGCGGTACTCCTCGTCGCGGTAGCTGCGAAAGGGGCTGCTTTGCACTACAATGCGCAGGTCGGGAAAAGTGGCTTGGGCTTCCACGCACTTCTTGGGCGTGAGGGGCACGCGCTTGTCGTGCGGGGTTTTACCCTCGCAGATGAGGCCGATGGTTAAGGACATGGGATACGATGGGAAGTGACGAATGAGGAAGGCAGAATGACGGAGCGGAACTCTTCATTCCCCATTCGTCATTCCTCATTGCTAATGGGGTGGCCGGTCAAAATTACGGTTTTGATGGCAGTCCGCCGGGCCATTTCGAGCTTACCTTTGTTAAGGAATCTGAACCTGAACCTTACTACGTCAAAACCGCTTCCTTCTCACTATTTCCCGCCTTTATGACGCTGAAACCTCAGCCCGCCGACGTTTTTGAAGACCGCCACAACGCGCCCGGCGCCGACGAGCAGGCCGCCATGCTCCGCACCATTGGCGTGGAAAGCATTGAGCAGCTCATCAACGAAACCGTGCCGCCCGCCATTCGCCTGAAGCAGCCGCTGGACTTGCCCGCCGCCCTGAGCGAGCGCGCCTTCCTGGCCAAGTTCAAGCAGATTGCCGGCCAGAACCAGGTGTTCAAAAGCTACATCGGCCTGGGCTACCACGACACCACCCTGCCCCCGGTTATTCAGCGCAACATTCTGGAAAACCCGGGCTGGTACACCGCCTACACGCCTTACCAGGCCGAGATTGCCCAGGGCCGCCTCGAAGCCCTCATCAACTACCAGACCATGGTAATTGACCTGACCGGCCTCGAAATTGCCAACGCCAGCTTGCTCGACGAAGGCACCGCCGCCGCCGAGGCCATGCACATGCTGCACAGCCAGACCAAAAAGAAGGGCGCCAACCAATACTTTGTTTCCGAGCAGGTATTGCCTCAGACCATCGACTTGCTGCGCACCCGCGCCACGCCGGTGGGCATTGAGCTGGTAGTGGGCGACCACCGCCAGGTAAACTTGAGCAACGAAGGCTTCTTCGGCGCCATGGTGCAGTACCCCGCCGCCGATGGCGAGGTGTTTGACTACAAAGACTTTATCGACCAAGCCCGCGCCAACAACGTGTTTGTGGTAATGGCCGCCGACTTGCTGGCTCTCACGCTGCTCACTTCGCCCGGCGAGCTGGGCGCCGATGTGTGCGTTGGCAACTCGCAGCGTTTTGGCGTGCCCATGGGCTACGGCGGCCCGCATGCTGGCTTCTTCTCCTGCAAAGACCAGTTCAAGCGTGTGATTCCCGGCCGCCTCATCGGCCAGAGCATTGACGCCGCCGGCAACAAGGCCTACCGCATGGCCCTGCAAACCCGCGAGCAGCACATCCGCCGCGAAAAAGCCACCTCCAACATCTGCACCGCGCAGGTGCTGCTGAGCGTGCTGGCCGGCATGTACGCCGTGTACCACGGCCCGCAGCGCATCCAGCAGTTTGCCGTGAATACCCACAGCCTGGCCCAAACCCTAGCCACCGGCTTGAAAAAGCTGGGCGTGGAGCAAACCAACGAAAACTACTTCGATACGCTAAACCTGCGCCTGGAAAGCGCCGAGCTGCAGCAGTCGCTCCGCAAGGAGGCCGAAGCGGCCCGGCTCAACTTCCGCTACTTCGACGAAGTACGCGTGGGCATCTCGCTCAACCAGAACACCGAGCTGCACGACGTGGCCGACATTCTGGACGTGTTTGCCAAAGTACTGGGCAAGGAAGCCGACCAGCTGGTTGGGCTGCCCGACTCTCTAGAGCTGACCTGGCCCAAGAGCCTCGTGCGCACCAGCGAATACCTCACCCACCCCGTCTTCAACACGCACCACGCCGAGCACGAGCTGCTGCGCTACATGAAGCAGCTCGAGAACAAGGACTTGAGCCTCGCACACAGCATGATTCCGCTGGGTTCGTGCACCATGAAGCTGAACGCCACCGCCGAGATGATTCCGGTGACCTGGCCCGAAATCGGCCAGCTCCACCCCTTCGCGCCCTTGGACCAGACCAAAGGCTACCAGCAGATTTTCGCCGACCTGCAAACCTGGCTCTGTGAAATCACCGGCTTTGCCGCCGTCAGCCTGCAGCCCAACTCGGGTGCCCAGGGCGAGTACGCCGGCCTGCTGGCCATCCGCGGCTACCACGAAGCCCGCGGCGACCACCACCGCAACGTGTCCCTGATTCCGGCTTCGGCCCACGGCACCAACCCCGCTTCGGCCGTGATGGCCGGCATGGAAGTGGTGGTGGTGAAGAGCACCGAGGACGGCAACATCGACGTAGCCGACCTTAAGGAAAAAGCCGCCAAGTACGCCGACCGCCTCTCCTGCCTGATGGTGACCTACCCCAGCACGCACGGCGTGTACGAGGAAACCATCATCGACATCTGCGAGACCATTCACAGCCACGGCGGCCGCGTGTACATGGACGGCGCCAACATGAATGCCCAGGTGGGCTTGACCTCGCCCGCCAACATCGGCGCCGACGTCTGCCACCTCAACCTGCACAAGACCTTCTGCATTCCGCACGGCGGCGGTGGTCCTGGCGTAGGCCCCATCGGCGTGGTAGCTGACCTGGTTCCTTACCTGCCCGGCCACGCCGTGGTAGCGGTAGAAGGCCGCAGCAGCGGCTCGGTTTCGGCCGCGCCGTGGGGCTCGGCCAGCATCCTGCCTATCAGCTACGCCTACATCTCGATGATGGGCGGCGAGGGCCTGACCCGTGCCACGCAGATTGCCATTCTGAACGCCAACTACATCAAGGCCCGTCTGGAGGAGCACTATCCGGTGCTGTACTCGGGCAGCCACGGTCGTTGCGCCCACGAGATGATTCTGGAGTGCCGCCACTTCAAGAAGGCCGGCATCGAAGTAGAAGACATTGCCAAGCGCCTGATGGACTACGGCTTCCACGCACCCACCGTGAGCTTCCCCGTGGCCGGCACACTCATGATTGAGCCCACCGAAAGCGAAAGCAAGGACGAGCTGGACCGCTTCTGCGACGCCATGATTTCGATTCGCAAGGAAATTGCGGCCGTGGAGTCGGGCAAGGCCGATGCCAAGGACAACGTGCTGAAGCACGCGCCCCACACCGCCGCTTCGGTGCTCACCCACGAGTGGACCCGCCCCTACACCCGCGAGCAGGCCGTGTACCCCATGGAGTACGTGCGCGCCGCCAAGTTCTGGCCTAGCGTTAGCCGCATCGATTCGGCTTACGGCGACCGCAACCTGATTTGCAGCTGCACGCCGATTGAGCAGTATGTCGATAAGGAAGAGGATTTGGTACAAGCCGATAAAGGCCCGTCGTACTAGTCCACTAGTCGCTTGTCATTGCGAGCACAGCGAAGCAATCCTTCCTCTCATCGCGAATAATCCTTTCAATACAAAAAGCCCCGACTCTAGGCAGAGTCGGGGCTTTTTGTATTGAAAGGATTTGTCACAACTCAGGGCTGTTCACTGAGAACAGGACAGATTGCTTCGCTGTGCTCGCAATGACAGTAAGTAGCCTTACAAGGACGGGCTTGCGCTACTTGCTTCCCCGCTCGCCGAAGCAGCGGCGGTCCATGTACCCCATCCGGGTCTGGCCGTCCTTATCGAGCCGAACGCGTACAAAGTAGGCGTTGATGGTATCGGTTACCTGCACTTCGTTGCCAGCGGTGGTTTGGGCCAGTACGGTCGAGGTTTTGTTCATGCCATCGTACACGGGGCAGTCCACAATGGTATTGTGCGCGATGGGGGTATGGTTGGCAGCGGCGGTCTGCATTCGTTCGTCGCGGGTGGAAGAGCAAGCGGCCAGCAGGCCCGTAGCAGCCAGAAACAACAGGGCAGTACTTTTCATTAACGAAGCAAGAGCGTTGGGTGGAAATTCGAGGGTAAGGTAGGATAAAATCTGGTTATCTCAAGCTAACGTGGTGATACAAACCACAACAATGCGGGCAACTATATAGTGGTAAAAGTGGAACGCCATCGGCCTGTCCGCCGTTATACAGATGGCCTGAAAATTGCTTCAATTCTTCCCGAGATTCAGCACTTTGAGTCCTTCAATCAATCCGTCTTTCTTTCTGATTATGAACCGCATCACCCGTTTTCTGGCTCGTCCGGCTGCTTTGGCCGCGATGAGCTTTGTGCTGCTTTTGGGCAGCGGTTGCTCCACGGCTTCCCGCGTGGGCGTGACCAACGACTTTGACCACTCCGTCAACTTCCGGGCTTTCAAAACCTGGTCTTGGTACCCGCAGCAACCCACTGATACCGAAGGCGGCCCGGCCAAAGGCTATGAGTCCTTCCTCGACAAGCGCATGCGCGCCGCCGTGAAGGCCGAAATGACCCGCAAAGGCCTAACCGAAGTGGACAAAGCCCCCGATATCTACGTGGCCTACAGCGCTCGCGTGGAAGACAAACAGCAAGTATCGCCCTATTACAATGGCTTGGGCTATCCTTATGGCTATGGCTACGGGTACTACGGCCGCGGCATGCAGCCCATCACTCAGTACAAAGCCGGCACTGTGGTAATCGACATCATCGATGCCCGCCGCAAGGAGCTGGCCTGGCGTGGCACCGGCCAGGCTCAGGTCGACCAAAACACCATCAACGAGGTGGAGACCAATCGCATTGTCAACGGTATCCTGAGCACCTACCCTCCCCAGGACAACCAGGCTCGCCGTTAATCCCCGTTTAACCACAGGACGCAAAAAAGCCCTCTCCAGCAATGGAGAGGGCTTTTTTATTACCGCAAGCTGGCGGCGGGAATTAAGCTAAAATTGAGCTAAACCGGTACGTTCACGTGGCGCTCGGCGTGGTAGGAACTACGCACCAGCGGGCCGCTTTCCACGTATTTCAGGCCGCGCTTCAGGCCTTCTTCTTTGTAGTGGGCAAACTGGTCGGGGGTGATGAACTCGGCCACGTCCAGGTGACGCTTGGTGGGCTGCAGGTATTGGCCCAGGGTCAGGATGTCGAGGCCATTGGCCACGAGGTCGTCCATGGCCTGGTACAGTTCATCGGCCTTCTCGCCCAGGCCCAGCATGATGCCTGACTTGGTGCGGTGGCCGGCCAGCTTCGTGCGGCGGATTTGCTCCAGGCTGCGGTCGTAGCGGGCCTGGGGGCGCACGAGGCGGTAGAGGCTGCCCACGGTTTCGATGTTGTGCGAAATCACTTCCTGGCCGCCCGAAATCATCACGTCGAGGGCATCCCAGTTGGCTTTCACGTCCGGAATCAGGGTTTCGATGGTGGTGCCGGGGCTGAGCTGCTTGGTGAGCACCACGGTTTCGCGCCACACGCTGGCGCCGCGGTCCTTCAGTTCGTCGCGGTTCACGCTAGTAATCACGGCGTGCTTCACTTTCATGAGCTTGATGGCCTCGGCCACGCGGCGGGGCTCGTCGAGGTCGTATTCGGTGGGGCGGCCCGTGGCCACGGCGCAAAACGAGCACGAGCGGGTACAGATGTTGCCCAGAATCATGAACGTGGCCGTGCCGGCGCCCCAGCATTCGCCCATGTTGGGGCAGTTGCCGCTCTCGCAAATGGTGTGCAGCTTGTGCTCGTCTACCAGGCGGCGCACGGCGGCGTATTCTTCGCCCACAGGCAGCTTCACGCGCAGCCAATCGGGCTTGCGGGGGCGGGCAGGCGCAGCCGTTTCGGGCTGGATAACGGGCAAATCAATCATTTTATTAATGAAGAAGGAGGAATGAAGAAGGAGGAATTATCCTCGGCCCATTCGATACTAAGCACTAACAAATTTACGGTGCAATTGATGCGCCTTGTATATCCGGGGATGGCCCAGCCCAATTCTTCACTCCTAATTCTCCACTCTTCCTCAAGCGCAGCACTACGAGCGGTGCCCGAAATACAGCGTCAGGTACACCGACGGGAAGATTTGGCGGTTGAGCCCGTCCGTATCGGACAGGTTGCCGGGGCTGAGAATCAGCAGGCGCTTGGTGTAGCCTTCCACTAAAAAACCAACCTCCATGCCGGTCACGGCGTCGCGGTAGCGGCCGTACTCGAAGCTCAGGCCGGTGCGCAGGTGAAATCCCGGCACCACTTTGGTTTCGCCAATGCCGCTGAACAGGGGGCCCCGGTCCAGAATGGCGCCCGTGTCGGCGTGCTTCACGGGGTCGTACTGCTCGTTTACAATATCATCAGTCGACACGTTGATGACCCGGGTTTGCGTGGCCGTGCGGTCGAAGCTGATGTAATAAGGCATGAGCAGGCCGAAGGACGGGCCCGCACTTACCAAGCCGTTCACCTGCACGCCGGCGTCGGCGGCTTTGCGGAACAGGATGCGCTGCAGGCCCAGTGAGGGGCGCAGCACAAACGCGTAGTTGGTTTTGCGGTCGATGTAGCTGCCGCCGACGATGGTGTTGATGCGGTCTTCTTTGGCATTCTTGAGCATGACGCCCTCAATGCTCCAGAAGCGCAGCAGCCGGTCGTCGAGCACACGCGACGAGCGCAACGATACGCCGCCCAGCAGGCCACCCTGGGTATTGAAATTGACCCCGTACACGAATTCCTTCCGGTACGACTGCTCGTCGGATGGCGCGGCGGGCACCGGACCGGAGCGTACGGGCGCCTGCGCCTGAGCGGTGGCGGCCACCAGCAACCCAGTTGCCAGCAGGCCAAAATATCGAAAGGAAAGGGGAAGCATAATCAACCGAAAGTAGGCCCTATCAGGCACCGCAGGCGCGGCGCATCAAGTAATACGTAAATTAGCTAACGAAGAAACAACTTTTTCAAGGTAACTCCCTGACTTAATGAACACCGACTTAATGAACACCGCCACTGCCCGCTACGCGGGCCAACTCCGTACCGAAGCCACCCACGTCGCTTCCGGCAACGTTATTCATACCGATGCGCCCACCGACAACCACGGCCGCGGCGAAGCCTTTTCGCCCACCGATTTGGTAAGCACCGCCCTTGGCTCGTGCATGATGACGATAATGGGCATTGTGGCCGACCGCCATAAGCTCAACTTAGTCGACAGCACCTTTGCCGTGGTGAAGCACATGAGCGCCGAAGCCCCCCGCCGCATCGTGCAAATCGACGTGACGTTTACCCTGCCCGCGGCACTGCAGCCGAATGACCGGGCCCTGCTGGAGCGCGCCGCCTACACCTGCCCCGTAACGCTGAGCCTGCATCCGGACATCCGGCAAAACGTGGTGTTTAATTACGAAGTGTAAAAGCTGAATGCGTGCGCGGTGGAGCGCTTGGATGCCGGCAAAAGCAAGTCGGCGCTCCACTGCTTCATGCAGTTACTGCCCTACAGCCGACTTCACGTCGCTGAGGCGAATGCCCATGTGGGAGGCATCGTAGCGGCACTCGCCGTCCTGAATAAGCAGCAGCTGAGGCGACTCGTGGCGAATGCCGAACTGCTCAGCAATCTGGGCCGAAAGCGGCCGGAAACGCAGCAAGTCGAGGTAGTAAATAGGCACGTTGGCAAGGCCGCTGTCGGCCCACTGGCGCTCAATTTTGCTTTTGGCCGCCGCGCTGATTGAGCAAGTGGTGCTGTGCTTAAAAATGAGCACCGGCTGCTCGTGCGAGGCCTGCGCCAGGTCGGTTATCTGTTCGGGTTGGGTAAGGGGAAGCCAGGGCGTGGACATAAGAGCAACTAGTGGATGGAAAATGAGGAGGTACGCTTTGCAGGGCAATACGCAAGTTGGTACCGCGACGGTAGTACAACAATGCTATAACACATGATACCCCGGAAGTCATTCAAAAAATATAGCTCAACTTCCGCCGCGACGCATTATTCCTTCTTTTTGCGGCGCAAAGGCTGAAAACCGGGCGCCTTTGCTCTCGCAGGGGCTACTCTTCGGTACTCCAGCTCGTCGCTGCCTTCGGGCATGGGCTGGGTGCTTTGGCCCCGCTTGAGCCGGGCGGCGGTCACGCCTAAGTGGCTGTCTTTGTAGGGAGAGGCGGTGTGCTTGGCATCGCGCAGGGCGCGGCGGTTGGCCGCTTTTACTTGCGACGGCTTCTCATGCACTATCTGGGCCTGGGCTACCTGGGAGCTCCACATCAGCCCAACGACGACCAGCAGCATTAACACCCTTGCCTTACGGCTTGACCACGGGCGCAGCACCTGGAGCAGTTGCGGGAGCAACTGCAGGGGTAGGCGCAGGAGCCGCTGCGGGCGCAGGCGCGACGTTCGGAGCGGGGTCTTCGGCAGGGGCCGGGACTGCAGGCCGGTGGTCGGGGCTGTAGTTGGGTTTGTCATGGAGCTTGAATTTGAAGAAGTTGCGAATCGACTGCAAAGGCCGGAAGGGCTTGCGGGCGGGCTTGTGAATGCGCCGCCGCATCAGCTTGGGCTTTTTCATCAGCCCGTTTTTGTCGTACCGCACGGTGGAGTGCTCCGGGAGCGTGCGGGTTTCGGTGCTGGCACTGGCCGTGGGGCCCGGCACGGTGCCCCCGGTGGGGGTAGAAACATCGGTAGCGGCTTCTTCCACGTCGGTGCCGTCCTCGTTTTTGGCGTTGGTTTTCTTGCCGTGGGTGAACGACAAAAACGACCGTTTGCTCTTTTTGGCTTTTTGCTGGGCCTTGAATTCCGGCGACGGCTTCGGCGTAGGGAGGCGGTAGGGATGGAAAACTTTGTGGTACACGCTGCAGCTGCTCAACAGCGCCACCAAAAAACAGTAGAAGAATGTTTTCACTAGGGACAGGGATAAGCTAAAATCGGGCTTGAAGATACGCACCGCGCTCTGGAAGGTGAACCGTGAGGCCAGGGCCCCGACCCTATCCGAAAAGTGCTGCTCAACCTGCAGTGCCAAGCCGGTTTCGGGCAGGTCATACTAGATTTTAAGTACACCTTTTTGGCATTTTTGGCCAGTGTCTATTTTCTCCTAAAGGTCGACAGTGAGTAGTTAAGACACTTAATTCAAAGATAATTAAAGGCGGAAATATTTTTTCGGAAGAGTATTTTCAGGAAGCCATGAGCAAGAATAGCAATGTTAAAACCGATAACCCCTCAAATAAGCTCGTCGTATCGGCTCAACATTCTTTCTTCCTTTCATCCACATTTCCTACCCGAAAAACCATGAAGAAACTAGCCATTCTCCCCGCATTTTTAGTGCTGCTGGCCGGTGCATCCAGCTGCGAAAAGAACCAAGTTGAGCCAACTCAGCCCACCATTTCGGCCGCCGATGCCACGCTTGATGCCCTGACCCAAGGCAAAACGGTAACGTCTACCAATACCGGTACCTACCCCTACACCTATCAGGTAGTTGAGAATGGGATTACCGTTACTAAAAATGCAACCGGTACGTTTACCTCGGCGCTGCGCATCACCAGCTTTGAGGTAAGAAACGGGGTGATAACTGCCATTGGCACGCTGAGCGCCACGCCAACTTCGGGCCCGGCTTCGGCCTACGGGCCAGTGGCCGTGGCCATTCCGCTGTCGCTGGCGCAGATTAGCAGCTCCTGCTCGGGGGCTCAAGTCAACTACGGTACGCAAACGGTGAGCCTGAACGGCACGACCCAAAGCGTGAACCCGGTGCTGAGCGTGTCGCCGTCGCAGTCTGACAAAAACCTGCTCGGCAACCTAGTGTGTTCGCTCGGCAAGATTCTGGGCAACCCCTCGCCCTCGGATACCGGCGGCGTAGTGAGCCACCTGAACAAAATCATCAGCATCATTGGCTCGTAATCCGGCCGCTGATAACTGCTGAAAAAAAAGAGGCGCCGCTACCGGCGCCTCTTTTTTATGCTTAGTAGCTGCGCAGGGCCTCTACTTGCTCGCGCAGCCGCTGCAGCGGCAGAAACGCCGCCTCGAGCGGGGGCGCAAACGGAATGGCGGTATCGAGCGAGGCCACGCGGCGCACCGGCGCGTCGAGGTGCTCAAAGCAGTTTTCGCCAATCCAGGCCGCGATTTCGCCGCCGATGCCGCCGGTCAGGGTGTCTTCGTGCAGCACCAGCACGCGGCCGTTTTTCTCTACGGTTTGGCGCACGGCCTCCTGGTCCCAGGGCAGCAGAGTGCGCAGGTCGAGGATATCGGCCGATACGTTGAGCTCTTCGCACACCTGCAGAGCCCAGCGCACGCCCATGCCGTAGGTAATGATGCTCAATTCGTTGCCTTCGGCGGCCAGCGCGGCCTTGCCGATGGGCGTGGTGTAGTAGGCCTCGGGCACGGGGCCGGAGAGGCTGCGGTAGAGCATCTTGTGCTCGAAGTACATCACCGGGTTGGGGTCTTCGAAAGCGGCGCAGAGCAGGCCCTTGGCGTCGTGCGGGTTGCTAGGGTACACCACCTTCAGGCCGGGCACGTGCGTAAACCACGCCTCGTTGCTCTGGCTGTGGAAGGGGCCGGCGGCGCTGCCGGCGCCGGTGGGCATGCGCACCACCACGTCGGCGTTTTGGCCCCAGCGGTAGTGGCTTTTGGCGAGGTTGTTTACAATCTGGTTGAAGCCACAGGTCACGAAGTCGGCAAACTGCATTTCCACCATGCTTTTCTTGCCCTTGATGCTCAGGCCCAGCCCTGCGCCCACAATGGCCGACTCGCACAAGGGCGTGTTGCGCACCCGCGCCTTGCCAAACTCGGCCACGAAGCCTTCGGTTATCTTGAAGACGCCGCCGTAGTCGGCAATGTCCTGACCCATCAGCACGAGGTCGGGGTAGCGCTGCATGCTCTGGCGCAGCCCCTCCTGAATGGCATCGACAAAGCGCAGCTCCCTTGTGGGTAATGAGGAATTATTGGGGGAGTCGTTTTTCAATTCCTCATTCTTCATTCTTAATTCTTCATTAAGCGAAGCGTCCGGCGTGAAGGGCTGGTACATGTCGGCGATTTCCTCCTGCACGTCGGCGGTGGGCATTGGCACGGCATCGGCTTCCTGCAAGCCGGCTTCGATAGCCGCCTTGATGGTTTCGCGGATGTTGTGCTTGGCCGTTTCCGTGAGGATGCCTTCCTGGATAAGCCACTTCTCGTAGTTTTCCACCGGGTCTTTGGCAGCCCACTCTTCCATCAGGGACTGGGGCACGTACTTGGTGCCGCTGGCTTCTTCGTGGCCGCGCATCCGGAAGGTGAGGGCTTCGATGAGCACGGGGCGCGGGTTTTGGCGCAGGTCCTCGGCCAGGCGCTTCACGGTGCTGTACACTTCCAGCACGTTGTTGCCGTCTACCTGCACGGCGTCCATGCCGTAGGCCGGGCCTTTGTCGACGAACGACTTAAAGCGAAACTGCTCGTTGCTGGGCGTGCTCAGGCCGTAGCCGTTGTTTTCAATCATGAAGATGACCGGCAGCTGCCACACAGCGGCCACGTTCAGGGCCTCGTGGAAGTCGCCTTCGCTGGCGCCGCCGTCGCCGCTGTAGGTCAGGGTCACTTTGGGCTTTTGGTCGAGCACGTCGGCCAGGGCAATGCCATCGGCTACGGCCAGTTGCGGGCCCAGGTGCGAAATCATGCCCACGATGTGGTGCTCGTTGCTGCCGAAGTGGAAGCTGCGGTCGCGGCCCTTGGTGAAGCCCGTGCGCTTGCCCTGCCACTGCGCAAACAGGCGCCCCAGCGGCACATTGCGCCCCGTAAATACGCCCAAGTTGCGGTGCAGCGGCAGAATGTACTCGTCAGGCTCCAGCGCCAGCGTGCTGCCCACCGAGATGGCTTCCTGCCCAATGCCCGAGAACCACTTGCTCACCTTGCCCTGGCGCAGCAGAATCAGCATTTTTTCCTCAATCAGCCGCGGGCGCAGCAGGTGCTGGTAGAGGTGCAGCAGGGTTTCGTTGGAATGGTCGAGGCGGTCGAACCGGAGCGCCGTGGCAGCGAGGGTCATCATGGGCGGGAAGAGAACAACAGGAGTCCGGCAAAGGTAGCAGGAGAGGCGGCGCCTATATTTGATTCTGGCTCAATTACCACTACCAAACTCATGCGCCTGTTGCTACTCACTGCTTTCGGCATGCTGGCCTACCACGAGGCCACGGCCCAGACCCGAGCCACGGGCGCCGACTCCGTCTCGCAATGGGGCTGGAGCATCCGCGTGGGCCTGGGCGCGGCCACGAGCCAGCACGGCGACTACCGGCGCGAGTACAGTGAAGTGGCAGCCGGGCCCCTGGTGGGCGTTGGGGCCACGCGCTACTTTGCCGGGCCGTTGGTCAGCCTCGCGGCCGAAGCGCTGCTGACCCGTTGCGCGGTGGTGGTTGACTTTCGGCAGCAAGATATTACTGCTTACACTTACCACCCAGCCCAGACGCTGCACCAATGGCGGCTTTTTACGCCCGTTTATGTGCGCACTTCCTCACCGGCCAAGGGGTTGCACCTGCTGGTCGGCGCTGGGCCCACCTTCGCGCTGGGCCACTCCGGCCACGACGCGGCCTACTACCCGCGCCCGGTAGAGCTCACGGGAATGGTGGGCCTTGAGGTACGCGTGCTACCGTGGCACCGCTACGAAACCACACTGGGCCTGCGCGTGCACGCGCCGCTCACCCCAAGCTATGCCTACGGCTACCTGGGCATCTATAACAACCCGAGCGGGGGAGTAACTACGCACGAAGCTCGCCACGACGTATACAGCCGCTGGCTGGGCGTCACGCTGGCCACCACGCTCTACCCAGCTGCTACCCGCAAGCCCTAAGCAGCCGGCGCCTAGGGGTTGAGCTGAATATCGAACCGCCCTTCGGTTATCCGCACTTCGGCCGGCAAGTCGGCAGACCGCGGGGCCACCGGGCTGGGTATGGCCCGCAGCTCGAAGCGGCCAGCTACAAAGGGATGCGCACCCGTGGTGTCAAGCCGTGTAATGATGAGGGTACCGGCCTGGGGCTCAGTGGCCACGTATTCCACGAGGCCGTTGGTGGTTTTCAGTTGCACCTGGCGGCCGGGCTGCGCCTGGCTCAACTCGTACACGCCGGGCCCGGTCACCTGGCCCACCACAAAATGGAAGTTGCTAATGGGACCGTCTACCTGCAGGCGCCGGAACGCATCGAGCTGCAGCTCGCCCCCATGGTAGCGGACCGTGGGCGTAATCACCTTGCCGACCAGCGTGCGGGTGTTGTTCGCCTCCCACACCTGCCCATTCACGAGGCACCCGAAGGTATTGGCCCCGACCTGGGTGGCGGCGGGCAGCTGCACCGGCTGCGGTTGCGGATAAAGCTTATCCAGCGAGTCTTCGCAGCTCATTAGCAGCGGCAGGAGCAGCAGCGTCGGCAAGCGCTTACACAAAGTGGCAACAGGTAAAAGAGTTGGCATAAGCTGATTGATTAGAAACGCAATACGGCTGGTGGCGAAAGTAGGCATTAGGACCATAGGTTTCGTGAGCGGCAGTGCCACGCCGACCTCGCCCCTTCGGCTCCATTTTATGCTGGGCTGCTGCCACGTTGTGCTGGATGCAAAACCGAGGCATTCGGCCTCTACCTTCGCAGCTACATTCTTGCATTTTTATGCCCAAATTTCTACCAACTGGCTTCTTGCTTTTCGGCGCTTTCATCGCCCGAGCCCAACAAGTTGACACCCTAGCTTCCGTAACCCCTGACAGCCTTGCTGGCCCCCTACCCGCGCGCATCATCAGCTCCAGCGGCATCGCTAGCGCGGCCACGGCCCCGTTGCCGTATTACACCACCGTCCAGCCCCTGCTTTCCCGCGTGGCCGGGGTGCAGGTGACGCCCTATTCCGGAGCGCCGGGCGCCGGGGCCGTGGTGCGCCTTCGCGGCGCGGCCAGCCTCGATAGCAACGTGCAGCCGCTGTATGTGGTCGACGACGTACCCGTATTTCAGTACCGTTTCGGCAGCCAGGACCCTTACCATACTCCTTCTTTCCAAAGCTCCTTCACGAACCCCGACGCCAGTACCAACCCGCTGCTGAGCATTGCCCCGGAAGATATTGAGCAAGTGGAAGTGCTGAAAGGGGCTTTCGAAACAGCTCAGTACGGCTTCCTAGGCCAAAATGGTGTCATCCGCATCCGCACCCGGCGGGGAGTGGGCGGGCAGGCGGTGCGCGTACAGTACACCGGCCTGGGCGGCGTGCAAACGGCCCGGCGGCGCTACGACCTGCTCGGCGCCCGCGAAGCAGCTGAACTGGCCAACGAGGCCGACCGCAACAACGGCTACTCGCCCGAGTACACCCCCAACCAGATAGCGGGCTTCGGGGCAGGCACCGACTGGCAGGCGGAAGTGCTGCGCACCGCCGCCCTCCAGGAGCATCACCTCAGCCTGAGCGGCGGCACAGCCTTCGGGACCCGCTACTATGCGGCCCTTGACTACCTCGGCCAGCAGGGCATTGTGCTTAATACCAACCTGCACCGCTACGGCCTGCGCCTCAACCTGGACCAAAATGTGGGCCTGCACCTGCGCCTGAGCGGCGGCCTGAGCTACGGCCAAGCGGAAGAGCGCCGCCCCGATGGCAACTTGTTTCGTCAGACGCTACGCTACCTGCCCACTGTGCCGGTGTATGCGTCCAATGGCAACTACGCAGCCGACTACAGCGCGCCCAACCCGGTGCAACTAGCCCAACAAAACCGGAGCACGGCGCGCAACCGCCGCCTGCTGGCCCACGCCGAGCTGCGCTACGAGGTAGTTACTGGGCTCACGCTGGACCTGCGCGCCGCCTTGGAGCGCGACTCCCTGAACGGGTACGACTACCAGGGCCCAATGAATGATTTCGCACCGCGCGACGGCTTTCAGACGGGAATTCGCAGCGCCTTCTACCAGCAGCTAACGCTTAATCCTGCCTTGCGCTTTGCGCGCACGCTGGCCGGCCGCCACACGCTTACCGCCTCGGTAGAAGCCACTTCCTGGAAACACCGCAAGTCGCAGTCGTTTGAAGAATACTCGGTGCCCCTGCCTCCCTACAACCTGCCACCGCGAGGCGGCTCCAGCAGCCGGGCCACCAATACGTACGACCAACTAGGCTATCAGGCCACGGCTGGCTACGCCTACGGCGGGCGGTATGCCTTGCAAGGCAGCTTGAGGGCCGACCTTTCCAGCCGGATGCCCGAAGCTGAGCGCCAGCAGTGGTTGCCCGCGGTGCAGGCTACCTGGCACGCCGCCCAGGAAGCCTGGCTCAAGGACCGCACGCGCATTGGCACGCTGGACTTGTGGGCGGGCTGGGGCCAAACGAGCAATCGGGGCAACTTAGCCGGAGACCACGGCTTTGGATTTCAGGCAGGCAACACCTCCTTTTTTCAGTTTTTGGATGAGATGACTACCCAGGCCGATGCCGGACTGCGGCTGGCCCTCTGGCACGACCGCCTGGCCCTGACGGCTGCTGCGTACCAACGCGACACCCGCGCCAACAACATATATGTCGGCCATTTCGATACCCCGGAACCGGCACACCTCACCAACCGCGGCGTTGAGCTAACCCTAACCGGCAACTGGCAGCGGGGCCGTCTGCAGGGCAGCTCAAGCCTCGCCGTTTCCTTCAACCGCAACCGCTACGACAAGCCCGCCGGCTCTATGGTACTTGACTACCGGCCCGCCCCCTACTATTTTGTGATGAGGTCCGGCCAGCCGCTGGCCAGCTTTATAGGGTACCGCTACCTGGGTGTCGACGCAGCCGGCCGGCCGCAGTTTGAGGGAGGAGCCAGTGGCGGCCCAACGCAGCAGATATTGGGCAACGGCCTGCCGCAACAGTTGCTCAACTTCACCCAAGAGCTGCACTACGACCGCTACGGCCTATCGGCGCAAGTAGACGGCCTGTTTGGCTACCAAGTCTTCGACCCGAACCTCTCGCTGCTGGACCTGCCATACGGCGGTTTTAATGCCACCACCCGGGTGCGTGACCGCTGGACCCCGACCAACCCCACCACCGACGTGCCCCGTGCCGGCACCGCCACCGCCACCGCAGGATTCAGTGGCCCCAATACCTACACCCTGCAATCGGGCAACCACGTGCGCCTGAGCAGCATGGTGCTCACGGCCGAGGTATGGCGCCGGGGCCCGCACTCCGCATCCGTCTTTCTAAGCGGAACCAACCTGCTCGTTATTTCAGCCTACCGCGGCTTCGACCCCAATGTAAGCGCCGCCGAGGCCGACCCCAAGCAGGCCGGGCTCGACCAGGCTGCCTACCCCACCCCGCGCACCGTGGCGCTGGGCGTGCGGGCCTCCTTCTAGCAGCGCGGAGGCTAGCCCCACCTCGAACCCACAGACCTTTTTGCCGGTTAACAACCTGCCGAAGGAACCTATCTTTAGGCCTTCCCGACTTCCTACCCTATGATTCACTTCACCGAATTCACCCTCGATAACGGCCTGCGCTGCATCGTTCACGAAGATTTTTCCACTCCCATGGCCGTGCTCAACGTGATGTACGACGTGGGCTCGCGCGACGAAGACCCCGGCCACACCGGCTTTGCGCACTTGTTTGAGCACCTCATGTTTTCGGGATCGGTGAATATTCCGAGCTACGACGAGCCGCTGCAGCGCGTGGGCGGCGAAAACAACGCCTTCACCAGCTCCGACGTCACCAACTACTACCTCTCGCTGCCGGCCGCCAACCTCGAAACCGGCTTCTGGCTCGAAAGCGACCGCATGCTGAACCTGGCCTTCTCCGAAAACGGGCTGGAGGTGCAGCGCAAAGTGGTGGTAGAAGAATTCAAGCAGAGCTACCTCAACCAGCCTTACGGCGACGTGTGGCTCAAGCTCAAGCCGCTGGCCTACCACACCCACCCCTATCAGTGGAACACCATCGGCAAGGAGATTTCACACATTGAAAACGCGGTGATGGACGACGTGCGCGGCTTTTTCCAGAAGCACTACGCGCCCCAAAACGCTATTTTGGTGGTAGCCGGCGCCGTGAGCGAAGCTGAAGTGCGCCGCCTGGCCGAAAAGTGGTTCGGCCCCATTCCCGGCGGCCCGGCCTACCATCGCCAGCTGCCCGCCGAGCCCGCGCAGCAGGAAGCGCGGCACCTGCGCGCCTCGGCACCCGTGCCGCTAAGCGCTTTGTACAAAGCCTACCACATGCCCGCCCGCTCCGATGAGCGCTACCACGCCGTGGACCTGCTCAGCGACGTGCTGGGCCGGGGCAAGTCGGCCCGCCTGCACCAGCGCCTGGTGAAGGAGCAGGCGCTGTTCAATAACATTTCGGCCTCGCTCACCGGCTCGCTCGACCCGGGCCTGCTCGTCATCAGCGGCAAGCTGAACGCGGGCGTGGACCTGCAAGCCGCCGATGCCGCCGTAGAAGCCGTAGTAGCCGAATTCCTGGCCGCCGACGTGGATGCCCAGGAGCTCGAAAAAGTAAAAAACCAGGCCGAGAGCAGCCTGGTTTTCGGAGAAATTGACCTATTGAACCGTGCCCTGAACCTGGCTTATAGCAAGCTCCAGGGCGATGCCAACCTGGTAAACGACGAGAGCCGCCGCATTCAGGCCGTGACCGTGGCCGATGTGCGCACCGCCGCCCAAACCGTGCTGCGGCCCGAGAACTGCAGCACCCTGTATTACGAAGCGGTATAGCGGCCCGGCGCCAGTTTATTTACGTTTGGCCGGGGCTACGGGCACGTTGCTGTCGCGGCTCAGTGAACTGTTGGCGGGCTTGGGCGTAGCCGCGCGCCGGGCGCGGTTGTCGTTGTAGCCGCCGTTGCCTTTGTAGCCCTCTTGCTTGCGCATGGCCATGCTGGGGGCCAGGTAATACGTGCCGTCCTTCAGGTCCTGCGGTACGCCGGCGCCGTAGGGCTTGCCGGTATGCGGGTTGATTTTGACGGTGGAAGCTGTGCGGGGCTTGCGGCTGGAGTAGGGCGCAATCTTCTTCCGGGCAGCGCGGGGCTTGGTTTGCGCGCTGGCATCGGCCACGGCAAAGCTGAAAATGACGAGGGAAGCGAAAAAGTAGCGGAGCATACAGCGGCAAAATATGTGGGTGGGTGAAAAGCGGGCCCGGCTTACCCAAGCCGGGCCGAAAGCTCATCGGCTCCCATCATACGCACAATCGCCGGGGGAGGTGACAGGGCACATAACGGAAGCCGATGAAATGCTATTCGCGCTCGTTGAGCCCGGTTCCAGACCGGACCGGCAAGGCGACTAGTTGCCGAGCGTGGTTTGGGTGCTGACGGGCTTGCGGGGAGGACGTACGCTGTAGGGCACAGGCACTTTGCTGGTGCGGATGTGCACGGGCATGCCGGGAGCAGCATACACGTTGGCGTTGTCGAGTTCGCCGCGGGAAGCAGCCGCGCCGTACGAAATATCAGCACCGGAGGCATCAACCGAAGCGTTGGAGGCAACTACCGTTTGGGAATCGTCCAGGGGAGGCCAGCCGTCGTTTACGCCAGCCACGGTGGGCGTCGTTTTCAGGGCCACGCGGCGGGCCTTCTTGTCGGCGCGGCGGGCGGTGCGGGCCGTGGCTTTCGCCGATTTGGCCGTGGTTTTGGTAGTAGTTGCAGGAGCGGTTTGGGCAGAGGCCTCAGCTACCAAAAACAACGACAGAGCGAGCGTAATCAGGGAACGGAACATAGCTGGAAAAAGAATAAGTGAGCGGATGTCTGGGGTAAAATCGATAACCGTGCCAAAACTCAATATATCATCCCAAACCACGTAAAAAGGCCCGGCAGGCCCATTTTTAGTGGGTCGGCCGGGCCTTTTAGTTTCCAGGCAATCGGGGTAGTGCAGCGGCATCAGCCGCGGGCTTGGGCCAGGCGGGCTCCTGCGAGCCTACGCGCTACCACCCGGCAGGCGCGGGCGCTGCTTTCTTCTTGGGAGCAGAGATGGGAGCTGCTTTCTTAGGAGGTGTAGCTTTGAGAGCTGCACCGGTTCCCGCAGCACCACCGGCGGGGCTCATGGCGCCGGCATTGGGTGCGGGTGCTGTGCCTGCTTCTGCGGCTGGCACGGCGCCGGCACCGGACGACTGGCCAGCGTTGATGGCACTGCCATCTACCTGAGTGGGCACGGCGGCGGGGCGGCCGCTGAGCTTATTCATGTGGTTGAGACGGCGCTCGCGGGCAGCGGCGGCATCATTGGCCATCACGTTGCGGCCGCTTTGCAGCATCACCGGCGTGCCGGGAGCCGCCGACATGCCTTGGCGGTCGTTGCCGCCCTGGGTAGAGCTGCTGGTAGTGCCGGGGATAAAGCTATTGTCGGGCGGCGTCGAGGCGGTATTGCCGGGGTTGGCGTCGGGTTTGGCGGGACCGCTGGGGTAAGGCGAAACCGTGCGGCCGTCGTTCTGCGGGGTCTTTTCGTTGCCAGTAGCCCGGTTCTGGCCGCCCGTGGTGGCTTTCTTAGCAGCGCTTTTCTTGGGGGAGCCCCATGAGTCAGAAGAGCCCCAGCCGGCTTGGGCAGAGGCGGTGGTTGCGATGCCCACGACGAACAGGAGCGAGAACAAAGTGCGTTTCATATACAGAAGAGCTTAAAAATCAAAGTAGAAATGACAGAAACAGGAAGGTAGCGACAGGAAGGGTAAGTTGAAAGGATAAGTTCCTGCCCACATACGCAAAAGGTTCAGTTAAGGCCCGCCTCGTGCCCTAACTTTGCAGTTATGATGCAGGAATCCATTGCCAGCCTTGCGGCCGAAATTACGGCGGCCGACTTGAGCAGCACCGCCCACCTCGATGCGTTTCGCATCAGCTACCTCGGCCGTAAAGGCCGCCTGGCCGACCTGTTCGACCAGCTCAAAACCGTGCCCGCCGAGGAGAAGCGCGCTGTCGGCCAGCAGCTCAACGCTCTCAAGCAGCAGGCCCAGGCCCGATTCGACGAAGCCCAGGAAGCCGCCGAGTCGGCTGCTGATAACGCGCCGGCCAACCCTGATTTTGACTACACCCTGCCCCCGGTGCCCAACGCCCTGGGCACCCGCCACCCGCTGATGCTGGTGCGCGAAGAGATGCTGCGCGTGTTTGCCCGCATCGGCTTTGCCGTGGCCGAAGGCCCCGAGATTGAGGACGACTGGCACAACTTCACGGCCCTGAACTTCCCCGAAAACCACCCCGCGCGCGACATGCAGGACACGTTCTTCGTGGCCCCGGTGTCGCGCACGGCCGACCCCGACGCTGCTCCCACCGGCGCCCCCGCCCTGCCCCACCTGCTGCGCACCCACACCAGCACCGTGCAGGTGCGCGTGATGGAAACCGAGCCGCTGCCCATCCGCCGCGTGATGCCGGGCCGTGTGTTCCGCAACGAGGCCATCTCGGCCCGGGCGCACATGATGTTCCACCAGGTGGAGGGCATTTTCATTGACGAAGGCGTGAGCTTCGCCGACCTCAAGCAGACGGTGTACTACTTCGTGCAGGAGCTGTTTGGGCAGGACATCAACATCCGATTCCGGCCCAGCTTCTTCCCGTTCACGGAGCCCAGCGCGGAAATTGACATCACCTGCCTCATTTGCAAGGGCGCGGGCTGCAACATCTGCAAGTACTCGGGCTGGGTCGAAATCGGCGGCTGCGGCATGGTGGACCCCGCCGTGCTCGAAAACGCCAAGATTGATTCCGACAAATACTCGGGCTATGCCTGGGGCATGGGCATCGAGCGCATTGCCATGCTCAAGTACCAGATAAAGGACCTACGGCTGTTCACGGAGAACGACATGCGGTTTTTGCGGCAGTTCGAAGCGCTGTAGCAAATTGCTTTTTCTTTTAGGGAAGCGGGGAATGGTTGGCCAACAACCGTTTCCCGCTTTTTTGCATCATGAGCAGCATGCCCCTTGCCCAGCCCGTTCCCGCCCCCACCCGCCTTGACCCGTTTCTTAGCCAGAAGCTAAAATTTTGGTCCTTGGTAGCCATGCTGCTATTGGTGTACGTGCATGCCTACAACCTGCACCCGCGCTACCTGCAGCCCTTTACGCCGGTGCAGGAGCCGCTCACGGCCGGCACGTGGCTGCAATATTTCCTGGCCAATGGGCTGCTGCGTTTTCGCATTCCCATCCTGTTTGCCATTTCGGGCTATCTCTTTGCCCGGCGCGAAGGCCACGAACCGCACGGGGCGCGGGTGCGGCGGCGCTTGCGCACGCTGGGCCTCCCCTATTTGCTCTGGAGCCTGCTGTGGCTGGGCGCCTTGTGGGCGCTGGAGCAATTCCCAATCACGCGCCAAGCCGTTATCGACGCCGAAATCAGCCCGTTCTGGCCCCGGCAGCTGCTCAGCCAGTACTCCGTGGGCGAGCTGGTGCAGCGCTGGCTGGTGATGCCGGCGCCGTTCCAGCTGTGGTTTTTGCGCAGCTTGCTGGTGTATAATTTGGCTTATCCCTGGCTCAGAATTGCGGTGCTGCGGCGGCCGGGCATTTACTTCGGCCTGGCGGGCCTGTTGTGGTTTTTCATGGTGCCGCTTCCCTTGGTCGAGGGCGAAGGGTTGTTGTTTTTTGGGCTGGGCGTATGGCTGGCACTGCGGGATAAAAACGTGCTGGCGCCGCCGGCCTGGTTCCGGCCGGGGCTGGTGGCCGCGCTGTGGGTGGGCGCCACGGTGGTAAAAACCTGGCTGGCGTTTCATGCCGGCCCACCGTTTTCGGTGCCGTTGGCCGTGCTGATGCTGGCCCTGCACAAACTAGGCGAAATCAGCGGCATGCTCACGGCCTGGTTTGGGCTGAATGGGCTGGTGCGCTGGTGCATGGCCCGGGGTTGGTTTCGCTGGCTGACGGGGTTTTCGTTCATGATTTATGTGCTACACGTGCCGTTTGTGAACTATGCTACCGAACTGGCGTTGCGCTATGCACCCGCGGTGCCGCACGTCCATTTGCTGACCTACCTCGTCCTGCCGCTGCTGGTAATCTTGGTGAGCGTGGGAGTGGGTGCGCTGCTACGGTGGGCGGTGCCAGGCATTTATGCTACGCTCACCGGTGGGCGGGGACTGGCTACGTCGTAAATTTGTAGCCCCAAAAGGACTGCCCACCCCGGGCGTATTTTATCCAGACTTTTATTCCATCCCCAACGGGCGGCCCGCTACCCCTACGAAATCTGCCTCCTAGGCTCGCATTTCGACAAAATCGTGATTCATGAAGGTTAGAAATCAAACCACCAACAAAGTAAACGTCATTACCCTGGGCTGCTCCAAGAACATAGTGGACAGCGAAGTGCTGATGGGCCAGCTCCAGGCCAACGACTTCGACGTAACCCACGAAGCCGAGCAGTCGGACGCCAACATTGTGATTATCAATACTTGCGGCTTTATCGACAACGCCAAGCAGGAAAGCATCGACACTATCCTGCGCTACGCGGATGAGAAGGAAGCCGGCCGCCTCGACAAGCTCTACGTGACGGGCTGCCTCTCGCAGCGCTACAAGGACGAGTTGGAGGTAGAAATCCCCCAGGTAGATGCCTACTTCGGCACCCTGGAGCTGCCCCAGATGCTGAAGGTGCTCAACGCCGACTACAAGCACGAGCTCATTGGCGAGCGCCTCATCACCACGCCGCGCCACTACGCCTACTTCAAAATCGCGGAGGGCTGCAACCGCCCCTGCTCGTTCTGCGCCATCCCGCTGATGCGTGGCAAGCATGTAGACCGTCCCATCGAGGACCTAGTGAAGGAAGCCAAGCGCCTGGCCAGCATGGGCACCAAGGAGCTGATTCTCATTGCTCAGGACCTGACTTACTACGGCCTGCAAGCCTACGGCGAGCGCAAGCTGGCCGACCTGCTCCGCAACCTCTCCGACGTGAACGGCATCGACTGGATTCGCCTGCAGTACGCCTACCCCTCGCAGTTCCCGCTGGATGCGCTGGACGTGATGGCCGAGCGCGAAAACATCTGCAAGTACCTCGACATGCCCCTGCAGCACGGCTCCGACAACATGCTCAAGAGCATGCGCCGCGGCATCACCAAGCGCCGCACCATTGAGCTGGTCGATACCATTCGGCAGCGGGTGCCGGGCATTGCCCTGCGCACCACGCTCATCGCCGGCCACCCCGGCGAAACCGAGCAGGATTTCCGCGAGATGTACGATTTCGTGGAGCAGACGCGCTTCGAGCGCCTGGGTATCTTCACCTACTCGCACGAGGAAAACACGCACTCGCACACCTTGGTGGACGACGTGCCCGCCGAGCTGAAGCAGGAGCGCGCCGACGCCATCATGGAGCTGCAGCAGGGCATTTCGATGGAGCTGAACGAAGCCCGCGTGGGCCAGACCTACAAGGTGCTGTTCGACCGCAAGGAAAGCGGCCATTTCGTGGGCCGCACCGAGTTTGACTCACCTGAAGTGGACAACGAAGTGCTGGTGCCGGTGGAAAAAGACACGTTTGTGCGCCTCGGCGACTTTGCGAACGTGAAAATTACCTCGGCCACGGACTTTGACTTATACGGCCACCTCGTTTAGCCCAAGGGCCGACTAAGGCAGCCCAGGATATATTTCTGGTATTGGCGTTTGGCTGGCTTTCAGCTCAATTTTTCGCCAGCGCTTCCCTTGGCCTGGTGATGACCTGCGCGGCTTGCCCAATATTTAAATGCTCAAAAGGCAGCCAAGAGGCTGCCTTTTTTGTTTAACCCCGACCTTCGCTTTCCGGACCCGAATTCTTGAAAATCCGTGAAATCCGCCAAATCCGCTTAAATCCGTGATTCAGACACTATCCTACGCCGAAACCGGCGCGTTTTCCGGCCTCCTGACCGACTACATTGCCGAGAAGCCCGCGCTGGCGCCCTTCTACAACCGCTGGCCGTCACTGGAAAACTTTGCGGCCCAGATTGAGGAGAAGAAGGCTACTTACACGCCCGAGGCCCGCAAGCGCCTGGTGGCCGCCCTGCGCGACCAGTACGGCTTTGCGCCCGACCCGGAGCCGGCCATTGAAAACAGCCTGCTGCTGCTAGCTGAACCCACCACGTTTACCGTGACGACCGGGCACCAGCTCAACGTACTCACGGGGCCGCTGTATTTCATCTACAAAATCGTGACCGCCATCAAGTTGAGCCGGCAGCTGAAGGCGGCTTACCCGCAGTACGACTTTGTGCCGGTGTACTGGATGGCCACCGAGGACCACGATTTCGCCGAAATCAACCACTTCACCCTCTTCGGCAAAACCTATTCCTGGGACTCGCCGAACACCGGCGGCCCGGTGGGCCGCTTGCCGCTCGACGGCTTTGCCGAGCAATTGCTCAACCAGCTGCCGCCCGAGGTGCCGGCCGCCTTTCACAAGGCCTACGCCGAGTCCAAGACCCTGGCCGAGGCCACGCGCCGGCTGGCCGATTCTTTGTTTGGCGAGTTCGGCCTGGTGACGCTGGATGCCGACCGGCCCAATCTGAAACAAGCCTTGGTGCCGCTGCTGGAGAAAGAAATCAAGGAGCAGGTTTCCAACGCCGCCGTACAGGCCACCAACGCCCGCCTGACCGCCGCGGGCTACAAGCCCCAGGTGTATTCGCGCCCCATCAACCTGTTTTACATCACCGACGAGGGCAAGCGCGAGCGGCTGGAGCCCGACGCCAGCGGCGCCGACTGCGTGGAGGTGACCATCCGGAACACGGCCCGCTGCCACAGCCAGGAAGAGTTGCTGGCCCTGGCGCGGAAGCACCCCGAGCGGTTCAGCCCCAATGTGGTGCTGCGGCCGGTGTACCAAGAGATTTTGTTGCCCAACCTGGTGTACATCGGCGGAGCGGCCGAGGTGGCGTACTGGTTTCAGCTCAAGGACGTGTTTGCGGCGTTTGGAGTGCCCATGCCCATTGTGCTGCCCCGCAATTCGGCCGAATACATCAGCCGGCCCAATGCGGGCAAGCTCAAGAAGCTGGGCCTCACCTGGCGGGAGATTTTCCGGCCGCTGCCCGAGCTGAAAAAGCAGGTGGGCGCCGCACTGGGTCAGGAAGAAATCAGCCTGAAAGAGCAGCAGCAGGCGCTGGCCGCGGCCTTTCAGCAGGTGCAGGAAGTGGCCCAACGCCTCGACCCTACCCTGGTGCGCACCGTGGCCGCCGAAGCCCAGAAAGCAGCCGCTGGCCTTGCCGGCCTCGAAAAACGCCTGAGCAAAGCGGCCGAAATGAAGCACGAAACGGCCTTCACGCAGCTCGCCCACCTCAAAGACAAGCTCTTTCCCGGCGGTGGCCTGCAGGAGCGCACCGACAATGTGCTAAGCATCTTGATTAACAACCCGGAGTTTATTCAGGACCTGATGGTTGCGTTTGAGCCGCTGAAGCTGGAATTCACGGTGCTGGAGGAATAGCGGAAAAGCAAGCAACCCAAGCTTCCACAGGGTACCTGCCGCGGCACTGTTGCTGGAGTTGCAGCTCCGCATCAGTTTCTTTGTTCAGGCTCGGGACTTACGGCATCCCGGCTGCTCGCACCTGCCCATGAACCCCGACCATCGCAAAGCTGCCCTGCGCCGCGCAGCCTTAGTCCGGCGAGCCGCCTTGCCAGCCCCGGAGGTGGCCCGCTTCAGCCAGCGGCTTTGCGAACAGTTTTTCCAGCATTTCCCGGTGGCGCATTGGCGCTGGCTGCACGTGTTTCTGCCGCTGGCCCGCCATAATGAGCCCGACACCTGGCTTATTATTCAGCGCATTTGGGCCGAGAAGCTGGGCGTCCGGCTGGCAGTACCGGTAGTGCAATCCGATGGCATTTCGCTGAAACACTACGAGCTCACGCCCAACACGCCGCTTCAAGACAACCGCTGGGGCATTCCTGAGCCCCTGGCGGCAGCTGCCACCGAAGTCTCGCCAGCAGCTTTTGATGCCGTGCTGGTGCCGCTGCTAGCGGTAGACGAAGCCGGCCACCGTGTGGGCTACGGCGGAGGCTTTTACGACCGTTTTTTAGCCCAATGTGGCCCGAATACTAGCTTCATCGGCGTAAGCGTACTAGATGATGCGCCCGTTGCCCGAATTGCCGATGTGCTGCCTACTGATATTCCTCTGCACGCCTACCTGACGCCTGGTGGGGTGTGGCGGTTTTAGCGGTGGTTGAAGGCGCGGTCCGTCATGCAGCGCGAAGCGAAGCATCTTTACCTCATTACTAATTCAATCGGCTGTCAATAATCGTCTGTCATGCTGACGAAGGAAGCATCTTATCACACCTGCATCGTTCAGCGGCGATAAGATGCTTCGCTGCGCTCTGCATGACGTTCCACCATCAGCACGACACGCTTTTACCGGCTGGCCGGGGCACCCGGCGCCTTCACTTCCTCAACCTTGGCAATGCGGGCCTGGCCCCAGGGGGCAATACTGACGCGCACACGCAGCGGATGCAGGCGGCCCAACTTTTCCAGGCGCAGGCCACTGCCTTCGGGCACGTAGTAGCGCTCCAGGTTGTAGCGCAGGCCGAAGGACGTGCGGTACACGTTGGTGACCCAGCCGCGCAGCACCACTTGGCCGGGGCCGGGCCGGGGCGCTTTGGGATAAACCCCCACTGCGGTACTGAGGCTATCGGGGCCGGGAGCCAGCAGCACAAATACGCCCTGCCTGCGGCGTGGGGGCTGGGCTGCATCGTGCCACAGGCGCAGCGGCGCCTCGCTGATGGCGTAGTGCAGGCGCACGAAGTCGCCATACAGCAAATCGCGCGGGTCGATGGGCGTGGTGGCCAGGATGATGTGCTGGCCGAAAGCAGCCGTGGCATAGCCCGCCCCGGCCACTCCCAACACGTAGAGCACCTGTGCCGCTACCAGCAGGCGCAGCAGCGGCCGGCGGCGCTTGGGGTCCGAAAACCAGGTCAGCAGGTTAGGCATTGCGAGGTGGGGTTTCCGGGGTGGGCGCCGAAGGCGTGGCGGAAGTGTCGGCCGAATTCGGTGCGGGTGTAGGCGGGGGCGTAGCTGCGGCCAGCACCTGGGCATTGCGGCGGCGCAGGTACCAGCTCAAGCTCAGCAGCAGTACGCCGCCTAGCAGGAAGAATAGTGACTTATCCAGAAACGCCCAGGTTAGCTTGAAGTAGGCCACCATGGTCGCTACCACAAACAGCACCGCCCCGATGGTAAGCTGCTCGGGGTCTTCGTCGCGATGGGCGCGGGCCAGCACCGAGCCCGCGTGCGCATACAGCACAACCAACGTAGCCACCGCCAGCGGCAGCCCGCCCGGCAGGTAGAAACCAGGCAGGAGCAGCAACCAGTCAAGCAAAGTGTCGAGCCGGCCGCGGGCCCGCTTGCCGGCTACAGACAGCGCCAGCACCACCGCCAGCGCCCCCAGATACGGCAGTAGCGGCGGCCGCAGCACGTTGGCATAGGTATCGGTTTCGCCAAAAGTGGCCAGCCCAAACATGAACAGGTACGCGGCTACCAGCGGGGGGCCCTGCAGGGCCCGGCCCCCGGGCCGGTTGGGCTGCCAGTCGCCAGCGGCGTAAACCAACATGGTTGGCACAAAAAACCAGGTGATTTTGGCGTGCAGCACAATGATGAGCAGCCCAATTTGCCAGAGCAGGCCCGCCGCCAGCACCGTGCTGCTCACCACATCGGGGCGGCGCCACCAGTAGTAGCCCATGCCGCCTGCCACCATTACCGCCGTGGCGTAGCTAAAGCTGCCCAGCGACTCCACGCAATACGTTTGCACGGCGGCGCCAATCACCACCGTGAGCAATACCAGCAGGCGCGAGCCGTACACGTAGCTCAGGGCCACGCCGGCCACCACCCAGGCCACCAGGCCACTCACGTCGTAGCCTACAAGCTGGTAGAGCTGGCTGGTGAGAATGATGCTGGCCCCGAACAGAATCAGCCCCAGCCCAATGAGGCCGTGGCCCAAATCGGGGTTGCCGCGCCGCAGGAAGTACGCCCCGGCGGCGTAGGAGCCCGTGAGGCTGCCCAGCATTATGGCCAGGCGAAGCACATCGGGCAAGGCCTGCCAGTTGGCGGCCACCACACTCAGCGCGCTGAGGCCCACCAATACACTGCCCAGCAGCGGCAGCAAGCCCAGGGCCTGCGCTTCGGGCGGGTAGCGGGCCAGCAATTTCTGCCGCTGCTCTTCGCTGATGAGGCCTTCGGCAACCCAAGCGGGGCCTTCGGTTTCGAGGAATTTGCGGGACAACGGGGAGTGGTAAAGTCGTGAAAAGGCGAAAGGAAGTGTAAAGAAAGAAAAACTCCCCTCCTTATCAAGGAGGGGATGCTCAACTGCTAAGTTGAGATGGGGTGGTTGGATCGTTTAACGACTTGCGTTGACATTGTTCGGGTGTCGTACGAGTATCGTTCAACGGCTCAACCACCCCCGTCCGAGCCTTCGGCTCGAACATCCCCTCCTTAGTAAGGAGGGGAGCTTTTTGTTTTAGGCTGCTAGCGCCTTTCTAGCCCGCGTCATTTCCCGCTTGCCGGGCGGGCCGGGCAGCTTTTCGGTGAGCCAGCCGGCCGCTCTCAGGTTGCGCCGAAACTGGCCTTGCGCACAGTAGCTCACCAGCACCGCACCCGGCGCGGCAGCGGCGTAGAGCTGCCGAAAAATGGCCTCTTCCCACAGCTCCGGCTGCTTTTCGGGAGCAAAGGCATCGAAATAAATCAAGTCGTAGTGGGCGGTGGACAATGCAGCTTCCTGCAAGGGCCGGTGTAGCTTGGTGAGGCAGAACTCCGGTGCCAGCGGGTGCGCCTCGCCCCACGGAGCGGCGTGTAGCGCCCGGAACCAGCGGCCGGCCTCGCCCGGCTGCGCCTCCCACTCAGGAGCCAGCGCAGCCACTACTGCAGCCGGCAGCGGCAGGGTTTCGAGGGCATCGTAGGCCACGACAACGCCGGCTTGCTGAGCACTGCGCAACGTCAGCAGGGCGTTGAGCCCAGTGCCCAGCCCAACTTCGAGCAGGCGCACCGGCGGCCGGCCGGGCTGCCCGGCGCCGGAGGCGAGCAGCGGCGCCAGCCCGGCCTGAATGTAGACAAACTCGGACTCCTGGCGCGCGCCGTGCCGCGAGTGGTACTGCTCGTCCAGCGCCGGCACATAAAGCGTGGCCGAGCCGTCGTGCGTGAGGCGCACCTCTACCTTTGGCCCCTCGAATAATTCTTCATTATTCATTCTTAGCTATTCATTAAAAATATGGCCCGCATAAAAGTAGCTCTGCCCGATACCTTCTCCTTCGCCACCGAAATCCCCGTTCGCATCACCGACCTCAACTACGGCGGCCACCTCGGCAACGACGCGCTGCTGGGCCTGCTGCACGAAGCGCGGGTGCATTTCCTGCGCTCGCTGGGGATGCAGAACGATTATGACCCCGTTTCAAAGCTCGGTCTCATCATGGTGGATGTGGCTGTGGAGTACAAAGGCGAGGCGTTTCACGGCGACGTACTGCGCATCGAAATGGCCGCCGCTGACCCCAGCAAGTACGGCTTCGACGTGGTATACCACGTGCACAACCAGGCCGGCAAAGAAATAGCCCGCGCCAAAACCGGCATGCTCTGCTTTGACTACAACAATCGCAAGCTGCGGCTGCTCCCGGTGGAATTGGCGGCCCAAGTGGGCTACTCTGCTATTCATTAAGCTTACTTTTGAAGATTCACGCTTTTCTACCCATTGCATGCTCTTGTTTGTGCGCACTTTATGCGGCCCTCACCAGCGATTTCTGCCGGGAATCCTTCTTCTTTTTGCGACCTCGGCTTCCGTAGCCCAAACGGCGTCGCCGGCCCCTGGCCGTTCAGAAACTTCTTTTAAAATGCCTGAACTATCGGAAGGCGGTGGGCAAGCCGGCTTGGTCCGCGCCATTCAGCAGCGCGTTAAATACCCGATGCGAGCGCTGCGTTACGGCATTCAGGGGCAAAGCGAGGTAAGCTTTGTAGTGGCACCCGACGGGAGTGTGCGACGGGTTAAAATTATGCGCAGCCTGGAGGCCGACACAGACTCTGCCGTGGTACAGGCCGTGAGGCAGCTGCCGCGGCTAGCACCGGGTGTACAATTTGGCAAGTCTGTGGCGTGTGTGCTCACCGCCCCCATCACCTTTCAGCTTGATGGGCTTTCACGGCTGGCGCGCAGCAAACGCCCGGTCCCCGCCGCCGACTCCTTACAACTGTATACGGCGGTCGAGCAAATGCCGATTTATCAAGGAAAACTAGGCTACAAAGGGCTGGCGGCCGATTTGAATGCGGAGTACCTGCGCCTTCGGGCCGAAAGCGGCTGCTTCGTGCCCAGCACGAATCTTGGGCTGTTGGTGACGGTAGGCCCGGGAGGTACGCTGTACGATGTGCAACGTGTGCAACACGACCCTAAAGAATATGATGTCTTACGCGCCGAATATGGCGACGCCGTAGCGGTACAGGAAGAAGAGGATTTGCCGCCGGCCTGCCTAGCACTCTTGGCACAGGCGGCCCGCAATTTGCCCCGCGTAGCCCCCGCCTTCGCCAATGGCAAGCGGGTGGCCATGCGGCTACAACTGACCTTGCTAGCACCGGACAAATGACCAAAACGACGGTGCGAACCAAAGAATTCGGAGGGCATTAAGGCATATTTATCGGCTTTCGGAACTCAACGCCCTGAGCGGTTGTATTTTTGCGCTATGCTTCTGGAACTGCCCCTCGCCCCCACCTTTAAGAAACGTGACATCCGCAAAACCTCCCCCGACGAGCTCAAGGCCTTTATGGTCGAGCACGGCGAGAAGCCGTTCCGCGCCAAGCAGGTGACGGAGTGGTTGTGGAAGAACACTGCCGCCACGTTTGAGGAGATGAATAACATCTCGGTGGCAACGCGCGAGTTGCTGGACCAGCACTTTGTGATAAACGGCGTGACGGTGCAGAACAAGCAGCTCAGCAACGACGGCACCATCAAATCGGCGTTTAAGCTCTACGACGGCAACATTGTGGAGGGCGTGCTCATTCCGCACGACACCCGCATGACGGCCTGCATCTCGAGCCAGGTGGGCTGCTCGCTTACGTGTAAGTTTTGCGCCACCGGCTACATGGACCGCAAGCGCAACCTCGACGCGGCCGAGATTTACGACCAAGTGGTACGCATCCGGGAGCAGTGCGAAAGCCAGTACGGCACGCCGCTCACCAACATCGTGTATATGGGCATGGGCGAGCCCCTGCTCAACTACGCCAACGTGGTGGAAAGCGTGCGCCGCATCACCGCGCCCGATGGCCTGAACATGGCCCCGCGCCGCATCACCATCAGCACGGCCGGCATCGCCAAGATGATTAAGAAGCTGGCCGACGACGATGTGAAGGCCAACCTGGCCCTGTCGCTGCACGCGCCCACCGATGCCAAGCGCAACGAAATCATGCCCATCAACGAGGCCAACTCCCTGGCCGCGCTGAAGGAAGCCCTGCAGTATTACCACGAGAAAACCGGCCGCAAGGTCACCTACGAATACATCGTGTTCGATGGCTTCAACGACGGGCTGGACGACGCCGAGCACCTCTTCAAAATCGCGAAGTGGCTGCCCTGCAAGGTAAATTTGATTGAGTACAACCCCATCGAAAACGCCGACTACCAGAACGCGGCCGACGACAAAATCACGGCCTTCCACAAGTACCTGGCCGACCGCGGCGTGCAAACCAACATCCGTCGCTCGCGCGGCAAGGACATTGACGCAGCCTGCGGGCAGCTGGCCGTGAAGGAGAAAAGCGACGTGGCTGCCTAGGCCACTAGATTCAGCTCAATTTTTATCAAAAAGCCCGCTCTTCTATTCGAAAAGCGGGCTTTTTGATGTGAAATGCCGTCGTTGGGCTACTTGTTTTTACCAAACCGGTACGAGGCTTCCAGGTAGGCGGGGTAAATGCCGCCCACGTTGCTGCCGTATACAAAGCCTAGGCTGCCGCTAAAGCGCTTGGCATGGAAGCGCCCGCCCACGAGACCGAGCGCGCCGCCATCGTAGATGTACGTTTCGTTGAGGAGCGACACGTAGTTGGAAATGCGTTTGGCACCGCCCAGTACCACCAAGGGGCTGCTGCTGGTTTCGCCGCGGCTCGTGAAGCCATAGCCCACGCCCAGCGTCACGTTGTCGTCGGCGGTGCCGTAGGTGCCCACGCCGTAGCCAATGCCGCCGCCGGCGCTCTCGCCAAATGCCGAGATGTGGGCGTAGAGCGCGCCCACGCCCACGTGGAATTTTTCGCTCACCGGCACACTCACTTTGGGCGTGATAGCAATGGCTTTGCCCGCCACGAAGGGTATTATCGGCACCAGCACGCCGAGCGAAATATTATCGGTGATGCCGTAGTTAGCGCCGATGAAATAGACTTCGATGTCCTGCACGTAGCCCTCGCCGCGGCGCAGGTTGCGGGCCGTGGGCGCAAACAGCAGGCGCGTGCCGTTGCCTACGTCCTGGAAGCCTTTTTTGGCTTGCTGCTCCGTGAGCAGCTCCAGCCGCTTCAGGTTGGCCCGCTGCACTTTGACCAGGCCCAGGTCTTTGGTTTCGAACTCCAGCTCCTGCGCATTACTAGCCCGCAGAATGCCATTGAACGAGCTGCCCGACAGCAGTTCCACGCTGTAGGTGCGGCCAATGATTTCGGGGACTGCTTTGGTGCTGACAGGCGGGTTGGCTGCTTGCGGCACCGCCGCAACGGCCGCCGGAGCGGTGGCCTGGGCACCCAACTCCTGCACGCGGCGCGCTATTGCCTCGCGCACGGCCAGAAACTCCGCTTCGGAATACGGCCGGGCATCCAGGCGGCCGTCGCGCAGGCGGGCACGCAGCGTGATGGCGCTGTCCGGGGTTAGGGAGCGCATGAAGCGGGCTTCTACGAAGTTGTCGGCCGCGTAGGTGGGAAACAGCCCAAAACGGGCCTTCTCGCCGCCGTCGATAACCTCGCCCACGGTAGGGCTCACCACCAAGACCCGCTCGGCGGGGGTTTGAGCCAGGGCTGGCAGGCCGAACAAGCCCAGCGCGGAGCCCAGGCAAAGCGAACGTAGAGATTTATTCATTGAGGAGTTTGGTTTCCCCAAAGATGGCTTTATATCCCCATATCGCCGCAATGCCAAATATTGAATCAGAGGACTTTTGGCGCGCTGGCAAAGCAGCCCAATCCTCAGCCGCAAATTGCCTCTATGCCCCGCAGCCGGCTATTTGCTTCCGCTCAGCCAGCTCAACTCACACGAAAAAAAGGACATTCTAAAAATCCCGGGGACTTCTAAGAACGCCAGCTACCGGTGGAACGCGGGCGCCCAGTGGCAATTTCTTCGTGCGATTCGCCGGGTGCAAACTCCTGCAAGCGCACGCGCACGGCGTGGGCCTTGGGCTGCACCTTCTGGCCAAACATGTCGGCAAATTCCTGAGTAAACTCAGCCCCGAAGAAGATGATGAGCGAGGAATAGTTGACCCACAGCAGCAGCACAATGGCCGAGCCCGCCGCCCCAAAGGCCGAGCCCGGGTCAGATTTGGCGATGTAGAAGGCGATAAGAAACTTACCGATAACGAAGAGCAGCGCCGTGATGAAGGCCCCGATGAGCACGTCGCTCCAGCGAATAATGGCATCGGGCAGAAACCGGTAAATTAGCGCAAACAGCAGCGTGGTGACGCCCAAAGACAGCGCAAAATCGACGAGTTGGATGGCTACCACGCCCACCATGGGCAGTACCTGCTGCAGCCAGCCGGTGAAGGCGCTCAGCACCGCGCTTATCACAAAGGAAATGAGCAGCAGCAAGGCCACGCTCAGGATGAGGCCAAAGGACAGAAACCGCTGCTTGATAAAAGCGCCAATGCCGATGCCCTCGGTTTTCACCTTCAGGTTCCAGATGTCGTTGATGCTCTCTTGTAGCGTGACGAAAAACGTAGTGGCCGCAAAAATCAGCGTGGCCACGCCAATGGTAGTGGCGATGGGGCCGCGCTGCTGCAGCGTAAACTTGGCAATGCTGTCTTGTAGAAACTTGGCCGAATCGGGGCCCACCAGCCCTTTCAGCTGGCCGTAAATCTGCCCGGTGAGGGCCTCGCCGCCATACGCGGCGCTGGCCACCGTGATGACGATGAGCAGCAGCGGCGGCAACGAAAAAATGGTGTAGTAGGAAAGCGCCGCCGCGTGGCGGAAGGAGTTGTTGTTGCTGAATTCCGAGGCCGACGATTTGAGGACAGCCACAACATCGGAAAACTTGTAATGTGCCATGCAGCGGAAATTTTAAGCAGCGAAAACCAGGATTATTGCCACTAGTACGGCCGGCGCGCAGCCGCGTTGGCCCAGCCGCCGGGCACCGGCCCTGTACTAAGGCGCTGAGCGGGGCAGCGTAGGCCCTGAGGCAAGCCAAATTCAGCTGGAACCGAAGCGCCTATTCCGTGCGCCTTGCTCGTATCTTGCTGCCCAATCGCGCTTCTTTTACTCATACTCAATCCCGCTTATGTTCTCCATTACCCGCCTGGTGCACGTGTTTCTGTTTGCCGCATTTGGCCTGCTGTTGCTGGCCGGTCCGGCCCAGGCCCAGAAGCAAAAAGTGAAGACCAAAGGCGGGCTGGCGGTGTCCTACCCGGCCGCCGAAGGCTTCGACCTGGCCGGCTCCGACCCCAAAGCCGTGGCCATAGCCGACCGCGTGATGCGCGAAATGGGCGGCTACGACAACTGGCGCAACACCCGCTTTCTGGCCTGGAGCTTCTTTGGGGGGCAGTACCAGATTTGGGACAAGTACACCGGCGACTTCCACTGGGAAAAAGATTCGCTCGTGGCCAACTTCAACCTAAACACCAAGCAGGGCCACGTCTACAGCCGGGGCCAGGACATCTCGGCCACGCCCGCCGGCCAAAAGACCCTCGAGCGGCTGCCCGCCATTTGGATAAACAACTCCTACTGGCTGCTCATGCCGTTTAAGCTCAAGGATTCGGGCGTGACGCTCACCTACAAGGGCGAAGCCAAAACCATGGACGGCGCCGTGGCAGACGTACTGCAGATGACCTTCAAAAACGTGGGCGTGACGCCCCAAAACCGCTACGAAGTGCTGGTAAACCGCGCCACCGGCCTCGTGGATGAGTGGGCATATTTCGCCAATGCCACCGACGCGCAACCGGCCTTCCGCCGCCGCTGGAACGAGTACGAAAAGCACGGCAGCATCCTGCTGGCCGCCGGCCGCAGCGAAGCCGCCAAGCCCAGCCGCCTCGACAATATCGCCGCCGCCCAGACCCTGCCCGCCGACGTAATGACGAGCAAAACGCCGGTTGCCAAACTCAAATAAGCAGCACCTGCCAGCCGCCCAGCCATTTTCTAGCCGTAGCCTTAAGCCCGGCGCAGCGTCCAGCGTAGGGTTTCTATAGGGGCCTCGCGTAGGGCAGCCGCCAGCTCGGCATCGTCGCTATACTGTAGCTGCGTCAGCACGCTTGCTTCCACGGTTACTTCTGCCTCGTCCAGCACAAAGGGCCAGGGCTCTATGTGGATGGGGCCGCCCGGGTGGGGCTGGCGCACGTCGTAGCGCTGCCCATCGGGCCCGCGGCTGATTTCGAGGGAGCGGCCCATTTCGGGCAGTTCGCCCCGGCACAGGATAAGCGACAGGCGGTCGGTCCAGTGCAGCAGGTCGTAGGCCGATTGGGCTTCTTCTTTCTTCACCTTCAGGGCCCGGCGCCACTGCTGCTGCCCGGCGCGCAGCTCGTCGAGAAAGCCCGTGATGGCCGGGGTGCTGCCCCGTAGGCTTTCGTAGAGGCAGCTCAGGTGCATGCTGGTGAGCAGGCTGCGCCACTGCCCCTGGTAGCGGGCGGCGGCCATTACGCCCCGGGCCTGGGCCATGGAGAATTCCTTCTGGGTGAAGTTGGCGGGGGCGCCGGCGGGCGTCAGGCCGTGGTGGCCGCCGCGCTTGTACCATTCTTCCTGCTCGTCGTCGTGCTGGGCGGCGGCGGCCAGCAGGCCCACCCAGCGGTCGGGGGCGAGGGTGGGCGGCCACAGCCAGGCGAGCTGCGCCGCGAGCAGGGCGTGGGCCTGCTGATAAATAATCTGCCAGCCGGCAGGAGTGGAATTAACTATCATGGAACGCAAAACGCTTGAGCAGCCACCTTTCAACTGGAAAGGCCACCAAGGGGTTGCCGCAGTGTGGGGGCCGCGCCGGCGTGGCCGGTTTTAGCTCAACTACAAGGGCCGGCAGCCGCAGCGTCATTACCAAGTATCACCGAAGAAAAAGGCCGTTGCCAACCCGCCCGCCAGCCCACCGTATCCCGGCCATGCCCAACGCCCGTGGACCCAGCTCCACCCAAGCCCTTTTTACGCCGCTCACCGTTGGGCTACCCGATGGCCGCACCTTGGGCCTGACGCGCTACGGCAACCCAGCCCACCAGGCCGTGGTGTTTCATCACGGCTTCGGGTCCTCCAGCCTGGAGCTGCCGCCCACCGTGGCCCTGCTCGACCGCCTGCAACTGCAGCTGCTGGCCCCCGACCGGCCCGGCGTGGGCGTCTCCAGCGTCTGCCGGCCGCTCACGTTTCCGTCGTTTGCCGCCGATGTGGTGGCCGCGCTCGATGCCCTGGGCATTGCTGGGCCGGTGGCCACCATGGGCTGGTCGGTGGGCGGGGTGCACGCGCTGGCGCTGGCGGCCTGCTACCCCGGGCGGGTGGCAGCCGTGCAGCTGCTCAGCACCTGCCTGCCGCTGGGCGAGCCCGCGGCGTACCGGCACCTCACCCGCACCTGGAAATTCCTGCACTGGGGCCAGATAGCTTTCCCCTGGCTAAACCGCACCACCTTTCTGTGGCTCAGCCGGCAGTGGGCCCGCCACCCCGACCGCACCATCGATTGGTTTATCCGCCTCATGCGCTCGGCCGAGCGGGCCGTGACCGCAAAGCCCGGGTATCGGGAGCTGCTGCGCGATGCCGCCGTGCAGGGCTTTGCGCACCACGGCCGCGGCGTGTTCGACGATGCCCAGGCCTGGTGCCGCCCGCCGGGCTTTGCCATTGAGGCCGTGCAAGCGCCCACCACCATCTGGCACGGCACCGGCGACGGCGTGTGGGCGCCCGATAACATTCCTTACCTAGCCAGCCGCATACCTCTGGCCCGCATTAAGCTACTGGCAGGCCAAGGCCACATGCTGTACCTGGAAAATTGGGCTGCGATTTTAGAAGAAACGCGCGCGCTGCTAGGGCCACCCTGCCCGGGCTAATGAATTCGCACCCGCATGGAATGCCGGCCCGGGGCATCGTAGTGGTAGCTCAACAGGAAGCCGTAGGTGTCGCAAATCTGCCGGGCAATGGCCAGGCCCAGCCCTACGCTGCCCGGCGGCCGCTCGGGGCCGGGCCGGAAGCGTACGAAAAGCTGATCGGCGGGCAGGGCGTGGGGGCGGCCGGTGTTTTGCACCGTGAGCTCATCTGGCGTGAGCAGGACGCGCAGCTCGCCGCCGGGCACGTTGTGCCGGATGGCGTTGCTGAGCAGGTTGCTCACCAGGATTTCGATGAGCGAGCGGTTGGCTGCTACGGTGAGCGTGGGCGCCAGACCCTCGGCAACCAGCGTGAGGTTGGCCGCTTCGAGCTGCTCGCGTAGCTGCCCCAGCTGCGTGCGGATGACGGCAGCCAGGTCCACCGTTTCGGAAGGGAAAAACAGCTGCTGGTCGAGGTGGGCCAATAGCAGCAGGCTGCGGCTGAGGTGCGTGAGGCGCTGCGTCACGTCCAGCAGCGGCTCGATGTGGCCCGCCTGCTCTTCGGTGAGGCCGGGTACTTGCACCAGCATGTCGAGCTTGGTGCGCAGGATTGCCAATGGCGTTTGCAGCTCGTGGGCCGCGTTTTCGGTGAATTCCTTCTGGCGGTGGTAGATGCGCTGGTTGCGGTTCAACACCCGGCTCAGGGCCGAATTGAGCTCTTTGAACTCGGGAATGCGCGTGGGGGCCAGGCTCAGGGGTTGGTGCTGGTCGAGTTTGTAGCGCTGGAGTTCGCCCAAAGTCTGATAAAAGGGAGCCCACAGCCGCCGCGTCAGGAAGTGCTGCAACACCAACAGCCCCACCAGCAACACACCAAACAGCAGCGCCCCGGCCTGCACAATGCGCGCCAGCAGCTCCTGGCTCTCGAGCATGGTGGTGCGCAGCTCCAGCCGGTAGGGCCGCCCCTGGAACTGCACCGGCGCTGCCAGCTGGCGATAGGGTACTGCCTTCCCAACGAGTTGGTTGTACATCATCCGCACGCTGAACGCAGCTGGCGGCCCGGGTGCCGTCAGCGGCACAAACTCCACGTTGTGGTCGAGCTGGTGCCAAAAGGTAAGGTCAGCGGGCGTGCGCAGGTACAATCGTAAGTCGTTCTCCACGCGCAGCTTGCGCCGGCTCAGGGTGCGGTCGACGTAGACGTAGTAGATTTTGCGAATGAACTCATAGTACACGAACGTGCCGGCCACCGCCACCACGCTGGCATAAAGCAGGAAAAAGACGGTGGTGCGGGCCAGCAGCCTCATGAGTTTGGGTCAATTCTGACTGGAAACTAGCTTACTATGGTAGGTCATAACGCAGCGCAAGTTGTCATACAGAGCGGAGCGAAGCATCTCGCTCGCGCCATTTGTCATGCTGACGCAGGAAGCATCTTATCACAGTTGAAAGAGTCGTGCTAACCTGATAAGATGCTTCGCTGCGCTCTGCATGACAGACGATTGTAACGAAGCAGTAAAGACGCTCCGCTCTGCATGAAGTTCTTGTGGGTCACGTAGCCGGGTTGGGGTCGAAGCGGTAGCCCAACCCGTACACCATTCGAATATAATTCGGCGCGCCTGCCTCAGTCAGCTTGCGCTTGAGGTTTTTGACGTGGGCATAGACCTTTTCGTACGTATCGAACTGCTCGGCCACGTCGCCGGAGAGGTGCTCGGCAATGGCGCCTTTGGTGATGACGCGGCCCTGGTTCGCCAGCAGCAACAGCAGCAAATCAAATTCGGTGCGGGTGAGGGTGAGCGGTTGGGCGGCAACGCTGGCGCGGCGGGCCGATACGTCCACGCTCAATAGACCTACTTGCAGCAGGTTGGTGCCCTGGTAGTGGCGGCGGCGTACCAACGCGGCAATGCGGGCGCTGAGCTCGGGCAGGTAGAAGGGCTTGGGCAGGTAGTCGTCGGCGCCCAGTTCCAGGCCGGTGATGCGGTCATCGACGGCGGCGCGGGCGCTGGTGATGATGACGCCGGCCGCTTTCTGGTGGCGTTGCAGCTCACGCAGCAGGTCGAGGCCGTCGCCGCCGGGCAGGGTCAGGTCGAGTACGATGCACTCGTAGTCGTGCAACAGCATTTTCTCCTGCGCCTGGTCGTAGGTGGTCGCCACTTCGCACACGTAGTGCTGCGCCTGCAGGTAGCTCACCACGCTGGCCAGCAGCTCGGGTTCGTCTTCGACGAGAAGCAGTTTCATGCCAGGGGCGGAAAGGGAGATGAAAAGGACCGGCAAGGTAGCAGCATTTATACGGGTCCGGTCCCGCTCCTTCCACGGCTCAATTTTTTCCGCAAACGATTTTTTGAGCAAAAGGCCCATTATTCTAAATGTATTCTAAATCGACGGGCACCTTCGCTATCCAATTCACATAATCATTCCCACCTCACCACTACTTCCATGAACGCACGCCTACCTTACCTGAACTGGACCAAAGGCGCCGGGCTGCTGCTGGCCGCGCAACTGGTCGTTGGGCCGGCGCCCGCGGCTACGGCCGCCGCCATCAGCTCCACCGGCGTAGAGCACCCCGCCGCCCGCCGCCCTCTCACCGGCCGCATCCTTGACGGCACCGACCAGTCGCCGCTGGCCTTCGCCTCGGTGGCCGTGAAAGGCACCAACCGCGGCACCACCACCGATGCCAACGGCGCCTTCACGCTGGAAGTAGAAGACGGCGACGTGCTCGTGGTGTCCTACGTGGGCTACGAGCTGCGCGAAATAGAGGTACCGGCCGGCGCCACCACGCTCGACGTGCCCATGAAAACCACCACCCACACTATCGCCGACGTGATTGTGGTGGGCAACCGGGCCTCCGAAGCCCGCACCAACGTGGACCTGCCCGTGCCCGTGGACGTGCTCACGGCCAAGGAAATCACCAAAACCGGCCAGACCGAATTGGGCCAGATGATTCACTTCACGGCGCCTTCTTTTAACTCCACCAAGCACGCCATCAGCAACGTAACGAGCTACGTGGACCCGGCCACCCTGCGCGGCCTCGGCCCCGACCAGACGCTGGTGCTCGTGAACGGCAAGCGCCGCCACCAGTCTTCGGCCCTGAACGTGAACAACGTGGTGGGCCGCGGCTCGGTGGGCACCGACCTGAACGCCATTCCCACGGCGGCTATCGAGCGGGTGGAGATTCTGCGCGACGGCGCGGCCGCCCAGTACGGCTCCGACGCCATTGCCGGCATCGTGAATATTGTGCTTAAGAAAAACCCGCGCGGCGGCGTGGTCACCGGCAACTACGGCATCACGGCCAAGGGCGACGGCGCCACCTATGACACGGGCATCAACTTTGGCCTGCCCGTGGGCAAGCGCGACGGCTTCCTGAACCTCACGGCCCAGGGCCACCACAACGACCCCACCGACCGCTCGGGCAACTACACCGGCCGCGTGTACAACTCCAACCAGCGCAAAGACGACTCGCTGGTGGCCGTGAACGGCTTCAACCGCCACGTGACCACCTACGGCACGGCCAAAAACACCATGGGCCAGTTTTTCTACAACGGCGAGGTGGCCCTTGGCGACAAGTGGCGCCTCTATTCCTTCGGCGGGTATTCCTACAAGGATATGATAGCCTATGGCTTCTTCCGCAACCCCAGCAACAAGTCGCGCGCGGTGCTCTCGCTATTCCCCAATGGCTACAACCCCGTGTTTCCGGCCACAGTACAGGACGTGGCCTCTACGGTGGGCGTGCGCAGCAAAACGGCCGGCGGCTGGAACGTGGACCTGAGCGCCGGCTTCGGCCAGAACGTTATCAAGACCTACGCCAACCACACGGTAAACCCCTCGTACGGCAGCAATTCGCCCACCGACTTCTACACCGGCACCAACAAATTTGGCCAGGCCCTGGCCGATGTGAACGTCTCGAAATCGTTTGAAGTAAGCGGCCTCAAGTCGTTGAGTCTGGCTTACGGCAGCGAGTTCCGGGTGGAGCAGTACCAGCTGCTGGCCGGCGACGAAGCCTCCTGGAAAAAAGGCCCCGTGAACCCCGGCGTGGCCGATGTGGGCAGCAGCGGCCGCGAAGGCATTGGCACGGCCAACGCCGTGAAGCGCACCCGCAACAACGTGGGCGTGTACGTGGACGTGCTCAGCGACATCAGCGACAAATTCCTGGTGGGCGTGGCCGGCCGCTTCGAAAACTACTCCGACTTCGGGGCCAACGTGAGCGGCAAGGTTTCGACCCGCTACAAGTTCACGGACCTGTTTTCGGTGCGCGGCTCCATCAACCGCGGCTTCCGGGCCCCGTCGATGCACCAGCTCTACTACTCCAACTACGCCGACGCCCAGTGGCTGACCCTCAACGGCGTGTTCGATTCCTACCCCATCGCCCACTTGCGCAACGACAACCCCTACGTGCAGGCCCTCGGCGTGGGCAAGCTCAAGGCCGAAACCACGCTCGACTACAACCTCGGCCTGACGGCCCAGGTCACGCCCGACCTCGTGTTCACGGCCGATGCTTACCAGATTGACATCACCGACCGGGTGGTGATTTCGGGCCAGCTCGACGCCACCAAGCCAGCCCTGGCGCCCACGTTTGCCGGCTCCGGCTTTGCTCAGGTGCAGTTCTTCTCCAACGCCCTGGATACCCGCACCCGCGGCCTCGACGTGGTGGCCAGCTACCGCAAGCGCATGGACCGCGACCAGGAAGTGGGCCTGAACCTGGCCATGGCCCTGAACGAAACCAAGGTACAGGGCGAAGTACGCAGCCCCGCCAAGCTCTCCAGCCTCGGCACCCCGCTGGTCGACCGCGTGATGATTGGGCTGATTGAGAAGGCCCAACCGCGCTCCAAGTTCATCGGCTCGGCCAACTACCGCTACAAGAAAATCGAAGGCCTGGTGCGCGCCACCCGCTTCGGCGAAGTGACCGCCATCCAGACCACGCCCGAGTTGGACCAGACCTTCTCCGCCAAAATCATCACCGACGCCTCGGTGACCTATAGCTTCACGCCGCGCATCGGCCTGACGCTGGGCGCCAACAACCTGTTCAACGTGTACCCCGACCAGATTGCCTTCCCTTCGCTCACGGCCTCGGGCCAGACGCCCTACACGCGCTTCACCTCGCAGTTCGGCTTCATGGGTGCGTATTACTTCACAGCGCTGCGCTTCAGCTTCTAGTAGCTGGTTGAGCTAGTTGAGCTAACGACTGAACACTAGCCGCTCAAAAAGAACGTCATGCTGAGCTTGTCGAAGCATCTCTACCACGAGAGTAAACCATTCGCTGCAACGAATGAGGCAAATAACTCGCAGTGGTCTGGTTGGTGAGCATCCCCGCAACAAAGCGGTAGAGATGCTTCGACAAGCTCAGCATGACGTTCTTTTTGGCATAGAGTCATTTTTGGCTTAACAACGCCTTAGCGGCACCCTTTCTACCCTCAACTCCCAAATCCCACCCACGTCATGCTCGCACTTGCTGGCTTTGCCATGATTCTCACCTTCATGGTGCTGATTATGACGAACCGTCTTTCGGCCATCACGGCGCTCCTGCTGGTGCCGGTGGTGTTTGCGGTGGCCACCGGCTTCGGCGCCACCATGGGGCCAATGATGCTAGACGGCATCAAAAACATTGCCCCTACCGGCATCATGCTGGTGTTTGCCATCCTGTACTTTGGGCTAATGACGGACGCGGGGCTGTTCGACCCGGTTATCAACCGCATTCAGCGCGTGGCCCACGGCGACCCGCTCAAAATCATAGTGGGCACGGCGCTGCTGGCCCTGCTGGTGTCGCTGGATGGCGACGGCGCCACTACCTACATCATCGTGGTTACGGCCATGCTGCCGCTGTATCGGCGTCTGGGCATCAACCCGCTGATACTAACCTGCATGAACATGCTGGTGGGCGGCGTGATGAACATCCTGCCCTGGGGCGGCCCCACGGCCCGCGCCATGAGCGCGCTGCACCTCGACAGCACCCAGCTCTTCAACCCGCTGATTCCGGCCATGGGCGCGGGGCTGGTGTGGGTGTTTTACGTGGCCTGGCGCTTTGGGCAGCAGGAGCGCAAGCGCCTTGGCCTGCACCAGGCCGCCGATTCCAAAAAGAAAACGGCCGTACTGGGCCTTGCGGCGGGCCTGCCCACCCCCGTGGGCGACTCTGACGAAGCCATGGACCTGACGCTTTCGCCCGAGGAGAAGGCCCTGCGCCGGCCCCGCCTGCTGTGGGTAAATGCCCTGCTCACCATTGGGCTGATGGTGGCGCTGGTGCGCGAATTGCTACCGCTGCCGGTGCTGTTTATGCTGGCATTTGCGCTGGCCGCGGTGCTCAACTACCCCAACCTGAGCCAGCAGCGGCAGCGGTTTGCGGCGCATGCCAGCAACGCGCTGTCGGTGGCGGCGATGGTGTTTGCGGCCGGCATTTTCACGGGCATTCTCAGCGGCACCCACATGGTGGATGCCATGGCCCAGACGTTTGTCCAGCTGGTGCCCGCCGAGCTGGGGCCGCACTTCCCGGTGCTGACCGGGGTGGTGAGCGCGCCGCTCACGTTCTTTATGTCGAACGACGCGTTTTACTTCGGCATCCTGCCGTTTTTTACCAAAGCAGCCGCCCAATTCGGAATACCGGCCGCTACCATGGGCAAGGCCTCGCTGGTGGGGCAACCGGTGCACCTGCTCAGCCCGTTGGTGCCTAGCACCTACCTGCTGGTGGGGCTGGCGGGGGTCGAGTTTGCGGCCCACCAGCGCTTCACCCTCAAGTGGGCCTGCGGCACGGTGCTCGTGATGCTGATAACTTCGCTGCTGCTGGGCATTATTTCCTGGTAGCCGTCCAAGTTCAGTTGCGCCCCTGAACAATATTTGTCGGTGGCTTTTTAAGCACTTACCTCCTCCGTGAGGTGGCCGGTGGCCGGCTCAGTTTCTACCCGTTGCCCATGAACCAATACATCCAGCAAATTCTTGACAACCCGATGGCTTCGGCGGCCATTGTGGGCAACCTGGTCATCATCGAAAGCCTGCTGTCGGTCGACAACGCCGCGGTGCTGGCCACCATGGTGGGTGACCTGCCCAAGGAGCAGCGCCAGAAGGCCCTACGCTACGGCATCATCGGGGCCTACGTGTTTCGGGGGGTGTGCATCGTGTTTGCCTCCTTCCTCATCAAGTTCTGGTTTCTGAAACCCCTCGGCGGCCTGTACCTGCTGTACCTGGTGTACGACCATTTCAAGGCCCGCCCTTCGCACGACGAGGAAACCGTGGACAAGGAAAAAAGCTGGATTTACAAGCGCACGCTGGGCTTGTTTGGCAAGTTTTGGGCCACCGTGGCGCTGATTGAGCTGATGGATTTGGCCTTTTCCATCGACAACGTGTTTGCCGTGGTCGCCTTCACCAACAACCTGATACTGGTGGTAGTGGGCGTGTTTATCGGCATTCTGGCCATGCGGCTGGTGGCGCAGGCGTTCGTGCTGCTCATGGGCCGCTACCCGTTTCTGGAAACCGCCGCCTTTGTGGTTATCGGCATTCTTGGGCTGAAGCTGGTGCTCTCGCTGGTGGCCCACTTTCTGCCGGGCCACCCGCTGAGCGAGGCGCTGGAAAGCGAAACCGCCGACGTGGCCCTCACCGTGCTCACGGTGGCCGTGTTCCTGGTGCCGTGGGCTACGTCGATGCTGTTCAACGTGCCGCAGCGGCCCGGCGGCAACCGGATTGCGGAAGCCAAAGAAGCCGAAAAAGCCAAAGCTGCTTAATGCGCAGATATTGTTGATAAACAGTAATTGCTAATAAAAAAGAACGGTCATGCTGAGCGCAGCCGAAGCATCTCTACCGCAATAGCAAACCAAATAATTAAGTTAGTTGCGCGGTAGAGATGCTTCGGCTGCGCTCAGCATGACCGTTCTTCTTATTGTTCGGCTATCTTATCGTTCGGCTACTTCTGCTTTCGGACTTTTGCTTTTGGACTTTTGCCGACGGCTTATGCCGGCTGCAGCTCGCGCAGGTGCACCAGCATGTCCTCGGTCATCTTGTCGAGGTCGAAATCGGGCTGCCAGCCCCAGTCCTGACGCGCCTTGGAATCGTCGATGCTGGCGGGCCAGGAATTGGCGATTTGCTGGCGGCCATCGGGCTTGTAGGTTACCTGAAAATCGGGGATGTGCTTCTGGATGCTGGCCGTGATTTCGGCCGGCGAGAAGCTCATGGCGCCCAGGTTGTAGCTGGTGCGCACTTTGATTTGGTCGGCCGGGGCGTGCATCAGGTCCAAGGTGGCCTTGAGCGCGTCGGGCATGTACATCATCGGCAGGTAGGTATCTTCTTCGAGGAAGCACTCGTAGTTTTCGCCGGCAATGGCTTTGTGGTAGATATCGACGGCGTAGTCGGTGGTGCCGCCGCCGGGCAAGCTCTTGTAGCCGATGAGGCCGGGGTAGCGCAGGCTGCGCACGTCGAGGCCGTGCTTGCGATGGTACCACTCGCACCACTGCTCGCCGGCCAGCTTGCTGATGCCGTACACCGTGTTGGGGTTCATGATGGTGACCTGCGGCGTGTTTTCGCGCGGCGTGTCGGGTCCGAATACGGCAATGGAGCTGGGCCAGTACACCTGGGCCACGCCGTGGGCCACAGCAGCTTCGAGCACGATGAGCAGGCCGTCCATATTGAGCTGCCAGCCGAAGAGCGGGTTCTTTTCTGCCGTGGCGGAGAGTAGCGCGGCGAGGTGGTAAATCTGCTTGGGCCGGTACTGGCGAATGAGCTTGTCGAGGCGCGAGCGGTCGAGCACGTCGAGCAGCTCGAAGGGGCCGCCGGCCAGCATGTCGGGGTTTTTCGGGGGCCGCACGTCGGCCGCTACCACGAGGTTGGGGGCGTAGCGCTGGCGCAGCGCAGCCACCAGCTCCAGGCCGAGCTGGCCGCAGGCGCCAATTACCAGCACGGAGCCGGGTAAAACAGTGGTTTCAGTGTCGCCGGGAGTGGAAGACATGCTAGGAAGTGGTGGGGTGGGACGGTGGGAATGATTCTGGACTGCAAAGATACCGGGACAGCCGTAGCCAACGCGCCATCGGCTCTACGGTATCTTTGGCGGCATGTTTACACAGAATGCTTTGCTTCGCTTGGGCCTCGGCGTGCTGCTGTGCTTGAGCGGGGCCGCCGCGCGGGCCCAAGCCCCGGCTCCGCGCTACCGCAACCTGGTGATGGAAGGCGGCGGCATCCGCGGCATTGCCTACGGCGGCGCGCTGCAGGAGCTCGAAACGCAAGGGCTGCTGCGTGGCATCGAGCGGGTGGGCGGCACCTCGGCGGGGGCCATTCAGGCGGCGCTGCTGGCGGTGGGCTATTCGGCCAGTGAAATTATTGAGGTGGTGAATGCCACGCCCGTGCAGCGGCTCAACGACGGCCGCTTCATCTTTTTCGGGGGCAGCCACCGGCTGGTGAAGCAATACGGCTGGTACCGCGGCGATGAATTCGCCACCTACCTCAGCGAGCTGGTGGCCCGCAAAACCCAGCAGCCTAACCTCACCCTCGGCGAGCTGCACCACTTAGCCCAACAGCAACCCACTCGCTTCCGCGACCTCTACACCACCGGCACCAACCTCACCACGCAGCGGGTGCAGGTGTTCAGCCACGAAACCACGCCTACCATGCGGGTGGCCGACGCCGTGCGCATCAGCATGAGCATTCCGCTGTATTTCCGGGCGGTGCTGCTCGATGCCCAGAACCACGTGATAACGGGCACTCCCGCGCCGGGCCAGCCCGTGCAGGTGCTGGTAGATGGTGGTTTGCTGGCCAATTACCCCATCGATTTGTTTGACAAGCCGCGCTACCTCCCCGCTGGGGCCACCGGCATGCCCGATGCGCGCGGCAACGTCTTCAATTCCGAAACTCTGGGCCTGCGCCTCGACCGCGCCGAGCAGATTCCACTCGACACCGCGGCGGCCGGCCGCCAGCAGCTCGCGCCCTACGACATCCAGGATTTCAATACCTACATGGGCGCCCTGTACACGGTGGCCCTCGAAAATCTCAATCCCGTCCAGCCCGCCGATTGGAAGCGTACCGTGAGCATCAATTTTCTGGGTTTCAGCCCCAAAATCAAGCGGGTTTCCAATGCCCAGAAGCAGCAGTTGATGGACAGCGGCCGGCAAGGCGTGCAGGCGTTTCTGTCGCGGCAGCCCAAGTAATGTAAAACGTGGTCATGCTGAGCGCAGCAAAGCGTCTTTACCAAGTAAGCAAACCCAATCGGCTGTCATGCTGACGAAGGAAGCATCTTATCACCGCAGAACGACCCAAGCGTGAGAAGATGCTTCCTTCGTCAGCATGACAGTCCCGAGCGCATGACAGCCGTTTGTCTTGACAGATGCCATACAAGTCGGTTGGCTACGCCGACCTGCGTAATTTCGCCTCACTACTTCCCACCACTTTCCCCTGACTTATGTACGCCACCCTCCAGCCCGACCTCGAAAAGCAGCTTCAGGAAATCAAGGATGCCGGCCTTTTCAAGAAGGAACGCATCATCACCTCGCCCCAGGGCGCCGAAATTGAAACCGACGAAGCGGGCGAGGTACTGAACTTCTGCGCCAACAATTATCTGGGCTTGTCGTCGCACCCCGAGGTAATCAAAGCCGCTAAAGAAGCCATCGATTCGCACGGCTACGGCATGTCTTCGGTGCGCTTTATCTGCGGCACGCAGGACATTCACAAAGAGCTGGAAAAGAAGCTGGCTGAGTTTCTGGGTACTGAGGACACTATTCTCTACGCCGCGGCTTTCGATGCTAACGGCGGGGTGTTCGAGCCGCTGTTCAACGAGCAGGACGCCATTATTTCCGATGCGCTGAACCACGCCAGCATCATCGACGGCGTGCGCCTGTGCAAGGCCCAGCGCTACCGCTACCAGCACAACGACATGGCTGACCTGGAAAAGCAGCTTCAGGACGCCCAGGCCAAAGGCACGCGCCACCGCATTATCGTCACCGACGGCTCGTTCTCCATGGACGGCACCATCGCCCAACTCGACAAAATCTGCGACCTCGCCGACAAGTACCAAGCCCTGGTAATGGTGGACGAGTGCCACTCCTCGGGCTTCCTGGGCAAAACCGGCCGCGGCACCCATGAATTCCGCGACGTGATGGGCCGCATCGACATCATCACCGGCACGCTGGGCAAGGCGCTGGGCGGCGCCATGGGCGGCTTCACCTCGGGCCGTAAGGAAATCATCGACATGCTGCGCCAGCGCAGCCGGCCGTATCTGTTCTCCAACACCCTGGCGCCCGCCATCGTGGGCGCCTCGCTGCGCGTGCTGGAATTGCTCACCGAAAGCACTAAGCTGCGCGACCAGCTCGAGGAAAACACCAAGTACTTCCGCGAGAAGATGACCGAAGCGGGCTTCGACATCCGTCCCGGCCAGCACCCCATCGTGCCTGTCATGCTGTACGATGCCAAGCTGGCGCAGGAATTCGCCGCCAAGATGCTCGACAAGGGCATTTACGTGGTAGGCTTCTACTACCCCGTGGTGCCGCAGGGCCAGGCCCGCATCCGGGTGCAGCTCAGCGCCGGCCATACCCGCGCGCATCTGGACAAGGCCATTGCCGCCTTTATCGAAGTGGGCAAAGAGCTGGGCACCCTCAAGGAGCCGGGCGCTGCGCAGTCAGCCATAGGCCAAGTGGTGACGAACACGCCCTGAATCAGCCCAAAAACGATGTAGAGACGCCACACTTGGCGTCTCGGCGTTGAACGATAACGCCCAAACGGTATCCCAACGACGAGACGCGAAGTGTCGCGTCTCTACATAACGAAACGGCCGCCTGAATTCTCAGGCGGCCGCTTCTGATTTATAGGAAGCTGCGGCGGCAGGAGCACTGGGGGCTTTCAGCAGCCACTCGTTGAGCCGACTGCGTAGCTCGGCGGTGGCCAGGTTGCGGTATACTTCGCCGTGGTACACGAGGCTCATGGCGCCGGTTTCTTCGCTTACTACCAGCACCACGGCGTCGGTGACTTCGCTCAGGCCGATGGCGGCGCGGTGGCGCAGGCCGAGCGAGGCGGGCACGTCGGGGTTTTCGCTCACGGGCAAGATGCAGCGGGCGGCCAGCAGGCGGCCGTTGGCCACAATCACGGCGCCGTCGTGCAGGGGGCTGGTTTTATTGAAGATGGAAAGCAGCAGGCGCTTGCTGATTTCGGCATCGAGGCGGTCGCCGGATTCGGCGAAGGCTGTCAGGTCCGAGGCCTGGGCGAAGCAGATGAGGGCGCCTGTGTACTTATTTGACAAGCTTTTGGCCGCCTCCACAAACGGGCCCATCGACATGGGCTCTACTTCCAGGGAGCGGCCCCGGGCCCAGCCGCGCACCCGCTCCAGGGTGGTGGCCTTGCCCACGCTCAGCAAAAACCGCCGGATTTCCTGCTGAAACAGAATGATGCTGGCCAGCACGCCCACGCTCATAAATTGGCCCAGAATCTTGGTAAGCAGCTCCATGCCCGTGGCTTTCACCACTAGGTACAGCAGGTAGAACGACACCAGGCCGAGGGCCACGTTCAGCGCCACCGAGCCGCGCAACAGCTTGTATAGCTGGTACAACAGCACCGTTACCAAAAGCACGTCGGCCGCGTCAATCCAGCCAAAGCGCAGGAAGTTGATGGGGAAAGGGCCGGACATGGAGTGGGGCTGAAGGAAGGAGCGGAAGACAAAGCACCGCCAACAAAAGAGACGCGCCACAGCGCGGCCGTTGCACGGCTAGCTTTCCATTTCTCAAATTACGGCCTTTATTCCGCCATTGAAAAGGTATTGGCAAATAATTGTATGGTTTGACGAGCTTCGGGCACGTCGTGGGCGCGCAATAGCCGGGCGCCGCCCTGCAGGGCCACCATGTGCAGGGCCGTGGTGCCGTTGAGCGCGGCCTCGGGGCCGAGGCCCAGCGGGCCGTACACCATCTTTTTGCGCGACAGCCCGGCCAGCACGGGCAGCCCCAGCACGTGCAGTTCGGGCAGGCGGCGCAGCAGCTCGTGGTTTTGGGCCGCGTTTTTGGCAAAGCCGAAGCCGGGGTCGAGCAGCACGTCGACCACGCCGGCGTGGCGTAGGGCGGCCAGGCGGTCGCGGAAGTAGCGCAGCAGCGTGAGCACCAGGTCGTCCTCATAATGGGTGAGGTGGGCCATGGTTTTAGGCGTGCCGCGCAGGTGCATGAGCACGTAGGGCACGCGCAGCTGGCCCACGGTGGCAAACATGGTGGGGTCGAGCAGGCCGCCGCCCACGTCGTTTACCAGGTCGGCCCCGGCGGCTACCGCGGCTTGGGCTACGCGGGCCCGAAAGGTATCGACGGAGAGAAACGCGTGGGGAAACGCGCGGCGCAGCAGATCAATAGCGGGCAGCAATCGCTGGGTTTCTTCTGCTTCCGGGATGTCCTCGGCGCCGGGGCGGGTGCTGTAGGCACCCAGGTCCAGCACGGCCGCGCCGGCGGCGAGCATGGCTTCGGCGCGGGCCAGCAGGTCGCGTTCGGACGCCACCCGGCTGCCGGCAAAAAACGAATCGGGCGTGAGGTTGAGGATGCCCATCACGTGCGGCTGGCGCAGGCTGAGCACGCGGCCGTGCGGGCTCAGGAGTGACTGAGCGACTGGGTGAATAGACGGATGCTGAGAATGCATGGATTTACTTTGTCCTGCTGAGGCACGAAGCATCTTATCACGGCTGCGTGTTATTTGGAATCATTTACCCAGGCAGGGCGGACGTGATAAGGTCCTTCGCGCTGCTCAGGATGACAATATTAAGTTGTCGCGCACCGCTTGACCACTCCCGAACACTACGACCTGCTGCTGGCCCGCTGCCGCACCTTATTTCTGGCCAAAACCCACGACTACGGCACGGCCTGGCGCATTCTCCGCCTGCCCTCGGTCACGGACCAGATTTTTATCAAGGCCAACCGCATCCGCACCATACAGGAAACCGGCGTGCAGCTCGTGGCCGACGACGTGAACGAGGAATTTGTGGCCATCATCAACTACTGCCTCATTGCCCTGATGCAGCTGCACCTGCCGCCCGACACCCCGCTCGACATGAGCCCGGAAGCCGTGGCCGCCGCCTACGACCACGAAGCCGCCGAAAACCGCCGCCTGCTCCTGGCCAAAAACCACGACTACGGCGAGGCCTGGCGCCAGATGCGCGTAGCCAGCATCACCGACCTGATTCTGATGAAGCTGCACCGCGTGAAGCAGCTCGAGGACATCGGCGGCGATGCCTGGGTGAGCGAAAGCGTGGAAGGCAGCTACCGCGACATGCTAAACTACGCCGTGTTTGCATTGATTTTGCGCGGGGAAAAGTAGCCCAAGCAGTAGTATAACCATTCCCCTCCTTACTCTGGAGGGGAGCCTAATTGGGCTATGAATCTGTTTCTGCCCGAACCCAGGGCGTTGCCTGGCCGTTTGCCACGGGCTTACTTTGTCTTATGTCAATACCCAGCTCCATTACCGCAACTGCTCCTGCTCCCCACCCTTTGCGCACGGTCACCCGGGTGTCGTGGTTTTTGCTGGGAGCCTTGTTCGTTTTCTCCGGCCTCATCAAGCTGAACGACCCGGTGGGCACGGCTTACAAGCTGGAGGAATACTTTGAGGTATTCGCCGCCGACTTCGGCTCGTTCTTCCTCTATTTCAAGGGTAGCGCACGCACCATTTCCATCATCCTGTGCTCTTCGGAGGTTATTTTGGGCGTGGCCCTGCTGTTGCGCTGGCACCTGCGCGTTACGCTGTGGCTGCTGTTTGGCTTGCTGCTGTTTTTCACCTTTCTCACCTTCTACTCGGCGGCCTTCAATAAGGTAACCGACTGCGGCTGCTTCGGCGATTTTATCAAGCTCTCGCCCTGGACCTCATTTATCAAAGACCTGTTTTTGATGGTGTTGTGGGGCATTGTGTTTTTCCATCAGCGGTTTTTGCGCCATTCCTTTGTTCAGGGCACAGCGGGCGTGATGGTTATGACCTTTGCCTCGGCCATTGCCATCGGCATCGGGGTGCGGGCGCTGGGCCACTTGCCGTATTTCGATTTCCTGCCCTACAAAGTGGGCAACGACATCGGCAAGCTGATGAAGCCCAGCGAGCCAATTCGCTACAAGTACATCATGGAGAAAAACGGGAAAACCCAGGAGTTCACCACCTACCCCGACTCCACCTGGACCTACAAGAGCATGGTGGCCATCAACCCCGAGGCCGCGCCCAAAATCACCGATTTCCGGGTGTGGAACGACGAAGGCGACTACACCCCCGAGCTGCTGCGCGGCAACAAGCTGGTGCTCGTGGTGCAGAACACCGACAAAACCGACCGCGACCGCTACGACCAAATCAACAAGCTGTTTGAAGATGCCAAGCAGTCGCGCCGCAACATCACGCCGCTCATCATCACGAGCAGCAGCCCCGACGAGTTCGATGTGTTCCGCCACAATGCCAACTTCGCCGTGCCCTTTTACTACGCCGATGCCACGGTGCTCAAATCCATGATTCGCTCCAACCCCGGCTTTGTCCTGTTGAAAGATGGCGTAGTGAAGGGCAAGTACCACTACCACGACATCCCGAGCATCGGGAAGGTGGAGGAGAAGCTGCAGTAAGTAAAAAGAACGTCATGCTGAGCTTGTCGAAGCATCTCGCCTGCTTCGTTGCAATCATCTGGAATACTGCTGCACGCGAGATGCTTCGGCTGCGCTCAGCATGACGTTCTTTGTTTAATACGCCTGTTCTTCCCAATTAATGCTCTCTTTTATCCTCCGTCGCTTGGCTCAGGGCCTGCTGGTCCTTGTGGGCGTGGCGTGCACGGTGTTTCTGCTGTTCAACGTGCTGCCCGGCGACCCGGCCGCCCTGCTGGCTGGCCAACGCACCGACCTGGCCACCAAAGCCGCCATCACCGCCGATCTGGGCCTCGACCAGCCCCTGCCCACCCGCCTGATGGGCTACCTCAACGATGTATCCCCGCTGGGGCTGCACCCGCGCGACTCGGCTGGGCAGGCCCGCTACGGGGGCGTGGCGCTGCTGCCGCTGGGCAGCCGGGCCCTAGTCCTGAAAAAACCCTACCTGCGCCGCTCCTTCCAAAGCAATAAGGACGTGCTGCGCATTCTGCTCGACTACTTCCCCGGCACCATGTGGCTGGCGCTGGCGGCCATGGTCATTGCCAGCATCGGGGGTGTGGCCTTTGGCGTGGCGGCGGCGCTGCGGCCCCACTCGGCGCTGGACCGCTCGCTGGTCACCACGTCGGTGCTGGGCATTTCGGTGCCGTCGTTTGTGGCGGCCATTGCCATTGCCGTCACGTTTGGCTTCTACTGGAGCCACTGGACCGGCCTGAGCCTCACCGGGCAGCTCTACGAAACCGACCCCTTCACCGGCGAAAGCCACCTGGTGCTGCGCAACCTGCTGCTCCCGGCCATTGCGCTGGGCATCCGGCCGCTGGCCATCATCACGCAGCTCACCCGCTCGAGCATGCTCGACGTGTTGAGCCAGGACTACATCCGCACGGCCCGGGCCAAGGGCCTGAGCAAGACGGCCACCGTGCTGCACCACGCCCTGCGCAATGCCCTCAACCCCGTGGTGACGGCCGTATCCGGCTGGCTCGCTTCACTCATGGCAGGGGCTTTTTTCATCGAATACATCTTCAACTGGAAGGGTCTGGGCACCGTGACGCTGCGCGCGGTGGAGAACCTGGACTTCCCGGTGGTGATGGGCGCCACGCTGTTTGTGGCCGCCCTCTTTGTGTTGATAAACATCGTGGTAGACGTGCTCTACGCCGTGCTCGACCCCCGGGTGAAATTGAGCTAACGCATCCCTATTCAGGAATGAAGAATGAGGCGTGGAGAATTATTTCAACAGGCCTGATTTTACAAACTCCTCATTTGTCATTCCTCATTCGTCATTTCCTGTGAAGCTTTACCTCATCGGCATGCCGGGCTCGGGCAAAACCACATTGGGCCGCGCCCTGGCCGCCCACTACGGGCTGCCCTTTCTGGACCTCGATGCCGAAATCGTGGCCCGGGCCGGGCAGGTGATACCGGCCATCTTCCTACAGCACGGCGAAGCCCATTTCCGGCAGCTGGAAGCCGATGTATTGCGCGAAATAGCGGCCCGGCCGGAGCCTCTGGTGCTGGCCACCGGCGGCGGCACACCCTGCTTCCACAACAACCTGGCGGTGCTCAATGCCGCCGGCCTCACGCTGTGGCTGGATGTGTCGGTGGATACCCTAGCCGCCCGCCTGGCCGCCGCGGCCGAAACTGCCAGCCGCCCCCTGCTGGCCACCGCGGGCCCCACCGAAGCGTGGCTCCGCAAAACCCTGGACGCTCGAAAGCAGTTTTACGAGCAGGCCCGGCTGCGCTGCACCGAAGCCGCCTGCACGGCCTCCGCCGTCGCGGCCCAACTCGCAACAGCGGGGTTTGCTCTACCTCCGGCATAAGAATTGCCGCAGGAAGCGTAATTTTGTTAATTCCTATAGTTCGACGTTCGCTACCCTTATGCAATCAGTATCCACCGAAGAACCAGCCGCTACGCCTACCCAGCCCGCCGCCACGGCCCCCGTGCGGCCCAAGCACAAAGGCTCAGCCCAACTGTTCCAGAACCCGGTATTGGAGCGGCTTTCGCATACCAACATTGCCCTGCCAGTAGGCATTTTTGTGCTGACTGCGGTAATGAGCTTGTACTACGGCCTGACCCACGGCTTCATGTCGGGCGCGTCGGCGCTGGGGCTGTTTTTGGTGGGCTTGTTCGCGTTCACCTACGCCGAATATGCCGTGCACCGCTACCTCTACCACATTCCGGCCACCACACCAGGCCGGGCCAAGTTTCAGTACACCTTCCACGGCGTGCACCACGAGTATCCCAAGGACAAGACGCGCCTGGCCATGCCGCCCATCGTCACGGTGTTTGTGGCCTCGCTGCTGTTTTTCATCTTCCGCCTCAGCTTTGGGTCCTATGCCTTTGGCCTGCTGTCGGGCTTCACGTTTGGCTACGCCATGTACCTGTTTGTGCACTACGCCATTCACGCGTACTCGCCCCCCAAGAACTTTCTGAAAGTGTGGTGGACGCACCACAGCCAGCACCACTACCGGCAAGACGAGGTGGCGTTTGGCGTATCCAGCACGCTCTGGGACCACATCATTGGCACCATGCCCAGCAAGAAAGCCAACTAGCTTTTGTTGAGCTGATAAGCAAACAAAAAGGCGGCTCCGTAATGGGGCCGCCTTTTTGTTTGAAATATAAATACCCGATTAGCTCCGCGGGCCGCGCATCTTGCTCACGATAAACCACAGCAGCGCGATGACGATGAACACGGCAATGATGCCCGTGTACGCGCCGGCCTTGAAGATGCTGCCGATGGCTTCGCAACCGGTGAGCGAAGTAGCCAACACGCAGAGAAACAGGAACAGGGAATAGCGGGAAAGAGTCATGGCTGAGAAAGGAAGGGAGTGAAAGAAGTGCCAGCAGAATTAGTACCGCTGAATATTTGCTAATACTGAGGCAGCGGCAAAAAGGTTGAGTTCGAGCACCTAGCACCAGCTCAACTGTGGCTAGGCTGATTGGCCGCTTAGCTTTGCGCCATGAATGGCAAACTATTATTGGCACTGGCATTAGGACTATTGAGCCGGACAACCTACGCACAGGCGCCGCTGAGCCCCTTGGATTCTGTGGCCCACGGCCAAAGCGTGCTGGCCTTCCAGCAGGCGCTGAACCAGGAATTCAGCAACCCCAGCGAGTCGCCGCTTACGGCCGAAGAGCGCCGCACCTTTAAGAGCCTGCCCTACTACCCCACCCGCTACCGCTACTACGTGGTGGCCCAACTGGTGCGGGACTCCACCTCGCAGCCCTTTGCCATGGAAACCAGCACGGCGCGCCGCCCGCTCTACCGCAAGTACGGCGAGCTGCGCTTTGTACTGAATGGGCAAGCCCTGCGGCTCAACGTCTACCAAAGCGTCGACCTGCTGAAGCGGCCGGGGCTGGAAGATTACCTGTTCGTGCCCTTCACCGACCTCACCAACGGGCACGGCAGCTACGGCGGGGGCCGCTACCTCGACCTGCGCCTGCCCCCGGCCGGCGCCACCACCATGGTGCTCGACTTCAACCGCGCCTACAACCCCTCCTGCGCCTACCAGCACGGCTACTCCTGCCCCGTGCCACCGGCCGAGAACCGCTTGCCGGTGGCCATCCCGGCTGGCGTTCGCAGCGACCACTAAAAGGACCTAACAAGAAAAGGGAAAGCCCGTCCTGCTGAGCAGGACGGGCTTTTTGTCATCTAAGCAAAATTGGGCTAAATGACTGCTTACCAGCTGCCGCTGGCGCCGCCGCCGCCGCTGCTGCCGCCGCCAAAGCCACCGAAGCCACCACCGCCTCCACCACCAAAACCGCCGCCTCCGCCACCACCGAAGCCACCGCCGCCGAAGATGATGGGCGGCACAAAGCCCCCGCCGAAGCCGCGGTTGCCGCGCCCGCCCCGGCCACCGCCGCGATTGCGGAGCATGATGAACACCAGCACCAGAATGCCGATAATGAGCCAGAAAGGAGGACCGGAGCCCCCGCCATTGCGCCCACCTTGCTGCTCCATGTCGGCCGGGTCGGCCTTGTACTCGCCTTTGGCCAGGGCAATGAGCTGGTCGGTGGCGCGGTTTAGCCCGGCGTAGTATTGGTTTTGGCGAAAAGCCGGCACCAGCGTGTTGCTGATGATGCGCTTGGCCAGGGCATCGGGCACGGCGCCTTCCAGGCCGTAGCCGGTTTGGATGCGGGCCAGGTGCTCCTGCTTCGCCACCAGGATGAGGATGCCGTTGTTGGTGCCTTTCTGGCCGATGCCCCAGCTTTCGTACAGCTTCTGGGCGTAGTCGGCAATGTCGTCGCCGTCGAGGTCGGGCACGGTCACCACCGCAATTTGCGAGGACGTGCTGTCGTTGTAGGCCACCAGTTTCTGCTCCAGCGCCTCGGCTTCGCCGGGCTGCATCAGGTTGGCCAGGTCGTTCACTAGGCGCGGCGGGTTGGGCCGCGGCGGAATGGCCTGGGCCGATACCAGCGCGGGCAGGAGCCACAGCAGCGCCAATAAGAGCAACCCGGCCCGGTACGCCCGGCCGGCCCACGCGCTGGCTCCCGAGCGAAGTGGCTTTAACAACTGGGCGTCAGCCACAGGATTTTTCATGCGTCGGAAGACGGTTTGGCGCCGCCAAAAGAAATGGAATCGTCCAGCTCGTTCTGGTCGGTGGTGGCGTTGTAAGGGAAGTAGCGCTTGAGCTGCTCGCCCACCATGGTGATGCCGCGCTCGAGCCCCAGCACGTACCGCTCGTGCCGGAATTGCTCCAGTACGGCCTCTTTGGTGGTTTCCCAAAAATCGTCGGGCACGGCCGCATTGATGGCCGCATCGCCGATGACGGCAAACTGCCGGCTCTCCCATGCCAAGTAAAACAGCACCCCGTTGCGGGCGGCGGTTTTGTGCATGTCGAGTTCGGCAAACACCTGGGCGGCGCGGTCGAGGGGCTCGGGCGTGGGGCAGGTATCTTCCAGGTGCACCCGGATTTCGCCCGAAGTCATCACCTCGGCTTTGCGAATGGCCGCAACCAAGGCCGCGTCCTGCTCGGGGGTAAGGGGAGATGTCATGTTTGAATGAAGAATGAGGAATGACGAATGATGAATTGAGAAGAGGCTAGTTGAGCCAATTCTTCATTCCTCATTCGTCATTCCTCATTGAAACTAGAACTGAACGGTAGGCGCCTTGCTGGCGGCCGGGTCGGCTTCGAAGTACGGCTTGGGCTGGAAGCCGAAGATGCCCGCAAACAGGTTGTTTGGGAACGAGCGGGTGAACGTGTTGTAGTCGTTGGTGACGGCGTTGAACTTGTTGCGCTCCACGTTGATGCGGTTTTCGGTGCCTTCTATCTGAGCCTGCAGCTCCTGGAAGTTGGCGTTGGCCTTCAGGTCGGGGTAGTTTTCAGACACGGCCAGCAGCCGGCCCAGGCCCGCGGATACCTGGCTTTGGGCCGCCTGGAACTTCTGGATGTTTTCGGGAGTGAGGTCGTTGGGGTTCAGCTGCACGCTGGTGGCCTTGGCCCGGGCCTCGATAACGGCCGTGAGCGTGCCCTGCTCAAATTTGGCGGCGCCCTTCACCGTATTCACCAGGTTGCCGATGAGGTCGTTGCGGCGCTGGTAGGCGCTTTGCACGTTGCCGGCCTGGGCTTTCACGGCTTGGTCGCGCTGCACCATGCCGTTGTAGCCGCACGATGACTGGGTGAGCAACAAGGCCAGGCCCGCGAAATAAAGAAGAAAGCGTTTCATGGTGGTACGGTGGTGAAAGAGAAAGTGGTAAGAGGATGGTTTATTAGCAACGGCAAAACTTGCCGTTGCCGGGCCGGTTTGGTTGCCGGCTCGGCGCAAAGTACGCAGCTTGGCCCTAGTAGTTGTAGCTTGCTTCTTAGCGGGGCTTGCCTCAACCATAACTCTTCGCGCTTCCACCGTCTAAAATGAAAGCAGTAATTCCCGTTGCCGGCATTGGCTCGCGCCTGCGCCCCCATACCCACACCCAGCCCAAAAGCCTGGTGCCGGTGGCTGGCAACACCATTCTGGGCCACATCATCGACCGCCTGCAGGGCGCGGGGCTCACCGAGTTTGTGTTCATCGTGGGCTATCTGGGCGATAAAATCGTGCGCTACGTGCGCCGCCACTACCCCAATCTGCAGGCCACTTTTGTGGTGCAGGAGCCCCGCGAGGGCCTCGGCCACGCCCTATGGCTGGCCCGCGAAGAGTTTCGCCACGACACCGACGGCGTGCTCATCCTGCTCGGCGACACCATCGTGGACGTGGACCTGCCCGCCCTGCTGGCCACGCCCGGCTCGGTGCTGGCCGTGAAGGAGGTAAAAACGCCCAGCATGTTTGGGCTGGTCGAAACCGGCGCCGGCGGCCGCGTCAGCAAGGTGGTCGAAAAACCGAAGATTCCGAAGTCGAACTACGCCATGGTGGGCCTCTACAAGCTGGCCTACCCCGAGAAGCTGGCCCAGGCCCTGGAGTGGCTGCACGACACCGACGTGCGCACCCACGGCGAGTTGCAGCTCACCGATGCGCTGATGCACCTCATCGAGGAAGGCGAGGCGATGACGACCTGCCCGGTAGACAACTGGTTTGACTGCGGCCGTAAGGAAACCCTGCTCGAAGCCAACGCCCGCCTGCTCAACCGGCCCGAGTTTCTGGAGGACCGCGACTATTCCGAATTCCCCGACACCGTGATAATTCCGCCGGTCAGCATTGGGCGCGGCTGCCAGATTTCGCATTCCATCATTGGGCCCAACGTGGCCATTGGCGACAAAACCATCATCAAGAGCACCATCCTCAGTGACTCCATCATCGGTTCGTATTCGGAATTGAGCTCGGCGGTGCTGCACGACTGCATCGTGGGCTCCGACGCCTCGTTCCGGGGCATGAACCACTCCCTGAACATCGGGGACAATACCGAGATTGATTATAGCTAAGTGCGACGGTAGTGGGCGGCCCTTTCGTACTTTTCGGTCTCCAACTTCTTTCGTTGCGTATGATGTTCCGCCGTTTGCTATTTGCCTGCGCCGCCGCGCTGCCCCTGTTGGCCTCGGCCCAAACGCCCCTGGGCCAGCCTTCCATCGACGAGGCGAAGGTCCAAATCTGGTGCGCCACGGTGCGCTTCGTGTACGACGACGCCGGCCGGCCCAACCTCAAAAGCACGGTACGCTGCGAAGGCGCCAACCTCGACGCGCTGGCCGCCAGCATTCGGCCCGACAGCCTGCGCGTGTACAGCCTGCTCTACCAGCCCATTGAGGGCCGGGGCAGCATTTACCAAGGCAAAAAAGACAACCCGGCCCGGCTCGCGGCCCTGACCAAAGCCATTATCGGCAAGCTGAAAGGCTCACCGGCCCGCCGTCGCGACCCTGCCCGCATGGCCCGCGTGGCCGCCCTCGAAACTGCCCTGACCAACTACGTGGTGAGCGGCACCCCGCCCGGCGACGTGCCCGAGGCCATGATGCCCCAGGCCCCCGATACCACGGCCCGCGCCGGCGCCTCCATGGGCGCGGCCGAAGCCGCCGAAGCCCAGGTAGCCGCCGAGCGCGCCGCCGGGGCGGGCACCACCTCGGCCGCGCTGCCCGCCACGGGGCCGGGCAGCCTGCTCAACCGCTTTGCCGCGCCCCTGGCGCTCATTCTGGGCATTCTGAGTTTGGTGCTCTACATCATGCTGCGCGTCACGCTGGGCCAGTGGCGCCGCCAGCAGCGCCGCGAAACCCTCACGGCCAAGCAGGCCGCCACCGCCGCCCAGGCCGCGGCCGCCGAAACCAGCGCCGCCGTGGCCGACTCCGTAGCCCGCGTGAGGCGAGCCGAAGCGCTGGTGCTGGCCGCCGCGCCCGACCCCAACGCGCCTACTGCCGCACCTGCCGCCACCGCCAATCTTTCGCCGGCTCAGCGCCTGGAAGTAGAACGCTTGGTGAGCCAGCGCGTAGACGAAGAGCTGCGCTGGCTGCGGGCCAACCTACCGGAGCTCATCGCAGCCGCCGTAGCGCAGCCCGTGGGGGCCGATGACCGGGCGCCCACTGCCCCGGCGCCGGCCACGGCCGGCCCCACCGGGCCCGTTGCCGATGACGTTCAATTAGATTAACTTACGTTGGTCTAACCGACAAGGTCCCGGGGCCGCTGCTAGGCGGCCCCGGGCATCATTTATTCTTGTTTCTTATGAAAGCTGCCATTCCCCTGTTTGCCGCGTTGGCAGCTTTGGCAGCCTGCCGGGCCACCACGGGGCTCGACCGCAACACGCTCCCCAGCAAACGGGCCCTTACCGAAATGACCAGCCCCGAAAAAGGCGAGCCCAGCCGCCTCGACGGCCTCGCCCTCATCGCTCCGCCCCCCGTGAAATACCCCGAAACCCGCAAAGCCGACGTGGCCGACACCTACTTCGGTACCACCGTCCCCGACCCCTACCGCTGGCTCGAAGACCTCGACTCGCCCGAAACCAAGGCCTGGGTCACGGCCCAGAACGGGGTCACGTTTGCCTACCTGAGCCAGATTCCGTTCCGGGACAAAATCCGGGAGCGGCTCACCAAAATCTGGAACTACGAGCGCTACGGCGTGCCCGAGCAGGTGGGCGAAGACCTGGTGTTCAGCAAAAACGACGGCCTGCAGAACCAGGCCGTGCTCTACCGCCAGCGCGGCCCTGGCGAGCCCCAGGTGCTGCTCGACCCCAATAAGTTCTCGGCCGATGGCACCACGGCGCTGGCCAGCACCGAGTTCAGCAACGACCACCGCTACCTGGCCTACGCCACCAGCAGCGGCGGCTCCGACTGGAACAAGGTGCGCATCCTGGACCTGACCACCAACCAGCTGCTGCCTGAGGAATTGAGCTGGGTAAAAGTATCGAGCACCTCCTGGACCAAGAAGGGCTTCTACTACAGCCGCTACGATGCGCCCAAAGCCGGCGAAAACGACCTGGCCGGCATGAACGAGTACCACAAGGTGTACTTCCACCAGCTCAACACGCCGCAGAGCGCCGACCGGCTGGTGTACGAAAACCCGAAAATGCCCCTGGGCTTCCGCATCGCCAGCGCCACCGAAGACGAGCGGTTTCTGAGCCTCTACCTCACCGATGGCAAGTCGGATGGCAACCGCCTGCAGGTGCGCGACCTCACCGACCCCAAGCAGGCCGCTACCTGGACCACGCTGATTGCGTCTTATGAGTTTAACAACACCGTTGTAGGCAATGTGGGCGGCGAGGTGCTGGTGCACACCAACTACAAGGCCCCGCGCTACCGCGTGGTGCGCATCGATCCCAAGAAGCCGCAGGAAGCCAACTGGCACGACGTGCTGCCCGAAGGCCCGAACAAGCTGGAGAGCGTGAGCCAGGTGGGCGGCCACCTCATTGCCGATTACCTGCACGATGCCAGCTCGCAGGTGAAGGTGTATTCGGAGTTGGGCCAGTTTCAGCACGAGGTGCAGCTACCGGCCATTGGCACGGCCAGCGGCTTTGGGGGCCGGCGCACCGATAAGGTGGTGTACTATGCCTTCACGTCGTTTACCTACCCCACCACGATTTACAAGTACGACCTGGCCACCAACACCAGTACCGTATTTCGGGCCCCGAAAGTGGACGTAAACCCGCAGGACTACGTCACCACGCAGGTGTTTTACCCCAGCAAAGACGGCACGAAAATCCCCATGTTCATCGTGCACCGCAAAGGCGTGGTGCTGAATGGCAAGAACCCCACCTACCTCTACGCCTACGGCGGCTTCAACGTGTCGCTCACGCCGGGCTTCTCGGTTGCCCGGCTGCTGTGGCTGGAAAATGGCGGGGTGCTGGCCATCCCGAACCTGCGCGGTGGCGGCGAGTACGGCGAGGCCTGGCACCAGGCCGGCATGACCCCGCACAAGCAAAACGTATTCGACGACTTCATTGCCGCCGCCGAGTACCTGAAAGACAACAAGTACACCGACTACGACCACCTGGCCATTGCCGGCGGCTCCAACGGCGGCCTGCTGGTGGGTGCCACCATGAACCAGCGCCCCGACCTGTGCCGGGTGGCCCTGCCCGCCGTGGGCGTAATGGACATGCTGCGCTACCAGAAGTTCACCATTGGCTGGAACTGGGCCCCGGAGTACGGCACCTCCGACAATCCAGCTCAATTCCAGAACCTGCTGGCCTTCTCGCCCCTGCACAACCTGCAGCCCGGCACCAGCTACCCCGCCACGCTCATCACCACCGCCGACCACGACGACCGGGTGGTGCCCGCGCACTCCTTTAAGTTTGCCGCGGCCCTGCAAGCCGCCAACGATGGCCCCAACCCCACCCTCATTCGCGTGGACGTGAACGCCGGTCACGGCGCCGGCAAAAGCACCAAGCTGCAGATTGACGAGTGGGCCGACGTGTGGAGCTTCTGCTACGCCAACATGGGCGTGACGCCCACGCTGCAGTAGCCGCCAGCGTCACGCCCATGCTGCTGCCTTAATTGGATTACTGTCCGGTTGAGGTTGGTTGGCCGTTGCCAGTTCGCTCCCCGACCGGCTTCAAGTTGGTTTCGAACAGCTTGAGAATGCGCTTGTACTCGTCGGTCCACGAGGAAGGCTCGATGAAGCCGTGGTCTTCGACGGGGTACACGGCCAGCTCCCAGTTTTCCTTTTTCAGTTCAATAAGCCGCTGCGACAGGCGCACGATGTCCTGGAACTGCACATTGGTGTCGACCATGCCGTGGCACATGAGCAAGGCGCCTTTCAAGCCGCTGGCGTAGTTGATGGGCGAGGAGCGGGCGTAGGCAATGGAGTCGTTGTAGGGCTCGTTGAGGATGTTGTCGGTGTAGCCGTGGTTGTAGTGCGCCCAATCCGTGACGGAACGCAAAGCGCCGCCGGCCCGGAACACGTCAGGCTGCGTGAACATGGCCATCAGGGTGATAAAACCGCCGTATGAGCCACCGTAAATCCCCAGGCGCTGCGGGCTGATGCCGTATTTCTCCGTCAAAAGCTTGGCTCCGTCCACCTGGTCGGTGAGGTCTTTGCCACCCATGTAGCGGTAGATGCCCGTGCGCACGTCGCGCCCGTAGCCCGCCGAGCCGCGGTAATCGATATCGAGCACCGTGTAGCCCTTCTCCACCAGCAGGTTGTTGAACAGGTACTCGTGGAAGTAGCTGCTCCACCACTTGTGAGCGTTCTGCACATAGCCCGAGCCGTGCACGAATATCACGGCCGGGCCCTGCGCCACGGGGGTAGCCGGACGGTAGAGCCGGGCGTACACGTCGGCCCCATCGCGGGCCTTGAAGGTGATGATTTCGGGGTCGCGCCAGGAGTAGCTTTCAAACTCCGGCGTGGTACTGTGGGTGAGCTGCCGCATTTTCGCCTTGGGCTTGTTGTCCATCACGTACAGTTCCCAGGGCTTGTTGGTATAGCTGTAGCGCACGGCCAGGGTGCGGCCGTCGGGCGACACCTCCACTTCGTGCGCCCCGGGGCGGCTGGTCATTTGCTGAAGCGTGCCGCCGTTCAGCGGCATTTGGTAAAAATGCCGCTCGCCGGGGTGGGTGGCGTTGGCGATAAGGTACCAGGTCTTATGGTCGCGGCCCAACTGAGCACTTTGGATTTCGAACTTGCCGCTGGTCAGCGCCTTCTTCTCACCGGATGCGGCGTCTACCGTGTATAGGTGGCTGTAGCCGGTTTCCTCGCTCTGGAACCACACCCGGCGGCTGTCGGGTAGCCAGCCCACGCTGCCCGGCCCGTTCCCGATGCCGGGGCCGCTAATCCAGGCGTCGTCGTGCTGCCGGTCGAGCATCTTGATTTTCTGCGTGGCCGGGTCAAGGCCCACAATCCACCGGTCCTTGTTGTCGGCGGTGCGCATCACCAGAAAAGCCCGCTGCCCATCAGCCGACCAGTACGGGCCGAAAGGCTGCACGCGGCGCAGTTCAGCCACCGTTTTTTTCGCCTTACTGGCCGCCTTTGCCTCCGTAGAATCGGCCGGCACAGGGGCTTTGGCCGGCAGCTGGTACTCTTTACGGTAGGCGGGCTGCTCGTCCAGTCCTTTCAGCTCGCTATAGCCCAGCACGAAAGTGGTGTCACGGGCAATGTCATAGATACCAAGCTCGTACGCCGTTTGTGGTGAACCCACTTTGGGCCGGCTCGAAATGTCTTCCGTGAAGCCTGAAGCCGTCACGAAGCTGGGTACCAGCGCCACTTTGGCCGCGGCGGGCTCCTGCATCAGCGTGTAGGTCACGTAGCGGCCATCGGGGCTGAACTGCAGGTTTTCCACGGATTGCTGGCCCAGGTAGATGGCTTTGGGACGCAGCTTGCTTAGGACTCTCTGCTGGCGCTCCTGGGCCTGCCGGTCTTGGTCGCGCAGCCGCACCACCTCGAACAGCGCAAGCTGCTGCGCCCGCAAGTAGCGCTCGGCCTTGTCGGTGGGCGAGGTACTAGCGGGCTTACTGCCCTTGCGGAAATCGGTGCGCTGCGTAGTTTCGCCGGTGACGGGGTCCCAGGTGTACAGGTTCTGCGCCCGCACGTAGCTCACCAGCTTGCCCAGCAAGGCAAACGCGGGCCGGGTTTCGCGTTCGGCGGTATTGGTCACGCGCCGAATTTTCTGCGTTTTGAGGTCGAGCAGGAAGATGTCACCGTCACGCTCGTACACCTTGCGCGAAAAAGCGGCATCGTACACGCCGCTGCTGGCCGGCAGTTCCCGCTGCTCCCGCGCGCTCACTTTGCGCGGGGTGGCCGTGCCCGTGGACGCCACCTGGTACAGCGAGTCGCGCCGGTCTTTGGTGGGGTTCCAGTTGAAGTAGATATGGCGGCCATCCTCGGCCCAATAGATGTTGGACGGTGAGGTGCCCAGCCACTGCGCCGGCTCCCGCATGATTTTCTCAACGGTTAGCGGAGCCAGGCTGCCAGCAGCCACGACAGGAACCTGAGCCAGTGCGGGTTCTGCTGTCACCAGCATTAGCCCAAGAAGGTAAAAATTGCGCATCAACAAATCTACTCCTGTAAGCTCAAGAATTGCAGCGGAAGCGTGGTTACCCAAGCGCCCGGCACCTCGGATGCTAACCGATTGGCCATTGGGCCGATGTGTGAGCTCTGCTATTGCGTCAATAGCAGAGTGACGCTCACCCTACAATCAGTCCGTTGGCTCGCCTTTTGGCAACCATTTGCCCGCGCTCGCGCTATTCAATATGCTCAACCTGATTAACCAAGCCCATGCAACTAGGAATTAGCTCATTTGGGGAGGTAAGCCCGGCCCACGTGGCGGGCGGCGACTACACCGCCGGCAAGCGCATGCAGGAGCTGCTGGCTCTGGCCCGGCTGGCCGACGAAGTTGGGCTGGACGTGCTGGCCCTGGGCGAGCACCACCGGCCCGATTTTATCATCTCCGCGCCCGAAGTCATTCTGGCGGCGGTGGCGGCCGTTACCCGGCGCATCCGCCTGTCCAGCGCCGTCACCGTGCTCAGCTCCGCCGACCCGGTACGGGTGTTTCAGAATTTTGCCACGGTAGATTTGATTTCCGGCGGCCGGGCCGAGATTATCGCAGGCCGCGGCTCGTTTATTGAGTCCTACCCGCTGTTTGGCTACGACCTCAACGATTACGACGAGCTATTCGTCGAGAAGCTCAACCTGCTGCTCAAAATCAACGGCAGCGAAGTGGTTTCGTGGCAGGGCAAGCACCGCCCCAGCATCGCGGCGCAGGGCGTGTACCCGCGCCCCGCGCAGCCCAAGCTGCCCGTCTGGATTGGCATCGGCGGCACGCCCGCTTCGGCGGTGCGGGCCGGCAAATTGGGCTTGCCCCTGACCATTGCCATCCTCGGCGGCGCCCCGGCCCGCTACGTGCCGTTTGCGGAGCTCTACCGCGAATCAGCCCAACACGCCGGCCACGACGCGGCCCAACTCCCGCTGGCCCTCAACTGCCACTTCCACCTGGCAGATACTTCCGAGCAAGCCGCCGACGAGTTTTTTCCGCCCTACTCGCAGCTTATGAACCGCATCGGCCGCGAGCGGGGCTGGTCGCCCATGAACCGCCGCCACTTCGATTTCCTGCGCGGCCCCGAGGGCCCCCTGTTCGTTGGCACGGCCCAGGAAATCACGGAGAAGCTGCTGTACCTGCACGGGCTGTTCAACCACACCCGCTTTTTGGCTCAACTGGTGCTGGAGGGCATATCGCACCAAAGCGTGATGCATTCCATCAACCTGTTTGGCACGCAGGTAGCCCCGGCAGTGCGCGAAGCCCTGGCCAGCCAGAGCCCAGCCCCAAGGCTGAAACAATAGAAAAAGCACTATGTTTACAGAAGCTTCTTCTACCCTCTCATTGAAGCTTTTCGCTTTCCCAACATGGTAAATCTTCTGTGGTCCATCCTGAACGTCGCGTTACTGCTGGCCTTTGTGTACATCTTTTGGCGGGCCGCCTTATTGGTCAAACGGCACATTGGGCTGGCAGCCGCTATGTTCTTTGGCTTCGCGCTGCTGCTAATTGGCTGCAGCAAATCCGGCTCGGGTATAGCCGCTTCACCCTCCCCCACCGCTAACTTGTTGACCGGTGTGCCCAAAGATGCCCCGCTGGCAAACGCTTCTTCCGTTCAGCGCATAACCTTAGGCGGAACTAACAAGCTGGACCTGTTAGCCGAGTACTACACGGATAAAGGCACCATCACAAAGCCCCGTGGGCTTTATGCCACGGTATCTGGTTTTATGGTAGGCCACAGTTGGCAGCCCGCCTTTGGGTGGGCAGAAAAGCGTGGCAATCAGCTTTATTACAGTGTCGCGGTCGACCACCACTATAGTTTGCTGGGCGTGCGCGTATTTACGCAAGCCGGTGAGTTATTTCAGGGCCTGATGCCGCCTAGCAAGTAAGCGGAACTGAAGCTTGACTTAACAAAAAAACCGCCGGACGCGAGCCCGGCGGTTTTTATGCTTAATGCTTTTATCAAGCGAAGCTCGCTTAGTAGCGGTACAAATCCGATTTGAACGGACCTTCTACCGGTACCTTGATGTAGTCGGCTTGCTTGGGAGTCAGCTCGTCCAGCTCCACGCCGATTTTGGCGAGGTGCAGGCGGGCCACTTTCTCGTCCAAGTGCTTAGGCAGAGTGTACACCTGGTTTTCGTACTGGTCGCCACGCTCCCATAGCTCAAGTTGAGCCAGAGTCTGGTTGGTGAACGAGTTCGACATTACGAACGAGGGGTGGCCGGTGGCGCAGCCCAGGTTCACGAGACGGCCTTCGGCCAGAATGATGACCTCTTTGCCATCGATGGTGTAGATGTCCACCTGGGGCTTCACCGTGTCCTTGGTGTGGCCGTAGTTGCCGTTCAGCCACGCCATGTCAATCTCATCGTCGAAGTGGCCGATGTTGCAGACAATGGCTTTGTCCTTCAGGCTGCGGAAGTGCTGCTCGGTGAGGATGTCGCAGTTGCCGGTAGCCGTCACCACGATGTCGGCTTCCTTCACGGCGTTGGTCAATTTCTTCACGGCGTAGCCGTCCATGGCCGCTTGAAGGGCGCAGATGGGGTCAATTTCGGTCACGATAACGCGGGCACCGGCACCGGCCAACGAGGCAGCCGTGCCTTTTCCTACGTCGCCGTAGCCGGCCACAACGGCCACTTTGCCGGCCATCATCACGTCGGTTGCGCGACGGATAGCGTCCACGGCCGACTCTTTGCAGCCGTATTTGTTATCAAATTTCGACTTCGTTACCGAGTCGTTTACGTTGATGGCGGGGAAGGGAAGCGAGCCGTTTTTCACCCGCTCATAAAGGCGCAGAACACCGGTGGTCGTCTCTTCCGAAACGCCTTTGATGCCGGCGGCCAGCTCGGGGTACTGGTTCAGCACCATGTTGGTCAGGTCGCCGCCATCGTCCAGAATCATGTTCAAAGGCTGGCGGTCTTCGCCGAAGTACAGCGTCTGCTCGATGCACCAGTTGAACTCTTCTTCGTTCATGCCTTTCCAAGCATATACCGGGATGCCAGCGGCGGCAATGGCTGCCGCGGCGTGGTCCTGAGTCGAGAAGATGTTGCACGACGACCACGTCACCTCAGCGCCCAGCGCCTTGAGGGTTTCGATGAGCACCGCCGTTTGGATGGTCATGTGCAGGCAGCCGGCAATGCGGGCCCCTTTGAAGGGCTGGGCAGCGCCAAACTCCTCGCGCAGGCTCATCAAACCGGGCATTTCGGCTTCGGCGAGGCGGATTTCCTTGCGGCCCCACTCGGCCAGGCTCATGTCCTTTACTTTGTACGGAACGTACGTTTTCGTCGTGGTTTCCAACGTAATGCGGGTTAGTTTGTAGTATTCGGGGTTCAACTGCAAAGATACGATATTTGTTCAGGGCCAAACGCGAAAAGGCCCGCACCACAACGGTACGGGCCTTTCGGAATAGACGAGCTAGAGCAGCTGGCTAGGCCGGCTTAGTTGTTCTGTGACAGGAAGGCCTTAACCTTCTGGTCCTGGTTGAGGCTGCCTTGGGTTCCGCTCACCACCACGGTGTAAATCTTACCGGCTTCGTAGGTTTTGGTACCCGAACCGGAGCCCGAGCCGTCGCCTACTTGCGCAATCGGCGTGGCGCCGGCAGTAGCCGAATTATCCAAGATGGACAATGCGTAGGCGCCGGGGGCAAACTCGGTAAAAGCCGACGCCGAATTGACGCCTACGTTGGTCACCACATCGGCCACCACGGGGCCCGTCACGGTGCTGGTCACTTGGGAGAGCCGAAGCGGGGTGCCCACACCCTGCGCCAGGTTGATGAGGCGAATGCGCGCTTTGCCGGTGGTTGGAGCCGTCAAATCGTCGGGAAAGAGCAGACCATTAACCGTGGAAGGAGAAGTGGCGGGCGTAGCCACAAAAGTGTACGTCTTATCTTTTTCGGGCGCCAGCGTCATCGTAAATGCCGCTTGCGTACCGGCCGTTATTTGCAGCGAATGGCTCCCGGTTTGAATGCCTTGGTAGCTGCTGCTGGCCCCGTAGGCGAGCGACGCTTTCTCCGTGTTATCCACCAGGAATTTCAGCGTTGTGGGGGCAATGTGCGAAGCAGCGTTTATAAAAGCTACTTTTCCTTGGTCGACAGGGGCCGGAGCTGGCGTGTCGCTTTTGCTGCACGAGGCCAGCAGCAGGGAGGCCGGCAGAATGGCTTGGAAGGCACGGCGAAAAATCAAAGATGTCTCCATAAGAAATATCAACTATTTAAGTGAAGCTGGCCGTCCGGAATTGCCCGGCCGGCCCGGCCTGAACGTACAAGTACCCAGCTTTGTTGAGTTGGGATGCAGAAATAAGAGGCTCTGTGCCCAAAACTCAACCTTAACTGCGCTATTATCTTTGTTCTATGCACGAAATAAACCGACTAGCCGCGCAGCCGTGGCGGCTACGCGGCGTGGCTATGGTAGCATTGGCTATTAGCCTGTTGGGCTCAGCCCAGGCCCAAAAAGCCCCCGCCACCATTCGCCTGAGCCCCCAGGATGCCGAACGCGGCCTGAACGGCCCGCAGCACAATTTCGACTTCCTGCCTCCCGGCGAGACGGGCAACAATTACCAATCGGCCGGCTTTTTTGGCCAAAAGCTGCGACCCTACCTAGCGGGCAACCCCGAGGCGCTGGCCCACCTCGATGACTACCGCCGCCAAAAAACCATTTTTCTGATTGACCGGCTGGTGGCGGTTGGCGCGTTTGGCCTGTACGGGCAGCAGATTTTTGCTCACGGCGACGCCGTCTATTTCAACGACACTCAAAAAGCGGCCATTGGCGTGTTTGCCACCAGCGTCCTGGCCACTGTCCTCATCAACCGCAACACCAATACGCACCTGCTGCGCGCCGTCACGGCGTACAATGCCGGAGTTGCCCACGTGGGAGGCTGGCAACGCCTGCAACCCACCACCGTAGGCTTGGGCACCTCGCCAACGGGGCAGCCGCTGCTGGCTTTGCGCTGGGCCTTGCGCTAAAGGTCTCGTTTATCCGTATAGGTTTCTTCATGGACTACCCCTTGCCCGAAGCGGCCAGGCGCTACGTGGCCGCGCACTTGCACGACGACCCCGCCCACTTGGCCCTCCAAGCCCGCCGCCACCCCGGCCTGCCCGTACCCGAACTGGTGCGCCAGATTCAGGCCCGCCAAAAAGCCCGCGCCAAACTGCCGGCCTGGGCCGATAACCCCGAACTGATTTTCCCGCCGTCCCTCTCCGTCGAGCAGGCTTCCTCGGCCCGCACGGCCGCCTTCAAAGCCAGCTTGGTTGAGGGCCAGCGAATAGCAGACCTGACCGGCGGCTTTGGAGCTGACACGGCCCATTTCGCGGCTCGCGTGGCCCAAGTGGACTATGTGGAGCGCGACCCCAAGCTAGCCGCCATTGTGCGCTATAACATGGCCCAACTGGGCATCGCCAATGTGACGGTGCATTCGACCGATGCGCTGGACTTTCTCAAAAGTACACCTGAGCATTTCGATTGGCTCTACCTCGACCCGGCGCGACGCGACACGGCGGCCCGCAAGATCTTCCTGCTGCACGATTGCGAGCCCGACGTCGTCAAGCTTTTGCCTCTGTTGCTGCACAAAGCCGACAAAGTACTGCTCAAGACCTCGCCCATGCTTGACATTGAGCATGCCGTTCAGGGCCTGGCACACGTGCGCCGCCTCTGGGTCGTAGCCGTAGACAATGAGGTGAAGGAAGTGCTTTACGAATTGGGCCAGGAGCCCGCCGTGGACCCCGAGCGCTACGCCCTAAACCTACGCCGTGACGGTACCCAGCAAGAATTCCGGCTCAACCGTGCCCGCGAGGCCCGCGCCCTCCCCCGCTACGCCGAAGCCCAGCAGTACCTCTACGAGCCCAACGCAGCAGTGCTCAAAGCAGGAGCCTTCCGCAGTATTGGCACGGCCTTCGAGCTGTTGAAACTGCACCAGCACAGCCACCTCTACACATCTGATGTGTTACGGGCCGACTTCCCGGGTCGAATATTCCGAGTTCGGGCCGTTGAAAAGGCCGACGGAGCAGCTCTCAAGGCGCACCTGGGCCCGGAGGCGCGCGCCCACGTTACCACTCGCAATTTCCCGGACTCGGTGGCCGACTTCCGTCGGCGAACGGGAATCCGGGAAGGTGGCGAGGTATATCTCTTTGCTACCACGGACCTACGGGGTCGGCCCGTGGTGCTCGTTTGCGAAAAGGTGCATGTTCTGTCGCAGGAAAATATCTAAAGGCAGGCTATTTGCTTTCCTGTTTTTATCAGATTTTAGCACAGCTGGACGCATCTGGCTGCTGAGCATTATGATGTTCACACCGGCCATTCACAAGGGCTAATAGCCCGGATTTCCGTAGTTTTGTTCTGTGACTGCCCATTGGCTCTTGCCCGGCAACCACACTTCTTTGTTCTTTTTCGCTCTTTTCGCGCTTTCAATGCCCTATCTGTTCACTTCCGAGTCAGTTTCGGAAGGCCATCCCGATAAAGTTGCTGACCAGATTTCTGACGCCATCCTCGACGAGTATTTGCGCCAGGACCCCACCGCCAAAGTAGCCTGCGAAACACTTGTTACCACCGACTTTGCCCTTGTTGCGGGCGAAATCAAGTCCACTGCTCATGTAGACGCGGAGCCTATTGTGCGCGAAACCATCCGCCGCATTGGCTACAACAAGCCCGAATACCTCTTCAACGCAGACACCTGCGAAGTGATGAACCGGCTGCACGAGCAGTCGCCGGACATTAACCAGGGTGTGGAGCGGGCTAAGGACGAAGACCAGGGCGCCGGCGACCAGGGCATGATGTTCGGCTATGCCAGCCACGAGACGGCCAACTACATGCCGCTCGCGCTGGACCTGTCGCACCGCTTGCTGCAGGAACTAGCGGCCATCCGCCGCGAAAACCGCGACATGACCTACCTGCGTCCCGACGCCAAAAGCCAGGTCACCATTCGCTACTCCGACGACCACCGTCCCGAGGCCATTGATACCATCGTTATCAGCACCCAGCACGACGAGTTTGACCCCTCGGAAAGCGTAATGCTGGACCGGATTAAAGCCGACGTGCTGGCCATCCTCATTCCGCGCGTGAAAGCTGGGCTCAGTGCCGAAGTACAGGCCTTATTCACCGACCAGATTACGTATCACATCAACCCCACCGGCAAGTTTGTCATCGGCGGGCCCCACGGCGATTCCGGCCTGACGGGCCGCAAAATCATCGTGGATACCTATGGTGGCAAGGGTGCCCATGGCGGCGGCGCGTTCTCCGGGAAAGACTCCTCAAAAGTGGACCGCTCGGCCGCCTACGCCGCTCGGCACATTGCCAAAAACCTGGTAGCTGCTGGCGTGGCCGAGCAAGTGCTGGTGCAAGTAGCCTACGCTATCGGCGTGGCGCAGCCCGTGGGAGTATTCGTGACCACCTACGGTACCACCAAAGCTAAAAACGCAGCGGGCGTTACCCTCACCGATGGGGAGATTGCCGAAAAGGTGAACAAGCTGTTCGACCTGCGCCCCTACGCCATCGTGCAGCGCTTCGGCCTCCAAAATCCCATTTTCGCTCAAACAGCTGCATATGGCCACATGGGCCGCCAGCCCGGCACCGTGCAAGCCACCATGAAGGACGGCAGCGTCAAAACCTTTGAAACCTTCACTTGGGAAAAGCTCGACTACGTGCCCAAGATTAAAGCTGAGTTTGGCTTGTAATAATTGAAGTGCCTAGTTTTTAAACAAGAAACCCCGCCAGACGCTTCTGGCGGGGTTTCTTGTTTAAAAACTAAGTGCAGTTATGCTTAGTGGGCCAGCGTTTTCTCCTTGTGCCGCGTGATTTGGCGGCGCAGGTTTTCAGCAGCTGCATCCGCGGCAGCTTCAAACGACGCGGCATCTTCTTGACTGAACAGCGTAGTACCGGGTACAAGCAGCTTTATTTCAACAGTTTTATTATCGATTCCATCCTTATTATTAAGGCGCAGAATAACTTCGCCGCCGGTTACTTTATCGTAAAAAGTCTCAAGCTTATTGAGACGTTGCTGCACGAAATCAAGCAGTTTTTTGTCGGCGTCGAAGTGCACCGAATGCATCTGTACTTTCATAAAGCAGTTGATTAAGAAGGTAAAAGGGTAAAAGAAGCTTAAGCCCGTGGATGGGCTTGTTCAAATACGGATTTTAGCCTATCGACGGACAGGTGCGTGTACACTTGAGTGGCGGCCAGGCTGGCGTGGCCCAGTAGCTCTTTAATCGAATTAAGGTCGGCCCCCTTGCCCAATAAATGGGTTGCAAAGGCATGCCGCAGCGCGTGCGGGTGCTGCTGGGCCGCCGACGTGGTAATCTGGCTCAAGTACTGCTTCACCGTCCGATACACGAACTTTTCGTACATCGGCTCGCCCTTGTCCGTGAGCAGCAACGGGCCCGCTACCGGGCCGAACTTATGCACCCGGCTAGCCTGATAGTGCTCAATAACCAGCTTCAGCGACGGATTCAACGGCACTAGGCGCTGCTTGTTGCCCTTGCCGGTCACACGCACGGTACTGGCGCCCAGGCTCACGTCGTCGGCATGAATGCCGATGAGTTCCGATAGGCGAATACCCGTGCCATACAGCATTTCCAGCACCAGTTGGTCGCGCTGCCCAGCAAAGTCGTCGCCAAACTCAAACGAATTCAGTAAGCCATTCAATGCCTCCTCGGGCACGAACTCGGGCAGCTTCTTAGCCATCTTCGGGGCTTTGATGCGCAGCATCGGATTGGCCTCGATGCGCCCGGCCCGCAACAAAAACTTATAGTAGGAGCGCAAACACGCAACCTTGCGATTCACGGTTCGGGGGTCCAGGTTTTGCTGCATTAGCTCCACGACCCAGCCGCGGATAAGCGGGTGGGTCGCTTGGGCAGGCTCAGCTAAGTCATAAGCCGATTTGAGGTAGGCGGCAAACTGGCCCAAGTCCGTTTGGTACGAAGTAACCGTGTGGGAACTATAGCGCCGCTCAAAACGCAGGAAATCAAGAAAAGCATCCATACCAACACCAAAAATGCCCGGCGGTTGGGCCGGGCATCCAAATTACATTTTTTTTATTCTCCAGCAAGAAATGTCTGGCAATGCAGACGCGAAAAAACCGGCCGGCTTGCCACACGGGGCAAACCGGCCGGTTTTAGCAATGCTAACGCGTCCCGAAACTCCGGACTATTCGTTGGGCTGGCCGTAGGTGGCGAGCTTGTAAACAGCCTTCTGCTTCATCTTGCGCTCCGTGATGCTGGGCTTCTGGAAGAAGGTGCGACGACGTAGCTCTTTCAGCACGCCAGTGCGCTCAAACTTCTTTTTGAAGCGCTTCAGGGCGCGGTCAACCGATTCGTTGTCTTTGATTTGAATGATAATCATATCAGGGAATGAGGGAGATTTTCAGGAGGGGAGCCGAGTAAATCGGGCCGCAAAGATAACAACAATTGTTAGGCTAAACAAGGAATTATCAGCGCAACTCGGTTGAAGCTATGACAATTACTACTTCAGCAGCGCCCGGGCAATGACCAGTTTCTGGATTTCGCTGGTGCCTTCGCCTATGGTGCACAGCTTGGCATCGCGGTAGTATTTCTCGGCCGGATAGTCCTTGGTATAGCCGTAGCCGCCGAAAATCTGGACGCCTTCGTTGGCCACGCGCACACTTACCTCCGAGGCATAGAGCTTGGCCATGGCCGATTCCAGGTTCACGTTCAGGCCGCGGTCCTTCATATCGGCGGCGCGGTAGGTGAGCAGGCTAGCCGCTTCGATTTCGGTGGCCATATCGGCCAGCTTAAAGGCAATGCCCTGGAAGCTGCTGATGGGCTGGTTGAACTGGTGGCGCTCCTTGCTGTACTGAGTTGCGGCCTCGAAGGCCCCTTGCGCAATGCCCAGGCTAAGAGCTGCAATGCTGATGCGGCCACCATCGAGCACCTTGAGCGACTGCACGAAGCCGTCGCCAACCTTGCCAATCACATTCTCCTTGGGCACTTTACAATCAGTGAAAATCAACTCCGTGGTTTCGGAAGCGCGCATGCCCAATTTATCCTCCTTGCGGCCGGCTTCGAAACCCGGCGTGCCGCGCTCGATGATAAACGCCGTCATGCCGTGCGAGTCGCCCACCTCGCCGGTGCGGGTAATCACCACGGCTACGTTGCCGGATTTGCCGTGGGTAATGAAGTTTTTGGCACCGTTGATAATGTAATAGTCGCCGCTCTCGTCGAGCACGGCGGTGGTGCGCATGTTGCCGGCGTCGGAACCGGTGTTGGGCTCGGTAAGGCCCCAGGCGCCAATCCACTCGCCGGAAGCCAGCTTGGGCAGGTATTTCTGCTTTTGCTCCTCGGAGGCGTGCTGCAGGATGTGGCCGGTGCACAGCGAATTGTGCGCCGCCATGCTCAAGCCAATGCTTCCGTCAATCTTCGCCAACTCGGCAATGGCCGTAACGTATTCCATGTAACCGAAGCCGGAACCGCCGTACTGCTGCGGCACCAGCACGCCCATCAGGCCCAGCTCGCCTAGTTTATGAAATACCTCAATAGGAAACTCTTGGCTTTCATCCCACTTCATCATGTTGGGTTTGATGTGCTGGGCGCCAAAATCGCGCACCATTTGCGCAATCATGGTTTGGTTCTCGGTGGCTACGGCTTCCATGGAAGGGGAACTAGAGGTGGGATTTAAAAGAATGTTAGGTCAACTCCTCCCACAACCAGTAAGTAGTGGGTTTGGGTACGCGAAAGTACGATTTAAGTGGCTCAGAAATCTAACCTGGCTCCTTGCTGTAACGGCCTGTTGTTGAATGGGCACGGCAAAAGCGTTACTTTTGAGGCTTTTTGGAGATAACCTGACTTTTGCGGTCGTTTTTTTTTCATTTTCTCCGTTTGATTTCGTATTAATTGGCCTTCATGCCTTCATTTCTCCTTCGTCGCCTTGGGCGACTGTGGCTGCTGACGCTTCCTGCACTGCTGCTTTTCTCGTCGTGCGCGACGACCAAATACTACAACCAACGCACCCTGTTCCGGCTCACCGACCGCCAAGGCCGCCAGCTCGACAGCACGAAGTTGCGTATTGCCGTGAACCGGTCGGAGCGCAATTATGTCATTCAACCCAATGACTTTCTGGAAGTGCGGGTGAATACGAACAGAGGCGAACGAATCCTGGACCCCAACGGGGAATTGCAGTTTGGCCAGCCAAGCGGCGGCCTGCCCAGCCGGGGCGGGGCGATTGCGCCCACTTCAGGCCGCGGTACAAGTACCCCCACGCGTAACACAGGCCAAGGCTCTGGTGGGTCAGAATTTTTGGTGCAAGCCGATGGTACGGTGGTGCTGCCTATGGTGAACCGGATTCGTGTCAGTGGCCTGACACTACTGGAGGCGGACAGCACGTTGGCTATACGCTACAATGAGTTTTACAAAGAGGCATTTGTTACTACTCGCGTCACAAATAACCGTGTAATTGTGCTAGGCGCTACCGGTGGCCAGGTAATTGCTCTCAACAATGATAACATGAACCTGTTGGAAGTCCTGGCCCTAGCAGGAGGCGTAGACGGCGGCGGCGGCGGCGGCGGAACACTATATCGCAACGGAGGTAAGGCTAATAATATTCGTATTATTCGAGGCGACTTGAAAAATCCTCGTGTGCAGCAAATTGATTTGTCCACCTTAGATGGAATGCGGCGGGCCAATCTGCAGGTTGAGCCCAATGATGTAATCTATGTGGAGCCTATACGCCGCCCACTTCTAGATGCCTTAGTTGATATAAATCCTATTCTGAGTTTGTCATCATTGCTGCTTACCACCACGTTCTTCCTTATTAGTCAATTTAAGTAACGATACTGTTCAATTAGATTAATTAGACAGTACGCTTAATATCAGCGTATCTTATAACATGTTGCCTTAGCTGCACTATCAATACAATGGCCATAAACGAGAATACAGAACTAGAGGAACTAATCCGCAACGCCACTGGCGGCACGGCATCTCCTCCAGAGGCGCCCTTAGCCAGCGGAAATGACGCAGATGATGATGCTCCTGGGCTGGACATAGCCACGCTAGTGCTGGTAGCGCGGCGCAGTCTGTTATGGATGCTTTTGCTTGTGGGACTAGGAGTAACGGCTTCGTGGCTGTACTTGCGCTACACTAAACCCGTTTATAAATCGGCCTCACTTCTTAAAATAGATGAGCGAAACGAGGGAAGTGCCCTAGGGTTAGCAGGTCAAGCCCCGGCGTCAATTGATAAAGGACGCACCAAGCTTGCTGGCGAAGTTGAGCTAATTAAATCTAATATCATTTATCGCAGGCTTAAGGATTCCTTAGCCCTGGATGTAAATTATTATGTTCAAGGTACCGTGCTGGAATCAGAGCTCTATGGAATAGCTCCATTTCGTGTCAAATACCGCATTACAGACCCCAGTTTATATAATCGCAAGTTCGATTTAAAGTTCGTGGGCCCGCAACGTTTTGCGCTTGAGTTTACGGGGCAAGGACGCCCACTCGGTGGAGAATACAGCTTAGGCCAAGAAATTAAGTTGCCGGGGATAACCCTTGCAGTACTGGGTACAGATGAATTGACGAATGAAGCCCAAGATGCAAGCTACCACTTCACGATTCTTGACGACAGGACAGTTAACGAATACCTGGACAAGAACTTGACCGTTGAAATTGTCAATCCCGAAGCCAGCACCATTCAGATTTCTTTTAATGACTTTAACCCGAGCAAAGCCCAAGACATTGTCAACAAAATCGACTCCGTGTACTTGGTGGAAAAGCTGGCTCAGAAATCAGAAACCACCACTCGAAAGCTCCGCTTTCTAGATCAGATTCTGGAACAGAATGGTCAAAACCTGGAAAGTGCAGAAGACCGGTTGCAGAATTTTGTGCAGCAAACGGGTACTTACGACAGTAAAGGTGAATTCACGGCTATAACAGATAAACTCGAAAAACTGGAGGCTGACCGTCTCAAGCTCACGGACAAGATTAACATGTTGGGCGAAATTGCTCAAATGGCTAACCAGGGTAGCTTAACTCGTGATGAGACGCAAACTGTGGAGCAAAGTATACCCGCTCTCGCGGGCATTGAAGACCCTCAGCTAAGCCAGCAACTTAACGAGCTGAATGATTTGCAATGGCAATTGCGCCGCGCTTCGCGTTCTTACACGGATAAAACGGAAGCCATTCAGAGTAAACAGGCCAATATTGAGTATACGCGAACTTCAATTAAGCGCTTGCTCCAGCAAAACCAAAAATTGCTGCGTAATGAGCTTAGCCGGCTCGACCAACAGCGCGGAAAATTTACGGCATTACTACAAAGTTTACCCGCCAAAAGCACTCAATTAGAACGCCTTAAGCGCCCACTTGACTTATATGTCACTTCGTACCTACAGTTGATGGATCGCAAGGTCCAGTTCAACATCGAGAAAGCTGGTGCTACTGCCGACTTCCAGATTTTGTCTCCTGCCTCGCCTCCGGCCGCCCCAATTTCTCCTAATCGACTAATTGCCTATGCAGTAGGGTTAGCCGGAGGCTTATTCATGGGGCTGGGGCTGATTGCGGTTCGCTACTTTATGCACAACACCATATCGAACGTGCGGGAATTGGAGCGGAATACCAAAGCATCGGTACTAGGTATTATCCCTACCTACGACAAGGAGAAGATGGAAGTATCGCGGCTGGTAGTTGACAAGAATCCCAAATCAGCTATTTCTGAGTCCATCCGCTCAATTCGGACGAACCTGGATTTTATCAGCTCTGCTAAAAAGAAGCGTTTGATTTCAGTAACGTCCACCATCTCGGGCGAAGGCAAAACTTTTGTGACAGTGAACCTGGGTGGCATCATTGCCTTATCAGGGCAGCGGGTCATCATCTTGGACTTGGACATGCGGAAGCCCAAGGTCAACCTTGCCTTTGGTGCCGAAAACGTGAAAGGCGTGAGCACTATCCTGATTGAGCGGCACAGCATTCAGGAGTGCATCCAGCCTACTTCTATTGAATCAATGCAGTTTATCTCGGCTGGCCCGACACCGCCTAACCCGTCGGAGCTGATTCTTAGCGATAAGTTCGACCAGATGATTCAGGAGTTATTTCAATCTTATGACGTCATTCTGATTGATACTCCGCCAGTGGGCCTAGTGACTGACGGCATCCTCATTATGCGCAAGGCGGATATTCCGCTTTACATTGTGCGGGCCGATTATTCCCGCAAGACGTTCATTAAGAACATGAACCGACTCATGCGCAGCAACAATTTCACACGCATGTGTACCATTCTCAACGATGCCAACTCGCGTGGTTCCGGCTATGGCTACGGCTATGGCTACGGCTATGGCTACGGCTATGGGGCTTACGGGCAAGGGTATTACGAAGAGCCAGAAACCAAGGCGCTTACCTTCGGCGAGAAACTTAAGAAGTTCTTTAATTAGCGCGGTTTCTGAATGGCTACATTCCTGCAGCGGCTTTTTGGAAATAAGCCGGCGGAAGAGGCAGCGGTGCCCACGTTGGCGGAGTTGGGAGCCGATATGCACTCGCATCTGCTTCCCGGCCTTGATGATGGAGCCGAAACTCTCGAGCACGCTCTTGACCTGATACGAGCGCTGAGTGGCTTAGGCTTTCGCAAGCTCATAATGACGCCCCACATCATGGGCGACTTTTATAAGAACACGCCTGAGGGCATCCGGGTGGCGCTGCAATTGCTACGCGATGCCGCTGCTCATGCAGGCTTGGGAGAAATGGCCCTTGAATGCGCGGCAGAATATTACCTCGACGAATTTTTAGGGCATAAACTGGCCGATGGCACGGAAATGCTCACCTTCGGCGGAGATAAGAAATATCTGCTGTTCGAAACTTCGTACATGAATGAGCCGCTCAACTTGTTCGACATCATATTTGAGCTAAAAGCCCAAGGCTATACACCCGTCCTCGCTCACCCCGAGCGCTACACCTATCTCTACGGCCGGTTTGCCGAGATTGAAAAGCTACGCCGCGACCATGGCGTGCTACTTCAGCTCAACCTCAATTCCCTGGCGGGCTACTACTCCCCCGCAGCCCAAAAAGTAGCCGAACAACTGATTGACGGCGGTCTGGTTGATTTTGTGGGTACTGATACCCACCACCTGCGCCATACCGAAACGCTGTTGCGGCGGGCGCTTCCCCAGCCGTATATGCAAAAGCTGCTTCAACTGCCGTTATTAAACAAAACGCTTTGATGGCTGGTCATTGGTTTCTAGCTGCCAGATTTGCACATTGGCTTAGCTTAGACAAGAAAAGGCCACTCCGAAACCATCAACCTCGTTCATGATTTTTGTTACCGGCGGCACGGGCCTCATTGGCTCTTTTCTGTTGCATGCCTTGCGGGAGCGGGGGCTGGCCGTGCGGGCCCTGCACCGGGGTACAACACCCACCAATGCGGCGCCAGGAGTGGAATGGGTCGCGGGCGAACTGCTAGACACTGATTTGCTGCGGTCGGCGATTACTCCTGAGGTTACGCATGTTTTTCATTGTGCTGGCCTCGTGTCCTACGCCCCTCAAGACGAGGATTTACTGCTCAAAGTAAACGTGCAGGGCACCGCTGCGGTAGTGGATGCCTGCCTGGAACATCCCGGCGTGCGGCTGGCTCATGTGTCGTCGGTAGCGGCATTGGGTGGCCCGGCAGCAGGGAGCCCGGCGGACCCAAACCATGCCGCGGTTGTAACGGAAACGAGCAGTTGGGACTTGGGAGCAGCGCATCCGGCTTATGCTACCTCTAAGTATTTGGGCGAGTTGGAGGTGTGGCGGGGCGTGGCCGAAGGCTTATCGGCGGTCATCGTCAACCCCTCGGTGGTGTTGGGGCCGGGCGACTGGCACCGCAGCAGCACCCGGCTGCTACGCTACGCACACCAACAGCATCGTTTTTATACCCGGGGGCTGGTCAACTTTGTGGATGTGCGCGACGTGGTGCAGCAACTGCTGGCATTGGCTCTCGACCAGCCTGAGCTTCGAGGCGAGCGATATATTTTAAGTGCCGAGGCCTTGCCGCTGGCTGATTTTTTTCGGCAAGCAGCCACCGCTATGCATCGCCGACCACCCACGGTAGCGGTGCCTAGTTGGGCTGCCGAAATCATTTGGCGGCTCGAGCATGCGCGTGCTGTTCTTACTGGAGCCCGGCCACTTATCACCAAGGACACGGCGCGTGCCGGCCGGCACCCGGTGATGTACTCACATGCCAAAGTACAAAGCACCACCGGCCTCTCCTTCCGCCCGTTAGCCGAAACGCTGGCGTGGTGCGCAAGTGAGTTAGCGGTGAACTTGACACACTCCCCTGCGGTTATCGTATCTTAGCAACAGCCGAATTGCACGGTTTTGGCTAACATTTGTTATCATTGGAGAGAACTTATAAAGTGGAGTGGAGTAGCGTTTGCGGGTAGCTTGGTAACAAAAGCCGGTCCCTGCATTCAACAAGCCACAAAACCGGATTAATCCACTTACATTAACTGCGATTTTATGCGCATGAACGAACATTTTGAAAACCACCGGGCCGTGTTGGATATCGTGCGTCGCTTCGAGCGCATGGTGGACAGTCAGGAACCCGTATTTTTTGATCTAGAGGACTTTGAAAACATCATTGACCACTACGTTACTAATGCTGAGTTTGAAAAAGCCCTGCAGGCCTGCGAGGCGGCCCTGGGCCAGTATCCTTTCTCAACCGAGCTGCTGATTGACCGCGCTCAGGTAACGGCCATGCGCGGCGACTACCAGGAAGCCGAACGCCAGATTGATGAAGTGGCGGCGTTGGACCCAACCAATGCCGATGTAGCCGTCACGCGTGGCATTATCAGCACCCAGCGGGGCGAGTTTGCGCTGGCCATTGAGTTTTTCCGGGCGGGCCTCGAGCAGGAACCCGAACGCGAAGACATCCACTTTAACCTCGGCCTGGCCTTCCAAAGCTGGCAGAAGTTTAAGAGTGCGGCCAAGCACTACAAGCAGAGCCTGCGCCTGAATCCCGACAACGAAACCGGGGTGCAGGAGTTGTTGCACTGCCTCGACGTGACGGGCCGCCTCGAGGAGCACGAGGATTTCTTCAAGGGATTCACCGACGACGACCCGTACTCGGCCACGGCTTGGTACAACCTGGGGCAGTATTGGTACCGCCGCGAAGATTTTGCCAAAGCAGCGGAGGCGTTTGATTACGCCGTGGTCATCAGCCCCGATTTTCACGATGCCCACCACTGGCTGGCCGATACGTTTGTGTGCCAGCAGGAATACCAGAAGGCCATTCCGGAATTTGAGCAAGCATACCCGCTTGGGGAGCCCACCGATGAAGCCCTCTGCAACATCGGCGAATGCTACGAGAAGCTGCGCGAGTGGGAACCCGCCCGCCGCTATTACCGCCAGGCCCTGGAGATTAATCCGGAGATGGACGAGGCTTGGTTTGGACAAGGCGTGCTATTGCAGGAGCAGGGGCGTTGGTTTGAAGCCATTCACTATTTCCGCAAAGCCACCGAGCTGTACGCCGAAAGCGGCGAATATTGGTCAGCCCTGGGAGCGGCCGAAAACCAGGTTGGCAACGTAGTAAGCGCCCTCGAGTCGTACGAAAAGGCCACGGAGGTCGCTCCGGATGACGTGCAAGGCTGGATAAGCTGGAGCGCTATCCTTTACGAGCAAGGCCACTTTACCGAAGCCGTGGAGCTGGTGCACCACGCCGTGAACCTGCACCCGCACGAGGCGCATTTCCACTACATGCTGTGCGCTTATCTATTGGCCGATGGCCGCATGCGCGAAGCTTATAACACCCTGGAAACGGCCCTTACGCTCAATTTCGAGCAGCACACGCTGCTGTTCGATTATTTCCCGGCACTGCGTGAGCAGCCGGGTCTTAAGAAATTAATTGAGCAGTTTCGGAAATAAGATTTCGCCCTTGAGCAAGTTACTTTTGCAACCGCCCGTCATCCGACGGGCGGTTTTTGTTTGCCGGTACCACCACCCATTGCTGCCGGCGGTTTCCTCTTCACCCCCTTATCCCAATTGTTGATGAATTACGACCTTTCCCAACTCCCCGAGCGCCCACCCAAACCCCGCGAACAAGGCTATACTATGGTTATGGACAAGGGCATGAGCTTGCGCGAAGTGGAAGATTTTCTTGAAGTAGGCGGTGAATACACCGATGTGGTAAAGCTGGGCTGGGCCACGTCGTATGTGGTGCCCAACCTCAAGCGCAAGCTTGAAATCTACCGGGCGGCCGGCGTGCCAGTCTATTTCGGCGGCACGCTGTTCGAGGCATTCATCATCCGCAATCAATACGACGATTACCGCCGCCTGCTGGACACCTACGGCATGGAATACGCCGAGGTATCCGACGGCAGCATCGACCTCGACCACGACCGCAAATGCGAGTACATCCGCGACCTGAGCAAGTCGGTGCGGGTGCTGAGCGAGGTCGGCTCTAAGGATGCCGAAAAAATCATTCCGCCCTACAAGTGGATTTCCCAGATGGAAACTGAGCTGGCCGCCGGCGCCATCAAGGTGATTGGCGAAGCCCGCGAGGGCGGCAACGTGGGCTTGTTCCGCAGTACCGGCGAAGTGCGCTCGGGCCTGGTGGAGGAAATCCTGACCAAGATTAACTCGGAGAAGATTCTATGGGAAGCGCCCCAGAAGGCCCAGCAGGTGTGGTTCATCAAGCTACTGGGCGCCAATGTAAACCTGGGCAATATTGCGCCCAATGAGGTCGTGAGCCTCGAAACCATTCGACTAGGCCTGCGTGGCGACACCTTCTCGCACTTTCTGGACATGGACGCCGTTGACCCCATGTTCCGGCCAGCCGCCAAAACGGGCAAGCCTGGCACCTCCATGCCGCGCGGCTAAAACGCCGGCTCAATGCCTCTCCTCCGCAGTTAATCACTAGGGAGAATACACCACAAAAAAGCCGGCCTCCTCACGGAGACCGGCTTTTTATTGCTGCAAGCAGTGGACCTACTGCTTTACTATTTTCAGGTTCTTCACCTCGCCCGCGGGCAGAGATATATTGACGATGTATATACCAGCTTTCAGTTCGGTCAAGCCATTCACCGGCAGGTCGGTCAGGCCGGAATTCAGCTCAACGCTCTCCTGACGGATGATACGGCCGGTCATGTCGGTGATGCGCAGGTGGCCTTTGCCACCTGCAATCGACGTCAGGGCTACATGCAGTTTGTCAAAGCTGTTGAAAGGGTTCGGATAAGCCACCAATGTGGTTTCGGCCACTTTGCCATCGAAGCTTACAGACACCGGAGCGAAAAATGTCTCTTTGCCGTCGAGGTCAACCTGCCGCAGGCGGTAGTAACGCGTGCCGGCCTTGTACCTCTCAGTATCCAAGTAGCTGTAAGAATTCAGCTTCATGGTGTTGGGGTTAGCACTCGGCACCGAAGCCAGCATGCGGAACACCTTGCCGTCGGTCGAAACCTGTACGTCGTAGCCCTTGCTGTTCTCTTCACTAGCCGTTTGCCACGTCACCAGGACATCAGCGCCCATACGCTTGGCATCGAATGCCGTCAGGCGAACGGGCAGTGGGTTTGCTCTATCGCCCAATGTAAGCGTAAAGCGAGTTAGGCTAGATAAGCCGGGACGGGCAACGGTATTATTAAGGGTATTTAGCGTACCGTATACTGGTGCGTAAGGAGGACCATTGGACCTTGACCGGAACATTAACAAGTTGTCCTCCGGAATGCCATTTAGCTCGCTATCCGAATCCAAGTAGTGAAATACTACCGATAGAGTTGCACCAGAAAAGCTGGGGTTTTCGCTATCCAACGCATTGTCTACCAAATACTGACGTTTAATGGGCACAGCAACCTTCCCGTTGGTTGAAGTTGGGCTCTGTAGTGGGTCGTCAACAATCCGGAAAACAATCAGATTCTGAGGAGAGGTGTAATTGGCAGTTATATCAAGGCCAATATTACCAAATGGCTCCATTACCCCAGTATTAACAGCATGATCAGCGCGGAGGACACCTCTTACATAAGAAGCATTCGTTTCTGCAAAACCGGGCTCCTGATTAATTTTTCCAGAAGACCCTAAATTAATTAGCGTTAGCAGGGTTGTATCAAAAATGGGCCCCACTGAACCATTGGTCTGGTCTTCGTAAGCCGACTGAACTATCACCCCATTTGCTGGGCTAGCCGGCTGAAAAGAAAGCGTGTTGCTTGCAGATAATTCGCCGGTTACGGATTTAATACCTGAGCCCGCAATAATAACATCGGAAACCCCCAAACGACCAGTAATAATCTGGTCTGCACCTGCAAGCACAAGAGTAGAGTTCAGTAGATAATTTCTAACGCCCGGCGCAAGAGTAACAGTGCCCCTGAGGCCGCCTGCGTTTTGGCGCAAATTTCCATAGACCCTGAGGGTGGCCTGCTCTATAGTGATTTCACCGCGTGACGAATTGCTTTGGCCCACTAAGGTGAGGTTCCTCACAGCAAAGTTGTAGGTTGGGTTGTCTAGAATTGGATAAACCCTGAATACCCCCGTTGAACGGTCCGGAATAACAGCATCCGAGGTAGCCGTTGGTACGCCGTTGCTCCAGTTTCCAGGATTGGTCCAGTCAGTACTGCCGCTGCCCACACCAGCTGCCGTTGCGGGCTGGCCTGTAGCGGGGGCAGTGCTAATCCAGGTTGAACTTCCGCCAATAGGAGTTGAAAGAGGGGTTTTGACCTTAAATGTAGCTTTGTACCCTACAGGAGGAATACTATTACTCGAAGCCGGGTCAGAGAATGCACCTGTTGTGCCAGCATCATCGTATTCGCCCCTGAAATAAACTTCAACCGTATAAGTACCCCCACCTAATACTGACGGTTGATTAAGTAGGTCGATAGAAGTAGTAGCCGTATGGGTTATAATCGAACCATTAGTACCCGCTTCGTTCAAAAATGTGCGTGAAAAAGCCGGGGCAATCCCCGCTCCTTGCAAATAGACCCGGTAGTAGATGGCAGAGGAGGTTATTCTCGTACCCCCGTCGTTGGCTGTGGTGGAAGTAGCCGTAATAACCAGACTTCCCTGTCCAGGACCAGCAGCTTGGTTAAACTCCGCTCCGTTGCCTAAATCTGCGCCGCTTATCCTAGGATTTGCCGTAAATCCACGATAAGTTGTAGATGTAGGAGCGCCGCCTGTTGGTGAAGCACTAGCAGTAAAGTTTGTTGCTGTATAGCGCTGGGCCATAGCTATTTGGGGTGTACCCAAACCGATAATCACGGCTAGCAACGGAATAAGGCATTTAAGGAAATGGTGCTGTCTATGCAGCTTTTGGGTAGAGATTAAAGTTTGCATGTAGCTGTGGTAATTAGATGGAACTGATAGGTAAACGCTTTCTTAAAAGAGAACATATCAAATATAATGCTGAGTTTAAACATTTTGTAAAAACTTAATATAAATCAATAATTTTATTTAAATAATACCAATTATTGATTTATATTCTGTTAAGACCATAAATCAGCAGGGTTAATCTTACTATAGTTGGCCAAATGATGAGCCTGGAAACCATCCGGCGCGGGCGGCGCGGCGACACCTTCTCGCACTTGCTCGATATGGACGTCGTGGCCCAATGTGCCGCCCTTCCGCCAAAAGAGACCAGTCTCGGCACGTCCATGCCTCGCAGCTAAGCAGCCCGTGCGACCGCTGCCATCTGGCTGTGACTCCTTGAGGAGCATACGCCACAAAAAAACCGGCCTCCTTGTGGAGACCGGCTTTTATATTGCCAAAGCAGCCAGTTTACTGCTTCACTACTTTCAGATTCTTTACCTCACCCGTGGGCAAGGTAACGTGAACCAGGTAAATGCCGCTTTTCAACTCACCTAAGTTGGATAAGTGCACGTCATTCACACCATTGGCTAGCTCAATTTGACGTTCAGCCACAAGACGGCCAGTCATATCGTTGATGCGAACCGAACCTTTGCCTTCCGAGACAGAAGCAATGTTGAGTTGAACGTCGCTCGTGAACGGGTTAGGATAAGCAAGAGCATTAGCACCATCCGTGGCTTTCCCATCGAAGGATACCCCACGAGGAGCGAAATAATTTAGCTTGCCATCCACATCCATTTGCTCCAAACGGTAGTACCGCACGCCATACTTATTCTTCTCAGTATCTGTAAAGCTATAGTTGGTAGCCTTCGTGCTATTTGGAGAAGCACTCGTTATCGTTCCAATTGTATGGAAGCCTTTGCCATCTGTCGACACCTGCACATTGTAGCCTTTGTTGTTCAGTTCTGTAGCCGTCTGCCACGTCACCAAGGCATCGGCACCCACCCGCTTAGCATCAAATGCAACCAGCGTTACCGGCAAAGGCAGAGCACCTATCTGCTCGCTGAGCGTAAACGTATTGAACTGAGTGACGTTGTTTTTAACCAAGATGTTACCACTATTAGAGTCACGACCCAATTGCAGGAACGTGTTGCCACCCGTGGTAGATATGAACAGCGAGAGCTTATTCTGGTCAACGCTGCCAGTAAAAGTACCATCGGGGTTTCTTAGGTTAACCAATTCATTGCTCAGGTACCGAAACTCTAGTCGGGCAACCAAGCCAGTGGAAACACCGGGCTGAACCCCGAATACACGCCGGATACCATTTTTGGGAGGAGAACTGCCAAAAGCGGTAGAAGGATAGTTATCCGAGTTATTACGCGTTACAAATACGTTGCCAGGTTGGGTTACGCCCGAAAACGTGAGCGTCAGTCCTATATTACTGAAGGATTGGGGAACGCCTATAGTAGCAGCTTGAGTAGTTTTGAGATAGCCGAAATAGAAGGTGTTTTCGGTTTCTCCCAACAGTTGGGCAGCCGGGGTCACGACCCGGGTAGATGGGTCAGTGAGTGAACCTTCAAAGGAGATAAAGTTGGTGCTTACATCGGTGCTGGTGTTTTTCAAAATGCCGTGAATGAACTTCAAATAGCCACCAGCTTTAATTTCAAAGTTATTGATAAGCGACTTAATGCTATTCACTCCACCATCAATCTCCACATTAGAGAACCCGTTGATGGAACCACTAATATTTTGATTGCCGTCAGCCTTGAAGCTGATGATTGGTGAGCTTCGCTGGATAAAGCTGCCGTAGGGGTTAGTAAAATCTCCAAATACATCAAGCCGGCCCACTACTAGACGCAAAATGCTACGGTCTAACTGCGAATTTCCCTGCAGTGTTAAGTTACGCACCATGGCATTGCCTGACCCAATATTATTATAACCAGGATCTGCAGGAATAGTGATAGGATTGCCAGCCGCATCTGTTCCTGCCCTTTCAGCCGTGAAAGGTTTAATAGCGTCGCTATAAATGTTGGGGTAAGGAATACCCGTCCCACTCGTAAAGTTCGGGATGATGGCATTTGTAATAGCTGTGGGAACACCATTAGTCCAGTTTGCTGGATCAAACCAGTTATCGTTCTTTCCTCCGGTCCATATCGTCGTTACAATAGGCGTACCGTTTACAGTGAAGCTGGCAGTATAGGGGCTTATGCTACTTCCATTTTGGGCAACAAAATTGGTATTATTGCTATTATCAGCGCCGCTAGCCTCCAAATAAACATCCACATTGTAGCCACCAACAATTGTAACAGCTGACAGCAAATTCTGCGCGGCAGAAGAAAGCGAAAAGTTACGCGTTCTTGAACCGTCCGCGTTATTGATAGTACTTGTTTGCGTTAATGTTAGAGGAATGAAACCACCACCACCGGTACCGCTTCTACGAACACGGTAATAAAGTGTAACATTACTTACCTCGTTAGTACCATTTTCTCTTGTCACCGCAGTACCACCGTTCAATACCAGTTTTCCGGTCACGATGTCGAACGTGCCAAGGTTTCCACCACTAAAAGGATTGGCGTTGGGTGGATTATTTGCATCGTAAGACACATTAGGTCCACCGTTCGGCGAAATGAAGACGGTGGTATTAGTCAGCGTAGGCTGAAACGTTGGTACGCCGGTAGCAAAGAAAACCGAAGTCTGTCTGTTGCCAAGCAAGCCAATTGGATTCCCGCCATTCTCGCCAGTTGCCGAGACAGCAACGTCAAAACGGTAGCTTGTTCCTGGTGCCCCTGTAGTCGTGGCTAACGCAAGGATGTTGCGGGCGGCATTACTGAGCGTAAAGGTCCGCGTCATCGTAGCAGCATCATAGCTAACTACTGTCAGAGGCAGTTTTTGACCTAATGCAAAAGACGCAGGTGATGTAGAAAAAGTGCCCGGCGTGACTACATAAGCAATTTCAGCTTGGTCAAACCTATCCCCATTTTTCTCGGCTATTTGAATAGCACCCCCTTGCAATAGCAAACGACCAGCATTGACGTCGAGTATGCCAAAATTGGTGCCGTTGAAGACACCCGGGCCAGGAGTGGAAGTATTAGCGTCGTACGTATTAATGGTAGCACTAGCAGCCGTTGTGCCCGAAGTGATAATAACGTTACGCAGAGTAGCAGTAGATACTGTAGGAGCTGCAGAAGTCGGAGTAAATACTGATTCGCGTCTGCTACCGTTTATACTAATTTGGTCACGACCATTTGCACCAATAGCCCGAACAGCAATGTCAAAGCGGTGGCTCGTTCCAGTGCCATTGGCCACAGCCAATGCCAGAATATTTCGGCCTGCACCGTTCAGCGAAAACGTCCGCGTTTTAGTAGCCGCATCGTAACTCATCTGGGTTAGCTGCAGAGACTGGGCAAATGCCGGGTCGGGAGCATTAGGAAAGGTACCTTGGGCAACGCCATAATCGATGAATGCGCTGGTGAAAACATCTCCTCCAACTTCAACAATTTGAATGGAGCCACCTTGCAGCAATAAGCTACCACTATTTACATCAAGTGTTCCAAAATCTGTGCCATCAAAGATGCCATTATTAGGAGCAGGGCTTGTGGCATTCGAGGTACGAATAGCATCATAAGTATTTGTAGTTGCAGCACTTGCGCTAGCCCCAGAAGTCACTATGACATTCCGCAATGTGGCGGTTGAGCTTGACTGGGCACTAACCGACGTAGTGCCCAAACCAACAAATAAGGCTAATAGCGGGATAAGACAATTGAAGAAGCTTCGCTGTCGAAACAGCTTCTGAGTAAAGGTTAACATTTGCATGGAATGAGGGATTGGATGTAAAGGGGAGGGAAAAGCATTACCTGTATTTCCTAATGAGGCGCATATACGCACGAGTCTAAAAAAGGTATAGGGTATTGGAATAAATGAAAATTAATGTTAAAATGCTACAAATAATATTATCTTCGAGTCTTGCAGTTTTTTCCCGTCAGACCATGACAAACGCCAAATGAGCACCCAATAAAACCCGACTAATGAATGACACTGTAGGGCACGGTGGCCAAGGCCTTTTTTTCGGCTGGTAGCTCCACTCCGAGCAGGTCGTGTACACTCACCCGGATTTTGTTGGAGAGCTGGGTAATGGGCAAGTCGTTGCTATCGTACCCAAAGGGGTTTTCGATTTCGTTGCCTATCATCTCGAGGCCTAGCATGGCGTAGGCTCCAATCATGGTAATGGGCACCATCCACCAGCCGCAGGAGTCGACCAGCACCAAGGGCATTATCATGATGAAAATGGTGATGTAGCACTTGATAAAAAAGCTGTAGGAATACGGAATGGGCGTGGCCTTGATGCGCTCGCAGGTTCCGTTGACCGACATCATGCTCAGGTAGTGCTGCTTGATGTTGATGAGGTGGATAGGGTCGAAAATCTGGACCTGACGCAGCTGCTCCACGCTCTCCATGAGGACGGCGATGATGGTAGAAGCCACGTTTTCGGACTTCTGCAGGCGCTCGAGAATGTCGGGCGTGGCTTCCATCTTGTCGAAGCGCACCTTGTTGCGCAGGCTGCCTTCTACCGCGATGGGAAAATTGGAGATGAGGGCGGCGAAATAGCGGCGGCTGGACTTAGCCTCGCGTGGTAGCAACGCATTCATCTCCATTGCCAGGCCGCGGCACTGCGAGACGAGAATGCCCCACACCTTGCGGCCCTCGTAGTAGCGGTCATAGGCGGTGTTGGTGCGGAACACCAGCAACAGGCTGAGCAGAATACCCAGAATGGACAGGTATTCGCGGCCAATCTTGACGTTGAGTGTATGAAAATCGAGGCTGATAACGGCTATGGCGGAACCATACAGGCCCACCAGCGCCACGCGCTTTAGCAGCAAGCGAATAACAGCAGAGGTCTGAAAGTGCCGCAAGGCCTTCCACCAGTCTCCACCCTGATAAACTATCATGCTATAAGTATAGATTTAGTCCTGCAACGGGGAAGTATTGGTTGAGGTTGAGTAGTAAAACCTAATCGGTAGAACGGGAGTAGCACAGCGCTAGGTCAGGTATGGTGCGGAGCCAATCAGAGGCAATGCCAACTTTCACATGGGTTGCCATTAGTGGTAGGTGTGAGCGACTCAACAGCAGCTAGTACGCTACTGATACCAGAGCCAATCTCTATCTAATCCACTGAATATAAGAAACTCACAATAAGCACGTTTTTTAACCTCGACACTACCCGCAACAGGGGCGGCAAAGGTACAGGTACTATTGCCGAGGCCAAGAGGGATTTATAAAAGAAAATTTTTTTTGCTGCTGCGCTATGGAATTGAGCCAAAACGCTTGGGCTGTTCCCCAGAAGGGGCGTCAATCGGGGCGGTAGAAACTACCCTCGTAAGGCCCGGAAGCGGGGACTTCGGCGGGTGCCGGTTTTCTTTGTGGCTCACTTACGCCTGGCATGGAATCCCTCAAGCACTTTTTCGACCTCTTCCTTCACCTCGACAAAACCCTGGTGGACGTGGTGTACAACTACGGCACCTGGACTTACCTCGTGCTCTTCCTTATCGTTTTCACCGAAACGGGCATCATTGTGTTTCCCTTCCTGCCCGGCGATTCGCTGCTGTTTGCGGCCGGGGCACTGGCGGCCCGCCCCGAAACGGGCCTGAGCTTGTGGATACTCATTCCGCTGCTGATTGCGGCGGCCTTCATCGGCGACAACGTGAACTACTTGGTGGGCGACTACCTCGGGCCGCGGGTGTTCCGGGAAGATTTTCGGTTCCTCAAACGCAAGTACCTGGACCAGACCCAGGCGTTCTATGCCAAGCATGGCGGCAAGACCATCATCATGGCCCGCTTCGTGCCCATTGTGCGCACGTTTGCGCCGTTTGTGGCCGGCGTGGGCACCATGACGTACCGCTACTTTGCCTCGTACAGCATTGTGGGGGCTGTGCTGTGGGTGGTGTCGCTGTCGGTGGTGGGCTATTTGTTTGGCAACATCGAGGTGGTGAAGAAGAACTTTGAACTGGTAATTCTCGGCATCATTGCGCTGTCGGTGCTGCCGCCACTGGTTTCGTTTGTGAAAAGCAAAATGGGCAGAACCTCGGCCGCCAGTTCGCGCTAGAAAAGTTGAGCTAAAGCCGAAATTGTAGTTTGCTAACAAAACCGCCCTCAGGCATGATGCTTGGGGGCGGTTTTTTGTGTTATTTTGAAGTTGCTTCTTGTATCTATTTGAAATATCATGCGTCAGTTTGGGCTTATTGGCCGCACGCTTAGTCACTCGTTTTCGCAGACCTTCTTCACCCAGAAGTTTTATTCGCTGGGGCTGGCCGAGCATCAGTACGACCTGTTTGAACTGGCCACGATTGGGGAGTTGCCGGGCCTGCTGGCGGCCCACCCCTACTTAGTGGGCCTGAACGTGACCGTTCCGTACAAAGAAACCGTGGTGCCGTACCTCGACGACCTGGCCCCGTCGGCCAGCCGCGTGGGCGCCGTGAACGTGATTGAGCGCACCGCCACCGGCCGCCTGGTAGGCCACAATACCGATTACATCGGCTTTCGCAACTCGCTGCTCGCCTTTTTTCCGCACCGCGGCGAGGCAGCGCGGGCGCTGGTGCTGGGCGCCGGCGGAGCCGCCAAGGCGGTGGAAGTGGCCCTGCAGGAGCTAGGCATTCCGTATTGGAACGTAACACGCGACCCGCTGGGGCCCGGCCTGACGTACGACGACATCACCCCGCAGCTGCTGGCCGCTCACCCCCTCATTGTGAATGCCACGCCAGTGGGCACGTTTCCGAACGTGGACCAATGCCCCCGCCTGCCCTACGAGGCCCTTACCGAGCGCCACTACCTCTACGACCTGGTGTACAACCCCATGGAAACCCTGTTTATGGCCAAGGGCAAGGAAGCCGGTGCTCAGGTGAAGAACGGTTTTGAGATGCTGTGCATGCAGGCCGAAGCCGCCTGGGACATCTGGAATGCGCAGCCCCCGAAAGGAAGTTGAGCTAACCAGCTCAATTTTAGCAACTAAATTAGAGATAGGTTATAGTTTCATCAGAAAAATCAGCTCAACTTATTGGGGCGGCGCACCTGTTTATATAGCAGTTGCAACCTTTTGGTGCCGACGTGCATCCACAAGAAGACGGCCGCCGCTGGGCCGGATATTGCTTGGTTGATGTTCTTATCTATGCTGCAGAAAATGACCTTCTCTACCACTTTCCCCGCCGGCAGGGGTTCCCGGCTGTCGGCATGAGCACTGCTACCTGGTTTGCTTTTGGCGCCGACGACGTGCTGCCCGACCAAACGCCCGTGGCGCCGCGCCTGACGGCCAGCCGGGCCGCGGCCACCGGCGCGCCCACCGAAGCCGAGCTGATTGACGGCTGCCTGCGCGGCCGCCAGCTGGCCCAAAAGCTGCTGTATGACAAGTACGCCGGCAAAATGATGGCCGTGTGCCTGCGCTACGCCCAAACCACCTTCGAGGCGGAGGACGTGCTGCAGGAAGGTTTTCTGACGGTGTTCCGCACCTTGGCCAGCTTTCGGCGCGAGTGCCCGCTGGAGTTTTGGATTCGCCGTATTATGGTGAACGCGGCCCTGCGCCAGCACCGCCGCAATGCCTCGCTGGTGGCGGTGAGCGACGGCGAGTACCCCGAAACCCTGGCCAGCGAAGAATTTACCCTGAGCAATTATAACTTCCAGGAGCTGTTGGAGATGGTGCAGGAGCTGGCTCCGCGCTACCGCATGGTCTTCAACCTGTATGCGATAGAAGGATACAACCACAAAGAAATCGGAGAATTATTAGGTATCACGGAGGGCACGAGCAAGTCGCAATATTCCCGGGCCCGGGTCATCTTACAAACTAAACTGGAGCGCCTGGGCACTCCAATCCGCCATGTCAGTTAATCCTATCGAGGACAATTCTACGCCCAAACCCACCGGTAGCTTAGAGGACTTATTTCGCCATCACCTGGGCGAGGAGGCCGCCGTGCCCCCGCGCCCCATGCTTTGGGACCAGATTGATAATTCCCTGCTCATTCGTCAAAACGAAACCTACCGCCGCCGCCTTGCCGCCACGCGGTGGGTGGCCGCAGCCAGCCTGCTCCTGGCCACACTGGCTGGTACCGGCTGGTGGGCCCACCGTGCCTCCGATATGGCCGGCACTGAAGTAGCCACGGCCACGCGGGCTAGAGGTGCTTCGGCTACTGGCAACGCAAACGCGTCGACGGGAAAAGGCGGAGTAACGGAATCTGACGCGGCTGCAACAACTGACGCTTTTGCTACCAAAAACGCGGCTGCGACTTCTGCTAACGGTTCCGCAAACGGTTCCTTGAACAACGGTGGCTCAACAGGCAATGCGACTTATGCCGCAGGCAAATATTCGGTTGCCGCCAATTCGGCAGGCCGGGCTACGGGCTTTGGCTCGGCATCGGTTCGCAACGAACTGGAAAATGGGGCGATGGCTTCCGGCAGCGCTGAACAGCCGACCGGCGCTAACGCTACCCGAAATACTACTGCCAGCTCACCTGCTGAAATAGCCGCTGCTAACAGCCCCGCCTCTATTGCGGCTCGCATCACGCCCGCTACCAGTGGCCCAACGTCGGGCCTGAATGGCAATTCCAGCCGGGTTGCGGCAGCTACTGGAGCCACGGCAGCCAGCGTAGCAGCCTCCTCTGCCACCACGACGGCTGGCAGTGCGCTGACCGGTGCCGCAGCCGGGGCGCCGGCTTTGGCGGCACTTACGCAGGCCTCGTCCGTGGCCATTCCGGAGCAGGTGGGCCTGCTTGCTTCGAGCCCGGCCTCGTTGGCCCTGCCCACTTCGGCTACGCTGCCCGACGGCCTGGCCCTGCTTCCCGCCGCAGAGCCTCTGCCCACGGTAGATGTGCAGAAATGGCACTACGGCGCCAGCTACACGGCGGGCGTGTTTAACCCCAACATCGACTTCTCGCGGGCCGGCATTGCACCCGAGTATGGCTACAACCCCGCGCTGGGGGCCGATTCCCCGGCGCTGACCGAATTTGCCGCCGCCCAATACCGCGAAAACCTGCGCCCCGGCTTGAGCCAGCGCCTTGCCTTGCTGGCCACGCGCCACCTCGGCGGGCACTGGTCATTGAGCACGGGAGCTGAGTTTGGCCAGGCCACGGCCAAGTCGGCGTCGAGTGCTGCGTTTGTTGGCGAGCAGATTCTGGACCTTGGCCAGATGAGCACGGGGCGGTTGCGCACCACCAATTTCCGCTACCGCACGGCGGGCATTCCGGTTGAAGTGCGCTACACCAACCCCGTGAAGCGCGGCTGGAGCCTCTACGGCCGGCTGGGCGGCGCCGTCACGGCGCTGCTGGGCGTGCGGAGCGAGGTAGAAGACAATCCGGAAGCCACCCGCACGTATTCGCTCACTTCGGCCGGCACGCCCTACCGCCGGGTGCTGGCCAATGTGCGCGGCGGCGTGGGCGCGCAGTTCCGGCCCACGGCGGGCAAGTGGGCCCTGACGGTGGGCCCCACGGCCGAATTGGGCCTGCTGTCGCTCAATGCCCACCCGGCCCAAAGCTTTATGCGGGAGAGCCGTCCCTACGGCTTCGGCGTAGATGTGGCGGTGGAATTTGGCAAGTAGCCCGCTGGCGGTTCCCGACTGTTTTACTTCCCGCGAAACCCAAAATACCGGTTTGTGGTTAAGGTAGGCTGACCTTTTCGGCCTACCTTTCCCGTTGCATGGAGTACCAACTGACCTCTGAATTTAAGCCGACCGGCGACCAACCCACGGCCATTGCCAAGCTCGTGGAGGGCGTAAACAACGGCGAGCACGCCCAGGTGCTGCTCGGCGCCACCGGCACGGGCAAAACCTTCACCATGGCCAACGTCATTGCCCAAACCGGCAAGCCGGCCTTGGTGCTCTGCCACAACAAAACCCTGGCCGCGCAGCTCTACGGCGAATTCAAGGCGTTTTTCCCGAACAACGCCGTCGAGTACTACATCAGCTACTACGACTACTACCAGCCCGAGGCCTACATCGCCAGCTCCGATGTGTTCATCGAGAAGGACATGGCCATCAACCAGGAAATCGAGAAGCTGCGGCTGCACGCCACTTCTACCCTGCTCAGCGGCCGGCGCGACATCGTCGTCATCGCCTCGGTGTCGTGCATCTACGGCATCGGCAACCCCGAAGAATTCGCCAAAAACGTCATTTTCCTAAAGCCGGGCATGCGCTACACGCGCAATAACCTGCTGTATCAATTCGTGCAGATTCTGTATTCGCGCACCGAGGTCGAATTCACACGGGGTACGTTTCGGGTGAAGGGCGACACGGTGGACGTATTTCCGGCCTACGCCGACCACGCGTTCCGCCTCTACTTCTTCGGCGATGAAATTGAGTCGGTGCACAAGATTGACCCGGTGAGCGGCAAGAAGCTGAGCGACGAGGCCAACGGCGTGGCCCTGTACCCGGCCAACTTGTTTGTGACCGGCAAGGAAACGCTGAACACGGCCATCAAGCAGATTCAGGACGACATGGTGCTGCAGCACGCGTACTTCGAGAAGGAAGGCCGCGACGCCGAAGCCAAGCGCATCATGGAGCGCACCGAGTTTGACCTGGAGATGATTCGGGAATTGGGCTACTGCTCAGGCATCGAAAACTACTCGCGCTACTTTGATGGGCGCACACCGGGCTCGCGGCCCTTCTGCCTGCTCGACTACTTCCCCGACGATTACCTGCTGGTAGTGGACGAAAGCCACGCCACCATGCCCCAAATCCGGGCCATGTGGGGCGGCGACCGTAGCCGCAAAACCGCCCTCATCGAGTACGGTTTCCGCCTGCCCTCGGCCTTGGACAACCGGCCGCTGACCTTCAACGAGTTCGAAAGCATGTACCGGCAGGCCGTGTATGTGTCGGCCACGCCTTCTGATTATGAACTGACCCAAGCGGGGGGCGTGGTGGTGGAGCAGATTATCCGGCCCACCGGCCTGCTCGACCCCGAAATCGACATTCGCCCCAGCGTTAATCAGATTGACGACCTGCTAGATGAGGTGGACGAGCGGGTGAAGCAGGGCGACCGCGTGCTGGTGACTACCCTCACCAAGCGCATGGCCGAAGAGCTGAGCAAGTACATGGACCGCTTGGGCATCAAGGTAGAATACGTGCACTCCGACGTGAAGACGCTGGACCGCGTGGAAATCCTGCGCAAGCTGCGCCTGGGCGAAATCGACGTGCTCATCGGCGTGAACCTGCTGCGTGAAGGCCTCGACTTGCCCGAAGTGAGCCTGGTGGCCATTCTCGACGCCGACAAGGAAGGCTTCCTGCGCGACCAGCGCAGCCTGATTCAGACCATGGGCCGCGCCGCGCGAAACGACAAGGGCAAGGTCATAATGTACGCCGACCGCATCACAGGTTCCATGCAGCGCGCTATTGACGAAACCAACCGCCGCCGCGCCACCCAGGCCGCCTACAACGAGGCGAATGGCATCACGCCGCGCACGGTGCGCAAGAGCCACGCCGAAATATTGGGCCAAACCTCGCTGTCCGATTACCGCGTGCTCGACAACCAGGCCTACGCCGGCCCCGATTCCGACGGCGCGGCCCTGGCGCTGGCTGCCGAGCCCGTGGTGGCCATGATGACCCGCCCCGAGCTGGAAAAACTGATTAAAACCACCGAGAAGCAGATGGAGGCCGCCGCCAAAGAGCTCGACTTCCTGCAAGCCGCCAAACTGCGCGACGAGCTGGCGGCCTTGAAAAGCATGCTTAAGAGCAAGCGGGACTAGCCAGTTGGCATGATATTCGAAAAAAGGGTTAACAACGCAGCTCATCTGCGTTGTTAACCCTTTTTCTGCCTATACCATTATGAAAGTCTTGCTACTCTTTACATGCCTAATAATGGCTCGATTGGCTGCAGCCCAGGCGGTTCCCGTGCCGCTGCCCTTTCCCGAGTCCGGCCGGCAGTGTACGGTGAACACCACAGCTTTTAAGGAGACTCCGGGGGTGCGCTATCAGTACCAGTTGGTATACCCTGGTGCATACTGCGTTTGGCTCGCGCCCGCGTGGCGCGGGCAAATCAAACTCGAGCCCAAACGCTACATGTTCAACTCTAATTACTTTGGCGAGCTGCAAGTACTACTGATGCAAACAATCAACGAACTTTCCGCCGATGGGTGGGAATTTGTTGAAATGCGCACGGAATCCTGGACAACGGGCGCAACGCAAAAAATCGAAAAAGATTCGCAATCAACCGACGCTAACAACCCCATCTACAAGGCTACTACGTCTTTTCACGGTTCCTCAGAGACCCGCTATCTTTTTCGCAAAGCCCTTTAATCGATTTGCAGCTGAGCTTTGAGGTGGTCTAGGAATGCCGGACAGAAGAAGGACGTATATTTCTTCTGTTATGATAGCCAAAAAGAGCGGGGCGTCGCCCGACCAACGACGCAAATACGACGAGGCGTTTAAGGCGGAGGCCCTGCGCCTGGCGTCTGAAAGCCGGAGCACGCAAGCCGCGGCCCGCGCGTTGGGCATCAGCCCCAAGCTGCTCTACCGCTGGCAGCAGGCCCAGGTGGTGGCGGAAGTGGGCAGCGTGGAAGTGGCCCGCGACCCGGAGGTGCGCGCCCTGCGGGCGGCCAATAAGCGGCTGGCGCAGGAGCTCGACATTTTAAAAAAAGCCTTGGCCATCTTCGCCCAGCCGACCCCGTGAGCGTGTACCAGCACATTGCCCGGCAGCGGGTCCGGGTGCCGGTCCGCCAGCTCTGCCACGTGCTGTGCGTGGCCCCAAGCGCGTACTACGCCTGGCACCGGCAGCAGGGCCAGCCAGCTCCTGAACCGGCTTGGCAACTGGCCGTGCGCCAGGCATTTGCTCGGCACAGCCAGCGCTACGGCACCCGCCGGTTGCGGGCCGAAGTGCAGGCCGAAGGCCACGCCGTGGGGCGCTGGCGCATCCGCCGGGTGCTGAAAGCGCACGGGCTGCGTGCCCAGCAGCCCCGCTCGTTTGTGCCGCGCACCACCGATTCGGACCCGGCCGTGCGCGCCGTGCCCAACCGCTTGTTGGGCCAGCCGGCCCCCACGGCCCCGAATCGGGTGTGGGTCGGCGACATCACGTACTTGCCGCGCCAAGGTGGCGGCTGGCTCTACCTGGCCGTCTGGCTCGACCCCTGCTCGCGCAAAATCGTGGGCTGGGACGTGCGCGACACGATGCCCGAAGACCTGGTCAGCGAGGCCCTGCGCCGCGCCCTGGCCGTGCGCCAGCCCCGGGCCGGGCTCATCGTGCACTCCGACCAGGGCAGCCAGTACACGGCCACCCGCTTCAAGCAGCTGCTCACCCGCTACGGGGCGCGGCAGAGCATGAGCCGGCGCGGCAACTGCTACGACAACGCCCACGCCGAATCGTTTTGGAGCCGCTTCAAAGCCGAGCTCCTCGATGGTGGGAGCTTCCCCGACCTGGCCGAAGCCAAGCTCGAAATCGCCCACCACATCGCCTATTACAACGCCGAACGTCGACATTCGGCGCTCGGCTATCAATCGCCCAACCACTTCGAAACCCACCTGCAAACCACGTCCCAATTCTGTCCGGTTTAGTTAGACCACCTCACTTCGAGCGGACCGCTAGCTTCTGCGTTAGCGGCCCGCTCTTTGTGTTTCAGCCAGACCCGCCGCTTCGTAGCCGCCCATCTGGCGCGACGCACGATTCAGTGCTTCCGAAAAGCCGTCCTATTCGTAGTCCGACTTGCCCAGCTTCGCTACCACGTAGCCGGGCAGTTTGTGGGTTTTATCGTATTCCCGGAGCATTTTGTACAGCTCGCCGTTGTTGAAGCGCGAAAACTTGCCGATGGCAAGCGCAACGGGCAGGCCTGCAAACACGAGGTACCCGAACGGCGAGATGGTGAACGTAGTAGTCACACCGTTGGCATCGGTCTTGGTGCCGGTCTGTGAAGTTAAAAAGCCAAGAAAGGCTCCACCTCCCACCAGCCATACCACCCCGCCGGTTTGCTTGCGGTTAAACATGTGCACGGCAGCCCGGGCTTCCTTATCGGCGGCGTAGCGCACGTTCAAATAATCCTTGTATTTGCCTTTGGCGAGCTCGGGCGAAAGCAGCGGCTCCGCGATGGCGGCGGGAGCTGCCGGCACGGCGCTGGCGGGCGCAACTGCCGCTGCGGGCTCGGCGGCGGGCGGAGCCGTTTGGGCGTGGGCCGACACAACAGCCATTTTCAACAAAGCGGCAACCAGTAGACTGCGTAGAGTAAGCTTCATCAATGAAAAAGTATTATTTAGAGAAAACAGAATAGCAGTAAAACTACGAAGCAACAGGCATTTTTAGTAGCACAGAGCTGTTTTTTATAAATAATAAGCTAAGCTGTAAAGCCGCACAAAGTAGTAGTTAAGCGCGAATTATTAGCTGGTCATTAAACAGCTCAATTTTAGCTCAACCGCAATAGCAGGCGGTAACTGACATAGAATTTTGCCGCTTTCAGGTGTAATTTCCATGCGCTAAACCCGTACTGGCGAGCCCGAAACCATCAGGCAACCCCAGGGCGCGTTCAGGCATCTATCGCACCACACCTTTATTCTGCTTTTGCCATGAAAATTTCTGTTTTATCCTCCACGTTGGCCATTGCGGCCGTCACCCTTGCTTCCTGCACGGCGCAGGCCCAGGTAAAGCAGTCCCGCCAGGTGGGCAACTTCCAGGTGGTGCAGTCCAGCGGTGGCATTGATGTCTACCTGACCCAAGGCTCCAACACCAAGGTGGTGGTGGAAGCCTCGCCGGAAGCCCAGGAGCACGTGGTGACGGAAGTGGAGGACGGCACCCTGAAAATCGGCTGGGAGCGGAATTACTCGTGGCAGAACCTGCTGAAAAGCAAGGGCCACGTGAACGTATACATCACCTGCCCCCGCCTTACGGGCCTGGCCCTAAGCGGAGGCGCCGATGCCAAAGGCGAATCCGATTTCACCGCCGACGATTTTAACCTGCAAGCCAGCGGCGGCTCCGACGTAAAACTCACCCTAACCGCCAAGACCTTGCGCAGCGTGGCTTCGGGCGGCAGCGATGTGGACCTGGCCGGCCGCGTCGACCGCCAGAAAGTAGAGGTAAGCGGCGGCTCCGACTACAACGCGTTTGCCCTGCAAAGCAATACCGCCAGCGTAAATGCCAGCGGCGGCTCCGATGTCAAGATATCCGTCGAAGGCGAGCTCAACTCCAGCGCTTCCGGTGGCAGCGACGTGCGCTACAAGGGCAACGCGCGCTTGGTCAATGCTTCGCACAGCGGTGGTGGCAGCGTGCGCCGGGTACAGTGAAGAAACATAGTCGTGGGCACTTGTCAAGTGGCTTGAGCCAGGGGAAACGCCAGTACCACTTCGGTGCATTCTCCTTCCAGAGATTTTAGGCTGAGCGTGCCGCCGTGGCCTTGGGTAATGATGTCATAGCTAAGCGAGAGGCCCAAGCCGGTACCCTCGCCCGCCGGCTTGGTCGTGAAGAAGGGCTGAAATGCCTTTTCCTTCACCGCCGCGGGCATGCCCACCCCATTATCGCGCACCCGGATTTCGACCTGCGCCGCGCAACGCCGCGTGCTGACTACGATTTCGGGGTGGTACGTTGGGCCGAGAGTGGCAGCTTTTTGCTGCACGGCGTAGAGGGCATTGGCGTACACATTCAGCAACACCCGCCCAATTTCCTGGGGCACGACCTCGACCAAGCCCAAATTGGCCGCAAAGTCGGTGATGAGCGTGGGGTGGAAGGCGGGGGCCGTTGTGTGTGGGCCGTGGGCCGCGAGCCGTAGGTATTCTGCTACCAGTGCATTTAGGTCGGTGGGCTGGCGCACGCCGCTGATTGGGCGGGCGTGCTCCAGCATGCCGGAGACGATGCGGGCCGCCCGGCGCCCGTGGCCGCTGATTTTGTGCAGGTTCTGCCGCAAACTGTCCATGAGCTCGGTTTCCAGCGCCGTATCGCGGGCGATGCGTTGGTGCTCCTCCGCCAACTCTTCGACAAGCTCCGCTGACACATCGGCGAAGTTGTTGACAAAATTGAGTGGGTTCTGCATCTCGTGGGCAATGCCCGCCGTGAGTTCGCCCAGCGAGGCCATCTTCTCTTTTTGAATAAGTTGGGCCTGCGCGGCCTTTAGGGCCTGCTGCTGCTGTTCGAGCCGGGCATTGGCTCGCTGCTTCGCTCGGTTGTTGCGCCAGAGCAGGCCGCTCAGGCCGCCTACTGCCGCCAAGCCCACCAATGCCCCGAGCAGCAGCCAGCGTTGCTGCTGATTTTTCTGCCGAATCAACTGCTCGTTGCGGGTCAACAACCGGATTTGGGACTGCTTCTTATCCAACTCAAACTGGTATTGCAGCGCGGCCGTACGGCGGCTGAGGTCCTGGCTATTGAGGCTGTCCTGATACGCTTTAAACGACACGTGGTAGCGGTAGGCATCGGCGAAGTGCCCCAGCCGGGCACTGGCTTCCGCCAGTACCTCGCAGGCGTCACGGCTGGTGCTTTTGGTGCCGCTGCGCCGGCCGGCCCGCAATGCCTGCCGCCCGTACATCAGGGCGCTATCGGGCCGCCCCGAGTGCAGGTGTGCCTGGGCCAGGAGCAGTTGGGCCTCGGGCAGGCTGCCCACGTCACTCAGTCGCTTTATCCGGCGCAAAATGCGGAAGCCCGTAGCGAAGGCTTCCCGGTAAAGCCCCATTCGCTCGTCCATGGCCCCAATTCGCAGGAGGGTCAGGGTAATGCCTTTATCTGCGGAGTTCCCAGTGGAAGTTGCCAAGCCCCGCTCGTAATACCGACGGGCCTGCGCCCAGTGGCCTTGCTGGCGGTACACGTCGCCCAGAATCAAGGCGCAGTGGGAAATACCGTTCAGGTCACCTGCCGGCTCGGCCAGGTGTAGGCCGTGCACTAGGTACTGGCGGGCCTTGTCATACTCCCCCATCTGCAGGCAGGTATTGCCCAGTTGGCTATAGAGCAAAATGGCCCAATGCTTATTGTGCACGGCTTCGGCCTGGCGCAAGCCGTCCAAGCTGTAGGCCATAGCTTGTGCAAAGTGGCCTTGCCCAAATTCGATATACGATAGATTATACAGGCATTTCACCAGGTTCAGGCCGTCGCCGAGCCGCCGGAATATCTGCTGCGCTTGTTGCGTATAGGCTATTGCGGGCCCGTACTCGTTTCGAAACCGATGATAAAAACCCAATCCCAGTAGTGCTACCGCTTCCCCGGAGGCATAGTGCAATCGGCGGGCAAGGGGAAGGACTTCCTGGTAAGCCGCGAAGGTTTGCTGGGGCGCAGTCGCATATTGAGCAAAAGCCAGCGCATTGAGCAGGTTCACGCGCCCGGTATCGGCCTGCACGTGGTTCCGCACGGCAGCCTGCAGGCGCGCGGTGACCTGGGCCTGCCCCTGCGCAGTTGCTGCCAGTGCCATGAGCCAGCAGATGAAGAGCAGTTTTTTCATACGGAACGGTCAGTGCCAGCAAATGCAACCCACCGTTAAGATATTGATTTTAATCTATTAAGCCGTTAAAAAATCTCTTTATAAGGCAATGACAATAACAACGCGAAGCGTGGCCTTCGTGGCCTTCAGCATTAGCCCACTTTCACGCACTATTCAGCTCAATTTCAGCTCCGGTAATTAGCAGCCGGTTTCGGCGCAGCTCAACGGCTCACGGCTGTTTGTAGAGCACGCCACCTTTCATCACCAGCTGCACTTTGCGCACGGCGCCCACGTCTTGGGTGGGGTCGCCGGCCACGGCCACCAGGTCGGCCAGCAGGCCGGGGCGGATGCTGCCGCGGTCGGTGAGGTGGAAAATCTGGGCGTTGCCGCTGGTAGCCTGGCGCAACACTTGCAGCGGCGTGAGGCCGAATTCCTTCACCAGCTGCTCCATCTCCCGGGCGTTGTCGCCGTGGGGGAATACGCCCACGTCGCCACCCATGGCCAGCGTCACGCCGGCTTTGAGGGCAGCTTGCACGCTCTGGTGCTTTTGCTCGATGCGAACCGGCACGGGGCCCTGCCCCTTCTTCCAGCCCCGGTATTGGGCGATGGCATCGCCAGCGGCCACGGTGGGGCACAGCGCCACGCCGCGCTGCTTCATCAGCTTAAAGATTTCGGGGGTGCCGTCGTCGCCGTGCTCAATGGTTTCGACGCCGGCTAGGATGGCGCGCCGCATCCCCTCGGGCGTGCTGGCGTGGGCCACCACGCCGCGGCCCGCCGAGCGCGCCGTTTGCACAATCAACGTTAATTCCTCTTGCGAAAATGTGGGTTGGGCCGTGCTATTCAGGCCCCAGCGGTAATCGGCGTACACCTTGATAACATCGGCGCCCTTGCCGATTTGCTCGCGCACGGCCCGCACAATGCCATCCACGCCATCGGCTTCCTGCGCACCCTGGGGCACATCGACGTCGGTCGAGAGCTTGGGGCCGTAGCTACCCGTGGCTACCAGTGCACGGGTGGCCACCAGCAGGCGCGGCCCGGGAATGATACCCTGGTTAATGGCCTGCTTCAGTCCCACGTCGGCGTAGTCCGCGCCCTCGGTGCCCAAATCGCGGGCGGTGGTGAAGCCGGCCAGCAGCGTGCGCTGGGCGTGCACCGTGGCCCGCGCCACCCGCAGCGCCTGCGACTCGAGCAGCACCTGGTCGTTCCAGGGCGTTTCGTTGTAGGGGTGCAGCAGCAGGTGCGAATGGCCCTCAATCAGGCCCGGCATCAGGGTGAGGCCCGGCAGGTCGAGGGTGCGCCCACCGGCCGGCAAAGCCACTTGCGCCGCTGGCCCAGCCGCTGTAATCTTATCGTTTTCGACCAGCACTGCCCAGCCAGCGTGCATGGCCTGGCCATCGAACACGGCGGCCGGACGCAGCAGCGTGGCGGGCTCGGCCATGGTTTGGGCATGCAGTGCGCCGGCAAAGCAAACTAAGAGCACGCTCCAGCTCAACCTCTTAAAGTGTATACCTTTTTTGTGGGTAATGCGGGGGCTGGGCTTTCGGGGGCACCAGCCAGTGTTCGACAACATTAGCACTTTCGATTAGCGTAAAAAGGATGATGGAACGAAGCTACTGGATTGGCTTCGCCCGTTACATTGTGTTCTTTCTAAAAAGCCGGCTTGCTTGGTATGATTCACGGCATCCGGCAGCTTTGTACACCCCGCCTTATCCCGCGCCATGCTGAATTCCACCATCCAATCCATTGAAATTTTCAAGCTGTTTCTCCCGCTGAAGGAGCCGTTTGTCATCTCATTGGGCCCCATCAACGAGGTGCAGAATGTCGTCATCCGGATTCGGACGGCCGACGGCTGCACCGGCTACGGCGAATGCAGCCCCTACCTCACCATCAATGGCGAAAGCATTGATACCTGCTTTGCGGTAGCTCAATATTTGGCGCAGGGCCTGCACGGGCACGATGCGCTTGACATTGCCGGCTGCGTGGCCCTGATGAACCGCATCATCTACGGCAACAGCAGCATCAAAAGTGCCTTCGATATGGCCCTGCACGACGTGGCCGCCCAGCACGCCGGCGTGCCGCTCTACGCCTACCTGGGCGGGCACGCCGATAAGGTGCTCACTACCGACATGACCGTGAGCCTCGGGTCGCCCGAGAAAATGCAGGCCGACGCCATCCGGTTTCAGCAGCAGGGCTTTCCGGCCATCAAAGTGAAGCTGGGCGAAACCCTAGAAGCCGACGTGGCGCGCATCCGGGCCATCCGGGAAGGCATCGGTCCCGACCACCCCCTGCGCATCGACGCCAACCAGGGCTGGCACACCGCCGACGCAGCCATTGCCGTGCTCCAGGCCTTGGCCCCCTACCGCATCGACCACTGCGAAGAGCCCATTTCCCGCCACCTGTTCATGGACCTGGGCCGGGTATCGGCGGCTTCTCCCATTCCCATCATGGCCGACGAAAGCTGCGGCGACGAACACGACGCCGCGCGTCTGATTCAGCTGCGCGCCTGCCCGCAGTTCAACGTCAAGCTGGGCAAGGCCTCGGGGCTGCACAAGGCCCAGAAGATTGTTGAGCTGGGCGCCGCCGCTGGCATGACCCTGCAGGTCGGCGGCTTTATGGAATCCCGCCTGGGCATGACAGCGGCCGCGCACCTGGCCCTCACCAACGACGCTATCCACCACTGCGATTTCGACACCCCGTTGATGTACACTGAAGACCCAGTCCTGGGTGGCATTCAGTACCTAGCCAATGGCGTACTTGAGGTACCCACAGTGCCGGGCCTGGGCGCCGTTATCGACGAGCAGTATCTGCGACACGCCGAGAAGCGGGTATTTGACTGAGTTTAAAACAAACCATAACCCAGTGCTCAAACTCAGCACATCTACTACTACCCCTCAGCCCCAACAACCAAAAAGGCAGCCAGGATATTCCTGGCTGCCTTTTTAAATTAATAACTAAGTTACTCTAGTAACCTCCGCTATCTCATGATGGTAATGCGCTGGTTTACCACTTTGCCATTCGTAATCATGCGGCAGAAGTACACCCCATCCGCAATGTTCTCTCTCGAGAGCGGCAGGTAGTATTCGCGGCCGCTTTCAACTTCGGCATTGTAAACCGTGGTTACCAGTTCACCCAGCTGGTTGTAGAGGTACACCTGAGCTTTGCCACCCTTCACCGTATGGAAGTGGATGGTGGCCTGCTCAGCCATCGGGTTCGGGTAGATTTCGAGGAGGTTGCTAGCTACTGTTCCCACAACATTCTCTACATCGGCAGCAACAACGTTAGAAGCTGTGCCTTTGTCTGGTGAGTGGATTACAATAGAGCCACCTCCCAGGACCATTGTAGCTGCATCGTCTTCACTAGCGCCATTTTGGTTGTCATAAACAACTTTCCCGCCGGCAACTTCCCAGATTTTCATCCGGAAGGTGTCCGGGTTCCTACCCTTTAAGTCTCCGTCAACAGCCGAGACCATGAAGCCGTAATTACCCGAGCCATTGATGGTACCAACTCCTTTATAGCTGGCACGGTCTCCCGAAATCACAAGGCGCATGTCCGTGAGTGAAGTACTCTTAAAGTTCACATTACCTGCCTGGAACTGGAACTCAGTATCACCGTCAACCTGGACTGTAGAGCCTTTTTTGTACTTGGCTACAAAACCGAAGGTAGCTTTTCCGCCAACTTTCATCAAAGGGAAATCCAGTATGGGTGAGTTAATCCAACCGCCGCCGGTGACAAAGCCGCCATTGGGGTCGTATACCACCACGTATTCATACGTCTGAGTAGTTGACAGACCGCAGAAATCCGTCAATGTGAGGGCTACTTTATAAACGCCTGGGGTGGCGTACTTGTGAGTACCCGTTACGGCACCAGGGCTGGCGGTTAAATCACCCTGAGTGATGGCGGTATTATCATCCCAATCCCAGGTAGCTGACTTCAGGTTATTGTCAGTAAAGCTCGCACTCAAGGAAACTGTAGCAGCCGCGATGCTCAAGGGGCTGCTTGGGCCCGTAATGGGTTTGATAACAGGAGCGGTGTTGGTCACGGTTACCACTTGCGTGGCCGTGGCTTTGTTGCCCGAGCCGTCGGTCACGGTCCAGGTCACCGTGGTCACGCCCAGGGCGAAGGCCGTCGGGGCATCGTTTGTCACAGTGGCCACCGTGCAATTGTCTGCGGTCTGCGGCGTACCAAGCGCCACACCGGTCGCGGTGCAGGCCGTGTTGGCAGTGGCCGTTACTGCCAGCGGAGCGGTAATCGTGGGGTTGATGTTATCGCGCACCGTCACCGTCTGCATGGCCGTGGCAGTATTACCCGAGCCGTCAGTAACCGTCCAAGTAACCGTGGTTACGCCTAAGGGGTAAGCCGCCGTCAAGGCCAGCTTGTCGCTGCGCTCGCCAACCGTGCTTTTCACTGTGCAGTTGTCCGCCGTCACTGGCGTGCCCAACGATACATTGCTGGCTGAGCAGCCAGTGGTGGCGGTAAACGCCGTAGCCGCGTCCGGGGCGGTAATCGTAGGCTTGATGTTGTCGGTCACCTTCACCGTCTGCGTCACTTGCTCAGCGGCGTTGCCGTTGGCGTCCGTTACGTTCCA
>NZ_JAJFAW010000030.1 GCF_020711255.1 Hymenobacter plasmatis
AACTTGGTTGCTGATTGCCAACTCAACCATGTGCCTCAATAGGTTACACCCCAACTAATTCCCCAACACGCTCTAAGAGAGTAATTTGCAATTTAATAAGTAAGTATGAGCAAGAAGCCGCATCGTACCGTCAGCTCGGGCAAAAATCAAACAGTCCTCCGCAGTAGGCGTTAGCGCATGCGGCCAGCTTATAAGTCAGTTTTTTGTGCTGGCTTGGCAGCTAACGGGTTTCCAAGGTATACACAGCGGAACGTTGGTCTGTCCTTATCTTTACGGCCCAATCTCGCTTGTTTCCTATGGCTGATATTTCAGTGACACCTTTAAGAGCAAAAGCCATGCTGCCACCTGGTGGAAGCTTTATTCCGCTTTTCACCACTTTTGTACACCCCTCGGCCCAGCAACGGGTGGCGGCAGTGCTGCAAAGTACTTTTTTGAGCGAGGGCAAACTGGTGAAAGAGTTTGAAACCCGTCTGGCAGCCGAACTGGGAATGGTGAATCCCGCAGCTCTAAACAGCGGTACCAGTGCTCTGCACCTGGCCCTAGAAGTTGCTGGCGTGGGTGTCGGCAACGAAGTTATTCTGGCCCCGCAGACGTTCATAGCCTCGGCCCTGACGGTAGTACAGGTAGGAGCCAAGCCGGTTTTTGCCGACATCCAGTATAACACCGGCAACATCGACCCGACCGACATTGAGCACCGCATCACCCCGCGTACCAAGGCCATTATGGCCGTGCATTGGGGCGGTTACCCCTGCGACATGGTCGAAATCAAGGCCATTGCCAAAAAGCACAACCTGTTGGTAATTGAAGACGCGGCTCACTCACCCGGTGCCACCTACCAGGGCCAGCACATTGGCTCAATCTCCGACTTTACCTGCTTCTCCTTCCAAGCCATCAAGCACTTGACTACCGGCGACGGCGGCGCTCTCTGCGCCCTCGATCCGGAGAAAGCCCGCGAGGTGTTTCGTCGCCGCTGGTTCGGCATCGACCGCGCCAATTCACCGACGAATGAGGTAGGGGAGCGTGAGTATGACCTGTTCGACGTGGGCTACAAATACCACCTCAACGACTACTCCGCCGCCTTGGGCCTTGCCAATCTCGACGGCTTCCAGGAGCGGATGACGCGCCGCCGTACTTTGGTGGAGCAATATAAAGAGGGCCTGCAAAAAGTGCCTGGCATCACGCACTTCGAGCGTAAAACCGACCGTGAAAGCGCCCACTGGCTGTTCGGCTTCCATGTGGAGAACCGGCTTCAGTTTATCCGCGCCCTCAAAGGCAACGGTATTGCTGCCTCTGTGGTACACGATGGCATTGACAACAACACGCTTTTCGGTGGCAAGCGCTCGGAGCTGAGTAACCAGCGCCGATTCGACGAGACCCAGATTCACATTCCCTTGCACGATGACCTGACTTCTGAGCAGGTAGCATACATCATCGACGTCATAAAGCAGGGTTGGTAAGTTATCCTATGAAAATTGTATTGTTTGGAGCCTCCGGCTTCGCTGGCCGCAACGTGGCCGACATGTTACGCTCGCACGAGGTGGAGTTTGTGGGCGCCTCGCTCACCACCGGCCTCGACCTGCGCGACACGGTGGCCACCGCCGCTTTTTTGCGCGAGCACCAACCCACGCACATCATCAACTGTGCCGCCCACGTAGGCAGCCTCAACTACGTGACCGAGAAGGCCGCCACCGTGGTATCCGATAACTCGCGCATGGTGCTAGGGATGTACGAAGCTGTTGCTCAGGAGTGCCCCAAGGCACTGGTTGTCAACCCTATCGCTAACTGCGCTTATCCTGCCACTGCCGATATTTTCAAGGAAGACGAGTGGTGGAACGGCCATCTACATCGCTCGGTGCTAAGCTATGGCACTAGCCGCCGCCTGCTGTGGGCTGTAGCCGAGTGCTTTCAGCTGCAGTACGGCATTCGGAGCATTCACCTACTCACGCCCAACATGTATGGGCCCTACGACTCGACCGACCCCAACAAGGCCCACGCCCTGAATGCGCTGATTTCGAAGTTTGTGAAAGCGGGCAAAACCAATCAGCCCGAACTGCCTATCTGGGGTACCGGCGTGGCCATCCGCGAGTGGCTTTATGCCCCCGATTTTGCTCGTCTCATGTGGGATGTGCTACAGAACCCTGACCGCGAAGGGTTGGGACAGCCCACCAACCTGGCCCAGAACGACGGCCTGAGCGTGAAAGAGCTGGTCGACATTATCCAGCATAAGTTTAACTACCCAGGCAAGCTGAAATGGGATGCGACTAAGCCCGACGGCGCGCCCAAGAAGGTGATGGATGACAAGAAGTTTCGTGAGATATTCCCGGAATTCAAGTTCACCGGTTTTGAGAATGGCATTGCCGAGACGGTGAAATACTACGAATCGGTTTACCCTTATTAATTCTTTTATGGCCGGTAATACCCAACTGCTACAAAGCGACCAATACGACACCTCCCTGCTTCAAAGCTGTGGGGAAGATGTCTTCATTAGTGCTAAGGTCGAGATTCGTCGGCCACATCTGGTACGCGTAGGCAGCCACGTCGCCATCGACTCAGGTGTGTACTTGACCACAGCGGCCGAAATCGGCGACTATATTCATCTCTCGCCCTATATCACCATAATTGGGGGGGCACAAAGTAAATTTATTGTAGAAGATTTTGTGACTATTGCTGCTGGCAGTCGCATCATTTGCGGCTCTGACCAGTTTATGGGCGATGGCTTTACAAGCGTAACAGTTCCCGAAGAATTTCGTGATACTGTGGTTTTTGGTACTGTTCGTTGCTCGCGTTTTGCCGGAATCGGCACCAACGTCGTAATAATGCCAAACGTGACAATAGGGGAAGGTAGCGTAATTGGAGCCTGCTCATTAGTAACGAAGGATACTGAGCCATGGACTGTGTACGTAGGTGTGCCCGCACGGCCAATAAGAGTGCGGCCACGTGAGAAAATGCTAGCGTATGCCAGACGTATGGGTTACTAATGGACCAATAGCGCGGCAAGCGAAAAGAATCTCACCATCATGTTTATATGATTGATTATAAAATATCGTATGTGGTCACCACCTACAATAAACTGCCTTACTTAAAGCAGGTGATGGAACGTTTGGTGGCTGCCCGGCAGCCCGACGAGGAAATTGTCGTGGCCGATGGGGGAAGCAAGGATGGGACTCCAGCGTATTTAAGAGGGCTGTTCGACGCGGGCTTGATTCAGCAATACGTTTCGGAGCGTGACAAAGGCGAAGCGCACGGTTTCAACAAGTGCATGCTAATGGCCAGGGGGGAATTGATTAAGATCATCACAGACGATGACGCCTTTTGTTACCCGGCCATCCGCGAAGCAGCCGACTTCATGCTTTCTCGTCCCGAAGTAGACGTGTTATGCGCAAATTCAGGACAGTTGTATATAAATGATTTAAGTATTATAAATTTATATGCGTACAGCCGGAATAACTATTTAAAATGGTACAAAGATTCTACAGTTACAATTATGCTTGGACTGCCACTTATTATTCGCCGTTCATCTTTATCGTTGACTGGATTATTTAATACGAATGCAGTACTGGTAGACACAGAGTTTACTGCTCGTATTACTGCCTTAGATGTAAATATCGGATGGAGTTCGGCAATGCTTAGCGTAAGGATAGACAACCCTGATAGCAATTTCAATAAATACGATGCAGCACTACGTGACGAAGAAGCGGCTCGTGTAATGTATTATTATGACAAAAGTTTTCGTAATGATCCTGCAAGCATTCTGTGGCAACGGATTCCCCTCAAAGAATGGCTTAATAAACCGGTTGAATGGCTCAAAAAACCCATAAGGCCAGCAAAAGATGCGATTTTTCGGTTACTAGATATTCCGCTCTGGAAGCCTGAAGTTATTCCGGCCTTCCCAACTGATTACAATAAGGACACGGTAGACGACCCAATAATTACTGCATTCCAATTGGCAGATAACTGCATGGCTAATTTTAACGCTGCACATGCAACCGAATTTGTATTCAAAACCAGTACCTCTGACATCGTCAAAGTTTTGCCAATTAGTCAATAGTCCGTAAAGAACATAAGCGTATGCCAGACGTATGGGTTACTAATGGACCAATAGCGCGGCAAGCGAAAAGAATCTCACCATCATGTTTATATGATTGATTATAAAATATCGTATGTGGTCACCACCTACAATAAACTGCCTTACTTAAAGCAGGTGATGGAACGTTTGGTGGCTGCCCGGCAGCCCGACGAGGAAATTGTCGTGGCCGATGGGGGAAGCAAGGATGGGACTCCAGCGTATTTAAGAGGGCTGTTCGACGCGGGCTTGATTCAGCAATACGTTTCGGAGCGTGACAAAGGCGAAGCGCACGGTTTCAACAAGTGCATGCTAATGGCCAGGGGGGAATTGATTAAGATCATCACAGACGATGACGCCTTTTGTTACCCGGCCATCCGCGAAGCAGCCGACTTCATGCTTTCTCGTCCCGAAGTAGACGTGTTATGCGCAAATTCAGGATTTATAGTATTAGAGGATTTGTCAAACATCTTCTTCTATGAATATAATAGAATAAATTTTCTACGTTGGTATAATGAAGGTGCAGTTACCCACTTAATCGGTCTTTCCCTCATCATCCGCCGTTCATCACTTGCACTGACCGGTTTGTTTCATACAGGGTCAGTACTTGTTGATTCTGAATTTACTTTCCGCATTACCGCTTTAAATGTTAACATTGCTTGGAGTTCGGCTTGGCTGAGCATGCGCTTAGATAATCCGCAGAGCAATTTTCGCAATTTCAATGCACCATTACGTGATGACGAAGTCATACGTATGATGTATTACTATGATAAGCAGTTTCGAAATGATACTGCAAGTATTCTCAAGCAGCGCATCCCTTACAAAGAATGGCTTAAAAAGCCAATTCGCCCAGCTAAAAATGCGGTTTTCCGGATGCTTAATATTCCTGTATGGGAAGCGCCTACTATTCCTTCTTTTCCTACTCATTACCAACACAAAGCTGGTGATGACGTGCTTGACGCTGCTTTTAGAATAGCAGATGAGTATATGAAGGAGTATAATGGACAGCACTCTACTGAGTTTGTTTTCCGAGCGAATGAATCATCAATTGCCAAAACATTGCCATCTATCAACCAGAGTTAGGTTAATCTTATTTTCACCGTGTGATCTACGAGAGCCGTGCTATTTCCAAATAAATAGCTTCTCAAGCACGACAGAGAGAGTGCAAACCTAATTACTATTCTCGACTGTTTAATTTAATAATGCAGCAGTAATAATAGTGGGTACAAATAAATACATTTCTTTAAGTTTTTAATATGAAAGTTGCTCTGATTACTGGCATTACTGGCCAGGATGGCGCTTACCTTACCGAGTTTCTGCTCGAAAAGGGATACGATGTCCATGGAATTAAGCGCCGTTCGTCGCTATTCAATACCGACCGCATCGACCACCTGATGGCCGACAGCCATGGCCGTAAAAATCCGCGCTTGACCAACCATTATGGCGACTTAACGGATTCCACAAACCTGATTCGTATCATTCAGGAAGTACAGCCCGATGAAATTTATAACCTGGGTGCCATGTCGCACGTGAAGGTATCATTCGATGCACCTGAGTACGTCGCTGATGTTGACGGGGTGGGAACACTACGTATTTTAGAAGCTGTACGCTTACTTGGGCTTACTAAAAAAACTAAAATATACCAAGCTAGTACGTCCGAACTATACGGTCTGGTGCAGCAAGTTCCCCAAAGTGAGACTACGCCATTTTATCCGCGTTCTCCCTATGCCGTTGCCAAGCTTTATGGCTATTGGATTACGGTAAATTACCGTGAAGCCTACGGCATGTTTGCCTGCAATGGTATTTTGTTTAATCACGAAAGTCCGCTGCGTGGCGAAACGTTCGTAACCCGCAAAATTACCCGTGGGGTGGCGCAGATTGTATTAGGTATGCGCGATGACATTGCGCTGGGTAATTTGGATGCAAAGCGCGACTGGGGGCATGCCAAAGACTATGTAGAAGCCATGTGGCGCATCTTGCAGCAAGACGAACCAGAAGACTTTGTCATCGCTACGGGCGTAACCACAACGGTACGTGATTTTGTCGCCCTTGCGTTTGGGGAAGTAGGGTTAAAAATTGACTTCGAAGGAACCGGTAAAGATGAGATTGGACGCGTAGCGGCTTGCCTCAATCCGGAGTACCAAGTACCAATCGGCACCGTGGTGTGCCGCGTAGACCCTGCCTACTTCCGCCCCACTGAAGTGGAACTGCTTATTGGCGACCCGTCCAAGTGCAAGGCCAAATTGGGTTGGGAACCCAAGTACGATCTGCCGGCCCTAGTCAAGGATATGATGAATAGTGATATTGATTTATTTAAACGAGATGCCTACTTGTTGGAAGGGGGACACAAAGTATCGTGGCAACATGAACAGCATCAATAGCAAGTATTTGATCGATTATACCATGGTCCTAATAAAAGAGGATTCGTGTAATAGAATAAAGGGAGAAGGGCAGGAACGGGTAATATTTATACTCGGTAATAAAATACATTCCGAAAGCTTACTCCACCACGGTTGTTATGTGTTCATATGAAAGTTTATGTCGTAAGCCTGCGTCGCGATACTGAGCGGCGTCGCTATATAGAAGGCCACCTTAAATCCCGAGGCTTAGAATATGAAATCGTGGATGCAATTGATTATCAGGAAATGACATCTGATGATTTTGCTGCCTCAACGGATGAAGCAGCCGTGCTTTCAAATCCTTTTTTCACAAAGGGAGTACAGGCGTGTGCGTTATCGCACGCAAAAATATACAGCCTCATAGCTGCTTCTAGCGATAAGGCGGCTCTTTTGATTGAGGATGACATCGTTCTAGCACCAAACATTAAGTCTTTACTGGCTATAATTGAGAAAGAAATTGCAACTGAGGAAATTATTTCACTTTCCTATTATAGCCATGGTCAAAATCCCATTAAATTTAGCTTATTAGACCCGAGAATAATAACCGAACAAAGCACACTATTTTATCCAACTAATCTCGATGATATAGCTGCGGCGATGGCTTATGTCATGACCCCCGCTGTTGCAACGAAAATGTTGGCTGCCACATTACCCGTGCGCGTTCCGGCTGATGCCTGGGGTTCACACTATCGTAATGGGGCCTTCACATCTTTCCGCTGCTTATATCCTAAACCTGTTGAACCAGCCATTTTCCCTAGCACTCTTGATTACGCTGCGACGATACAATCGCCTGCCCGGCAGCAATTGACATTATTAGTTAATAAGGTTTCCGCAATTGTGCGAAGAAAGAGGATTCCTTTTTTACTACAGTATTTAGATAAGAGGAATAAAAAGAGGATGGATAACAAGTCGGCTATTCGGTTCGTTACTACTAGTCCCTTCAATACTTTTTAACTTTGTGGTGGTCTAATTCAGGATGAGGTTGTAACTGATGTTACGCGGTGAATTGGGCTAATTCCTGGTACATGGCTTTGATTCCGGTCAAATAGAGTTGCGCTTTCAAACGGAAATGCCCCATTTCGCATTTGAGTACCTTTAACTTGGTGTAAGCCAGAATAGCGGCAAAGAAATGGTTGGCCTGGGTGTTGGGCGTTTTCGTGGGTGATTTGCCCATCGACGTGTTATGTTTGAGTTACTTGTGGTATTCTTCGACTTTCCACCGTCTTTGGTAAATCGGCGGTGGTCTAAAGCAGGGTGATACCTTGAGGTCTGGTCAATTAATTAACGTTCTCAAAATGCAGCCAGCGTATCGAAAACAAAGCTTTTCTGCTTGATAGAATTAGCCCAAATAGCCGCACCACCTCATTTTAGACCACCGCCGGTAAATCATCGTCAAGTGGGCGTGGTCCAGGCTCGTATCGCTGCTGACCAGGTATAGCATGCCCTGCGAGCCGTCCTTGTTTGTAAAGACTTGCCTGGTTACAAGCACCGCCGGCTGGACGGACCGCAAGATGGTGTGGTCCAGTAAAAACGGACAGTGAGCTAAGTGGGGTAGTCCAGCAAAAACAGACAGTGAGCTAAGGTAGGTTGGATTTCAGGTCGTGTTCGAATTGGTGGTGCGAGCGGTAGTCCAGGGCGGAGTGTCGGCGGTCTAGGTTGAAGTACGTGTCGAGGTAGTGGGTCACTTCCAGCTGGGCTTCTTCCAGTGAGGCAAAGGGGCTGCCACCGGGCAGTAATTTGGTTTTGAGCGTGCTCCAGCCGGCTTCGGCCTACGCGTTGTCGTAGGGGTTGCCGGGCCGGCTAAAGCTGGGCACGGCGGCGGCGGCGATGCGGGCGCGGCAGGCCTTACTCGTGTACTGGCTGCCCCGGCCGGCGTGGACGATGAGTCCCGGCTCGGGTTGGCGCAGCCGTCAGGGCTTGCTGCAAGGCGTGGAGCACGAGTTCGGTGGGCATCTGCGCGGCCAGGTGCCACCCCACGACCCGGCGGGAGCAGGCATCGCGCCAGGTGGACAGGTAGCACCAGCGCCCGCCCACTAAAGGCAAATATGTGATGTAGCCGACCCACACCTGGTTCGGGGCGGTGGGGGCCGGCTGGCCGCGCAGGCAGTTTTCGGCCACCACCGCGGCCGGGTCGGCGACGGTCGTGCGGGGGCGTTGCGGGCGGGTACTTAGCGCCCGCAGGTCGTGGCGGTGCAGCCACGAGCGCAGGGCGTAGCGCCCCACGGCATGGCCTTCCGCGCGTAATTCGACCCGCAGCCGACGGGTGCCGTAGCGACGGGCATGGCGCGTAAACGCCGCCTGCGCGGCTTCCTGCCACTGCGCGGTGGAGCGTGCGGGCCGTTGCTGCCACTGGTAGTAGCCGGCCGGGCTCACGGCCAGCGCCCAGCACAGCAGCTGCACGGGCCAGCGCTCGGTGCAGGCGCGAATGAACTGGTAGCGGCTCATGACTAAGGGGGCTGGAAGAAGATGGTCACGACTTTTTTTAAATGTCGTGCTCCATTTCCACGCGCTTAAGCTCGGCACGCAGGCGTTTGATTTCGTCGCGCTCGGCGCTGCTGGGCACGGCTTGCTCCAGCGCCTGGCGCTGCCAGCGGCCCAGCAAGGCCGGCGAAATGCCCTGGGCGCGAGCCACGGCGGTTTGCCGGGCCCCGGCCACCACTTGGCGCACGCACTCGGCTTTGAAGGCGGGCGTATATTGCTTGCGGGTGGCGGGCAGGCCGCCAGGATTCAATTTCTCGGTCATGGGCAGTGGAAGTTAAGACTTCTCACTATCCGTTTTAGCCGGACCACCTCAATTCAGGTTTTCAGTCATGAGCAGCGGAAGTTAAGACTTCTCGCTGTCCGTTTTAGCTAGACCACCCCAGGCGCACCGCCCGCCTAACTGAGCCGTGACTATCATAACACTACTATACTAATCACACCCAGTTAGACCACCATCCAGAATATAACGCCCGATGAAGTAGCAGCTGCCGCGTCTATGGTCGAGCTTCAGAACGCCTGATGCTCTACTTCCAAACGGACTAGTAAATGGGAGAAGGTCAACGTCTGGTTGCAATCTGAGGTTACCTCAGCTTGTCGTACTTATCTTTGCTGATGAAAGCAAGCAAAAGGGCGTGGCATTTATTATCTGAGTCCTTCCAAATAGCCCCTAATGCTGGGCTTATCGAAGAATCCTAACGATAGGAGGCTTCAATGCAAAAAGGCTTCAGCACTAAAAAACAAATATTTTTTTTAAGATACGCATGAGTAAAGGAATTATAAGGCACTCGCTTGAAAGCGTAAATTTCTACCTTTCGGGTTCACAGAAGAGAAAAGCCGCTTGGATGTTCATTTTATTGTTGTTCACTTCCTTTCTTGATGTGATAGGTCTTGCGTCGCTTGTGCCTATAATGATGGTAGCTGCTGAACCGAACGGAGTACAAAAAAATAGATTTTTCGCAGCAATTTATCAAGGTTTGCACTTTCAATCCGAGCAAAAATTTCTCTTAGCCTTAATTATATCAGTATTTTTTTTCTTTCTATTTAAAAATGCATTTGCTACTTGGGTGACCTATTTGCAGGCAAGGTTTACTGCCGACATAGGCTTAGGTATCATTAAGTCACAGATTGATAAATATCTGCACTTTCCATATTGGAACTTTAATAACTTAGGCTCCTCTAATTTAATTAACAGTGCTTTGTCGGTTCCACAAAGTTACGTTAGCATGGTAATCCAGCAACTTTTCAGTCTGTTCTCAGAAATGGCTGTAATGCTAGTTATCGTGATTAGTATTATTCTTTATAAGCCGTTGCTGCTGATGTTGCTGGCAACTGTACTAGTTCCTTCAGCTGTGTTGACTTATCGCTTTTTGAGGTCTCGTTCACAACGTATCGGACTTCAGGTAAACAAACTGCGGCCCAAATCCTATGGTCTTATTAGTGATTTATTTTCTGGCTTTATTGAATTAAAGCTTGCCCATAAGCAATACCGCTTTCGTGACAGGCTTTTGGAAAATGAGCGAGAATTACAACTTTTAGGTGCTGAAGGCTTTCTATATTCGTTGTTGCCTCTGAAAGTTATAGAAATGGTTGCCATTTTAGGAGTACTGACCATTTTTTTTTATGCAATATTTGTCCCTGGTACATCCACCAATTTAATTACGCTAATAGGTTTATTTGCTGCTGCTGCATACAGAATGATGCCATCAGTAAACCGAATGCTTACATCGCTGATGTACATTAAGCAGAGCCAGTCCAGCATCGAAAATCTGGAAGAATACCGGGAGCCACATTATAATGAGATGCCCCCTCCGCACCAACTACCACTGCGCTTTAACCATACTTTGGCATTCGACCACTTGTGCTTCAGTTTCCCAGGTGAAGAGAGTCACCCAACATTAAAGAATATAAGCTTAACCATCAAAAAGGGTGAGAAGATTGGCTTTATTGGTAGTTCAGGCTCCGGTAAAACCACTCTTATGAATGTGCTATTGCGTTTCTACATCGAGCAAACCGGCAGCATTTTAATAGACGGACAGCCTTTAACGGCTCAGCACCTCGTGGATTGGCACCGCATCGTTGGATATGTGAAGCAGGATACCTTTCTAATGGAAGCGTCCATTCAAGATAATATAACACTAGGAGATTCGAAGATAGACAGAGCGCGACTGGACTATGCAATAGAACAAGCATCGTTGCAAACCTTTGTCAATGGGTTGCCTCAAGGAGTCCACACTTATATTGGGGAGCGCGGCTCTAAATTATCGGGGGGGCAACGTCAGCGCATCGGCATCGCTCGAGCCTTGTATAAACGTACAGAAGTATTGGTGTTGGATGAGGCGACAAGTGCTTTGGATAACGAAACTGAACGCGAGGTGAACGAAGCTATTAATAAATTGTCGGGCACAGAAATAACTATTCTTATTATTGCCCACCGAATCACTACACTGCGTGGGTGCGATAGAATCTACGAGCTGGGTCTTGGCGAAGTAATTGCTGAACATCAATATGATAGTTTGATACAGAGTATCATTTAGTTTATTATATATAAGGAGTTTTGTATAAAATTTCTTGTCAAGTGCTTACTGACTACTCATTGACACGAACTAATAACGCGATTTTTTTATCAAATTATCTTGTAATTAGCTCATATTATCACTGCTCAATTTCGAGTTAATGTCTATCTCCATTGTAATCCCATCAACTGGTACTCGTACCACAATTTTGCTTGAGTCAATTCAAGCAGCTTTAACTGCTTTAGATAATATACCAGGTGAGGTTATAGTTATAAAGCAAAAAATCAAAAGGGTCAATATTCAACATTCAAAATTACGTATTATAGATGTTGAATTTAATAATGTCTCATCAAGCCGTAATTTGGGCGCAAGAGTAGCTAAATACGATGTATTGTTTTTTATTGATGATGATATAGTCCTAGATACTGATAATGTTGCAAGGCTCGTTGAGGTTTCGCGAATTCTGTCAGGTCCATATTTGGTTTCTGCAATTTGGGTGCATTCAAAACAAGTAATTGATTTGAAAAAGCATACATTCCTTGGCCAAATGTTGGGTATGTATTTTCCACAAGATTCTTATGAAACGAGGTATAAAAAATTAAATAAGGCAAATGACTGGCAGGATGGTACATTGTTCAAAAGTGCGATGAAGAATGTATTTTGGGAGTTATGCTTTTCGATGAGACGGGATGATTATTTGCGCGTTGGTGGGATGAATGAAGCATTCGACTTTGGTTATGAAGGAGTTGATTTCTTAAAGCGAGTTCTTGACAAAGGCATTTGCTATTATGTTGATGCTGCAAATGTTGTGGTACACAACGAGTGGGATAAATTCGATGATTGGAGTATTCCAGAAAGACGATGGAAGACTGAGGCCCAGTTGTTTAATGATGGTAAAGGCATGATGGGGTATTCAAGGCGCAATTATGTCTATAAACTGATTTATGGAGTCATTATTCATGCTTTTGCGATGCCTTTGCGAGCCTTTTTACATGCGGCTTCTGTGAAAACAAGGTTCCTGTCTAGTTATTTTAAATTATTTGATATTTATCTTACTTCTATCTTCTGGCACCAAATTAAGTGGAGCACTATTCGTAGTATCCCCCAGCCCTGATGCCGTTCTGAATTTCATTAAAAACTGTGTTTGGTCTTCTCAATTAAGATTTGCGACTAAAAGTTGCGAGGTATGCGCGTATGAAAATTCTTATTGCTCTTGAAGACTTACGCATTGGTGGCGCGCAGACGTTTGCACTTCGGCTAGCGCAGGCCTTGCGGATTGCCGGACATGAAGTTCATCTCTACAGTCATTATGCACACTTGTTGAACAAGGAATTGGTGCGCCAACTTGCACCTGATGTACCAGTTATATCGCATGGCGACTATTCGGCTAGATGGGAATGGGTTCTACGCAAGGCCGATGGGTTATGTCGGCGATTAGGAATTAATAGTTCCTTGCATGAAAGAAGCGTTGTTAACCATTTGCAAGAACTAATCAGGCGCTTGCGTCCGGATGTAGTCAACAGCCATACAATAAAGGCAGACTATGCTGCTGCGCTGGCATTAAAAGGGACAACTATTCCGCTAGTGATTACTATGCACGGCTGCTACGAGTTGTTTCTACATAAAGCTAATGCGAGGATTGTTGTAGATAAAGGAGTATATGCTCTTAAGCATGCAAAGGCTATCGTATATCTCACAAGTAAAAACCTGGAAATATTCCAGCAGGTGGGAATTCGGCCGCTTGAGACCATTTTAAATCGTAAGATTTATAACGGATTTGATGGCCAAGTAACAAAGGGGCTTCAACACACACGCTCTGCCCTGGGTATTCCTTTCGATGCTAAGGTATTTGGAATGGTAGCTCGTGGAATTCCCGAAAAAGGGTGGGCACATGCGGTGAATTCATTTCTGGGCTTGGAAAGTGCATATCCAGAATTACACTTAGTGCTTGTCGGAGAAAGTGATTTCCTTATGAAACTAAAAGCAATGCATCCGCATCCGCGATTGCACTTTACAGGCTTTGCTTCAAATCCAATTGATTGGATCGATACCTTTGACGTAGGACTACTGCCTAGCTATTTCCATGGTGAGAGCTTACCTAATTCTATTGCGGAGTACCTCTCATGTGGAAAGCCTGTAATAGCCAGTCGTATTGGGGAAGTGCCAGCAATGCTCACATCTACTGAAGGTTTAGCTGGAGTATTGCTTGAACAAGCCAATTGGCGACTTACGGATCCTAATCAGCTTACCGAGGCAATGCATGCTTATATTATCCAGCCTGAATTGTTAGCTGAACATAAGCACCGGGCCTCATTAGCTTTCGAAAAATTTCGCATGAAATATTGCTTGATAGCTTATGAAGAATTGTTTCAGTCTGCTATTCAATCCAGAATAGCATGACAGCATCTGATGCTAGTATAGGAAGCCGCCGTATCATCTTGCTCATTCCCAACCTTGGCCTTGGTGGTGCGCAACGTGTATTTCACGACCACAGCATAGAGTTGGCCAAGTCATACACCGTGACAGAAGCTGTGTTCAATCTTAAAGGCGGCGATTTATACCCGAGCGGCAATTCTGTGGTCAGCCTGGAAGTGGACGGGGGAGGCGGGGCTTTGGCTAAGCTTTTTAATTTCCGGCGACGCATCAACGGGCTGCGCCGGATGCGGGAGCAGTTGCGTCCAGTGGCATGTATCAGCCACCTAGAAGGGGCTGACTATGTAAACCTGCTTAGCGGCGGCCCGGGGAAAATCATTCTATGCGTGCATGGTTCTAAGCTGCACGATGCCAATATACAAGGCCCTGTTGGCTGGCTACGAAAAAAAGTGCTAATACCGGCGCTTTATAATCGAGCTGACCGTATTGTGACGGTTAGCCGCGACATCATTCCTGAACTCGTTGCCGGTTTCGGCGTGAAGCCTGAGAAGCTTCAAACCATCAATAATTTTTTTGAGGTTGCGCAAATCCAGGCCAAAAGTAAAGAGTTGTTATCAGTAGCTGAGGCAGCAGTATATGCCGCTGCGCCAGTGCTGGTAACATCGGGACGGCTAACTCGGCAAAAGAATCAAGCCCCGTTGCTGGATATCTTTGCGGATCTGCTAAAGCGACATGCGTCCAAATTGGTATTTGTGGGCGATGGCGAATTGCGGGCAGACCTCACTGCTCACGCCCGAGCGTTGGGCTTGCGCGTATTTGCTGCGTGGGAAGAGCAGGGAAGTATTACGCCGGACTATGACGTGTATTTTTTAGGGCTTCAGCAAAATCCATTCAAGTACTTGCGTCCAGCGGCAGCTTTTGTGTTCCCTTCGGCCTGGGAAGGCTTTCCCATGGCTTTGGGAGAAGCTATGGCGTGCGGCCTGCCCGTACTGAGCACGGATTGTCCCACGGGCCCACGCGAGATGTTGGCTCCCGATTCTGCCGCTCCCACTATTGCATTGCGGCAGGTGGAGCGCGGCGCCTTTGGAGTGCTATTGCCCATGCTTAACCAGCCTCTCACATTGGCCGCCGACCAAATGGCTTGGACCGGTGCAATAGACAGCTTGCTGGCCGATTCAGTAGAGCGTAAACGGCTGGGCCAATTAGCACGTGAGCGAATGCAGGACTTCACTCGGGAGCGCATTTTTGGCCAATGGATACAGATGCTGAAGGAGGTGTGCGGTGATTAACCGGCCCCTTACGGTATTGGTGGTGGATAATTCGCGTGCCATTACGGGGGCACTAAATGCTATGCGGCATGCATCCGGACCATTGCACGCGAGTATTACTTTTGAGTACGTGCTGCCTACCGGTAGCACTGGACGCGCCGTGCTGGAAGCAGACGGATATGCCGTGCACGAATTGCCCTTTGTTGAAATCAGCCGACGAAAGGTGGACTTGGTGATGTACGTGCCTATGCTATTACTCAATGGTTGGAGACTGTACCGATTAGCAAAGCAACGGGGAGCGACCCTCATTCACCTCAATGATTTTTATAATCTAACGGGTTATGCGGCCCGTTTTTTTAGTCTGGGCCGGTTGCAGCTATTCGTTCACGTGCGCTTTTTGCCTCAGGTGTTGCCTCAGGTATTTGCACGGCCGTGGCGGTGGTTAGCCGAGCACGCTGCCCAGCAAGTGATTTGTGTTTCGGAAGCCGTGCGAAGCTATTTCACTACCAATCTTAATCGGGTCAAGACTGTGTATGACCCCTTGCCGACGCTTGGGGAGGTGTTGCCTCAATACTCCGTTTACGAACGGGCTGGGGGGCTGGTTCACTTGTTGTACCTCAGTAATTACATTCGGGGCAAAGGACAAGACTTTGCGCTAGAAGCGTTTCGCGCTGCTTACGCCCACAACTCCAACCTGCGTCTGCATTTTGTGGGTGGTGATATGGGCATGACCAAGAACCAAGAGTTCCGGTGCGAGTTGGAAGCCGCTGCCAGTGCCGCAGAACTAAACGAAGTAGTACGTTTTGATGGATTCGCCGCCGATACCGAAGCGGTGATGAAAGCACACGACATCGTTCTTAACTTCTCCGAGTCTGAATCATTTTCGCTGACCTGCCTAGATGCTTTGTATTATGGCGTGCCGCTGATTGCCTCCGATTGTGGCGGCCCCGCTGAGCTATTCGAGGTTGGTCGGTCGGGGCTGCTCGTGCCCAACCGCGACGTGCCGGCCATGGCCAATGCCATTAATGAACTAGCTGCTAATGTGGCTTTGCGGCAACAATTCTCGGCGGCTAGTCGCGTTTTTGTACGCCGGAAGTTTGCGCCGGCCCATACGTATCTCCTGTTGGCCGATTGCTACAACCGTGCCTTAGCCCGTGAGTAGAATTACGGGTAGCTTAGACTAAACGTGCCCGTTGCTAGGGATAAAGCTGCAAAAGGTCACCCCGCTGAATCTACAAACAAGCCGCCCCGCCCGTATTTTTAGCAATACCAGCTTCCCGGACTACATGCCGATTTCGATGCACCCAACTACCTCCGTTTTACTTTCCGTGGTTAGCCCGGTTTACTGGGCTGATGCAACGGTGGGCGAACTAGTTAAGCGTCTCATAGCCGCGCTGGAGCCCATCTCACCTCAATTTGAAATCGTTTTGGTTGACGACCGCAGCCCTGATGACTCTTGGGTCCGCATTCAGGAGCAAACTACCCGTGACCCGCGCGTACGAGGCCTGCGCCTAAGCCGCAATTTCGGCCAGCACTGTGCCATCACGGCTGGACTCGACCACTGCCGGGGCGAGTGGGTGGTGGTGATGGATTGCGACTTACAGGACCGGCCGGAGGAAATTCCGGCACTGTTTGCAGCTGCGCAAAGAGGCTATGACCTGGTGCTGGCCCGGCGTACCAATCGGCAGGATTCATGGGGGCAAAAGTTGTTGTCAAAACTCTTTTACCGGGTACTGTCATACCTCACCGATACTCCGCAAGACTCAGCAGTGGCTAATTTCGGCATATATCACCGCAAGGTGATTGCATCTGTGCTGACCATGCGAGAGAGCTTCCGGTACTTTCCCACGATGGTGCGTTGGGTGGGGTTTCGTGCTGGCTACCTCGACGTGATGCACGTCGGGCGAGCTGTGGGGTCCAGCAGCTACGGCCTCAGTCAGCGGCTGCATTTGGGATTCGATATTTTACTGGCCAACTCCGACAAGCCTCTGCGTTTGACCGTAAAATTGGGCCTTGCGCTATCGGGCGGGGCTTTCCTGTTTGTGCCTGTTACTCTGATGCGCTATTGGGTCGGCCAGATTTCTCAGCCTGGCTATACCAGCCTCATTATTTCCATTTGGTTTTTCTCGGGCTTATTGTTGTCGGTGCTTGGCATGGTGGGATTATACATTGGCAAAACATTTGAGCAGGTGAAACAACGACCTATTTATATTGTGGATGAATCGGTTGCTGTCACATCCAACCGATCACCCAGCCGGTAGTACAACCCCTGGTGTTGCTGGCCGTGAAAAGGTAGTATGCAGGCACGCTGTGCGCGATGCTTTGGCGGAAACAGCCGGGCGGATTGCGGCCCCACCTGATAACCCACTGACCTGCCGTTTCCTGCTATGTCCGGGGGAGCATCGAGCTGATGAAAGCCCAACACATCTACCACCTGTGGCTTTGAAATACACGCAGGGTAGTGATGCAGCTGCATAATTTGTGTACGTGTCGTATTCCGGCCTAGCAAGTCGGTTCCTTGATGGCGGAGAAGTTAGATGTGAGCACAGCTCTTAATACTGCATCCGTACCTTTGCCGGCCCTGCTGTTGCCCATGTATCCCGCCATTCCCTTTAATAAACCATATTTCTCAGGTAACGAAACTCGTTACATCGAGCAAGCGGTGCGTTCGGGTAAAATCTCGGGCGATGGACTGTTTACGCATAGGGTGCATCGGTTCTTTGAGCAGCAGCTTGGCTTCCAGAAAGTGATGCTTACCACTTCTTGCACCGATGCACTGGAAATGGCGGCCTTGCTGCTTAATATTCAACCTGGCGATGAGGTGCTAGTGCCGTCCTTCACCTTCGTTAGCACGGCTAATGCCTTCGTGCTGCGGGGCGCCAAGATAGTATTTGCCGACAGCACCTCCCTTAACCCCAATATTGATGCAGCTGCGCTTGAGAGTCTCATTACGCCGCGCACGCGTGTCGTTGTGCCAGTGCATTATGCTGGTATTGCCTGCGATATGGATGCGATTCAGGCCGTGGCTGAGCGGCAGGGGTTGGTAGTGGTCGAGGACGCAGCGCATGCCATCGATAGCTACCATCGGGGACGGGCATTGGGCAGCCTGGGGACTCTCGCCGCTTTCTCTTTTCACGAAACCAAGAACATTATCTCGGGTGAGGGCGGCATGCTGGCCATTAACGATGTGGACTATGGCCCTCGGGCTGAGGTCATCCGGGAGAAAGGCACGACCCGTGCTGCCTTTTTTCGGGGCGAAGTAGATAAATACGGATGGGTAGACGTGGGCTCGTCGTTTTTGCCATCGGATATTATTGCGGCCTACCTATGGGCCCAACTCGAGAACTTGGCTGATATTCAGCGGCAGCGAAAGACCATCTGGCAACGGTATTATACGGCCTTAACACCATTACGTGCGCAAGGCATTGGGTTGCCTGTCCTGCCTGACTACGCTACCAACAACGGCCACCTATTTTACCTCGTATGCCGCAGCTTGACAGAGCGAACGGCCCTTATCACTTATCTCAAGCAACGGGGTGTCTGGATAGTATTTCATTATCTCTCGTTGCATAAAAGCGCTTATTACAAGGCCCAGCATGATTCTCGTGCGCTGCCTTGGGCCGACCTTTACTCCGAGCGCCTGGTGCGACTGCCGCTTTTCTATGAACTTTCAGAAACCGACCAGGACCGTATTATCAACGAAGTGCTAGGTTTCTATCAGACGTATTAATATTTTCGAATGCGCATCTTATTTCTTGTGCCCTATCCGCCCGGTCGGGCCCCGTCGCAGCGCTTCCGTTTTGAGCAGTATCTGGCTGAATTAACGGCGGTGGGCCATACCTACCACCTGGCCCCATTCATTTCGGTGGCTACCTGGAATATCCTCTACCAGCCGGGCCAGGCAGTCGCCAAGGCCCTGGGTATTTTGGGCGGTTTTGCACGGCGGGCGGCGCTACTGTTCCGCGTGCCTGGCTACAACTTTGTGTTCATTCACCGTGAGGCTGCACCGGTAGGGCCTCCGGTATTCGAGTGGATTATCAGCAAAGTGCTGGGCAAAAAGATTATCTACGATTTCGACGACGCTATTTGGCTGGCCAATACGTCCGAAGCCAACAAGATTGCCGCAGGCGTAAAGTGGCACCATAAAGTGGCTGACATTTGCCGGTGGGCCTACAAGAACAGCTGCGGTAATACCTACTTGGCCGATTATGCCCGGCGGTTCAACCAGCGTGCCGTGGTGAACCCGACAACCATTGATACCGTGCACTTGCACAACCAAGTCCGCGACCAAGCCGCGCCGGGCCGCTTGGTCATTGGCTGGACTGGTACGCATTCCACCCTCAAGTACCTCGACCAAGTGGTGCCCGTACTGTCGAAACTAGAAGCCGAGGGGCTAGATTTTGAATTTCGGGTTATCTCGAATCAGCCACCGATGCTACCACTGCGTTCCCTCGTGTATTTACCCTGGCGCAAAGAAACTGAGATTGCCGACCTGCTGGGTTTCCATGTGGGTTTGATGCCATTGGAAGACGACCTGTGGGCAAAAGGCAAGTGTGCCTTCAAAGCGTTGCAGTATATGGCACTGGGCATCCCGGCGCTGGTGTCGCCGGTTGGCATGAACTCTGAAGTGGTAGAGCACGGCTACAACGGCTTTGTGTGCGCTACGCCTGCAGATTGGGAATTTAGCCTTCGGAAGCTATTGTCCGACGCGGGCCTGCGGCAACAACTAGGCCACGCAGCGCGCGCTACCATTGAGCAACGTTATTCTGTGCGCACCAATACCGCTAATTTTCTACGTCTGTTTTCCTAAGCCCGTGCCAGTTGCGGGGCCGCGCCTACGTTGCGGCGTTGCCTCAAACGTGGATTAGCCGTGGTTACGGTAATGCTTTGGAGGATATACAAGCCGCTGAGATAGAACGGCATAAGCGGTATTTTGTATCGTACGAGTGTGCCAAAGTTTCCGCTTGAAATTCCCACTGAAATGGCGAAAATCAGGCTGAATACAAAGCAAAGGGTTAATATAGGAGTGACGCTAATAGCAGTAAACGTTTTTACCAATCCTACTCGCCACAAAATGCGAAGTGTAAGCACCAGGAAATAAGTGGCTTCCAATGCAGACAGAAGCATGGTTGGGTTGCGAGCCTCCCATAGGAACGGGCGAAATAAAGCTACAACCAGCGCCTGTGGAGCCAATTTAGCCATACCTCCAATGGTGCCGTCCTGCGCGCCGATATTGTATCCCGAACCTTGTTCAGTCTTGCTGACTCCTTGCAAGTAATCGGCGGTTAGCTTGCTTTGAGCACCAATGTTCTCAATGTCAAATCGGGCATCTGCCGCTGAAATCTTGACAAATGCATAGCCGGCCACGAGGAGGCCTACTCCAAGAAATAAGGGCTTCGCTACCCAGCGCACAGCCGTGCTGCGAATATTGCGTGTGCTTTCGTTGAATACCCATAGTAGCGCCGGGGGCATGAATGCTAGAAGGATATAAACTTTCATTGAGAGGATTACCCCAATAGCTACTGCTCCAACTATTGAGCAGCGCAAGATATTGCGACGTTGAATGGCTCCTCGGTAAAACGCATAGAATAACCAACCTAAGGCACCTATGCAAAGAGAGTCCTTAAGTAAGCCTGAACCCCAGAAAAATACCGAAGGCAAGAAAAAAACGGCCGTTGCCAGTTCCTTATATACCTGCGGCCTAATCTTCGCGAAGGTCATGTACATGACCCACATGCCACTAAAAGTTATAACAGCAAATAGTACCGCAATAACAGTATAGGTATTGAAGGACAGGATAGCAAATATCGCTGCCACGCGTATGACGAAGTACTCGTTGCTGCCATGGCCGAACCACGTTAACTGGTCGGTATACTTGCTGATGGCTGGGGTGATGTCACCAGATGTGGTTACCAACTCCCAGCCCGCGGCAAAAGAGTCACCAAAGGCATGATATACAATTCCAGCTTGCCTATAATAATTATTGGTGTCGCCGCCGTAAAGCGTATGGTACAGAATGCCCAGAGCAATGGCACCAACTATCTTAACTGTTAGGGCTGGAATAAAATATTTTTTAGTATAAGCATTGGTTACAGAGGAGCGCAAATTATAAGCAATTATGTAAACAATCGCTAAATAAATAGGGGTTATATATAAATCTTTTAATTCCATCCTGTCTAACTCTGCTTGTTCTTTTTCAACCAAGCCTTTGCTTCCTTATACTGTTCAGACTTTCGTTCGGCCTTGTCAACCACTACAGCATAGTAGCGTTTTGCCGCCGCTGCATCTTTCTCTTTAACTGCCAAGCGCGCTAGGTTCATGTTGGAGAATAAGTAGAAGCCTCCAGAAGTGTCGCCGGTACTTTCAGAAAAGACGATGCATCGCTGGTAATAGTCTTTTGCTTTAGCAATATCGCGGTAGCGATTTTGCATTAGGTATCCTAGGAAGTAGCTGGCGTAACGGCCGCTGATGCCCTCGTAGCCTGGCATGCCTTTGTTTATCTTATCAAGGATTTCTCGGCTCACACGCTCGCAGTCGGAAAATTCGCCCTGGTCGTAAGCAAGCAGGGCGTAAAAGCGCTGGAAGTAGCCGTTGTCGGGGAAGGTAGTGGCGAGGCTACGTGCTACTGGTAGGGCCTCTTCAGCATTGTTCTCCTCGTTTTTGAGGATACGCATTAAGTATACACGAGCCTCAGTGCCAGTATAAAAGCCATTGGCGGCTACGCTGCGCAATTGCTGCATACCCAGTCTCTTGTCACCTTTAGGGAAGAACAGGAGCACTGGTTTCAGCAGTGGGTAGTTTTCGCCAATCCACACCGCGTAGTAATTGAATAGGGCCTGGCCGAACTGAAATTCTGGGCTCAGGCCGTTGGCTTCCTGGCTCTTTTTGAGATAGTTTAGTGAGCGCCGGGAATTTACTGTAGCCTTACGCCAGTCGTGCCGTTCACCGTGCAAACGGGCACTAAAACCGTAGGAAGCGGAAAGAAAGAAGCTGGCTTCGTAATTATTGTTATCGGCATCAAAGAGCTTCTGGGCCTTGGTAGCGGCAGTGTCCATATAGGCAAAGAAAGCCTTGTCGTACTGCGTCGACTGGAAGGTGGTGGGCATAATTTTCCACCACGTGTTCAGCCCCAGTAGGAAATACGGCATGGGGTGGTTAGGGTAGCGCCGTCGCAACGAACGGAATTGCTTCTCCGCCCGGTCGTACTTGAAATTGTAGATATTGTTAACGGCACCATCCAACTCAAGCTGGATGTCCTTATCCAAAAGCAGCCAGCCTTTGGTATCGATGGCCGATGGCAGTACCCCTACGGTGTCGAGCGCCACCGTTTTCATGGCAGCAGGGGTACGCATTGTATCGGGCTTCTGGGCATGGCCTAGCAGCGGCATCAGTAGCAGCCCCAAGCAGATACAAAACAGCGAACGCAGCATAGGTAGAAATTCGATAGCGGACCCGAACCATATGCCAGCCAAAATTTGGGCAGGGTAAACGGGCCTGCTAAAGTACGGACTTTGACCTAGCTTTGGGCGTAATCCTCTTTGCTTATGCAACTCTTGCACTCCCTTTGTCGTGTTCTGGCACCTGCCGGCAACGAGGCAGCTATGACGCGTTTCGTACTCGACTACGTGCGACAAACACAGGCTACCTGGCAACACCAGCCCACTATCATTGCTGACGACCGGTTTCAAGACTGCATTCTGCTGGTATTTGGCCAGCCGCGCACGGCCGTATTTGCCCACCTTGATAGCATTGGTTTCACGGTACGCTACGGGCGGCAATTGGTGCGCATTGGTGGCCCTCAGGCCGAAGCCGGCTACCGTTTGGTGGGGCACGACTCGCAAGGGGAGATAGATTGCACACTGACCATAGACGACCAAACGGGTGAATTGGGCTACGCGTTCCACCGCGATATTGACCGTGGCACGGAACTCACCTTCTACTGCGATTTTCGCGAAACCGAAACCACCATTCAAAGCTGCTATCTTGATAACCGCTTGGGTGTCTGGAATGCCCTGCGCCTATGTGAGACTTTAGAACATGGCATTGTGGCGTTTTCTTGCTGGGAAGAACATGGCGGAGGTTCGGTGGCCTACTTAGCCAAATTTATCAACGAAACATATGGCGTGCGCCAGGCGCTCATCTCTGATATTACTTGGGTGACGGAGGGAGTGTACGCCGGCCAAGGCTGCGCCATCTCGTTGCGCGACTCGCTGATTCCCCGCCGCGCTTATGTTGACCGCATCCGTGCCATTGCCGCCCAGTCGGGCATACCGCACCAATTGGAGGTGGAAGGCAGCGGCGGCTCCGATGCCAAGGAACTACAGCACGCCGCCGCGCCCTGGGATTGGTGCTTCGTGGGCGCCCCTGAGGACCACGTGCACTCGCCCGATGAGCTGGTCGACAAGCGCGACATTGCCAGTATGCTAGCGCTTTACCAAGTTTTGATGCGGGAATTGTAGCCATAGGCAATAGGTGCTTAGAGCCTGTTAAAATTTACAAGTAACTGTTAGACAAAAAGAAACCAGCCAGGTTACCGTATTTTTTCATCCGACCAAAGATGTACGAAACGGACCTGACTGATTTCCAGTGGCAAGTTATTCAAGAAATAGTGCCCGATACGCGCCGCCGCAAGTATTCGCTGCGCCTGATAGTCAATGCCTTGCTTTACCTCACCAAGAGTGGTTGCCAGTGGCGGCTGCTGCCGCACGAGTTCCCGCCGTTTCCGTTGGTCTACTACTATTTCCGCCGCTGGCAGGCCGACGGGCGCTGGGCGGCGCTCAACCAGGCCCTGGTGCGCCGCCAGCGCCAGCGGGCCGCCCCCTTCCGGCAACCGAGCCCGAGTGTGGCCATCCTCGATGCCCAATCCCTCAAATGCAGCGAGCGGGGCATACTGGACAAGGGCTTTGACGGCCACAAAAAAATCTAGGGCCGCAAGCGCCAGCTGGCCGTCGATACCGGCGGACTCCTGTTGGCGGCCCACGTCGGTCCTGCTCACGAAAACGACCGGGTCGGGGGACAAGCCGTGTTGGAAAAGCTGCGCCAACAGGCCTTTGAGCGCCTGCAGCTCGTGCTGGCGGATGCGGGTTACGGCGGTCAGCCCCTGGCGAAGTGGACCCAAGCCCACTGCGGCTGGCAACTGGAAACGGCACCTGGGCTAACCGGAAGCGGGGGCTTTACCCCCGTGCCTACCCGCTGGGTCGTCGAGCGCTCCATCAGCTGGTTGCAGTGGGACCGCCGGCTAAGCCGCGACTACGAATGCGAAACCAGCAGCGCCGAAGCAACGCTCTACTTATCCAGCATTCGACACCTCATCCGTAAATTTTAACAGGCTCTTAGATTTAAATTCCTAACAGTTGCTGTTGTACTACGGCAACGGGTGAACGCTCAGGTGTGAAAGAGTACGCACTTGAATTTATGAGCATACGCTTGCGCCTGTAGTCGAGTAGTTGTTTGAACGGGAATATCCTGTACTTCTTGACGAAAGAAAAGACTTTGCCAACTAAGCTCTGGCTGGATACATAGTCAATGTTACTATCGAACCCAGCAGGCTTTACCACGAATGGCGTGATGCACCGAATGTTTCCTATTGCTTTTTCCCGATAAAACGCAATCCATGCATCGGCAGGCTCCCGCACAGGGAATACGTACTGCATCAAGCCTCTAGCAGCTTCATTCGTGACAATGTAACCAGCTGCCGAGCCTAGCGCCCAGGGTTCCATTGGGTATACAATCCTACGGTCGTTGGGCAGTCGCTCGGTGTCCTGGTCGGAAAAAACGATAGGCATGAAGTTGTTCTGCGCAAAAAGCAGAACAACTTCATTTGCTACTAACTTAGATGCAACAGTATCAATAACGCTTTTAAAACCCTTCTCTATAACGACATCATCTTCTAAAACAAGAGCGTAGGGTATGTTTTCAGCTACCATCTTCAAATAAATAGAGTAATGGCTTAAGGCACATCCATAAGCGCCTCTCCGCTTTAAATAGGGGCGTTTTTCTACCTCCTCATGGTTGAGGGCGATTTGGATGTATTCATCTGTCAGAGTCGCTCCATCAACAGCCTTGATGATTTCATAATCAACATCTTGCGCAACAAGCTGCCGTTTAATAGACTCTCTACGTTCACTTGAACGCTCTAAATTGATAACAAATACCCTCATGGAGCGATGCGTATATTGTAAGTGTAGAAAAAATCAAAAAATTACTCTTCTGTCAAAGTTATAACCCAGCAATGGAAGTTCAAGGCGAAGTATAACTATTGGCAGGTTGCGGCTTGGTATTGTCGCGTTAGATACAGCATAGCTTAATATCAACCATATGAACTACTTTGCGTGCCGAAAATTCACACATGTCTTCCCACCCTTTTGTGCCCTTTATGACCCCATACCTTTACGCTGTGCCCGTCCTGGGCATTTTTGCGCTGCTGTACACCTGGCTCCGTGCGGGTTGGGTGGCCAAGCAAGATGCTGGCGATGCGCGCATGACTACCATCGCTGGCTACATTGCCGATGGGGCCATTGCCTTTTTGAAAGCGGAGTACAAAGTGTTGGCCCTGTTTGGGTTGATTGCTGGGGCCTTCCTTTTTTACTTGGGTACAACCAGCGGCAACTCCAGTCCCGTTATCGTCATCGCCTTCCTTATTGGGGGCGTATTCTCGGCCTTGGCAGGCTTCATAGGGATGAAAATTGCCACCAAGGCCAATGTGCGAACCGCTCAGGCAGCTAAGACTAGCCTAAGCACCGCGCTGAACGTGTCGTTTTCCGGCGGCTCTGTGATGGGCATGGGCGTGGCCGGCTTGGCCGTATTGGGATTGGGCTCCTTGTTTATTGTGTTCTACAAGATGTTTGTGCCCAGCGGCCTAGCCAACGGCCAGGAGATGGAAAAGGCGCTGGAGGTGCTCACGGGCTTCTCGCTGGGAGCCGAAAGCATTGCCCTGTTTGCCCGCGTAGGCGGCGGCATCTACACCAAAGCGGCCGACGTGGGTGCTGACCTCGTGGGCAAGGTAGAAGCCGGCATTCCGGAGGATGACCCGCGCAACCCGGCCACTATCGCCGATAACGTGGGCGACAACGTGGGCGACGTGGCTGGTATGGGCGCCGACTTGTTTGGCTCCTATGTAGCTACCATTCTGGCTACCATGGTACTGGGCCGTGAGGTAACCGTAACCGGTGACCAGTTCGGGGGGCTTTCCCCGATTTTCCTACCGATGGCTATTGCGGGCATGGGCATTATTGCCTCGCTCATCGGTATCCTTTGTGTACGAGTGAAGGAGGGCGGCAACGTACAAAGCGCCCTCAATACCGGTAACTATATTTCTGTTATCGTTTCGGCAGTTGCTTCTTACTTCTTGATTATGTGGATTCTGCCCCAGGGAAGCTTCACCATTCGCAATGTGTCGTTTGATGCCAAGGGCGTGTTCTACGCGGTGGTAGTTGGCTTGGTGGTAGGTACTCTGATGAGCATCATTACGGAGTACTACACTGCCATGGGAAAGCGCCCCGTAAACAGCATTGTGCAGCAAAGCAGCACTGGCCACGCGACTACCGTTATCGGCGGTTTGGCCGTGGGTATGGAGAGCACGGTGCTTCCCATTTTGGTACTGGCTGCGGGCATCGTGTTGAGCTACGAAGCGGCTGGCCTCTACGGGGTAGCTATTGCTGCGGCTGGCATGATGGCAACCACGGCCATGCAGCTGGCGATTGATGCCTTTGGCCCTATTGCTGACAACGCCGGTGGTATTGCCGAAATGTGCGAGCTGCCCAAGGAAGTACGCGAGCGCACTGACATTCTCGATGCGGTAGGCAACACGACGGCTGCCACGGGCAAGGGCTTTGCCATTGCTTCGGCAGCACTCACCTCGCTGGCGTTGTTCGCGGCCTTTATGGGCACGGCCAATATCACGTCCATTGATATCAGCAAGGCTCCCATTTTGGCCGGAGTGTTCATTGGGGCTATGATTCCGTTCATTTTCTCTTCGCTGGCCATTGCGGCGGTGGGGCGTGCGGCCATGGCCATGGTGCAGGAAGTGCGCCGCCAGTTCCGCGAGATTCCGGGCATCATGGAAGGCACGGGCCGTCCGGAGTACGAGAAGTGCGTCGCCATCAGCACGCAGGCGGCCATTCGGGAGATGATTTTGCCGGGTGCCATTGCGCTGCTCACTCCTATAATCGTGGGCTTCGGATGCCGGGGCCTGTTTTCGAATGCTTCTTCGGCCGAGGTGCTGGGTGGGCTGCTGGCCGGCGTGACGGTGAGCGGGGTGCTGATGGCCATGTTCCAGAGCAACGCCGGTGGAGCCTGGGATAACGCCAAGAAGTCTTTCGAAAAAGGGGTGTTGGTGAACGGCGTGATGCAGTACAAAGGTTCGGACGCGCACAAAGCTTCCGTGACCGGTGATACCGTGGGCGACCCGTTTAAGGATACTTCCGGCCCGAGCATGAACATCCTCATCAAGCTGATGAGCATCGTGTCGCTGGTTATTGCCCCTCACATTGCTGAGAAAGGCGGAGAGCGGGGCATGGCCCCCATTAAACTCGAAGGGGAGCGTATCGAAACAGCCGTGCACCCGCATGTGCGCTATGCTGAAACTTTGGCCCCGGCTGCGGTTCGGATGATTTATACAGCCCTGCGCGAGGTACGATAAACAGAACAGTGCCAGCTCAATTTTTAAGTTGAGCCGGTTCTGATGGCCCAATAAAAAGGCTGCTCCCCGGAGTGGCCTTTTTATTGGGCCATTTCGTGCTCAGGCGCGTTGGCTAGCACTCTTTGCATGGATGAGTTACGGTTCGTCGGCTTTGTAAAAACGAAGGTAAAGAAGCTGATTTCGGCTTTCTACAGGCCAACAGCGCACTTCATCCAATCCGTGAAAATTGGGCTGGCTAAGCGAATCCGTGGTTCAGACAGTAGCTTTGTGGCTCATTCTCTTCGCGCCGCATGGGTCACTCCCACATCACCATCCACAACAAAGCTTTTCGGCCGTACCTGTCGGCCTCCCGTTTGGATGAGGCCGTCGCCGGCCTGGCCGCTCGCCTCAGTGCCGATTATGCCGGGCGCCAGCCCTTGTTTGTGGTGGTGCTCACGGGGGCCTTTATGTTCGCCTCCGACCTGCTCAAGCGCATTACCGAGCCCTGCGAAATCGTCTTTATCCGGGTGGCCTCGTACGAGGGCACGGGCAGCAGCGGTGTGGTGCAGGAAATCCTCGGCTTGCGCGAAGACGTACAAGGACGCCACCTCATCCTGGTTGAGGATATCGTGGACACGGGTACTACCATCCACCACTTGCTGCCCAGTTTGTTGAGCAAAGGCCCGGCTTCGGTCGAGGTAGCCACCTTGTTTTTCAAGCCGGCCAGCCTGCGCCACCCGCTCGACCTGCGCTACGTGGCCCTGGAAATCCCCAACGACTTCGTGGTGGGCTATGGCCTTGACTACGATGGCCTCGGGCGCAATCTGCCCGATGTGTATGTGGCTGTGTAACGGTCGCTTTGTTACCGATTGATTAACTTGCCTGAGTCTTCCCACCTCCCTCACTGCCTTCTTTCCTCCTTCTTTCATGTTGAATATCGTGCTGTTCGGCCCGCCCGGTGCCGGTAAAGGAACCCAGAGTCAAAAGCTCATTGCCCAATACAACCTCGTGCACCTGAGCACCGGCGACCTGCTGCGGGCCCAGATAGCCCAGGGCACCGAACTTGGGCTAACCGCCAAAAAACTGATGGACGAAGGCCTGCTGGTGCCCGATGAAGTGGTAATCGGCATGATAGGCTACGCTCTGCAGGCAAATAAGGAAACCGCCGGCGGTTTCATCTTCGACGGCTTCCCGCGCACCGTGCCCCAGGCCGAGCGGCTCGACCAACTGATGGCCCAGCACAACAGCAGCATCAACTGCATGATTGCCCTTGAGGTAGCCGAGGAGGAACTGGTGACGCGCCTGCTGGAGCGCGGCAAAACCAGCGGCCGCCCCGATGACCAGGACGAAAGCAAAATCCGCCGCCGCGTAACGGTGTACAACACCGAAACCGCCCAGGTAGCCGGCTACTATGCCGCCCAAAACAAATTCCACGCCCTCAACGGCATCGGTCCCATTGATTCCATCTTCAGCCAGATTTGCGCGATAATCGACCAACACAAAGCGCCTACCGCCGAGAGTCCCGCTCAGGCCACGCGCGAAGTGAAGGCGTAAGCACGTTTGTTACCAATTTCTAGTTGTCATCCTGAGCGGAGCGAAGGACCTTGCCTCGGCGGTACGATTTGGCATTCAGCGCAAATCGTTCGGCTGGCAAAAGGTCCCTGCCTCTGCTCAGGATGACTGTTTTTTTACTTTAATACCTCCCGCTTCGTGGCTTCCAATAACTTTATCGATTACGTTAAACTCATCTGCCGTTCGGGCAAAGGCGGGGCGGGCTCGCACCACTTTTTCCGGGCCAAGGGCCTGCCCAACGGCGGCCCCGACGGGGGCGACGGCGGCCGCGGCGGCCATATCATCCTCGAGGGCAACTCGCAACTGTGGACGCTGCTGCACCTGCAGTACCAAAAGCACGTCTTTGCCAAAGACGGCGAAGGCGGCGGCGAGAACCTGCGCAGCGGCGCGCAGGGCGAAGACATCGTGCTGCAAGTGCCCCTGGGCACCGTAGCGCGCGACCCTGATGGCACCCACCTGCTGGAAATTACGGAGCATGGCCAGCGGCTTGTTCTCGTGCCCGGCGGGCGCGGCGGCTGGGGTAATGACCATTTCAAGAATTCCATCAACCAGGCGCCGACTTATGCCCAGCCCGGGGAGCCGGCCATCGAGGCCATCATCATTCTTGAACTGAAGCTGCTGGCCGATGTGGGCCTAGTAGGTTTCCCAAACGCAGGCAAAAGCACGCTGCTCTCAGTGGTATCGGCGGCCAAGCCCAAGATTGCCGACTACGCCTTCACTACGCTGGTGCCCAACCTGGGCGTGGTGGCCTACCGCGACTACAAATCCTTTGTGATGGCCGACATTCCCGGCATCATCGAGGGGGCGGCGGAAGGAAAGGGGCTGGGCACGCGCTTCCTGCGCCACATCGAGCGCAACTCCATGCTGCTCTTTATGATAAGCTGCGACAGCCCCGACATTGCGGCGGAGTACCAGGTGTTGGTAAACGAGCTGGAGCAGTTCAATCCCGAACTGCTGGACAAGAAGCGCCTGCTGGCCGTCACGAAATCCGACATGATTGACGAGGAGCTGGAAGCGGAAATCCGCCAGACCCTCCCGACCGATATTCCTTCCATCTTCATCTCCAGCCTCACGAACAAGAACATTGTGCAGCTGAAGGACCTGATTTGGGAAGCCCTGCAGCAGACCCGTCGCGATGCGGCACCCGTGCGCCAGAGCTACCTCGAGGAAGACAGCCAAGCATGAGCTCCTGCATAGTGCCCATGTAGCTATGCTATTTGCTTGAGCATCGCGTAGCTGGTGAGTATGGGGTTGCCGCCCGTGAAGGAGGTGCCCTGTGCCACATTGGCAGCCAAGCACCCTTTGGCAAGTTCCTTGTGCCCGCAAGGTGACTAACCGGCTAACCCCGTGAAAAACCCTTTCCGACGAATATTCCCCAAAATGGCTGACGAAAATAACCTGCCCCAGGACGACAACCTGACCGTAGACCCCACTCATGCAGCTGGCGAAATGGCCGATGCCGATGGCGAAACCACGGGCGATGCCACGGCAACGGCCGCGCCACACGCCGAAGAGACGCGCACGGATGCTGAGCTGGCGGACCTGAAAGACAAGTACCTGCGCTTGGCCGCCGAGTTTGAGAACTACAAGCGCCGCACCACCAAGGAGCGGATTGAGCTGTTCAAAACCGCTAACCAGGAGCTGATGACGGCCTTGCTGCCGGTGCTTGATGATTTCGAGCGGGCCCGCAATGCTACCCAGGATACCACCGACGCCAACGCCGTTCGCGAAAGCCTCGACATTATTCAGAACAAACTGAACAAAACCCTGCAGCAAAAGGGTTTGACCGCCATGGACGCGAAAGGCGGCGACTTTGATGCCGAATTGCACGAGGCCATCACTCAGATTCCGGCGCCCAGCGAAGCGTTGCGCGGCAAAATCGTGGACGTGGTGGAGCCGGGCTATTATTTGGGCGACAAGGTTATCCGTCACGCCAAGGTTGTGTTGGGGCAGTAAGTATCTTTGTAGAGATAGGCTCCCGATAATTTTTAGAAGAAGATGGCTACCAAGCGCGATTATTACGAAATACTAGGCATTGCCAAAAACGCGGCGGGCGACGAAATCAAGTCGGCTTACCGCAAGATGGCCATCAAGTACCACCCCGATAAAAACCCGGACGACCCGACGGCCGAAGACAAGTTTAAGGAGGCTGCCGAGGCTTACGAAGTTCTCAGCGACGGCGACAAGCGTGCCCGCTACGACCGGTTTGGCCATCAGGGCATGGGCGGCAACAGCCACGCGCCGAACATGGAAGACATCTTCTCGCAGTTCGGCGATATTTTCGGAGGCGGCGGGGGCTTCGAGGGCTTCTTTGGCGGGCGCCAGGGCGGCGGGCGGCGCCAGCGCAAGGGCTCGAACCTGCGCATCAAGCTGAAGCTCGACCTGGAAGAAATTGCCAATGGCGTCGAGAAGAAAATCAAGGTGAAGCGCTACGTGGCCTGCCAGCCCTGCAGCGGCACCGGCGCCAAAAACGGCACGGAGCTGAAAACCTGCCAGACCTGCCAGGGCTCGGGCCAGACCAAGCGCGTGGTGAACACCATGCTCGGGCAGATGGTGAGCAGCAGCACCTGCCCCACCTGCAACGGCGAAGGCAAAACCGTGACCGCCACCTGCGACGTGTGCAAAGGCGAAGGCCGGCAGCTACACGAGGAAGTAATTCCCATCAACATCCCGGCGGGCGTGGCCAACGACATGCAGCTGAGCATGAGCGGCAAAGGCAACTTCCCCGAGCGCGGCGGCGTGCCCGGCGACCTGCTCATTCAGATTGAAGAGGAGCCGCACGAATTCCTGAAGCGCGACGGCAACAACATCATGTTCGAGCAGTACATCTCCTTCGTGGATGCTGCTCTGGGGGCTAACCTCGAGGTGCCGACCATTGAAGGGAAAGTGAAAATCAAGGTTGAGCCGGGCACCCAGCCGGGCAAAATCCTGCGCCTGCGCGGCAAAGGCATCAAAGACCTGAACGGCTACGGCCGCGGCGACCAACTCATTCACCTGAATGTGTGGACGCCGAAGCACGTGAGCAGCCAGGAGCGCGAGATTCTGGAGAAGCTGCGCGATTCGGATAACTTCGTGCCGCATCCCGGTAAGAACGAGAAAGGCTTCTTTGAGAAAGTAAAGGAGTATTTTGCCTAAGCACCGTTTTAGGCAGCTTGCCTAAATGGACTGTTTGTTTGATAAAAGCCCCGTCTGGCCCTTGGCCGGACGGGGCTTTTGCGTTTATCTGGGGTGTTTTGGGGCACAGTGATGGTCAGATGAGTAGGCCGTTACTTTGCCAGATAAGTTGGGCTGAAAATAAATTATTGAGCCGGTGTAATGCGTCGCTTGTTGGTGGCGATTAACTTTCTGAAACCATTGCTTCACATGCCTCCCACCGCGCCATCTGCCGATTTTGTTGCTGTGCTGCAGGAATACCAGCCGTTGGTGCGGCGCGTGGCCCGGCTCTACTGCCAGGATGCCGACGACCGGCAGGACTTGTTTCAGGAGATTGTGCTACAGCTCTGGCGGGCGTGGCCGCGCTACGTGCCGCACCCGGGCACCAAACTCAGCACCTGGCTCTACCGCATTGCCCTGAACGTGGCCATCTCCAACCTGCGCCAGCGTACCCGCCGGCCGGCGCCGGGCGAACTGGACGACGAGGCCCTGGCCGTAGCCCAAGCCCCCGACAATGGGCCCGATGCCGACGACCAGGCGGCCCTTTACCAAGCCATCAACCGCTTGTCGGAGGTCGACAAGGCCTTCATTCTGCTTTACCTCGAAGACCGGCCCTACGATGAAATGGCCGACATTCTGGGCATCACCCAAAACAATGTGCGCGTGAAAATGCACCGCGTGCAGGAAAAGCTCCGCTCATTTTTACTCCACGCCGCCTAATGGAACTCGACGACCTCCGCCGCAAGTGGCAGCAGCCCGACCCGGCCCATAGCCCAACTGTGAGCCCCGCCCAATGGGACGGCCTGCTGGCCCAGGAATCGGACAACCTGGTGGAAAAAATGCGTCGCAGCGCCCGCCGTGAGCTTTTCTTCACCAGCTGCTTTACCGTGCTGGCCGCCGTGGTGTTCTACCGCTACCGGCAGCCCATAGTGCATTTGCAGGTCTATCTGTTTGGGCCATTGCTGGCCGTGCTGTACTACTACTTTTACCGCAAGCTGAAGATATTGAAGGCGATGGGCGGAGCGGAGGGGCACGTGCGGGGCCATTTGCAGCGCTTGTGCTCGGGCTTGCGCAATTTGCTACGCTTCTACTACCGCCTCACCATGGGCACCATCCCGGTAGCGGCCCTGCTGTGTTTGGTCATTATCATCAACATGGAAATTGCCCGGCCCGGCCCGTTTCGGGTGAAGGCCATGCTGGCGATTGGGGGCTTCATCCTGTACTGCCTCGGGGTGGGGTGGGTGATGGCCAAGGCCACGCCCAAGTACCTGCAAAAGCTTTATGGCCGGCATCTAGACCATCTCGAAGCAAACTTGCGCGAGTTAGGCGACGAACACACCGGTTGATATTCGGCTCATTCTCCTACTTTTAACCCACCAACTAACTCTTTTTTCTGTGAAACCTATTCTTGAAGCCATCGACGTGCGAAAGGCTTACGCCAACCACGTTGCCCTCGACGGGGTGAGCCTCTCCATTCCGGAGGGCAGCATCTTCGGCCTGCTCGGGCCCAACGGCGCCGGCAAAACCTCGCTCATCCGCATCATCACCCAGATTACGGGGGCCGACGAGGGTGAAATCCGCTTCCGCGGCGAGCGGCTCAACCCCAGCCACATTGCCCAGATTGGCTACCTGCCCGAGGAGCGCGGCCTGTACAAAAAAATGAAAGTAGGGGAGCAACTGCTCTACCTGGCGCAGCTGCGCGGCCTGAGCCGGGCCGATGCCACCCAGCGCATCAAGCAGTGGCTCACCCGCTTCGAGATAAAAGAATGGGCCTCGAAAAACGTGGAAGACCTGAGCAAGGGCATGCAGCAGAAGGTGCAGTTCATTGCCACGGTGTTGCACCAGCCCAGCCTGATTATCCTCGACGAGCCGTTTTCGGGTTTCGACCCCATCAACGCCAACCTGATTAAGGACGAGATTCTGGAGCTGCGCAACCAGGGCGCCACCATCATTTTCTCGACTCACCGGATGGAATCGGTGGAGGAAATGTGCGACAACATTGCTCTCATTAACCGCTCGCGCAAGGTGCTGGACGGTCCCATTGGCGTGATTCGCGACCAGTTCAAGACCAATACCTACGAGGTGGAAGGCAAGGGCAAACTGATAGTGGTGCACCCCGATTTTGAAGTGGTGGAACAGAAGGAGCGCGAAAACGGCCATTTCTATGCCCGGGTGCAACTGCACGCTGGCGTGCGCCCCAACGACTTACTGCGCTACCTCATCGGGGCAGTGGAGGTAGAAGCCTTCCGGGAAAAAATTCCGAGCATCAACGAGATTTTTATTCGGCGCGTGCGCGAAACCATGCCCGAGACGCTGCTCGAAGAGGCCGTCTAAAAACGCTTGTCATGCTGACGAAGGAAGCACCTTATCACGGCTGCTTTCGTCAGAAATCTGATTTACCCGAATGGCGCGAACGTGATAAGATGCTTCGCGCTGCTCAGCATGAAACAACCATTCATTATGGCTTCTAAATTTTTACTCGTTGCTCAACGCGAATACCTAACCCGGGTTCGCAAAAGAGCCTTTATCATTCTTACCCTGGCCGTGCCGCTGCTGCTGGCGGGCTTCGGGGTGTTCATTGCTAAACTCGCACAGTCGGACGACAGCACCGAAGTGGTGGAGGTGCGCGACGACAGCGGCCTCAACCTGGCCACCCGCCTCGTGAGCACGCCCCAACTGCGCTTTGTGCCCGCCACGGGCACGCTGGCCGAGGCCAAGAAGGGGTTCGTAAAAGCCAAGCACGAGGGCCTGCTGTACCTGCCTGCCGGCCTCGACGTGGAAAAGCCCACCAACGTGCAGTTTTTCGGCAAAGGCAACATCAGCCTGAAGCGGCAGCTGGCCGTGGAAAACGCCCTGAACAAGGCATTTTCGGAATTGAAGATGCAGAAGTCGGGCCTCTCGCAGGAGCAGCTCGACCGCCTGCGCTCGAAAGTGGACCTGAAAGCCACCAGCCTCGACGACACCGGCAAAGAAGCCGACAGCAACGCCCTGGCCACCTCCGGCACGGCCTACGTGCTGGCGCTGGCCATTTACCTGTTTATTTTCATCTACGGCGTGCAGATTATGCGCGGGGTAGGGGAGGAAAAATCGAGCCGGATTATGGAGGTGATGCTGTCATCGGTGAAGCCGTTTGATTTGATGATGGGCAAGATTGTGGGCATTGCGGCCGTTGGGCTCACGCAGTTTCTGCTGTGGGGCCTGCTGTCGGTGGGTGCTTCCACGGTGCTGGTGCCGCTACTCACGGGAGCCGATAAGGACAAGCCCAAAACGGAAGTAGCCGCCACTACTACCACCGCGCCGGGCACCGCATCTACGGCCTCTGCCGATGGCGAGCCGCAATCCGCCGCCGGCCGCTTCGACCGCGGCATGAGCCAGCAAAACGCGCAAATGAACCCCAGCAAGCGCTTCGACATCTTCAGCACGCTGGGCAATCTGCCCATCGGTACCATCCTTTTCGGCTTCATCGTCTACTTCCTCGGCGGCTATCTGCTGTACGGGGCGCTGTTTGGGGCCGTGGGCGCCGCCGTCGACGACCAGACCGATACCCAGCAGTTTATGTTTCCGATTACCATGCCGCTCATACTGAGCTACATCGTGGGCCTGTCGGTGATTTTGCGCAATCCCGATGGCCCGGTGGCTTTCTGGATGTCGATGATTCCCTTTACCTCGCCCATTGCCATGGTCATCCGCCTGCCGTTTGGCGTGCCGATGTGGCAGCTGGCCTTGTCCATCTTCCTGCTCATTCTGGGCTTCATCGGCACGGTGTGGGTGGCAGCGCGCATCTACCGCGTGGGCGTGCTCATGTACGGCAAGAAGGTGACCTACCGCGAACTGGGCAAGTGGATGTTCTATAAGGGGTAAGCGCCGCGCTTCGAACTTTGAACGTCGTGCGGGGCTTGTGGAAGCAGCTCAACTTCGGGAGTAATTCATTACTTGCGCGGTAGAGTCGCTTCCACAAGCCCCGCACGACGTTCTTTTTATAATGACAGCTCCCGCAAACCGCCTAATCGTTGTTCTCTGCCTGGCCCTAACCGGCTTTGCCTTCACCGGCGACCGGCCGGCCTACCGCCTCTTCACCGCCTCGGGCCAGGCTGCTGACTACGACCAGATGCTTGGTGAGCTGGCGCAGGCCGATGTCGTGCTTTTTGGCGAGCAGCACAACGATGTAATTGCCCACTGGCTGGAGCTGCAGGTAGCCAAGGACCTGCTGCGCCTGAAAAAGCCCGGCCAGGTGGTGCTGGGAATGGAGATGTTTGAGCGCGATGTGCAGCCCTTGGTGGCCCAATACGCCGCCCACTCCCTCGCCGATACCGCCTTCGAGCGCCAGGCCCGCCCGTGGCCCAACTACGCCACCGACTACCGCCCGTTGCTGCAGTTCGCCCGGGACAACAAAATCCCCGTCGTGGGCACCAATGCGCCGCGCCCTTTTGCCCAGGCCGTCGCGCGCGGCAGCCTCAAAGCCCTCGACAAACTGCCCGCCGTTGACCGCGCCCTACTGGCCCCACTGCCCCTGAAGGTGAATTATGACCTGCCCGGCTATAAAAACATGGCCGCCATGTTTGGCGGCGATAGCAAAACCCACGGGGGCGGTGCCCAAAACATCATCCAGGCCCAGGCCCTGAAAGATGCCACCATGGCCCACTTCATTCAAGCCAGCCGCCAGGAAGGCCAAACCCTGCTCCACCTCAACGGCAGCTACCACTCCGACCACCACGATGGCATTGTGGCCTACTTGAGCCAATACGCCCCCAAGCTGCGCGTCAAAACCCTCAGCGTCGTGACGCAGGAGCAACTGCAGCAGCTGGATAAGGAGCAGGTGAATGTGGCCGATTACGTGGTGGTGGTGCCGGCCGATATGAGCAAATCTTACTGAGATGCCGTAGGCTTGGCAAAACGATTCAACCCACTTCCGCTTTTTCTGGTATGAGAAGGCGAACGGTTGCCGCTAAGTACTCATTCCTTTTGCTTCGTATGATTTCTACTCAGGATTACCACGCCTTGCCTGATGCCGCCGCTTTAAAGCGTCTTTGTAAGTCGCTGGCTGTGCTCGATGCCATCAACTCCCCGGAGCTCGAGTACCGCTACTACACCTACAACCAGGAGTGGGCCGAGGGAGAAGAAGTACTGGAGATGAGCGACGGCGAAGGCGACCAGATGCTGATTTTATTCCGCGAGGAAGGTTGCGTTATCAACGGCTATTTGCAGGAATACGACCAGCCCAACAAAGCCCAATTGACCCGCGGCTTACCCGATTATTTTGAGGAGTTCATCTTTGGTGAGCCCGTCAATTCCATCGGAACCACTTTCTGCCTCTGGTATACCGCGGAGCATGGTTGGCAAACCGGCGTAGTAGAAAACGAAGAGGACGGCTCGGAAGAACTGCTTTTTATATTGGATGGCCAGCCCGAAACCTATGCGGAGTGGGCCAACGAGTACTTTACTGAAGACACCGACCGAAAGCCCATCGGTCTTGAGGCTGTAGCCAAAATCTATCGAGGCGAAGTGCTTACCAAATCCATGGTGTCGGCCATCAATGATGAGCTGGAAGACTGGTCGCTGCTCGAAGCAGATTTGCATGCTATTGGCTACCCCTATAATTTCAGTTCAGTTAACGGAGCGAGACTTTAGCTTGTTGGGCTGGCTATTTCACTCTTAGCGGGAGGCATAATCACTGTGGATGTTTATGGCTATCCTCGCTTTTTTATGGGTGCCGACTGCTTAAGCCAAGTTAATAAACCTGAGTTGCTTCACGAACGGTAGGCCAGCAGAATGGAAATAGAAGTATGCACAACTCTAAATGGCAAAGGCAAGGCCGAAAAGTGGATTCGCTGATTCAATTTGTAATTTGCGCCCTCAAACCCTAACCTCATATAATTTCAGTTATAGCCACTGCTAATTACTATATGGCCACTAGTGACATACAAAAAATAACTTTATTTCAACAAATAGGGACTCAGCTTAATCAGCAAGGCTTTACTATTGCCAAGGAAGACCCAACGCGGCCGTGGGGTGGGTTTTTTGTCATTGACGAAGAACAAGCTCAGTTGTTCGCTGATGTGTACTTTAATGGCATGCTCATAGACCAGCTGCGTATTTCGGGCAAGCTTAGCCCCAAGGTATTGCTCGTGGCTCCTCTCCAGCGACTTTCGTGGCAGTACCACCACCGCCGCGCCGAAATCTGGCAGGTGGTGCAGGGGCCTGTTGGTGTAGCTACCAGCTTAACCGACGAGCAAGGGGAGGTGAAAAGCTACCAGGTGGGCGAGCGCATCATTTTGCAGCAGGGCGAGCGGCACCGGCTGGTAGGGCTGAAGGAATGGGGCATTCTCGCCGAAATCTGGCAGCACACCGATGCCAACAACCCGTCGGACGAAGACGATATCGTGCGTGTCCAGGACGATTTTGGACGCTAAGCCCAAAGAACCCATTGCACTGCTAAAACACAGTTAATAAAAAAGCCCGGCAGGACCGGGTTTTTTGTGCGCCTATGAAAGAGGCGGCGGATGGCAACCCCATGGCACTTATTCGCTAGGTTTCGCCTTTTTCATGGCTTCGGAAAGCGACTGCTGAAGCTTAGCGTTGGAATCAGCAGGGGCTTCCTCGGTGATTTTGTATGCTTTTTGAAGGCGTTCCCACTCTTCAATCGGGATGAAAACGCCGGTAATTTTGCCTTTGTCGTCGGAGAGATACTTGATGTCCATGGCTGGCTGCTTTAGGGTTATGGGAAGAATCAACCTGACGCTTGGCAGCTAATTACTCGCCCGGGTGGTAGGTCTTTTCGGCATGTGCCTTTACGTCCTCTGGGTAAAAACGGACCTCTTTGAAGCGGCCGGTAGTATACAACTCGGCTTGGTCGGTGAAGTGGGCAGTGCCGGGGCGACTGCTCTGGCCACCCGTCACCACGGAGCGCGCCGTAATGCGCGGCCCAAACTCCACCACGGCCACAAAGCTGTTGCCCACGGTGCCGTAGCGCTTCTTGGTGCCGGAGTACGCCTGCGCCTTGAAGGAAGCCAAAGAGCCCCAGGCCGACGATGTAAACGCCACCGGCAGGCTGGGCTTCTGGTCGTCGTACGTTTCCTCGATGCGACCGGTGAGGCGCTGGAAGCGGTTCACGTCGCCCCAGGGCATTTTCCAGGTGCCAAAGGCGCGGGCTAGGTCTTCCAGGGCCTCGCTCAGGGCTGCGGTTTTTTCCTGCGGGCTCGTATTTGTTATGGCGAACTTGGTGAAGCTGATGTAGTCCTGCTGCGGTTGGGCCGAGGGAACGCGGGCGCGGGCCTTGGCCAGCAGCCGCTCGGCCCAATAGATGGCTACGGTCTGGGCCACCGAAGTTGAGCTGTAGTTGTGGTTCCAGGTGCGCAGCAGTTCAATGGCCTCCACCATGTCGGGGGTAGCGGCTTTCTCTACCGACGTGGGCTGGTATGCCGTGAGCAGGGACGGCAGCATGTCGTCGAAGGCCGTCAGGTGCGGGTCGTTGGCGGCGGCAATTAGGGTGTCGAGGGTAAATACGCCCTTGCGGCTTAGCACGCGCACGGCATTAATGCCGCGGTAGTTTTCGGCGTCGGGGGCCATGTATTTGGGGTACTTGGCTGGAGTTGGGCTGTTGGGGCCCGCTACGGTGTAGGGAGTAGAGTTGCAATTCTGGATGAAGCCACTGGCGGGGTTGTGTACTTGCACCAGTTCATTCACCCCATGGAAGCCCTTCCATTCGGTGGCCGGAGTGCTGCCATCTACGGGCTGGCTCCAGTCGAATTTGGGGTCGCGCTTGGGCATAAAGTTGCCGTGCCAGTAGGCAATGCTGCCCTTATTATCAGCAAACACGGTGTTGTTGGTGGCGTTGCCGTTCAGCTTCATTACCTCCTGGAAACCGGTGTAGCCGGTGGCCTTGGTGCGTAGGTACGACTGTTGTAGGGCAGCCAGGGGCTCGTTCATCATGCGCACGGCCACCCACTGATTGTCGGATTTTTGGCCCACGATGGGGCCGTGGTGGGTGCGGTACATGGTGTATTCCCTGCGCAGGATTTTGCTGCCATCGCGGTACGGCAACGACACTTTTTGTACTTGCACGGGCCGCAGCTTGCCGGCGTATTTGTAGTAAAACGCGCCGTTCTTTTTCTCAACGGTTTCGAGGTATTCGTCCATCGAGTCGGCGCTGCTGGAGGTGTGCATCCAGCCGCAGTTTTGGTTAAAGCCCTGGTACACGAAAAACTGGCCCCAGGTCACGGCGCCGTAGGCGTTCAGGCCCTGCTGGCTCACCATCTGCACTTCTGAGCGAAAGTAGAAGGACGTGTGCGGGTTGATGAGCAGCAGGGCGTGGCCACTGGCGCTCTTGGCCGGGGCAATGGCAAAGCCGTTGGAGCCTATTTCGTCCCGGTCTTTCTGCCCGGCGTCAATGTTGAGCCAGGAACTGGATTTCTTCTGGCTGTAAAAGGCCTTGAGCCGCTCGATACTTACTACGCTGATGTTGCCGCCAATGCTGCCTTCGCTGAACATGAGGGGCATCCAGGGCTGGAAGCGGCGCAGCAGCTTGGGCTGCACGGTGGGGTGGGTGGCCAGGTAGTAGTTGGTGCCATCGGCGAAGGCGTCGAGCAGCTTCTTCATGTCGGCCGGAGCCTTTTTATAAATGGCAATGGCCTGGGTGCTGTCCATGAACAAGCGGGCGCGCAAGTCGTGGTACAACGACGCCTCGCCCTCTACTTCGGCCAGGCGGCCAATGGCATCGAGGTAGTTCATCTCGACGCGGTCAAAGTCGTCCTCGCACTGGGTGTAGAGCAGACCAAAGACGGCGTCGGCGTCGGTTTTGCCGTAAATGTGCGGCACGCCATACGTATCGCGGGTAATGGAAACCTGCTGGGCTCGTTGCTTCCAGCGCGCCAGTTCCTGCGAACTAAATTTCTGTGCCTGGGCCGAGGAGGCCGTCAGCAGCACAAGCAGCATAAAGAATGGACGCATTGACTCAGAAGTTGGGGTGATGGACAACGCGAAAGTAAACGAAAAAGCCCCGGCCATACGGTCGGGGCTATTCTTGGTATATCGCTATAATTAGCCCAAGCGAGCTATTGCGGGTGGGTTAGGCCGAGAACGAAGAGCCGCAGCCGCAGGTGCTTTTGGCCTGGGGGTTGTTGAAGACAAAACCACGGGCGTTCAGGCCGTCCTGGAAGTCGACTTCCATGCCCAATACGTACATGGCGTGCTTCTTATCCATGATGAGCTTCAGGCCGTCGAGGTCGTACACTTCGTCGGCGTCTTTGGCTTTGTCGAAGCCGAGCAGGTAGCTCATGCCCGAGCAGCCACCGCCCTGCACACCGATGCGCAGGCCGTAATCGGCGGGTACATTTTTTTCCTGAATGATATTCTTCACCTCGACCACAGCGCGGTCGGTGAGGCTAATGGGGGCGAGGGTGGCAACGGAAGCCATAATGAAAGACAATTTAATATAGGTGGGCAACAAAGATACAGCAACAGCCGGAGTGGCTCGCGGCACAGCCGCAAGCATGAAACAGCAGTTGGGGGGCGGTGGTTCACGGCGTATGTTTGCGCTGTGCTGCCATTGGCATCCCAACAGTGGGGCCGCAGGGCTATGCACCGGCCTGGGACGTAAATCGGGCGCCCATAATTTCCCGCTCCCACTTTCGTTCAATTACCGCAACCCGCTACGCTGAAGCTTGGCGCTACTCTACTCAATGGATACGACCACCTACGTCTTCGACCTGCTCAAAATTATCCTGCCGGCCCTCATTGTGGCCGGGGCCATTTATGTGCTATTCCGCCAGTTTCTGGAGAAAGAGCAGCAACGCCGGCTGATTGAAATGCGGATGGAAAGCAACAAGACCACCTTGCCGCTCCGCCTGCAGGCCTACGAGCGGGTGGTGCTGTTTCTGGAGCGCATCTCGCCCAACAACATCCTGGTGCGCCTGAGCAGCGCCGGCCAAACGGCCCCCGACTTTCACCGCCTGTTGCAACAGGAAATCCGGGCCGAGTACGAGCACAACCTCTCCCAGCAACTCTACATTTCCGGCGATGCCTGGACGGTGGTAAAAGAAGCCAAGGAAAACGTACTGACTATGGTAAACCGCGCCTACCACGGCCTGCCGACCCCCGGCCAGGCGCGCGGCACCGAGCTCGCCAAACGCATTCTCGAAGGCCTGATGATGGACGGCGCCGAGCCCACAGCTCAAGCGCTGGCTGTGGTGAAAAGCGAAGCCGCCGGGCTGTTTTAAAGAGCCGTCTGTCATTGCGAGGGCGCAGGCCGTGGCAATCCGTCCTCTCGGTGCGACAAACCCAAATTGTGACAAGTTCTTTTAAAGCGACAAGCCCCGACACTGCGCAGTGTCGGGGCTTTTTCACAATATTGGGCTGGTCGCTGAGAACAGGACGGATTGCTTCGCTCCGCTCGCAATGACAGGCGTTTGCTTACACCGCTACGTGTAGCGACTCAATGGCGCTTCGGTAGCATTCCTCGTACTTGGGCACAATGTTCTCCACTGCAAACTCTTGTGCGCGGGCAAGAGCTGCGGCTTTGAAGCGGGGCAGGTTCTCGTCACTCAGCACATACAGGGCATTCTTGACCATATCGGCCACGTCGCCGATTTCGCTTATCATGCCGGTTACGCCGTGCACGTTCAGCTCGGGAATGCCGCCGGCGTTGGTGCTCACCACCGGCACTTCGCAGGCCATGGCTTCGAGAGCTGCCAGGCCGAAGCTCTCGTTTTCGGAAGGCATCAAAAACAGGTCGCCTACGCTCAATACTTCCTCCACGGCTTCGAGCTTGCCCAGGAAGCGCAGGTCGCGGTGTACGTCGAGGTCGCGGGCCAGTTTTTCCATGCGCGAGCGGTCGGGACCGTCGCCTACGAGTAGAAGTTTGGCGGGTATCTGCTCCCGGACGCCCACAAAAATGCGGAGCACGTCTTCCACCCGCTTCACGGTGCGGAAGTTGCTGGTGTGCACCAGCAGCTTCTCGCCCTCCGGCGCAATGGCGGCGCGGAAATGGCTCTTGTCCTGCTTCTTAAAGCGGTGCAGGTCGATGAAGTTGGGAATGACGGTGATGTCCTTTTCAACCGCAAAGTACTCGTAGGTTTCGCGCCTCAAATCGGCCGACACCGACGTGACGCCGTCGCTCTGATTGATGCTAAACGTAACCACCGGCTCAAAGCTGGGATCTTTGCCCACAAGCGTAATATCGGTGCCGTGCAAAGTGGTGACGACTGGAATCTGGATACCGCGGGCGCGCAAAATTTGCTTGGCCATAAATGCTGCCGAAGCGTGCGGGATGGCGTAGTGCACATGCAGCACGTCGAGCTTTTCGTTCTGCACAATGTCCACCATCTTGCTGGTCAGAGCCAGCTCGTAGGGCGGAAATTGGAATAGCGGGTAGGCCGGCACGTAAACCTCGTGGTAAAAGAGGTTTTCGTTGAAAAAGTCGAGCCGCACCGGCTGGCTATAAGTGATGAAGTGCACACGGTGGCCCCGTTGGGCCAGGGCTTTGCCCAATTCCGTGGCCACCACGCCGGAGCCGCCAAACGTGGGATAACAAACGATACCGATATTCATTCGAGAATTGGGGATTATGCCTGCCTAACTACGCAAAGGCGCAGATGTTGGGTGTTGCGCCATTTTTACCGGATTTTTCTTCAGCCCAAGCTCCATAGTTAAGCTGGGTTGGGGTTTGATATTGCGCTCACAAAAGAAGAGCCTATTCAAAGCATTCGCGGCGAATCTTCCCAAAACCGTCGTGAATAGCGCCTGCCAAACTAGATATTGTTAAAAATATTAGCAAAGCGTTTGCTAATATTTTGAGCTTTCATTAGCTTTGCTGAAGTAGGTCGCCAGTGTTGTAAATGATATTAGGTAGTCGAAATTAATTGCAGCAACTGCGTGACCTAATTCTTTCACCCATTTAACCTTAGTAGCATGCCCCAACTTAATGCTTACCTGAATTTTACTGGAAATTGCCGCGACGCAATGAGCTTTTATCAGCAATGCCTTGGCGGTGAGCTGAAGATGATGACTTTTGGGGAATCCCCGATGGGAGCACAGCTTCCTGCTGAAAGCCAGCAGTCCATCATGCACGCACAGCTGGTTACCAGCGATTTTACGATGATGGCCTCGGATAGCATGCAGGGCCCCGTCATCAACGGCAATTCCGTGAACTTGTCGCTCAACTGCAACAGCGAGGCCGAAATCGACGGCTTGTTTGCTGCCATAGCCGAAGGCGGCCAGGTAACCATGCCCTTAGCCGACCAGTTTTGGGGAGCCAAGTTTGGGATGCTGACCGATAAGTTCGGCATCAATTGGATGATGAACTTTGAGCGCGCCCCCCAGGCCTAAGCGCTTGATTGGGTAGGCATAAAAAGGCCGGGGCCGCTACTTGAGTAGCGGCCCCGGCCTTTTTCTTTATGAACGAACTTATTGTTTGGCCGCGGCGGCCATTGACTTATAAATCACCTCGTGGATACGCGTCCGGATGTTGTACTGGCGCAGCTTGTTGTTGCCCGCATCTGGGTACACGCGGTTCGAAAGGAAGATGTAAAGAATCTGGTTGTCAGGGTCCATCCACACGCAAGTACCCGTGAAGCCGGTGTGGCCAAAGGTGCTGGCCGGGGCCAGGTTGCTGGTAGGGCCTTCGTGCTTGGTGGGGTCGCCGTGGTCCCAGCCCAGGCCGCGGCGGCTGCCGGCCATTTGCGGCCGGGCAAACTCCGTCACCACCGGCGACTGGAAGTAGCGGCTGCCTCCGTATTTGCCGTTTTGCAGGTTCATCTGCATCAGCACGGCCAGGTCGTTGGCGGTGGCAAAGAGGCCGGCGTGGCCACCCACGCCGCCCACGAGGGCCGCCGTTTGGTCGTGCACGGTGCCCTGCAGCTGCTCACGGCGGTAGTAGGTGTCGTTCTCGGTAGGAGCGATGCAGCTCTTGGGGAAGCGCTGCAGCGGATTATACGTCATGCTGCCCAGCCCCAGCGGGCGGTAGAAGTTGTCCTGCAAAAAGTCCTCGAGCGGCTGCTTGAGAATCTTCTCACACACCCGCTTCATCACGATAAAGCTCAGGTCCGAATACTCGGTGGGGTACTTGCCCTTGATTTTGGGCAAGAGGCTGGAGCGCATGGTCCAGGCCCAGACGGAGTCGTCGGCGGCCTTGGTGCTGTATTCGCCGGGCGCCACTTCGTTGGGGAAATTATCGGAGCGGATGCTGGCGTAGAACGTCGGTTTCAGGCCGCTGCTGTTGATGGTGCGCTCCCAAGTGGGAATGCCCGGCTTGAGGCCGGCCTGGTGCAGCAGCACGTCCCGGATGGTCATGTCGCGCTTGTTGGTGCGCGCCAGCTCCGGCAGGTAGGTGGCTACTTTCTCCTCGATGTTGAGCTTGCCTTGGTCCTTGAGGTACATCACGGCCTGCAGGGTGCCCGCCACCTTCGTGACGGAAGCCAGGTCGTAGAGCGTGCTGCTCGTCACGGGTTGGCTCTGGTCGTAGGTGCAGTAGCCGTAGCTCTGGTCGAACACCACCGTGCCGTTGCGGGCCACCAGCACCTGGCAGCCGGGAGCGGCGGCGTAGGTCTGGCTTTCCAGGGCAATGTTGTCAATCTGAGCCAGCACGCGCGAGCTCAACCCCTGGCTTTCGGGCACAGCGTAGCGCAGGCGGTGCAAGTCGGCGGTGGCAATGCCGGTGGTGGTTCTGAGCGTGGGCGAAACGGTAACGGGCAGCTTGCCCCGGGCCGGCAGCGCCCCAAACAGCACCTGCGGCACCACCAGCTGCGCCGCGTAGTGGTCTTCATAGCCGCATACCAGCGTGCGGGCATTCTCCAGGAACTTCAAGCCGTAGGCGTTGCCCATGGCCACCACAACTGTCTTGAATTTGGGGTTGGCCTCGAGCTGCTTGAGGAATTTCAACGCGCCGTCGCCCAGGCCGTAGTTGTGGCTGGGCGTGTTGTTCATGCCGTGCAGACTCACCACCACCACGTTGTAGCCGTTTAGGCGGGCAGCGATGCGGGTAAAAGTGGAGTCGTCGGCGTAGCGGTTGGGCACGGCGTACACCGGGCCCGGCTGGTATTTGTTGAAAATGGTGGCGTACGGCCCCTCGGCCTGGGTGCCGATGGTGATGGCCGCAATCCGAAGCGTGTCAAGCCGCTGAAAGGGGAGGAGCTTGTCGTCGTTCTTAACGACGGTTACGGCGTGCTCAAAAATATTCTGAGCCAACACCTTGGAGGCCGGCAGGTTCAGGCTGTCGCGCATGGTCGCCAGCTTGGTGGGGTGGTACTTGGCCAGCCCAGCCCAATATTTAACCCGCAGAATCTTTTTGATGCGCAGGTCCAAATCTTCCTGCCGCAGGTGGCCCGCGTTCACCGCCTCCCGGATACGTATCAGCGCGGCCGGCACGTCCTCGGAAAACAGCAGCACGTCGTTGCCGGCGGCCAGCGCCATGGCGTCGAGCTCCCCGTCTTTATAAAGCTTGCTCACGCTCTTCATGTTGAGCGCATCGGTGAACACCAGGCCCTTGAAGCCCATTTTGTCCTTCAGCAGGTCTGTGACTAGGGCGTGCGAGAGGGTCGTGGTCTTGGCGTTGGTCGTGTCGAACAGCGGCATGTAGAGGTGGGCCACCATCACGCCCATCACCCCGGCCTCGAACGACTGCTGAAACGGCACCAAATCCACTTTGGTGAGGCGGGCCAGGTCGGTGTTGATGACCGGCAGCGACACGTGCGAGTCGGTATCGGTGTCGCCGTGGCCGGGGAAGTGCTTGGCCACGGCCATCACGCCGTTTTCCTGCAAGCCCCTGATGTACTGAATGCCCAGCTTGGCCACCCTTTCCTGGTCTTCGCCAAACGAGCGGTTGCCAATCACGGGGTTGCCGGGGTTGGAGTTCACGTCGATGACCGGCGCGAAGCTGATGTGCACGCCCAGCGCCCGCATTTTGCGGGCAATGTCGCGGCCCATTTCGTACACGTACTTGGGGTCGTCCATGGCGCCCAGCGTCATCTGCTTGGCAAAGTGAGCCGAGGAATCGAGGCGCATGTCGAGACCCCACTCGGCGTCCATGGCAATGAGCAAGGGCACCTTGGCGGCGGCCTGCAGGCGGTTAGTCATCAGGGCCTGGCGCTTGGGACCGCCCTGCAAAAACATCACCCCGCCGATGTGCTGGTTGCGCACCAGCTGCTCGATGCGGTTGGCGTGGGCCTTGTCCTTGTTGGAGTACGCGGCCACCATAAACAGCTGCCCCAGGCGCTGCTCCGGGGTGAGCGAGTTGAACACACTGTCGACCCAGGCCGCCTCGGCCGGGGAAGCTGGCAGCGGGTCCGCTGGCAGCTTTTCTACATCGGAAAACGAAAGCAGCAGGCCCGTAGCTAGCAGCAAAGCCAGTAAGCCAAGCTGAAAGGGGATGCGCATAAGCCTCGCGGAGTTGATGGGTGGATTCAAAGGCAAACGGGCCGCGAAGGCCGTACTTTTGTCAGGGTTAGCAGCGGAACCCGCCGGTTGGGTTTGGAGGTTCCAAACGTAGCTCGTTCCGGAGCGAAATGATAGCGGCAAATGCCGCGAAATTTCATGCCGAAATTGCGCCATTTAGCCGCGAAGGTACGCACGAAACCCCGTTTTGGGTTTAAAACGTGGCCAATTTCTGGTTATTGCCGGCCGCGTTTCCGCTTGTTGACGTGCTGGTTAGCTCTTTTTGTTTTCTCTAGCGCAAGCTGAAGCGTGCGCCTTCCTCCATGCCCGATATAATTCATTTGCTTCCCGAGTACCTCGCCAACCAAATTGCGGCCGGCGAGGTGGTGCAGCGCCCGGCCTCCGTGGTAAAGGAGCTGCTGGAAAACGCCGTCGATGCCGGGGCGGCCCAAGTGCAACTCATTGTGAAAGAAGCCGGCAAGCAGCTGGTGCAGGTAGTAGACAACGGCGCGGGCATGTCGCCCACCGATGCCCGCATGAGCCTGGAGCGCCACGCCACCAGCAAAATCAGCTCAACCGAGGACTTGTTTCGGATTCGCACCCTCGGCTTTCGGGGCGAGGCGCTGGCCAGCATCGCGGCCGTGGCCCAGGTCGAAATCCGTACCAAGCAGCGCGAGCACGATACCGGCACACTGCTGCTCGTGGAAGGCTCGCAGGTAACCAGCCAGCAGCCCACCGCCTGCCCCGACGGTACCAGCATCGCCGTTAAGAACCTGTTCTTCAACGTGCCCGCCCGGCGCAATTTCCTCAAGAGCAATGCCGTGGAAATGCGGCACATTCTCGACGAGTTTCAGCACGTGGCCCTGGCCAACCCGCACATTGCCTTCTCGCTGTACCAAAACGACCTGGAGGTGTTTAGCCTGCCGGCCGGCAAGTTGAGCCAGCGCATCGTGGCGCTGCTCGGCAATGGCTACAAGGAGCAGCTGGCCGCCTGCGAAGAGGTGACGCATTCCATTTCGGTGCGCGGCTTTGTGGGCAAGCCCGAGTCGTCGAAGAAGAGCCGGGGCGACCAGTTCTTTTTTGTAAACAACCGCTTCATTCGCTCGGCTTACCTCAACCACGCCGTACTGGCGGCCTACGAGGGCCTGCTGGCGCGCGACACCCACCCGTTCTACGTGCTGTTTCTGGAGCTGGACCCCAAGTCCATCGACATCAACGTGCACCCCACCAAAACGGAAATCAAGTTTGAAGACGAAAAAACCGTGTACGCCGTGGTGCGCGCGGCCGTGAAGCAGAGCCTGGGCCTGCACAACATCGCGCCCTCGCTCGACTTCGACGGCGACGTGAACTTTGCGCCCATCCGGCCGCTGCGGACTGGCAAAGGCACCGGGCAAGTGCCCACCGAGGCCGACGACCACCTGCCCGCCGCCACACCCGCCGACCGCGCCGCCAGCAGCGACGGCTACCGCCCGGATGCCCCGGCTTCAACTGCTGCCCGCCTGCCCGCCGGGCCTTCGGGCTTCGCGAATTTCAAGCCCGATACCCGCCGCGACGGCTACGAGCGGCCGCTGCCGCCGCGCCCCACCGAGCAGGCGCGGCGCGAGCTCGAAGCCTTCTACCGCGAACTAGGCCAGCCTGTGCGCGACGAGCCCACGCTGGACGTAGCCACCATGCGCAGCTTCGAGATGGGAAGCCCAGCCCCATTTGCTGGGGCCGGCAACGCAGAGCTTTCGTTGGGCCTGGCCCCGCCCGAGGCGCCCGCGGCCGGCGCCGTGCCCCCGCGGGAGCGGGAGGGAGGGGCCGGCAGCCGGGCTGTCCAGGTGCAGCAGCGCTACGTGCTGGTGCCCGTGAAGTCGGGTGTGCTGCTCATCGACCAGGAAGCGGCCCGCGAGCGGATTCTTTACGAGCAGTTCCGGCAGGAATTGAGCCGGGCCGTGGGTACTTCCCAGACCCTGCTATTTCCGCGCACCGTCACGTTCAGCCCCGCGGACTTTGCCGTGCTGCGCGAGCTCACCGAGCCGCTGCACGCGCTGGGTTTCATCTTTGTGGAGTTTGGGCCCAATACCATTGCGGTGGAAGCCATTCCAGCCGGCATGCCTGCTCAGGACGAAAAAGAGCTATTAGAAAGCCTGATTGAGCAGTTCCGCAACACGGCGGGCCCGCTCAAGCTCGACCAGGGCGAAAGCCTGGCCCGGGCGCTGGCCCGCCGCGTAGCCGCCGGCACGGCCACCACCCGCCTGCCCGAAGCCGAGCTCAATGCCCTGGCCGACCGCCTATTTGCCTGCCAAGTGCCCGGCTACACCCCCGATGGCCGCAAAACCCTGGTGCTGCTGGACGGGCAGCAGCTGGCCGATTTTTTTCGTAAATAACTTCCTGCCCTGGCGCTGGCTTAAGTTTAAGCCCGGTTCGCGCCGCCTGTCGATTACTGACCCCTGTTCACCGATTCTCCAGCGCCCCGCCGGAGCCCCACGCCTACTATGTTCAACCTGACCCCCACGGTTCGCAATCTCCTCATTGCAAACATTGTCCTGTTTCTGGCCCAAACCAACCTGCTGCCGCTACTCACTCAAGTAGGCAGCTTGTACCCCATTGGCACGCCCTACTTCTACCCGTGGCAGTTCTTCACTTACATGTTTCTGCACGGCAGCTGGGGGCATATTATTTCCAATATGTTTGGTTTGATTTCGTTTGGGCCGCTGCTGGAGCAGCGGTGGGGCCCTTCGCGGTTTCTTACTTTCTGGCTGATATGCGGCGTGGGCGCCGGCTTGCTCTACGAAGGCGTGCGGGCCTACGAAATCCACCAGATGGAGCAGGCCCGGCTGGAGTTTCACCAGGCACCCAGCGGGGCCGACTTTGCCAACTTCTACCGCGAGTACGGCTCCAACTACACGGGCTACGAAACCCTGGCAGCGGCCCTGCAGCGCAATCCCAAGGACCCGGAGCTGGTGCAGGCTACTACCGATGCTGTTGATAACCTGGCCAAAGACATTACGGGCTCGCGGGCGGCCGGCATGCTGGGCGCTTCCGGGGCCTTGTTCGGCATACTGTTCGCCTTCGCTTATTTGTTTCCAAATACTGAATTGTTCCTACTGTTTTTCCCGTTTCCTATTAAAGCCAAGTACTTCGTGTTTCTCTATGCGGCCTATGAACTTTATGCAGGCGTGCACCGCACCCCCGGCGACAACGTGGCCCACTTTGCTCATTTGGGCGGCCTGGTCATCGGGTTTGTCGTACTAAAGTTCTGGGAGAGCGGCCGGGAAAGATTTTATTAAGTCAACACTTTTAACTATCATAAAGCCCGCTTGTTACGCTTAATCCAGGTACTCCAATGAGCATCGTTCAAGACATCCGCTCTGCTTTCAGCCGCCGCGACAACGCCCTCATGCAGCTCATCCTGCTGAACGTGCTGGTGTTTGCGGGCCTCATTGTGCTGCGCACCATCCTCACGGTGAGCAGCGCGAGTGGCTATTACCCGCCGGTGTTGCGGCAGCTGGAGCTGTCGTCGTCGCTGCCGGTGCTGCTGCGCCACCCCTGGACCGTCCTGACCTATGCCTTCACCCACGAAGGCTTCTTCCACATCTTGTTCAACTTGCTCAACCTGTACTGGTTTGGGCAACTGGTGCGCGAGTACCTCGGCGACCGCCGCCTCGTGAGCATCTACGTGCTGGGCGCGCTGGCTGGGGCGGCCATTTTCCTGCTCAGCTACAACCTGATTCCCGCCTTTCAGCCGGCCGTGGGCTCGCCCATGATTGGGGCTTCGGCCGCCGTCACGGCCATCATTGTGGCCGGCGCCACGCTGCTGCCCGACTTCACCTTCATGCTGATTCTCATTGGCCCGGTCAAGATTAAATGGATTGCGGCCGTGGTTGTCCTGATTTCGTTGGCGGGCGTGAACGGCGGCAACCCCGGCGGTGAAATTGCCCACCTGGGCGGGGCGCTACTCGGCTTTGTGTTCATCAAGCAGCTGCAGGCGGGCCGCGACCTGGGCCGCCCCATTCAGGCGGTGGGCAACTGGGTGAGCAACCTGTTCAACCGCCGGCCGACCATGCACGTGAGCACCACGCGCCGCGCCGAGCCCGTGGCGGCCGCCTCCTCCGGCAGCGGCAAAAAGCCCGCCGTGGCCAACCAACCCCTGCAGGATGAGATTGATACCATCCTGGATAAAATTTCGCGTTCGGGCTACGAGAGCTTGTCCAAGGAAGAGAAGCAGAAGCTGTTCCGGGCCAGCCAGCAGTAGCCCAGCGTTCCTACGCCTCGCGCAGCCAGGCCTTGGCCAGCTCAATGTCCTTGAAAAGGCGCATCTCCAGCTGGGTGCCCACGAGGGTAACCATTTCGGCGGCCGAGGTCTGCCCAAAAATGCCGGGCGACACCACGTGGGCAAACCGCTTCAGGCCCAGGGCCAGCACTTGCGGCACCCAGTTCTCGGCAATCCATTCGTTGGCGGCTGTCCAGGAGCCGATTACCTGCCGGTTGTCGTTGAGCATCAGCGAGCAGTGGGTTTCCCGTAGAAAATCGATGGTGGCCTGGCAGCCCAGGATAACTTTCTCGGTCGGCAGCACGCCTATCCAGTTGTTATAAACCCAGTTGTTTTCCCGGTCAAATTCGATGGTCAAGTACACCTTGTCAAACGAATTTGCGAACTCTCTTTTCATAATGGACTGGGCCGCATTACCAACGGGGGTAATACAAGGTAAGAATCTTTTGCAGCAAAGATGGGGTGCTTTTAATGAATTTTAAAGTGATGTAAATGAGTTGATAATTAAGGTGTTATTACTGGTGTAAATACGTCCGGCTGCTGCTGAGCTTTTGTTTTTTAGCGGTATAATGGAACATAAAAAAGGCCCCACCGGAAAATCCGGTGGGGCCTTTTAATAATTAGCTCAATAATTAAGCTGGCTGGCCCATTTTGTCGAGGGCATCCATTACTTCTTTTACGTGGCCGCGCGAGGTTTCCAGCAGGGCTTTCTCTTCGTCGTTGAGCTGAAGTTCGATAACCCGCTCCACGCCGTTTTTGCCGAGGATAACCGGGGCACCGAGGTACACACCGTTGATGCCGTACTCGCCTTGCAGCTCCAGGCACACGGGGAACACGCGGCGCTGGTCGCGCACAATGGCCTCCACCATCTGAGCGGCCGCCGCGCCGGGCGCGTACCAGGCCGAAGTACCCATGAGCTTCACCAACTCGCCGCCGCCCTGGGCGGTGCGCTGCACAATGGCGTCCAGCTCAGCTTTGCCGATGAGCTCAGTCACGGGGATGCCGCCCACGGTGGTGTAGCGGGGCAGGGGCACCATGGTGTCGCCGTGGCCACCCATGAGCACAGCCTGAATGTCTTTGGGGCTCACGTTCAGGGCCTCGGCCAGGAAGGCGCGGTAGCGGGCTGTGTCCAGAATGCCGGCCATGCCGAACACCTTTTCGCGGGGCAGCTTGGCGGTGAGGTGGGCCTGGTAGGTCATCACGTCGAGCGGGTTGCTCACGATGATGATAATGGCATTGGGGGAGTGAGCCACCACCTGCTCGGTTACCGATTTCACGATGCCGGCGTTCACCGAAATCAGGTCGTCGCGGCTCATGCCGGGCTTGCGGGGCAGGCCCGAGGTGATAACCACCACATCAGAACCAGCGGTGCGGGCGTAGTCGTTGGTGACGCCCACGGTGCGCGAGTCGTAGCCAATAATCGGAGCCTTCTGCCAGATATCGAGGGCCTTGCCTTCGGCAATGCCTTCCTTGATGTCAACCAGAACAATTTCGTTGGCAATTTCACGGGTGGCGAGCACATCGGCGCAGGTTGCGCCCACGTTGCCGGCTCCGACTACGGTAACTTTCATTGGGATATAGTTAGAATGTAAGGGAGGAACAGGCGCAAAAGTACCGCGAAACTCTGTTCCGCGGCAGGCAATGCCAAAATTTCGATACCCTAGCCCGGGCTATGAACAATTGAGCTAGGCAGCCGCGAGTATCTTGCTGCGGCTTGTGCGCTACTACCTCATGCTGCCGCTAGTCCCTACACCGAACCTTTTGCCGTCAGCATCCCTTTAGCGGCAAATCTTACCTCCAACACAACCCAATTTATTTATTCCTACATGCCGGCATTTATTACTGTTGCTTTCAAAAATAGCCTGGCCCTCGTGCTGGCCCTGGGCCTGCTGGCCGGCTGCAAAAAAGAGACGCCTACGCCTGCGTTCGCCCCCTTCAACCCGCCCGGCACCAGCATTCCGACGCCCCCGCAATACGGCACCCCTTTCGCCGGCGTGCCCAACCGGGAAGATGCCGTTATCTACCAGGTGAACATGCGGGCCTTTAGCCAGGGCGGCAACTTTGCAGGCGTTACGGCCCGGCTCGATTCCATCAAGGCCCTGGGGACCAATGTGGTGTACCTGATGCCTATTTATCCGGTCGGGACGCTTCGGGGAGTAAACTCGCCCTACGCCGTAAAAGATTACCGGGCGGTAAACCCCGAGTTCGGCACCCTGGCCGACCTGCGCACCCTGGTTGACGCCGCCCACGCCCGGGGCCTCAGCGTGATGCTGGACTGGGTGGCCAACCACACCAGCTGGGACAATGCCTGGGTTACAGACCACCCCGACTGGTATTTGCAGAATAGTGCCGGCACCATCCTCAGCCCGCCCAACACCAATTATACCGATGTGGCTCAGCTCAACTTCAGTAATCCGGCCATGCGCCTGAACCTGATTGCAGCCCTGAAATCGTGGGTGTACACGGCTAACGTCGACGGATTTCGATTTGACTATGCCGATGCGCCGCCCGTGGATTTTTGGCAGCAGGCGGTGGATACGCTGCGCCACGTGAAAACGCACAAGCTTCTGCTGCTTTCGGAGGCCACCCGCAGCGCCAACTTCAGCGCCGGCTTCGACTACAATTTTGGCTTTAATTTCTACGGCGGCCTGCGCAGCGTATTCGGCAATGGCGGGTCAGCCACAACCTTCGACGCCCTGAATGCCAGCGAGTACACGGGAGCAACCGGCACCCAGCAAGTGGTGCGCTACACCACCAACCACGACGTGAACGGCTCCGATGGCACCCCCGTCGCCTTGTTTGGCGGCGATGCCGGCGCCATGTCGGCTTTCGTGATTGCCTCCTGCTACAAGGGCGTGCCGATGGTGTACAATGGCCAGGAAGCCGGCATGACCACCGCCATTCCCTTCCCCTTCACGTCGGTAAAAGTGAAGTGGGATGTGCGCCCCGACGTAACGCGCGCCTACAAGCAGCTCCTACGGGCCCGCGCCGGTAGCGCCGCCCTGCGCCGCGGCACGCCCACGGCCTACAGCTCGGCCGATGTCTGCGCCTTCACCAAAACCGCGGGCAGCGAGCAGGCCTTTGTGATGGCCAACGTGCGCAATAGTGCGCGGCAGTATACCGTGCCCGCCGCGCTGGTTGGTACCACCTGGACCGACGCCCTCCAAGGCACTTCCGTAACGCTGGGCAGCGTGGTTTCGCTACCGGCATATGGCTACCTGGTGCTCAAGAAATAGATAGAAACAGCGCCTAAAAGGTGCCTGTTTTACATCCGTTGCACGGTGAGCACCCGCTCGGTGGTTTCTTCCACTTTAAACCGGTCGTCGACGCGCCAGCCTACTACCCAGCAGATTTTGCCGTCAGCCGAGGTCAGCACGCGCACGTCGTCTTTCAGGTTTAGCGGCACTTTCTGGTCGATGAGGAAATCGCTGAGCAGCTTCTTGCCTTTCAGGCCCAGGGGCATAAACCAGTCGCCTTCCTGCCACTTGCGCAGCGTGAGCGGGAATTTCAGCTTGTCGGCATCGAGCGCGGCCGTGCTTTTGGAGCGCGGAATGATGAAGTGCTTGGCGTCCTCATGTAGCTCTGCTTTCAGGCGCATGCCATCGGCCAGCAGGTCGGTTTGGCCCGCGGCCAGTTGGAAGGTGCCGTACTGCGTGAGCCGCCGCGGCGTGATGACCAAGTTCTCCCGGTCCTTCACAAGGCGGTGGGTGGGCGAGTCGAAGCGCCGGCCCGACTCGCCGGGAAAGGCTGCCACAATGTCTTTCACCATCGGCCAGGAAAAGCCGAAGGGGCGGAGCATTTCGTGCAGTACGACGGTAGTGGCGGCCGTTTTCTGGAGGGTGGCAATGCTGAGGTACGTTACTTCGGCCTCGTCGCGGCGGGCTTGGGCGGTGGTGTCGTCCACGTAGCGCCGCACTATTTCCTCGGCGCCGCCCACGCGTTCGGCCGTGCTGTGCAGGGTCTGGTCGAGGTTGGGGTTGATTTCGCGCAGCACCGGCAGCACCTCGTGGCGTAGCAGGTTGCGCTGGTACACGGTGCTGTCGTTGCTGTCGTCTTCGCGCCAGCGCAGGCCGCGCTCTACTAGGTATTCGTGCAGGTCGTCGCGGCCCACGCCCAGCAGCGGGCGCACCACGTGGCCGTTTTTCACCTGAATGCCGTGCAGCCCGGCCAGGCCGGTGCCGTGCGTGAGGTTGAGAATCATGGTTTCGGCTTGGTCGCGCTGGTGGTGGCCGGTGGCGATGTAGGCCAGGTCCTGTGCCTCGCGCACCTGCTCAAACCAGCGGTAGCGCAGGAAACGGGCCGCCATCTGGGTCGAAATGCCTTCCTGCTCGGCAAATTCCTTGGTCTGGAAAAACTCGGCGAAGTAGGGGAGGCCGTACTGCTTGGCCAGCTTGCGCACAAACTGCTCGTCGGCGTCGGCGTCTTCGCCGCGCAGGCCGAAGTGGCAGTGCGCCACGGCTACTTGAACCCCCAGGCGGTGCAGAATGTCTAATAACACCACCGAATCGAGGCCGCCGCTGACGGCCACCAGCACCGGGTCTTTCTCAATGGAAAAAAGGGCGTGCTCCTCAATGAAGCGGCGAATAATATCAAGCATAACAAAACGGAAATAGGTCGTGGAAGCCTGTCCGGGCCTCTTCCTTACGGATAGGAGCCGGGCTGCGCGTCCCACTGGGTACTACAGCGCAAAGATGGCCGTTAGCGCGGGCCCCGTTCCTACCTTTGACCACCCAATGGCTTTTCCTCGCTACTTTTTTCTTCTCCTGACGCTGCTGCCGTTGCTGGGGCAGGCCCAACGCCCGACCCTGCCGCGCGATACGCCTGTGCCCGCCATCCGGCCGAAGGCCATCCTGTCGGCCGCGCCCGGCCAGCGCCCACCCGGTAAGAAAGTGGCTGGCAAAGGCGCCCCAATCAAGCTGCTCACGGCTGGCGCCCTGGTGGGGGGCGACTTCAATGGCATAAAAATCCGCAAGCTGCTCGGCAACGTCAGCTTCCAGCAGGAAGACACCTTTCTGTACTGCGACTCGGCCTACCAGTATCTCGACCGCAACCAGGTCGAAGCCTTCAGCAACGTGCGGGTGCTGCAGAGCGACACCATGACCATCACCGGCGACAAGGGCTTTTTTGACGGCGACAAGCGCACCGCCCGTATGACCGGTAACGTGGTGATGCGTGACCCGCGCATGACCCTGACCACGCCCAGCCTGGACTACGACCTGAACCGCAAAACGGCCTCGTACACCGAAACCGGCCACCTCACCGACCCGCAAAACACCCTCGACAGCCAGCAGGGCTTCTACGACACCAACTCGAAAGTCTTCGTCTTCAAGCGCGGCGTGCACCTCGTCACGCCCGATTCTGAGCTGAACAACGACACGCTGCGCTACAACACCGTTTCCAAAATTGCCTACTTCGAAGGCCCCACGCGCATCAAGGGCAAAAGCGGCAACCTATATGCCGAGGGCGGCAACTACAATACCCTTACGCGGGTGTCGAACTTCAAGCGGAACGCCAAAATCGACACGCCTAACTACCTGCTCGGGGGTGACCAGCTGATATATGACGAAGCCCGGCTCTACGGCATGGCCCGCGGCCACGTGACCCTGATTTCGAAAAAAGACAACCTCACCCTGCGCGGCGACGTGGGCCGGTACTGGCGCGGCCTGGGCCGCACCAAGCTCTACGGCGGCCGGCCGGTGGTGCGCAACATCAGCGAAAAGGATACGCTGTACCTGGCCGCCGACACGCTGATAAGCATGGAGGCCCGCCCCGGCCAAACCACCACCCGCACGGTACTGTATGCCTACCCAAAGGTGAAGATTTTCCGGGGCAACCTGCAGGGCATCTGCGACTCGCTGACCTACGACCGGCAGGACAGCATCATCTACCTCAACCGCAACCCGGTGCTGTGGCAGGCCAAAAACCAGCTCACCGCCGACTCCATGCAAATCCGCTCGAAGCGCGGCCGGGTAGATGAGATGCGCCTCTACGCCAATGCATTTGCCGTGAGCCAGGATACCCTGCTCAACTTCAACCAAACCAAGGGCCGCAACATGATGGCCTACTTCCGCGACAATAAGCTCCGGCGCATCGACGTGCTCGGCAACGCGGAAAGCATTTTTTATGCGCTGGACAACGACACCGCCACCACGGGCATGAACCGGGTGCTGTCGGCCAACATGCGAATGCTGTTTCTGGACAGCAAGCTGAATAAAATCACGGTGCTGTCGAACCCGGAAGCCAAGTTCATCCCGCCCCACGAGCTCAAGCCCGACGATGAGCGGCTCAAGGGCTATAGCTGGCACGCCAAGGAACGGCCGACGCGCCGCCAGGTGTTGGGCAAGCAGTTCGACGACCGGCCCAAGAAGCGCAAAGTCACCCGTAAAAAGGCCAAAACCACTGCTTCGCGCCCGGCCAAGTCGCCAGTAGTTCCTAAAAAAACGACTCCCAAAACCACGGCGCCTAAGCCAGCTCCCGCGCCCAAAACCGTGGCTAAACCGACCACGCCCGCAGCCGCTGTGTCGCCTCCCAAGCAGCCAGCCGCGGCAGCTACCCCGCGGCGCTAGCTGCAACCTTTGGCGGCCTGCCGGCGCTCTTGCTGCTGGCGGCCCGGCCGGAAGCGGCGGCCCGTTTGCCTTCGCGGGCTCAAATCGTTACCTTTGCACCCCATATGCCGATTTCTCGCCTCACGGTTCTCTTTCTGCTCGTTAGTACCCTCATTCTGGGCTCCTGCGTTAGTAGCTACCAACGCCTGCTGAAAAGCACCGACGTCAATAAAAAGTACGAAGCCGCTGTCAAGTATTACGACAAAGGCGACTTCTTCCGGGCCGGAACCCTGCTCGAAGACCTGATTCCGCTGCTGAAAGGCCGGCCCGAGGCCGAAAAAGCTCAGTTCTACTTTGCCAATACGAACTACAAGCAGCATAACTACGTACTGAGCTCCTTCTATTTCAAGCAGTTTACGGACACGTATCCCAACTCTGAGTATTCAGAGGAAGCTGCGTTTCTGAACGCCAAGTCGCTGTTTCTTGACTCGCCAGGCTACGAGCTGGACCAGACCAACACGGTGTCGGCGCTGGAATCCATCCAGGATTTTCTGAATCGTTTCCCCGAAAGCAAGTTCAAGGCAGAAACCGAGAACATGGCCCAGGAACTGCAGAAAAAGCTGGAAAACAAAGCGTTTGAAAGCGCCAAGCTGTACTTTCAGCTGCGCTACAACCAAGCGGCCGTGGTGGCCCTCACCAACTTTCAGCAGCAATACCCCGCTTCGGCGTATGCCGAGCAAGCCGCCTTCCTGCGCCTGAGCGCTCAATATGCCTGGGCTGAGGAAAGCATCGAATCGAAGCAGCGCGAGCGGTACCTGGAAGCAATCAATTTCTATCAGCAATTCCTGGACGCTTACCCCAAGAGCAAAAGCCTGAAAGCCGCGCAAGACATGTTCGACGTCAGCCAAGCCCAGATTATCAAGCTGAAAGCTACGCCGGCTGCGGCATCCAACTAATTTGTAATTAATTCAGCCCATGAAACCTAATCCCAACACCCCGTCGAGCTCCATCATCACGCGCAACGTGGCCGACATCACCGGCGACAACGGCAACGTGTACGAGGCCATCGCCGTGATTTCCAAGCGCGCCAACCAACTGTCGGTGAAGCTGAAGGAAGAGCTGAACGACCGCCTGGCCGAGTTTGCTTCCACCGTCGACAACCTGGAGGAAGTATTCGAGAACCGCGAGCAAATCGAGGTTTCCAAGCAGTACGAGCGCATGCCCAAGCCCACCAGCCTGGCCATCGAGGAGTTCCTGCAAGGCAAAATCCAGTACACCACGCCCGAGCCGGAGGAGATTCCGGTGCCCCGCGAGCTGTTCTAAGGCTTCCGGTTGCATGTGATAACAGTCAGTTAAGAACGGCTTGTTGAAAGTGAACGTCATGCTGAGCTTGCCGAAGCATCTTGCCCGCAGTAGTAATCAAAGCTGATTGCAACGAAGCGGGCAAGATGCTTCGGCAAGCTCAGCATGACGTTCTTACTTTAATATTGGTCTACCAACGAGGCTTATATGCCAGAAGCTCTACCAACTAATCCACCGCTAACCGCTTTACAAGGCCGCCGCATTCTGCTGGGGGTCAGTGCCAGCATCGCCGCCTACAAGGCCGCGGTGCTCACGCGCCTGCTCGTGAAGGCAGGAGCCGAAGTACAGGTTATCCTCACCGAAGCAGCGGCGGCTTTCGTGACGCCCCTCACGCTGGGTACCCTCTCAAAGAAGCCCGTCCTGACGGGCTTTTTGCGTGATGCGGCCGCGGGCGAGTGGCACAACCATGTGGAGCTGGGCCTTTGGGCCGATGCCCTGGTGATAGCGCCGGCCAGTGCCAATACCATCGGCCAGCTGGCCAATGGCCTGTGCCCAAACCTACTGTGTGCCGTGTACCTCTCGGCCCGCTGCCCCGTGTTTTTGGCCCCGGCCATGGACGTGGACATGTTTGCCCACCCCGCCGTGACGCAGAACCTGGCGCGGCTGCGCTCCTTTGGCAACCACGTGTTCGATTCGCCCAGCGGGGAACTGGCCAGCGGACTTACCGGCCCCGGCCGCATGTTGGAGCCCGAGGAAATAGTGGCGGAATTGGAGCGCTTCTTTAACGATTTGCGGGCTAGCTAGATAGAACGTCATGCTGAGCTTGTCGAAGCATCTCTACTGAGTAAGTAATGTGATTTACTACTGCGGTAGAGATGCTTCGACAAGCTCAGCATGACGTTCTTTGCTTTTCTCTAAACAAACATAAATGCACGTTCTTCTCACCGCTGGCCCAACCTACGAACCGCTCGACCCCGTCCGATTTCTGGGGAACCGCTCGACTGGAAAAATGGGCTACGCGTTGGCGGAGGCGTTTGCGGCGCAGGGCGCGGAGGTAACGCTGGTGAGCGGACCCAGCAGCCTGCCGGACCCGGCCAGCTCGCGCGTTCGCACCGTGCGGGTAGAAACGGCGGCCGAGATGTTTGCGGCGGCTTCGGCCGTGGCTGCTGCGGCAGATGTGTGGGTATTTGCGGCGGCCGTGGCCGACTACCGGCCGGCGCACGTGGCTTCGGAAAAAATCAAGAAATCCGGCGAAACGCTCACCCTGGAGTTGGTGAAAAACGTGGATATTGCCGGCACGCTCGGGCAAAGCAAGCGGCCTGAACAATTTGCCGTAGGTTTTGCGTTGGAGACAACAAACGAGTTGGCCCACGCCCAGGACAAGTTGCGCCGCAAGCATTTCGACCTCATTGTGCTGAATTCTTTGCGCGATGCCGGGGCGGGCTTTGGCCACGACACCAACAAGGTGACCGTGCTGGATGCCGCCGGCCAAATCGTTAATTTTGAGTTGCAGTCCAAAGCCGACGTGGCCCGCGGACTGGTAAGTCTGATTCTGGCGCGCCTGACCCTAACCCCATGATGCGAAAATTCCTCGCAGCCTTGCCGATGTTCGTGCTGCTTCTGGTGGCTGGCCCCGTGGCCCGTGCCCAGGAGCTGCAAGCCGAAGTGAACGTAACGACTGAAAACGTGACCATCTCGGACCCGACGGTGGTCACGCAGATGCAAACCGACATTCGGAACTTCCTCAACAACCGCGCCTGGACCACCCAGACCTATAAGCCCGAGGAGCGAATTCGGCTCAAGATATTTATTGGCATTACCAGCATCCCGCAAAACGGCACCTACAATGCCACGATGCGCCTGATTTCGACGCGTCCCGTGTTCGGCACCGGGTACGAGACGAACGTCATCAGCATAGTAGACCGGAGCTTTAACTTCAATTATTCGCCCCAAACGCCGCTGGACTTCTCACCCAATAGCTTCGTGTCGAACCTCTCGTCGCTGCTGGGCTATTATGCCTACATGGTTATTGGGCTGGACCGGGACACGTTTGCCCGGCTCGGGGGCACGCAGTATTATGAGCTGGCCCGCAACGTGGTCAATTATTCGGCCGGCCAAACTAGTACCGGCGAGGTTGACGAAGGATGGCGCGGCACCGGCTCGCGGGAGCGCCACTTTCTGCTCGATAACATTGTGGACCCGCAGCTCGAAGGCTTCCGCACCGGCCTGTACGCCTATTATCGGCAGGGGCTGGACATATTTGTGGATAGGCCCGAAGAAGCCCGCACCTCGGTAATGATGGCGCTGACCGGAATCCAGCGCGCCGCCGTGATGCGGCCCAGCACCTTGTTTGCCCGGGCATTCTTCGACGCGAAGTCCGATGAAATTGCCAATATTTTCCGGACCAGCCAGGACCGCCAAATGAAGCAGCAGCTCGTGACCATGCTCACGGAAGTAGACCCGACGAATTCGGCCAAGTACCAGTCGGTGATGAAGTAGTATTAGTAGAACGGTTGTGCCTGGCTCCGCCGACCTTCGGTTTGCGGCGCGCGGCATGACGCCCCCATACATTTATGCTAGTCGATTTACGGATTAAAAACTACGCTCTGATTGAGCAACTGGAGCTGCGCCCGTCGCCGCTGTTGAACATTATTACGGGGGAAACCGGCGCTGGCAAGTCCATTATGCTGGGCGCCATTGGCCTGCTGCTTGGCAACCGCGCCGACTCGCGCATGCTGTTCGACACCGAGCGGAAGTGCGTGATTGAGGGCCAGTTCGATATTGCCAATTATCAGCTGCAGGACATCTTCGACGCCGAAGATTTGGACTACGACACGCACTGCATTCTGCGGCGCGAAATCAGCCCGAACGGCAAGTCGCGCGCCTTTGTGAATGACACGCCGGTGACGCTGGAAGCCCTACGTAAGATTGGCGCCAACCTCATGGACATTCACTCGCAGCACGACACGCTGCTGCTGGGCGATGCCGTGTTTCAGCTCAATTTGCTGGACTTGTACGCCGGACTGGTGCCGCAGCGCACCCAGTACAGTAACGCTTTCCGGCAGTACCGCAAGCTGGAAGCCGACCTGCAAACCCTGGAAAGCCAGGCTGCCCAGGCCAGCAAAGAATTAGACTACAACAGCTTCTTGCTCAGTGAGCTGGAAGAAGCCCGCCTCGATACCGAAGACCAGGACGCCCTGGAGCAGGAGGTGAAGCAGCTGGAGCACGCCGAGGAAATCAAGTACAAGTTGAGCCAGGCCCTGCACGGGCTGCGCGACAGCGAAACCTGCGCCACCGGCAGCATGAAAGAAGCCGTAGTGCTGCTGGGCCAGGTGGCCAGCTACGGCGAGAACTTCCAGGAGCTGCGCCAGCGCCTCGACAGCTGCCTGATTGAGCTGCACGACATCGCCGACGAGGTAGAAATAGCCGAGCGCCGCACCGAGGGCGACCCCGCCCGCGCCGAAGAGCTGCAAGACCGGCTCAACGTGCTCTACACCCTGCAGCGCAAGCACCAGGCCCGCGACCTGCCGGCCCTTATTGCCGTGCGCGACAGCCTGCGCCAGAAAGTAAGCTCCGTGCTGAACCTGGACAAGGAAATCAACCGCCTGCGCAAGGATTCGGATGCGGCCCTGGCGGCCGTAACCAAGCAAGCGGCCAAGCTCTCGGAAAGCCGCCGCAAGTCGTTCCCCACGTTTGAGAAGCAGCTGGGCCTGCTGCTGGCCGACCTGGGCATGCCGCACGCCCGCATTGTGGTGCAGCACAGCGTTGGCGCACCCGCCACCAGCGGCACCGACGTGGTGAGCATCCTCTTCACCGCCAACAAAGGCGCCCAGCCCCAGACGCTGAGCAAAGCCGCATCGGGCGGTGAGTTCTCGCGCCTGATGCTGTGCATCAAATACATGCTGGCCGATAAAACGGCCTTGCCCACGATAGTATTTGACGAAATTGACACCGGTATTTCCGGTGAGATTGCTGTGAAAGTGGGCCGGATGATGCAGCAAATGGCCCAGAAACACCAGTTGGTGGCTATTTCGCACCTGCCGCAAATGGCGGCAGCCGGCGACGTGCACTACTTCGTGTACAAGGAAGACCGCGCCGACCGCACGGTGAGCCGCATCCGCGAATTGAACCAAGACGACCGCATCAAGGAAATCGCCCACATGATTGCGGGTGCCAAGCCCAGCGAAAACGCCTTCCAGAGCGCCCGCGAGCTGCTGGCGTTGCGGGGCGAGGTGGCCCCGGCGTAGTCCGGGCCCGTCTGTCCTTGCGAGTGGAGCGCAGCGCAATACGGTAATCTTTCCTTTAAATGTGACCAGCCCAAAGGTGTACAAGTTGCTTCCGGCAATGCAGCGCTTTTATAAGTGACCAGTCAATTCCGTTAAGCCCGCTAACTTGCTGCCTCAAATCCAGCTATTGGGTTTGTCGCATATTCAGGTGCCAGGTTTTGGGAGGAAGGACTGCCGCGTTGCGCTGCGCTCCCCTCCCAATGACAGACGACACCTTCACTGCTCCATTATCTCATACCAACCCACCATGTCCAATAACCTCCTCGCCGGCAAAGTCGGAATCATCTCCGGCGCCCTCAACGACCAATCCATCGCCTGGAAAGTAGCTCAGAAAGCTCACGCTGAAGGTGCCCGCTTTGTGCTCACCAATGCCCCGCTGGCTATGCGCATGGGCGAAATCAACAAGCTGAGCGAGGAGTGCAACGCCCCCATCATCCCGGCCGATGCCACGTCGACGGAGGAGCTGGAAGCGCTGTTTTCGGGTGCGCAGGAGAAGCTGGGCGGCAAGATTGACTTCGTGCTGCACAGCATCGGCATGAGCGCCAACATCCGCAAGAAGAAGCACTACGGTGAGCTGGACTACAAATTCTTCCAGCAGACCATCGACGTGTCGGCCATGTCGTTCCACAAGATGATGGCCGTGGCCGAGAAGCAGGACGCCATGAACGAGTGGGGCAGCATCGTGGCCCTGAGCTACATCGCTGCCCAGCGCGCCTTCCTCGACTACACCGACATGACGCAGGCCAAAGCCATGCTCGAAAGCATTGCCCGCAGCTACGGCCAGCGCTTCGGCAAGCTCAAGAAAGTGCGCGTGAACACCATCTCGCAGTCGCCCACCAAAACCACCGCCGGCACCGGCATCACCGGTTTCGACGCCTTCTACAACTTCGCCGATATGATGTCGCCCCTGGGCAACGCCCCGGCCGAAGCTTGCGCCGACTACTGCATCGCCATGTTCTCGGACTTGACCCGCTACGTGACCATGCAAAACCTAATGCACGACGGCGGCTTCAGCACCACCGGCATCTCGGCTGAGGTAGTGGACCTGCTCACGAAGGCTTCGGGCGAGTAATTAGCCAGAATACTGAAGAAAAAGCCCGGCCGTTAGGTCGGGCTTTTTTTGTGGGTTTGACATATCAAGGTGCAACTGCTAGTGCTACTTTGCAGTGACCACCCTGCGCCTGTCATGCTGAGCCTGCGAAGCATCTTATCACCGTCGAACGAACCGTTGTGGCGTGATAAGATGCTTCCTGCGTCAGCATGACAAGAGGCGTGGCAAATACGCTTCGTGCCTAAGCATGACAAGCGGGAGAGCAACGGCAACGTTGCCGGCAACGATTGCATAGAAAAAATGTGGTATCGGGGACTTTGGCGACTAGGTTTACTGAATAAACCTGCCCGTCTATGAAGCCGCTGCTGTTGCTATTGTTCCTGAGTTGCCTCACGCTGGGCCGGGCTTGGGGCTATGATTTTGTGGTGGCGCAGGACGGCAGCGGCAAGTTTCGCACCGTGCAGGAGGCGTTCAATGCCGTGCCCGATTTTCGGAAGAAAATCACCACCATCTTCATCAAGAAGGGCACTTACAAGGAGAAACTCATCTTGGCGGGTTCCAAAAACTTCGTGAAGCTCATTGGCGAAGACCGCGACAAAACCATTCTGACTTACGACGACTATAACCAGAAGAAGAACATTTTTGGGGAGGACAAGGGCACGTCGGGCTCGGCGAGCTGCTACATCTACGGGGCTGATTTTTCGGCCGAGAACCTGACGTTTGCCAATTCGTCGGGGCCGGTGGGGCAGGCGGTGGCCATGTGGGTGGCCGGCGACAAGGCTGCTTTTGTAAACTGCCGCTTCCTGGGGTTTCAGGATACGCTGTACACGTATGGCTACGGCAGCCGGCAGTTTTACAAGAACTGCTACATCGAAGGTACCGTGGATTTCATCTTTGGCTCGAGCACGGCGTGGTTTGAGGACTGCGAGATTTTCTGCAAAAAAGGCGGCTACGTCACGGCGGCCTCTACGCCCGACACGGCGCGGTTTGGCTACGTGTTCCGCAACTGCCGCATTGGCGGCGACGCGCCGGCCGGCAGCTTCGGCCTCGGCCGGCCCTGGCGGCCCTACGCCAAAACCGTGTTTTTGAATTGCCAGATGAGCGCCGTGATTCGGCCCGAGGGCTGGGACCCCTGGGACAAGGAAAGCAACAAGAAAACGGCCTACTACGCCGAATACCAAAGCCGCGGGCCCGGCGCCGCTCCCAAGCAGCGCGTGCCATGGTCGCACCAGCTCACCGAGGCCGAAGCCCGGCTCTACACCCGCGAGAACGTGCTGCACGGCTGGAACCCACTAGCGAATTAAGCTATGCTCAGAATAAAATTATTGGCCATTCTATTGCTGGCCGCCTTCGCTTCGCGCGCTCAGGAAGTGCCGAAAGCCAGCCCAATTACCGTGGCTCAGGATGGCTCGGGCACATATCGGACAGTGCAGGAGGCCGTGAATGCCGTGCCCGACCAGTCGCAGAAGCCGGTCACCATTTTCATTAAGAAGGGCACGTATCGCGAGAAGCTGGTGGTGCCCACGCTCAAAATCCGCCTCACGTTGGTGGGGGAGAGCAAGGATAACACCGTCATCACCTTTGACGACCACAGCGGCACCAACGGCATCAATACCTACACCTCGCACTCGGTGCTGGTGCAGGCCAACGACTTTTCGGCCGAGAACATCACCTTTGAAAATACGGCCGGCTACACCGCTGGGCAAGCCGTGGCGCTGCACGTGGAGGGCGACCGCTGCACCTTCAAAAACTGCCGCGTGGTGGGCAATCAAGACATCCTGTTTCTGGCTGCCGACAACCGCCGCCAGTATTTTAAGGACTGCTACATCGAGGGCACCACGGATTTCATTTTCGGCAGCTCCACGGCGGTGTTTGAACACTGCACCATCAAGAGCAAGAAAAATTCCTTTATCACGGCGGCTTCTACGCCGCCGGAGCAGGAATTCGGCTTCGTTTTCCTGAACTGCAAGCTGATTGCCGATACCGCGCTGGCCAAAAAGGTATACCTGGGCCGGCCCTGGCGGCCCCACGCCAAAGTCGTGTACCTCAACACCGAAATGGGCGGGCACATCACGCCGGCCGGCTGGGAAAACTGGAAAAATCCCGAGAATGAGAAGACGGCCTATTTTGCCGAGTATCATTCCACGGGCCCCGGCGCTAACCCCAAGGCGCGCGTAGCCTGGTCGCATCAGCTCACCGCAAAAGAAGCCAAGCGGTACACGATTAAGACGATTTTTGCAGCAAAAGAGCCATGGAACCCGGCTAAGTAATGCTGGTCTTTTAGCTCGTTAGAAGATGGTAGAATACTGTCATGCCGAGCGCCGCGAAGCATCTTTACCGCGTGACTAATCCCAGTAGTCAGTAGTCTGTCCTGTCCAGCGCCTGTCATGCTGAGCCTGCGAAGCATCTTATCACGCTCGGACGACTCGTGCAACGGGGATAAGATGCTTCCTTCGTCAGCATGACAAATGGCGCGAGCGAGATGCTTCGCTGCGCTCTGCATCACGTTCTGTTTATTTGGGCCGTTCTTTCATCTACAGTAGCTCAAGTAGCTATTTAATACCCCCGATTCAGCTCAACCAGATTCTCTAGTGGCTGGCCGTTGCGGAGCAGGGTTAGATTGCGTAGCAGTACGTCGACTTTGCCTTCGTCTTCGAAGGGCTGGCCGCCGCCGGTGTGCTGGGTGAGCAGCACGTTGGGCAAGCTCCAGAGCGGGTTGTCGGTGGGGATGGGTTCGGTGGCGGTTACGTCGAGCACGGCGCCGCCGAGGCGGTTGGCTTGCAGCGCTGCAATGAGGGCGGGCTCGTCGGTGGTGTTGCCGCGGCCTACGCTGGCGTAGATGCTGCCGGGGCGCATGGCGGCCACCAGGTCGGCGGAGAAAAAGCCTTCGGCGCTGCCGGGGAGGCAGTTTACGACGATGTCGGTTTCGGGCAACGCCGCTTTCAGATCTTCTTTGGAGTGGAACTGGGCCTGCGGGTCGGTGCGGGCCAGCAGCTGTACGGCGCACTCAAAGCCGGTGAGCTGCTGGCGTACCGCCCGGCCGATAGCACCGGAGCCAAGGATTACCACGCGCCGGCCCCGCAGCAGCTGGGCCCGGTTACGCACGAAGGCGCCGCCCACCCATTTCTTCTCGGCTTGCAACACGGCCAGCTCCGGCAGGTGCCGGTACAGCGCGAGCAGGCCAGCCACCATGGTTTCGGCGCAGGGCCAGGCAAAGAAGTCGCCCATGTTGGCTGCCGGAACGCGTAGGTCCACGCCCTGGTAGCGCTCAAACCCCGAGGAGTCAATTTGCCAAAAGCGGAGGTTGGGCAGGGGCGTGGCAAACCAAGCGGGCGGCGGGTTGCCCAACAGGACTTCGGCCTCCTGGAACGCAGCGGTCCGCTGCTCGGCGGGCAGGTCGTGGCTGTAAGTGGGGATTACTTCGGCTGGCAACTGGCTTTGCAGATGCTGCCGCGCCGTCGGACTCAATGGGGAATAAACGAAAAGACGCATAGGGATTCGGAGCCGCCGCAAGCGAAGTGCGTGCGCAGCTATTCAATTTCCTGCAAAGGTGCTGCCGCGGAGTCGTGCTTCGGTTGAGCTAAATGCTCAAAGATGGGATAGGCATAAAATAGGAAGGGCCTGAAACGGGGATATAATCCGTTTCAGGCCCTTCTACTTAATTAGCGTTCAATTACATGTATGCAATTAGCGCCTACTTGCATACTCCTGGTGGGCGCTTTCGTCGCCGTTTACCGGTTCGCCCATTTTGTGCAGGTTGGCGGCTACCATGCTATCGGGGACGACGTTGCTCACCGCCACTTGTACCTTGTTCATGAAGCCGGAGATGACCTTGTCTTTGCCGGCGAGCAAGGCTTTGTAGCCATCGCGGGCCACTTTGGCGGGGTCGGCTTTGCTGGCGCCCTCGGCCACCAGCTTCGAGCGCTCCATGTCGGCTTTGCGGAAGAAGTCGGTATCTGTCACGCCGGGCAGGAGGGCCGTGATTTTAATATTGTGGTCCTTCACTTCTTCCCGGATGGCCTCGGTGAAGGACGTGACGAAGGCCTTCGTGCCGTGGTATACGGCCTGCAGCGGGCCCGGCAGCTCGCCGCCGATGCTCGAAACCTGCAGAATCATGCCGTCGTTGCGGGCCACCATGTCCTGCAGAAAGAGCTTGGTGAACGTGACATAGGCCCCAATATTGAGCTGAATAATGTCGAGCTCGCGGTTGATGTCGGTGGTCGTGAACTGGCCGTACTGGCCTTGGCCGGCGTTGTTTACCAGCGCATCAATGCGGATGCCCCGGTCGCGGAGTTCGTCGTAAATCTCAAACGGCGCATCGGGCCGGAACAGATCCTTGGCGATGGGTAAAACCTGGACGCCGTATTGGTGCCGCAGCTCAGAGGCGGTCTGCTCGAGCTCGCGCTGGTTGCGAGCTACGATAACGAGGTTGTAATGGTCCTGGGCGAAGCAATTGGCCAGCTCGCGGCCGATGCCACTGGTAGCGCCCGTGATAAGCGCAGCTCTTGGATGGTTTGCCATAGATGTAGAAAGGTTAGGATGAAGGATATCCTAACGCGGGCAAACCCCTTGCGGTTATCGCCGGGCTTGCTCTGCCGGCTACACCGCGGCCCCTAGCTGCTTGCGCATCTTCAGCGACAGCTTGGCCACCACCGTTTGGTACGAATGCCGGATGTACTGCTCCCACTGCGCGTGGGTGAGCAGGTGAATGTTATCCATGTTGACCCAGCCGTAGCGCGCCAAGTACTTGTTGCGGCTGAAGCCGGGGCTGGATTCCAGCGTTTCAAATTCTTCAGGCGTCGCGATGAAGGAGGCTGTGGCCGGCACATCATCGGGCGAAGTCACCAGGTACATTTTGCCGCCCACATTAAAGCACAAATGCGTGTCCCACTTGATGTCTTCGGTGGTGCCGGGCAGCTGCTGGCAAATAGTTTGGAGGTCTTCGATGGTCATTCACAAAGGAGTTTAGAATGCCAAAGTACCGCATCTGTGCTACAATGGGCCTGACTAAGGACTTTGAGTAGAGTAACTTTCAATTCCTTTTAAAATTTAACTCGCAGTTTTGCCAAGCCCAATTTCTCCCAGTTCACTTCATCCTAAATTCTTTGCTATTCCAGCAGGTATATTTTTCGTGCTTGCTATTTTTAATCTAGATAATCTGATAGGTGGCACCATTGCTTTGGTTGCCAGCTTACTTATTATTTTGACAAAAGCCGGAATGGAATTTAGTGAAGACCACGATTCGTTTAGAGAGTATTACTCACTATTTGGATGGCGAGCTGGCCGCTGGAAACTATTGCCACCTATTGTAGGTGTAACCGTGAAATACTTTTCAGAAGTCTCAAGCGGAAGACCCAGCAAATACAGTTGGAATGATGCACCAACACACTACGAAAAGTTGGTTGTAATGCTGTCGGTAAAAAATAAGCCAACAGGAATCATCATCGGTAATTTCTCACTGGATGATGTAAATCCCGCCATCGATTTTGCGCATGATGTTGCAGAAGAATTCGATGTTCCTGTCCATCTATTCCTGCCTGATAATCGCTTTAAACAGCTGTAATTACAAAGCCGTATCCAGAACCTCGTCGCCATCATCGGCCATGGTCTTGGCTAATTTCTCGATGTTGAGGCTGCGGGCGGATGCGTCGAATATCTCGCGGTAGGTGCCATGCTTGGCGTATAGCTCGTCGTGGGTGCCGCTTTCCACCATGCGGCCTTTTTTCATGACGTAGATGCAGTCCGAATCCACGATTTGGGCGAGGCTGTGGGAGATGATGACCACCGTGCGGCCCTGCTTGATGGCGTCGAGCGAGTTTTTTATTTGCTCGGTGGCGATGGCGTCGAGGCTGGCGGTGGGCTCGTCGAGGAAGATGATGGGCGGGTTTTTCAGGAACAACCGGGCGATGGCGATGCGCTGCTGCTGGCCGCCGCTGAGCTGCTGGGCATCGGACTGGTACTGGCGGGGCAGGTCCAGAATCTGGTCGTGCAGGTAGGCTTGCCGGGCGGCGGCTTCAATCTGTTCCTGGGTGGCGTCGAAGTCGCCGTAGCGGATGTTTTCTTCGATGGTGCCCTTGAAAATGTGGTTTTTCTGGAGTACCAGCCCAATTCGCTGGCGCAGGGCGTGGGTGTCGTAGTCGGCCAGGGGGCGGCCGTCGAGCAGCATGCGGCCCTGGTCGGGCTCGTAGAACTTGCAGAGCAAGTTGATGATGGTGCTTTTGCCGGCTCCGCTTAGGCCCACCAGGGCGGTGGTTTTGCCTTCTTCAATGGTGAGGCAGACGTCGTGCAGGGCTTGGGTGCCGCTGGGGTAGGTGAAGTCCACGTTGCAGATGTCGAAGGTGCCGCGCACGTCGCCAGGCTGCAGGGGGCCGGTTTCTTCGATAGCCGAGTCGGCGTCGAGGATGTCGAAGAAGCCTTCGGAGTAGGTGAGGGCCTCGTTCATCTCGTCGTAGATGCGGTGGAGCTGCCGGATGGGCGCCGACACGTTGTTGAACAGCAGGATGTGGAACATGATGGCGCCGATGGAAATCTGGCGGTCGAGCACGAGGTAGGCCGTGAGCACGATGATGACGACCACGCCAATCTGCTCCACGAAAGTCTTGATGCCGTCGTAGCGGAAGTTGGTTTTGCGCGTCACCAGCTGGGCATTCACCAGCTTGGCCTGGGTGTCGGCCTGCTTTTCGCCTTCGTACTGCTCGCGCACGAAGCTCTTGATGACCACAATGCTCTCGATTATGCTGATGATGCCGTGGTTCTTCTCTTCGCGCAGGCGCTGCAGGCCGCGGCGCACGCCCTGCAGGCGGTCGGCCTGCCGGAAACTGAGCCAGAAATACACCGGCAGAATGGCCAGCGCCACCAGCCCCACCCACACGTTGGCCACAAACATCACCACCAGGGCCACCAGGGCGTTGGCAAACAGCGGCAGGATGTCGATGAAGAAGTTTTGCACCAGCTTCATCAGGCTCTCCACGCCCCGGTCGATGCGGGTTTGGAGCTTGCCAGTCTGGTTGCCCTCGTCAGAGAAAAAGCCCAGCTGGTAGCTAAGAATCTTGCCCACCGCCGTCTGCGACAAGGTGCTGGAGATGTTGATGCGGATTTTCTCGCCGTAGTACTTCTGCCCGAAGGTGATGAAGGTGTTCACAATCTCCTTGCCCAGCAGAATGGCGCTAACCCACCCAAGCAGCGGCCAGCCGGCGGCCAACCCCTGCCCGTTGTTCAGTAATTTCTGCACGGTATCCACGGTGTAGCGCAGCACAAACGGGGTGACCTGCGCTGCCAGCGAGCCCACCAGCGTGAGCAGCAGCGTGCTGATAACCAGGCGGCGATACGGCCGCACGAAGGGCAGCAGGCGTTGAATAATTTGCCAGAGACTCATCTACAAGGCGGCGTTAAGGTTGAGCCGGTTAGACGAGGGGCGTAGGAGTGGGGTTGTTGAGCCAACTACAGAAAGTCCCTGCTGGTGCGCCAGCAAGGTTGTGCTTTCTCGGCAGCAACTTCCGTTTCTCAGCTGCTTATGGAAGAGACGCGTTGTTTCTTACTTTCGGGCATGAACATCCAATCCGCTTATAACGCTTGGGCCAACACCTACGACACCGTTGTGAACAAGACGCGGGACCTGGAAGCTACGGCTATCCGGCAGCTGCTGGCGGATATTCCCTTTTCCGAAGTCATTGAAATAGGCTGCGGCACCGGCAAAAACACCAAATGGCTGGCGGCCCAAGCAGCTCACGTCACGGCCGTAGATTTCTCCGTCGAAATGCTCGAAAAAGCAAGGGTTAAAAATGCCAATGCCAACGTGCATTTCCAGCAGGCTGATATTACCCAAGCGTGGGCTTTTGTAAATAATTCGTCGGTTGATTTAATTACCTGCAGCCTTATTCTGGAGCACATTCAAAACCTGGATTTCGTATTTGAGCAAGCCCGCGCGGCTTTGAAAACAGGCGGCTTTTTCTATATCGGCGAGCTGCATCCTTTCAAGCAGTACCAAGGCAGTAAAGCGCGGTTTGATAACGGAGCCGGGGTTTTTGAGCTAGAATGCTACACGCACCACGTGTCGGAATTCACGGCATTGGCTCGGGAGCATGGGTTCCGCTGCGAGCAATTGCAGGAATGGTTTGATGATAATGATAGAGCAGGCATACCACGCATACTCGCAATTCTATTTCGAAAGAGTCAATCGGAGCATTTCCATACCAGCCGTTGAGCTATGAAAAGATGTTTCGCAAGATTCGCATGACAATGACAAAAGGCACAGGCGATGAGCTTAAACTTTGCGCTGCTTAGTTAGATAACCCAATTATATGCCCATTATCCAAAGCTGGCGCTGGTACGGACCCAAGGACCCGGTCAGCCTCCAGGACATCCGCCAGGCCGGCGCTACCGACGTCGTATCGGCCCTGCACCATATCCCGAACGGAGTAGTGTGGCCCGTGGCCGAAATCCAGAAGCGCCAGGCCGAGGTAGCCGCGGCCGGCCTCGCCTGGAGCGTGGTGGAAAGCGTGCCGGTGCACGAGCACATCAAAACCCGCACCGGGCAGTTCGAGCA
>NZ_JAJFAW010000031.1 GCF_020711255.1 Hymenobacter plasmatis
CTTGCATGTATTAGGCCTGCCGCTAGCGTTCATCCTGAGCCAAGATCAAACTCTCCATTGTAAAATGTTCTACACCCTGCCGAAGCAGGGCTGATGTCGAGTGCGAATCCGACTCGTATTTGACGAGTTTTTATTCAATGTTACGTTTGGTTGTCAACTTGCCGAAGCAAGTCTTACCATTTGTCTTTTCCAAGCATTCAAAGAACGTCTGCCCGCTCCTGTTGAGCGAACCGTGGGGCCCGAAGGCCGCTGTCTTTCTTTCCGTTTCCACCGTCTCTTTCGATTTGGGAGTGCAAAGGTAAGGAAGTTATTTGTGAATCCAAATAATTTGCTGACTTTTTTTTCTGGCTAAGGTTAGAACCTTAAAGAGAAGTGTCAGCTATTTCGACTCGCTCAGATGGTGAAATCTTTGCTAGCCGTTTGGCTCCCCTTTTCAGACTGCGTTTCCGTTTGAAGCGCTTTTCTTATTGGGGGTGCAAAGGTAGGGACAATTTCTTAGCGTGCAATACCAGCCTAACATTTCCTTCTCTTTTTTCGCTTTTTCCTCCGAGAGTGGAGTAATTCAGAAGGCAACAAATGGGCGAGTTATGGGGATTATACCCGCCTATTACCTTTATAATGAGCCTACTGCTATGCAGCTAGACCAGTCCAGAGTCCGGCGCCTTTATCTACTCTATATAGTATGCCATTCTGCAAAGAAGGGATAGCGATTGGGCTTGGGTCGAGTGGCAACAGACTGACGTGATACTGCGGGCAGTGGAGCTGAGAAATGTGGAGCTGTTTCTGGCGCTGAACAGTAGCGGCGGCAATGCGTGGCTTACTCACGCGGCAGCTTCGGGCCTGCTGATGCTATTTTACAGGAGAATCTGCTGCGGTTGTGCCCCTTTTCGGCATCTGGCAGCCGTGGGCACCTCCTCGTTCTATTACTACTCTGACTTATGGCAGCTAAGAAGCAGCAGACTTCCATCCGGGATTTAGCCCAACAGCTCAACTTATCTATTTCGACGGTTTCGCGGGCGCTGGCCGACCACCGGGATATTAGCGAGGCTACCAAGCAGCGCGTGCGGCAGCTGGCCCAGGAGTTGAGCTACCGGCCCAACCAGTTGGCAGCGGCATTGCGCAAAGGCCACAGCAAGACGCTGGGGGTTATTGTGCCCCACATTAAAGGTTACTTCTTTCCGGCCGTGATGAATGGCATTGAGAAAGTCGCGACCCGCGAAGGGTTCAATGTGATGATGTGCCAGTCGAATGAGGACCTGCACCGGGAGCAGCGCAACGTGGAGACCATGCTCGATGCGCAGGTAGAAGGCATCCTCATGTCGGTTTCGGCCACCACGCACCTCGAGGTCCAACACTTCGAGCAGGTACGACGGCAGGGGATACCGCTGGTTTTCTTTGACCGCGTGCCGGAGCTGCCGCAAAGCATGGCCGTTATTCTGGATGATTTTCAGGGCGCTTACCAGGCTGTTTCGCACCTGATTGCGCAGGGATGCACCCGCATAGCCCATATGGCCGGGCCGCAGCACCTGAATACGACCCGCAACCGGTACCTGGGCTACCGCGAGGCCCTGCGCGCTCACGGCCTGGCCTATGAAGAGCACTGGAATTACTCCCTGCCCGCGCTCACGCAGGAGGCCGGCCGCCTGGGCATGCAGCACCTGCTGGCCTTGGACTCTTCCCTTGATGCCGTTTTTGCTGCCTACGCCATTCCCACGGTGGGGGCGCTGGAGGTGCTGCGGGAGCAGTCGCTGCGCGTGCCACAGGACATTGCCCTGGCGTGCTTCAGCAACGACCCGTTTACGGCCATGACGCAGCCCCAGCTGACGGTTATCGACCAGCGGCCCGAGCAAATGGGGGAAACGGCGGTGCGGCTCTTTCTGCAGCTGCTGAAGCGGGGGCCGGTTTATATGCCGCCGCACCTTATTCTGAAGCCTGAGCTGGTTATCCGCAACTCATCGCTGCACCGTTCGCAGGAGAGCATGGTGCCGCTGCGCTAACGGCAAAGGCACTGCTAGGTGCAGCGGAGACCGGCCCGCAGTTTTATTGCTACGAATACACCTGCTGGCTGCTTGCTTTGCATGGCCGAGCCTGGCTTAGCCCAACTTTTACCCTGAATCCCCATCCCTACTGCTTTGAAGATTCCTTACCTCGTACCGCGCCCTTGGCTTTCCGGCCTCCTGTTTGCCACCGGCATGTTATTGCAAACGCCAGCTCAGGCCCAATTTTCCAAGGTGGAATCGCTGGGTGCGGTGCAGCGCACGGAGGCGGCCGGCAACACGCTGCGCCTGACTTTTGCCAACGCAACTGGCGAAGTAACGGCCTACTCGCCCACCATTCTGCGGGTGCGGCTCAGCCAGCATCCATTGGCGACGGACTTCTCTTATGCGGTGGTGGCCTCGCCAAGCACGGCGGCCCTGCGAGTGCAGGATGCGGCCGAAAGCATCACCATTACCACCGACTCGGTGCGGCTGGTGATTCAGAAGAACCCGGCACGCTTTGCTTTTTACAATGCGGCGGGGCAGCTCTTGAACCAGGACGAGGCGGGCTTGGGCACGTCGTGGGTGGGCGACGAAATCACTACGTATAAGAAGCTGCTGCCCGGGGAGCGGTTTGTGGGCCTGGGCGAAAAGACCGGCCCGCTGGACCGGCGCGGCCAGGCCTACGTGCACCAGAACACCGACAGCTATGCCTACCCTACCGGCACCGACCCGCTTTATAGCTCCATTCCGTTCTACATGGGGCTACACGATGGGCTGGCTTATGGCCTTTTCTTCGACAATTCGTACGTGGGGCAGGTCAACTTCGGGGCCAGCAACGACGACCGGTTTTCGTCGTTTGGTGCCCGGGGCGGGGAGATGAACTACTACTTAATAGGACGCCGGAAGCCCGCAGGCATTCTGGAGGACTACACCCACCTGACCGGCCGGATGCCCATGCCGGCACTCTGGGCCATCGGCTTTCAGCAGAGCCGCTATACTTATTATCCCGATACGGAGGTGAAGCGCATTGCCCAGACGTTCCGGGAAAAGAAGATTCCGCTCGACGTGCTTTACCTGGACATCCACTATATGGATGCCTACAAGATTTTTACCTGGAACCCGCAGCGCTTTCCGCAGCCTGGCAAGATGCTCAAGGACCTGAAAGGCTTGGGCGTGCACATGGCGGTAATAGTGGACCCGGGCATGAAAACCGAAGCGGGCTACAAGCAGTGGGAAGACGGCAAAGCCCGCGACCTGTACGTGAAATACCCCGACGGCACCAACTTCCGTGCGGCGGTGTGGCCGGGCCTGTGCAATTTTCCAGACTTCACCCTGCCCGCCGCCCGCCAGTGGTGGGGGCAGCAGTTTCAGGGCCTCGTCCGGGACGGGGTGGAAGGGTTTTGGAACGACATGAACGAGATGTCGACCTGGGGCAACCAACTGCCCAGCAACATGCTGTTTAACTACGACGGCCACGGCGCGACCACCAACGCCGCCCGCAACGTGTACGGCCTGCAGATGGCCCGCAGCACCTACGAAGGCACGCGCAAGCTGATGGGGGGCCGCCGGCCGCTCATCCTGACGCGGGCCGGCTACGCAGGCCTGCAGCGCTACACCGCCATCTGGACTGGCGACAACGTGAGCACCGACGACCACATGCTAGCCGGCGTGCGCCTGGTAAACAGCCTGGGTCTGAGCGGCGTGGCCAACGCCGGCATGGACGTGGGCGGCTTTGTAGCATCGCCGCCGCCGACGGGCGAACTGTTCACCCGCTGGATGTCGATTGGTGCGTTCACGCCTTTTTTCCGGGCCCATAGCGCCGTGAATACCAAGGCGGCCGAGCCGTGGGCGTTTGGGGAAGACTACACGGACATCAACCGCGACTACGTGCAGCTGCGCTACAACCTGCTGCCTTACGTATACTCGGCCTTCTACGAGGCCACGCAGAATGGCCTGCCGGTGCAGCGGTCGCTGGCACTCGACTACCCGCACGACGGCCAGATTTACGACGGGCAATTCCAGAACGAGTACCAGTTTGGGCCGGGGCTACTGGTAGCGCCGGTAGCCAGCACGCTGCAAGCCGCCAAGGTGTACCTGCCGGCCGGCCGCTGGTACGATTTCTACAGCGACGAGCTGCACGCCGGGGGCAAGGCGGCTTACGTGCCCTCGCCGCTCGACCGCCTGCCCGTGTTTGTGCGCGGGGGTAGCATCATCCCGATGCAGAGCCCGGTGCAGTACACCGCGCAGGCTCCGCTCGATACGCTGTACCTGCACGTGTACCAGGGCGAGGCGCCCAGCTCCTACGTGTACTACGAAGACGACGGTACGACCTACAACCACGAGAAAGGCCAGTTCTTCAAGCGCACCATCAAGCTGGACCCCACGGCGCACACCCTGGAACTAGGCCCCGTGCAGGGCTCGTCGAAATCGAAGTTTAAGCACGTAGAGGTGCTCTTTCACGGCTTCGGGGCCTTGCCCGACCTACAGGCCGACGGTAAAGCCCTCAAGCCGCAATCGCGCATTTCCTATCTGCAGAAACCCGCAAGCCTGTCGGGGGAGCATACCACGAACCCGGCGGTGACGGTGCGGAATGCCCCGGGCGCCGTCCGCTTGAAATGGTGAGAGCGGGCCGCTGGCTCTATCGTTCAGCCGGCTAAAGTTTAGCTCAATTTAAGTAGGCTCGTCGCTCCTGCCCCACCCCGGCCAGACTTGTGCCACGGCCTGAAACATTGCCGCAGCCGGCGCCCTTTTGCTTTTACTGTTATCTTATGAAATACTTTCCCGGCCTCGCGAGCCTCGTGCTGGTGCCTGCCTTGATGAGTTCCTGCCAGATGCAAAAGTCTACCACTGCTGCAACAACCGCTCCGGCGGCTGGTGGGTCGCAAGCCCTACCGGCGGATGCGCCCGTATGGCAGTCGGGCGAGTACGCACTCTACCGCGACCGGGTGGTGCAGGGTCCCTACACGGCCCGGGCGCTGTCGGCCACGGAGCTTACCTCGGATTACAAGAGCCCAGCCAATGCGTTTCAGAGCCCGCGGATAGAATTCAAATTCAGCCTCAACGGCAAGGACAACGAGCTGGCGCCGGGCCAGAACCACCTGTTTGTGGCCCTGCCCAAAGCCGGTGAGGCGGCCCAAGCGCTGGAAACGCCCGTGCTCACCTTCGGTAAGCACTTTGAGGACCCCACGCCGGTGCCGGCCAATACGTACCTGGCCCCCAATACTTCGCTGAAAATCAGGCTGGACCTGCGGCCGGTGCTGGCGGCATTTAAGCAGCAGGGCTTTTACACGACTTATAAGGGCGACAAGCTGTACCAGCAGGACTTCAAGCACGTGTTTGTGGCGGGCAGCACGGCGCCGTTGAGCTGGGACTTCGACAACCTGGTGAATAAACCTGAGCTGGAGCTGAAGGACCCCGACGGCAACGGCATTTACGAGGTAACGCTGCTGCTGAATGCGCCGCAGGATGCCAAAAGCACGGCCGGTCAGTGGAAGCAATCCATTAATACGGCCGACTTCCCGCAGTACACGTCCGAGTACCCGCTGGCCGATGCTCTCTACAACTTGGCCCTGGAAGAAGCCCGCCGGGCGGTGGAGCCCGACAGCACGTTCCGCACCGGCAAGGAGTGGGCCGGTGTCTGGACCCGCGACATCAGCTACAGCATCATCCTGGCGCAGGCCGCGCTGCAGCCCCGCTCGGCCATGAAAAGCCTGATGCGCAAGGTGAGCCCCGGGGGGCGCATCATCCAGGACACGGGCACGGGCGGGGCCTACCCTTGCTCCACCGACCGCATTATCTGGGCCACGGCGGCCTGGGAAATCTTCAAAGTAACCGGCGACCAGGCCTGGCTCCGGCAGGTGTATCCCATCATCAGGGAGTCCATCGCCGACGACCAGCTCAATGCCTACGACCCCGCCACGGGGCTGGTGCGCGGCGAGTCGTCGTTTCTGGACTGGCGCGAGCAGACGTATCCGCGCTGGATGCAGCCGGTGGACATCTACCAGTCGGAAAACCTGGGCACCAACGCCGTGCACTACCACGCCAACGTGGTGCTGGCCCAAATGGCCCAGCAGCTCGGCAAAACGGCCGTGGCCAGTGCGCACGAAAAATTAGCCCAACGCATCAAGCAGGGCATCAACGAGCACCTCTGGCAGGCCGACCGCGGCTACTACGGCCAGTACCTGTACGGCCGGAATTTCCTGGTGCTGTCGCCCCGCGCCGAGGGCCTGGGGGAAGCCCTGAGCGTGCTTTTTGGAGTGGCTGATGGCGAGCGGGCCCAGCAAGTGGTGGCCAAGACGCCCACCACGCCCTACGGCATTCCGTGCATCTACCCGCAGATTCCGGGCATTCCGCCCTACCACAATAATGCCGTGTGGCCCTTTGTGCAAAGCTTCTGGGCGCTGGCAGCGGCCAAGGCCGGCAACGAACAGTCGGTAATGGAAAGCATTTCGGCCGTGTATCGCCCGGCGGCACTGTTTCTCACCAACAAGGAAAACTTTGTAGCTGAAAACGGCGACTACGCCGGCACCCAAATCAACTCCAGCAACATGCTCTGGAGCCTTTCGGGCAGCCTGGGCCTGGTGTACAAGGTGCTGTTTGGCATGGAGTGGCAGCCCAACCGCTTGGTGTTTCATCCATTTGTGCCGCAGGCTTTGCAAGGCACCCGCCAGCTCACCGGCCTTCACTATCGCGGGGCCGTGCTCGACATCAGCCTGCAAGGCTACGGCAACCAGATTAGCAGCATCACGCTCGACGGCCAGCCCCTGCCCGAGGCGGCCGTGCCCGCGACGCTCACCGGCCACCATGCCGTGCGTATTGAGCTGCGCAACGAAGCGCCGCAGTCCGGCCCAGTGGCGCGGGTTGCCAACCTCTTCTCGCCCGAAACGCCGGACGTGGCCTACGCCAACGGGCACCTGCATTGGGCCGCGCAGCCCGACGTGAAATCGTACAAGGTGTTGAAAAACGGCCAGCAGTTGACCAACGTTACCACAACGGAACTAGCGGTGCCGGCGGCCTCCGCGTATGCCGAATACCAGGTTGTTGCCGTGGGCGCTACTGGCCTGGAGTCATTTGCCAGCGAGCCGTTGTTCATTGAAAAAGCTGGCCTGCACCGGCAATACCAGGTGGAAGCGGTGACCCCGAAAGCTGCCCATCCCTACAAGGGCTTCAGCGGCGCGGGCTTCGTAGAAATCAGCAAATCGCTGAATACTTCCCTGACCCTGCCCGTGCAGGTGCTCGAAACCGGACTCTACGCCGTGGACTTCCGCTACGCCAACGGCAACGGCCCCACCAATACCAACAACCAGTGCGCCATTCGCACCCTGCGGATGGGAGCGCAGCGGCTGGGCACCATCGTGCTGCCCCAGCGGGGCGTGGCCGAATGGTCGAACTGGGGCTTTACCAATGCCGTGTTGGTATACCTCGACAAAGGCAGCCACCGCCTCACCCTGGCCTTTGAGCCCGCCAATGAGAACATGAACGGTCAGGTAAATCAGGCCATGCTCGACTACCTGCGCCTGACGCGGGTGCAATAAAGGTCTTGTTGCGGCTTAAGGCGCCCCTTGCTTAGAAGCTATTGGGGCAAGAACGTGGTAGAGACGCGACACTTCGCGTCTCCTCGTGCGGGCTGCGTGGGTGTCGTTCAACAGGGAAACGCGAAGTGTCGCATCTCTACACCCTGCTGGCATTCCGACAAGTGGAGCTAAATCACCACGTAGCTCACCTCCCGATTCAGCTCAATTCAGCTCAAAAGTTGCGCGGGGCTGCCATTTCCGCCCATCGTGGCGGAAGAGGGTGAGACTATGCACCGGAAACGTAGCCGCGTAGGCGCGAGCCGCAAATAACTGGCGCAGCTCCGGCACCTGCGCGCGGGGCAGGTCGCGGGTAGCCAGCGTAAGGTGGGGCGTAAATGGGCGGCTCTCCACCGGAACTTCCGGCAGGTGAGTGGCGCACCAATCGGTAAGAGCCTCGTGCAGCTTTTGCAGCGCAGCCGCCTCGCTCACCCGCACAAAAAGCGTCCGGTTTCCAAACCAAGCAAACCCATTTAGCCCAACGGATAGGGCGCGCTGGGTCTGGGCAAAAGCAGCAAGGGCCGCGATGCATTTCTCCTCAAAATCCGCATTCTGGCGCAGTGGCGGGATAAGCGTGATGTGGGGCGGCAGATTCACGGCGTTGCGGCTTCCGGTGAGCCGGTGCACTTCCTGCTTCATGGCCCAGATTTCCGAAAACACGGGTTCTGGCGGTAGCAGCGCCAGCAGGTAGAGCGTGGTCATAGGTTAGGAATGGAATTCCGGGGCTTGTACGAGGGCTTGAGCCAACGGGTCAGCAGCCACTTCTGCGGCCTATACTTTTCCTGGCCATAGCCTAGTGGTGCACCCCTGTGTGGCCGTTGCAGACCGGGTGGCCCATCAGCGCCGTGAGAAGATTTGAGAGGATTGAAACCTGCAGGATTTACGTAAAAAGACGGACGCAAATCAGTAGTTGCGGGCTGTTTTTACTGCAGGATTTAGTTGAAATTTGTTATATTCAACCATGAAATAATATTGCTTACCCTGCCCAGTGCTCTGCCGTCCACTCACTAGGGGTGGCCACCTGCCTTGCAGACGGTTTTTGGGTGCTGCCAAAACAGGACCCTCCTTTTACACCCTAACAGCTCAAACAGCTCACTTATACACTCGGCTCGTCCAATCGGCCCTGTTAGGTTGGCAATCCATTTCCAGCTGGCGGCTTCAAGGTCATTTGCACTGCTACCTAATGCTCTTCGGTTTGCTCGTGGGTGGCGGAGGGAACGGGGCCTGGCCTACTCTGGGCCAAGCAGGGCTGGGAATTTTACACCCGGGGCAGCCGCCCCGCGGAGACCGGTAATCCGCCGGCCTTTTACCAGTGCCTGCTTTGCCTCTGGGCACGGCGGGCACTTCAGCTTTGTGTGAGGATGGAAAAGAAATCCAGGGTCGAATTGAAGGAGAGGCGCCGTGCCTCCAGAATAAAAGTGCGGGTGCTGCTCAACCGGGTGACGTACCTGGAAGAGCGCCTGCGCCAGGAAAGGCGCATGAGCCAGGAACTGCGCGAACAGCTGGCCCTGCGCAAGGTCTTTATCAATCAGATGGCGCAAGCCCTGCCCGCGGCGCTGTACCTCTACAGCCTGGCCGAGCAGACGGAAGTATTCTTCAACGACCGGCTGTACCAGATGCTGCAGTACCCGCCGGAGGAAATAGGCGGGTTGAAGCCGCGTCTGCTGGACGCCCTGCTGCACCCCGACGACAAGCCGCGGCTGCTCCTGCACCACGAGCAGCTGCGCAATGCTCCCGTGGGCCCGCCCGGGCAGATTGAGCTGCGCCTCCGGGCCCGGAACGGGCAGTGGACCTGGGTGCGGGTGCAGGACACGGTGTTTGCGCGCGATGCCAACGGCCGCGTCGAGCAGCTGCTGGGCACCATTCAGGACATTCACGCAGAGAAGGCGTTTACCGAGCAGCTCCTCGCGCAGAAGGACTTTTTCGAAATCATTCTCAACAACATTCCCGCGGGTATTTCGGTGTTCGACGCAACCCAAACCTGCCGGTTTGTGAACCAGCGGGAAGTGCCCAGCGCCGCCCTGCAGCAACAGCTGGTGGGGCAGGACTTGGCCGCGTATTGCCAGGCCCAGCCATGGGAAGAAGCCGCCATTGCCCGCCATCACGCGCAATTCCATCGCGCGCTGGAAACCCGGCAGGAGGTGGCCTGGGAAGAAAGCCCCACGCCTAACGTGCCCACCCACCGCCTGCGCAAGTGCTATCCTGTGCTGGGCGCCACCGGGGAGGTGGCCTACCTCATCGGCTACGGGGTCGACATCACCCAGCGCAAGCAAATTGAGCAGCAGCTGGCCAACGAGCAGGCCCTGGTGCGGCAAGTCATCGCCGCCAACCCCAACCCCATGTGCGTGCAGGATGAATCGGGCACCTACATTCTGGCCAACGAGGCCTACGCCCAGCTCCACAACCTGAGCATGACCGAGCTACTGGGCCATACGGCGCTGGCCACCGATTCGCTGGCCCAAGACCTGGCCTTGCTGGAAAGCGGCACCAGCGTCAGCTTTGAGGCGCTGCACACCCACCACCTGGACGGGCAGGAGGCGTGGTACCACACCACGAAAAAGCCCTTTATCCGGCCCGACGGCACCCGGTACCTGCTCACCATTGCCACCGACATCACCGATTTGAAGCGTGCCCGCGTCACGGCCGAGGAATCGATGCGGGCCAAGGAGATATTTCTGGCCAACATGAGTCACGAAATTCGCACGCCCATGAACGGCATCGTCGGGCTTTCGCGGCTGCTGAAAAAGCAGGTGACCGCCCCCGAGCAACGCGAATACCTCGACCTTGTCCTCTCGAACGCGGAAAGCCTGCTGGTCGTCATCAACGACATCCTCGACTTCGCCAAAATCGAGTCGGGCAAGGTGGACCTGGAAAGCATTCCCTTCGATGTGGGCGCGGCGGTGCACGCCGCCACCAAGTCGCTCGGTTTCCAGGCCGAGGCGAAGGGCCTGAGCCTGCAAGCAGAAGTGGAAGACGAGCCCCTGCCAACGGTGGAAGGCGACCCCGGACGCCTTAACCAGGTGCTGGTGAACCTGATTAACAACGCCATCAAGTTCACCAGCACCGGCGAAGTGCTGGTGACCGCGGGGGTAGCCCACCAGGAAGAGGGCCGGGTGCACCTGCGGTTTTGTGTGGAAGACACCGGCATTGGCATCAGCCCCGATAAGTTCGACCAGGTGTTCAAGAGCTTCGGGCAGGCCAATACCAGCACCAACCGGCTGTATGGGGGCACGGGGCTGGGGCTGGCCATCTGCAAAAGCCTGGTTGAGCTGCAAGGTGGCCGCATCTGGCTCGACAGCCAGCCGGGGGCGGGCAGCCGGTTTTACGTTCAGCTGCCCTACCGCGTGAGCGAGCAGCCGCCGCTGGAGCAGCACCCGCCGCAGCCCCTGGCAGCGGGCTTGCTCCAGGGCCTGCGGGTGCTGCTGGTGGAAGACAACTCGGTGAACACCTTCCTGGCGCGGGCGCTGCTGCGGCTGTGGGAGGTAGAGGCCGACGTGGCCAGCGACGGCGAGCAGGCCGTGGCCATGGCCCACGGCAGGGCGTATGATTTGATTCTAATGGACATCCAGATGCCGCGCATGAACGGCCTCGACGCCACCCGGCACCTGCGGCACGTGCCCAACCCCAACCAGCACACCCCCATCATTGCCCTCACGGCCAACGCCATAAAATGTGACCTGGACTCGTATGCCCAGGCCGGATTTACCGATTGCCTGGTGAAGCCGTACCACGAAAACAGCCTGTACCTCATCATTGCCCGCAACACGGGCCGGGCCTCGCGGGCGCCGGCCTCGCTCGCGCCCGTAGCGGCGCCGGCTACGCCCCTCTTTGGCTTCGAGGGACTGGGCCGGCTGGCGCAGGACGCCGCCTTTGTGCGCAAGATGCAGCAGCTTTTCGTCGATACCGTGCCGGGCCAGGTGGCCCAGCTCGGCGCGGCCGTGGCCTGCCAGGATTGGGCGGCGGCGCAGCTGCTGGTGCACACCCTAAAATCGACATATGGCAACTTGCAGATAAGTGAAGCGCAACGGTATATGAAAAAATTCGAAGAAGTTTTACAAAAAAATCCGGAGCCCGCCGTGCTGGCAAACCTCCTCCGTACAACCAGTAGAATAACAAATCAGATTACTGATGTATTCACAATTCAACTTAGCCAATAGCCGGAGCCACTTCATTTATTACCATTTGAATACAAGGCTGTTAAGCAAAGTAATTTTTCACAAACCCGCTATTTATCAATTCGCAATCCGCTCTCAGAATCTTGATAAATCAAGCTCATCCAATGGTGAATGCCTCGTGCGTGCCCATGCTCCTGCTTACCGTATTTTTTTGCTCGTCCACCATATCCATGTACGGAAATTAGACCGTATAATTGTGTAGAGCTGCACAAGTAAGCCCCCGGTCCCAGCCACCATCCTCTGGCGACGCCGTCCCATCCTTCCAAACCCACCCACTATTTTCTGAGGCTTTCAAGCCTCCGGCTTCGGCATGCCCATGCCTCAACAGTATTGGCATTTATTCAATATTATTATTTCACTATTTATTACTTATTGCAATCATTTATAGGAAATCATAAAGAAATCTGACTACACCAACGCGCTTTGATTCCCTGCCCACACCGCTTCGCGGGGGCAAGCGGGAATTCCGAAGCCCCTCCCGTTCTCCCGCTTGGCTCCTCCGATAGCGACTTCATCGTGAAGGGAGGCCATTCGCCCGGGTATCGGATAGCGCGTCCTCCACCCTGCCCACGAAACAAACTTGGTTATGAATATGAAGAAGAAACTACTGGTTATCGACGATGAACCTGCTATTCAATTAATTCTGGAGCACTTTTTCTCCACAGAATACGAAGTTGTGCTCACGGCCAATGGCCGGGAAGCCCTGGCGTGGCTGCAGAACAGTACCCGGGTCGACGTGATTGTGGCGGACTACGAAATGCCGCTCATGAACGGCCTGGATTTCGTGCGTGAGCTGCGCGCATCGCCGGTGCATGAGAACACGCCGCTGCTCATGCTGTCCGGTACCGACGAGACTAGCAAGAAGATTTTGTGCCTCAAGCAAGGCGCCGATGACTACTTGGTAAAGCCATTCAACCCCGAAGAGCTGGAAATCAGAATCAAAAAGATACTGAGCAGGGTCAGCGCCTAATCGGCTGACTGCTTGGGGCTCCGGCCCGGTCTGATTTCTCATTTCCTAAGCATCAGTTGTATGGAAGCCATTTTAAAAAATAGCTATGCTGCTAAATCACCTGCGCCCTTGCTACCCCAGTGGCGCCCCTTGCTTCGCTACCGAAATGGGGCAGGCGCGACGGCCGGCAGGGCCCGGCGCGCGGCCCGCTCCATCCCGGTGGGCAAGCGGCTGTTTGACCTGGCGTTGGCGCTAGGGTGCCTGCTGTGCCTGCTGCCCGTGTTTGCGGTGGTGGCGCTGCTCATCAAGCTGGAGTCGCGCGGGCCCGTGTTCTATTATTCCTACCGCGTGGGGACGGGCTACCGGGTGTTCCGGTTCTGGAAATTCCGCTCGATGCGCCAGGATGCCGACCAGCTCCTGCCCGACATGAAGGGCCAAAACCAGTACCAGGCCACCGGCCCGGCTCCCGCCGAACCCAACACCTGTGCCTGTGGCGGAGGTGGGTGCCAGGCGCCGCTCATCGACAAAAGCGGCCAGGTGGTGTGTGAGAAGCATTACCGCGCGCTGCAGAAAACCAACGGCGCGCCGGCGTTCATCAAAATTGCAAACGACCCGCGCGTGACCCGGGTGGGTGCGTTCATGCGCAACACCAGCATCGACGAATTGCCCCAGCTGTTCAACGTGCTGTGGGGCGACATGTCGATAGTGGGCAACCGGCCGCTGCCCCTCTACGAAGCCGAGAAGCTGACCACCGACCAGTTTGCCGCCCGGTTTCTGGCCCCGGCGGGCATCACGGGGCTGTGGCAGGTGAGCAAGCGCGGCCGGGCCGGCATGTCGGAAGACGAGCGCAAAGCGCTGGATTTGGAATACGCCCGCAGCCATTCCCTGAAAGGCGATTTGCTTATCCTGCTCAAAACCATCCCGGCGCTCATTCAACAGGAAAACGTATGATGAGAAAGACATTGGCAATTCTGCTGGGGCTGGCGATGACCCCGGGCTGGGGCCAGGCGCTCCCGGCCAAAACGGACCCCGAGGCGACGATTTTCTTCAGCGAGCCGGCGAAGGTGCTGCCGCGCTTATACGAGGCCGCCATTAAGCACTCGGCCGAAGTGGCGCGCCTGGAAGCCGGCCGCGGCGTGGCCACCGAAGACCTCAAGCTGAGCCGCAAACGCCTCCTGAACATGGTATCGGTGATGTCGAGCTACAACTACGGCTCGCTGCCCTACTTCGCCACGGCCGATGCCACGTCGCGGCCCGTGTACATGATGAACCCGTTCTCCCAGGGGGCGCGGGCCGTGTATTCGGCCGGGGTGAACCTGGCCGTGCCGCTGGACCTGGTGGCGGGCCGGCGCAGCACCCAGCACCGCCAGGAGCTGCTGGTAACCAAGGCCGAGGCCGAGCGCAACGAGGCCGAAATGAAAATCCGGGCGGAGGTGATTGCGCAGTACCAGGCGCTGGTGCTGGCCCGAATCGGCATGCAGCACTACCAGGACGCCCTGCAGTCGGCGAGTGTCAACAAGAAAATAGCCGACAAGAAATTCCGCGAAGGCGAGATTCAGGTCAGTGAGCAAATCACGGCCATTGACTTCTACAACAAGGCAGCGCTGGCCGACGCGGAAGCCAAAAACAGCTATCAGACGGCCGTGCTGCTGATGGAAAACATGATTGGCATGCCCATCAACACCCTAACGCTAGGAAAATGACAGCCAAAGAGTTTCTTCGACTTATGCGGCGGCACTGGCTGCTGCTGCTGCTCGTGCCGGTGACCACGGCGGGGTCTATTTATTTCTTTTCGCGGTTTCAGGACCGGAAATACAAGTCCGACACGGTGATTTACACCGGCATTGCCTCGGGCTACAAGATTGAGGGCGGCAACAACGACGCGGGCGGCAACTGGAATGCCACCAGTACGGCCTTCGACAACCTGCTCACGCTGGTGAACTCGCGCGACACGCGCCAGGAGGTGAGCCTGCGGCTGCTGGCCTGGCGCCTGATGCAGGACCCGATGCGTCTGACGCGCCCTGCCCAGGGGGTGTCCAACGTGACGGCAGCCTTTCTCGAGGAGCTGCTGGGCGGGCCCACCGCCGAGACCGACAAGCTGCTGCCTCCGCGCGTGCGGTCCCGCCTCACTGGCAACACCCTGGCCGAAACCATGGCCCGCCTACGGGCGGCCTACCAGGAAGGACCCCGCAACCCGGTGAACAAACTGGTGAACTCCAAAGCGCCGCTGTATTCCGAAACCGCGCTGGAAGGCATCACGGCCTCGCGGGTGAAGGACAGCGACCTGGTGCAGGTGGAGTACACCACCACCGACCCGGTGGTGTGCCAGAAGACCCTGGAGATTCTGACCCAAGTGTTTATCCGCAAGCACAAGGAACTGTTCACGGGGCAGAACGAAACGGTGATTGGCTACTTCGACCAGGCTGCCCAGAAGGCCTACCAGCGCCTGCAGGCGGCCGAGCAGCGGTTGCTGGAGTTCCACCAGAAGCACAACCTGGTGGACTACGACAAGCAAATCCTGGCATCGACCGATGAAAAGCAGCTTTCGGCCGACAAGTACAACCAGCTCGAGATGCAGTATGCCGGCGCCTTCTCCCAGCTGAAATCGGTGGAAACGACCCTGAGCAAGCGCGGCGTTTCCAGCTTAAAAAGCCAGGAGATTATCCGGCTGCGCAACCAGCTCTCGGGCCTGAGCAGCCAGATTGCCGAGCTGGAACTGGTGGGCAGCACGGTGCCAGGGGCCCCGGCCCGCCTGGCGAGCCTCAAGCAGCAAGCCGAGCAGCTGACCAACAAAATAGGCGACGCGGTGAACAGTGAATACGCCAGCTCGCACTCGGTGCAGGGCGTGAACGTGAAGGACCTGCTGGGCGACTACACCAAAAACGCCCTGCTGGTGGAAGACCTGAAAAGCCAGCTCAACCTGATGCGCCAGCAAAAGCAGACGGTAGCGGGGCAGTACAACGCACTGGTGCCGCTGGGCGCCGAAATCCGAAAAATCCGGCGGGAGGTGGAAGTAGCCGAGAAGGAATACCTCTCCCAAATGGAAGGGCTGAAACAGAGCAAGCTCTCGCAGCAAAACGGGTTGCTCGCCTCGCAGCTGCGCGTGGTAGACCCGCCCTATCTGCCCACCCGGAGCACCGGCTCCAAGCTGCTGCTGTTGCTGATTGGCGGGGTGGTGGGCTCGTTTCTGCTCACCGGGGCCGGTTTGGTCACGGCGGCCATGCTCGATACCTCGCTGCAAAACCCGGCCCACGCCGCGGCGGTGACCACCTTTCCGGTGGCCGGCATCATTCCCAAGCCCACACGCCCCTCGGCCGGCCCGCCGCCCTACGCTAAGCGGGCCGAAGACCACCTGGCCCGGCACCTGCTGCTCAAGTTCCAGCACAAGGCCAGCACCGACAAGCCCTACGTGATTGGGGTGCTGAGCAGCCAGAGCGCCGAGGGCAAAACCGAAGTGTGCAGCAGCCTGGCCGCCAGCCTGAGCGAAATGGGCATCAACACGCTGAGCTTGTTTCCCAGCGACCACGTGCTGCAGATTATGCCCCACGACGGCATTCAGTTTTACTCCCCGCTGCAGGGGCTCACGCAGGGCGTGCGGGTAGAAGACATTGCCACCAAGTACGTGCCCGGCGAGGCAGTTATCATCGTGGAATTTCCGGCGCTACTCGAATCCACGTACCCTGCCTCGCTGCTGCAGGACCTGGACCTGATTCTGGTGGCGGTGCGCGCCGAACGCTCGTGGCTGCCGGCCGACCGGCAGATATTCCAGAGCATCCGCACGGTCACGAAGGCGCCCATCGAAATTGTGCTCAACGGTGTGCTGCCCGAATACGTGGCCGAGTTCATCGGGGCCCGCGCCCGGCCCACTGCCGCCCCCGCTTTCCGCCCGGCCTTGCCACCCCACCCCTCCCAGCCCTTGCTGAACTAACGGAGCCCTTTCCTGCCTCATTCACCCGTAAGCCATTCGCTGGTGCACCCTTTCACGCCCATTTTTTCGCCCCGGTTCCCCGGCCTGTTCGTGCCCATTGGCGTGGTGCTGGCGGTGGCCGTGGGCTGGCTCACGGCCCGCGAGGGGCTGGTGGTGCCGGGCCTGCTGGTGGCCGTGGCGGTGGCGGTGCCGTTTCTCATTGCGCTGTTTCACCGCCCGCGGCTGGGCATCATCGCGCTGGTCTGCTACTGCTTTCTGTTCTTTATTCTGGCCCGGGAGGTGGGCGGGGTGCCCTTCGGCCTGGCCGTGGACGGCCTGCTGGTGACGACGTGGGTGGCCGTGGCCTTCAATTACCAGCAGTTTGAGTGGCGCATCCTCAAAAACGACCTGTGCCTGCTCAGCCTGGGCTGGTTTGTGCTAAACCTGCTGGAGCTGCTCAACCCGGCCGGGGCCAGCGTGGTGGGCTGGTTTCAGGAGCTGCGGAGCGCCGCGCTGTACTGGTTCCTGTGCGTGCCGCTGGCCTTGCTGGTGTTCAATACCCGCCGCGACCTCAACCTGTTCCTGGGGCTGATAATCGGCCTGTCGGTGCTGGGGTCGCTCAACGGCTTGAAACAGCTGTACCTGGGCCTGTCGGCGGGTGAGCAGGCTTTTCTGGATGAAAACACCAAAACCCACCTGCTCTGGGGCAAGCTGCGCGTGTTTTCCTTCTACAGCGACGCGGGACAGTTCGGCGCGGCGCAGGCCCATATTGCCCTGGTTGCGCTCATTCTGGCCCTGGGTCCCTTCAAGTACTGGAAGCGGGCGCTGCTGGCGGCGGCGGCGCTGGTGCTGGTGGTGGGCATGTTCATCTCGGGTACGCGGGGAGCGCTTTTCACGCTGGGCTCGGGCGTGCTGGTGGCCCTGCTCATCAGCAATAACATCAAGGTGTTTGTGCTGGGCTCGGTGATGGCCCTGGCCGGGTTTGGGGTGCTTAAGTACACCACCATTGGCAGCAGCAACTACAATATCTACCGCATGCGCACGGCCCTGGACCCCACCGACCCGTCGCTCAACGTGCGGTTTCAGAACCAGCAGCGGCTGGGCGCCTACCTCGCCGACCGTCCCTTCGGGGGTGGCCTGGGCATCATCGGCAACTCGGGCATCAAATACAACGCGGGCCAGTACCTGGCCAGCATTCCGCCCGACAGCTACTGGGTGAAAGTGTGGGCCATGTACGGCATTGTGGGCTTCACCATCTGGCTGGGGCTCATGCTCTACATTCTGGGCAAGTGCTGCGGCATCGTGTGGCGGATTCGGGACCGCGCCCTGAAGGCCAAGCTCATTGCCCTCACGGCCGGGGCGGCCGGCAGCCTGGCGGCCAGCTACGGCAATGAGGTCATCAACTTCATGCCCTCGGCCCTGGTCGTGTACATCTCCTGGGCCTTCGTGTTTCGCGGCCCGCAGCTGGATGCTCAGTCCCAGCCGGCCACTCCTCCCACCGCTTCTTAACCCCCTGCTGCCGTGGCTACTCCGTTGGTTTCCATAATTTCCATTAACTACAACCAGGCGCTGGTGACGTGCGCCATGGTGGCATCGCTGCTGCGGGCAACGTACCCGCGCATCGAAATCATTGTGGTGGACAACGCTTCGCCCAGCGACAACCCCGACGTGATTACCGAGCGGTACCCGCAGGTGAAGCTCATTAAGTCCGACCAAAACCTGGGCTTTGCGGGCGGCAACAACCGCGGCCTGACAGAAGCCCGGGGCGAGTACCTGCTATTTCTGAACAACGACACCGAGGTGGCGCCCGGCTTCCTCGAGCCGCTGGTGCAGCTCTTTGAGCACACCCCCACGGCCGGCATCGCCTCCCCCAAAATCCTGTTTTACCATACCGATAACCTGATTCAGTACGCCGGCTCGCGGGGCATCAACCCCTGGACGGGCCGCAGCATCACGGTGGGCTACCTCGAGGCCGACCGGGGGCAGTACAACTACTCGCACCCCACCCAGCTCGCCGACGGCGCGGCCATGATGGTGCCGCGCCGCGTGCTGGAGGCGGTGGGCCCCATGCCGGAGGCGTACTTTCTGTACTACGAAGAGCTGGACTGGTGCGAGACCATCAAGCGTGCCGGCTACAGCTGCCATTACGTGGCCGAGTCCACGGTGCACCACAAGGAATCGGTGTCGGTGGGCAAGTTTTCGGTGCTGAAGACCTACTACATGAATCGCAACCGCCTGCTGTTTATCCGGCGCAACTGCCGGGGCTGGGCCCGCTGGACCAGCACGCTGGTGTTTCTGGCCGCCGCCCTGCCCAAGAAAGCCCTGCAGCATTCTCTGCACCGCGAGTGGCCCCACCTGCGCGCCCTGGGCCGCGGCCTGCGCTGGCACTTGCAGCACCCGCAGGTGGGGTAAGCCCGGTGTTTTCAAGCTATTGTATCTATTACGTTCGCTATGCAACTACTTCAACTATTGCTGCACTATGGGCTGGAGCTGGCCGGGGGCTTTCTGCTGCTCAACTGCCTGTACCTGTTGTTTTTTACGGTGGCGGGCCACTTTCCGGAGCGGCTGCTGGAGGTAGACCGGGGGCCGTACCACCCCACTCGCCTGCGCCACATCGGCGTGTTTCTGCCGGCCTACCGGGCCGATGCCGTGATTCTGGCCACCGCCAAAGCGGCCCTGCGCCACCCGTACGAGGGCACGTTTCAGGTTGTGGTGATTGCCGATGGCTTGCGGGCCGCCACCGTGCAGGCCCTGTGGCAGGCGGGCGCCGAGGTGGTGGAAGTCGCTTTTGAGCGCAGCACCAAGGGCAAGGCCCTGCTGCACGCGCTGCACACCTTTCCTGCGGCCGCCTTCGACATCGCCGTGGTGCTCGATGCCGACAACCTCATGGGCAAAGGCTGCCTGAGCAACATTAACCGCGCTTTCGACCTGGGCTACCGCGTGGTGCAAACCCACCGCACGGCCCTGAATCAGGACACGGCCTTCGCCCTGCTGGACGCCTGCAACGAGGAGATAAACAACCACATCTACCGCCAGGGCCCGTTTGCCCTGGGCCTGTCCTCGGCGCTGATAGGCTCGGGCATGGCGTTCGACTACGGCTACCTGCAGCGGCTCCTGACGGGCATCGGCGAAACGGTGGGCGAAGACAAGGAGCTGGATTTTCGGATTGCCCGCGACCGGGTGAAGGTGGGCTACCTGGCCGACACCTACGTGTACGACGAGAAAATTGACAGCGCCCGGGTGTTTACCCAGCAGCGCACCCGCTGGCTGGCCTCCCAGCTGGAGTTCCTGCAGAAATACGCCGGCGAGGGTTTTACGCAGCTGGTTAGGTTCGGCAACGTGGAGTTTTTCAACAAGGCCATGCAAACCTTTCTGGTGCCGCGCACGCTGCTGATTGGCGTGCTCGGGCTGCTGTTTCTGCTCTCGCTGGTCTTGCCGGTGGGGCCGCCCCCGGGGTTTTGGGGTGGGCTGCTGCTGCTGCTGGCCGCCACGCTGTTGCTGGCCCTGCCCGCCCGGCTCTACAACGGGCAGCTGCTGCGGGCCGTGGTCCGCCTGCCCTACGCCATCCTGTGCATGTGCCTGGCCCTGCTGCGCGTGGGCCGCACCCAGGCGTCGTTTCTGGCCACCCCGCACCGGGCCCGGGTGCCCAGCGCCCCACTCGACTAAAACGCCTCGCTCCATGCCGTTCGAAATCTTCGCCGTGCCGGCGCTGCTCTGCCTGGCGCTGGGCGTGCTGCGGGGGCTGAAAGCGCACCGCAAAGCCCGCTGACGCCGCCTGCCCGGCCGCAACCAGACTTTTCGCTCCTTGCCTCATCTGTTCGCTCCCTGCTTATGCTGGTCCTGGAATACCTTTTTTGGCTGGCGCTGGCCACCGTGGTCTACACCTACGTGGGGTACGCGGTGGTGGTGGGGCTGCTGGCGGCCTTGGTCAGGCGCCTGCGCCCGCCCCGCCCCTTGCTGCCCTTTGAGCCCGCCGTGACGCTGGTGGTGCCGGCGTATAACGAGGCCCGTATTCTGGCCGCCAAGGTGGAGAACTGCCTGGCCCAGGACTACCCCACGGAGCTCCTGCAGCTTGTCGTCATCACCGATGGCTCAACTGATAATTCGGCGCAGGTGCTGGCCCGCTACCCCCGCGTGCGGCACCTGCACTCGCCGGTGCGGGGCGGCAAGTCCCTGGCCGAGAACCGCGCCATGGAGTTCGTCCACACGCCCTTTGTGGTGTTCACCGACGCCAATACCGACCTGAACCCGCGGGCCGTGCGGGAGCTGGTGCAGCACTACCAAAACCCACAGGTGGGGGCCGTATCGGGCGAGAAAAAGGTGCGGCCCCTGGCCGGCTCCACCCCCGGCGCGGGCGAGGGCCTGTACTGGAAATACGAGTCGTTTCTGAAGCGCTGCGACTCCTGCGTGTACAGCCTGATGGGCGCGGCCGGCGAACTTGTTTCGTTCCGCTCGCACCTGTTTCGGCCCCTGGAGGCCGACACCATTCTCGACGATTTTGTGCAGTCGCTGCGGCTGGTGGAGCAGGGCTACACCGTGGTGTACGAGCCCCGGGCCTACGCCACCGAAGACCCCTCGCCGACGCTGGCCGACGAATGGGAGCGCAAAATCCGGATTTGCGCGGGCGGCTGGCAAGCCATGGGCCGCCTGCGGGCCTTGCTCAACCCCGTGCGGCGGCCGCTGGCCACGTTTCTGTATGTCTCGCACCGGGTGCTGCGCTGGAGCGCCGCCCCCGTGGCCCTGGCGCTGCTGCTGCCGCTGAGTGCTGTGCTGGCTGCCACGGCGAGCAGTGGGCGGGCCGGGTTTTACGGCCTGGCAACGGCCGCGCAGGTGCTGTTCTACCTGGCGGCCTGGCGCGGCTGGCAGGGCGCGAGCGGTAAGCTGACGGTGGTGCCCCTGTATTTCTGCCTGATGAACCTAGCCGTTTTTGCCGGCTTCCGCCGGTACTACCGCAAGGCCCAGCCTGCCGCCTGGGCCAAAGCCGCGCGACCGCAGGAGCCACAGCTAGCAGCCGAATAACGGCCCCTTCCCTCCCTACCTCCCCACCGCAACTACCACTTCCCATGCGCATAGCTCATCTCATCACGGTGCATAAAAATCCGGCCCAGGTCGAGCGGCTGCTTCGGGCGCTGGCTCACGAAGATTTTGACTTCTATCTCCACCTCGACAAGAAGGTGGATGCCCAGGAGTTTGCCTACCTGGCCAAGCTGCCCCGCGTGCAGTTCACGCGCACCCGCATTTCGGTGCGCTGGGCCTCTTACCGCTTCACCGAGGCTTTGCTGGAGTGCACCCGCGAAATCCTGGCCAGCGGCGAGCCGTACGACTTCATCAACCTGCTCAGTGGGCAGGATTATCCCATCAAGCCGGTGGCGGCGATTCATCAGTTTTTTGCCCAACACCTGAACTCCTCGTTTCTGTCGTTTGAGCACCAGGACTCGCGGTGGTGGGGCCACGCCATCAGCCGCGTGGAGCAGTACCACTCCACCTACTACCGGTTTAAGGGGCAGTACCGGCTGCAGTTCCTGCTGAACAAGCTGCTGCCGAAACGGAAGTTTCCGCTGCCCTACCCGCTATACGGCGGGCCCGATGGCTCGTGGTGGACCCTGGGGGCCGACTGCGCCCGGTACCTCGTCGAGTTCATGGATGCCCACCCCGAGCTGCGCCGCTTCAGCCGGTTTACCTGGGGGTCGGATGAGTTCTTGCCGGCCACCATCCTGCTCAACTCGCCGTTGAAAAACCAGATTGTCAACGACAACTACCGATACATCGACTGGTCGGCGGGTGGCGCCACGCCCAAGGTCCTGACCCTGGACGATGCCCCCAAGCTGGCGCACTCCCACAAGCTGTTTGCCCGCAAGTTCGACGCCGTGCAAAATCCAGAAATCCTGGAAGTGGTCGACCGCGTGCTGCTTCGTGCTTCCGCCCCCTTTCCTGCGTAGCCATGGCGCCTCTACTCTCCGGCCGCGACATGGTGGTGGTGGGCCAGCAGCCCTGGGATACCCCCATAGGCAGCAATTGCAAGGACCTGGCACTGGAATTCAGCAAGCACCACCGCGTGCTGTACGTCAACTCCCCGCTCGACCGCAACACCCTGCTGCGCCAGCGGCACACGCCGGCGGTGCAGCGCCGCCTGCGGGTGCTAAAGCGCCAGGAGCCTGGCTTGCAACTGGTGGACGACAACCTGTGGGTGCTGAACCCGGCCGTGGTGCTGGAGTCCATCAACTGGCTGCCGGCAGGGCTGCACCCGTGGTTCAACCAGCTCAACAACCGCCGCTTTGCCCGGGCCATTCGCCCGGCGCTGCAGGAGTTGGGGTTCGGGCCGTTCGTGCTGTTCAACGACAACGACATTTTCCGGAGCTTCTACCTGCCCGAACTGCTGCGGCCCGAGGTGAGCGTGTATTACTCGCGGGACTACGTGGTGGCGGTGGACTACTGGCGCAAGCACGGCCAGCGCCTCGAGCCCCAGCTCATGGCCAAAAGCGACCTGTGCGTGGCCAATTCAAGCTTCCTGGCCGCCTACTGCCGGCAGTTCAACGCCCGGTCTTTTGACGTGGGGCAGGGCTGCGAAGCCGCTTTGTATGCCGAAGCCCTGGCGGCCCCCATGCCGGCCGAGTTGGCGGGCATTCCCCGGCCCATTATCGGGTACGTGGGCGCGCTGGTGAGCTCGCGGCTGTCGCTGGAAGTGCTGCGCCACCTCAGCGAGCAGCGGCCGGACTGGAGCCTGGTCCTGCTTGGGCCCGAGGACGCCGCCTTCCGGGCCAGCAACCTGCACCAGCGGCCCAACGTGCACTTCCTGGGTTCCCGGCCGCCCGTCGCTTTGCCCGCCTACATCCGGCACTTCGACGTGTGCCTGAACCCGCAGCTGGTCAACGACCTGACGCGCGGCAACTACCCGCGCAAAGTAGACGAATACCTCGCCCTGGGCAAGCCCGTGGTGGCCACCCGCACCGAGGCCATGGGCCTGCTTGAAACCCACACCTACCTGGCCGACAGCGCCGCCGCCTACGAGCCCCTCATTGCGCAGGCCCTGCGCGAAGACTCCCCCGCCCGCCAGCAGCAGCGCCGCGCATTTGCCGCCACCCACACCTGGGCGGCCAGCGCCCAGAAGATTTACCAAGCCATTGCGGCGCACCTCGTCCACCCCAAAGAAGCCCGCCCTACTTCCCGTACTGCCCACTCGGCCCGGCCGCACCTTCAGCCCCCTCAACCGGCCGCCCCATGACCGCCCTCCTCAAAAACCGCCACGTCCTTTCGCTTACCGGCAACGGCGTGATGGCCGTGTTCAGCCTGCTCACCTACCTGATTCTCTACCGTTTCTTAGCAGCGGCAGACATGGGCAACTGGGTGTTTTTCCAGTTCGTGTTTTTGCTGCTCGACACCTTTCGCACGGGCCTGCTGCAAACGGCGCTGATAAAGTTCTACTCCGGGGCCGACGAAGGCCGCAAGCGCCGCGTGGCCGGCTCGGCCTGGTACATTGCCCTGCTGGTAACGGGAACTTTTGGGGTGCTCAACTGCGGAACACTGCCTTTTGCCGATGGGGTGAGCGACGTTGGCGTGCGGCTGGCCCTCGGCTGGTTTGGGCTGAGCCTGGCCGCGACGCTGCCCTACAACGTGAGCATCTGGCTGCTGCAGGCCGAGCAGCGTTTCGACCGCATTCTCTGCATCCGCCTGCTCAACCAGGGCTCGTTTATTGGGCTGGTATTTGGGTTGTACGTGCTGCAGCGGCTGAGTTTGTCGGGCGTTGTGCAGTGCTTTCTGCTGAGCTCGCTGCTCACCAGCGTGGTGACGGTGGCCGCGGGGTGGGCCCGGCTCGGCGCCCTGCGCTACAAAACGGCAGCCGATGTGCGCGAGCTTTTTCGCTTCGGAAAATACAGCTTCGGCACCTTTTTGGGCGCCAACCTATTGCGCAGCTCCGATGCTTTCATCGTCAAGTTCATGCTGGGCCCGGCGGCACTGGCCATCTACAACCTGCCCACGCGCCTGCTCGAAATCATCGAAGTGCCCTTGCGCAGCGGCCTGGCCACGGCCATGCCCAGCATGTCGGCGGCCCTGAACCAAGGCCGGGAAGCCGACGTGGCCAACCTGCTGAAGAAATACACGGTGCTGCTCACGCTGCTGTTTGTGCCGCTCATTGCGGGCGCCCTGGTTTTTGCCGATGTCATCGTGGGCTTCATCGGGGGTGGCAAATACGTGGGCACCGAAGCGGCCAACCTCTACCGCATCATGATGGTGTGTTCGCTGCTGTTTCCGCTGGAGCGGTTCCTGGGCGTCACGCTCGACATCATCAACAAGCCCCAGCTCAACCTGGTGAAGGTCATCCTGGCCCTGGCCGTGAACGTGCTGGCGGACCTGGTGTGTATCAAGCTGCTCGGCAACGTTTACGGCGCGGCCTTGGCGTCGGTGTTTACGCTGGTAGCCAGCACGGCATACGGCTACGTGGCCCTGCGCCGCTACCTACCCCTCCGTTTCCGCGGGGCCCTGGGCTGGGGCCTGCTGGAGCTGCGCAGCAGCAGCGCGGGCCTGGTTCATAAAGCAAAGCTATTGCGCCTCTGAAGCTACCCGCAGGCCCCGTTTTTCCGCTCGTCATGCCTCACTTTTTCTGCCGGCCCACCCCAATAATTGAGCTGCTTGCTACTGCCAGCACAATGGACTGGCCCCTGCTTAGTCGACGCGCTGCAGCTTCTGGGTCAGCACCTTATCGGCCGTCACGAGCCGCACTATGTAAACGCCCTGGGGCAAGCCGGCCCCGGAAAGCGTGACTTGCTGCCGGGTGCCGGCCTCGGCCCAGCCATTGAAGAGGCGCCGCACCAGCCGGCTCTGCAGGTTGTACACGGCCAGGGAGGCGTGGCCGGCCCGGGGCAGGGTAAACGCCACGCTGGTGTGCTCGGCGAAGGGGGTGGGGTACACGGTCAGCTCCGGCGTCTGGCCGGTAGCGGGGACCATGGCAGCATTGGCAGCAAGGGTGCCAAAGGGAATCAGGTGAGCGCCCAGGATGGGCGCCTCCACCTGGCCATTGGGCAGCGTCCAGGCCACGGAGAGATTGTCGGCTTCGCCGGCTTCTTTCTGCAGCGCCTCCACGTAGTAGCGGTGCCCGGCCAGCAGCACCATGGGCCCCGATTGCTGGCTGGCGTATTTATTCCACTCGTGGTACCCAGTCCCCCCTTCAAAGCCAGCAATCAGCGTTTTGTGGGCCGGGTCTTCGTCGGCGCTAAGCCAGAGCTGGCAGTCGTCGCTGCCCGAAAGGCGAAAGGTGTAGCTGCCGTCCTGCGGCGGGCAGAGGTAGCCGCGAATGCGGGCGCCGTAGTTGTTGCCCACGTTGCGGCCGCTCTCAAACTGCGTGAGCCGGGCCGTTTCGCTGGGCGGGGTTCCGGTCGGAATCAGGGCCACGTGCGAGCCACCGATGCCCGTCCACTGCTCCCACTGAATGCTGCCGGTGTCGGGGCAGGCTACTTTGGCGGCCGGCGCGGCGCTGGTGCCGGCGCCCACCACAAACGTAGGCGTTTCGGTCACGGTGAGCTGCAATTGGCCATTTGAGGTGCGCACGCGGGTCAGCCGCATGGCGGCCCTGCCCGCCTGGGGCTGGTAGATATAGGCCGAATCAGCGCCCACGCTGAGGGTATAGGTGGCGGTGCGGTTCCGTTCGTCGGGCACCACCAGGGCGTAGGCCGTGCGGCCGTTGGCCTCGTAGCGGTCCACGATAGGGTCGCGGTTGAGGGTGCCCTTGTACACGAAGTCGCCAAGCAAGGAGGCCGTTTGGCGCAGGAAGTCGGCGGCAGGTTTGGGCGTGTGGTCCTGGTTTATCAAGCCCATGGAGCTGAACTGCTGGGCGTTGCCGGGGTTGTCGTCGGCCAGCTGGTAGTGGAAGGTCCGCTCCACGCCCCAGCGGGCATACAGCAGGGCCGTGCGCAGCGTCCAGTCGGCCTGCGTTTCCAGCACCGACTTATTGCCAATGGCAACGGCCTTGAGCGGGCTGCCCGGGTTGGTGTCGTAGCCGGTTTCGGTTACCCACACGGGCATGTCGCGGGCGTACTGGTGGGCCAGGCGCACAAAATCCTGGGCCACCTGGCCGGCCTCGGATACCTCGGGCGCGGCCCCCCGCGTGGGGTTGCCGCTCTGTGAGGAGCGGGCATCGTTCGAGTAGAGGTGGTAGTTGATTACGTCCCAGCACAGGTCCACCGAGCCGTCGGCCCGGGTGCCGCGGTATTGGCGGCACCAATCTATCATGCCCCGCACGTAGTCCGGGTTGGGCGAGGCCAGGCCCCCCATCACCACCTGTACGCCGGGGTCGGCATTTTTCACGCCCACGCCGGGGCCCATGCTGTTCTTGTGGCCGTCGTAGAAGGCCGATAGGTTGGCGGCGTATTCGCGCCCGGTCTGGTACGCTTTGCGGCCCTTCCACCACTTGTCGCGCTCATTGTCGCACTCAATGTACTTGACCACGCCCAGACCGACCCGCACCTGGTTTACGCCATCGCCGGGCCAGCGCGTGCTGGGGTCCACGTGCAGCAGGCCCGGGTTCACGCCAGGGTTGTAGCCGTAGCGGGAAATGAACTGAAAGGCCACCTTGGCCTGCTCCAGGTAAGAATTGGGGTCGGCAAAGTCGCGGCCGTAGCGCACGGGCACGTTTTCCAGGTCGCGCTCATTGCCGGGGTAGGTGTCGAGCAGCCAGTTGGGCAGGGTTTTCAGGCAGACCAGCACGTCAATGCCCTCGCTCTTCAGGCGCTGGTAGAGCGCGTCGTAGTTCCAGCCGCCGCTGTGCACGGGGTTGAAGGTGTAGTTGCCCGGGCTCGACTCCAGCTTTTCCCAATCGAGGTAGTGCCGGAAGCCGGTGAAGTTTTTCACCGCCTTTAGCCGCGCTTCGTCAATCTGGCCGGGGGCGTTGGGGTCTTCCACGTCCCATTCAAAGGCATTGATGCCCATTTCCTGCCGCAGCCGGGTGCCCTTTTGCACCGCCAGGGCCATGGGGTCGGCCGTGGGCAGGGGCGCGCCCGGCGTGTAGGAGCCATACAGTTCCATCTCCCCGGGGTACGCCCAAGAAGCGGTGAGCACCAGGGCCCGGATGTTGCTAACGGGCGTGCTAAGCTTGAAATTGCCGGGGTTGGCGGGGTCGGGGCCTATCCACTGGCCGTTGTGCCCGCCGGTGTAGGTGGCCACCACCACGCGCTGCCAGGTGCTGGTGAGCACCGACAGCGTCATTGGTTTATTGGGGTCGCCGGCGCCCCCGTCGAAGAGGCGGATGCTCTCCAGGCTGATGGATTCGCCGGGCAGCAGGGTGTAGTAGGCGTCGTAAGTCTCCAGGATTTTGCCCCAGCCCATGGTCACGCCCGAGCTGGTGGAATTATCAAACAGGCCCTGGATATTGTTGCTCACGTTGTCCAGGCTGTACCAGCGGCTGGGGTCGAGCGTGATTTTGCCATTCGCCACGGGCCCGGCAGGGGGCGTTGAGGGGGTAGCGGGCGCAGCAGGTGGCGCGGGGGCAGTCGCGGCTCTCACTTCCTGCGTCTGGGTCGCGCTGGCGGCCCCATAAGCGGCGCTGGCGGCCTGCGAGGCCGTGATGGTGGCCGTGCCGGCGCCGCCCACCGTGCCCAGCCACTGCCCTGAAGCGTTTGACACGCTCAGCACCCCAGGGTTGGAAGAAGTAAAGGCGATGGGAGTGCTCGCGTTGGTGCTGCTCGCCGCCAAGGCAAAAGGCGCGTCGCCCACGGTGCGGGCCGGCAAGCTGCCAAAGGTCAGCGTAGCCGGCACCGGCGTTGTGGTGGGAGGCGGCGAACTGCCCGTGCGCCCAAACACCTTGATTTTGACCGGAATGTTGTTGCAGAACTTATGAACAACAATGGCCGTGGCCGGCACATTGCCCGCCACGGCCATGGTCACGTACTGGTTGTACTCTTGGCCGGTGAACGTGCCAATGAGCGTGCGCTGGCCCCCACTCAGGGCATAAATGGTGGCCGGCTGGTCGGTAAATACTCCCTCAAAATCAAACAAGGAGAGGCGGCTGAGCACCGTGGGCTTGGCCAGCTGCAAGGTCACGTCGATGTACTGAAAGTTGCTGGGGTTCCAGTTGTTCTGCACCAGGCTGTGCGGGTCGTCGTTGAGCCAGGGCGAATAGTCCTGGCCGGTACTGACGCTGGGCGTAATCGAAGTAATGCCAATGGCTTCTTCGCCCGCCTGCGGCGCGGTCTGCGCGGCCGCCGTCAGGGTCCCAAGCCCAGCGAGCAGCGCGTGCAATAACCTGCTGTTTTTTAAAAAGTTATCCATATTACATAGCTGAAGTTAAATACTAATGAATAGGGCATAGCTTTCCCCTCATCAGCCTTCTGATTTTTTTTCTATTTCAGGAAACAGGGTATCTGCCAGGGGGCGCCTACGCAGCGTCGCATCCTGGTATTGTCGGCAATCTATATTCCATTACCAAAGCGGCTTACAACAGATTAGACCTCTGCCACTTGCTTAACGGAACACTAGCGCCGGGTGGAAACGACCCGAATTTACGAACTCATCAGTGGAAATCCGAATGAAATGCGAAAAAGGCCAAAATATTGAACGACAGCATATTACTGTTCAATTTTTATATAACTATCACCAATAAGTGGTAGGTCGGCTTTTCAGAAACCTTTATATTAAATGAGGAATATTAGAATCAGTCGGGTATGGCTATTCACCCAGGAGCTAATGCGCTAGCCGCCTCCCCGGATGTGGGTTGCCAAGCCAGGACTAGTGTTCAGGCAATAAAATCCATCTGACAGTCAGGTTATTCTGCCCAGGCCCGCAGTTTCCGGTGGGCTGCCTTTCACGGGCGAGCCAGGGCCGGCCGTGCACGCTCGAAGAACGTGGGCGTGCCCGTAAGCCGCACGCGGTGGGCTGGGCGCCGGGCAGGCGGCGTGGCCGGCGGAGCGTAGTTCCAGGGGGATGGCACCACTTCGCCCAGGCCGGCGGGAAATGAATAAAGAGCAGCGGCCGTTTCGCTTTGGTCGGTGGTGGTTTTGGCCCAGAGCACAAATACAGTGCGGGCCGCACCGGAGAAGGCGGCCCCTTCGGCGCTGGCCGGCAGGCGCAGGGCGGCCGTGCGGGCCGCGTCGTAGCGCAGGCCGCGCAGCAGGCGGGCCGTGGCGCGGACGGCTTGGCCCAGGGGGGTAAGCTTTTGGTGGCCGGGGGCGTCGCGGGTTAGGTTTTCATAAAGGCCCATGAGCTTGAACTCGTCGGCTCCCGATACGGGCGTGGCCGGCGGCGGGGCTTCGGTGGCTTCGCCCAGGCTGTAGAAATGCAGCTGCCGCAGGCCGTGCTTCTGGGCCAGCACCAGGGCCTTGAGGCCAAAGTTGCGCTGCATCTCATCGGACCCGGCCCGCCACCCGGAGGGGCGGCGGCTGATGTTGGTTTCGGTGACGATGAAGTGCTTGCGCGGGTAGGTGGTGCCGTCGTAGCCGTAGCGGCGCAGCACGGCGTCCATGTCGTCGCGGTGGGCAATCACCTGCGCGGCGGCGGCATCGGAGTGCCGGGCGTAGGCAAAGCGCCCGGCGCGCCGCCAGTCGCGCCGCCGGAGGTAGTACGAGGGGTACACGTGGTAGTCGAGCACGTCGAAATAAGCCCCCCCGGTAGCGGGATAGGCGGGCGTGGCTTCGCCGCCGCGGGGGTTGTCGGTGTAGCGCAGCAAGGCGTCGAGGTACTGCGCGTAGCCCAAGCCGCCGGGCGTGACGTACGCGGCCGGGCGGTATTTTTTCACCACTTCCCAGGTGATGCGCAGCGTGCGGATGTAGCGGTACACGGGCGCCTGCACGTTGGGCATTTCGGCCGGTTCGGGCGCCCGGTCCAGCCAGGCTTCGTTCTGGGTGCCGGTCACAAAATCCGGCTCATTCACCACCTCCCACACCCGGATATTGGCCCCGTACTGCTGGGTGAGCTGGTAAATGTATCGGGCGTAGTAATTATTGGGGTTGACGGTGCTGTCGGCGTTCCAGATGGGTTCGTAGAGGTTGGCAAATAGCTTCGATGGTTCCGGGCAGCCGGGGTAAGTCACGGGGTCGCGGTGGGCGGGGGCGGGTTCGCCCACAAAGCACACCAGGTCCCGGAGGCCCAGCGAATCGGCGTAGTACGCGAAGGCCCGCAAGCGGGAGGTGGCGCCCCACTTGGCAAGAAAGGCCTCGGGCAGCGTAACGCGGATGGTGGTAGCACCCGCGGCGTGGGCCGCCGCGGCCAGCCGCTCATCCGACCACGCGGGACCGTAATAGCCCAGGTTGCTGCCGTAGCCAAAGACGGCCGGGTAAGGCCGAACCTGGCTCTGGGCCGTGTGCGGGGCCGGAGCCGGCAGCGGCGACCGATGAGGGCTGCAAGCAGCCAGCAGCACACCCCCCAGGAGCCTGGCCCAACGCCCGGGCCATGCGAAGCCCTCGCAGCCCAACCACCCGCATAGAGTAAAGGAGGTGCTCAATTTTATTCGACGGGTGAGTTGATATGGAGAGTCGATTGGGCATAACCAAAAAGCAAGCCCGCATGCGGAACCACCCTCTGTGTGAAAGGCAGCCCAACGAACCATGATAATTCGGCCACCGAACCTAAAATACGCAGTAATGTCTATAGTGCGAAATCCCGTGCACGGCATTAGCTGGGCCCGCTTTTGCTGGTTGGGCTCACAGGCGTTAAGAAGATGTTTGCGTTGCTACTGATGACAGCTCCCAGAACGGGGTAGAGACGCATCGTTGCGTCTCGTCGTTGAGCGACTCCCGCGCGGCACCCGGCCCGGAAGCCATAGGGCCACCGGTTACTCCACTATAGCCACTAAAAGTACAAAAGCCACCCAACCTTTCGGCTGAGTGGCTGTTTTTACTTGAGCGAGAAACGAGGTTCGAACTCGCGACCCTCAGCTTGGGAAGCTGATGCTCTACCAACTGAGCTACTCTCGCGGGGGACTTGGTAAGGCAAAATTACGTTAAAGAACCGGATTCGCAACCTGCGGGAGCCGATGCGCCAACCCCGCCTTTCACGGCTTCGTATGACCGGTAAACGATGGCCACTCCTCCCCTGCCCCCCCCTATAAACCGCTTGGTAGGCCTGCTACTCATCCTGAGCGGTGGGCTACTGGGCGTAGGGTTATTGCTTAAAGTTTATGTGGGGGTGTACAGCTGGAGCACAGGCGGCTACCAAACGCCCTCGGCCGTGATGCTGACAGTCAACCTGGTAGGCCTTCTGGCCAGTGGGCTGTTGATGCGCATGGGCCTGCGCATGCGCCGCGGCAGCAGAGCGGAACGCGACCCCAACGCCGATGAAATACTGTAAATCGGCGGCCGCTGCTCGACCTTTGCCTTATGTCATCACCCCTGCGCATTTCCCTGGCCAAGGCCAACCCCGTTACCGCTGCCCAACTCGCTGACCTGGGCCGTCGGACGTTTCTCGACACGTTTGCCGCCACCAACACGGCGGCGGACATGGACGCCTACCTGAATGAAAACTTCGGCCCCGACATTCAGCTGGCCGAGCTGCAAGACCGCGAAAACACCTTTTTGCTGGCGCACATGCAGGCCGAACTGGTGGGCTACGCCAAGCTGCGCGACAATTCCACCCTTGGCTTGCCCGAAGGCCAGGACCCGGCGGGCCGCCTCGAAATCGAGCGGCTGTACGTGCGCGACGACTGGCAGGGCACCGGCCTGGGCGCGGCGCTGATGCGCGGCATTCTGGCCCTGGCCGAACAGCTGCACTGCTCGGCCGTGGTGCTGGGCGTATGGGAAAAGAACGACAAGGCTCGCGCGTTTTACCAGCGGTTTGGCTTCCGGGAAATTGGCCAGCACGAATTCCACCTGGGACAAGACGTGCAAACCGACCTGATTTTGCGCAAGGGCATGGCCGGGCGGTAAATCGGCTACTTTTGGGAATGCCTATGTTCGCTTTGATGCGCTTAATGATTGACCGAGGCCACCGCCTGGGCTGGTTGCTGGTCCTGCTGGGGCTGGTGGTTGATTTATCGGCCTGCCAGTCGCACACCGAAGCCGAGGTAGCCGCCACCACGCCGCCCGTGGGTCACTACGAGGGCAGCCTGAGCGTGGCCGGGCAGCCCGAGGTGCGCGCCGCCCTCGACATCCGCCATCCCAGCCCCGGGCACTACGAAGCCGAGCTCACGGTGCCCACGGCCGGCACCCTCAGCTTCGTGGCCGACACCATCATCTACAGCAACAACCAGTTGCGCCTCACGCGCCCTGCCCGCCCCAGCGAAGTGTTGACCCTGACCCTGGACGGCGACTTCTGGCGCGGCGCCCTCACCCTGGACACCACCAAAGTCAAGGCCATCTTGGTGAAGCGCAGCGTGCCCACGCCCAGCACCTACCGCATCGAAGAGCTGCCGCAAGCGGCGGGCTCGGCTTGGCTTTATGCGCCCTCGGACACGGGCACTCCCGGGCCTGCGCTCATTCTGCTGCCCGATTCTACGGCGGCTCCCACGGCGGCTCTCTGGGGCGATGCCCTGGCCCGCGAAGGCATTATCGTGCTGGTCCTGCCGGCGACTGACTCGGCCACGGCGACGGCCGAAACCCCGCGCCTGCAGGCCGCGGTGCGCCTGTTGCACAACACCCCGGGCGCCGACACATCGAACGTAGGAGCCTGGGCGTCTGGTGAGCGGGCCACTGCCCTGGCGCAGGTGCTGGCAGTGCAGGACAGCCCGCGGGTGGCGTTCGTTATTGCTCAAAATGCCGACCTTTCCCCGGCGGGCAAAGCGGCTTTCCGGGAGCTGAAGAAGAGCCGCAAGCTGCCGCTGCTGGGGTTATACGGCGGCCCTGCTTCAGCCCAACGGGCCGCTGCCTTGCGCAATGCTTTGGGTGGGCGGCGCGGGGCTGCGGTGCGGGCCTACCGCACGGCAGGGCCCGACTTGTTTGTGCCGGCTGGCTTGAACCCCCAATTCGGCCCGGGCCTGCCGGGAGACATTCTGGAGTGGATGCGGACACGGTAGTCGGCCGCTTGGCCGCGTTAGCTCAATTTTCTAAATCAGCAGTAAGCCCTTTTCGCGCAGCAACAGCCAGGCCGGACTTTGCAGAAAGGTCTCAAACGTGCCTTCGCTGGCCGGGAACGTCGCCGCTGCTTCCTTTAGCAGCACCTTGGTGTCGTAGTCGTGGCTGAGTTGGGTGAGCAGTTGGTGAAGCCAGCGCCCGGCGGCTTCGCTGGTTTTGACTTCGAAGTCTTCCGCCTGCTCGTAGCAGGTGAGCACGGCGCGGGGAGCTTTTTTGCCTTGGTCCACTCGGATTTCTGGGGCGTTGCCGAACCAGAACAGGCGCTGGTTTTGCCGGGCAAAATCGGGCTTCTCGGGCGCTTGCAGGGCCTGCTGGATGAGGTGGCGCGGGGTGGTGGGCCGGGGCGTTTTGAAGTCAAACCAAAAGCTCAGTGACTCGTCGAGGGCCACGCCGTGCAGGTAGTTGTAGAGCGACTTGGCCAGGCCGGGGCCGAAGGCTTCGTGGTCGGTCCCGAGCGGGTCGTCGTGCCAGAGGTCGTTCCAGGCAAAGCCGGCGGGCTCCGGGCCGATGGCGGCCACCTGGTACTTTGCCGGGTTTTTGCCGACTGGCGAATGCGCCGTCATGGAGAAGCGGTGCCAGTAGCCGCTCTGCACCACGCCCGCCGCGAAGAGCTGGCGCACCACTTCGAGGCTATCCACGGTTTCCTGGGCGGTTTGGGTTGGGAAGCCGTACATCAGGTAGGCGTGCACCATGATGCCGGCCTGGGTGAAGCCATCGGCCACGCGGGCCACCTGAGCAATGGTCACGCCCTTTTCCATGAGCGCCAGCAGGCGGTCGGAGGCCACTTCCAGCCCACCGGAAATGGCGATACAGCCGGAGGCCGCCAGCAGCCGGCAGAGGTCGGGCGAGAAGGTTTTTTCGAAGCGGATATTGCCCCACCAGGTAATGGGCACGCGGCGCTTGAGCAGCTCCACGGCTAGGTCGCGCAGGGCCAGGGGCGGCGCGGCTTCGTCCACGAAGTGAAAACCGGTCTGGCCGGTTTGCTGGATAATTTGCTCGATGCGGTCCACTAGCAAGGTGCTGGGGGCCGTTTCGTAACGCGAGATGTAGTCCAGGGTCACGTCGCAGAACGAGCAGCGCTTCCAGTAGCAGCCGTGGGCCACGGTGAGCTTGTTCCAGCGGCCGTCGCTCCAGAGGCGGTGCATGGGGTTGAGCACTTCCAGCACCGAGAGGTACTCAGTCAGGGGCAGGTCGGAGTAGTCGGGCGTGCCCACTTCGTGGTGCGGCACATCGGGGTGCGGGTAGTTGATGTACTCGATTTGGCCCTGCGCATTGCGAAGGAAGGTGCGCTGGAGGAAGCTGTTGTCGGGCTGGCTGTACAGAATGCCTTGCAACGCGCAGTGTACTTCGTCCTCGGCTTCGTTGGTATCCAAAGCGTGTCCGTTACTATCCTGAACGTCATGCTGAGCTTGTCGAAGCATCTCTACCGCTTCGTTGAACCTCACCCCCGGCCCCTCTCCAGCAGAGAGGGGAGCATGACGAAGCGGTAGAGATGCTTCGACAAGCTCAGCATGACGTTCTTTTTTCTTGCTCAAATACTCCAGCAGCCGCAGCCACGGGCCTTCGCCGTCGTCCAGCGTGAGGTAGTCGATGTAATCGAAAAACCGGGGCTCCTGAATGGTGCGCAGCTCGGTATTGGGGTAGCCGCCGCCCATGATGGTGGCGGTAGTTGGGCTGATTTCCTTGATGCGCTTGGCCAGGCGTAGCGCGCCGTAGAGGTTGCCGGGAAAAGGGACGGTGAAGCCCACCACATCGGGCTGCACGCGCGCCAATAGGGGCTCGAGCTCCTCGAGCAGCATTTGGTCGAGCAGGTTGGGGGCTGCTTGCAGGGCATCGTGCAGGGGCTCGAAGCTGGTGGCCGAGAGGGCCAGCTTTTCGGCGTAGCGCGAGAAGCCGAACTGCGGCCCCACAGTTTCCTTAATCAGGTCGGCGAGGTCTTCGAGGTAGAGCGTGGCCAGGTGGCGGGCCTGGTCGGTGAGGCCCATGGTGCCGAAGGCGGTTTCCAGGTCGGCCACGTTGTCGAAGCGGCTGGCCTCGGGCAGGAAGCGGCCATGGCAGATGCGCGGGGCCAGGGTCAGGTCCTTGTTTTGCAGGAAGCGGATAACCGGCGTGATGGTGGCCAGGTAGCGGTTTTGCAGCCGCACCATGCGCTTGGCGTTGTCGCTGAGGTCGAAATCACCAGCTTCAATTCCGGCAAAAACCCGCTTCAGCCCCTCTACCGACAGTAGCCGCAACACCAGCTGCAAGCCCATGTCGGCCTGCGTCACGGCATAGCCGCGGCCGCCCAAAAACCCCTTGATGTAGGCCGTGGCCGGGTACGGGGTGTTGAGCTGCGTGAGCGGCGGGGTGAGCAGCAGGATGCGGGGAAAAGGAGACGACACAGCAGCAAGTAACCCAACCGGGGCGGTTGGGGTTCATTTGTGACAAAGGTCGGCACGGCGGGACCGAATCACATTTTCATATTGCCCATGTCTTTTGCGTTCATGCCTTTCGTGCTCATCCACGGGGCGGTGAGGCGCAGGTATACCGAGGCCGAGAGCGGCAGCTTGCCATAGCCGGGCCCGGCGAAGGTGGCCCCACCGTACTGGCCCACTTGCAGGGAATTGGGAATGAAGTAGCCCGTTAGCTGCCCGCCCACGCTCAGCTCCGGGCCGCGGGCGCCGCCCAGGCTGGCGAGCCGGTAGCTGGCCCCGAGCGTGAGGGCGTTGATATTGTAAACGCTGCTGACAAGGTTGTCCGTTGAGCCGGCAGAGTAGAATTCCAGTTCCTCGCTGTCTTTCTGCACAAACTCGTAGCGGCCGTAGAACGTGGGCCGGCCCAGCGTGAGGTTGGTTTCGGCCAGCACGGCGTGCTCGGCGTGGTGGCCGGTGCCCTCATTCATGCCCCACACCAGCGCGGAGGCCAGGTAGTGACGCTCGGCCCAGCTGCTGCTGTGCAGTACCGAGGCCGTGGTGCGGGTCACGTTTTCGTCGGGGTGCAGGTCTTCGGGGCTTTTGATGAAGGCGCGGCTCACTTGCAGGGCCAAACTGGCGGAGGGGTTCCAGTTGAGCCTGCCGGCCCAGGAATCGGCGCGGGGGCGGTCGAAATCGTAGCGGTACTGGTCGGGCTCGCGACCGGTGAAGTTGCTGCCTTCCAGCTTGAACTGCTTGTAGCGCACACCCACCGTGGCTACGCCAAAGGTGATGTGCGTGGCATCGGTCCAGTGGTGCGACAGCGGCGCATCGGGGTTGGGCATGGCCGAAATGCGGTGCATGAAGGCCACGGGCCCAATCGCCGGCTCGCCTGGGTAGCCCAGGTACAAACTCAGGTCTACGTCGTCGTTCACAGCGTGGGTGTAGCTGGCCGAGAGGCCCGAAATCAGGTCGTGGGGGTGCTGCCGGTCAATCAGCGGCTGGCCTTTGTACGACTCGCCGGTCTGGAACAGCAGCGGGTAGCCGCCGTTGGTTTCGGTGAGGGGGTCCAGCGATACCATCAGGCTGAGGTTGAGCAAGCCCCGGGCGCCTACCTCGCGCTGGGCCATGGCCATGGCCCAGTTGGGCCCGTCGATGGCATTGGCGTGGCCGCGACCGTTGCTGTGGTTGAAGTTCTGGCTGGTGTAGCGGGCATTGGCGGCGCCGTGGTACATGAGCATCCAGGGGCCCTTGTGCTGCATCCACATGTACATGGGCGTCTGGTCGGGGTGCCAGCTGGTGCCCGAGCCGTTGCGGCTCATGGGCAGGTTACGCGAGAGGGCGTGGCTCATGCCCGACATGGCCATGCCGCTATCCTGGGCCATATCCATGTGCATGGCGTGGTCGCCGGCCGGCATGTCCATGCCGGGGGCGTGCTGCATCTCACCGGCTTTCATGGTTTCGCCGGGCTTCATGTCTTCCATGGAATGCGCGGGCGCGGCCGGTGCTGGGCTGGTTTCGGCGGGAGCAGCAGTGGCCGGGGCCGGCGCGGCTGGGGCTGGCGTGGGCCGGGCTGTGGAGGCCTTGGCCGGGGCCGGCTTGGCCGGAGCAGGCTTGGCCGCTTTCGGCTTGGTTGCTTTGGGCATGGGCATCGACATGTCCATGTGCTCGTGCGTTTGCGCTACGGCGGCAAGAAGCGGCGCCGCGGCCAGCAGTGCGGCCAGGGCCAATTTATTGAATAGCTGTAGCATGAGATGGAGGGTAGTAATATGGCAATGCCATGGTGTAATACCGGTTAGCCTACCCCAAGGTTGAAGCATTATTCGGCCAAAAACCTACAGCACGCCGGCCTGGGCCCGACTCATGTAGGTTAAAAAGTGAATTCTATATGTCCTTCTCGCCCCTGCTCTCGTAATGATGAAGCAGGCCAACCGGCCTTATTATCTTTAACCTAACCTCTTCAATACCATGCAAATGCCTACTGCCTCCCCGCGCACCCGCCAGAACAATAGCGCCGTCCTCGACGCGCTTAGCCGCTGCATTGCCGCCTGCGAGCTGTGCGCCGACGCCTGCCTCGACGAAAAAGATGTGGCCATGATGGTGCCCTGCAACCGCCTCGACCGCGACTGCGCCGACATCTGCCGCATCACCGCCGCCTTCATTGCCCGCGGCTCCGACCACGCCAAGCACGTGCTCAAGGAGTGCATGGAAATTTGTCGGAAGTGCCATACCGAGTGTGCCAAGCACCCGCACGACCACTGCATACAGTGCGCCAAAGCCTGCCAAGCCTGTCTGGAAGCCTGCCAGGCCTACGCGGGTTAATACGCTGTCATGCTGAGCTTATGAAGCATTTTCTCAGGGTTGAACGGATTGTTCTGCGGTGATAAGATGCTTCATAAGCTCTGCATGACAAACGAAAAAAAGACGTAAAAAGGCGGCCACCTGAAGGGGTGGCCGCCTTTTTACGTCTATTCTCCAAGTAGGCCGCTTATGCCAGCGCGTCGAGCGAGACCCGCTCGGGGAGCATCAGGCGGCGGAACTCGCTCACGGAGTAGCCCGTCACTTGCCGGAACTGGTTGCTGAGGTGCTGGCCCGAGCTATAGCGCATCTGGTCAGCTATTTGGTTCAGGGTTAGCTCACCGTAGCTGAGCATTTCCTTTACCCGCTCAATCTTGAGGCGGATGAGGTATTTCTCAATGGTGAGGTGGGCAGTGCGCGAAAACACCTTGCTCAGGTGCGAGTACGTGGCGGCAAACCGGTCGGTGAGAAACGCCGACGTGGTGAGCGGCGAACGGGCCGTGCGCAGGTGTTCGAGGTAATCGGCGAGCACGGTTTTGATTTGTTCGGTGAGCTGTTCGGCGCGGCCGCGCAGCAGCTCAAAGCCGGCGTCGTGCAGCAGCGGGGCCAGCTCTTCGGGGTCGGCGGGGGTGGCTTCGTCGAGCTCGGCTACTCCCAGGGTCACCGTCTTGGGGCGATAACCGGCCCGTTCCAACAGGTTGTGCACGGCTTCTACGCACCGGGGGCACACCATATTTTTGATATGCAGTAGGTTAGTTTTCAAGGGCTTTAACGTGTTTCGGGCCGCCGCGAGGAGGCCGGTGAAGAATTAGAACGAGTGGCCAGCGCACCAGCTCCTGCCCGGCGCGGACGCGGAGCCGGAGTGGAGGCTTCTGCCCAGCCGGGCCCAAACCAGTGCCCGGTGGCCCAAGTCACAAACGGAACAACCGCCAAGAAGGTGACAGCCAACAGCCAGAACAGTACGAGAAATGCAGAAAAAAGTCGACCAAAAAAGTGGTCACTGACTCCAAACAAATAAACCACCAGCATTAGTGCCAGCGCCAAGCTCACGCCCGCAAGCACGCCCACCCGGCGCCAGGGCCAAGCAGCCACGTGTTTTTGAAGGCGACGACGCAACGGCAAGGGCATAATCTAGGGAATTGGGGATGTGAAAATAGGGCAAAATTTGGTTAAATCACCATCTTAGCTCAACAAAGCGAGCAACTCATGTTGCAAGCTCTCACCGGTATCGGCCTCGTACCAGGCATTCATGGCCTTTATGATATGGTTGGTGTGCAGCGATTTGTCGGCGTGCAGCTGGTGCGCCAGCGCTTGCGCCGCGGCCGGCCGCGGGCCCCAGTCGCTCAAGTGGTTGCTGGTGGCCTGGTCGAGCCGGATTAGCTTGGGAATGCTGTTGGCGCCGTTGGTTTGGTGGGCCGCCATCAGCTCGGGATGCTCCGAGCGCAGCAGCACGTGCAGCCGGATGTTGCCGGCGCTCTCCTCGGCCAGCCGCGCCAGCACGGGCAGCAGGTGGGCCGTGTCGCCGCACCAGGCTTCGCCCAGCACCAGCCAGTGCTCGGCGCGGGGCAGCTGGGCCAGGGCTGTCACCAGCTGGGGCAGCAGGGCGTGGGTGTAGGCGCGGTCGAGGTGGGCCTGGTTTTGGTCGGTGTAGCGGATGAGGCCCGGGTTTTGGTCGGGGCCGCTGGTGCGGCGCTCGGCCGCCAGCACCCCCACCAGGGCCCGGAACTCGGCATAGGTATAGGATGGAGCCGGCACCCCGGCCGGCGAAGGAATCTTATTGGACATCAAACAAAAATGAGAATATGTGAGGCCTTGCGTAACCTAACCAGTGCGCCCGCCGCTACAACCGTACCCACGACCAACGGTTCTGGTTGCGGCAGCGGCAGGTTATTTTTCTACCTTGCAGCGTCGCTCATCCTCAACTTCTTCACTTACGCTCTTTCATGCTGCTGAAAAACTTCTTCCGCCCTTTCGCTGTGGCCTGTGCCATCACCGCTACTTTCAGTGCCTGCAGTTCGGGCACCAAGGAGGGTGACACCAATGTGGAGCGCGGCTACACGAAAAAACGCCCCGAGGCTACCGCCGACCGTGGTGTGCCCAACGGCGACTCTACCACAGCCGGCATCAACCGCGAAACGGGCCACCACCAGCCCACCGGCAAAGAGCTCTACAAAGCCGCCGGCGAAGCCAAAGACCGCAACCACGACGGCATTGCTGATTAGATAAGTACGGGACCTCTCGCGGGGAACCTCACCCCCGGCCCCTCTCCAAAAGAGAGGGGAGCCTGCTTGTCATTGCGAGCGGAGCGAAGCAATCCGTCCTGGTCTCAGCGACTAACCTCCTAATGTGAAAAGCCCCGGCACTGCGCAGTACCGGGGCTTTTTCTATCAAAGGGCTTTATCACATCTCAGGGCTAGTCGCAGGGAGAGGACGGATTGCCACATTCCGCTGCGCTCCATTCGCAATGACAATTACCGTCTGGCTCCCCTCTCCGCGGGAGAGGGGCCGGGGGTGAGGTTGGCAGCCTGCAAGGCCTAATAAAACAGAAACCCGTTTGGCCCAACCTTCACATCGAAGGAATCAATAGCGGCGCCGGAGGCCTGGTAGCGAATGAAGCGGCCGTTGCTGTTGTAGCTGGGCGAAATGCCGCCGAAGACGGTGTTGTCGCGCGGGTCGATAGCAAAGCCCGAGAAGCTGCGGCGGATGAACGGGGCCGTGGGCAAGGCCGTAGCAGTGGTGCTGAGCTGGTATTCGGCGCCGCCAAAGCTGTAGTAGAGCTGGTCTTTGGCGGGGTTGATGCGCAGCTTGCTGGGGCCAGACGTGGCCGGAAACGTGAGTTTGAATTGCGTAGCCGGGCTGTTGGGGCTGAAGCGGACGAGGGCGCCGTTGGAAACGCGGGCCGTGTAGGGTGGCGCGCTCAGGTACGTTACAAAGCCCGAGCAGAGCACCCAGATGTTGCCGTCCTTATCGGCCACCATACTCGAGGGCCCGTCGGCCACGGTGATGGTGGAGGAAAGCGTGCCGGTGGCCTCGTCTACTACTGAAATAGTGTTGTCCAGGCTGTTGGGCACGTACACCTTGCCTCCCAGCGCCAGTGGCTGCTCCGGGTTGCGGCCCACCGTCACGCGGCTGGCCACGGTGTTGGTGCTCAGGTCGAGGATGCTGAGCACGCCGGGCAGGTAGCCGGTGTAGGGCCCGCGCCACTCCGTGACATAGCCGCGGGTGGCGGAGGTGGCCGTGAAGTAGCGCGGCTGGTCGAGCCCGGTAATGGTGCCAGCGGTTTTGAAATCGGGCAGGTTCACCACTTCGATTTTCTTGGAGGCATTGACTACGATGTAGCCGCGGCTGCCCTGCACGCCCATGTTCTGCACCACGTCGCCCAGCTTGGCGCCACTGTTCGCGCTACTAAAAGCGTCGAGGGTAACGGCTTTGGTGGCTTTATCGAATACGCTGACGGCCCCATCGCCGGCCCCAAACTGGCCTTCGCTGAGGATGAACACGCCAGTAGTGGCAGCCGGGGCGGGCGTATCGATGGTGCCTTGGGGGTCGCAGGCGGCCAGCAAGGCCAACGCCGCGAGGAAGGGAACAAACTGTTTTTTCATAAAAAGGCATTGCCGGGCCAGCCGGCAGATGGGGTAAAAAATGGCAGAGAAATAAATCAGAAGCCTTTTCAGGCTCTTTAACGCCAGCCCAACCGCAGGCTGGCGCTCACGGCGCGGGGCGGAGCCGGGCGGCTTGGATAGCTGTCGTAAGCCAGATTGAGCAGGTTGGTGCCCTGCAGCAGCACGAGCAGGCTGGTGCCGGCCGGCCCGCGCAGCGTGCGCCCCAGCGTGGCGCCCAGCAGGCCCGTAGCCGGCAAAAAATTGGTGCCCGAGGCGTTGATATACCGGAAGCTGCTGAAGACATACGTGCCGCTCAGCAGCCAGCCCCGCCAGCGGTGGTCGGTGCTGACGCTGGCCTGGTGCCGCGGCACAAACGCCAGTTGCACCCCCACCGGGTCGGAATCGGCGGCCGAGCCCTGGATTTTGCGGGTGTCGGTGAAATGATAGGCTAGCTGCACGCCGCCCACGTAGTGGCGCCAGCGCAGCCGCAGCGCGGTGCTGGCTTCCAGGCCCTGGCTGCGCACCTGGCGCAGGTTGCGCGGGCTCCAGATGCCGGTGCTGGCGCTGGGCAGCCACTGCACCCAGTCGTCCACGTCTTGCCGGAAGGCTGTCAGCTCCGTTTCCAGCGCGGTGCCCGGCTGCAGCGCCACGCGGTGGCGCAGCCCGGCCTCGTAGCCCAAGCCCGATTCGGGGCGCAGCAAGGGGTTGCCACCGGGCAGCCAGAACCGCTCATTGAGGGTGGGCGCACGGTAGCTGCGGGCCGCGCTGGCTTTGACAGTGACTGAGTGATTGAGCGACTGAGTGAGGGAATCTGGTTGGGCTGGCAGCAGGTCCCATTCCAGCCCAACGGTGGGCGTGAGCGGGGCCAGGCCGGCGGGCAGCACTGCCTGGCGCAGGTTGGCCGACAGGCGCAGCGCCGGGCGGGGGTCGTAGCGCAGCAAGGCAAAGGCGGCCGCGCGGTTTTCGGTTACTTGCTCGGTACCGTAGCCACCCACCAGCGCGGCAAAATGCTGGGCTTCGGCACCCAGCCGCAGGCTGCCGCGGGGGCCCAGGGCCGCGGTGTGCTCGGCCTGGGCCTGAGTGGTACGCACGCGGGAGTTGCTCGGGGCGCCGCCGTCGCGGTAGTTGAGCACGTCTTCAAACCAGGCGCCGCGCACGGCCCACTGCTGCCGGGCGGCCACGTGGCGGTAGCCCAGCACCAGGCGGCGGCTTTGGTCGCGCTCGCGGGCCTGGCTGCCCGCCACGTTCACACCCGACTGGATTTCGCGGTCAGCGTCGGTGAGCCAGGCGGCGGCGGTGAGCTCCCCCGCCGAGCCCACGCGCCAGGCCACGTCGGGGCTGATGCTCCACTGGTGGCGCAGGGCGGCATTTTGCAGGGTATAGCGCACGGGGCCGCGGGCTTCGCGCAGCACGTAGGAGTAATTGTTCTGGGCCTGGCGGTAGCTGGCGGCTACGCGCACGGCCACGGCCGGGGTGGCGGTGCGGGCTTCGAGGCTGCCGCCGGCCAGCCCAAAACTGCCGGCATCGGCCTGCACGCTGCCCCGGAAGCCGGGCCGCCAGTCGGGGTCGGTGTTGAGGAGGACGGCGCCGCCCACGGCCCCGCTGCCGTAGAGCGCGGCGGCCGGGCCGGGCTGCACCGCCACCCGCGTGTTGGCTCCCACCGGCAGCAAAGAAAAGTCGTTTTGGCCCAGGGTGGGCAGCATGATGTTGAGTCCGTTCCAGAGCACGGCCGTATGCTGGGCTGAGGTGCCACGCAGGGCAATGGTGGCCAGCTGGCCGGGGCCGTAGCTCTTCAGGGCCAGGGGGGTGCGAGCCTGCAGCACGTCGGCCAGGGTGGCGCCACGGTATTGGGCCAGCACGGCGGAATCCAGCTCGATTTTTTGGCTGCCGACAGCGAACCGCTCGGGGCCCACGGCCCGCACCCGCACTTCGCCGAGCTGGTGCTGCCGACGGGTGAGTTGGGCTGAATCGAGGGGAGCCGCGGAGGCCGCGGGCAGCTGCTGGGCACGAGCGGCCCCCAGCCCCAGCAGGAGCAGCAGGCCGCCGCGAAGACCAGCCCAACCAAATAAAAGACAACGCATCCGAATCAAATTTTCGATGAAGAAAATTCGATTCAAAACCCATCGCCGCTTGCTTCATTTTGAAGAAAATGGCTGCCGGGCCGAGGCCGAAAAACAGTTGATAAACCAGCGGCCCGAGAGCCGCTGCTGTTCTCTTTCTCCATTCGTCCTCCGCGAATGCTGAACCTGTGAATGCCCGGGCAGGTCTCCTGGCTTGCTCCGCCGAGTGGGCCGCCTTCCCATTCAATTGAGCTGATTTCCAAAGCGAAAACCAACCGCGAACAGTGGCGTACGGGGCCCACCCCGATGTGAAGCGTACAGTTGCGGGGACAGCTCCGGCCTTAAACCGGATTCCCTTTTCAGCCGCGCCCCGCGATTGGGGGTTGGCACCTTGGCGGCGCAAAGGTACGGGCCCCAGCCGGTTTAGCGGCGCAGGGTGAAGCCCATGAAATACTCGTGGTCAATCTGCCGGTCCAGGGCCAGGTGGGTGCCGGCATCGACCTGGAAATTCTCGGTAATGTTGAAGATGGGGGCCAGGTTCACGGAGCTCTGCCACTGGTGCTGCAGCGAATTCCACTGAGTCACGCCCTCGGCCAGCAGGCTCAGCTTTTTGGTGAATTCGTAGTCGAAGGCCAGCGAAGGCGCCAGGCGCAGGAAGTGCTGCGCCTCTTCGCGGTCGTAGTTCAGGTCCGATTCAATCTGGGCTTCCAGGGTCCATTTTTTGCTCAGCTCCACGTTCATCGGCACTATCAGGCCGTATTCGGCGGCGCCGTTGCCGACAGTTCCACCGGTGGGCAGGCGCACAAAAGCCACCGTGGCCAGCGCTACCGGCACTTTCTGGTCGTTGCCCAGCCAGTTGTGCTTGAGCCGGATGGCCAAGTCACCAAAGCCCGAGTTGCGGTCCTGCCACGCGTCGGCGCTGGCGGCCTGCTGTTTGGCAATGGCGTAGAGCGGCACTTCGGCCTGAATGTCGGTGCGGCGGCTCAGGCCGAACTTCACGTTGCTGTAGGCCACGTGCAGGTCGCGGGTGCGGATATCCTGGCCCGAGCCGCTGTTTATCAGCCGCAAGCCGTCGACTTCGACCTGGGCGTGCCCGGCATCCACGGTGAAGGGGCTTTCGGTCACGCCGGGGCGGTCGGGCTGCAGCTCGCGCAGGCGGGTGCGGGGCACGGGCTGGCGCCAGCTGAAGTGGGCCGAATCGTAGGGCGAGGGCTTGGGCGTTTCCTGGGCCCAGCTGAGCACGGGCAGCGCGCACAACAGGCAAGCGAAAAGGTGTTTCATGGCCGCTTGTACGCGCGGGCGGCACTTTTAGCTCAACTTCAGGCCTAAAACGGCACCACCACTTTCACGCCCACGTTGCGGCCGGGGTTGTAGATGCCCGCGCGACCGTTGGGCGCGGCGGCGTAGTACTCAAAGTATTTCAGGCGGTTGAGGTGGGCCTGGTAGGCGGCGTCGAATATGTTATCGACCTGCACAAAAAGTTGGGCTACCGGCCGGCCGGCGCGGCTGGTCCAGGTGGTGCCGGCGCCCAGGCCCAGCAGCGCGTAGCCGGGCGTGGCGGTTTCGGTGTTGTCGAGGGCGTAGAAGCGGGTTTGGCGGGCGCTGCCGTCCACGGTGGCCCGGAAGTAGGTGCCCGTGAGGCGGCCCGAGGTGGCGGGCAGGGTGGCGCGCGCTTCGGAGCGGCCGCGCAGCGGCGGAATCAGAGGCAGGTAGCGGGCGGCCGCGCCCTGGCGCTCGAGCACGCCGGCGTCGGCGTTCTGGCCGTTTACCAGGGCCACGCTGGTGTTCCAGGCCAGCCAGGGCAGGGCGGCGGGGCGCAGGTTCAGGCTGGCTTCGAGGCCGTAGAGGCGGGCGGCCGACTGCTGAAACTGGTAGGTAGTATTGCCGGGCACGATGACCACCGGCTGCCCCGCCGCATCGAGCAGCCGGGCCTGGTATATGAAGTTCTGCACGTAGTTGTGAAACACTTCCACGCTGGCATCGAGGGTGGGCTGGTGCCAGAGCACGCCCACGTCCTGCTGCCAGCTGAACTCGGGCTGGAAGCCGCGGTTGCCCAGGTACACGATGTGCGCGCCGGGGTCGAGGCCATTGGAGCCGATTTCGGGGATGTTGGGCGCGCGGTAGCCGCGGGCCAGGTTGGCGCGCAGGGTGAGATGCTCGGTGGCCACGAAGCTCGCGCCCAGGCTGGCCGACACCCCCTGGTAGCGCCGCCGAAATGCCGGAAACTGCGGGACCGCACCGCTCGTGCCAGCGCCTGCTTTGGCATCAAACCCCGTGGCGGGGTTGGGCGCCACAAAGAAGTCGTGCCAGGTCACGAGCCGGGTGTCGTAGCGCAGGCCGCCGCTCAGCTCCAGCTTGCCCAGGGGCTTTTTCAGGAGCAGAAACCCGCCCGCGTCCAGTAGGTTGTAGTCGGGAATGGGGAAGTCGGTGGCGTTCTGGTGGCGGTTGAGCTGGCCCATGCCGTTGCTGCCCAGGCTTATCTGCAGGCCTTGCCAGTCCGGCAGGTGGTAGCGCACGTCGTAGGTGTAGGTGGTGAGGCGCAGGGCCAGGCCGGGCTGGGCCGGGGCCGTGGGGTGGTTGAATTCCTCGCGGCTGTTTTGCTGAGCGCCCAGCAGCAGGTGCAGCTCGCCGCCGCCCAGGTGCACCTGCGTTTTGGTGAACACCCGGTAGTGGCGGATGCGCTGGTGCAGGGCCCCAATGGCGTAGGAGCGCAGCTCCTCGTCGGTCACCAAGGGCCGGTGCTTGACGTCGTCCAGCTTGTTTTCGACCACCTGCCGGGTGAAGCGGCGGCTGAGCGAGTCGCGGCTGCCGTCGGGGATTTCCTGCAGGTTGTCGTAGAGCGTGAGGTACCAGTGCGAGCTGCCCCAGTCCTTGCTCACGCCGGCCATGCCCGTGAGGGTCAGCTCGCGGAAGCCGGTGTTGTAGACCCGGCCGTCTACACTGTTGCGGTAGTCGCGGGCCAGGCGGTGGCTGGCCCGAAAGCTGGTCTGGAAGCCATTTTTCTGATAATTCAGGCCCAGCGACTTACCCACCAGGCCGTTGTTAGATTGGTATTCGGTGAGGGCTTCGCCGCGTAGCTGGCCCTGGGGGCCGCTGGGCAGGGCGGGCAGCAGGTTTACCACGCCGGCCACGGCATCGGAGCCGTAGAGCAGGCTGGCGGGCCCTTTCACTACCTCCACCCGCTCGATGTCGTAGCCATCGACTTCCACGCCGTGCTCGTCGCCCCACTGCTGGCCTTCCTGGCGCAGGCCGTTGTAGAGGGTCAGCACGCGGTTGTAGCCCAGGCCCCGGATGAAGGGCTTCGACACGTTTGGGCCGGTGGTGACGGCGCTCAGGCCCGGGATGCCGCGCACGGCCGCGTCGATGACGTTGGTGTTGGCGTTCAGGCTGATTTCGCGGCGGCTGAGCGTGGCGATGGGCACGGGGCTGCGCCGGATTTCGGTGGCGCGCGATACGCCCGTCACCACCACTTCGGTGAGCGCGGCCGCGGCGGCTGCCAGCGTGAGCGGCACCTCCAGGGTTTGGCCCGCGGCAAGGGTGGCGTTGTGCGTGCGGCTGGCGTAGCCCACCGCGCTGGCCACCAGCCGCACTTGGCCGGCGGGCACATTGGGCAGCAGGAAATTTCCTTCCGTATCGGCCGTGACGCCCAAGCCGCTGGCGGGCAGCGCTACGCTAGCAAAGGGTACGGGCCGGCGCTGCTCGTCGCGCACGGTGCCGCTGAGCGTACCCGTTTGAGCCAGCAGCAACTGCGGAAACATCAAAAAAAGCAGTAGGATGCGTTTCATAACCCATGATTCAAACAGCTATAAGTCAGATAAATAATTAATACACCATAGTATAGAGCAGCCACCGGCTTACCGGCCCGTGGCCATTTGCCAGAGCAAAAACACGTTCAGCGAGATGATGACCGCCGATACCGTCCATGCCAGCACCCGCACCACGGGGTGGTTCACAAACACGCCCATCTTGGCCCGGCTGCTGGTGAACAGCACCAACGGCACTACTGCGAAGCTGAGCTGCATGGACAAAATCACCTGGCTGAGCACCAGCAGCTTGCCGGTGCCCTTTTCGCCGTAAAGCAGCGTCACTATCAGGGCCGGTATCACGGCCACCAGCCGCGTGATGAGCCGCCGCAGCCAGGGCGGCAGCTTCCAGTCCAGAAAGCCTTCCATCACAATCTGCCCGGCCAGCGTGCCGGTCAGGGTGGAGTTCTGGCCCGAGGCCAGCAGGGCAATGGCAAACAGCGCGCTGGCCGCCCCCGCCCCAAGCACCGGCGTGAGCAGCTGGTGCGCGTCGGCGATGTCGGCCACGTTGTCGTGCCCTTTGCCGTGGAAGGCCGCGGCGGCGGTCACCAGGATGGCCGCGTTCACGAAAAACGCCAGAAACAGCGCCACCGTCGAGTCGATGGTAGCGAACTTGATGGCCATGCGCTTGCCGGGCTCGGTCTGCTCAATCTGCCGGGTTTGCACGATGCTGGAGTGCAGGTACAGGTTGTGCGGCATCACCGTAGCGCCCAGGATGCCGATGGCCACATACAGCATGCCAGGGTTGGTAACCACCTGTGGCTGGGGCACCAGGCCGTGCGCCAGGGCCACCCAGTCGGGCCGCGACACGATGATTTCGTAGGCGAAGCAGCCGAAAATCAGCACCGTGAGGCCCGCCACCAGGCTTTCGATGATGCGGAAGCCCTTATTCTGGAAATACAGCACTACCAGCACGTCGAGAGTGGTGAGCACCACGCCCCAGGCCAGCGGCAGCCCAAACAGCAGGTTGAGGGCAATGGCCGAGCCGATGACTTCGGCCAGGTCGCAGGCAGCAATGGCCACCTCGCACAACACCCACAGCATCAGGCTCACGGGCCGCGAGTAATGGTCGCGGCAGGCCTGGGCCAGGTCGCGCCCGGTCACGATGCCCAGCTTGGCTGCCAGGTGCTGCAGCAGCATGGCAAACAAGTTGGAAATCAGCACCACCGACAGCAGCGTGTAGCCGTAGCGCGAGCCGCCGGCCAGGTCGGTGGCCCAGTTGCCGGGGTCCATGTAGCCCACGGCCACCATCAGGCCGGGGCCCCAGAAGGCCATCAGCTTGCGCCAGAACGAGGCGTCGGTCTTCGGCACCCGGATGCTGGCATACACCTCACTCAGGGAATTGCCGCGGCGGGCGTGCCGCCAGCCGCTCTCGGGCGCGGGCATCTTGGGTTGAGTTGTAGTGGATGGAGGCACGGATGAGTATTGATTCAGAATAAAGATACGCAATTTTTAGGGTAACCTAAAAATATTTTTCGACTGCCTTAAATACAGAATATTTACAAAAAGGTTTCGCTTAGGCTCCAGGTTTTTACCGAGCGCCTAGCGACCCGGCCGGCCGTGGCCGCCAGGCGCGGGGCTGCCGCTACGGTGGCGCTCGCCGCGGGCTGCCGACCTTTGCCCGGAAATTCGATTTGCATGACGCCTTCCCAAACCAAACGCCGCCTCGGCCTGCTTTCCCTCGTGGTGAGCGCCGGACTCGTGGCCGTGAAGTTTTACGCCTACCACCTCACCCGCTCGCAGGCCGTGCTCACCGATGCGCTTGAGAGCATCATCAACGTGTTTACCAGCGGGTTTGCGCTGTATAGCCTCTACCTGGCCGGCCTGCCCAAGGACGAAAACCACCCCTACGGCCACGGCAAGGTGGAGTATCTGTCCATCGGCTTTGAGGGGGCGCTGATTTTTATTGCCGGCGCCTTCATCCTCTACAATTCGACGCTGAGCCTGCTGCACCCGCACCCAGTGGCCCGGCCCGACTGGGGCGTGGCGCTGCTGGCCAGCACTGCCGTCGTGAACCTGGGCGTGGGGCTGGTGCTGGTACGCACCGGCCGGCAGCTGAAATCGGTGGCCCTCATCGGCGACGGGCAGCACTTGTACATCGACGCGCTGACGTCCATTGTGTCGTCGGGCGCGCTGGTGCTGGTGGCGCTCACCGGCTTTGTGCGCTTCGACTCCGGGGCGGCGCTGCTGCTGGGCGGCTTCATCCTGGTGAACGGTGGGCGCATGCTGCGGCACGCCGTGTCGGGCCTGATGGACGAAACCGATACCGCCACGGTGGCCGAGGTGATTGCCGAATTGCAGGCCCAGCGCCGGACGTCCTGGATTGACGTGCACAACCTGCGGGTGCAGCGCTACGGCTCCAACCTGCACATCGACTGCCACATGCAGATGCCCTACTACTTTACGCTGGATGAGGTGCATACCCAAGTGCACGACATTGAGGAGCTCATCCGGTCGCGCTTCGACGTGGAGGTGGAGATGTTCGTCCACGCCGACCCCTGCACGTTTGCGGCGTGCTCGCTGTGCCTCATGCCCGATTGCCCCGTGCGCCAGCACCCGTTCCGGCACGAGGTAGAATGGAACCTGCGCAATGCCGTGAAAAACGAGCGCCACCACCTGTAGCGCGTTGAGCTGAAAATTGGGCTACTCTACCACCAGCTTGCGGGTGAGGCTGCCCGCGGGGCCATCGGCCTGCACCAGGTAGCTGCCGGGGCGCAGCATGGCCAAGTCCAGCGTGGCCACGGGGCCGGTGGGCCGAAACGTGAGCAGGGTGCGGCCCAGCAGGTCGCGCACGGTGAGGCGGGTGGTGGGGCCGGGCAGCTGCACGGTGGCCTGGCGGCGGGCCGGGTTGGGAAATAGCTCGAACGCGAAGCCCGAGGCGGTGGGCCGGGTGGCGGTGGCCACGTACGCCCGGTTTTCGAGCACCAGAATCCGGTCGTCGGTGGCGGCGGGGCTGCCGCGGCCGTCGCGGTTGCTGGTGCCGATGTACACCCGGCCCTGGGGCGACACGCAAATGGCCCGCAACCGGCCAAAGCCGGACAGAAAATCGGTGCGGTTGGTGATGGCGTTGCCGGTGGCGTCGAGAGTCAGCTGGGTGAGCTTGCTGTCTTTGAGCACGGCCAGCAGCAGGCTGCCGCGCCAGCCGGGAATGGCGGGGTGGTCGTAGTACGTGAGGCCGGCCGGGGCAATGGTGGGCGTCCAGGTGGTGAGGGGCTCGCGCACGTTGTTGGCGGCACAAAAGGTCATCTCGGCGGGCAGGTTGCAGTTGCCCTCCACGTTGGGCCAGCCGTAGTTGCGGCCCACCTCAATCTTGTTGATTTCGTCGTCGTTGCTGGGGCCATGCTCCGAGCTGTAGATGCGGCCATCGGGCAGCTGCACCAGGCCCTGCGGGTTGCGGTGGCCCAGGGTATAGAGGCGGTTGCCGGCGATGGGGTTATTGGCCGGGATGGTGCCGTCGAAGTTGAGCCGGAGGATTTTGCCGTTGAGCGAGGCCGGGTTCTGGGCTTCCGACGTTTGCTGTGCGTCGCCGGTGGTCATGAGAAGGGTGTGGTCGGGCAGCACGAGCAGGCGGGAGCCGCTGTGCGTGGTGGTGGCCGTGATGTTGCCGAGCAGCACCTGCGGACTGCCCAGTCCCCCGCTGCTGGTGTAGGTGTAGCGCACCAGCTTTTCCTTCAGCACGCCTTGGTCCGTGTAGTTGTACACCACAAACACCCAGTAGGTAGCGGCCTGTGGCACGGCCGCCGGGAAGGGTTCCGTCACGGCCAGGCCCAGCAGGCCGCTCTCGCCGGTTTCGGTCACGTCGGGCACGGTGAGCAGCGGTAGCACCTGGCCGGTGGTCGGGTCCACGCGGCTGATGCGGCCGCCCCGCTCGGTCATCCAGATGAAATTGTCGGGGCCCCACACCAGCTCCCAGACGGTGCTCAGGTTCGTGACCAGGGCCGAGGCCGTGACAGTGGCCGCGCCCACCGGGAAGGTGGTCAGGGCGGGGGCCTGGGCGCACGCCGTGAGCGGCAGCCCCACGGCCCAAAAGGCCAGCAATGCGTTGCGTAGAAATTTCATGGCAATAGGCAAAAGGTTAATCCCGAGAAACTTGCTCTGATGATTCAACAAACGAAACCCCAAACCGTTCGGATGCTACCGGGCCGGCCGCGGGCTGTATTTGTAGCTTGCGGGCGCATTCATCATATCCCCTGCTCATGTCTGCTATCTTCACCGCAACCCACCCTTCCGGCTACGTGCTCAGCACCGAGCTCGCCCGGCTCGACATTGCCGCCGTTCACCACTGGCTGAGCGTGGAATCGTACTGGGGCCGGCACATGCCCCTCGACACCCTGGAGCGCGCCATTGCCAACTCCCTAAATTTCGGCGTGTACGCCCCCGATGGCCGCCTGGCCGCCTTTTGCCGGGTGGTGACGGACAAGGCCACGTTTGCCTGGCTTTGCGACGTATTCGTGCTGCCCGAGTTCCGGGGCCTGGGCCTTTCTAAATGGATGGTGGGCCAAATGCTAACCCACCCCGACCTGCAAAACCTGCGCCGCCACCTGCTGGCCACCTTCGACGCCCACACGCTCTATCAACGTTTCGGCTACGAGCCCATCGACCGCCCCGAACGCTGGCTCGAAATCAAGCACCCCAACCCCTACCCCGCGCCTGAAAAGAGCTAGTGTCTATTTCGCGGGGCTGGCCCACTGGCTGTTGCGCAGCCGGAAGCGCCACGGCAGCTCCGCCGCTTCCGGGCCGGCATATTCCAGCCCAACGCGGGCGCTGGCTATTATATCGGCTGGGGCTACTTCCTCGCCGTGGTCTTCAAACCAGAGTACCTCGCCGGTTACGAGCAGGCCGGTGAGCGCCGTGGTGATGCCTAGGGCCTGGCTCAGCACGCCGGGGCCGGCGGTGAGGGCGCGCTTGGCGGTGGGCAGGCCGCGCCGCCGCAGCATTTCGGGAATGCCGATGGTGGGCTCCACGGCGCGAATCAGCACCGCATCGGGGTGCGTGGCATCGTGGGTGGCGATGTTGAACAGCGCGTAGCGGTTGTAGACGGTGTAGATGTAGGCGTGGCCGCCGGGTACGTGCAGGCCTTTGGCTTGCAGGCGCTTGCGCTGTAGGTGCAGCGTCAGCGAGTGGTCGCCTTCGTGCCGGTAAGCTTCCGTTTCGACAATACGGCCGGCCGTGACCACGCCGTCAATGTTGGTGTATAAGTGCTTGCCCAATAAGTCTCGCGCTATCTGCAGCACATCGGGCCTCTGAAAAAAAGTGGCGGGTAACTTCCGGGGTTCACTGGGCATCGGCGCAGGTTAAAATATCCATTTTTCCTTCCTTACGCAGCCCGGGGTAGAGACGCGACACTTCGCGTCTCGGCGTTGAACGGTGAGGGCCGGATGGGCCACTGGGGCGGAGGGCGAGAGGGGGAGGGGCGCGGCGGCGCACCGG
>NZ_JAJFAW010000032.1 GCF_020711255.1 Hymenobacter plasmatis
GGGTAGCGGGCCTGGCGCAGCGCGGGCAGGGCCAGGTTGGCCACCAGCCGGTCCAGGGCCGTGTGCGGCGCTTCCCGCCCCGCCGCCAGCAGCAGCGGGTGGTACTGTGATATTGCCTGCTGCAGGGCCACTTCCAGCGACTCTTCCGACATTTCGGCCTTGCCCGGTACCGGCAGTTGCTGGGCCCGCTGCACGAGTTCGGTCAGGGCTTGCTGGCGGTTGGCCTCGAGGGCGGGCACGGCCATCATGGCCGCTTCCGGTTCCAGCAAGGGGTCGTGGTAGACGTGCAGCAGCACTACCTGCCCGCCCATCAGGGTGGCCAGGCGCGAGGTATAGGTTGAGGCCGCTTCAGCAGCGGCCGATAAATCGGTCAGCACTACAAAGGTCGGTTCCATACAGAAGAGGTTTGTCCGGACTTGCCCGGCCCTGGTGGTGAAGAATCTTGCAAACTCAGCCCCGAGCACCGTGCACCCCGATGATTCGAATGCAGCAGCTGGCTGACGGTTATTTGTTTTTCGACCCGCTTTTGATGGGAATCTGATGCTGCGACGGCCTGCGCCCATCCTTGGGTACCTCCACGTGCAGCACTCCGTTGTCGAAAGTTGCCTGGATTTTGTCGGCGTCTCCAGCATTCGGCAGCTGGAAAGTGCGTATGAATGAGCCGTAGCCGTTTTCCACTACGTGGTACTGGCGCTCGTTGCGCTCGTTCTCAAACTTGCGCTCGCCCGAAATCGTGAGCACGCCTTGGTCGAAGTCAACCTTGATGTCTTCCTGCTTGAGGCCGGGCAGGGCGGCGTCAATGTTGTAGCTTTTCTCCGTTTCGTAGGTATCGACCTTGGGCGAGAACGTGACGCCCATGCCCAAAGTGGGCCCATTTTCGGAAAAGAAACGGTCGAGCATGGTGCCGAGTCGGGTTGGCATCACGTCGAAAAACGAGTTCTGATAACGCTGAATGTTGCTCATGGCAATGAAAGGAAAAAGGATGGGAAAGGAAACGGAGAGGAAATCGAAGACTAGGCCTTGGGCTTTTCCAGCAAGTGGTCGGGCTGCATGGAGAGGTCGCCGCCGCGCGAGGCTCCCGTGGGCCGCCCCTGCTGCGAGCGGCCCGGCCCCATCAGCGGCTGCGTCATGGTGCGCAGGCGGTTAGCCAGCTTGCTGCGCGTTTGTTGGCCCGCGGAAGGCGCCCAGAGCACCCCCGCCAGTATGCCAACGGCAGAAGCGGCCCCAAACGCGAGCAGCGCCGGCACCGATAGTTTGTTGGCTGATAGTCTATTGGCGGCTTTCCGGGAGGTGTTCCGGGAGTTGTTTTTTGAGGTGTTCATGGCTCGTGAAGAAAGAAAAGGGCGAAATGTGAAAGTGAGAAGTGCATAAGCCAGCCCTGGCCCCCCGCGCGGCAAGGCCCTGACTTATAAATCGATGTTGAGCAAGAACTATTAAGAAAACCGCACCCGGCCAAGCCAGCCGGGCAGGCCGTTCATTTCTGCAAAGGCGGGTGGTGCGTGCTCAGGCCCAACACGGCATAAATGGGGCTAAACCCAGTGGCCCCCGTAATCAGCAGCACGAGGGGCGCCACCATCCAAGCGAGCAGCACCGGGCCGCTGAATCCCCGCGTGAGCAGCACACTCGCCGCCACGGCCGCCAGCAGTATGCGCAGCAGCCGGTCATTAAATCCCACATTCTGATGCATCACTGACAAGTAGTTGAGAAGATGATGACGTATCAAATTTCTTATTTACAAGTCATTAATCCCATGACGATTATCAAAGCCCAAAATGACTTGTCTCATGGGACACAAGCTATAATCAGCCGCTTATTAAAGGTGAGCTCAACGGTATAATACCATTTGACTCAACTTAGCCTACACCGTGGGCCAGAGCAGAATGTCGTCGGAACCGTGCTGGTGCCCCACCCGCTGGTGGGGCGCGGTGGCCGGCGCTTTGGCGGGCACCACCAGCACCGGCACGGGGCTGTGCTGGATAATCTGCGCCGTCACGCTCTTATGAAACAGCTCGCCGAGGTAGCTGCGGGTGCGGGCCATGACCACCACCAGGCCGGCGTTGATATCCCGCACGGCAGCGAGCACGCCCTCGGCCGGCAGCTCGGCCTGGTAGCCGCGCAAGGTGGGCTCGGGCAGGCCCTTGGTAAGACCGCTGTGCTGCACGGCGTGCAGGGCACGGGCGCAGCTGGCGTCGTCCTCCAGGGGCGTTACGTGGGCCACGGTGAGCTCGGCCCGGAGGCTGGTGAGCAGCTGGTGCACCGCTCCGTGGGTATCGCCCAGCGCAAAATCTTCGTCGTCGGCCGCGATGAGCACGCGCTGGGGCACCGCCGGCACTGGCGCCCCCAGCGGCACCAGCAGCATGGGCAGCTGCACCACGCGCAGCAGCTCCATGGCCACGGGGCTGAGGTGCTCAAAACTGATTTTTTCGGGGCCGGGCCGGCCCAATACGAACAGTGCCGGCTGGTGTTTCTTGGCCAGGTCGCGGGCCATGTCCGGCAGCAAGTCGGTGGCCATCTCCAGAGTGGCCCGCGAGTGGAGCTGCTGCACCCGGCGGTCGAGCAGGGCTTTGGTATCGGCTTCCTCCTTTAGCTCCTGCTGGTGCCAGGCCTCGCCCGCAAATATGTAGGGGTCAAAAAACGAGACCCGTTTGGCGTGCAGCAGCAGCAGCCGGCCATGCACGGCATTGCACAGCGCATCGGCATATTCCAGCGCCTGCTGCGATGCCGGGTAAAAGCTGGTCAGGACGACGAACGTAAGTTTCATGGCGAGAAGGAAGGAAGGAAGTGAGGCTGGCAAGAAGCTGAAAGCCCGTTTATGCGGGAGGAGCCGGCTCCATTTCAGAAGCGCCGGGCTTTCAGTCCAGGGTGGGCATCAGGAGCACCGGCACGGGGCTTTCGCTGATAAGCTGGGCCGTGGTGCTGTGGTGAAACAGCCGGCCCAACAAGCTGTGCCGCCGGGCAATGACCACCAGCAGGCCGGCTTCCACTTCGGCGGCGCCCTGAAGAATCCCGTCCGGAATGCTGGGGCTGGACACGACGTGGGGCTGGCCGGCAATGGCCTGGCTGGGCACCAGGCCGCTCTTGCGCACCGACTCCCGGGCCCGCGGCCCGGCCATGTCCCCCGTGTCGTTCGGGCTCGTGACGGTGAGGAGGGTGAGCGTGGCTTGCAAGCCGCTGAGCAGTTGCTGCACGATGCTGTGGGTTTCGTAAAGCGTGAAGTCATCGCCATCGACGGCCAGCGCCAGCTTGCGCGGCGGAAACGAGCCCCCCACGGTGGGCACCACCAGCAGCGGGAAGGGCACGTGGTGCAGCAGGTCGCGTGCGGCGGCGCGCACCACGTCGGTAGGGGTAGCGGCCGCGCCGGGGCGGCCCAGCACCACCAACTGCGGGTGGTAGTGCCGCACGGCATCGGCCACGGCTTCGGGCAGGTTTTCTTCCGAGACCTCCACTTCGGTGGGCACGGGTTGGCTGTCGGCCAGCTTGTGCAGCCCGGACAAGGTCTCCCGCTCGCCGCTGAGCGTGTAGCGGTTAGCGTATTCCTCGGGCGACAGCAACTCATCGTGCCGCACGTGCAAGAGCACCAGCGGCGCCTTGAGCGGCACGGCCAGCCCCGCCGCATACGATAGGGCCCGGTTGGTGACCGCAAAGAAGTCGGTCAGGACGACGAAGGCGGGGCTCAGGCTCATGGCAAGGGAGAAAAGGGGTTAAAAAGACCCAGCGTAGGTATCCATCTCCACCGGGTTGCGGGCCAGGCCGGCCGCTTCGGTGAGCGTATCACCGAGCAGGGCACTTGCTTCCGTCTTGAGTTGAGCCACCGCGTAGCCAGACGGCCGTTCTTTCCGGCTCAAGCGGAGCGTAGGCCACGTGGTCCGCGCCGTGGGCCGCTGGTAGGAAGGGGAGGAATTGCTTTTAAATGCTGGACTATTCATAATTAATCGGTTACGGTTATGTTGAAAGGCGTATTCCGGACTTATAAGATTGGCGAGAAGCCAGTGGCCGGCGCAACGCACCGGCCTCGGGCGTTGGGCTGGCCATGGAGTAGAGGTGGTCGGGCGGCAGGTCGCGCAGTGCTGATAATCAGCATGGCAGTTCAAGCCATTCCCTGATTTACAGGCTCCTGAAGGCGGGAGGCTTTGTTGAGCCAGCCCAACCATGGGGAGCCAGCGCGCAACTAGCTCTAGCTCAGGTGGGCAGTGCTGCGCACCCGTGCCCCCAGCATGGCCAGGGAAACCACGGCCAGGTACACAAGGGCCAGCGGTACCAGCGCCAGCCAAAACGATGTAGTAACCATGACGAGTAACGAAAGAAGTGATGCCAGAACCGCTGGCTCGGCCATTAATGGATTCAGGATTTTACACATACAAAAATGCATTTTAAACTTGTTCCCTGCCTTGACTACTATCATGCACCTCCTTGATTTTTCTCATCCTCCGCCCGCGTAACCCCCGCCGTTCTTTGTGTGGCGCACTTGCGCGTCCAATGCCGCACTGCCCAGCAGCCTGCTTCCGAAGCCGGAAAGCCGGCACTGCTACCCTGACTTCCGCGCCATGTCTCCTTCGCTCCCCGAACCGCTGCCCTTGTCAGTCCTGAGCGGTGGGCTCAGCGCCGCCGAAGTCCAGCAGCAGCGCGCCCGCTACGGCCCCAATATCCTGACCCCAGCCAACCAGCACCGGCTGCTGAACATTATCCGCAGCATTGTGGTCGAGCCCATGTTTGTGCTGCTGGTCTTCACGGCAGGCGTCTATTTCATAATTGGGAGCTACACCGAAGCGTGGGTGCTGCTGATGGCCACGGCGGTAGTGGCCGGAATTTCCTTGTACCAGGAAGCGCGCAGCGACCGGGCCCTGCAGGCCCTGCAGCAGCTCACGCAGCCCCGGGCCCGCGTGCGCCGCGGCGGAAAGGAAGCCGAAATAGCCGCCGAAGAAGTGGTAGTCGACGACGTGCTGCTGGTCTCGGAAGGCGAGCAGGTGGTAGCCGACGGCCTCTTGCTGGAAGCCCACGACCTGCAAGCCGACGAGTCCTTCCTGACCGGGGAGTCGATGCCGGTGACGAAAACGGCCGACGGCGAGCAACAGCTGTTTGCGGGCTCCTCGGTCAGTAGCGGGGCGGCCGTGGCCCGCGTTACGCAGGTGGGCCGGGGCACCCGCCTGGGGCACATCGGCGGGCTTATTGAGCAGGTGACGCCCCCTCCTACCCCGCTGCAGCAGCAGGTGAGCGCCTTTGTGCGGCGCATGGCGCTGGTGGGCGCGGTGGCCTTCGTGCTGGTGTGGGGCTACAACTGGTGGGATTCGGGCAGCCTGGTGCACGGCCTGCTCCATGGGCTCACCCTGGCCATGTCCATTTTGCCGGAAGAAATTCCGGTGGCGCTGTCTTCCTTCATGGCGCTGGGAGCCTGGCGGCTGCTGCAGCAGCGCATCATCACCAAGCAGCCCCAAACCGTGGAAGCGCTGGGCTCTGCTACCGTAATCGGGGTGGACAAAACCGGCACGCTCACCCAAAACCGCATGGCCCTGACCCAGCTCTACTGCCCGGGCGAGGCCGCGCCACTCCCCTTTCAGGAAGGCCTGCCCCTGGCGCCCCGCTATGCCCGCCTCCTGAAAACGGCCATGTGGGCCAGTGAGCCCCAGCCTTTTGACCCCATGGAGCAAGCCCTGCACCGGGCCTATGGCCAAAGCACCGCCCACGAAGAACGGCCCAACTTCCATCTGGTGCACGAGTACCCGCTGGGGGGCCAGCCGCCCATGATGACCCACGTATTCGGCGATGCGGCCGGCCACCGGCTGGTGGCCTGCAAGGGCGCCGCCGAAGGCATTATCGACCGCTGCACCCTGCCGGCCGACGTGCGCGCGGCCGCCCTGGCGGCGCTGCAGCAGCTGGCCGCCACCGGCCTGCGCGTGCTGGGCGTGGCCAGCTGCCCCGTGCCGCCCCCCCAGTACCCGCCCTCGCAGGAAGACTTCGCCTGGGAGTTCGAGGGCCTGGTCTGTTTTACCGACCCACCCAAGCTCAACTCGGCGGCCGTGCTGCAGCAGTTTTACACGGCCGGCCTGCAGGTGAAGATGATAACCGGCGACAACGCGCTTACCGCGCAGGCCATAGCCCGGGAAGTGGGGCTGCGGCATTCCGAAGCGGTATTGACCGGCACGGAAGTACTGGCCCTGGACACCAATGCCCTACGGCGCCGGGTGTGCGAGGTGGATTTGTACGCCCGCATGTTTCCGGAGGCCAAGCTGCGCGTGATAGAAGCCCTGAAAGCCAACGGCGAAGTAGTGGCGATGACCGGCGACGGCGTAAACGATGGCCCGGCCCTGAAAGCGGCCCACATTGGGGTGGCCATGGGCCAGCGCGGCACCGAGCTGGCCCGGCAGGCCGCGGCGCTCGTCCTCGTCGACGATGACCTGAGCGGCATGGTCACGGCCATCAGCTTCGGCCGCAAAATCTACGACAACCTGAAAAAGGCCGTGCAATACATCATTGCCATCCACATCCCCCTGATTCTGACGGTGCTGGTGCCGTCGCTGCTGGCCTGGCAGTACCCCGTGCTGCTGGGGCCGGTGCACGTCATTTTCCTCGAGCTGCTCATGGGGCCCACCTGCTCCATCGTCTTTGAGAATGAGCCCATTGAGGCTGGTACCATGCAGCGCCCGCCCCGCCCGGCCACCACTTCCTTTCTGCAGCTCAAGGAGTTGGGCCTGAGCATTGCCCAGGGGCTGGTGGTAGCGGCCGGCGTGCTTGGCATGGCCGGCTACGCACTGGCGCAGGGCTACTCCGAGCCGCTGACGCGCACCCTAACCTTCACCACCCTTGTGCTGGCCAACGTGCTGCTTACCATCGTCAGCCGCTCGAGGCAGCACACGCTGCTTACTACCCTGCGCTACCACAACCCGCTGCTGCCCGCCATGCTGGGCCTCACCCTGCTGCTACTGGCCCTGTGCCTGTACGTGCCCGCCTTGCAGCATCTATTTCAGCTGCAGCCGCTCACCTGGCCGCAGCTGGCGGCCTGCGCCGGGGTGGCGGCCCTGAGCACGGGGTGGTTTGAAGGATACAAAGCGCTGACCCGAAGCGACATAATCCGGAACCCTGCGCCTGAGCACTCGACAACGGTTGGTATTGGTTGAATGCAGAGTCTGTAGAAAAACCTTGATTTTTTTTATCTCAATTTCAGCACCTTACATCGGCGAGCCGGCTTTCGCCGCAGCCGGAAACAGGGCCCGGCATAGGGCCCTGTCGCGGCCGTACGAGTCTGCATAAAACTTCAGCTCGCCTGCTTCGGCGGCGCAGGTGGCATAGCGCACGTACAGCGGTATGGGGCGCCGCAGGATGTAGTCTTTGGATTGCAGCTGCCCCGCAAACGCCTCCTCGCTGGGCAGGCGCACCGGGCGGCCGTCGCGCCGCAGCAGGTAGGCGGCCAGCTGCAGGGGCTTTTCGAGCCGAATGCAGCCGTGGCTGCTCATAGCCCGGCCGGGTTGCGTAAAAAGCTCCCGATAGGGCGTGTCGTGCAGGTAGATGGAGTACGGGTTATCGAACCGAAAAACAATGTTGCCCAGCGCGTTGTCGCAACCCGAGGATTGCCGGATGGAATAGAAAAAGTTGCCGGGCGTGACCTGCTTCCAGTTGATGCGGTTCGGGTCCAGGATGCGGCCGCGCTGGTCGTAGAGCGCCATGTTGTTGCGGGCCAGGTAGCCGGCATCCTTGCGGAGCTCGGGCAGGATTTCCTTGAGGGCGATGGAGCGCGGCACGTGCCAGTCGGGGGCCGTGGTGAAGTAGCGAATGGCGCTGCTGAGCGTGGGCGTCGGCGTCTCGGCCTTGCCGATGATGACGCGGTGCTGCTGCACCACCCGGCGGGCGCGCACCACCTGCAGCGCAAAAGCCGGCAGGTTGATGAGCACGTACTCGGAATCGGGAATGGGTTCCCAGCGCCAGCGCTCCAGATTCAGGGCTATCTGCTGGTATTGGGCTGGCCATTGGGCAGAGGTGTCGCCGGGCGGGGGCTGGTGCAGGCGCTGGGCCAATGCAGCCTGCAGCTGCCGGTACTCGCGGTTGGGGGGCTGGCAGGCCAGTACGGCCGACTTGAGCTGGTGCCCGGCCAGGGCCGCCCGCAATGCCGCGGCGGCGTCGAAGGCCCGTTTGGCGCGCTTCTCTCTCGGCGAGAGGCCGTATGGCCTCAAGCGGCCGCGGTACAAATCCAGCATAAAGCGCAGCACCGCATCACTCAGCTCAATATCGAAGCGGGCTTGCCGGGAGGTGCGCCCGGGGAGCGGGGCGGCCAGGGCCAGGGAGTCGCTCAGGGCCATGAGGTGCGGCACGCCGTAGTCGGTGGGGCGCAGTCCGAATGCCGGTGTGTCGGCGAGCAGGGCCAGGGCCGTGGTGGCATCCGCAGTCAGGTTGCCCGATGCCAGCGTCCAGGCTGGGGCCGGCTCAGTTCCATAAAAGGCCCGCAGCGGAGCGGCAGCCCGGAAGCCCCGGCGGGCATCGGCAGCTTTCATACCTCCGGCCGTGGTATCCAGCAGGGCGCGCAGCAAGCTGTCTATGGGTAGCTCAACCTGCTGCTGGGGCTGGACCTGGGGTCTGTGCGCAGAACTAGCCCCGCTCACGGCCTCCTGGGTTCGCGAGCACAACTGCACGGCCATTATTAAGGCCAGCAAAGCACCAGCAAGCAGCGATATAACCCGTATTGACACAGCCTAAAAGCAAAGGAGAACGAGAACCTTCTCCAGCAGAATGATTTCGATAGCCGCCGCTTTTGCCAGCCGTTTTTCAGCATCTTGAAACTGGGCTGGCCACCAGGCCCCTGCTTACAGCGTTTCCATGGAAACGTCTGCCATTCTGTTCTCAACGGCCAGCTTCAAGCTGCATTCAGCCCAATTGGCCTCGGTGGGCCGGGTCCAGGTGGGGAGCAGCAACACCGGAATGCATAGGTGGTAAGGATTGGACCGGGTGGCGTTGGGGTTGAAGAACTGATGCAACAGCTCGCCGGCCGAGCTAGCTATCACCAGCAACTCGGCCGAATGCTGCGAGCAATACCCGCTGATGCCCTCCAGGGCATCTTCCTGGGGCAGCAAGTGCACGGCGGCACTGGGCAGGTGGGCGTGGGCATTAAGCAGCGCTTTTTTCAACGACCCGAGGCACGTGCTGTCGTCGGGCTGAAATTGCACCAGGTCGAAGTGCGCGCTGGTGGTGCGGGCCAGGCAGGGCAGCCAGGCCAGCCGCTGCCCCTGGAAGTTCGCAAAATCGCCGGCGACCACCACGTAGGTGGGCAGCTCGTGGGCGCCGGGCGGCACGATGAGCACGGGGCAGCTCAACTGGTCGGGCAGCAGCGTCACGGCGTCGCCGGCGGCCGTGGAGGCGGTGCCCTTGGTCAGGTTCAGGCCGGTGACGAGCAGGTCGGCCTTGTAGCTGGTCACCAGGGCCTCCAGTACTTCGGGAATGGGGCCCGTGCCTAAGTGGTACCAGTAATTGATGCGCCGGCCACTCTGGCGGGCCAGCTGCTGGTAGCGCAGCCGCTCGGCCAGGGCTTCGAGGCGGCGCAGGCGGGCCGCGCGCAGCTCAGGCGGCGGTTCATCTGCTGAGCCATTGTCTACCAGCACAATTCTGGCGGGCAGGCGAGCGGCCAGGCTATTGGCATACACCAAAGCGTTTTCGGAAGGCTCCGTGAAGTCAATGGGAACGAGAATGGTTTTCATGGTGGCTGGAAAGCAGGGAGAGCGTTCAAGGAGGATGGGGCATTGGAGTGAGGGGCCGCAAAGGCGCGGAAGCAAAGCGGCGGGCCGGCCACTAGGGAGCTTCGGCAGCGGGGCTTGCGTGTGGAGCTGAAAAGAATCTGGCCACCCACCTTGGGCCAGCTTGCTTACAACAGGTCAGGAGCTTGGCTGCCGAATAATTGGCGCCGAAGGATAGCATCACGGCCGTATACATCGGGGTAGAACCGAAGCTGGCCGGCCACCACCGCACAGGTGGCGTAGCGCACGTGTAAAGGCATGGGGTGCCTGAGGTAGAAACTGCGGGGCTTGGGTGCTAGTTCACATTCTGCTTCCGTCGGCAGGGCAGCCTGCACACTGTCGCGGCCTAGCAGCAACGCTGCCAGGCGCATGGGGCGCTCGAGGTGCATGCAACCTTTTTCGAGGGCGCGGTAGGGCCGGTCGAAATCCTTCAGCTCGGTGGCGTCGCTGAGATACAGCCCGTAGGGGTTGGCAAAGCGAAAGACGATGTTGCCCAGCAGGTTGCCACAGCCCGGGTTCTGGCGAATGGTGTAGGGAAAATTCTTCTCCGACACGCTCAGCCAGTTCACCGTGGCCGGATTCACGGGGCGGCCCTGGGCATCGTACAGCGTGTAGTTGTTCTCGGCCAGAAAGTCGTGCTCCGAGCCCGCGCGGGCATTGGCCTGCAGGTAAGGCAGGATTTGCTGGGTGGCAATGCTGCGCGGCACGCGCCATTCCGGGGCCAGTGTGAAGGACGTAATCTGGCTGCTGAACGTGGGCGTGGGGCTGCCAGTGCGCCCAATGATGACGCGGTGCGCGTGCACCACGCGTCCGGCCCGCACCATTTCCAGCCGGTACGCGGGCAAGTTCACCAGCACGTATTGGGCCTCGGGAATGGCCTGCCAGCGCCAGCGCTCCAGCGTAAGGGCCAGCTGCTGGGCCCGGCGCCGCCGGGCGGGCGTGTCGTGCCCCACCGATGCTTTGCGCCAGCGCACCAGCGCCTGCTGCAGCTGCCGGTACTCGCGGTGCGGGGGCTGGCAGCGCAGCAAGGCTGCCTTAAAGTCGGGAGCCGTGAGGGACGCCGCCACCCACCCGGCCGGCTTAAAGGGCGAGCCCGCTTTCTCCAGCGGCGAGGGCACATCGGCGTGCAGCTGGCCGCGGCGCAGGTGCCGCGCAAAGAGCAGCACGCCATCGGTGAGCAGCACGTCGAAGCGCGCCTGCTGCGCCAGGTGGCGGTAGGGCAGCGCCGGTTGGGCCAGCGAATCGGCCAGTGCCTGCAGGGCGGCGGTGTGGTAGCGGCGGGGCAGCAGGCCGTAGTCCTCGGCCTGGCCCATCAGCGCCAATGCCGCGCGGCCCATGGCATTGGGCCGGCGGCCTTCACTCCACGCCGGCTGGTAGGCGCGGCGGGCATAAAACGTGTTCAGCTGCGGCACTTCGGCCAGCAGCCCCCCGCCCGGCGCGTGGGCAGCCGAATCGAGCACTGCATGAATGCGGGCCGCCAGCGAGTCTGTGGTGTTGGACCTGGCCGTTTCCGGTTGGGGGCCGCTGGATAATAGGCCGTTCGCGGGCCTCCTCTCCGGAGTTCCCCACGGCAGCATTACCAGTAGCCACAACCAACCAAAAAGTCGCATAAACCGTGCTTAAATGATAAAATCACCCGCGCGCCTCGGCAGTACGGGTGAAAGACACGAGCCAAATCGCAGGGGTTGCGGCTCCGCTGTATTATTAGCAAGCAGCGCCGTAGGCTGGCCGTATTCCCGCCATTTGTTCGCGCTTAGGGGCTGACCTTGCTCAGCAGCGTCGAGGCCAGGCCATCTTCGGCCGGGAGGCCCTGCTGCCGCCACAGCTCCACGCCCTGGCGCACGAGCACGCAGGCCGGCAGCTCATCGAGGCCGAAGCTGCGCACTACGGCCGGGTGGCTGGCCTCATCTATGGTAAGCACCCGAATGGAGCTACCCAGCTGGTCTTGCAGGCTGCGCAGCGCGGCCCTAATGCCGGGCTCGACGGGGGCTTGAGTGGTAGAATCCGGTGGCAAAAGCACCAGCAACACGGCTGTACCCAGCAGCACAGGTGAGGTTGAGACAGGAGCCATCAGTGATGCGAGTGAGTAGGGGTCAATTGATAAATCGGATTGTTGTCGTAAAATTACTTTTCGGTCCGACGGCCTCCCCATGATGTTTCTCATGCGGACGCTTGACCTTTATCATGAGCTAGCGCCCGGGCAACCCCAACGATTGGGCGGAGGCTGCTGCTGCTCAGCTGTTTTGCTTTTCACTATGCCGCACGACCCTTTTGCGCGGGCGTTAGCCGATATTCTGCTCAACCAGGCCTCCGAATTTGTAGGGGTATATGACGTTGAAGTAGAGTGGTTTACTCAAGTAAACCCGGCGGGATACCGGCTGCTCGGCTACCCATCGGCGCAGGCCCTCTACGACGACCCCGACCGAACCCTGCGCCTGCGCCCCCAGGGCGAAAAGGCGGCCGAGCGCCCGAAAGCCGGCCACCAGGAGTTTGAGGCCGTGCTGCGCCGCCAAACCGGCGACACCTTCTGGGCCCGGGTTGAGCTAACTGGCTTTTTCATCGAAGGCAAACTGTACTTCCTGGTGAAAATCAGCGACATCGACCGCCTGCACCAGGCCGAGCACAACCTGGCGCAAAGCGTAAGCCGCTTCGAGGCGGTGGTGGCCAACGCTACCATCGGCATCATTGTGTGCGACCGTGCTGGCGCCATCGTATCGGCCAACCAGATGGCCCACCAGCAGTTTGGCTACGCCGAAGGCGAGCTGGCCCACCACAAGATTGACCAGCTGGTGCCCATGGCCCCGGGCCGCCACCACGACCAGCTGCGGGCTTCGTTCAACGCCCAGCCGTCGGTGCGGGCCATGGGCGCCCACCGCGGCAACCTGCAGGGCCTGCGCAAAGACGGCTCAGTGTTTCCGGTAGAGGTGAGCTTGAGCTACTTCCACCTCGACGACGAGCTTTATGTGGTGTCGTACAGCGTCGACATCACCCAGAAAAAGGAAGCCGAGCGCGAGCTCATCGCCCAGCGCCAGCGGGTGGAGCGGCTCAATGCCGAGCTCGAACAGAAGGTGGCAGAGCGCACGCACGCGCTGCTCAGCACCCTCGAGCAGCTGGAGCAGCGCAAAGACGAGCTGGCCAAAGCCTTGGCGGCCGAGCAGGAATTGGGCGAGCTCAAGTCGCGCTTCGTGTCCATGGCGTCGCACGAGTTTCGCACCCCGCTCACGGCCGTGCTCTCCTCAGCGGCCCTTATAGAAAAGTACCCCGAGACCGGGCAGCAGGCCCAGCGCCAACGCCACATAGAGCGCATCCGCCAGTCCGTGAATCACCTCAACGACATTCTGGAGGAGTTTCTCTCCGTGGGGCGCATAGAAGAAGGCAACATCCTGGCCCGGCCCGCCGAGCTAAGCATCCCGGAATTGCTCACGAGTACCGTAGCCGATGTGCAGGCCCTGATGAAGCCCGGCCAGACCATTGAGCAGGACGTGGACTGCCCCGAAGCGGTATGGCTCGACCCTTCGCTGCTGCGCAAAATCCTGGTCAACCTGCTTTCCAACGCCTTAAAATATTCGGGCGAGAATGCCCGGGTGCGGGTGCAGGCCCACTGCGAGGCGGGCGTGCTCACGCTCACCGTGGAAGACCAGGGCGTGGGCATTTCGGCCGAAGACCAGGAGCACTTGTTCGAGCGTTTCTTCCGGGCCCGCAACGTTACCAACGTGCCCGGCACCGGCCTGGGCCTGTACATCATCGCCAAGTACCTTGAGCTGATGAACGGCACCATTTCCCTGCAAAGCACCCTCGGCGTGGGCACTACCGTCACCGTCGCCATCCCCTACCAAACGCACGCCGCCGAATGAAAACCATTCTTTTGATTGAAGACAACGACTTCATCCGCGAAAACACCGCCGAGCTGCTAACCCTGGCCGGCTACACGGTGCTCACGGCCGAAAACGGCAAGGTAGGCGTGGGAAAAGCCCTGGAAACCAAGCCCGACCTCGTGGTGTGCGACATCATGATGCCGGTGCTCGATGGCTACGGGGTGCTGCACATCTTCAACCAAAACCCCCAGCTGGCCGGCGTGCCGTTCATCTTCCTCACGGCCAAAACCGAGCGCTCGGACCTGCGCCGCGGCATGGAGCTGGGCGCCGACGACTACCTCACCAAGCCGTTTTCCGAAATTGAGCTGCTCAGCGCCATCAGCGGGCGCCTGGCGCGCTTTGCCACCCTGCGCCCCGATTACGACCTGCAGGCCGATGGCCTCAACGAGTTCCTGAACGATGCCCAGCAGGTGGGCAACCTCGAAAGCCTCTCGGCCGACCGCAAGCCCCACGCCGTGCCCCGCAAGCAGGTGGTGTACGCCGAAGGCGACGAGGCCACCCGGCTGTACTTCGTGCAGAGCGGCCGGGTGAAGACCAGCAAGAACACGGCCGCCGGCAAGGAGCTCATCACGGGCTTGTATCAGGCAGGCGAATTCTTTGGCTACAAAGCCCTGCTCGAAGGCACCGCGCACCACGACACCGCCACCGCCGTGGAAGACGCCGTGCTGCTCTACATTCCGGCCGATGACTTCACGCAGCTGCTCAATCGCAACGCCGAAGTGAGCCAGCAGTTTGTGCGCCTGCTGGCCGGCCGCGTGCGCGAGCAGGAAGAGCTGCTGCTCGACATGGCCTACAACTCGCTGCGCAAGCGCGTGGCCGACACGCTCCTGCGCCTCCACTCCCAGCAGCTCGCCCTCGAGCCCACCGACCCGCGCCTGCCCCTCTCCCGCGACGACATGGCCGCCCTCATCGGCACCGCCCCCGAGTCGTTGAGCCGCACGCTGAGCGAGTTCCGCCAGGCCGGCATTCTGGAGCTGAATCCCCGCTTTATCCGGGTGCTGCAGCCGGATAAGCTCCGGCGCACCAACTGGTAACCGGGCTTGGGTGCGAGCCGCTTGCGTGGTAGAGTGCTCGGGCTGCTCAGTGCCCCATTCCCACTTCAAACCTTTTGCTGCACACGCCTCGCGCCCCCAATCAGCTTAACTTAATCGGGCTGCCTTACTTTAGACCCCTACATTCCTTATACCTCCCTCGCGAATGAAAACGCTAGCTGACATGGTATTGCTCGGCGACCCGCGCCTGTACGAGGCGTGTGCGCCGGTGGTGGAAGCCGACCTGCCGCACCTGGCCAGGTGGGTGGCCGACCTGCACAACGTGATGAGCGAAGTGCGGGCCCGGTACCACTTCGGGCGCGGCATCGCCGCCCCGCAACTGGGCATCATGAAACGCCTCGTGTACCTCAACCTCGACCGCCCGATGGTGCTCATCAACCCCGAGCTGACCGACCACAGCGAGGCCATGTTTGAGCTGTGGGACGACTGCATGAGCTTCCCCAATCTGCTGGTGCGGGTGCTGCGCCACCAAGCCGTGACGGTTCGCTACCTCGACGAGCACTGGCAGCCGCAAGTCTGGCCGGTGCAAGACGCGCTGTCCGAGCTGCTCCAGCACGAATGCGACCACCTCGACGGCGTACTGTGCACCATGCGCGCCATCGACCCGCAGTCGTTTCGGTGGAAGCCCTGATTTGCCCGAAGCATCCGCCCGGAGCATCGGTACGGAAGAGCCCAATGGCGTTGCGCTGCCAAGTAGCAGTTGGATAGCTAAGCGGAGAAGAAAAAAAACAAGCATTTCTTCTCCGCCAAGGACATTCTCACACTTAAAATTCTCCCTACCCTATTCTTGAATTCGGCAAAATAAACAAGGGGCTCGATAGTGTTCCTAACCGTTTGATGGCGTGGAAGCTTCTTACCTATAACATCCGCTATTCATAAATATTAGGAATATCAGAGCATTATTTGGCCTTGAGCTAAGATAAACAAGCGGACTCAACAATAGAAATATTTTTTGTATAACTTTGATATTTTTTATGATTTTCATTGTAAATTGGTAATGGCAACGAATGGTTTCAAGGTCAGTATTTACCTAATAATGAACAATATACCTATTCACAAGCTGTTACCCCTCAGCTTGTGAGCCCACAAGCGTGGAGAACACTGAGATATTGATATTATGGTGAACCACTACAAGCTCCTTACAACGAACCTTTAGGGACCTACCGCTATTCCCGTAGCGCAGTATTCGCTATCCCGGATAGCCCACACCTATTTTCTGGTCTACTGGCGCGGCGGCGCCAGCTCCTCCGACGTCGGCTCAATTTCCTTGCAGGAAGTTGCTACTCGCTGCTGTGCCTAACCGGGCCCGGTTTCACAGCTACCAATGCCCTTAACAACTACCGGGTCTGCCGCGCGGCGGCGCTAGTACCACCCGGTCTTCCAGCCCGATGGCTGTCGTGTGGCCCTGTATGAAAACGGAACCTAAAATCATCCTTGCCTATGAGGAAGTGACCTTTATGTGCCTGATTGGGATGCCTATGAGTCAAGTTATATCACTGATTATTAACCATTTCTTGCCCAACTATTCATTGCAGCCCAATTTCGCCCAAGGCCTTAGAATCAATCATACGCCAACAACCTCCTGCCTGATGGTAAAGCCTTCGCTTTATCGGGACACTTTAAATCATTATTCGTATTTCTTTAACTCCTATTGCCATGAAAACCAAGATTTCATCCTTCGTCCTCTTTATAATTGCCCTTCTCAGCTATGGTAAGGTATTGGCCCAGAACCCTCACGAGATGAAACCCACCACTGTGGTGGATAATGGCCTCACGCTTACTGTGTCATACGACATCGCGGGTCTGGGAAATGTTAGCTCCACTACAGGCACGCTTAACTATGACGTCTTAGTTAAAACCCAGTGCCGGAACCCCGGTGGAAACATTGCTCCCGGTCAGGATTTCGAGTACACGAGTGTCGACCAGACATTCCCTGTGCGCGTCGATAAAAACGGTCGTGCAAAAGGCTCTTACACGACCCCGGCTCCCACAGTGGACCTTTCCCAAGCAGACTGCCCAAATGGAAAGTGGCGCCCTGAGATTGCCGATGCCATATACAGTAAGGTAACCTTTACGCTGGCCGGCAAAACCTTCTATACTGGTACTCCCACCAATGTAGTGCCCTAACGTTAGCTAGTAAGGCAAAGAAGCAGCTCTCAGCATGCTGTTGTGCTGCCGCTCAGCACCAGTGCTGGCCTTGCCAAAGGCCTTATCTTAGGACTCAGCGCATGATGGGAAGTAGTGCTACTGCTTCTTATCATGCGCTGCTTATTAGCCTCTAGCGTTGTAATGGAAGAATTTGGTTATGCTGCAGCAGTACTTCCGCGTGGTAATGAAGAAGCTGGTGGCACCAACAGCGTTGCTGACTTCACTTTGTTGTTTGGTAGGTATGGCTGAGCCCCTGCAAAGTCCTGCCCACATTGCTGCAGGCACTATAAAGGGAACGGTTATAGATTCGATTAGCCAGATAGGATTGGCCCACATTGTGGTGCTATCGCAGGAGAACGGCAAAGCTGGAACTGCGCTAACAACTACCACTGATTATGGGAGATTTGAATTTGAGGTGTTGTCCAATCGAACTCATTCGCTTTTGCTTAGCCGACTTGGCTACCGGTCCCGAACCATCCAGATTCCAGCCTTTACTACCCCAACGCTTGACCTGGGCACCATCGTGCTGGCCCCTACCGCCACCGAGCTCAGCGAAGTTCAGGTAGTGGCCCCAAAACCCCTCATTGAGCACGACCTCGACAAAATCAGCTACAACGTGGACGCCGACCCGGAAAGCAGCACGCTTACGGCCCTGGAAATGCTGCGCAAAGTGCCCCTGCTGACCGTGGATGCCGACGACAACCTGCAGCTCAACGGCAAAGACAACTACCAGGTGCTCATCAATGGGAAACCCTCTGCCTTGTTTGCGCAAAGCCCCAGCGAGGTTTTCAGCAGCATGCCCGCGGGCATGATTAAGCGCATCGAAGTGATTACCAATCCGCCTTCCCGCTACGATGCCCAGGGCGTGGGCGGCGTTTTGAATATCATTACGTACAAGAAAAGCCTTAATGGCTACAACGGTTCGGCAAATGCGGGCGCCAGCAGCCCCAATGGCCTGTCATACGGGGGTTACACCAGCGCTAAAGTTGGGCTGTTTAGCCTGTCGGCTAACGCGGGCGGGCAGGAACGCACCAGCCCAACTTCCCGCCGTAGCATGTTCCGAGAGGACTTCCTGCGCCGGAGCCGGCTGGAACAGACCGGCACGAGCAATAATAACAGCCGCTCCTACTACCTGAGCGGCGAGGCTGGCTTCGAGTCCAATGCCCAGAACCAACTGAGCCTCAACTATGGCCTGAGCCGGGGCAACGGCGCCAATAGCAGCGTGCAGCAAGCTCAGCTGCTAAATGGCGCGGGCGAATTGAAGCAGGCCTACCAAAACCTGAACGCCGGCCAGAATGCCCAATCCGGCTACGACGTGGGGCTGAATTACCAGCACAGCTTTAAAAACAACGAAGCGCGGCTGCTCACCCTGGCCTACAAAACCAGCTCCAGTACCAGCACCAACGGCTCGGATTTCACGGTGCTGCCCCTGCTAAATTACAAGGGCCGGGTAAGCACCACCCACAACGACGACCGCACCCAGGAGCAAACGCTGCAGCTGGATTATGTGCAGCCAATCCGGAAGCAAACCTTGGAAATGGGCCTGAAAACCAGTTTCCAACGCAACAGCAGCGACTACTTCTACCAAACCCGGGATTCGCTCACCGATGTATTCGTGCTCGACCCCAAGTTGAGCAACAATTTCAGCTACCAGCAGGCCATCCACTCGGCCTACACTAGCCTGATTCTGAAGAAGAATAAGTGGCGGCTGCAAGCCGGGGCCCGCCTGGAGCTCACCCGCGTAGATGCCGATTTTAAAACCTCGGGCACCCTGGCCCGGCATCAGTACACCAACCTGGTGCCCAACCTGAACATCTCGCGCCGGCTCAAGGAGGCAAGCACGCTCAGCGCCTCGTACACCCAGCGCCTGCTGCGGCCCGCGCTGTACCTGCTCAACCCGTACGTAGACCTGACTGACCCGCAAAATATCTCTTACGGCAACCCCGGCCTGCATTCTACCATCAGCCACGTCTTCAGTGCGAGCTTCAGCAGCTTTGTAAAAAGCACGTCGATAAACGTGAGCCTAACGCATGATTTCACGGCCAGTGCCATCCAGCAGCTCACCACCGTCGGGCCCGACTCGGTGGCCCGTACCACTTCGGCCAACAACGGCCGAAACCAGCGCACCAGCCTCTCCCTAAACAGCAATACCACGGTGCTCCGCAAGCTCACCCTCAGCGCCAACAGTAGCCTCGGCTATGCCCGGTACAGCAGCCAGCTGGGCGGCAGGCCCCGCACCAATGCGGGCTATACCCTCCAGGCCTCGGCCAATGCCAGCTATCGGCTCGGCAAGACCTGGCGCACCAGTGGCAGCCTGGGCTACTCTTCTTCCGGCATTCTGCTGCAGGGAAAGACGGCGAGCACCCTCTGGAATACGGTGGCGCTGAACAAGGACTTGCTGAAAAACAACAAGGCGCGCTTCAGCCTCTCCGTCAGCAGTCCCTTCCAGCAGTACCGCCGAAACGCCAGTGAGCTAACCGACCCCACCTTCCACCAAGTGCAGGAATCCCGGGTGGTCATCCGCCGCTTTAATGCGGCGCTCACGTACCGCTTCGGCAAAATATAGTCGGGCCAGGTATCCACCACACAGCAAAACTCCCGGCTACGGCCCGCCCAACTGGAATTGGACGGCCCGTAGCCGGGAGTTTTTTCAGGGCCCGACGCCTCGGCGCCCGGTGCCCCAGCCTAGGGCTGGGGCGTGGGGGGCGGCGTGGGAGTGGGCGCAGGCATGTAGTCGAAATGGAACTCGACGCGGCGGTTGCGGGCCATGTTCGCGGGCGTGGTGTTGGGCACCACCGGCTCCAATTCGCCGTGGCCTTCGGTGACTATGCGGTTGGGGTCGACTCCCTTGCCCGTGAAGTAGCGTTTCACGGCCTCCGCCCGCCGTTCCGACAAGCCCTGGTTGTACTCCTCGGTGCCGCGGCTGTCGGCGTGGCCTGCTATCCGCAGCATGTAGTCGGGGTAGTCCTTCAGGGCGCGCACCAACTTGTTGACAGTCGGGTACGAGCGCCGGTCGATGATGGTGCTGTTGGTCCGGAAGCGGATGGGTACTTCCAAGGCCTTGGTTTTCGGGTCGATGGCCAGCGGGCAGCCCACCGAATCAACGCGGGCGCCGGCGGGGGTATCGGGGCAGCGGTCCAAGCTGTCGAGAACGCCGTCGCTGTCCTTATCTACCACCAGCGGGCAGCCATTGGCATCCACGGGCGTGCCGGCGGGCGTGCCGGGGCACTTGTCGTTGGGGTCGGCCACGCCGTCGGCATCGGTATCGGGGCAGCCTTTGAGGGCCGCAGTGCCGGCCGCGTCGGGGCAGGCGTCCTCGCTATCGCGCACGCCATCATTGTCGCGGTCGGGGCAGCCTTCCAGTGTGGGCAGGCCTTTTTCGGTGGGACACTTATCCTGGTAGTCGGGCACTCCGTCGGCGTCGCCGTCCAGCGGGCAGCCGTTGGCATCCACTTTCACGCCAGCGGGCGTGCCGGGGCATTTGTCTTTGCGGTCGGGCACGCCATCGGCATCGGTGTCTTTGGGCTTGCCCACCCCAAAGGTGACGCCCAGCGTGTGCTGCAGGTAGCGGTCGTCAATCTTGTTGGCGTCCCGGTTAAACTCGCCGTCGATGTTTCCATTGAGCGGGAAGTGCTGGCCGGTTTGCAGGAAGATGCCCACCGCATCGCTGAGGCGAAACGTGATGCCGGCCGCCCCAAAGGCGTCGAAATAGGTTTTGTTTTCGTCGATGTTCCGGCCCCGCACCTGGCCTTCCCGGCTGGTGAAGGCCAGCCCTGGGGCCAGCAGCAGGTAGGGCTGCACCACGGATTCTTCCTTCAGCGCCCAGCCGTTGTTGAGCTTGAGCTTCAGGGCCAGATTCGCGTTCACCACGTTGGTGTTAAAGAACGTGGCAGAGCTTTGGCTGCCTTTCAGCTCAACGTAGCCCAGGTGCAGGCCCAGGTCGGCGCCGGATGTGAGGTAGCGGTTGATGCCAATGCCGGGGCCGTATTTGTTGCGGTCCCATTTCCAGAAATCGGAACCCAGGCTGCCCTTGTACTGGTAAGCACTGCCGGAGAGGCTCACGGCCGTTCGTTGGTCAGAATTCTGCGCGCGCCCCTGCGAAGTTGCCAGCACCGTCACGCACAGTAGGGCGAGCATGCGGAGTAGAGAAAGTCTCATAATGCAGAAAGGGGGTTAAAGGGTCCGAACGCATTGCCCGGCCGGGCACGCGCAAATACATCGGATATACTTATTTCATTACACAAGGTTATGGATGAGATAATTAAGAAAAATTACAACACTTGATAATTGCCAAATTGTAGCGGAGCGCCACCATATAGAGTCCACGAAATCGAGCTATTCAGCAAGCGTCACCGCTCCTATTTTTAGCTCCATCTTGTGAATTCGCCGATGGCTCACGGTGACGGCCTCCTCTTGCCTCCCGCAAGCAATGGCTGAGCCAGCCCCGGCGCTTGTCTACCAAACCAGTTTGCTCACGTAAACAAGCCTGACGTTTCATTCAAGCCCTGATTGCGATGAAGTCACTTGCTTGTTTGGGTTGGGCCGTCGTGCTGCTGGTGCCCACGGCGTGCAGCTATGACCTGGCCGAACGGCCCACGGGCGGCCCGGTAGATGCGGCAGTCGACAAAACGGCTCCCACGGCAGCCCCCTTGCGCGACATCCGGTGGGAGCTGAGCGAACTCAGTGGCAAACCGGCGCCATTTTCGGAGCAAACCCCGTTTCTGGTCTTGCACGACGGCCGCGCCCGCGCCGAAGGCCGGGCGAACTGCAATAAGTTTTCGGGACCTTACACCGCGCCTGCCCAGGGCCAGCTCCGCCTGGGCCCGCTGGTCACGACCCGGAGTGCCTGCCCCGACCTCACCGCCGAAGCCAGCTTTTTTCAAGCCTTGAATAAAGCGCGGCACTACCGCATTCGGGGAAACACCCTGAGCCTCTACACCGCCGATACCCTGGGGGTGCCGTTGGCTCAGTTCCAGGCCGCCCCCAGGAAGAAATAAGGGAGCGAAGCTGAGGCCCGGAACTACGCCTCTACTCCACCCCGGGCCTCTTTCTCCAGCAAGGACTTGCAGATGCCTGCCCTGGAAAAGGAGCAGGAAATTGCCATAAAAGTCTGCTTACCGATACCCCTTGAATGAGAAAAGCCCCTCCAGCTAGTGCAGAAGGGGCTTTTAGTGGTGATGCTAGGAATCGAACCTAGATCAAGAGCTTCGGAAACTCTCATACTATCCGTTGTACGACATCACCGGGCCTGGATAGGGCTGCAAAAGTAGCCACAAAAGCAAGGGCGACCAAATATGCAGCATAATTCTCGGCGCCTTATCCTCAACCGTAAAAACCCAGGGGGCGCAAAAGCAGTTAAGTCAACCGTGTGCTTGCTTTAAAACCTCAACCCTCTACATCCTTTTATGAAAAAGAACCTGTACACGGCCGATGCCTCGGCCGTTGGTGGCCGCAGCGGCCACGTCCGCTCCGCGACTGGTGCCATTGATATGGAAATGTCGGTACCCGAAGGCTTGGGCGGAAAGAAAGGCGCCACCAACCCCGAAGAACTGTTTGCCGCTGGCTACGCTTCGTGCTTTCAGCAGGCGCTGCTCGTTACGGCCCTGAAGGCCGGCGACACCCTCGATAAGGAAAGCACCGTGAAATGCTCGGTGACGCTGTTCCAGGAAGGCGACGCCTTTGGGCTCAGCGCCATCCTCGACGTGGACCTGAAGAAGTTCAACGAAGAAAAAACCATTGCCATGGTGCGGCACGCCCACCAGATTTGCCCCTACTCGGTGGGCACCCGCGGTAACATGGAAGTTGAGCTGCGCGTGCTGGGCAAGCCCCTCCCGGTGAAAGCCGAAGAAAACCTTGGCGTAGCCGAGCATAAATAGTCGTCGATTTTCAGCTCAACTTGAGCTAATAAAAAGGCCCGCCTGAACTATCAGGCGGGCCTTTTTACTAACAGCTAATAACGAGCAACCAACAACTATGCGGTAGCCAGTACTTCTTTCACGCGGGCGGCGGCATCCTTCAGCAGTACGGCCGAAGAAACCTTCAGGCCGCTTTCGTCGATGATGCGGGCGCCTTCTTCGGCGTTGGTGCCTTGCAGGCGCACGATGATGGGCACGCGAATGTCGCCGATGGCTTTGTAGGCTTCTACTACGCCGTTAGCCACCCGGTCGCAGCGCACGATGCCGCCGAAGATATTGATGAGAATGGCCTTCACGTTCGGGTCCTTCAGGATGATGCGGAAGCCGGCTTCTACGGTCTGGGCGTTGGCTCCACCCCCTACGTCGAGGAAGTTGGCCGGCTCGCCGCCGCTCAGCTTGATGATGTCCATGGTGGCCATGGCCAGGCCGGCGCCGTTCACCATGCAGCCCACGTTGCCGTCGAGCTTCACGTAGTTCAGGTTGTTCTGGCTGGCTTCCACTTCCAAGGGGTCTTCCTCGTTGAAGTCGCGCAGGGCCACGAAATCCTTGTGGCGGTACAGGGCGTTTTCGTCCAGCGTTACCTTGGCGTCAACGGCCAGGATTTTGTTGTCCGAGGTTTTCAGCACGGGGTTGATTTCGAACATCGCGCTGTCGGTTTCGTCGTAGGCCTTGTAGAGGGCCGTCACGAACTTCACCATTTCCTTGTGCGCCTCGCCTTCGAGGCCCAAGTTAAACGCAATTTTGCGCGCCTGGAACGGCTGCAGGCCCACAGCGGGGTCCACGTGCTCGCGGTTGATTTTCTCGGGATGCGCCTCGGCTACTTCCTCGATGTCCATGCCACCCTCGGTGGTGTAGATGATGACGTTTTTGCCAGCCGTGCGGTCCAGCAGCACGCTCATGTAGTACTCCTTCGGCTCCGAAGCGCCGGGGTAGTACACGTCCTGGGCTACCAATACCTTGTGCACTTTGCGGCCTTCGGGGCCGGTTTGCTTGGTGATGAGCTGCATGCCGATGATGTTGCCGGCAATTTCCTTCACCTGCTCCAGGTTTTTGGCCAGCTTCACTCCGCCCCCTTTGCCCCGTCCGCCGGCGTGGATTTGCGCCTTGATGACGTACCAGCTGGTGCCGGTTTCGGCGGTTAGCCGCTCGGCGGCGGCCACGGCCTCCTCGGGCGTATCGGCCACGATGCCTTCTTGCACGCGCACGCCGTATTTTTTCAGGATGTCCTTACCCTGGTATTCGTGAATGTTCATAAAAACGGTAAAGGGGTGGTTTAGCTAGGCTGACTCTAGGTTGGTGGCACGAAAGTACGCCTTAGCCCGTCATTGCCCATACCACCGGGCCAACACGGCTTCGGCGGGCTTGTGCTGGGGCGTAAAATCGGCGTGGCGGCGGGCCGGGCCGTCGGGGGCCAGGCCGGGGTACCATTTCCAGATAAACATGCCCTTGAGCCACGGCAGGCCCCAACAGGCCCGGAACATGGCCTCGTAGCAGCGCGACTGGGTGGCCTCGTCGGGGGTCGCAAAAGCGGCCGTGCGCTCGGGCCATTCCCAGGGGCGGGCGGCGGCGTCGGGGGTGGTTTTGTAGCCAATTTCGGTGAAAACCACTGGCTTCTTAATTTTCTTTTGCCAGGCCGCCAGCGCGCGCAAGTGGGGCTGCCAGCCGCGCAGCAGCGTATCGACCGACGGGCTGGCGGCGGTACTAAGCGGGAAGTACGCCTGAATGCCCACGTAGTCCAGCGCGTCCCAGAACTTAATCTGCTGGTACTCGCCACTCCAGTTGGCGGCGTAGGTGAGCGGGCCGTGGTACACCCGCCGAATCTGCCGGATGAGGCTGCGCCAGGCCCGGTCATGGGCCGGCTCGGTGGCGTGCAGCAGCTCGGTGCCGATGCACAGGCCGTCGAAATGCGCCGCTTCGGCTACCTGGGCGTAGTGCAGGATGTAGCTGGCGTAGCTGGCAAACCAGGCGTCCCAGTCGGCTTTGCTGGTCATGTTGATGTCGCCGGGCCAAGTGCCGCGCCCGCGCACCCACAAGTGCGGTTTGAGCAAAGTATGAATGCCGTACTGCCGGGCCAGTTGAGCCGTGTACACGAGGCCGGCATCGCTTTCGCCCCACATGCCGCCGCGGCCGGAGCGCCGCGCCGTTTGCACCCGAATCACCGGCTCGGTGGCCCCGCCCTGCCAGCCAAAGGGCATTTGCGCTATCCACGTCACGTGGGCTTTGCGCAGCGGCTCCAGCTCGGCGGCCGTAATGGAATCGCCGCCCACCCAGCTCACCCCGCGCAGCCGCGTGCTGTCGAACCCGCCCAGGCCGCCAAACGAAGCAGCCGGGGCCGCTAATTCGCTAGCATCGGCGCGGTCCATGCCGGTAGTGCCGGGGCGGCGGGGCCACCACAAGGCCAGCAGCGGCACCACCCCCAGCAGCGCCAGCGGCACCCAGCGCCGCCACGAAAAGGAAGGTAGGGCCATGGAAAAGAATCCAGTCAACGGTCGTTTCTTTAGTGAAGCCAAAATCTTGTCTGTGCCAGTTGGTTGGCGGCACAACGGCTAGGGTTCCGCTCCGGCGGGATTGTGCGTAGCTTTGCCACTACTGCACCATTCACGTCTTTTGCTACCCCCCGTTGCTGCAAGCTATCAACATTCACAAGAGCTACAACTCCTTGAACGTACTCAAGGGCATCGATTTAACGATTGAAAAGTCGGAAATCGTGAGCATCGTCGGTTCTTCGGGAGCGGGAAAGAGCACCTTGCTGCACATTCTCGGCACCCTCGACAACCCCGATTCTGGCGAAGTATTGTTCGACGGCGAATCGGTGAGCTCCTTAGGGCGCAACGACTTGGCCCGGTTTCGCAACCGGCACATCGGCTTCATCTTCCAGTTTCACAACCTGCTGCCCGAGTTCACGGCCCTCGAAAACGTGTGCCTGCCCGCCTACCTGGCCGGCCGCTCCGAAAAAGAAGTGCGCGTGCGGGCCCGCGAGCTGCTCGCCATGCTCAACATGGAATTCCGGGCCGACCACAAGCCCAGCGAAATGAGCGGCGGCGAGCAGCAGCGTGTATCCGTAGCCCGCGCCCTGATTAACTCGCCCGAAATCATCTTCGCCGACGAGCCCAGCGGCAACCTCGACACCAAAAACGCCCAGGAGCTGCACCAGATATTCTTCCTGCTGCGCAAGGAATTGGGCCAGACTTTCGTGATTGTGACGCACAACGACCAGCTGGCCGAAATGGCCGACCGCAAGATTGTGATGCGCGACGGCCACATTCTGGAAGGCGGCTGAAGTAGTCTCAGGGTTAGTGTTGAGTAGCGCGGACTTTGTAGTCCGCGTCTCCGACGGAAACCAGAACGACTCCCGAACGGCGCGGCGACGCGGACTACAAAGTCCGCGCTACTGCTCGCGCTACATGCAGCGGTCTATACACTGGCTCTAAATGGCCTTAACTGCGCCGCCCTTCGCAAATTGAGCTGATTGGTAATAAAAAGCACGTCATCCCAAGCCTGCCGAAGCACCCCTACCAGGTGAGTATTTGCCTCGCTGCAACGAAGCGGTAGAGATGCTTCGGCAAGCTTGGGATGACGTTCGTACGCTTCCCTCCTCGCCCGCTTTTAGCTCAATCAGGGAGTGGCCACAAACCACTTATCGCCGGAATCATCCAAGTCGTGGCCTTCCACTTTGCCCCGAGTGGCCGCATCGCCGGCGTAGTAGTACAGCGGGTGTCCTTTGTAGGTGAGCTGTTCGCGGGAGGTAGCGCCGGTACCATAGGGCCCGGTGCCCGCGCTCTGCTCGCGGGTAAGTGTACCAAAGTTGCTGGCCGACAGCGTGGACGGCACCGCGGGCGCGCTCATGTATAGCGCCGGCCAGATGGCGGCACAGCCGCCTGTGCAGTTGGTAGCCTGCGTACTTGAGCTGGTGTTGTCTTTGGCAAAAAAGTACAGCGTGCGGCCCAGGGCATCGGTCAGGAAGGTTTTGGTGCTGACGACGTGGGTGGTTTTGTCTTCCACGCTCTTGCTGGCCAGCACCACGCCGTAGCTCGGGTTTACCACGTGCCAGATGCCGCCAATGCCGTTGCCGCCGGTCTGGCCGGCAGCCTCGCGGGTGTACACGCCGCTCGCGGCCGGGGCGTAGTAGTAGAGGGGCCAGCCTTTATAGGTGGTTTGCTGGCGGCCGTCGGCGGTGGTTTTGGTGGCGAAGTCTTCGGCTTTCAGGGCCTTGGGCACTTTCAGGTTGGCCTCGTAGTACACGGGCCACAGGGGGTTGCAAGTGGCGCTGGTGCAGGTATTGGCCCCGTCCACGTCGCGGGCGAAGAAGTAGAGCGTGTTGCCGTTTACATCGGTCATATAAGTGCCCAGGGTGGCCGAGTTGGCCAGCTTCACGGTGGCCACGGCATCCGGGTCTTCGGCCGGTGCTGCGGCGTCTTTTTTACAGCTGACTATTGCCAGGCTCAGCGAGCCGATGAACGCGAAAATCAGCCCAAGCGACCAAAAGCGCATCAAGAAAGTATGTGTCGATTTTACCATGACATGTGGGGGTTAAGCTTTTGAGAAAAGGCTGCGGCAAGACTGCTGGGCCGAAAAAATTGGGCACAAGAAGCCTCGTTCCCGGCCAGGGCAATGGCGGGAAAGGCGGGCCCGGCACGGCGCCTAGCCTGATAAGAAAAGGACGACGAGAACCACCCGGCGGCAGAGAGCCCGCAGCCCGCAGTCGGCGCCGACTGCTGAACTAACGCTGGGCCAAAAGCCGGCCAGGGCAACCACAAGCGCTGCAGGTTGGGTACCAGCCAAACGCGTCTGTTGGGGCTACAAACTGATACTCGGAGCGAAGCGAATAATGGTTGTTTCGGCCAAGTAAAAATCAGCCGCAAGGGAAATGGCTCAACCCGAACCGGAGCAAACGCGGGGCCAGCGGTCCGCCGCCTGCTGGCGAAACCGGACTTTTCCAGCCCACCGCAGCTCTCCCAACCTCATTAGTTTACTATATTTTTCTTATTGCCCACAAACAGCTGATAGACAGCCATAAAATTTACTAATATTTCTGGCTTTTCTGGCACGTTTCGTGCAAGCTGCGGGTTATACATCCGAACATCAGTTGGACACATTAATAAAAAACACAGCCATGACCGAGGCCACCAAAACCACCAAGGACATTACCAAAAAAGTTAAAATCGAGAGCCTGGATTTGAGCCGCTCCGACGAGACGCTGGACCTGGCGAAGGACCTCGCTAAGTTCATCAAGGACAACAAGCTCACCACGAATGTGCAGGGCAAGGAGTTCGTGAACGTCGAAGGCTGGCAGTATGCAGGCTCGCGCCTGGGCATCGTGCCCATCGTGGAGCACGTCATCAACGTGAGCAGCGACCAGGAACTAAAATACCAAGCCAAGGTGACGCTGTTTGACATCCGCCACCAGCTCACCGTGGGCGCCGGCTTTGCCGTGTGCTCGAATAAGGAGAGCGGCAAGAAGTTCTACCAGGAATTTGCCATCATGAGCATGGCCCAGACCCGGGCCATTGGCAAGGCGTACCGCAACTGCCTGGCCTGGATTATCCGCGCCGCTGGCTACGAGCCCACGCCCGCTGAGGAAATGGAGTACAACACCAACACGCCAGCAGCGGCGCCCGCTCCGGCAGCAGCCGTAGCCCAGGCCGTGCCCGCCATGCAGGTCGTTCCCGCCGAAGTGCCAGCAGTAGCCGCCGAGCAAGCCGCGCCGGTGCAGTACGCCACGGCTTCGCAGAAAGAGGAAATCATCCGCTTGCTCAACCACCCGGTGATTACCCGTCCGGAGAAGACCAAGATGCTGCTCAACATCAACCGCCTCGATGAGGAGCGCGCCGTGCAGGCAATCGCCAAGCTGCGCAAAGCCATCGACGACCGTGAGAACGGCGAGAAGGCCGCCGCCTGAGCTGCTTAATTCAAACAAAAGGCCCGGTACCGCAAGGTGCCGGGCTTTTTATTTGACCTTCTTTTGAGGAGCGGTGGGCTAAAATTATACTGTGCATCGATAAAACAGGAAGGCCGCACCTCAACGAAGCGGACTGGCGTTGTCCACGCCCGCCACGAAATCCACGTCCTCGTCGCCATCTAGGTCAGCAATTGCCACTGATGTCGCTGCGTGCATGGCTTGCGCCGAAGTGGGGAGGGCAGCGGCACTTTCGGCCCTGGATGCAGCTGTCCCGCCTACCTTCAGTTGCTGACCAACCAGCCACTGGTGTGTAGATATAACCCTGTGACCTTAAAACCCTCTAAAAGGCGCCGCATGCGGCTTTTCTCCAAAATTGATTGAGTTGTTCTTCAGCAATAGTTGTGCTTTACCAATAATAAATAAAATAAATTTATATTTACAACTAGGCCCCATTGACCGGTCAGCAACCCATGTGCACTGATTTTATTGCTCTCCCACCGGCCGTCCCAGCTACTGAACCAGCCGTGGAAACTGAGGAATTGGTATCTATCGTGGTGCCATTCTACAACGAGCAAGACAGTGTACGCCCCCTGGCCGAGCAGATTGATGGCGTGATGACTGCCCACGGGCTGCCATACGAGCTGCTGCTGGTGAACGACGGCAGCGAAGACCAGACCTGGGCGCGCATTACCGCCTTGGCCGCCGAAAACCCGGCCGTGGTGGGCATCGACCTGGCGGGCAACTACGGCCAGACCCTCTGCCTACGGGCGGGCTTTGAGCGGGCCCGGGGCGCCATCGTGGTGGCCATGGATGGCGACCTGCAGCACGACCCCGCTTACTTGCCGCAGTTTGTGGCCTACATCCGCGAGGGCTACGACATGGTGAGCGGGGCCAAAGCCAAGCGCCCCGAAGGCCGCGCCCATTCGCTGCTCGCCAACACGGCTCACAAGGTCATTTCCCTGTTATCGGGGGTGCAGCTCGAATATTTTGGGGCCACGTACAAGGCCTACCGCCGCTACCTGTTGCGCAACGTGGAGCTGCTCGGCGACTCGCACCGCTTTTTGGGGGCCCTGGTAGCGCAGCGCGGCATTCGCTACCGCGAATTTCCGATTGAGGTGCACCAACGGCCGTTTGGGGCCAGCCATTACGGCTTGGGCAAAGCCCTGGTGGTGGTGGTCGATTTGGTGATGCTGCGCTTTTTTCTGCGTTACTCGCGCAAGCCGTTCCGGCTGTTTGGGGTGCTCGGGATAGTGACGTTGGCAGTGGGGCTGCTGGCCACTGCCGGCCTGCTGGTCGGCTCCGTTTTCTTTGGGGTGAATATTTCCCATCGATTTCCCATGGAGTTTATTTTCAGCTTGTTCCTGATAATGAGCGGCATCTTTTTGATTTGTTTCGGCCTGCTGGCCGAAATCGGCACGCACGCCTACTACGCCCGCCGCAACCGGGCACCCTACGTGGTGCGGCACGAGTTGCGAGCGCCGTCCCCAACGCTTTAAGCATGGCCCTGCGTCTCATCATCAACGCCGACGACTTTGGCTGGGATGCGCCCGCCACGGCCGCCATTCTCGACCTGGCCGCCCAGGATTGCCTCAGCAGCACCACCGTCATGGCCAATCTGGCCAGCGAGATGGACCTAGCCGCCCTGCGCCGGTTCGCCGGCCGCGTATCGGTGGGCTACCACCTGAACCTGATTTTGGGGCCGTCGGTGGCCCCTGCCGCCGCAGTGCCTAGTTTGCTGGGGCCGGATGGCCATTTCTGGCCCGCGCAACAGCTGTGGCTGCGTTACCTGGCCGGCCAGGTGCGACCGGCCGAGCTGGCCGTGGAGCTGACCGCGCAAATTGACCGCCTGCGCGCCCACGGCCTCCCCCCGAGCCATGCCGATTCGCACCGGCACCTGCACCTCTTCCCCCAGCTGGGGCCCGCCCTTACGCGCATATTGAGCCAACTGGGCGTGCGGCGGCTCCGGCGCTGGACGCCCCAGCCCAGCTACGGGCAGCGCGGCCGCATTCTGAACGTATTCGGCCGCATTTCATCCCGCGGCCTAAGGGGTTTCGCCACACCAAATGCGCTGGTGGCTGATTTCTCGGCGGCGCAGGCGGCCACGTTGCCCTTGTTTGCGCAGGGACTGGCCCGCGCCCGGCGGCACGGCCCCACCGTGGAATTTATGACCCACCCCGGCCTGAGCGACCGGCCCGACTCGTACCTGGCCCGCCGCACGGAGTATGAGTTCTGGCGCGCGGGTACCTGGCGCGACCATCTGGCGGAGCTGGGCGGCAGCTTGATTCGGTACGATGAAATCTGACCCGCACCTGGGTAAAAATCGGTTTTTTAACCTCGTTCCATTGTCCCCTGCAAGCTTTTTCCGCCCACCAATGCCCCCGGTAATGCCACTGCTACCGAAAGCAGGTAAAAGAGCAAGCTGAGGCTGACCGATACCGCCGCATTAAGCGCCAGCCACTGCGCCCCGAGCAGAAAGACCACCTCGCGCGCTCCCGCCCCGCCCACCGTGAAGGGCAACGCCGCGGCCACCGATGAAGCCAGAAAAACCAGCAAATACGCCGGCAGTTGCGTGGTGGTATGCGTGGCGGCGAGCAAGGCCAGCGTGCACAGCAGCTGGGCCGCTTGCACACCCAGCGCCAACGCCTGGGTGTGCCAATACGTGGGGCCAAAAGGTGCGAACCACCGCCCCGTAACGGCCGCTCCGCCCAGCAGCAGGCCCGCTGCGCCAAGGCCTGCCACCCAGCGCCAAACCCAAAGCCCGGGCAGTGGCAGGGGCACCACCCAGGCCAGGGCTACCAGCAGCACCCCCAGTGCCAGCAGGCCGCTAACGCGGTCCAGCACCAGAGCGCGCACCAAAGCGGTGGTTTTGGTCGGGTAGGCCCGCCGCAGCACCAGCACCTTGTAGCCATCGCCGCCGATGCCGCCGGGCAAAAAAAGATTGTAGAACATGCCCAGCCAGTAGAGGCGCAGGTTGGCCGTCTCGGATAAATCGACCCCGATGGCCCGCTGAAAACCGTTGAGGCGGCGGGCCGCCAGCCACTTGGAAACGGCGAACAGCCCCACCGCCAGCACCAGCCAGCCTGGCTGCACGCTGGCTAGCACCTGGGCAACCTGGCGCGGGCTGATGCGGCGAAACACGAACCACAGCGCGGCCGCCAGCAGCCCCAGCTTCAGCAGCAGCAGAAGGGCGGCGCGCAAGGGGGGCGGGAGGGTCAAGGCACCGGTAGAAGTGGCAGTGCAAACCGCCGTTTGGCAAGTAAAATATGGACTGCTAGTTGAATTTCACCAAGTGCAGACAGATACCCCGGTCGATGACGAACTCGTAGTACTGGCGGTAGCGCCGGCCGGTGAGGCACCGGTCTTCGGCCAGATAGAAGGCGTTTTTGGCGGGAGCGGCGGGCAGCTGCGGCGACGTGGACGAATACAAGATGTGGCTCGTGCCCCGCGTGATGTAAAACGCCTCGTCGTTATCGACGTGGGTATCGGCTAGCCTGTACACCGGGGCGTGGCCGGCTATTTGCGCCACCCGGATGGCGGCCGCGCGATAGGGCGTTTCGTCGCGGGTGAGCAGGCGGGCCGGCAGCACAAACCAGTTGAAAACGACGCGCGCGCACAGCAAAAACAGCCCCAGCCACGCCAGCCGCTGGGCCGGCAGGTACCCGAAGGCCAGCGTGCAGCCGGCCAGCGCCAGCGCCCCCAGCGCCGATTTCCAGACCACGCCGGGCTGCACGGCGGCCGCTGGTATCCAGGGCACGGCCACCAGGCTAAGGCTGACCAGTGCCATGGCCAGTAGCAGCACGGCATCGAGCACCCGGTGGGGCCAGCGGCGCTCGGCCCAGAACTGCTGGTAGAAATAGACCGCCACCGTGAAGCACAGCGGCGTGAGCACGAACAAGTAGCGCGGAATAGTGCCCGGCGACAGCCAGAACACCGGCGTGAGCGCGGCAAACAGCACCGCATTGAAGCGCAGGAAGGGCTGCTCGCGCAGCACCTGGCGCCAGCCGGGCCGGGCCAAACACACCAACAGCAGGGTCCAGGGCAGAAAATAGGAGATGAAATCAAACGGGAACTTCGCCAGATGAGCCAACGATTCCCGCCAGGTGTGGGCGGCCACGGTGCGCTGCATCGACTGGTCGAGGAGCGTGGTCAGGTAGTCGTGCAGGGGGTAAAAATGGCGGTACACGGCAAAATAAACGCCCGTCACGCCCAGCAGCACGCCCAGCCCCAGGGCGTGCGCCCCCGACAGCAACCGCCGCCAGTGGCCGTCAACAAAAACGAAATACACGCCCAGCGCCACCCCCTGAAACACCAGCGACGGCAGGCCCTTGAGCAGAAAGCCGGCCGCCGTGAGGGCGTAGCTCACCACAAACAGGGCCACCCAGCGCCGCCGCGCGCCCAACTCAAACACCGCCATGAAACCGAGGTAGGTAACCAAGGCGTGCAGGGTGTCAATCAGCCCCAGGAAGGAGTCGTAGAACAGCATACGCCCGCTGGTGATGAAGGCCAGCGCGGCGGCTACGCCCAGCGCCCAACCCAGCCGGCGGCTCACGAAGTAGTACAGACTACCCCCCATGCCCAGCAGCGCCAGCACCGTGGGCAGACGGATTACCCACTCCTCGACAGAGCCGAAAAGCTGGAAAAGCCCCACCAGCAGCCAGTTGAACAACGGCGGCTTGTTGAAATAATGCTCGCCCTGGAGCGTCGAAACAAAGAAATTGCCGTGCAGCTTCAGTTCCAGGGCCACCAGTGCCCGAATGGGCTCATCGCCGATGAGCGGGAGCAGGCCCAGGTTGAGCAGCAGCGCGGGCAGCAGCACCAACAGGGCCAGCAAAGTGGGCACCCAGGGGCGCGCCCGCAGCCAATTAAGTACGGATAGCATGGCGAAGAGCAGCGTGGCGTGGCCTGTTAAAGGTAAGATTCAAATAAGTTACTGTATTTTATGTATTAAAAATTTAATTTATTTTGAGCTCCGTGTACTGAGGTGGTCTAGCTAAGCCGAACAGAAGAAGGACATATATTTCTTCTGTGATGACAGCTAAAAAGAGCGGAACGTCGCCCGATAAACGACGCACATACGACGAGGCGTCTAAGGCGGAGGCCCTGCGTCGCGCGCTGGCCGTGCGCCGGCCCCCGGCCGGGTTCGTCGTGCATTCCGACCAGGGCAGCTAGTACACGGCTCCTTTGGCCTAGCCTGCTTCGTCCTGGTGATGAACCCAGCTGTCTTTTAGGCCAAACTTTTAACTAAGGCCATTACGGAGCACCCAGGCAACAAGGGCCACACTAGGGCCGCTATTGGCCTGGCTGTAATCTGGCCTAAACTTGTGCGAGGCTAGCAGGTTATGGTCACGGTTTTCGGTGGCAGCTACTGCTACGGAGCCATGCTACTGGAAAAATCCGCTAATAACTCTTAATCAACAGGCACAAAATTGATGAAGTCAACACTCCTCCTCACGGCTGCTCTGGCTGTTTTTTCAATTCAGGCACAAGCCCAAACTACCGCCACCGCTGCCGCGCCGCGTGTGGCCGCCGACCAGATTCCGACCAAAAAAGGTCTGCTCACGGTGCAGCCCATCACGCACGGTAGCGTAGTATTTACGTGGAACGGCAAGACCATTTACGTGGACCCCTACGGTGGTGCCGACGCTTATGCGGGACTGGCTGCGCCCGATGTTATCCTTATCACCGACATTCACGGCGACCACCTGGACCCGAAGACGCTGGCGGGCCTCCCTGTGGGCAAGGCCCTGATGGTGGTGCCGAAAGCAGTAGCCGAGAAGCTGCCGGCGGAGTACAAACCGCAGGTACGCATTCTCAGCAACGGCCAGCGACTGGACACGCTGGGTATGACGGTTTCGGCCATTCCGATGTATAACCTGCCCGAAGCGGCCGACGCGCCCCATACCAAAGGCCGCGGCAATGGCTACGTGCTGGGCCTGGGCGGCAAAAACGTGTACCTGTCTGGCGACACCGAAGACATTCCCGAAATGCGCGCCCTCAAGGGCATCGACGTGGCGTTTGTGTGCATGAACCTGCCCTATACCATGGACGTGAACCAGGCCGCGCAGGGCGTACTGGCCTTCAAGCCGGGCATTGTGTACCCGTACCACTACCGGGGCCAGAACGGCCTGAGCGACGTGGCCGCCTTCAAGAAAACCGTGAACGCGGCCAACAAGAAAATTGACGTTCGGCTGCGCAACTGGTACCCGGCGGCCAAGTAAATTAGCTCAACAACTCATTACGTCCTGCCGAGCCCCTGGCTTAGCAGGGCGTTTTTGTTTTCCAGCGGTCTGCCCCTGGGCTGAGTTGGTACCCACTTACCCGAGGTGCTGGTTTTCGACGCGTGCCGCAATTGGCAGTGGGCTCATGTTGAAAATCCTCGTTTGCCTTTCGAACCGTTTTTATAGCCTCGATTGGGCTACCTAGGGTTGCGCCCCGCAAGCCCAGGCCCGCGCCTCCGTGGGGTCAGTGAACGAGCGCAGCTCGAAGGGCAGTTGCTGGGCGGCGATTTCATGGACTTGGTTCACATCCCGCTGGGTATGCGGGTCCTCGGCCTCGAGGCAGGCGAAGCGCAGGACGCCTCCCTGGACCAACAAGGGAAAGACGTAAGTGTAAATCCAGGACAGGTCCGTTGGGCTGATCGGGCCCAGTCGCCGGTCGTCGGCCACCCAGCCGGTGACGCCGTGCGCGCGGGCCAACTCGATGCATTCGAGCGTGGCCCGGCGCAGCACCGGGCTGGCGGCCACGCCGGTCCACTGGGCCTCCAGCGCGCGGCCAGCACCCTCGTGGAGGTAAAGCTCTAAATATGGGTAGGATGCCAGAAGTTGCATTGGGAGACCATTGAGCAGAGAAGCCTGCTGAAGTGTGCGAGAGCCTACAGCAGGGGCAGGACCAGCGTGGTTTCGGCGTATGCAGCGGCCTGTGGGAGACCTAGTGTTGCACCGAAACCGCGCCGGCTTCACAGACCGAACATACGCAATCAGGGGCAAGTAACGCGGCCGGCCGTGCTGGCCGGCCTAGCACACGCTGCGCCCTTTCTGACATTGCCACCCCGCTGAAGGCACTTCGCTCCTACCAATTACGTCTTGCAGCCTCCTGTTCGGGATATGAGCCCAATAATGCCCATTACGTGGTCAGGAGCCACTGGCGGGCTTCGGTTTCCTCCGGAAAGTACCGAAACTCGAGCGGGCCGGTAAGGCGGCTGCCCACGGCCCGTGCTCCCTGTCGGCTACCTTCTTGGGTGCTTTCCACAATTGCACAGTGGCTATAGGCGCAGTCGGCGATGGCCTGGGGAATCCACTGCTCCACAATCCAGGTCTGCATCTCGTCCGACAACGGCTGCCGGTGCGTTTGGTCGGTGAGTAATTTGCAGGTGGCGTAGTGCCGGAGGGCCTGTAGGGTGTGGGTGTAAAGGGAATGCAACTCGGCAGAGGCAACCGGCACATCCGACCAGGTCAAGACCACAAATCCGAGGGGGTCGTAGCTAATAGTGCCGAGCGCGTTGCGGTAGTATAGTTGGGGAGTATTCGCAGGCATGGGAAAAACCACCAGACCAGCGCCCCGACGGCCTTGGGTTCAAGGGGTGAGGGGAAGGGGCGTCGCGGGGTGTGCCCGTATACGCCTTACCTCGTCAAACAGCTGAGTTCTCCAAAGGGCATCCCCCATGGTTCCGAAGCGGACCCTGAACGGTTGGCCGATTGGGCAGTTCCGTCAGTCGGTACACAAATACTTGTTGGGCACTTTTTCCACTCGGCCCGCCGGCACATTCCCTCCTTCGCGGGGCGTCCAACTCTCTTCCAGGGCCATCGCGCCCCACATGAACAAGTACGGTAATGCCCATTCTTGGAGCACGGTGCCGCCCGTAAGCCTTAACGCAACGGTGACCGCTCTTTTCACTTAAGTACGATTCGGCTTTTCGGCGGCAGTATCTTCGCCCCATGCCCTCCTCCCCTCCCGAAACCTCGCCCCTGGCGCTGCTGCGCGAGCACTGGAGCCACACGGCGTTTCGGCCGGGGCAGGAAGAAATCATTGCCTCGGTGCTGGCGGGGCACGATACGCTGGCGCTGCTGCCCACCGGCGGCGGCAAGAGCATCTGCTTCCAGGTGCCGGCCCTGGCGCGGCCGGGCATCTGCGTGGTGGTGTCGCCGCTCATTGCCCTGATGAAGGACCAGGTTGACAACCTGCGCAAGCGGGGGCTGAAAGCCGAGGCCATTTACGCGGGCATGAGCCACCAGGAAATCGACCACGCGCTGGACAATTGTGTGTACGGCCGCAGCGTAAAGTTTCTGTACGTGTCGCCGGAGCGGCTGCTCACCGAGCTGTTTCAGGTGCGGGTAAAGAAGATGAACGTGGGCCTGCTGGCCATCGACGAGGCGCATTGCCTCTCCCAGTGGGGCTACGATTTCCGGCCGCCGTACCTGCGCATTGCCGAGCTGCGGGAGGCCTTGCCGGCGGGAGTGCCGGTGATTGCGCTCACGGCCACCGCCACGGCCCAGGTGCAGGCTGACATTGTAGAGAAGCTAAAATTTCGGCCGGGCAGCGGCATTTTTCGGCAAAGCTTTGCCCGGCCCAAGCTGTCGTACTCGGTGCTGCAAACCGAGGACAAGCTGCGCCGGCTGCTGGAAGTGGTACGCGGCGTGGGGCCCGGCAAAACCGGCATTGTGTACGCCCGCACCCGCCGGCAAACGGAAGACACGGCGGCCTTTCTGCAGCAGCACAAGTTCTCGGCAGCGGCCTACCACGCCGGGCTGCCCTCCGACAAACGCACGCAGGTGCAGCAGGACTGGATAGCCGACAAAGTCCGCCTCATTGTGGCCACCAACGCCTTCGGCATGGGCATCGACAAGCCCGACGTACGCCTGGTGGCCCACCTCGACGCGCCCGATACCCTGGAAGCCTACTACCAGGAGGCCGGCCGCGCCGGGCGCGACGGGCAGTATGCCTTTGCCGTGCTCCTGGCCGGGCCCAACGACGGCGACGAGCTGCGGCGCCGCACCAACCAGTCGTTTCCGCCGCTCGATACGGTACGCCGCGTGTACCAGGCGCTGGCCAACTACTCGCGCACGGCCGTGGGCGGCGGTGAGCTGGCCGCGTTCGATTTCGACCTGCAGCAGTTTGCCGAAACCTACCGCATCAAGGCCATGGACGCGCACAACTCGCTCAAGATTCTACAGCGCGAGGGCTTTGTGCAGCTCAACGAGGCCGTAAACACCCCGGCGCGGGTGCACCTAGTAATGAACCACCAAGATTTGTACGCCTTCCAGGTGGCCAATGCCCAGCACGACCTGCTGATAAAGGCCCTGCTGCGGGTGCACGGCGGCGAGCTATTTGCCGATTTCCAGACCATTTCGGAAAACTCCCTGGCCACGCACCTGCGCCGCAGTGTGGTGGAGGTGCGCCAGCAGCTGCGCTACCTGCACACGGCGGGCATCCTGCACTACCAGCCCCGGCGGGAATCGCCGCAGGCCATGTTCACCACGCCGCGCTTCGATGCCCCCAAGCTGCCCATCGACCAGGTGCGCATGACGGCGGCCCGCGACCTGGCCCGCCACAAGACCAACGCCGTAGCCCAATACCTGGTGGGCACGCGTTGCCGCCAGCAGCTGCTGCTCACGTATTTCGACGAGACTGACCCGGCCCGCTGCGGGGTCTGCGACATGTGCCTAACCGAGAAAAAAGCAGCCCAGGCCGCCGCTGAGGTGGCTTCGCTGCGGGAGCCGCTACTGCAGCACGTTCGGCAAGCCGCCCAAACGCCGCGCCAGCTGCTGGCGGCTTTCGCGCCGCAGCAAGCGGCCGCCGTCACGGCCACGCTGCGCGAGCTGGTGGACCGGGGCGAGCTGGCCTATGCGGCCGATGGCAAATTGCAGGTACCGGCCAGTTAATGGCTAGCTTTTTTTAGCTCAATTTCTCCTTCTCCCATGGCTTTTTCTTCCTGGTTGGCCGCGTTGCCTTTACTCCTGGCCCTGGTAAGTGCCGATGCCCCCAACCCTGCTGCACCTGGCCGGATAGAGCATGTGGCCGATTTCCCGTCGCGGTTTGTGAAGCCGCGCAACATCGATGTCTGGCTGCCGGACGGCTACCCACAGCCCGGCACGCGCTACGCCGTGGTGTATATGCACGACGGGCAAAACCTCTTCGACCCCAAAAAGGCCGGCTACGGCGTGGCCTGGGAAGTAGACAGCACCCTGGCCGCCCTGCGCCAGCGCGGCGAGGTGCGCCCGTGCATTGTGGTGGGCATCTGGAACACCGACCGCCGCTTTCCGGAGTACACCCCAGCCAAGCCCTACTACACCATGAGCGCCGCCCAGCGCGCCAAAATTGAGCTGGAACGTCCTGGTGCGCCTCTCTCCGATGAGTACCTGAAGTTCATGGTGCAGGAGCTGAAGCCCTATGTAGACCAGCACTTCCAGACCTCGCCCCGACGCGCCGACACCTTCGTGGCCGGCTCCAGCATGGGCGGGCTGATTTCGCTGTATGCGGCGCTGGAGTACCCCAAAGTATTCGGCGGCGCGGCCTGCTTTTCGACGCATTGGCCGCTGAGCCTCAAAGAGAATTCACCGGCCTTTACCGAGGCCATGGTGCAGTATCTGGACAAGAAGCTGCCGAGTCGCAATAAGCCCAAGCTGTACTTTGACTACGGCTCCGCTACCCTCGATGCCTGGTATGAGCCCCACCAACTGCGCATCGACAGCGTGCTGCGGGCCCATCACTACGACTCCAAAACGTGGCTGACGCGCAGCTTCCCCGGCGCGGAGCACAACGAGGCGGCCTGGAAAAAGCGGGTGCCGCTGCCGATGCAGTTTTTGCTGGGGCGGTGAACCTCTACTGGCGGAACCTCACCCCCGGCCCCCGCGGAGAGGGGAGCCACCGCAGCGCGTTTTGTCATTGCGAGGCCGCAGGCCGCGGCAATCCGTCCTGTTCTCAGCGACCAGCCCTGAAATGTGACAAGCCCCGGTACTGCGCAGTACCGGGGCTTGTCGCTTTAGAAAATGTCTGGTGTTGACAGGACGGATTGCCGCGCTGCGCTCGCAATGACAGGGGCGCCGTCCGGCTGTCACTTGGCTCCCCTATCCCCATAGTGAGGGGCCGGGGGTGAGGTTCCGCCGGGTGCGTTTATACTAAATCCCAGCTGCGGTGTAAGCCTGGAAGCCGCCTTCGAGGTTGCGCACGTTGGTGAAGCCTTGCTGGGTGAGGTAGGCCTTGGCCGAGGTGGCGCGGCCGCCGCCTTTGCAATGCACGATGATTTCCTGGTTTTTCCATTCGTCGAGGTCGTCGAGCTTTTCGGGCAGCGAGTTGAGCGGAATGTTTTGGGCACCGGGAATGCGGCCTTCCTCGTGCTCCCAGGGTTCGCGCACGTCGAGGATAATGGGAGCTTCGCCGGCTTTCTGGCGCTGGAGGAGTTCGGCGGGGGTGATGTCAGCCATGGAAAATGGGTGGTAAAGTGAACGGATAAACGGGTGGGCGAAAGTACGCCGGAAGTCATCTTGATATGGTAACGGCCGAGCTTATCACAGCGGCTACTCCAGCGCTTACCTTTGTTACTCCCCCCTCTAATTCAAATCTATGAAACACTTTTTCGCTTCTTTGGTGGTCGTGCTTGGGCTAGCACCGGCGGCCTTGCAGGCCCAGACCGTGCCGCCCATGCCACCCGCCCCGCCGGCCAACTTATCGGGTGTGCAATTGCGCGACTGGTACCGCACCAACTGGTACGACGGCAAACGCGTGGAGTTGAGCTACGCCACGGCCCGGGGCAAGATGTATAACTACGCCGACAACTACAACAACACCGTGACCTGCGTGTACTCGGGCTACCAGGAAACGGTGCCCTACAGCGCCACCAATACGAGCACCACCGTAGTTAGCCGCATCAACTGCGAGCACACCGTGCCGCAGTCGTGGTTCAACCAGACGGTGCGGATGCGCTCCGACATGCACCACCTGTTCCCGACCTACGATACCTGGAACAATCTGCGCGGTTCGGACCCCTACGCCGACATTCCCGACGCCACCACCCAGACCTGGATGCGCGGCCTCGTGAGCCAGCCCACCATCCCGGCCACCAATATTGACGAGTGGAGCGAAGACACCAACACCAAGTTTGAGCCCCGCGAAGACCACAAGGGCAACGTGGCCCGCGCCATCTTCTATTTCTATACCGTGCACGCCGACCAGCCCGACCTGATTCTGACGGGCCACAACAACATCAGCGCCGCCGCCGACATCAACACCCTCTACGCCTGGCACCTCGCCGACCCGGTAGATGCCCACGAAATCGAGCGCAACAACCGCGTGGCCGCCAGCCAGGGCAACTTCAACCCCTACATTGCCTACCCAGCCACAGTAGCCACAGCCTGGGGCCTGGCGCCTCCCGGCCCGCTGTTCAGCTTTGCCAGCACCACCGGTACTATCGCCGAAGGCAACGCCGGCACCAGCACCTACACCGTGACCCTGAACCTGGCCCCGGCCGCCACGGCCCCAGTCACCGTGCAGGTGAACCTGGACGCCGCCAGCTCCACGGCCACCAGCGGCACCGATTTCGCCTTCGCCTCGCCCACCACCGTCACCTTCCCCGCCGGCTCCACCAGCCAGACGGTGACCGTGACCGTGAACGGCGACACCCAGCCCGAAGCCGATGAAACTGTGGTTCTGACCCTGACCAACCCCAGCACCGGCACCAGCGTGGGGAGCCCCGGTGCCCACACCCTCACCCTGACCAACGATGACGGCCCCGCTCCTACTCTGGCCTTCGCCACGGCCGCGGGCAACATTCCGGAGGGCAACACCGGCACCACCACCTACACCGCCAACGTCGTTCTGACCAACCCGAGCAGCCTCACCTTCCCCATCACGGTGCCCGTGACGGTGGATGCGGCCGGCACCACCGCCACCAGCCCCAACGATTATACTTTCACCACTACTACCGTCACGTTCCCCAGCGCCACGGCGCTCACCCAGCCCGTGACCGTGACCGTGGCCGGCGACGCCACCTACGAGCCCAGCGAAACCGTGCGGCTGGTGCTGGGCGCGCCCTCCAACACGACCATCATCCGGGGCACGCCCGGGGCCCATGTGCTCACCATCGTGAACGATGACGCCGCCCCGGCGGGGGCGCCCTGCACCAAAGCCTACTTCTCGCAGTACGTGGAGTCGCAGCTGGGCAATACCAAAGTGGTGGAGATTTACAACCCCACCAACGCGCCTATGTCGCTCACGGGCAAACGCGTGGTGCTGTACTCCAACGGCGCCACCACCCCCACCACCACGCAGCAGCTCACGGGCACCATCGCGCCCGGCGATGTTTACGTGGTTGCCAACACCGGCGTAACCGACCCCGGCGTAGCCGCCCAAACCGACCTTCAGAGCGGGGTGGCTTTTTTCAATGGCGACGATGCAATAGCGCTTTTCGATGGCACCGATACCCTCGACGTTATTGGGGTGATTGGGCAGGCGCCCGCTGGTGGCGCCTGGACCGTGCCCAACGGCTCTACGCTGAACAACACGCTGGTGCGCCAGCCCACCGTGAGCCAGGGCGGCCGCTGGTACGGCCCCTTCGGCAGCGTCACATGGTCGGCTGGCGGCGTGGATAACTATGCTGGTGTCGGTAGCTACGTGAGTGCCGGCTGCTTCATTCCCACGGCCACCCGCACCGCTACGGTGCTGCGCAACGCCCTGGAGATTTTCCCCAACCCCGCCACCGGAACCGTGCAGCTGCGCCTGCCCGGCGTGCCCACCGCCCGCGCCGCCACCGTGGCCGTGCTCGATATGTTGGGCCGCCCCGTGCGCCAGCGCACCGCCCAGCTTAGCGCCACCGATGCAACGCTGGTGGACCTGCACGGCCTGCCCGCCGGCCTGTATGCCGTGCGCGTAACCTGCGCCGGCCTGGAATACACGGGCCGCGTGGTGGTGCAGTAGCCCAACCTCGTTTTAGAGCAAGCAAAAGCCCCGGCCGTATCATACGGCCGGGGCTTTTGCTTGCTCTAAAACGAAAACGCTAATCATCTGTCATGCAGAGCGCAGCGAAGCATCTTATCACGCTTCAACGATTGGTTCTGACCTGATAAGATGCTTCGCTGCGCTCTGCATGACAGACGCACCCAAGCATGACTGACGACGCTCAGGATGACGGCGAGTACCCAGAATCTAGGCCAGCAGGTCGGCGTATTCCGACTGATTGCGCCGAACGAACTTGGCCATGAAGGTGCAGGAGGTTTTCACTTTCAGCTTCTCGTTGCGGGCAAACTCCAGGGCGGCGCGGGCCAGTTCGTCGGCCACGCCCTCGCCGCGCAGCTCCTCGGCTACGAAGGTGTGGGTGAAATCGATGATGCCCTCGGCTGGAAGGGAATAGGCCAGCTCGCCCTCGTGGCCGCGTCGGATTACGGTGAACTGCTGGTCGTTGGAATTGTGCTGAATTGCCATGCTTGGTATTGGGTAAATCGATGGGGAAAGGCTGCCCCAGTACGTGAAAATAGCCGGCGGCGGCTGGTTTGCGTAAAGAGACTAAAAGACGGGCTTGGCCCGTTTGGTTTCTTACTTTCTTCTTTCCCATGGATACGCAAAACACGCCCAATTCGCCGGCCAACGACACCCGCCCCGTAGACCAGCAGGAGCGCGCGGCCACGGCCCGCCCCAATCCCAACGACCCTATTCTAACCGCCAGCAGCCCCAACTACGGGGAGTTCGGCGGCATCGACCCCAACGCGCCTACTGCTGCCCAGCATTCCGGCCGCGACGGCTCCAACGACAACCCCGACGAGTTCAGCGAATTCCGCAGCCGGGAAAAAGATGCCCATGAGGCTCCCAGCAACCCCGCCGACCAGCCCGGCCACGTGGAGCAAAACCAGAACCCCGCCGCCGTGCGCGCCACCCAGAACGAAGACAACGACGAGCAGCGCGCCGCCTGGGCCCTCGACGACCCCCGCTATGCAGGTGGTGGCTCGCACAATACGCGCGACGAATCGGCCAGCACCAAAACCGGCCAGGAATAGCATTTGCCCCTAATTACTCGAAGCGCCCCGACCCTGTTGGGGCGCTCCACTAACCAACCGAAACCATGTCTCCCGAAAACTCAGACCAGTTCGAAAACAACCAAGACCCAAACGCCGGCGACGGGGCATCGACGCCCATGCTCGACGCCGAAACGTACGGTCAGATTGTAGACGACAACAACCCTTCGGGCCAGGCCATGGCCGACCTGGAGGACGACTCCATGCGCATGGACCGCGAAGCCCGTATGGCCTCCGGCCCTGCCCCCGCGTCGGACGAGAACCTGCCCCGCGAACTGACCAACCCCAGCGACCGGGCCTTCACGCTGCCCGAAGAGCAAGAGCCCAAGTAAGGCTAGCCCTCCCACATAAGAAACGGCTTCCATCTGAGATGGAAGCCGTTTTTGCATTTAGCCCAACTTCTAATTGAAGCTGTTTGGCTTTTCGTTTTAAACGGTCATGCAAAGCGCAGCGAAGCATCTTGCTTCTTGCTCGCTTTGTTTATCTGGTTTGATTACAACTCTTCACGAGATGCTTCGCTGCGCTCTGCATGGCTGGCAGGGCGCTTTTGAGTTTAGCCCAACTTGCTAATCAGCCCAATTTTAAACAAGCTGCCGCGACCCCAGCCGTCGGCAACAAAAAAGCCGCCGGCGGGTGCCGGCGGCTTTTGTACACTCAAGGCTGCAGCGTTACTTCTGCACGTTGAGACGAATGGTCTTCACAGTACTGCCCGTGGTCAGGCGCATCAGGTAGATGCCCTCATCCAAGCCACTGCCTAACGCAACTTTCGAGGTGTGCGTACCTTGGCCTACGCCAGTGCTCACGGTGCGTACCAGCCGGCCCACCATGTCGTAGAGAGACAACGAGTAAGCTTGGCCTTCGGCCACGCGGAACTCCACTGTAGCTTTGTCGGTCACCGGGTTCGGGAATACCGCCAGCGAGGGCTCAAACTTGCCACTCTGTACCGCAGCCCCGTTGGCAGCTACAGCTGTCTGAGTAGTGCAGTTGCATGGAATGGTAATTGGGCAACCAGTAATATTTACACCGAAAAGGCATGCCAGGGTGCAGCCATTGTGGTCGACAACGAAACCGGTATACGTACCTGTAGGCAAGCCTGTGAACGTGAATGAGCCAGAAGTAGTCGTGCTTGCGGTATAAATCGTACCTACATTGCTATACAGCGAGTATAGGTATGGACCTGTTCCGCCCGTGGCAGTAAGCGTAAGTTGACCGCAACCTCCTGGGATGCCATATATCAGGCTGAGGCCCGCCGTGGGCCCGCCGACCACCACGCCGCTCACCGTGGCCGTGCAGCCCGTGCCGGCCGTGGCCCGCACCGTGTAGGTGCCCGCCGTCAGGCCCGTGAAGATGCCGCTGCTCGCGCCCGTCGTGTTGGTCGTGCCCACCAGCTCGTAGGCAATGGGCGCCGTGCCGGCGCCCGAGGCCACGGCCGTGAGGCTGCCCGTGTTGCCGCCAAAACACAGCACCCCTTGGGTTGACACGTTGCCCGCCGTCAAAGCCAGCGTGCACGGCGGGGGGCAGCCCGTCACCGCGATGCTGGTCGGGCAGACGAGCACGCAGTTGTGGGCGTCGACCACGGTGGCCGTGTACACGCCCGTGGCCAGGTTCATGAACGTAAAGCCGTCAGCCACCGAAGGCGACGTGCCGACCAACGTACCCGACGCGTTGCGCAACGTGTACACGTAAGGCGGCGTGCCGCCGGCTGCCGTTACCCGCAGCTGACCGCACGAATTCGTCGGAATGGAATACACCAGGCTGAGGCCCGCCGTGGGCCCGCCGACCACCACGCCGCTCACCGTGGCCGTGCAGCCCGTGCCGGCCGTGGCCCGCACCGTGTAGGTGCCCGCCGTCAGGCCCGTGAAGATGCCGCTGCTCGCGCCCGTCGTGTTGGTCGTGCCCACCAGCTCGTAGGCAATGGGCGCCGTGCCGGCGCCCGAGGCCACGGCCGTGAGGCTGCCCGTGTTGCCGCCAAAACACAGCACCCCTTGGGTTGACACGTTGCCCGCCGTCAAAGCCAGCGTGCACGGCGGACAAGTGTTGGTGATGGTCACATCCCGGTACACGGGGCAGAAGCCGGGCGCGCTTAGGCGCAGGCGATAGGTGCCCGGGGCCAGTCCCGAGATAGTATAGAAGCCCCCGCTGAGTGTGGCTGTGACTGGGTTGAAAGTACCAACCGTTGTGCCTGTAATTGTGGCGAGGGCAAACGCGGGCGTGGCGCTGCCAAAGCCACTAGCTGCGAAGCGAATGCTGCCCGTGTTGTTAGGTGCGCACCCGGCATTCGTGACTGTCGGCTGGCCCAAGGTGAGGCTCATGTCGCCCAGCGCAAAATCCTGCAACGAAGCGTTTATCGATTGCGAATTCCGGGTTTGTGCTAAAAAGGAACTTAAACAGGTTTGAAGGCCCGATTGGCATAAGTCAATAGCTCCTTCGATAAGGGTATTATCCCTGTTGGTTCCAATGCAGAAAATAGCATTATTTTTTAGTACTAGTTGACCATTGGTCCACACGTAGACCTTGGGTTCAGATTTTTTCCCACCATTCGTAAAATCACTCAAGATGAGGATGTCTCCGTTGGTGTGAGTGCCGCTGAACGTGCCATCAGTATTGGTGCTGACGGAGCTTACAAAAAACCAGAAGCCAAGGGAGCCGTCCCCGTTACTAGACACCCGGTCGCTGTAGAAGCGCAGGATGCAATTGTTTGTGCCCGTTAAGGCCACCCCGGCGGTCTTTATATCGCCTTTGTTGTTGGCGTTGCCTGGGCTCCAGTGCCAGTCTGCAATGGCGTCTTTGTCTTTGGAACCCTCCGTAAATTGGTTGTCTGTATGGCTATTTACTGCGTCTTGAACCGTGTGAAAACTAGTAAGGTTGTCGAGCGTACCATCACAATAGGTAGGTTGTATTGGTTGCGCAAATAGATTCGAGGAGAAGAGGCTGCAAATCAATAGCAGCAGTAGCAGCCACCCTCTACTTGGTAAGGTCTTTGGCAAATGCCGGGGCTTTAGTCCAGTAGCTGTGACGCTTGATTCGTAACAGTGGTTAGGACCAGTTATGTTGGCAGGCGTGAGAGCCAATGATAGCTTGTTCATAATAATGAAGTGTTACATAAAGGAGGCTTAAGGGTTAAAGGACATTTGTTTGGCTGCCAAGCAGCCACCGCGGCACGACTTACTTAAGCATCGGCCCCGGACTAAAAAAGGTGGCGATACTGATACAAACCAGTTTGCCACATGCTTGCAATACACAAGCGGAGGGATATGGCCTAATGTTATGTCATAGCGTTTAGGGTTAAAAGTTGAACAATAAATAAGTGGGCCAATAGTGTTCAGGTTGATTATCAATTATTTACACAATATACCGAAAATGGTGCAAACCTAATTCCATATCTACAGCCAGCATTGTACAGATGCGACGTTTTCAGCCGCTCCAAAACAGCGGGTCAGCATCGCGGCCGTGCTGGAAAAAGGCAGCGGGAGTCTCCTCCGTGAAGCGCCGAAACTCGCGGATGAAGTGGGCCTGGTCGAAGTAGCCGCAGGCCTGAGCCAGGTCGTGCCAGTTGGTTTGGGGCTGTTCCTTCAGCAATTCGAATACCCGGGCGAAGCGGCTAATCTCGGCGAAGAGCTTAGGCGAGACGCCCACCGCTTCCCGAAAGCGCCGCTCGAGCTGCCGCCGGCTAAGGTGGGCCAAGTGGGCCAGCTCGTCGGCGTATACCTGCCCGCGCCGCTGCCGCAGGGCCGCCGCTACCACCTCCACCACTGGGGTGCCCGGCGTGGGGCGCATGGGTTGGGCCAGGAGCAAGTCTTCGGCGGCGGCCACGCGCTCGGCGTGGGTGGCGGCGGCCTGCACCCGGCTCGTAAGCGCCTCGCCAAACTGCCGCGGGGCGCACGCCTGCTCCGGGGCCATGCTCGCCGCGGCGGCCATGGATATACCCAGCAGCTGGTAAAACCCGGTGGGCTGAAACATGATGCCGAATAGGCCGGCCGGCCGGGCGCAGCGCAGGCTCAGGCGATGGTCGGTGACCTGGCCCAGCATCCAGCTTTCCGTAATGCGCTGCCCATTGGTGCTCTCAAAAGCCACCGGCTCGTCGTGCTTGCCCAACACTACGATAATCGACGGCTTGGGCGAGGGCAACACCGCGTGTTGCCGGGGGGCAGCAGGGTTCGGATCTTCGTAAGCCCAGTAGCACTCTACTATATTTCGCAGGGAAGCCAATGGAGTAAATTCCTGCCATACCATACACTATCACCAGCAAATGCTACGGCTGAGCTTAGCAGGCCGCGGCGTAATTGAGCACCTGAATATACATTGTATTAGTCAAATAAAAAATAGATATTATCATAGGCTCGACCATAAGCAAATCATTACTACTCGACCTGAATTTTTCGCGAGAATCTGATTCTCAAATCGCTCCAGATTCGCGATTAAAATTCTATAAAACAACGGTATATATAAAATTAATTGCCCAATAATCTTATACTGCCGAGCTCCACTCATCTTCTAAAGGCCAGTAAAACACTGGCTTCGTCCCGGCCAAGGCCAAGGTGTAGTGACCGCCTGTTTTTTCGCCGGTAAAAATTTTCTCAGCACGGCAACAAAAAGGCCGAACGGCAAGCGCACGGTTCCTACTGAAGGCTCATCTTGGCTCAATTAAAAATTGAACTTTGGAGGCCTTTCCAAAACCTGTTTCGTTCTACCCGTGGTAGATCAGAGAAGTTGAAACCGGGGCCCGGCAGGTAACGGCCAGCCATTGCGCCCCCGAAAGTTGACCCCACCTCCTCGTCCCTGGCGATTGGTTGCTGCTGCAATACGTGCAAAGGGGCTTCCATCGAATGATGGAAGCCCCTGCTGCGCTTCACCCCTGCCCTTTTCCGAGCTAGGTCAATTTGGAGCTAGTTGGGCTGGCAAAAACAAAAAAGCCGCCGGCAAATTGCCGGCGGCTTCTTAGACACTCCTTGCTACAGATTTACTTCTGTACGTGGAGACGGACCGATTTCACTTTGTTGCCGAGGGTCAGACGCATCATGTAGATGCCTTCTTCCAGGCCTTGGCCTACCACCACCTGATAGGTGTGGTTGGCTTCGCCCGTGCCTTCGGCTACGCGGCTCACCACGCGACCTACCATGTCGTAGATGGCGAGCGAGTAGTGCTCACCTTCGGCTACACGGAACTCAACCGTTGCCTTCTCTTTGAAGGGGTTCGGGTACACCACAATCTGGTCGGCAGACTTAGCGCTCGAAGAACCGTTGCTGCTGAATGCAGAGCAGGCGTTGGTGATTTGCAACAGCGTCGGGCATTCAGCCACGCAGCCACGTGCATCGGTTACGACGAGTTGATAAGTGCTAGCTGCTAAGCCAGTGAAGTTGTATGACCCATTCACCGCAGGAGAGGTTGCTACAACAGAATTGGTCGAGACAATGCGGAGCTGGTAGGTGTACGGAGCCGTACCGCCTACTGCGCTTACCGTAGCTTGGCCAGCCGCGCTGCCGCAAGCATTCACCGTGCTGGAGAAGATGACACTCAGACGAGCAGGCTGTGGCAGGATGATTACCGAAACACCCGTTGCTACGCAGCCATTGGCATCGCGCACCGAGATGGGGTAAACACCGGGAGCCAGGTTCGTGAACAAGCCCGTTCCGTTGCTCATGCCATCCAACGTGAAGGTATAATCCCTTGTACCACCGGTAGCAGAGAGTTGTACCCGGCCGTTGTTAGCACCGAAGCAGGTGATTTGGGTGACCGAAGGCGTTCCCAACACCAATTGTGCCGGTTGCCCGATGGCCACGTTCACCGTAGCAGTGCAGCCGCCAGCCGCAATCACACGCACACCGTACGTGCCAGCTGGGAGACCCGAGAAGGTCGCAGAGCTTTGAAGCACGTTAAGAGTGATGTAAGGAGGATTGTTAATCGTTCCCTGTGCGGTGACCACCGAAGCACTGATGAGGCTGAACTGGTAGCCTGAGCCACCATTTGCTACTACCGTGAAGCTGCCTGTTCCACCAAAGCACGTGGCATCGATAACCGACAGACGGTTCAAAGTAACAGCGTTCGCGCCCTCAATGGTAATCGCGGCGCACGTGGCCGTGCAGTTGTTGGCGTCGCGCACCAGCACCTGGTAGGTGCCGGCCAGCAGGCCCGTGAAGTTCACCGCACCATTACCCGTCAGCACGATGGGCGCGTTGGTGCCCAGCTGCAGCGAGTACGTGTAGGGAGCCGTGCCGCCCGTGGCCGTCAGTGTGGCCGAACCCGTGGCTGTAGTGCACGTCGCACTCATCAGGTTAGAGAGCGTAATCCCCAACAAGGCGGGCTCCGTGATGCGCACATCTGTGCGAGTGGCTATGCAGTTGTTGGCGTCGATTACGCTCACGTTGTAGATGCCGGGCCGCAGGCCACTGAACACATTAGCCGAGCCAAAGGCCCCGCCGTCCAAGGCATACCGGTAGCCGGCACCAGGCGTCCCCCCATTGGCAGTCACCGTGATGCTGCCCGTGCCGCCGAAGCAGAGCACGTTGGCTGATACCGCCGTCACGCTTAGTAGCGTGGGCTGGGCGATGGTCACCGTCGTGGCCGAGGTGCAGCCGTTGGCGTCGCTCACCGACACGGGGATGTTAACCCCGGCCACCAGGC
>NZ_JAJFAW010000033.1 GCF_020711255.1 Hymenobacter plasmatis
CGGGTGGCGAGGATGTCGGCGAGGTCCTTCATGGAGCGGCGGGCAAAAAGGCCGCGGGGGCGAAAGTATTCACCGTTCGAGTGAACGCTGCTAAGCAGCTGAATAACTTGCAGCGCTGCTGGTGCACTCTTCGCCCGCCTCCCGCACCATGACCACACTCTGGAGTTGCCTGTTGTTTTTTAATCTGCTGTGCTTCTTGCTCTTCGCCTGGGATAAACAGAAAGCCCACCGGAACCAGCGGCGCATCGCCGAACAGACACTGCACCTGGCCACGCTGCCGGGCGCAGCGCCCGGCGCGTGGGCGGCGATGTTGTTGCTGCGCCATAAAAACCGCAAAGCCACCTTCTGGGGCGTGACCCTGGGGCTGACCCTGCTGCAAGGGGCGGTGCTCTATTTCACCTGGCCCTATTTCCAGGCGCAGTTTTAGCCCTCCTTTTGCGATTCGGACCGTGGCTGTTGCAGAACTCCGAGTGACGGCCTGAAAAGCGAACGAATCGGACGTCAAGCAGAGAAGAAGGTCCATGAAGTGCTCTTTTTGGGCTGATTCGAGCTCGTCCAACCGATGCTCAAGGCCTGGCCGTGAGTTCGGCAACAGCCACGACCCTTTTCTTGAACTCAAGTTGACTGAACTTGAATCTTAAGCAAAAGGCCCCTTCCTGCAATTGGGGAAGGGGCCTTTTTTGGCATAGCACGCCGGGCGGCTTACCAGATGCGCGAGCGGTCGGCGGCGGAGCGGACCATTTTATTGCCGTCTTTGCAGCCAAACGCCTCGTAGAACTCGGGCATATTCATGAGCGCGCCCAGCACCCGGTACTGCGAGGGCGAGTGCGGGTCGGTCTGAATTTGTTTGCGGATATCCTCCGCGCGTTGATTTCTCCTGAAGCGGAGGGCGAAGGCCAGGAAGAAGCGTTGGTTGGGCGTGAAGCCGTCAATCAGCTTGCCTTCTTTGGCCTGCTGGGTTTTCTGAAAAGCCTGGTAGGCAATGGTCAGGCCCCCGATATCGGCCAGGTTCTCGCCCATCGTCAGCTTGCCATTGATGTGTACCGAATCGAGCGGCGTGAACGCGTCGTACTGTTTACCCACCACGGCCGCTTTGGCGTTGAACTTCTCGTTGTCTTCCTTGGTCCACCAGTCGTGCAAGTTGCCTTGGGCGTCGTATTGCCGGCCCTGGTCGTCGAAGCCGTGCGTGATTTCGTGGCCAATCACCACGGCGGTGGCGCCGTAGTTCACGGCATCGTCCGCCCGGGGGTCGAAAAAGGGCGGTTGCAGGATGCCGGCCGGGAACACAATCTCGTTGTAAAGCGGGTTGTAGTAGGCGTTCACCGTGGGCGGCGTCATGCCCCACTCCGTGCGGTCAATGGGCTTGCCAAAGTGCCGGTAGTTGTCCTTGTCCGAAAATTCGCTGGCGGCAAACAAGTTGTTGAGGTAGCTTTCGCGGCTTATGTTAAGCGTCGAGTAGTCTTTCCACTGGTCGGGGTAGCCAATTTTTACCGCAATGGCGGTGAGCTTTTTCAAGGCCTGTGCCTTGGTTTCCGGGCTCATCCAGTCGGTGGCCCGGATGCGCTCGGCATACGCCTGGCGCAGGTTTTCGACCAGCTGCTTGGCCCGCACTTTCGCGGCCGGCGAAAACGCCTCATCTACATACAGCTGGCCAAAGGCTTCGCCGAGCGACGCGTCGGTGGCCGCCAAGCTGCGCCGCCAGCGCGGTTCCTGCTGGCGGGCCCCGGTGAGGGTTTGCGCAAAACGAAAGGCTTCCGCGCCAAACGCCTGGGGTAGGGCCGGCGTGGCGCGCGTTACCAGGTGCCAGCGCAGGTACGTTTTCTGGTCGGCCAGCGGCTCGGTCCCCAGCATGGCGTTTACTTCTTTGAAAAACTCGGGCTGGCCCACAACAATAGTCTGGGCAGCCCCTAGGCCGTTTTGCTGTAGTACCAGCGGCAGGTTCAGGTTGGGGTAGTCCTGATGGGCTTGCGCCACCGTCAGCTTATTGTAATTTTTTTGGGGGTCGCGGAGGGCCACCGCCGTGCGGCTGGCTTGCGCCAGCCGGGTTTCGAGGCGCTGCACGGTGGCCGCGTTTTGCGCGGCCGTAGCAGGACTGTCGCCCAGTAGCTTAAACGTGTTGACTAGATAGGCCTGGTAGGCGGCCCGAATGGCTTTGGAACGGGGATCGTCCTTCAGGTAGTAGTCGCGATCGGGCAGCGTCAGGCCGTTCTGCTCGGCATACACGGCATACACGTCACTCTGTTTCGCGTCAGGCCCCACGCCGTAGCCGTACCAGGAGTTGCCCACGTGGGTTTTCGGGTCGGCCAGCAGGCGCTGCATCCCGGCCAGGTCCTGCACCGCCGCGATCCGGGCCAGGTGGGGCTGCAGGTACTGGAGGCCGGCGGCCTCGATGGCGGCCGTGTCCATGGCCGAGCCGTAAAAGTCGCCCACTTTCTGCAGGTTGGAGCCCGGGTGAGCGGAGTGGTTGGCCGCGGCGTTGTCCAGAATGCGGTGCACCAGCGCGCGGTTGCGCTGCGCCAACTCGGCGCCCGTGCCCCAAGATGTTTCGGCGGCGGGAATAGGGTTTTTCTTCAGCCAGCCGCCGTTGGCGTACTGGTAAAAGTTTTCGCAAGGCGGCACCGATGTATCCAGGTCGGCCCGCGATAGGCCGCTACCTCCTGTTGGAGAAGTTGCTACTTTTTGCTTGCCAGCGCTGGTTTTGACTTTGCTTTGAGCCAGGGCGGGTGAAGTTGCCGTCAGGGCCAGCAGGCCAGCGGCCAAGGCGTAATGGGTAAGGGTTCCGGTCATGCGAGAAGTGCGTAAAAAAGCGGGAAGTTCAGTCGCTAGGAAGTAGTTACTGTTGCTAAAAGTAAGCGGTCGGCACAGCAGCAGCCTATTATTTCCTGAAAAAATGTTAAGCTTCTCAACTGACAGCACGGTTGAGGTATAACGCTCCTTTGGAAGAACGGACAGGGTTCCGACCATTTGCGCTTACTCCCACGCGAGGAGCACTGCTTCCGACAAATGCAGCGAATGCTGCGGGCCTTCATCGGTTAAGGTCCCGGTAACGGTTACTTTGGTCGCCGTTCGCATTTTCCTCTCATCGGCTTTATCCGCAAAAAAGACCACCAATTTTCGCCGCTGCCCGTGGTGGTCAATGTACGTGTAGAGGTAATGGTGTCCGCCGTCATTCCCAGTCGAGAGAATCGTGAAGTCCTTGATGGAATAGGTCATAAACGAGAGTCATTCTTACTTCAAGTGCCTCTAATAAACGCTCCTTCAACTGAACAGCGCGCGTTTAAGGCACCACCGTTTCAGTGAACAGCGAAGGGTTGAACCGCAATTGGATGGCAGGGGACTGTGGCTGCGATTTTAGCCCTGCCAACGCCTTGCTTTGACGGGATGGGCGATTCGCCCGCAACGGCTGTAGCTTGCTTCCCCTGCGCGGCACCCGCTGCCCAGGGAGCCCCTCGTTAACCGCCTACATTCCACCATGCGATACCTGCTTTCCCTCTTACTGTGCTGCGTTGCACTTGCTCCTGGTCAGGAGGCACGGGCACAAGGGGCGACCCGTCCAGCCCACCCATTAGCCGTCGACACGGCTTTTTTATTGCCCGTCAACGGGGTGAAGCAGTACCTGGAAATCAAGGGCGCCTCCAAAACCAAACCGGTGCTGCTCTTCATTCACGGGGGACCGGCGTGGCCGGCGACGCCGATGAACCGCAAATACAACCACGACCTGGCCAACGACTTTATTTTCGTTTCCTGGGACCAGCGCAATTGCGGCAAGTCGCAGACCGATACGACCGTTACGTTGACCCCGGACCTCTACATCGAGGACGCGCACCAGGTCACGCGCTTTTTACAGCAGACGTTCCACCAGCGGAAAATTTTCGTCGTCGGCCACAGTTGGGGCAGTTTCGTGGGGGTTGGATTGGTGCAACGGTACCCCCAGGACTACGCCGCGTACATCGGCATGGGCCAACTCGTCGACTTCGGCCAGTCGGCGCTGCTCACCCGCACACACGTCCGGCAGCAGGCCGCCTTGCGGCACGACACGGCCACCTTGCACGCGCTGGCCCGCATTCCCCTGTCGGAAGCGAAGGGGTTCAGCGGGGGCGCCAAGGACCTGTTTGCCTTCCTGGCGGTGACGGGTAAATACACTTCCAGCCCCGAAGTACCGGACTTGCCCGACCCCGAGCAGCTCTACCAAGATTACCCGGCGCGGAACTGGATGGCGCCGGTGATGCGCACCCTGCCCCCGCTCTTCCCGTACTTAAATGGCGGGAAAACAACGCTGATGCAGCACGCCGTGTTTAAGCTGCCGGTGTACTTTTTCGTCGGCAAATACGACCACAACACCGAACCGGGACTCGCCCGCCAGTACTTTGCGGGGCTCAAAGCTCCCAAAAAGCAGTGGGTTGAGTTTGTGCACAGCGGCCATGCGCCCAGCTGGGAAGAACCCGCCCTGTTCCACCGCCGGCTCGTGCAAATAGCGGCCGATAACCAATGGAAATAACGGCGGCCACGACCGCCCCATCGTCTGGCGACGGAAGGGTAATCCGCAGCCCATACGTACTGAATAAGGTGTATACCTGAATGCTCGTTTCAATGAACTGCTAAACTACAAGGTCTGCACGTTCCGGGAAGTCCTTGGACAAGGCTCTGTTGCCCTTGTCGAGTTTAAGAAACTCGTCTACCAATCAAAGTTTACGAAACTGCGTTAGGAGATGAGTTTCTTAAACTCGACTTATGAAGATTGGCTACGCCCGCGTTTCCACCCGCGACCAGAATTTAGCGCTCCAACTCGATGCCCTGACCCAAGCCGGGTGCGAGCTCATCTACCAAGAGAAAGCCTCCGGTGCGCTCGCCGCCCGGGTCGAACTCGACAAGCTCCTCTTGCAGGTGCGTCCGGGCGACACGGTCTACATCTACAAGCTCGACCGGTTGGGCCGCTCGCTCAAGCACCTGCTCGACCTGGTGGCCGAGCTGCAGCGCCGGGACATCGGCTTGATCTCGCTGACCGACGCCATCAACACCCACTCGGCCCAGGGGCGGCTCGTGCTCAACCTGTTCGCCTCGCTCGCGGAATTCGAGCGCGAGCTCATCCGCGAGCGCACCCTGGCCGGGTTGGCCGCCGCCCGTGCCCGGGGACGCGTCGGCGGGCGCCAGCCGGGTCTCTCGGAAGAAGCCCAGCGCACGGCCCGTGCGGCGGAGCTGCTCTACAAGGCCCGAGAACTCAGCGTCGACGACATGGCCCGGAGCCTGCGCATCTGCAAAGCCACGTTCTACAAGTACTTGCACCACCGCGGCGTGGCCCTGCACGCCCAGCCCTTGCCCAGCCCGGTGACCGGCTCTGCTTCCTGAGCCGCTTGCGGTGCGGAGATTAGGCAGGCTATTCTCCGCATATTGTGCGGAGAATGTGCTTTTGCCGGACAAGCGGCGTGGCACGGGAACGGGGCCCGTATCTTCGCATTTCCCCGACCGGCCATGAAACTCCGCGACCGCTACCCTCAGCTGCAGAACCCCGCCGTGGTCAAGGCCATGGTCGTCCGCTCGGTGCACGCCTCCATGGCCCTCGCGAACCGGCCCGTGCCAGTGGTCCGCTTGGAGGCCCTGTACGCGCAAACCGCGCCGCCGCCCTCAACGGAGACCGAGGAGTCCTAAGTCCCGCCGGTCCGGGCACCAACGGCACCCCTGCTTGACCCCCACCGCGTGTCATGGCCCTGCCGGGTGCATCTTTGTAAGCGTTTTTCACCTACTTTGATGACACCGACGTCTTTTTCACGACCCGTAACTGTTTTTCACGGCCGCACGGCGCCTGAGCCGGGTATCCTGGTGGGCTACGGGGCCTTGATCGAGGCCCTGCAGGTGGCCGTCCCGCTGCCCCGCGACCTGGCCCTGATCAGCGCCAAGCGCCGGCAGTATCGCGTGGCCGGGTGGCGCGTCTTCACGCCGCGCCACCAGCCCGCCGACACCCTCTGGGCCCACCTGGTTTTTGCTCTTAAATACGAAGGACTGGACCTGCTCTTTTTCAAAAAGCTATTCGCGCAACTGCCGGCCGCCACCCTGGAGGAGTGGGTGCGGCACGCCCCGCAGAGCCGCTACGCCCGGACGGTGTGGTTCCTCTACGAATGGTTGCTGGCCCGGCGCCTGGACCTGCCCGACCTGAGGCAGGGCAATTACGTGCCGGTGGTCAACGAGCAACTGCAGTACGCCGCGGCGACGGCCTCGGCCGTGCCCCGGCAACGCTTACGCAACAACCTGCCGGGCGTGGCGGGCTTCTGCCCGTTGGTGCACAAAACCACGACGCTGGAGCAGTACCTGGCCCGCGACCTGGCGGGCCGGGCCCAGCACGTGCTGCGCGGGCTGCACGCCGACGTGCTGGTCCGCACGTCGGCCTTTCTGCTGCTGAAAGACTCCAAGGCCTCGTTCACCATCGAAGGCGAACAGCCGCTGCCCACCCGGGCCCTGCGCTGGGGTCGCGCCATTGGCCAGGCCGGGCAGCACCCGCTGAGCCGGGAGGAACTGCTGCGCCTGCAGCAGCTGGTGATTGAAAACAGCCGCTTCGTCCGCCTGGGCTACCGCACCGAGGGCGGCTTTGTCGGCGAACACGACCGCCAGACGGGCGACCCGATTCCGGACCACGTCTCGGCCCGCTGGCAGGACCTGGAGAGCTTGATGAGCGGGTTGCTCGACGCGGCGGACCACCTGGAAACCGCGGGCTTCCCCCCGGTGCTCAGCGCCGCCGCCATCGCGTTTGGTTTTGTCTTCGTCCACCCTTTCGTCGACGGCAACGGGCGGGTGCATCGCTACCTGATCCACCACCTGCTGGCCCGGCTCGGGTTCACTCCCCCGGGCATCATCTTTCCGGTCTCGGCCGCCATCTTGGAGCACCTGCCCGCGTACCGGCAGGTACTGGAGAGCTATTCGCACCCGGTGCTCGAGTTCATTCCCTGGCGGAAGACGGCCGACCACAACGTGGAGGTACTGGCGGACACGAGCGACTACTACCGCTACTTTGACGCCACCGCCCCGGCCGAATTCCTGTTTGACTGCGTGGCGTACACCCTGGAGAAGACCATTCCCCAGGAGGTAGCCTACCTGCAGCAGTACGATGCGCTAAAAGCGTGGCTGGACGAGCGGTTCCAGATGCCCGACAAGCTGGTGGCCACCTTGATTCGTTTTCTGGAGCAGAACCAGGGCATCCTCTCGAAACGGGCCCGCGAAAAAGAGTTTGCGCTGTTGACGCCGGAAGAAATTGCCCAGATTGAGCAGCAATACGCCGTGCATTTCCTTAACTAAACGTCCGGTCAAAGAAAGGAGCGTTCAGGTTACTGGCTAATGGGCTGCGCCGTTCAGGGGCAACGCCACGGAGAAGGTGGTCCCCTCTCCTTGCTGGCTCTCAACGCTCAGCGTGCCGCCATGGCCTTGGGCAATAATGTCGTGGCTGAGCGAGAGACCCAGGCCCGTGCCTTCGCCCGTGGGTTTGGTGGTGAAGAAGGGCTGGAATATCTTGCCCTGCACGGCTTCGCTCATGCCCGTACCGTTATCCTTTACCCGGATTTCAACCTGCTGACCCAGCTGCTTGGTTAGCACGTGGACGGTCGGCACGTAGTCCGACTCGCCCATCTGCTGGCGTTGTCGTACGGCGTAGAAGGCGTTGCTGAACAGGTTGAGCAGCACCCGCCCCACGTCCGCCCCCACCACGTCGGCGAGCGGCAAATCCGGCGCAAAATCGGTGGTCAGCGTCGCATTGAATGTCTTGTCTTTGGCGCGCAGGCCCTGGTAGGCCAGGCGCAGGTACTCATCGGCCAGGGCATTGAGGTCCGTCGGGGCGCGCTCGCCGGTGCTGGCGCGGCTGTGCTCGAGCATGCCCTTGACGATGGCCGCCGCCCGTTTGCCGTGCTCGGTGATTTTGCCCAGGTTTTGGGCAACGTCGCCCGCCAATTCCGCGGCCTCGGCAGTATCACTGACGGCCAGTGCCGCTTGGAGCTCCGCTACCAGCTCGGCGCTGACTTCCGAGAAGTTGTTGACGAAGTTCAACGGGTTTTGAATCTCGTGGGCAATGCCGGCCGTCAGCTCCCCCAGGCTGGCCATCTTCTCCTTCTGGATTAGCTGGGCCTGGGTGGCGCGCAACTCGGTCAGGGACATGTCGAGCTGGTCGCGCTGGCTCTGCAGGTCATGCTTCTGGCGCGTGATGGCCTCATTGAGCTGGCTAAGCTGCTCGTTGGCGTGCTGCTTTTGACGGTTGGCGCGCCAGAGTACGAAGCCAAGGCCGGCCAGCAGGGCCAGTACGGCCAAGGTGGAGAAGAACAACAGGCGCTGGCGCCGGGCGCGGGCCGCGTCCTGCACTTGCGCCAGGCGCAGGGCCGCTATGCGCTGCTGCTGGACCTGCTCGGCGCGCTCCGCCTCGTAGCCGGCTACCTGGAAGGCGCCCTGCTGGGTGCGCAGCGAGTCGGCAAGACTCAGGCCCAGGCGGGCATAACGGCCCGCGGGTTCTGGTTGCCCGCGCTGGGCGTAGAAATCAGCCAGTGCGCGTAGGTAAGCCAGGCGCAGCGGTACAATCTTCAGCTCGCGGGCCTTGCGGTAGGCCGTGAGCCAGGCTTGTTCCGCGCGAGCGGGCTGGTCCTGGGCGGCGTAGTAGCGGGCCCAGGTCGCGTCAAACTCAAAGTAGCCGTTAGGAGTATCAAGGGGGATTTTTAGGGAGTCAGCCAATTGCTGGGCCCGCGCCAGCAGGGGGGCGACGTCGGCAGCGCGGCGCAGGTCCAGCAGCACCGCGCTCTTGGTCACGAGCCCGTATGCCTGGTCAATCGGAACCTGGAACGCATAGCGGCGGGTGGTATCGGCGGGGTTGCCCGCCAGGGCCAGGTCCGCGTGGCGCAGGGCGGCGGGGTAATTGCCTAGTTGCCGATAAGCCTGGGCCATATTGCGGTAGGTGTACGCATCAAAATCGGCACCAGTGCGCGCCGGCAGGGTCGCGCCCACGGCCAGCGACTGCTGCAGGTAGACCAAGGCCTTGGCCGGGTTGCCCCACTCCGCGTACTGCGCCCCGACTACTTTCAGCTCGTTTACCTGGGCCGTTCGGCGGAAGGTGCGGTAGAGGTCGGCCGAGCGCAGGTAATGGCCGATGGCTTGGTTGTAGTCGCCCCGCTGCACAAAAGGCGCCCCCAGCAGATGGTAAGAAGTGGCCAGATTCTCCCGCGCCCCGCGGGCCTCGTACCGGGCTACTTTGGCTTGAAAATAGGCAATCCGCTCCTCTGGCTGATTGAGTTCTAAAAACAGCCGACCGACACGCGACAGCAAACCAAGTATGGGCCAGCTCACACTGTCGAACGCCTCAATAGTCGCCCGGGCACGCGTGAGTTCAACGGCGGGGTCCGCTTTGGTCTTGGACAGCTGTAAGTCGGCGTAGGATAGTTCGAAGGCGCGGGCCTCGGGCCGCTTCAAGCGGCGCAGCAGCCGGATGCGTTCCTGAGACAAGGTGTCCAAGTCGCCTGCTGACCGGAAGCCCCCCACGGCGGACATATGCAGCAGCGTGCGCAAGCGGGCAGTATCGGCGCGTTGGGTATCGAGCACGCGGCGCAGCGAGTCGCCGTCCGCTTCCCAATAGCGGTGGGCGGGCGTAGTCTGAGCCTGCACGGCAGGCGCGGCCGCCAGCCACAGCAAGGCCAGCAAAAGAAGGTAGCGCATGGAAACAGGGCCACACCGCCAGCCCTTTGCGGAAGTGGAAGTAATTAAAGTGGAAGTCGGGCTACGGGCAGGCAAGCTACAACCCGATTGGCCGCTTGCCACCGGTTAGCCGGTTGACTTCCAAGCACTCCGAGCTTATAGCACTGGCTGATGAGATAGTTCAGCAAAAGGGTCTGAGTGCTACCCCCAACCACGCCGTACCTTGCCGCCATGTCATCGACCCGCATCCTGCTGCTCGGGGCCGCGGCCCTGCTGCTCTACCTGGCCTTGCCCTCCGCGCTCCGGGCCGGCTTCGCCTGCCGCGCCGTCGGCTACGAGACAGCCGTCACGGGCCGCGTCAGCGGGCACTGGCAGAGCCGGCACGCGCACGGGTTCTTCCTCGACGGCCGGCGCCGCCCCTCCTACGACTTCCGCGCCTTCGTCCCCGCGCCCGCCGCGGCCCCGGCGGACGAGCAGGACCTGAACCAGTACCTTCGCCCCGGCGACCTGATCCGCAAACCGGCCCACGCCCGCGCGCTCACCGTTCGCCGGGGCGACCGCCTTTCGCACTGGGTGTGTCCCCCGGCCGAAGCGACCCCCTAGATCGCCCGTTCAGGAAAACGGTAGTGGCTGTTGCAGAACCCGTGACCGAGCTAGCGCCCCACGTAATTGCACCGAACGCACCGCAAGAACGGCCGTTTCAGAGGCTTATTTACTCCCGGATGCCGCCATCTCCCATGATTTTAGCACCACCAAGGGTTCTGCAACAGCCACGGTAGTTGAGGCAAAGGAGCATTCACTTGGCCATAGCCGGCATTGGGCCAGCATAAGGCGCCGTTGGCCGTGGGCTGCCCGGTGCCAGGGGCGAAAGGCCGTAGGTTGGGTTTATTCCCTATCCCCCCCAAATGCTCCCCTCTGAAGAAGAACTGGTGCGCCGCCTGCAGGCCGGCGATGAGCGCGCCCTGGGTGTGTTTTATCAGCACTACCACGTGGCTTTGTCGGCGGCGGTGCGGCGCATCGTGCGCGACCCACACGCGGCTCAGGATGTGCTACAGGAAAGCATGGTCAAGATTTGGCGCGCCCTGGCTTTGTATGATCCCAACCAGGGGCGGCTGTTCACTTGGGCGGCCAAAATTTGCTGCAACACGGCCATCGACCACGTGCGCACCGCCCGCTACCGGCTCGCGGCCCGCACCCACAGTTTGGACGACGCCCGGGCCCTGGCTCTGGGCACCCCCGGCTTTCGGCCCGAAGACATCGGCGTGGCGGACCTGTTGCGCGGCCTGCGCCCCGAATACCGGCACGTCATGGACCTGCTTTACCTGCAAGGCCACACCCAGCAAGAGGCCGCCGAGCGCCTGAACGTGCCCTTGGGGACGGTCAAAACCTGGGTGGGCCGCTCACGGCAGTTGCTTGGCCGCTTGCCCCTGTAGTACCCGGCACTCGCCGTCCGATAAATCGGGCCATCCCGATTAGGCAGTTGAACAGCTGAACCTTACCTTACACTGGCCTTTTGTTCCTCATGCCCTATAGAAGCTGCACGCACTCGCGCCCTTTCAAGGCAGTACCTACGACGGGACCCTCGTGCAGCGTGAGGACCCGTGCGACCTGGCGGTGCTACGGGGCGGGTCCGTGGTGGCCTCGGTAAAACAAACGCCCGCCGAGTGTGCCTGCCTCGTACAGGCCATCGGCACGCGGCCGGTAATTCGTCCCCTCTCCCATTTCCCAGAGGCCCTGGAGCGCAGACATCGGCAAGCCGCAGCCAAGAGGCAAACGCACCGAAATAGCGACTGGCAATGGCGGTTGAACGGGCGTCTTTCCCTCCTCCGCCAGGAATGAATACGAATGTTCAACCAAAGGGTCCGACAAGCAAAACGAACATTTTCTGAACCGCTAGGCAAAGCACGGTGCGTGTGGTGGCCAGGAGCCCGCGCAACCTTTCCGTTGCGTGGCCGGTCATCCTTCGGAACCCGTACCTTGCTTGCGATGAAGAAGTCCCTCCTGTTCTTGCTGGTGCTGGCCGCAGCGGTCGCGTGCCACAACGCCAGCCCGGCCCCCGAGGCGGCCCCGGCCCCCGAGGCGGCCCCGGCGCCCTACCCCCAAACGTGGCAGCTGGTGGAACTGACGGGGCAAATCCCGGGCTACCGCAAGACCGGGACGGACCTGCCCTGGCAGGAAACGTACGTCTTCCGGGCCGATGGCACTTTCCTGAAATCGCGCCGGCAAGCCGATCAACGCGTCGAGGCCCGCGGAACGTTTTCGGTGCAGGACCTGCCCGACGGCCGGTACGCCGTGCTGACCTACGCCGCGGCCAGTCCCCTGATCGGCTCGTGCACGGCCAGCGCGTTGACCGAGACCCTGGCCTTCCAAGCCGACGAGACCCTGGTGAGCACGTGGCAGGCGTGCGATGGCCCGGGACTCAAGTACCAGAAAGTGAACTAGGAGCTTGCTGGGTGAGCCGTGGTTTGTGCCAGCAATGCTTGGCAAGCGCTGGAAACGGTCCGTATAGCAAAAGGAGCGGATGTTCGAACGACCTCCTCCTTTAGTTTTTCTTTTTCGATGGAGCAAACGGGGGGAGTTCCCGGACCCTGGTTCGGATGGCGTCAGCGGGGCGTCCGGAGCGACGAAAGGCCGCGGTGTCCATTTTCACGGCCGACATCGACGCCTTGCGCGTTGGCGCAGCGGCCCTTTTGGGGTGAGGGACGCCTTTGCCCGGGGGGGTAGGTACAGGCGTTGGCGTTGTTTGGGCGTAAGCAGGACCACCTAGGGCCAATAGCGTCATGCCAAGCAGGAAAATGGGGTTGGGTTTCATAGCCAGGGAAAAGGTGAAAGGGTGAAGATACTGACCATGAGCTGTATTAATGTTCAAGAAAACGGTCGTGGCTGTTGCAGAACTGCCCAAGTGCACGCATCGCCGAGCAACAGAACGGGGCATTCGGGGCTTGTTCGAGCAATTGATGACCCAATAAACAGGTGGTGAATACCCGTTTAGGGAGTTCTGCAACAGCCACGGTCCTCAGGATAGTTACTTTGCTCAGGCAACTTCCTTTACTATGGCCCTTTGGCATTTAACGTCGCAAGTCAACACCGGCTTGCTGCTGTGGCGAACCGGCCCAGCAGCCTTTCGCGTCATGCAATACGACGAGCCGGCCGAGGTGCTGACCAACGCCGATTATTTCTTGTTTGATAAGAAGTACGAGACCGTGCTGCGGAAACTTCCCGGGCAGGTCGACCTTCGCCCAGTCACCGTGACCGATGGCGTGCGCCACCTGGTGTGGGACCACTACCTCGAACTCACCGTTCATCGGTCCGTCGATGCCGACGCAATCCTCGCCCACACGGGCGCAGGCTTGGACATGTATCGTTTTGGTAACGACTGCGTGTTCGTTTCCGAGGCGCTAAAAGAAGAGCTCAGGAAGGTCGGGCCGGACGCGTTGCATTTCAGCTCGGGCCTCTCGGAGTTCGCTGCTTAATTGGCCTAATAGTTCACGAAAACGGTCGTGGCTGTTGCAGAACTCTGGATTTCGCCTTCAGCACCTATTGCACGTGCGATTCCGCCAACAGAAAGCATGCTCCAACCCCCTTTTAGGATGTTTCCTTTCGAGAACGACACTGCTGGAGTGCTCGTCGAGGAGTTCTGCAACAGCCACGGTCCTTCCAACAAACACCTGCTCGGGGCCGGCTTAGTGGCGGCGCTAGCCTCGTCGCTATGCTGCATCACGCCGCTGCTGGCGGTCTTGGGGGGCCTGGGCGGCGTGGCCTCGGCCTTTGCTTGGCTTGAACCCCTGCGGCCCTACTCGGTGGCGCTGACCGTGGGCGCACTGGGCTTTGCCTGGTATCAGCAGCTCAAACCCGCACCGGCCGCTGATGCCTGCGGCTGCGCGGTGGACGCGAAACCCACATTTGTGCAGTCCAAGAGCTTCCTGGCGGGGGTTACGGGGCCGGCGGCGCTGCTGCTGGCCTTTCCCTACTACGGAGCTAAGTTTTACCCCACACCGGCCGCGCCTACGTCGGTGGCCACGAATGGGGCCGCGCTGGTCTGGCAAACGGCGAACTACCGCATCGGGGGCCTGACCTGCGAGGCCTGCGCCAAACACGTCGAGTACGCGGTGCAGCGGTTGCCGGGCGTGCAGGCCGTGACCGTCTCCTACGACCAAGGCACGGCGCAGGTCCGCTTTGACGCGGCCAAAAGCCCCGCCGCGCAGGTTGCGCAAGCCATTAACGGCACTGGCTACCGGGTGCTTATCTCAAAGTAACTGCTCTATGCTCACGCTCGAACCCAAAGCCCCCCTGCTCACCTCCGTCCTGACTTGCCCGGCGTGTGGCCACGCACAAGCGGAACAGATGCCGACCGATGCTTGCCAATATTTCTACGAGTGTACCAGCTGCCACACGGTCCTGAAACCACTGGCCGGCGACTGTTGCGTGTACTGCTCGTATGGGTCGGTGCCCTGCCCACCCATTCAGGAGCAAGGAAAAGGGAGTTGCTGCGGTTAAACGTCAGGGCTCATACCGAACCTTTAGCTACCCTAATGGTCGTGTAACAGCCGTACCAAACTTTGATCACGGCCGTTTATCCTGCCCCGCTTTCCGGTTTACATTCCTATGCCTCGGCTGCGCTCCGGTTTCGGGTTGGTGCGCTCTACTGCCGGCGTTACGCCTTTCTCCGGCGCAGGCGTTGGGGATGCTGGGGCCACGCCGCGTTGCGGCTGCTTTTGCTGGGCAGCTTCCTGCACCGCCTGGCGTTGGTGCTGCTCGCGCAGGGCCTGGGTCCGTAGGACCGCGCATTCTTCCGTCGTGCCATGCTGCATCGTGTAGGCGTACCGGAAGGTTTCGCTCAGGGGCCGGTCGTAGCCGAACACCCGGTCAAAGGCCTGCTCGACCCGTTCCGAGTACTGCTTGCGCGCGAAGCCGCCCGTGACGACGCCGCGCTGCGTGTCCTTGTGGTTGGTCAGCGGGCTCAGGTGGTACGGATTCTTGCGCTCCAGCTCCCCGGCCTGCTTACGCTCGGTGTAGCGGGCCAGGTTTTCCGTCCGGCTGACCAAGATGTGAATGTGCGTCTGCTCGCCCGCCTTGGCCTGGCCCCGCTTCACCTCCCCTACCTGCACCGCCCGGTCGGCCGGGCCGGTGGTGCGCTCATGCTCCACCTTAGCGAAGTACACCAGGTCTTTCCCCTCGATCCCCTTCCCAAAGTTGGCCGCATACTGCTCCATCGCCGCCCGCGTGTACGCGCGCAGCTTCTCCGGGTCGCTGCCAATGTGGCGCAGTTCGGCTTGGCTCGGGGCGAGGATCACCTGGTAGTACTTGTCGGCGTCGCGGTTCAGGTTGCGCTTGTTGCGGTCAAGCGCCTGCGTGACTTCGGCGGCGGGCACGTCCTCGCTCTCGAGGCTGAACCACTCACCTTGTACCTCCTTTTCCAAGTAGGCGACCAGTCCCGCGCAGCTGCCCGACCGCTGGGACAGGCCCGCGCCGGAGCTGGGGATTTTGGCAATCATGGGGCGGGCAGCGTGGGGGTGGCAGGGGGCGATGGGGAAGCAGCAGCGGGCGCGGGCACCTGGGCCGGCCGCACGAATTGGTCCGGGATCAGCTCCCGAATCAGGAGCTTGCGCAGCAGCTGCCGCAGCGGCTCCAATTCGGGCCAGCCCTTGGGAGATGGGAGCGGGTCATTAGCTACGGCGGGGTTCCGGTACTCCGGCTTGAAGCCCTTGCGGATAATCACCGTCAGCCAGTGTTCCATGTCTAGCAACTGGGGCTCGGTGAGGGTGTTCGGGCCGGTGGTCCAGTTGTGCACGGCCTGCACCTCGGCCAGAATGGGCTTCAGGTACGTCTTCTCCTGCTCGCGGATAAATCCAATGGTGCGCTTGTCGAGGTCCGCGAGCTTGGCCGTAATTTTGGCCAGGCTGCTGGTCAGGTCCAGGCCAGTGGGCTGCCGGGGGTCGGCCTTGGTCACCCGGAAGTACTGCACCATCGCAGCCAGCAGCTCGGGGTTGCTCAGCTGGCACTCCTTGGCGAGTTGCCGGAACCCTTCGTAAGCTGCTTCGTCGGCGCGTATCGTCTTATCCATGAACTCGCGTCTGAACTCAAATTATTATTGATAGTCAGGAATTTGTATACGTATGTACTCGCTTCGAGTTCGCTTTATCTGCTTTTTTGTTTGATTTTCAACTACATAACATAGAGTGGAACGGTATAAAGCGCAGCGAATAGCGTTCCTGCTCGCTTCTCTCCACAACGACGACGTTAGGGGTACTCCCGCGCCATTTGACTGTCCCCGTTGCCCGATTCCGTCTGACCAAGCTAGTAGAACAAGAGGGAAGGAAGAAACCTGCTCACCTGGAACGGCCTCCCTGCTGCCTTACCTACTGGCCTGCCCTGACCTTAGCTTTTAGGGAGTAAGCAGAAGTTTACTTTTAACTGGTTTCCGGTCGAAAAGATAGGATTGTCAGTTTAAGTAGGAGGTTTTATCAGTCCTGGGCTGAATGGATAGTTACCATTTACCCGGGCCGGTTTCTTCCTCGCCTTTATGCTCTCGAATGGCTACCCAATAGCAGCCCCACTTGCTCGTCGGCCTTTGCTCGGCTGGGCTGGCTAGCACCGGCTGCTTGGGCTCTTGGCTGGGGCAGGCTGGACCGCTGACGAGGGCCCGCACCTGCGCTTTGATGGCCCCGAAACTCCGGCGTACCTCGTCCGGGCCGGCCATCTGGAACGGGGCAATTTTCCGGGTCTTGCTCGGCTCGGAGCGGCAGTCCGGGCGGCTGCTCTCCACCACCAGACCTGCAAACTCGCCTACGCCGAAGCGCCTCACCGCCTGGGCTTCCAGCTGGTCGCGCTGCTGGAGGCTCACCGACTCGCTGGCGTTGCGCACGCGCGTCGTCGGCCTCAGCAGATTCCCCTCGTTGGGGTTGCTGCTGCCCACCGTCCGGGAGCGGTACTCCGGTCCACCTGCCTTGCTGAACCTATTGTTTCCCTGCTCCCTGCCCGGTCGTGGGCATGGGCGTGGCGGTGCAGCGCCAACCCGGGTTATTGGGGCCGGAAAGAATCCTCTCCACTTCCTGCCGAATTGTCAGGCTGGTAAATTAAGTGGTCCCTATTGGCCGCCCTGCATGGGTCTGCAATCGGGAAGCGGAATTAACCAGCCGTGAAAAACGACTTTTTATCAGTGAAGGCCCCACGACTTCGCCCTTTGGACGCTACGGGTGACCAGCAGAACCCGCGCAAGGTCACGCAAGCCCAGAATGACTGATAAAAAGTCGTCGATAGACGGGGACGAATGCACCCCACAGCCCAAGGTCACGTTTCAGCGGGCAGAAGGCTGTGACAGCTGGTGCTCCAAATACCGGCAGCTAGGCATGATAGCCAAGACTTGAGCAAGCAGAGCATTAAATAAATGATAAAGTATAAATAAGTATAAAAAAAGTGCAATCACATTCTGCGGTTGTACTTTTTTGTGCGCCTTCCTTTTTGCTGCTTTTTTGGTCTTTCCCCCTTTTCTAAAAGCTTTTTCCCTCTCGCGCGAGTCAACAACTTGTGTATTTGTTTCACTTTGTCTATTTGCAGGGCTCAGAACGCATTGATTTAATGCGTGTTATGAGCACTTAAAACGACTTTTTATCAGTTAAAAACGACTTTTTATCAGTTAAAAACGACTTTTTATCAGTTAAAAACGACTTTTTATCAGTCATACCTCGTCTGAACTACGACTTTTTATCAGTTAAAAACGTCCTTGAAAAACAAGGGTAGTTTTTGAGGCCAGCGCCCCTATATTTGTGACCTACCTCTACCCTATGGAATCGACTGACGCCCTGCAAGTCCGGCAGCACAACGCCATTACCACCGCCCGCTACGACTACACGGCCTGCCAGTTGGACCTGCTGTTCTTTTTGCTCTCCAAGCTCCGGCGCGAGGACGCGCCCAACCAGGAGTACCAGATTCACATGAACGAGGTCGTGGCCATGACGGGCCGGGAGTGGCACTACAAGCAACTCAAGGAAGCCACCGAGTCCATGGGCTCGCGCATGTTCGAGGTAGAGAACGACGAGTCTTACGTACAGCTCTGGATGTTCCAGAAGGTGGAGTACGTCAAGGGCCAGGGCTTCCTGCGCATCCGCCTCTCGGAGGACATCCGGCCCTACCTGTTCGAGCTCAAGAACAACTTCACCTCGTTTCAGCTCTTTTCGGCGCTGAAGATTTCCAGTAAGTACGCCAAGCGCATCTACCAGCTGGCCTCGCAGTGGAAGGACATCGGCGAGACCAAGACCTACGACCTGGAAGAGTTCAAGCTCATGCTCAAGCTCAAGGACGCCAAGGGCAAGGAGCCCGAGCAGTTCCAGCGCATCAGCGACCTGAAAGCCAAAGTGCTCGACATTGCCGTTCGCCAAATCAACGAGAACACGGAACTCAAGATTGGCTACACCCTGCTCAAGCAGGGCCGCTCCTTTCACGCGGTCCGCTTCTACGTCACCCGGCAGCAGCCCAAGCAGCTGCCGATTCCTTTCGAGGAGTCCCCAGAGCAGGCCCGGGTCGTGATGGCCCGCCGACACCTGGAGGATCTGGGCATCAAAGACGCCCAGCTGGTCGGCCGCATCCTGGGCGACGAGCACCTGCTCAATGAGTTGTTCAAGTTCATGTACCGGCTGAAGACCGATAAAATCCGGGCCGATAAAAACCCCGGCGGGCTGCTGCTGACCGTCCTAGGACTCAAGACGGCTAGAATCAGTTAACCCGCGGCTCCCTGGTCCAGCGCCGATGGCAACTTGCGTCACCTAATTAATACTGGTAATACTGGTAATACCGGTAATACTGGTATTACCAGTATTACCGGTATTACCAGTATTACCAGTATTACCAGTATTACCAGTATTACCAGTATTAAGGGGATTACTGAAATTACCGAAGCTTGCTGACTTTGATGGTTTTTAGGAATAGCAAGCCCTGCACCAATCGGGCACCCTGCCTCTGGGTCCGAAACCAGCGACCCACTCGACCGCTCGCCCCAGGCGTTAAACGGGCCGCTGGGCGACGCCAACGAAAACGCCGCTGCTTGACCTGCCCTGCGCTGCGCCGCGTCGCTTACAGCTCGTCCTTTCGCATTATCCCTGCGTCGCTTAGTCCGGCAACGTGTCCATTCTTAACGAGTAAAATCTTGACAAAAGAATGCCAACGGGTTCGGCTACTCGCTGGCCTCGGAACGCCGGCCCTGCTGAATCCGCTGCCGGCGCTGCTGCTCCTGCTCGCGGGCCTCCGCCGGGCGGGGTGGGGCCGGTGCGGCGCCGGCGAAGAGCAAATCCAACGCCTCCTGCAGCGCCTGCTTCTGGGAGTAGGTGTACTCGCCCTGGGTGCGGCGGGCGTGAACATAGTCGCGCAGCTGCTCCAAGTGCCCCCGGCTTACCACGAACGTTTGGCGCACCCCATCGGCTAGAGCAGCCGGGCTGGCAGGCCCTGACTCCACCCCAGCCGCCGCAACCAATACCGCAGGAATATTACCGGTGTTACCAGTATTACGCGTATTACGCGCATTACTAGTGTTACCAGTGTTACTTGTCTTTTCTAGTTTCTCAGCTGGCTTTTCTACCGGCTCGCGCTCGTCGCTAAGGTCGAAAAAGTCACGTTCCGACGTGGGCTTGGTGGCCTTGGGATCGCCGGGGCGGGGCAGGTTTTTGAACGTCTTGGCCATGGAAGGGAATCGAATTAGCGGGTGAGGATTTCGGCGACCAGCGCCTGGTAGTCGGTAGCCCCGGCGCTCTGCGGGGCGTAAGTGAAAATGTCCTGGCCCAGGTGCGGGGCCTCGCCCAAGGCAATGCTCTCGCGGACGAAGCTGGTTAGCACCAGGCCCGGGTAGAGCGCCCGCAGTTCCTCGGCGGTTTCCCGGCGCAGTATTTTGCGGCCGTCGTGCCGGGTAAAGAAGATGCCCCCCACCGACAGGTCGGGGTTTAGCCGCCGCCGTACCCGACCCACCAGCTCCAGCACTTTCTCCAGGCCGTCGGCGGCGTACATCTGGGCTTCCAGCGGAATGTACAGGGACTGGGCACAGGCGTAGGCGTTAAGCGTCACCAAACCCAGGGCCGGCGGGCAGTCCAGTAGAATGTAGTCGCAACGCTCGCGCACGGGTTCCAGCAGCTCCTTGAGCAGAAACTCGCGGTCCAGCTCGTCGCCCTTGACCTTCTCAAAGCCAGAAAGGGCCGGGGAGCCGGCCACCAGGGCCAGGTTCTCGTGCAGCGGGTAGGCTTTCAGACGGTACTCGCCCAGCAGGGCGCCGTACACGTTGTGCTCGGCCTCGACCAGACCCAAGCCTTTGGTCAGGTTGGCTTGAGGGTCCAGGTCCACCAGCAGCACCCGCTGACCGGCGCGGGCCAGCCCGGCCCCCACATTGGCTGTGGACGTGGTTTTGCCTACTCCTCCTTTTTGATTGGTAAACGCCAGAATCTTGCTCATGGCGCAAACATACGCAACCGCGTGTTACCGGTGTTACTAATGTGACCAGTATTATCTATGTTACTAGTGTTACTCAACTTAAAAGCCGTCTAACTCATCAATAAGACACATCGCTCCTATATTCTGGGCAAGAAAATTGCAGTGGCTTACTGATTTTCCCTCATGCCATTTGAACACCACGCCGCTTATCTCGCCTTGCGCACCTACTTAGGGTCCCTGCTAGCGGCCTCCACCGACCAAGCCTTTTCCGATATTCCGGCGGCATTACGCCCCAACCTGGCCGTGTTCCTGGCAGGCCAGCCAGCGTATCCGAACAGCGCCGGGCAACGGATGGTGTGCGCGGCGGACCTGGACCCTCAAGCCAATCTGACCAAAGGCCTGGGCCGATGACGTGGTGCACGGATCAGGCCTGGCTATTGCCCTGCCGTTGACCTGCCTTAGCGTGGCCGAATTACATCGCTTACTATAATGCCGAACGGCGCCACTCCGCCCTCGGCTACCACTCGCCCAACCACTTCGAATCCCAAATCCAAACCACGTCCCAATGGTGTCTGGCTTAACTAGACCACCTCACGTTGACCCTAATTACGGTGTCTCGTCCGGCTATAGCTATACAGGTGAGAGAGATAATCCGGCCTGCGCTTTACAGGCCAAGCTGGTAATCCGGATTGGACTTTACAAGTAGGTAAGTTAAGCAGCAGATGGTATTCCGCCGCTCGGACGGCGTGTCAGGTAGGAGCAGCAATAGCCACCGGCTGGTAGTAGTTTTTCCAGCGCCGCACCAGCGGCCCCTCTTGCTCGTGGGCCTGGCCCGGGGTCAGGAAGTCGCAGCTGCCATGCGGGCGCAGCTCATTATAGATCCGCACGGCGCGCGTCACCAGCGCATCGGCCTGCGCAAAGCCGGGCAGCGTACCGCCCAGGCCGAATTCGTCTTTCAGAATGCCGTTCACCCGCTCGGCCACGGCGTTTTCGTACGGGTCGCCGTGCTGGGTCATGCTCAGGGCCACGCCGTGGCTTTCGAGCATGCCCACGTACTCGCGGGCCGCGTACTGCAGGCCCCGATCGGAGTGGTGAATCAGCGGCCGGTGCGGCTGGGTGCGGGCCGCCAGCGCCTGCTGCAGCGCGGCGAGCGTGCCGCGCACCGAGAGGTCCGGGTGCAGGCAAGCCCCCACAATCTTGTGGGAATACAGGTCGGTAATCAAGCTCAGGTAGCTCCAGCCGCTGAGCAGGCGCACGTAGGTGATGTCGCTGACCCAGACTTGTTCGGCCCGGTTCACCGTCAGGTGCTCGATGAGATTCGGTCGCCAAAATAAGGGCAGGCAGGTGTGCGTGGTCACCACCCGCCGTTTGCGCCGGCGAATGAGCAGGCCGTAGCCGGCCAGTAGGGCAAACAGGTAATCCCGGCCCACGCGGGGCGCGTAGTCGCCCAGGCGGGGCACGAGCAAATACTGGAGCTTGCGCGTGCCTAGGCGGGGCAGGTCCGCGCGGATGTCGGCCACCAGGGCCAGCACCAGGCCGTCGAGCAGGGCTTGGGCGGTGGCCCGGCGTTGGTGGTCGTAGAATGCGTTTCGGGTCTTGCCAAACAGCCCACAGAGCACCCCCACGCCCACGTGCGGGTACTTCCGGCGCATTATTTCGACGGCTTGGCACCAGCCTTTTTTCGGATGTCAATCTTATAGGTCGCCTCCGCCTGGTCGATGAGCGTGTGCAGGGCTTCGATTTGCCACTGCGCCTGCCGCAGCTGCGCCGCCAGCGGGGCACGGGCGTCGGCGGGCGGGTCCGGCTCAGCCGTGAGCAGCAATACCTCGCTGGCCCGGTAGGCGGCCACCCACTGGCGCAAGGTCTTTTTTAGGCGCAACTCGTACTTGAGCAGGGCCTCGTCTTCGCTCAGGCGCCCGTCGAGTAACTCCCGGGCAATTTGCTGCTTCTGGACGGCGGTGAATTGTTTGCGGCGCATCTGCGCGTATACGGCGGTGCCGTAGCGCTCCAGCCACGCCAGCAGCGTCATGTGGCCCACGCCGAACTGCTGCCGGACGGCTTGTTGCGACAAGCCCGACTCGACCAATCGGACGGCCTCCTGGCGAACAGAAATGGCATAATGGGCATTCTTGCTCCTACGTGGAGCCTGCTCGGGTGTAGTCATACATCAACTAGGTGATGTATAGCTGTAGCCGGACGAGACACGGCGGGCAGGTGAACATAGAACATAGGATAAGATTCCTTATTGCATAGTCTGTACTTGGCAAAATCCTTCTGCTAAAAGGATTCGCAGCCGCCGAGCACGGCGTACTGGTCGCAGGTGGCGCAGTAGGCGACCTGCCGGACGCTGCTGTCCTGCGCTTCCAGGGCGGCGCGCATCAGCGCCAACTCTTCCTGCCTAGCCGCGGGCACTTGCTCCGGCGTGACCTCCGCCCGTTCGCTTTGGCACGTGGTGCACGTGGGTAAGTCATCGAGGGCCGCTCCGAAAATGCGTTTGAAGGCCTAGTGCTGGGCCTGTTGTTCGCGCTGCCGGTGTTGCGCGGCTTTCTTTTGGGTGGCTTTTTAACGGGTGCGGCTGGCGGGCATGGTTAAAATGGGGTGGGCCAATGGAATCTTTGGCACGGTAGCGCGCCGCTGGCTTGCGGCGCTTGTTCCCTAATTATCCATTTAGCCCCATTTAAGGGCCTGCTCCACGGCACCCTTTTCACAAAATCACGCCCCAGCGGCCCTTGTCGGCCCCGTTACCCCCGCAGCTTGCCGCTCAGATTCGCTTCCCCCAAGGCCAAGCGAAAGTAGACCAGCGGGCGCGCGCGGTGGGCGTCCTTTATGGCCCGGCTTATGCACTCGTACTCGGCCAGCGTGAGCGGAATGGAAGCCACGGTTTTCCCACCCACCAGCACGGCCAGTACCAACCGGCCTGCCTCCTGAAGCACCATCCCCTGGCACTCATTCTCCAAAAAGCCCCCAAGGGAGAGTAACGCTTGGCTCATAGTGGCACAAGGTAGGTCGCCCGTATGCTCCCGCCCTCCGGCGTCCCCTGTCAGCCTCGTTAGTCCGTCAATTCGCCGCTCAAATCCCCGGCCACCAAGGCCAAGCGAAAGTATATCAACGGGCGAATGTGGTCAATCTGCTGGAAGGCTTGGCCGAGGTAGGCGCACTCCGTGGGCGTGAGTGAGATGGAAGCCACGGTTTTCCCATCTCGCAACACGGCCAATTCACACCACCCAGTCCCTTGGACCACCGTCCCCTGGTACTCAGTACCCCAAAAGACCCCAAGACGGCGCAAAGCGTTTATCATATCTGTGCAAGGTACCCCCACCAACACCCCCAGCTCCCAACCCGGTCCCACAGCGGCCCGGAATCGACATGCAAAATTACCCAACGCATTTAAATGTTGACCGTATTTGATAAAGGCCAATGGAAGGACCACATCTGTTTGCCGCGGATGGGAAGGGGGTTGGCGGCTGCTGGCTCCTTTCTTTTTGCCCCGGGCCTGCCGTGGCCCTGGCGTTTCCGGATTCCGTCACGGCTCCCGTTTCGTTCGTTGCTGGGCACCGGCTTGGATGCGGGCCACCTCCTTCTGGGCTTCGCCTTGTTGCTGCGCGACCCCCAGCGCCGTTTGCATGTTGTACCAGCCCTGGGCTTCGGCCACGGCCACGGCGGCCCGCCCTTCAATTTCGGCCACGGTAGCGGCCTTTTCCTTCTCCCATCGCGCTTTAATGTAGGCCACCGAAACAGCAGCCAGAAACACAAGAAAAGCAGTTAACATGTCGGAAACGGTAGGTTCGGGACAAAAGACAACGCCGCCCCCCTGCACTCGAAAGGCTGCACTGGGCTTAACTGCCCAGCCCCTCCGGCGTTAGCGGTAGAGGTCGAGCTGAGGAATTGATTAGAAAGGGCAGAGAAGCGCACGGAAACACTGCATTGTGGGTCTTCTGTAAAGGTCGGCACCCCGTTCACGGGAAAAAAGGACACGAAAACGGGCCTCGTTGGGGGGGCTTCGTGACGTTTCACGGGGTTCGGGTCAATATTTCAGCGCCCCCACGGCGGGCCGCAAGCCGGTTCCCTGCCGTTTAGCTGATGGTCGAAGACGTGCTGCATACAACCATAAAGCGGGAAGGGCGAAAATTTGGCTCCCCACCGGTTACCCCAGCTGTACATGTCGGCACCGGTAGCCGTGGCCACCTGGGCAATTCACCCCCGGCCTGCTGCCGTTCGTCACCCAGCCGCTCCAGACCCTGGGTAACTTTTGTTTATGGGCCGCTTGCATAGGTCGCACCCGCTCGTTCGGGCCACTCGTCCTCGGCCTCGGGCGCGGTGCCCGGTTCGCGGAAAATTCCCTTACCATAACAATGGGTATCCGACACCCCGCGGAAATGTGCCATTTTCGCGGCCCGTTGCGGACCCTGTTTTCGGGCGGTTGCCCGCCGCCGGCCCCGGCGCTCCGGCCCGTTTCGGGCTCCGCAAAAGCGCCCGCCCGAAACGGGCGGGCCCTTCCAGGCGGGAAACCACATCTTCAGCGTCTTCCGGGGAGTATACCCGGGCGCCCGCCGCAGGGTTGTGGCCGCCGCCGGCCGGGCTCCCTGCAGGGGGCGCGGGCAAGGCGGCGGTGAGCCCTTTTATCCTCCCGGCCCATCTGATTTTATCGGCGCGCCGCCTCGCCTTTCTCCGTTTGATGGCGCGCCAACGCACAACGCGCGGATACCACCACGGCCGCGTCTGGCTTCGAGGGGAGGGGCCAGTTTTAAGGGAGACGAGGGGACAGTACGAATTAACCGCTGCCCTAGCTGCTGGAGTTTCGCAGGGTAACGGCCCCGCTTACCCTTTTTCCACACGCACACCAGCCACAAACCGGGCCTCGTTATTTCCTGGACAGGGGCCGGACTAGCCAAAAATCGACACCTCTTGCTTTTAGGGGATATAGCAATGTCACACTTGCCCCTGGACCTCTCTTAATAGCCATACCGGTTCTACTGCCGTCGGTGGTCTTTGCGGTTTCCGTTTGTCCCCCATCCCTCCCTTAATCCCAACACGCGCCTCTCCCACAAAGCCCACGGCCACGCTGTGAACGCACCCCGTCCCCTCGTCTCCCTAAAGTTTTCGAAAACGCTTTGGGCCCGCCACGGTCCCAACGGAGCTTTGGTAACTGGGGCCACAGAAGGCACTGGAGGGTGCTTGCAACAACTTTCCCTGTTGAGGCGCACCAACCGGCTGGCCACGCAAGTAACTTCATGGACGAGCCTAATAAGCGTGTTTTTCTGCGCCACAATCAATCCTTTCATTGGCACTTAACGGACTCGCGTAGGCCCTCCCTTTCCCTCCAAAATGCGAACCCGAACGGTGTAGCCCCTGCAAAGTACCCAAAACGCATTACCCGCCCTTGCGCCGATAGTAACTTCATGGACGAGCCTAAAACCGGGTGGTTTTCCTGAGTCGCCAACCCCACATCTGCTTTTATCGGCGCCGTGCACGCCCTAGCCTTTCGGGTGCAGGGAGGGCGCGCACCTTTGACGCAGTACTCCAAATGGTCCTTTTCACGGCCGTTAGCGCCCCTCGTTCTTCTGTCCTTTCCCCGCTGCATCGCCCCGTTCACCCTTGCCCCTACGCCGGCAGCGGCCCTTTGCCATCCCGCTCACCCCCCCGATTGTACGGACTCAAATACCTCACCAAGGCCCTTGGAAGAGCGCGGGGCGCACTGAGGTGGTCCAGCTAAGCCGGACACAATTGGGACGTGGTTTGGAGGTGGGATTCGAAGTGGTTGGGGGCTAGATAGCCCAGGGCCGAGTGGCGTCGCTCGGCGTTGTAGTAAGCGATGTAGTGGCTGATTTCCAGCCGGGCTTCGGCCAAGCCGGGGAAGACGCCGCCGTCGAGCAGTTCGGTTTTCAGGCGGCTCCAAAACGATTCGGCGTGGGCGTTGTCGTAGCAGTTGCCGCGCCGGCTCATGCTTTGTTGGGCTTCGTGGCGGGTGAGCAGGTCTTTGAAGCGGGTGGCCGTGTACTGGCTGCCTTGATCGGAGTGCACGACGAGGCCGGCCGGGGGCTGCCGCACGGCCAGCGCCCGGCGCAGGGCCTCGCTGACCAGGTCTTCGGGCATGCTCTCGCGCAGGTCCCAGCCGACGACCTTGCGCGAGCAGCGGTCGAGCCACGTGGCCAGGTAGAGCCACCCGCCGCCTTGGCGGGGCAAATAGGTGATGTCGCCCACCCACACCTGGTCGGGGGCGGTGGGGGCCGGCTGGTCGAGTAAGCGGTTGGGCGCCGCCCACCGGGTCGGGTCGGAATCCGTGGTGCGCGGCACGAAGGAACGGGGCTGCTGGGCGCGCAAGCCGTGGGCGGCCAGTGTGCGGCGGATGCGCCCACGCCCCACTGCATGGCCTTCGGCGCGTACTTCCACGCGCAGCCGGCGGGTGCCATAGCGCCGCCCATGCCGGGCAAACGCCTGCCGCACGGCCAGCTGCCAAGCCGGCTCGAGGGCCGGCACTTGGGCGTGCTGCTGCCAGGCATAGTAGGCGCTGGGGGCCACGCGCAGCACCTGGCAGAGCTGGCGTACGGGCACGTGCCGGCGCCGCCGGGCGATGTGCTGGTAGACACTCACGGGGTCGGCTGGGCGAAGATGACCAAGGCTTTTTTTAAAATGTCGAGCTCCTGCTCGGCCCGCTTGAGGCGGGCCCGCAGAGCGCGCACTTCCGGATCACGGGCCACTTCCACGCTGCCCACTTCGGCTACGAGCTGCGCTTGTTGCCAGCGGTAGAGCAGTTTGGGGCTGATGCCCAACTGCTGCGCGGCAGCTTGCGTGCTGCGGCTTTCCGAGGCCAGGCGCAGGGCTTCGGCCTTAAATGCCTCATCGTATTTGCGTCGTTTATCGGGCGACGCCCCGCTCTTTTTGGCTGTCATCACAGAAGTAAGATACGTCCTTCTTCTGTCCGGCATTTCTAGACCACCTCAAAGTGATTGAGTCAACCTTGTCAGTCCTGGCTCGAGGGCAAAGGCTCCTTAAATCACCGTTTATTTAAACGACTATTAATTCTCCTTGCGCTGTCTAGACCCCTGGGGTGAACGGGCAAGTCCTTCGGTAAGGAAGGCGGGTGCCGGCCTTGACGCTGGCCGCATGTTGAGGCGGAGGGCGGAAAAGAAACGAGCGGCCTAGATGGTCCGCTCGTTTCGGTTTATGCATCAGGGCAGCTACCAGTGGTGGATGGTGGGCTCCAGAAAATAAAATGAGACAAGGAGTGGGGGTAAAGGCGGGGCCGTGCATCTGGTCATAGAGAGGCTGCGTGGTGGGATACCATATCCTCGGCCAATTATTCGGCTTTTGCCACCTCAGCTGAGTGACCACGCGGGGCATCTCACGAGACACCCTATTCGCAGTTCCAGTATTCTGTCTATTACGATGCTACCAGTAAGTGTTTCTACTACTGCCCGCCTTGCCTCGGTGCTCGCTGCCGCGGCGCTGTTAGTGGCGGCGGTGTCCTGCCAGAAGGATGCGGAAGTTCCCGCCAACGACCTGGCGGCCCTGCCCCTGGTGGCGCCGGCACCAACCAGCAACGTGAGCAGCCCGGAGAAAATAGCGCTGGGCCGGGCGTTGTTTTGGGACCCGGTGCTTTCCGGGGGCAAGGACGTGAGCTGCGCCAGCTGCCACCACCCGGCTACTGGCTATGCCGACGCCATCGAGCTGAGCATCGGCGTTAACGGGCAGGGCCTGGGCAGCGCCCGCCGCTTCCGCGCGCCGAACGACATTGCGTTTGTCAAGCGCAATTCCTCCACGGTGCTCAACACGGCGTTCAATGGCCTGACCACTGCTGCCACGGCCGATCCCGCCTCGGCGCCGATGTTCTGGGACAGCCGCGCCCAGTCGCTCGAAAACCAGTCGTTGCTGCCGGTGGCGACGCTGGAAGAAATGCGCGGCCATCGATACGCCGAGGGCGTCGCCCTGGATTCGGTGGTGGCGCGGCTGCGCCGGATTCCGGCCTATGCCACAATGTTCCGCGCTGCGTTTGCAGAAAATACGCCCGTCACGGCGACCAACATCGGCAAGGCCATTGCCTGCTTTGAGCGCACGCTGGTGGCCACGGATTCGCGCTTCGATGAGTACATGCGCGGCAACCAGGCGGCCCTGAGCACGCAGGAAGTGGCGGGCCTGAACGCCTTTGTGGCCAGCGGCTGCGCCAAGTGCCACAGCGGCCCGATGCTCAGCGACTACCAGGTGCACGTGCTCGGCGTGGCCGATAATGCCAAAAACGCCACTTCCGACGCGGGCGTGAACGGCACCTACGCCTTCCGCACGCCGAGCCTGCGCAACGTGGCCCTCACGGCCCCTTACATGCACAGCGGCACGCTGCCCACTCTGCAGGCCGTGCTGAATTTCTACGACCCGGGCCGCGGCCGGGCCCCTTCCGCCAACCCCCACGTGCCGGTGAGCCAGCGCGACCCCCTGTTTCCCGACCGCGTGAACGACGCGCAGGCCATCATCGCGTTTCTGGGCACGCTCACGGCCACGAGCTACGACCGCACCGTGCCGGCGGCGGTGCCCAGCGGGCTGCCCGTGGGCGGCAACATTCGTTGAGGCGGCTACCCAGGCCTACTGGTGGAAAGCAAGCCTTTTCGATAAAACCGAGAAGCATTTCAAAATAAAAGTTGCCGGCGCGTAGGGGTAGCCCCGCCCTGAAGCCTCTTCCATCTGAGCCGCCCGAGGGGCGGAAAGTCCCGAGTGGGGCAAGCCACCTTAGCTGGGATACCTGCTCCCGTCCGCCCTGATGTACGTCGCCCATTCTTCTGGATATATGCTGCCGCGCTTACTCCCTGTCCGTGACCAGAGCCGAGACTACCTCCTGGCCCAGCAGCAAACGCTTTACAAGAAGCTGCTGGCGGGCCGGAAGCGGGTACAGGAGCGAAAGACTTCGGCGCTGAGCGTGGCGGGGCTTTCCCTGGCGGACATCACCCGCGATTTGGCGGGCTGGACCACCCCGCAAGCGGGTGCGCTGCGCAAGGCTCAGCCGCACGCCGCCCCGAGGCACGGGAAACGGGCTACGGATAAAAGCCGCCACAACTAGTGCGCAACCAGCTGCTTGGCATTATGAAGTTCTCTTACCTGTCTCCTCTGCGCACCATGTGGTGGGGATTCACCACTCTTCTGCTCCTGCTACTCGCCGGACCGGCCTGGGCCACGCACCTTGTGGGCGGGGAAATGGACCTGCTGCACCAAACCGGCAGCACCTACACCCTGACGCTGACCCTGTATTTTGACGCCATCAACGGGGACCCGGCCGCGCTGGACCAAAATCTAACGGCGGGCATTTTTGAGAAATCGACCAACCGCCTGCTCACCAGCGTGGTGTTGCCGCTCACCACCAACACGTTCGTGAGCTACACCAACCCGGCCTGCGCCGTGGGCTCGCTCAGTACGCGCAAGCTGCTGTATAGCAAGAATATCACCCTCGACGCGGCCACCTACGCCAGCGCCGGCGGCTACTATGCGGCCGTGGAGCGCTGCTGCCGCAACCTGACCATCAGCAACATCCTCAGCCCGGGCGGGGCGGGGCAGACGTTCTACCTGGAATTTCCGGCGGTGGTGCGCAACGGCGCGGCCTTTGTTGATTCCACGCCCCGCATCTTCCCCGCCCTGGGCGACTACGCCTGCCTGAATACCCTGTTTTATTATGATTTTGGGGGGCAGGACCCCGACGGCGACTCGCTGGCTTACGACATGGTGACGCCGCTCAATGGCCACTCGACGGCCCTGAACAATACGCCGGCCCCGGCCGCGGCGCCTTACTCCCCCGTGACCTGGACGGCCGGGCTGGGCACCGCCAATCAGATTCCAGGTGCGCCGGCCCTGGGCATCAACGCGCGCACCGGGCGGCTCACGGTGCGACCCAACCGGCTGGGCTTGTTCGTGTTCGGGGTGCGCTGCTCGGAGTACCGCAAGGGGGTGAAAATCGGCGAAACGCGCCGGGATTTTCAGCTCTACGTGCTCAACTGCCCCTCCAACAACCCGCCGGCGGTGACGGTGCAGGCCGGTGGGCGCCGCTTTGTAGCGGGGCGCGACACCGTGCGCCTACTGCCCGGCGGCTCGCGCTGCCTGACCATTCGCTACACCGACCCCGACCCGAGCACCACGCTCACGCTCACGGCGCAGCCCGTCAATTTCACTGATGCAACCACGGCCCCGCGCTTTACGACCAGCACCAGCGGCACGGTGAGCGGCGCCCGCGACACGCTTACGGCCACGCTCTGCTTTCCGGAATGCGCCGACACCCAGGGCCGGGTGTACCGGGTGAACGTGCTGGTGGCCGACAACGGCTGCCCGCTGCCCAAGCGCGACACCGTGCAGGTGGCCTTTGTGGCCGCCCCGCCGCCCACGACCACGCCGGTGCTCACCACCTCGTTTCCGCCCGAACCGGGGCCCAACGCCGCGCCCGTCGTGGTACGGGTGTCCCTGGGCCAGCCCTATGCGGCCACGCTGCTGGGCACCGATTCGGCGCCCAACCCGCTGGCCCTGTCGGCTACCGGCCGGGGCTTCGACCTGGCCGCGGCGGGCATGCGCTTTAGCGCTCAAAACGGGGCGGGCCGGGCCACGGCCACGTTCGACTGGCTGCCGGCCTGCGGGCTGGCCACGGCCCGCGACACGGGCCTGGTGGTGCAGTTTGCCCTTGCTCAGAGCGGCGCTTGCCAGCCGCACACGCTCACCCGCACCATCCGCTTTGAGGTCATCCGGCCCACTGATTCGCTGGCTTTCCGCCCGCCCAACATCATCACGCCCAACGGCGACGGCCTCAACGAATTCTTTGCCCTGGACCAGGCCCTGCCGCCCAATTTCTGCGAGAGCCAGTTTGCGGGGGTGAGCATCTTCTCCCGCTGGGGCCAGCAGGTGTACCAGTCGCCGGCGCGCAGCTTTCACTGGCCCGGGGCCGGGGTCAGCGCCCTCTACTACTACCTCGTCACCTTCACCGACGGCCGCCGCTTCAAGGGCTGGCTCGAGGTGCGGCCCTGACGCGGGCCCAGTGCCTGCTGGGGGCTGCCATCTCGCTCCACTTTTCTTCTTGCTCCACTTTTCTTTTTGCCGCTCCCCCTTTTACCAACTTTTTCAACCCCCATCAACCCCCTTTTTTATGAAAAACCTTGCAGTTCGCGGACGGATGTTCGTTGCCTTCACCGTGCTGAGCCTGAGTGGCAGCACCCTACTCACCGGCTGCTTCGAGAAAGAAGAAAGCGCCACCCCCGATAACAGCGTGTGCAACACCGCCGCCACCGTGGTGAAGAACGCCGCCGGGGCCCTGACGTTGCAACTGGCCGATGGCACCATTCTGACGCCCAGCGGCACCAGCTGGACGTCGTTCAACGCCACCGCCGGCCAGAAGCTGACCATTGGCTACTACACCAAGAAAGGCGACTGCGGCAGCGCCAAAACCACCAGCCCGACGGCTGAAATCGGCTGCATCACCGCCGTGGCCGATACCACGACCAGCGCCAACTAACCACCGGCTAAAAGCCAAAAAGCGCATCCGGCAGCTGCCGGATGCGCTTTTTTTATGAGCGTGCTACTAAAGGGGGCGTTGGTTCCCGGCTAGCTACCTCAGAACCGAAGACCGAGCTGCACGCCGGGCCAGAGGCGCAGAAAGGAACGGTCGTCGCCGGCATTGAGCCAGAGCCATTGGCCCTGGCCTAGTTCGCCTTCGCCTCGGGGGCGCCCTCCTGGGTCGCGGCGGGGGCCCGTGGCCAGGTTGAGGGTGGGCCCGCCGAGTAGCTGCAGGCGCCCGCCCTGCTTGAGCTGCCAGGCGAGCAGGGGCCGCAGCTGGGTGAGCCGGCTGCCGGGAGCTTCCCGGTCGCCGGACAGGAACCACTGCATCAGGTCGAGGCTGGGCGTGAAGCGGCCCCAGGGCTGGAACCCGGTGCCGAGGCCCACTCCTCCGGCCACCCCGCCAGACTGGCGGCCAACCGGGCCAGCGGCCACGCCCAGCGTGAGGTAAAGGCGCGGGATGCCCACCTTCACCGCTGCGTTCAGGGGCAGGGTTTCGCTGCCCCACACCTCGGCGTGCAGGTAGCTTGGAGGCCATAGGCGGCCCAGCGCAACGGGTGTTTTGGCAACCGCCGAAGCGGAATTATCGGGAGCGGCTGACTGGCTGCGGGTGGGCGCCGGCCCGGCCGGTGCCTGAATTGCTGGCAGCAATGTGCCGGAATCTGGAGCCGCAGCGAGCGCAACGGGTAGTGGGGCCAGCAAAGCCACTGGCGTTTGCACAAGGGCATAGGGGCCTTGCTGCTGCTTTCCTGAACGCGCCCGCATGACTTGTTGCCTGACACTGGAGCGCGCTACGTTGCCTATGGGCTGCTCTTTGACTATAGGCATGCGGGCTGCGGGGACTCGGGTAGGGTTGGCTGCTCGGGCTGACGTGGCTGCGGCTGGCAGCGATGCAACGCGGCCTCCCTGGCGAGGCTCGAAAGCGCGTGCCGGGCTTTGTGCAGCGCCAGGGAGGAGCGCCGCAGTTTCGCGGCGTGGCTTCGGTACCACGCGCTTCGCCGTGGATGCTCGATTGGTTGTGGATACTTGCGTAGGATTCCGGGTATCTGGCCCTGAATGACTGATAGCCTCTGGCTGTGTTGCGGGAGCAGCGGGGCGCTTTGCGGGGTAGCGACGGCTGGCAATTCCGGATGCATTCGGGGCAACGGTTCCCTTTTTCTGCTTGGCCGGCTCAGGAGAAAACTTGCTTCCTGATTCCGGCAGTGGGGCGGCCCGGCCAACAGGACGGCTTCCTGGAGTAACATTTTTGGCCGCTTCTCGGGCCCCGCCTGTAGCCGGAACAGCAGCGCCAGCAGCTGCCGCGGAAGTTGCCGGAATACGAGCGGGCCGCGTGGGCTGGCCATTGACCGCCACCACGCCGGCGGGAATGGGCGCGCCGGCGGGCCACAACACCAACTGACCATTCAGCAGCCCAAATGACAAGTGCGCGGCGGCTAACACGTCCTCCAGCACCGCTCCCAACGGGCGGGCCGGGCCGGCCGGCAGGTGACATGGGCGCGCCACGGGCACCAGGGAACTGCTGTAACTAAAGGGCAGGCGGCCCTGGCGCGAGAGTTCGGCCAGAACGGCGCCGAGTGGGTGGGTGCCCGGCGTGGGCCGCACCAGGCGCGACAAGGCCGGGTCGGGGGCCTGACTCTGTGCCGGCCCGATGGGCAGCAGCCACAACGCCACCCCGAGTACCAGCCAGAGCGGCCAGGGCAGGGAAGTCAACTCCCGCGGCCTACTCACGGCCGGGAGCTGGGGTGGCCGGCGCCGGAGCGGCAATGGGTGCGCCGCAGCCCGGGCCCTGCAGCTGATAGCCGCCGCGGCCATCCGGCTCCAGACGGCTGGCCGTGGCGGCCGCCAGCACGGCCAGTACCTGGGCGGGCTGCGGGTGGGGAAACGTGCCGGTGAAGCGGCACTGGCCCAGGCCGGGGGAACTCAGCTGCACGGCCGTGCCAAACGTGGCGCGCAGCGTGCGAGCCACCTGCGACACGGGCACATCGGCGAAATGCAGAGTATCGGTCTGCCAGGCGCGGAAATTGGGGTCGGCAGCTGGACGGCTTTGCAGGCGGGCGGCAATACGACCGGGGGCATCGGCGGCATGCAGGGCCGCGCGGGTGCCGGCAGGGAGCTGCACACTGTCGGCCGCGGACACGTGCGTCAGCCAGACGCGGCCGTGGGTCACACTGACTTCTACGGAGTCTTCGGCGGCGTAGGCGCGCACGTTGAACGCGGTGCCCGTTACCCGCACCCGGGCGGTGGCGGTGCTCACCACAAACGGCCGGCTGGGGTGGTGCTGGACTTCAAAATAGGCTTCGCCCGTGAGCTGCACCGCCCGCAGACCGCGGGCCGGGGCGGGCCCGGCCCCGGCGTAGCGCAGCCGCGAATGGGCGTTGAGCCAGACGGTGCTGCCATCGGGCAGCCGCAGCATCCGGCGGGCATCGGCACTGGCGTAGGTGAGTGCGTGCTCCCGGGGCTTGAAGAGCCCCGTTTTGGCGAGGACGAAACCGGCCCCGAGTAGCAGGGCCAGTCCAGCCACCAGCTGCCAGCGCCGGGCGGCCGCACGCCGCTGCAGGGGCCACATGGGGCGTGCGGCCGGGGCAGCGAGTGGTGTTGCCACCGGCCGAGCGGTCGGGGTTGGGTACACGGCCGTGGTCATCAGGGGGCGGAAGCGTTGCCAGGCGGCTTCCACGTCGGCGGGCGAGAACAGCACCGGGGTGGGCGCGGCCTCGGCGGCCCGCTCCCAGGCACGAGTGACAGTGGTTAGAATTTGGAGATGGGTGGGGTCGGCCTGGACCCAGGCGCGCAGGTCCGCCCGCTCGCTCGCCGTGGCTTCGGCAGCCAGGTGGCGGGCCAGCAGCGCCCAGGGGGCATCAACCGGGTCGGGGTACTTGTGCGTCATAAGGGATTCAGGTCCGGGCGAATAACCAGGCCAACTAGAAGATACGCGAACCGGGCATTACCCCCACGCGACTCCAAAAATAGGGTGATGGCGGCCGGGCAGTTTGGTGTCGCGGTTATCATAGCCGCTGGTGCATTTCGGCTCAGCAACGCCAGGCCGCCGTACAACAGCAGCCCGTACAGATTCTTTAACACCCCGGCCAGCTCGCGGCGCATAATACGCAAGGCCTTGCCCATCTGATTCTCGACGGTTTTGGGCGAAATCTCCAACGCTTCGGCAATCTGCTGGTAGCTCATTTCCTCGTAGCGGCTCAGCTCGAACACGAGGCGGCACTGGGGCGGGAGCTGCGCCAGGGCCGCGGCTACGGCATCGGCGGCTTCGGCGGCGTGCAGTCCAGCCAGCGCATCGGGGGCGACGGGGGCCGTGGCGGGCGGGGCATCGTCCCAGGCTACCTGGCGCTGGGCCCGCTGCTGGTGGCGCAGGGCGGCGTTCAGGGCCATGCGGTTGAGATAGGCCCGGTACGACTCGATGGCCGGCAAGGCTTCGAGGCCCTGCCACAGGCGGAGGAAGACGTCCTGCAGAATGTCCTCGACAACGGCCCGGTCGGGCACCACGCGGTACACCACGGCCCCAAGCGGCGCGTAAAAGGTTTTGAACAGCTGCTCGATAAAGGCCGCCGGGTCGGACTGGCGCAGTTGCGTCAGGCGGGCATTCAGCGCAGCATCGTCGGAAACGGCCATTTAACGGCTTTACGGAGTGGGGCGGCTGTGGCGGGCTATTAGGTTGACCTGAAAGTACCAGCCGCGGCGTGAAGGACTAGGGTCGATGGTTTTCTTTGGCGCTGTGCTGGCTGACCAACCGGGCGAGCAGAATGGCCAAAAAAAGCTGGCCGATGACGGCTTCGAGGTTGGCCAGGCTGCGGGCCGCCGGATGCACGGGCAGAATGTCGCCGTATCCGGTGGAGGTGAGGGTGGTGAGGCTAAAATACACCAGTTCGCCGCTTTGCAAGGGTAGTTTGGTTCCGTTGCTGAAGGCACCGGGGAAGGCCCAGTTGACGGCATCGTAGGCCCCCACGAACAGCAGGGCCAGGTTCAGGTAGACGACCACGGCCCCCAGCAACTGATGGCGACTGATGCGCCGGGCCCGGAATACGACCTGGGCCACGGCGACGGTGATGCCCAGCGTGGCTCCCGTGTGCAGCAAAATACCCAGGCGGGGGTCCGGACCCGCGTACAGCATCCACATGATGGGAAGCAGGCAGACGAGGATGAGCGCCCGCGCCCGGCTGCGCAAGGGCAGCGCGAAGAAGGAAATGAGCAGCAGCAGCAGCTGCAGGCTATCCATTGCCGCAAAGTTGAGCACGTGGGCACTGAGCAGGGGGCCCGCGACAAACAGCACCACGACCTGCCCAACAAGTAAAACACTCAGCGCGGGCTCGCGCACCTGGTTCTGCCAGCGCTCCAGCTTGCCAGAAAGCTCCGTTTGGGTGGGGTTACTCATGGCACGGGAAAAGGCTGGTGGCGCACACCGGTTGCATCGGGCAGCATCGGGTGCCTGAAGGGCGAAAGTAGGGCAAGTTGAGAAAAGGCGCCAAACTGCGCAGTTGCCCCGGACGCAGAGCCTGGCCCCCTTTCCGAGGAAAAAGGGCCAGGCGTAACAAGGCGTACGGCGGCCACGGAGCCGTGACGGGGGATTAGCTGTTTCCAGTTGGGGGCGTCGGGGTTGTGGTAGTCGGGGCAGTAGTGCTTTTCTTCTGGCAGCCCCCTTTGGGGCCCACGTTTTCTTTCTCGCAGCCGAAGCTGCTCATGGAGCACAGCAGCAACGCGGCACTGGCTAGTCGTAGGATAGGAGAAATGCGCATCATAAAAGCGGATTAAAAGGTAAAAAATGAATCAAACACGGCAAAAGCCCCGCCTATTCCAGGCAAGGCGGTTCGCACTGCCCGAATTCGGCTTGTTGGTTTCCGTGCACCAGCCAGGCCAAACCAAGGTTCCGGTAAAGGGTTGAAGGCCCGCAGCCGATATGCAGGGCTGCGGGCCGCCATGGTGCGGAAGGTGTTCCTGCGCCCCCTTTGTTTATAAAGCCACGCGGCGCATTTGGCAAACCGCGAAAACTCAGCATTAATTGAGGGGCCGCCGCCCCGACAGGCGGACGCGCTTGCGAGCGATGCGCTTGGCCTGAACCCGGGCGTATTCATTGGCTTTTAATACCGTGCGGAGCAGGTCATCGGAATCGTCTTCGAAGCGTTGCATGGTGGGGTAAGGGCTTGATGGTACAGTACACGACTGATACTAAGAGGCACGAGATGCCTGCTACCCCTACGGCTCTTTGGGATTTATTTAACCCTTTTCCTTTCCGTAAAACTTTAACCTCTTATTTTTGAACCGCGCGCGTTTAAGCCACGACCGTTAAGATAAACTGGTCGTCGCACCTCCATGTCGAGGCGTTTCTGCATGCTTCGACGCCGTGCTCCCGGCTGCGGCCTCAATACCCCTTTATAGGTTTTCGAGGGTGTCTTTGTAGCCCCGGCCAATGGGTAGGGATACGCCCTGAGCTTCTACGGTATCGGCAGTATAGGATTCGATTTTGCCCAGGGAGACGATAAACGAGCGATGAATTCTTTTAAACGAATGCGCGGGCAGCAGGCTTTCGATTTCATGCGTGCTCATTTTCGAGACGTATTCGTTTTTGGTCGTCACCAGCTTGATGTACTCGCGTTGGCTTTCGATGTAAACGATGTCGGCAAACAGGACCTTAACTTTCTTTTTCTGAACGTTCAGAAACAGGCAATCCTTTTCGGGTCGTTTTTCGCGGTGTTTATCGGCCTCCGGTTGCGGGGGCTTAATCTTGTTGACGGCACTTAAAAAACGCTCGAATTCGAAGGGCTTTAGGAGGTAGTCCGTGACATTCAAATCAAACCCTTCCACGGCGTACTGGTGATACGCCGTGGTGATGATGACGGCCGGGGGATTCAGGAGCGTTTTCAAAAACGCCATGCCTTTCAGTTTAGGCAGGTGGATGTCTAAAAAAATGAGGTCGGTTTCGTGTTCCCGTAAGTAATCGGTGGCCAGAAGCGCATCTTTAAAGGCCTGCTGGAGCTCCAGAAAGGGTGCCTGCGCGATGTAATCGACTAAAATCTTTACGGCCAGGGGCTCATCTTCCACAATGATGCATTTTAGCTTAGACATGGCTGGCCAGGTTGATTTTTAAAACGGCGGTGAACGTGGCGGGTCCGGGTTGGATGGTGAGCTCATACTCCTGGTAGAGCAGCTCCAGTTGCCGCCTCAGGTTGGGAAGGCCGATGGTTTCTTTTTCGCTCGGGTCCTCGGTCGAGGCTTCGGCTGAGTTTTTTACCGAAAACACGAGCTGCCGCTGCTGCACGACCAAATGGATGTCGACGAAGGGGTTGTTCCGGGTTTCGGACACGCCGTGTTTAAACGCATTTTCTACCAGGGGAATGAGTAATAACGGCGGGATGCGCTCCGGGATTTCGGGCAAGCGATAGCTGAAATTAACTTGCAGGGAATCGTCGTACCGCAGTTTTTCCAGGGCAATGTAGTCGGCGATGATGTTCAGTTCGTTTTCTACCGGAAGGTCTCCGCCACTCGTTTCATAGAGCATAAACCGCAATATTTTTGACAACCGCAACAGCGACTCGGGCGCCAGGTCGCTCTTGTCGCGGGCCAGGGAATAGATGTTATTTAAGGTGTTGAATAAGAAGTGCGGGTTCGTTTGCAACCGGAGGTAGTGCAGTTCGGCTTCCTGTTTATCAATGCGTAGCTGCTGCGCAAATTGCTTGAGCTGGATGTAATCGTACTGGTGCTTGGCCAGGCCAAAAACCAGTACGGAAACCAACCCGTGGGGGAAAATATAGGTGACGGCGTGTTTCGTTGTCGTAAACGTTTTGAGCGCCGTGTACAGGTGCAGCGCAATTCCCGTGTTTCGCCACAGGTACAAGCCAATCGAATAGAGGGCGAGCTGGCCCACCGCCGCCAAAGCGAATAGAAAGATATTGATAAGAACGGTTCTCCTTTTCCGGCGGGCAAACGGCAGGGTCCGTTCGAAAAAAAGAAAGTTGATGACGACCAGATAGATGGCCAGCCAGATATTGTTGATAAAGACGGGCACTAGCGGCGCCGGGTACTGCGAGAAGTCGATAATCAGCCAGAGCAATAAATAGCCGAGCCCTACCCATCCATAAAAGGCAAGCCTGTTTCGGTCGATTGCCCCGGCTGACCTTTTGCCGATGTAAGGGCTTTCGACTACTCCTCCTTTTTTCATCATGAAATCTAGGTAACCGGATGCCTGGAAACCAGGCAGAGGAATTAGTGAAAACTAAAAAGATAGGGCGTGGCTGTTGCGCTTAAATAATTGTGTAGCGTGGTTTGAGTTGCCAAGAGGTATTAAATCGATTTAAGCACGGGCAAGGATACGTGTATTCCGAGCTTGCCTATTTTCAGGCGCTGCGAAAGCCGGTAGCCGGCGCTGCGCTTCGTGGTGGGTTTGCGGTGAGCTTTCCCTCCCGTACGCGGCTTCCTTTACCTCGGCCCGGCCGGGCGCCGGGCTCGCCCGCTCATTCGTCGGAACAGCTTGTTGACGGGTTGCGTGAAAGAGGCATTCAGCCAGGTGAGTCTCGTGCTTGGGCATTGTGGGAAGCCGACGTAGCCGGCGCAGTGGTCTGAAAAACAAGATGTAGCCGGTAAAAAGCCGGCTGTTTTCGGTTGTCTGTTGACGCTAACGTGTCGTTCATAGACGAGCGTGTGAATTGCCTGGGACGGGCCCTTAGCTTAGCTCGCAGCTAGTACCATTCACCCCTAAGCCTACTGACCAAGCAGCCCCTCCTTGCACCCACGCCAGCCCACCAGCGCGTGCTGGTTTCGTCTCAATTCAATGTGTTTCAGCGGGATTATGAACGGTACGAGGGAGTGCCGCGCATTAACATCTACCTGTTGCGGCTGCTCTTCACGCTGATGTTTTTCTTTCTCACTTACGAGTCGTGGGAACATATTCTAACCCATCGGGGCCCCTGGAATAATGCCAATGCTGCCGCCTGGTGCATGTGGGGCTCCTATTCCGTCATCTCCTTTATCGGCATCCTGCGGCCGCTCAAGATGCTGCCCATTGTCTTGTTTGAGGTGGTGTACAAGGTGGCCTGGCTAGCCTTGGTGGCTTATCCGTTGTGGATGAAGCATGAATTAATCGGCTCGCCGGCCGAAGGCATGACCCGGGTGTTTGTGTGGGTGGTGTTTCCCATCGTCGCCATGCCGTGGGGGTATTTTTTCAGGACCCATGTATGGGGTAAACCGGCCGCCCGGCCCTAGAATCGGGCAGCGCGGGCCACGTCAGCCGAACCGAATACGTAACGAACCGCCATCCACTCACCCTCATGGAAACTGCAACTCCCCTCCAGGCAACACCCGACAATGGCCCTGGGTCCACAACGCCCACCAAGCTGGCAGTTAATAGAATGAGCTTTTTTAAGGTTGACCCTCTGCTGGGCCTTTCGCGCTTCCGAATCAGTGTCTTGCGGTTCTTTTACGCCGTGATAGTCCTGCTGTTGGGCGTTCAGGTCTGGACCGAAATAGTTACCCACCCCGTGGCGTGGCAGCCGTTGCCGGCGGTCGCCTTCAGTTTTTGGGGGGCGTTATCGGCGCTGGCAATTTTAGGGCTGGTGCATCCCCTGAAAATGCTTCCCTTGCTGCTGATACAATTCAGTTACAAGCTGATTTGGTTAATTATTGTGGCTTATCCTTTATGGGCTGCAAATCATTTGGTCCTGTCTCAGGCACAGGGGCTTACGAAGGCCAACCTAATAGGGGTCGTGTTAGACCTGCTCGTCATACCCTGGGGGTATGTCTTTAAAAAATACATTTTACGCTCGCATCCGGAGCGGGGTGCCCTGAACCTGTCCCAGTAGGCAGTTGAATAAGGGGGCCAATGGGGGACAACCCTTTCCGCTCCAACTGACCGAGCCACTTTGCTTACGGCCGAAATCGATTTCCTCACTCGATTCCTTGACACGCGCTAAATCCAATCGCCATGCACTCCACTCCCATACTCGACCACGAAGAACAGCGCGCGCACTCTTCCACCCCTTCGGCCTTTGCCCTTGGACGCAAAATCGGCATCCTGTTATTGCTGCAATTAGTGGCCGCGCTCACGCTGCCTTTTATCCTGATGAAGCCGCTAACGGTGGGCACGCCGGCTTTCCTGACGGCGGTGGCCGCGCATTCGGTTAAGATTCGCGGGGCGGTGCTGCTCTCGTTCGTCGGCTCGGCGCTGACCGTCTATCTGGGGGTTACGACGTTTCCCCTGTTCCGGCGCTATAGTCAATCGGCTGCGCTCATCTTTATGGTCATTTGTGCGGTTAGCTGCGCCTTGGATATGGTGCAGGCTGGCACCGTGATGTCGATGCTGGCCATCAGCACCAAGTTCGTGGCCGCCGGTGCCACCGATTCCGGGCTCTACCAGGTGGTGGGGGCGGCGGTGGCTTCTGCCCGGCGCTCGGCCCATGCCACGCAGTTGCTGGCCATCAGTGCCTGGATGTTTATTTTCTATAGTTCGCTGTTACGCTTTCACTTGGTGCCGCGGGTGTTGGCTGTAATTGGGGTTATCGGCGTCAGTCTGCAATTCACGGGAGTAACCTTGATGATGTTCCTCGGGTATCCCGCCATTGGGCCGATGGCCATGCCGTTGCTTCCGATTCAAATCGTGGTTGCTATCTGGCTAATTGCAAAGGGGGTACCTGATAAATCCCCTACGCCAGAATCCGCAAGGCCAGCCCTGATATCGAAAAGTGAATACCTGCTACCGAGTACATAATCATCTTTGTAAATGTGTTTTGTTTCTCAGACGCAGGCTTGATAACCCTTTCTTACTGCAAAGAAGGAAAAACCAACAGCCCAAACTGGATAATGCATAACCTTAATGGGCAGTGACGAGAACTCTCAGTACACAAAAAATACCACCGTGGCTGTTGCAGAACTCCTCGTCAAGCCTTGAAAGGGTGGGGTGACCCTGAGTCAACGTGCTAAAAAGCCATGAGGGCGGTCTTTCTGGACGCTCCCTCACGCGCTCTATAAGTTCTGAACGCGAAACAGGGAGTTCTGCAACAGCCACCACCGTTTTCTTGAACTTCACAGGCGATACAACGCGGCCGCTGGCCCAGCAGGCTGGCCGCCCGGGTAAGGTTCCCAACAGGAAGGATGGCCACTCGCAACGCCCCGCTCACCCGGCCTCCGGCAGGCGGGCAAGCGCACCGCAGTTGGCGAAGGGCGTGGAAGTTGGCGAAGGGCGTGGACCCCTGCCCCCGCGCGGCGGCCTTTCCGACGGCGTTGAGCCGGCTGCTCGGTGCGCAGCCGGTTACGTCGGGGCCGGGAGGGCACTCCGTTCCCCCACGCTTTCCCCGGCGGCGCCGTGCCCGGGCTGGACCCGCAGCGCTTGAACCAAGTGCCAGAGCGCGGGCGGCCCGGGGGCGGCGGTGGGGTTCCCCTGGACGCACGCCAGTTCGGCCGACGAAAGGGCACGGTCGCCACCAAGCGGTCGTGGTGGCACACGCCCACGTCACTGGTCGCCTCGTTCATAATGGCCATGGCCCGGGTATGAGCGCGGGCCAGGTACAGCAGGTGTGGCAGGGCGTGGGACATGAACCGGCTCTTAGGGAAAATTTCGCCCAAGCTAGCAAACAAACGGAAGAGAAGGGCCGGGCACCCGGCGACTCCCTGCTTCTGGCCCCCGCTGGGGTGACCCGGCGCCCTGCTCGCGGTAGGCGACCGCCTGGGACACCCGGGGACCGGGGACTCGGCCCGCACTAATTCGTCCAACGTGCGGGTCCCGTCGAGGTAGCGCGGCCGCTCGGCCAGTAGGGCCGGCGCGGGGGCGGTGCCGCCGAGACCCGCCACGGCCACGCCCCCGTCGGCGGGGCACTGCCGCCGGGCGCGGGCTTCCTGCTCGGTTTCGGGCTCTCGGATAAAGGTATCAAATTCACGCTCCTTTCGCGAGCCGGACTGTTTTAGTGAACGGCCTTCCTGTCAGAAGCGCTCATTGGGTTACTCTGGGTACTTCGGCTTCCACATTTGCTATCTCTTCTTACTGAAACGGTATCCGAAGCCGATAATTACGACCACCAAGGAGACCAAGTAGCCTGCTTCGATACGCTATAATGAAGGAATATAAATCGAACAGGGAAAGTCAGGTTCTACGGCGCCGCGGGCACGGGCAAAGGAATGCGGATGCGCACGTACGCCCCGCCGGCCCAGCCAGCCCCTATTTCCAGTTGGCCTCCCAGCAGGGCCACCCGGTCGCGGATGCTGCGCAGGCCCAGGCCCTGAGGGCCGGCCGGGGCCGGGGCAAAGCCTGGGCCGTCGTCTTCGGCCCGCAGCAGCACCCACCCGGGCATGGTTTCCAGTTCCAGGCTGCCCTCGGTGGCCCCGGTGGCGTGCCGGGCGATGTTCAGCGCCAGCTCCTGGCCCATGCGGTAGAGGGCCATTTGCAGCGTCGGCGGCAGCGGCGCCGCGGCCTCGTCGAGCGTCAGGTGGCTGCGCAACCGCAGCCGCGGGGTGCTCAGCTTCCTCCCAATGTCTTTCAGGGCGGCCTCCAGGCCAAACTCCTCCAGGATCAGGGGGATTAATTCGTGCGAGAGCACCCGGGTCTGGCGGATGGCTTCGCTCAGCAGTCGGTCGGCCTCGGTGCGGGCTTTTACCAGCGCCGGGGCCGTGTGCAGCACCGGGGCGTGGAGGCGGTCGAGGCGCAGCTTGGTGGCGAACAGCAGCTGGCCGATGCCGTTGTGCAGGGCCTCGGCCATGCGCCGACGCTCATTTTCCTCGGCGGCCTGCACCGCTTCGAACAAGGCCTGCTGCTGGGTCAGGCGCAGACGCAGGTTGTCGGCTTCGAGGCGCTGCCGCTCGCTGATGTCCAGCACCACGCCCAACACGCGTACGGAGTGGTCCACCTCGTCATGGAACACCACGGCCTTGAGGCGTACAGTCTTCACCTGCTTGCCCACGCGCAGGCGCAGGGTTTCCTCGAACCCGGTACTGCCCGCGGTCAGGCAGCGCACCAGCCGCTCGGCCCGGGAGCGGTCTTCGTCCACCACCAACCGCAGGTAGATGTCGGGGTGAACCGGTTGCCCCGGGGGCAGACCGAACAGCCGGTACAGGCCCTCCGACCACCGGAACTCCTGGCCGTGCAGGTCGTAATCCCAACTGCCCAGGTCCGCCATGCCTTCGGCCTGCTCCAACAGGCTCAGGTTGCGGGCGCGCTCTTCTTCGGCCTGCTTGCGCGCGGTGATGTCTTCCAGGGACGTGTAGCCCAGCTCGCCGGCTTCATCCGGAAACAGCACCGAGGTCACCCGGCACCAGAACACGGACTTATCCACCCGCACCAGGCAGGTTTCCAGTACAAAGCAGGGCTTTTTGTGCTCCCAGAGCTCTTGTTGCAAGTGCTTCCAATCCTGAACAAAGTCGGGGTGGGCAAACTCCATGATTTTGCGGCCGACGACCTTCTTCGCGCTTTTCAGGCCCAGCAGGGTGGCCAGGGCCTGGTTGGCTTGGCGGATGCACAGATCGGGACCGATAATTTTCTGGCCCAGCGGCGAGTTCTCGAACACGGTCCGGAACCGGTCCTGGCTGCGTGCGTAGCGCTGGTCTACGGCCTGCTGCTGCTCGTCGTCGGCTTGTTGCTGGCGCAGGCGGGTGTTTTGCTGTTGCAGGGAGTGGACCTGCTCCGGTTGGGGGCCGGGTGAAGCGGGGGCGGGGGAACGTTTAGCCATAACAACATAACAAGAGGAGGCGTAGCGGGAGAAGGATCAAGCGCATCCTAAACCGTACGCAGAAGAAGCAAGTCGGGCCACTCCCAGTCCGGCAGCCAAGAGCAGAAAGCGCGCAGGTTTAATTAGTTTACGTAAATGGGGATTTAAACAGCCACTGTCTTTCAGATAGGGCCTGATAAGGGCTCGCTATCGATTCTAAAGGTGCTACTTCTAAAGAACGAAACCAACCACGTCCAGCAAATGTACTTACATTGTACCTACATTTGCTGCTATGAACACGCGCCTGATTCGGGTGGGCAATTCCCAAGGGATTGTGCTGCCCAAGAAGTTACTGCAGCAGTACCACCTTGCCGGCGAGGTCGACCTGCAGCCCACGCCCGAGGGCTTGCTCATCACCCCGGTGGTGAAGCCCCGCCGCCAGGGCTGGGACGAGCGCTTCCAGCAGGCCCTTGCCCAGGGCCAGGCCCCGGAGGGCGAGTTGCTGGAGGGGTTTTCGGAAGATTCCTTTGAGGAAACGGAATGGCAGTGGTAGCCGTGCAGCGCTTCGAGGTGTGGCTCATCAACCTCGACCCCACCCAAGGCAGCGAAATCAACAAGACCCGCCCCTGCGTGGTGCTCTCCCCCGACGAGATGAACCGCTACCTGCGCACGGTGACCATTGCGGCCCTGACCAGCACCCGGCGCGACTACCCTTCCCGAGTGGATTGCACCTTCCAGGGCAAGGAAGGTCAGGTGGCGCTCGACCATATCCGCTCAGTCGACAAAACCCGCTTGGTGCGCCGTCTGGGCGTGCTGCCCAAAGCCACGGCGCAAGCAGTCTGTGACCGGCTGCAGGAGCTGTTTCATTACTGATAATTCGTCCCAGGGTGTTGTTAAACAAATAGGGCATAACCTTCGATTCGAAAGCCAGGCAGCGTGAATGGCAAAAAAACAGCTGCCCGGCTTTTAAGGTCCCTTCTTTTCCCGTTGTCCCTGACCCCGACCCCAGCCTCGCGATGACCCTCACCGAAGCCGAGCACGAAGCCGCCGTGAAGGAATTCCGGACGCTGGTCGCCGGCGAAGGAACGAACCACGCCCGCCTGCTGCAGCGCGACGCCCTCCACGCCTTCGCGGCGGCCAACGGCCACCACCCCGGGCCCCTGCCCCCCGTGGCCGGCCGGCTGCAACTGGAGATGTTCCGGCGCCGCCTGAAGCAGAAGCAGCTCGCGCAGCTGCTGGAGGTGGGCGAGTCGCGCCTGAGCCAGGTGCTGCGCGGCCGGCGACCGGCCAACGGCGACTTTCTGCGCCGCATGTACCAGAAGCTGGGTATTCCGGCCGAAGAGGTATTGGAGTTAACCTCCTAAAGCTCAAACGGCACTTTTCCTAAAACAACCCACGCCGCCTTTTGCTTGCGTGGCCGCAGGAAGGTGACTCAAGGACCACCAGCCGCGGCATCGCGCTCTTCGCGCAGCAAGTCGTCCATGCGGGCGTTCTCCTCAACAGTAAAGCCCAGGTTCGGGATGAGCAGCGGCTCGGTGGGGGCCACCGTGTCCAGGAAGTGCTACACGCCCCAGCGCTTGATCTCGGCCGGGGAGTAGCAACTCAGCCGCCCGCACCGCATCGGGGGAGGGGCTCGGGGTCTGGGGCCGTGGGAATGGCCATGGTCTTAAAAGGGGACGGTGCTTAATACGAAATCCTGCATGACGGACGAGTACCCGCAAATCAGGCAGCACCAAGGGCGGAACGCACCCAGTAAATCATTCATTCGCCTAGATGAGGCAGACCGGGAGGGCAGGGGACTTAGTCTGGCAAGCCCAATACGGGACATCCTTACCAGGCCTGCTCAACTTACGACGGCTTAATGGATTCTTTTAGGGTACTCTGTTTTACATGTTGTAAACGTTCGTGGCTGTTGCAGAACTCAACACGCCCCGTGTAAACGAGGTTTTTAGGAGCCGAACCCAGCGAGAAAGGCGGATAAACGGACCTGTAACATGCGTGGAAGGGCAGGCTGAGACCGTTTTTGCGTTACTCGCCGGGTTCTGCAACAGCCACGTTCGTTGAAGCTTTGTTCTGCCGGGCACGGGCGCATGCAGACCACTTCGGATGTATAGAAAGCCTGCCTCCTTTCGGAGGCAGGCTTTCTATTTCGTCGTCCCTGGATGCGCCTTGCAGCCCCGCGCTGGGCCTGTTTGGTGGCGCTGGCCTGGTAGCGTGTCAGCCAGGATAGCGCCACGTGGTTGGCCGGTGGAGGAGGACAAAGTTGACGCGTGGCCAGCGATAAAAGTGGGGCCTCACTCCTAACTGCCTTAGCCGCTCCGGGGGGCGACCGAGCGGCGACGGCGACGGCGACGGCGAAAAAATACGGACTACGGAAGGGTTTGCAAACAAACACGCAGAGCCCCTCAGTAAGTACGGAGAAGCTCTTCCGTAGAAAGTGGTATTTCGTCTCAATTTCGGCCTAAATCACAATAAATGAGGCCTGTATCAGCACCATTCTCGCCGACAATGCTTAAACTTGTATAGCACTAAACCAGCTTTTAATATTCTTATGACTACTTCCGCTTCAGAACTCGCAAATTCGGCCGCCGCGGCCGCCAAATCCTCCACCCGCCCGGCTACCCGGGTCGGCACCAAGAGCCGCCGTGGCTTCGCCGCCATGAGTCCCGAAACCCAGCGCCGCATCGCCAGCGAGGGTGGCAAAGCCTCGCACGCCAGTGGCCGCGGCCACCGCTTCTCGGCCGAAGAGGCCCGTGACGCCGGCCGCAAAGGCGGCTTGGTCAGCCGCCGCGGCAAGACCACCGTCCCCGCTGCCAAGTAAGGCGAACCCCGGGACCTGACCGACCCACGCCAGGCTTCGTTGCGGCGTGCGACGTCTCTGGTTTTCGCAGCGCGCGCCGCGCGGCAACTTCCCCGCCGGCACGTCCCGTGGGCCCCTGGCCGAACACCGGGCTTGGTACCGGCACCTGGCCGGCCTGCGCCTTGACGACGCCCCCACATTTTCTGTCGCCATCGCCCCGCGAGGCGAGCGGTTCAATGCCGGAGTATGGGCCCCTTTTTCGGCGGCCGATGCTCCGGCATTCGCCGGTCCGGGCTTTCCCTCACGCGTATTTGCCCTCGAAACCACGGCCCTCGACCTGTCCCGCGGGCGGGTCGTGCCCCGCCGTGACCGACCGGCAAGCGGCGGTGGGGAAGGAATGAGGTTACCTAACCGAATCGAACGTTACAAGCCCAGCTCCTTGGCCGAGTTGTGCTGGCGCACGTTATCCAGTCGGGTGTAGCGGCGGATCATCGCACTCGTTTTGTGCTTGGTCTGGTTCATGACCTTGGAGTCGTCGGCGCCGTTGAGCTTGGAGACGGTCACAAACGAGGCCCGTAGCGAGTGGGCCGTGTAGCCGGGGCCCAGGTACTGCTGGGCAATCAGGTTGATGTACTTCGTGGTCATCCGGCGGGAAGTCAACTTGTGGTTCTTGCGTAAGGAGACGAAGACGCATCCCGTCTCCCGGTCGAGCACCCGCAGCCAGGCCTGGAGTGAACGAATCGGGCACAGGGCCGGGTCGGGCGAGTAGAAGATGGCTTTCTCTTCGGCCTGGCCCAGCTGGTTGGTTTTGCTTTTGTCGAGCGAGACGACGAGGCCTTCCTCGTCAAACGCCAGGTCCTCGATGTTGAGCGCTTCGAGCTCGGAGCGGCGAAAGGCCCCCGTGAAGCCGAGCAAGAGCAGCGCCCGGTTGCGCAGCCCGGTGGGCGTCGTCGCATCGATGGCGCGGATGGTCCGCTTGAACGACGCCAGCGAAAAAGCCGCCGCCTGCTTGATGCGCGTTTTCTTTTCCCGGGCGATGCCCTTGAGCAAGACCTTGACCTTTTTGTCGGCCGTGGGCGAGTCCAGCCCGGCCAGCTCGTGGGCCTTGGCGATGGCCGCGGCGTGGCGCTGGATGGTGGCCACCTTCTTGCCGGCGTCGGCTAGCTCGGTCAGAAAGCCGGCAAGCGCCTCGACCGGCGCGGGCAGCGACTCCATCGAGTGTAACTCGCACCAGGCGGTGAACCGTTTCCAGTCGCCGGCATACGCCCGGATGGTGTTGGCTGCCCCGCGCAGGCCCGACTCGACGTAGCGGCTGGCGGATGCGACCAAGTGGGCCGGCACCTGGGCAGCGGGTAATTCGGGGACGACGAGATGAGCGCTCACGGTAGCTATATAATATAGGAGTAAAACGACCGAAAAGTGACGAGCTTTTCCTTGGCAAGATAAGGAACGATAAGAGAAGGTTATCAGTCCCTATCAGACCAGCCGAAGTAGCGACCCACTTTACTTAGCGCTCCCGGTCTAAAGCCCGGTTGCTGTAATTCTTTACGCCCTGCTTCGGCAAGAGGGGCCTTCTGGCCCCTTGCCTGAGTGGTGAGGCGCTGGCTTAGACGGGGCTCCTGGAAAGGAACGCTGCCAAAGGGGCTAGCCCAGGTACGATTGCAGCGCCCGCGAACGCGACGTGTGCTGCAGGCGCCGAATGGCCTTCTCCTTGATCTGCCGGACCCGCTCGCGGGTCAAGCCAAATTGCTCGCCGATTTCCTCCAGCGTTTGCGCGGCCTGGCCGTTGAGCCCGAAATGGAGCGTGATGACGTCGGCCTCCCGCCGCGTCAGGGTCGAGAGGGCGCGCTGCACCTCCCGGCGCAGCGAGTCCCGCAGCAAGCCGGCATCCGGCGTGTCCGCTCCCTCGTCCCCCAGCACGTCGAGCAAGCCGTTTTCCTCGCCCTGCACGAAGGGCGCATCCATCGAGACGTGGCGGCCGGAGATTTTCAACGTGTCCACTACTTCGGAGGTGCTCAGCTCCAGCAACTCCGCAATCTCGTCGGGCGAGGGCTCGCGCTCGAACTTTTGCTCCAGCTCGGCAAACGAGCGGCTGATTTTGTTGAGCGAGCCCACCCGGTTCAGGGGCAGGCGCACGATGCGGCTCTGCTCGGCCAGGGCTTGCAGGATGCTCTGGCGAATCCACCACACGGCGTACGAAATGAACTTGAAGCCCTTCGTTTCATCAAAGCGCTTGGCCGCCTTAATCAACCCCAGGTTGCCTTCGTTGATGAGGTCGCCCAAGGTCAGGCCCTGGTTCTGGTACTGCTTGGACACCGAGACCACGAAGCGCAGGTTGGCTTTGGTCAGCTTTTCGAGGGCCATCTGGTCCCCTTCGCGAATGCGCTGGGCCAGCTCTACTTCCTCGTCGATCGACACCAGGCTCACTTTGCCAATTTCCTGGAGGTACTTGTCCAACGACTGGCTTTCGCGGTTGGTAATCTGCTTGCTGATTTTGAGCTGTCTCATGCGGGAACGGCGCTGCTTCGAAGGGGAAGAGCCCCCTGTAACTCCCGGTGCGGCGGCTTGGTTCGACGGCCCGGGCGGCGATGCGCCGCGGGCGGGAGTCCGTTTGGGGTAAAAGCCTGACCGCCTGAGGTCGTGCAGGAGGAATGAACGGCGCGAAGACGGGATGCTATTTAGGGCTACCCACGTAACATTAGCGGAGCCACGTTTAATAAACGTTATATGCCCTGCCGTTCGGGTTCCTGCGGTGGCGCTGGGTCGAAAGGCCCCGGCTTCCGACGGACCACGGAAGGGGAAACGCCCCCTTGACGGAACGGAGCGACGCC
>NZ_JAJFAW010000034.1 GCF_020711255.1 Hymenobacter plasmatis
GTGGGCCTCCACCTGGCCATTCACCCCGACGACCCGCCGTATGCCATCCTGGGCCTGCCCCGGGTGGTGAGCACCGCCGCCGACGTGGCGGCCCTGGCCGCGGCCGTGCCCTCGCGCCACAACGGCCTGTGCTTTTGCACTGGCTCGTTCGGCGTGCGCCCCGACAACGACCTGCCCGCCATGGTGCGCCAGTTTGCCGACCGCATCCATTTCCTGCACCTGCGCAGCACCCAGCGCGACGCCGACGGCAACTTCTACGAGGCCAACCACCTGGAAGGCGACGTGGACATGTACGCCGTCATGCGCGAGCTGGTGCAGGTGATGCGCCAGCGCCAGGTGAGCCTGCCCATGCGCCCCGACCACGGCCACCAGATGCTCGACGACCTGCACAAGCGCACCAACCCGGGCTACTCCGCCATCGGCCGCCTGCGCGGGCTGGCCGAACTGCGTGGGCTGGAGCTGGGCATTACGCGCAGCCTTCCTGCCGCCTAAACCCCAGGCCATTCTTGAGCTGATTTTAAAACAAAAAAGCCCCTGCCAATCGGCAGGGGCTTTTTTGTTGCAGCGATGTGGAAATTACATGCTGGCTTTCTTAGCGGCTTTGGCCGCTTTCTTGTCGGCTTTGCTGGCCTTGATTTTTACTTTGTCGGCTTTCATCTTCACTTTGCCAGCCTCGGTGCCATCGGCTTGGCCGTAGCCACGTCCGCCTCCGCCACCGCGGTTCATGCGGTCGCCTTGCATGGTGGTGTACTTGGTGTACTGCTCGGGGGTCAGCACGGCTTTAAACTGCTCCTCGTATTTGGTGCGGCTGGCTTCCATCTGCGTGCGCATCTGCTCGCGGTTGCTCTCGTCGCGGGCTTGGCCGCGCATGGCCTGCATTTCCTGGCCCCGCGCCAGCAGTATTTGCTGCACTTTGGCGGTTTGGTCGGCGCTCAGGCCCAGTTCCTGGGTCATGCGCTGGCTCTGGCGGGTGGCCATTTCTTCAGGGGTGCCCTGCATGCGGCCGTAGCCACGGCCTTCCATCTGGCCCGGAGCCGGAGGAGTGGTGGGGGTGGTTTGGGCAGCAGCCGTGCCAATGGTGAGAGCAAAAGCGGCCAGCAGGGGCAAGAAGGAGGTTTTCATTGATTGGGTTGGGGTTGGTTGGGTAAAGAAATTAAAGCCTGATTCCGGCGCCCAGGCGGGCGCCGGAATGGATAGGCGAGCTTAGTACGGATTAGCGGCGGTTGCGGTGGGCCGCTTCCCACTGAGCGCGCTGCAGGGCCTCGCGCTGCTGGGCTTCCCGCAGCTTGGCTTCGCGGAGCTGCACCTGGCGCAGTTTAGCTTCGCGTAGTTGGGCTTCGCGCTGTTGGGCTTCCCAGCGGGCTCTTTCCTGGCCTGTTACGCGGTGGTTGCGGTCGTAGCCGTAGTTCTGGTTGCGGTCGAAGTGGTCGTCGCGGCCGTCGTTGCGGTGGTCGGCTTCCCAGCGGGCCCGCTCGTAGTCGGTTACGCGGTGGTTGCGGTCGTAGCCGTAGTTGAAGTCTTTGCTTTTGCGGTCGTTGTACCGGTCATTGTAGCCGTGGTCGTTGCGGTGGTCATCGTAAGATGCGGTGGCCGGAGCAGCAGCGAAAGAAGCCGAAGTAGTGAAGAGAGCAGCGGCAGCGAGGATGGAAAACAAGGAAGCTTTCATGGTTTTTGAATGAAGAAGGTGAAGGTGGGGTTGGAAGATTTTTGGGCTCGGATGCTGCAGGCAGCGGGCTCCTGAAAGAGGGAATCGACTCGTTCTGCTGGGGTATTTGCAAACCATCGGCCGAAAGCAGACCAAAAACCGGAAGCTGGACGGGCAGGGCAGAAGTACCGACCAACCGGCACTATCCCCAGACGGGGCCCGCCTATGGGGTTTTAGCCCAACCAGCCCAGCGGGTAAGCTCCCCTTATTATGTGCTCAGAAGTACGGTTTCAGGCCCTCTATTTTGCCTATCTTGGGCATTCAAACCCCAAGCAAACCGCTTTTATATGAACAAACTAGTTCTCCTTACGCTGGCCGGTGGGCTGGCCTGCAGTGCGCCCGCCGCCGCCCAAGCCACCGAGAAAATAGACGGCGCGGCCCTGGCCAAAATCCGTGACGAGGGCATGAACCGCTCCAAGGTGATGGAAACGGCCTTTTACCTAACCGACGTGAGCGGCCCGCGCCTGGCCAATTCCGACGGCCTGAAGCGTGCCAACGAGTGGACCAAAAGCCAGCTCACCAAGTACGGCCTCGCCAATGCCAACATCGAAGCCTGGGGCGACTTCGGCCGCGGCTGGGACATTGAGAAGTCGTACGTGGCTATGACGGCGCCTTACTACCACGCCCTCATCGGCATACCCAAAGCCTGGACGCCCAGCACCGCCGGCAATCTGCGCAAGCAAGTGGCCTACGTGGACGTGAAAACCGAAGCCGACATGTCCAAGTACCAGGGCAAGCTGCGCGATAAAATTGTGCTGCTGCCCGTGGCTGCTCCGCTCCAGCCCAACTTCGAGGCCGATGCCAAGCGCCTCACTGCCGAAGACTTGCAGAAAATGGCCGACGCGCCCGCCGGTGGCGCTCCCACCGCCGCCAACCGCCCCGCCGAGGCCAACCCCGAAGCCCGCCGCGCCGCCATGATGGCCGCCCGCGAGCTGCGCCAGAAAATGACCGCCATGCTGATGACCGAGGGCGCTGCCGCCGTGCTCAGCCCCGGCCGCGGCACCGACGGCACGGTGTTTACCACCAACGGCGCGCCCTACGCCGCCGATGCCAAGCCGGTGCTGCCCGAGCTGGAAATGTCGAGCGAAGACCAGCTGCGCCTCATTCGCCTGGTCGAAGCCGGCATTCCGGTAGAAATTGAGATGGAAACCAAGACCCGTTTCCAAACCCAGGACCTCAAAGGCTACAACGTGGTGGCCGAAATCCCCGGCACCGACAAGAAGCTGAAAAGCGAAGTGGTGATGCTCGGCGGCCACCTCGATTCGTGGCACGGCGCCACCGGGGCCACCGACAATGCCGCCGGCTGCGCCGTGATGATGGAAGCCGTGCGCATCCTCAAGGCCACGGGCCTGAAGCCGCGCCGCACCATCCGCATTGCGCTGTGGGGCGAAGAGGAGCAAGGCCTGCACGGCTCGCGCAACTACGTGAAAAACCACTTCGCCGACCCCGCCACCATGCAGCTCAAGCCCGAGCACGAGAAGCTGGCGGCTTATTTCAACCTCGACAATGGCGCCGGCAAAATTCGCGGCATCTACGCCCAGGGCAACGAGGCCGTGAAGCCGATTTTCACCGCCTGGCTCCAGCCTTTTGCCGATATGGGCGCCAGCACCGTGACCCTGCGCAACACCGGCAGCACCGACCACGTGGCGTTCGACGCCGTAGGCCTGCCGGGCTTCCAGTTCATTCAGGATGGGTTGGACTACTTCTCCCGCACCCACCACTCCAACCAAGACACCTACGACCGCCTCGTGGCCGACGACCTCAAGCAGGCCTCGGTAGTAGTGGCCTCGTTTGTGTACAACGCCGCCATGCGCGACCAGAAGCTGCCCCGCAAGCCCCTGCCGGCTCCCGCCAAAGCCCAGTAGTATTGCGAACTAATCAGCTCAATAAAAAAGCCCGGCCGGACAGATGTTCGGCCGGGCTTTTTTATTGAGCTGACCGCAGTAGGCTACTCTGTTTCTGAGCTGTTGGAGTAGCTATTCGACTAGGCCCAGCGTACGGGTGATTTTATTCTTCGGAATGCTGATGGTAAGGCTTTGGTCGCCTTTTTCTGAGCGGGCGCGGCGCCGGTCTATCAGCGCCTGCACTTTGTCGCTGCCCGGCTCGCGGGAGAGTACCACCTTCGCCACGTCCGTAATCAGCGAAATGGCCCGGGGCACCGGTACACTCACCTCCTCGTAGTCGGGCGCGGGTGCGGGCGCCGCAGCAGGCGCCGCCTGCGCCAGGCTACTGGAGACTTTAAGCAACAAGGCAACAAGTAAAGCGGGCAGTTTCTTACTCGACATGAAAACCGGGACGAGCCGCAAAGATGCGTCCGGCCGCCGGTTTAGCCCAATTTTTCCTTGAAAAGTCGTAAAGTGCGTTCCCAAGCCAGTTTAGCGGCTTCGGCGTTGTAGCGGGCCGGGGAGGTGTCGTTGTTGAAGGCATGGTTCACGCCTTCGTACACGTACAGCTCATACTTGGTGCCGGCCGCTTTCAGGGCCGCTTCGTAGGCCGGAATGCCGGCGTTGATGCGTTGGTCGAGGCCGCCGTAGTGCAGCATCATGGCCGCTTTTATTTGGGGCACGTCTTCGGCTTTGGGCTGCTGCCCATAGTAGGCCACGCCGGCGTCGAGCTTGGGGTCGTGCACGGCCAGCTGGTTTACCAGGCCGCCGCCCCAGCAGAAGCCCACGGCGCCGGTGCGGCCGTTGCAGTCGGGCCGGGCCCGCAGGTACTCGAGGGCCTTCAGGTAGTTGTTGAGGTTTTTGGTGGGGTCGAGCTGGCCAATGAGCTCACGGCCCTTGTCCTCATCGGCGGGCGTGCCGCCCAGGGGCGAAAGCGCATCCACGCCCAGCGCCAGGTACCCAGCCTGGGCCACGCGCCGGGTTACGTCTTTGATGTGCGGCGTGAGGCCCCGGTTTTCGTGAATCACCACTACCGCACCCCGCTTCTTGCGGCCTTTGGGGTGCACCAGGTAGCCGCGCACCGGCGACCCATCGCCAATCCAGCTCACTTCTTCGGCCACCAGGTTATCGGCTTCGGGCGTAATGGTCGCGGCCTGGGCGTAGCCCGGCTCCAGTGCTGAGAGGGCCGCCAGCGCCAGTGCCGTGCCCCCGGCCAGCTTGCCCAGCCGGTCCAGAAATTCCTTGCGGGTGAGAGGGGCATGGGTGTATTCGTCGAAGAGGTTGATGATGCGCTGGTCCATGGGCTAAATGTACTGGTTGAGTGCAAATTGTGAGCGGGAATCCTGGCGTTATCGGTCGGCCACCTTTTTGGAAGGGCTGCCACCGGCCTCGCCCGAGAAGGCCTGCAGCGCCGCCAATGCTCGCTGCGCATCGGCTTGGGCCACAAACAGGTGGTCGTGGAAATAAGCTGCCACCACATTGCAGCTGATGTTTTCCCGGGCCAAGGCTGCGGCTACGGCCGCCGTCAGCCCCACGGCGGCCAGCGATGAATGCACGTTCAGGGTCAGCCAGGCCGATACATAGTCGTAGCTCAACCCATGGGCATCGGCCGTTTCCCGGGCCACAATCAGGGTGAGGCCTTCGGTTTCACGGAACGAGCCTAGCACCAATTCTGCCGGCACAGTGGTAACCGCGTGAGTCGTGCAAAACACGTATTGGCCAGCGTTCAGTACCGGCTGCATGCTGGCCAGCAGGCGCTGCAGGTTGGTTTCGCCTGCCATGGCTGCTATTCTTCCTCCCGATTCACGGTGTCGGGGCTGAACGCCGGCACGCACACCGACCAGTACTCGCACTCTTCCTCAAACGGGTTGGAGTAGCGCACCCGTGCGCCGCCTTTAATCAGCAGGGCCTGCCCGGCCTGCAGCTCCACCACGTCGCCATCTATTTCAAACCGCTTCCGGCCGCGCACCACAATGGTGATTTCGTCGAAGCTCGGCGTCTGGTACGGCTCGCTCCAGTGCGGGGGCGCCACCATGTGCGCCAGGCTGTAGGCAGCGGTGCCGGTGCTGGCCCCGCCCACGTGCTCTTCAATGAGCTTGCCATCGGTGGTGGGCACTACAAAAGGGGCGGGGTTGAGGACGTAGCGTTTTTCAGACATTATTAGGAGATGAAGGAGGAGGTGTTAGTATGTTGAGGTGAGAAGCAGAACAAAAAACTCCCCTCCTTACCAAGGAGGGGACGTTGCAGCGCCAGCGGCAACTGGGGTGGTTGAGCCGTTGAACGATGGGCGAACGACTGATGCCAGAATCGTTCGGGTGTCGTTCAACGATTCAACCACCCCCGTCCGAGCCGTTGGCTCGAACATCCCCTCCTTGAAAAGGAGGGGAGTTGTCGTTCGGGTTTAGCGCTTCAGCTTTTCCAGTAACTCAAAAGCGCGCGAATTGTATTTCCATACAAAGAAATATGGCGTTTGCACGGCCCCAAATTGCACCCGGATGCGCTCCACGGCCGGCAGCATGCTGCCTTCAAAGTCAAAACACGCCAGCCCGAGCACCTCGCTGGCGTAGCGTATGGCTTCCCAGATGAGCAGGATGCCCGCGCCGCTCTCGCGCAGGGCCGGGTCATCGCCGGAGAGGTGATAATATGCGGCTTGGTTATCCCAGATTAAATAGGCCGCCGAATGAATGCGCTCCTGGGCATCCACGGCGAAGAACATCTGGCGCGCACTGTTGGCGGCCAGTGCGGCATCGTGCCGCTCAAACTGGGCCCACGAATACGGCATGGCCAGGCCCTGCCGGTCGAAGCTCATTTTATTGAGCTGATAAAATTGCTCGGCTGATAAATTATGCACCACCCGGACCTGCTGCTGCGCCTTCTGAATGTTGCGCCGGATGTTGCGGTTCAGCCCATTCTCAATCAGCGGGAGCTGGTGCAGGCCGTTGAGGCGGTAGGTGTAATAAGTGGTCTGGCGGTAGTTGAGCCAATAAAACGGCAGCCAATTGGTGGCAGTCGGGTAGAAGTTCTGCTTGAAGGCAGCGAACCGGGGCAGCTGCTTGATTAAGTCCTCCAGCAACAGGTGCTCCTTTTTCAGCACCCCGCGAAATTCCGGCAGCAGGTACGGTCCCAGCATCTTCACAAAGGGCGGCATGGTAACGTACCGAAACGGCCCTTTCTGCTTGTAGAAATACGGCAGCGCGGCGGCTACGCGGCCGTTGTCCTCGGCCAGCACCACGTCCCACTCGCCGCCGGTGGCGCAGGCATCCAGGTACCACGCTTGAGCAAACACGGGCACATCGGGCGCAGTGCGGCAGAAGTCGCGGTAGCGGGATTTGGCGGGCATTCAGGCAGGTAAGATTACTTGGGAGTGGTGGGGCAGGGCCCATCGGTGTAGGTGCGCACACCGGCATTGCCGGCCACGCAGGCATTGGAGTAGGTTTTGCCGTCGCAACCGCACACGGGCTTGTAGTCCATGGTGCAAATGCCATCCGGCTTGATTTTGCTGGGGTCGATGCAGGCCGTGGCGTCCGTGGCGGGGCTTTGGCCCGCGGCGGTGGGGGGGGCTTGGCGCTGGCACGCGGCGGCCAGCAGCAAGGTGGCGAAGAGAAGGCGGGGCGTTTTCATACTATAAATAGGATAGGAATGGAAGGAATAGAAGCGAATCTACGCCGAGGTGCCCAAACGGACTGTAGCGGCAAAATCCTGCCAACGATGCGACCCCACAGCAGAAAGGAAATTTTGTTCTTCAGCTCAACCCCGTTCGACGCCGTGCGTATAGTCTGCCAGACCAAACGCAGACGCAAAACCAAATATCTAGTTTTGAATTTGCCTCCGCGCTTCCTCTAGAACATCTTTCACCCCCATTCACCCTTCATTACCCATTACCATGTCGTACCAAGAACAAGACAACAACGCCGGCAAAATTCTCTTAGCTGCACTCGCTGGTGCCGGCGCTGGCATCATTGCCGGTATGCTATTGGCTCCCGATAAAGGCACTGCCACCCGCGAAAACTGGAAAGGCGTTGCCTCCAAGTACAGCGGCCAGCTCGGCGAGCAAGCCACGAAAATCGGTTCCGACCTCGAAGCTAAATTCAAAGAATACGCTGGCAAACTCGAAGACCTCGGCGTGACCCTGCCCGGCAGCAGCCTCAAGCTGAAAGGCGAATGGAACGACATCAAAGGCAAGCTGAAGCAGCAATACGCTCAGCTCACCGATGAGGACCTGACCTACACCGAAGGCCAAGGCGACGAGCTGGTGGGCCGCTTGCAGAGCAAGCTCGGCAAAGGCAAAGCCGAAATCACCAAGATGCTGAACGATATGTAAGCTGGCTTCTGCCACTTACCAAAAGCCCCGCGCCACAAGGTGCGGGGCTTTTTTTTGAACACGCGAAAAACGGTTGAATTGAGGCCCGGCAGCAGCTTTTTTGAGCTGACTCTAACAACTGGGCACGTTTTCCGTTAGGTAATTGATTGCGACTAACCCATTTTCCTATATGTCATGAAAGACGACAAAGGCAAAGTCATTCTCTCGCTGCTGGCAGGTGCCACGGCCGGCATTGTGGCCGGCTTGCTACTAGCCCCCGAAACCGGCGACGACGCCCGTTCCAACCTGCGCCGCTCGGCTAGCAAATGGGGCGGCGACCTCGGCAAACTGGTGAAAGACACCCTAGCCAAAGTGCAGGGCGCCCAGCCCGGCCACACCAACCCTGACGCGGCCGTGAGCGAAGACAAAGAAGCCGCCGACCGCCTCCTGGAGGGCCTGGGCGGCAGCAACATCTCCTCCGCCCACACCTTCGATGCCGACCCGGACTACGACGGCTTTGGCGACGATGCCCGGCACCAGGGGCCCAAATAGGTGTTGTTGAGCTAAAAAATATTTTTTCTTTTGGTGTAACCCACTCTGGCGCTTGCACGTAAAATCGTACATAATCGCCTTGAAAGAAGGCCGTAAATTTTATCAGTAAAATTGCCGACCGTAGGACCTTCTATTGAGATTGGTTAAACAACTCAATAGTAAAATCAGACGTGTTCATCGCAAGCTTCTGTTAAGAGTAGCGGTTTGAAGGGTAAGACGATTATAAAAGAAAAGCCCCGCACGACATTTCGTGTGGGGCTTTTCGATTTTTAAGCTATTCCAAATCAACCGTCTGTCCTGCTCATTCAATCGTTTGTCATGCAGAGCGCAGCGAAGCATCTTATTACAGTGGAACGAATTGAGCTAACCTGATAAGATGCTTCGCTGCGCTCTGCATGACAGGTAAGGATGATAGAGGGCGAGAGGAGCTTATTCCTTCTCCTGCTTCTCTTTCTGTACGTTCTCCGGCTTCATCTGCGGGAAGAACAGCACGTCCTGAATAGAGTGGGAGTTGGTCATAATCATGCTCAGGCGGTCGATGCCGATGCCCAGGCCGGCCGTGGGCGGCATGCCGTACTCCAGGGCTCGCAGGAAGTCCTCGTCGAGCACCATGGCTTCGGTGTCTCCGCGTTTGCCCAGCTCCAGCTGGTCTTCGAAGCGCTTGCGCTGGTCGATGGGGTCGTTGAGCTCCGAGAAAGCGTTGCAGATTTCCTTACCGTTGCAAATGGCCTCGAACCGCTCCACCATGCCGGGGCGGTCGCGGTGCTTCTTAGCCAGCGGCGACATCTCCACCGGGTAGTCGGTGATAAACGTGGGCTGAATGAGCTTGGGCTCCACGTGCTCGCCGAATATTTCGTCGATGATTTTGGCCTTGCCCATGCTGGGGTCCAGGTGCACGTGCAGCTCCTGGGCCGTTTCGCGCAGCTGGGCTTCGTCCATCTCGCCGATGGCCTTGCCGGTATACTTCTCAATGGCCTCAAACATGGTGTAGCGCTGCCAGGGCCGCTGGAAGTTGATGACGTTGTTGCCCACCTGCACTTCGGTCTGGCCGTGCAGGGCCATGGCCACGCGCTCTACCATTTCCTCTACCAGGTCCATCATCCAGGCGTAGTCCTTGTAAGCCACGTAGAGCTCCATCTGGGTGAACTCTGGGTTGTGGAACCGGCTCATGCCCTCGTTGCGGAAGTCTTTGCTGAACTCGTACACGCCGTCGAAGCCGCCCACGATGAGGCGCTTGAGGTACAGCTCGTTGGCAATGCGCAAGTACAGCGTCATGTCCAGCGTGTTGTGGTGCGTGGTGAAGGGGCGGGCCGCCGCGCCGCCGTACAGCGGCTGCAGAATCGGCGTTTCCACTTCCAGGTAGCCTTTTTCGTTGAGGAAATTCCGCATCGACTGCACCAACTGCGTGCGCTTGATGAAGGTGTCGCGCACCTGCGGGTTCACCGCCAAGTCTACGTAGCGTTGGCGGTAGCGCTGCTCGGGGTCGGTGAAGGCGTCGTAGGTCACGACTTCGCCGGTAGCTTCATCCTTTTGGGTTTTCACCACCGGCAGCGGGCGCAAGGCCTTAGCCAGCAGTTTCAGCTCCGTCACGTGGATGGACGTTTCGCCCACCTGCGTCTTAAACACGCGGCCTTTCACGCTGATGAAGTCGCCCAAATCAAGCAGCTTCTTAAACACCGTATTGTATAGCTCCTTGTCCTCGCCAGGGCAGATTTCATCCCTGTTCACATACAGCTGAATGCGGCCCGAAGTATCCATCAGCTCCGCAAACGACGCCTTACCCATTACGCGCTGCGACATCAGTCGGCCCGCCAGGCACACGTCCTGAAAGTTGTTGAGCTCGGGGTGGTAGTTGTCGTGAATTTCCTTGGCGTAAAACGTCACGTCGACCAATTCTGACGGATACGCTTCGATGCCCAGCTTTTCCAATTCTTCGAGTTTGTGGCGGCGCTGTAGTTCCTGTTCGCTGAGGTGCTGCATGATAATCTGAACCACGGATTCGCGCGGATTTTCCGGATTCCACGGATTTCGTGGACGATTCTGCCGGAAAAATCAGGCTGCTGGCCGAGGCGAGCAGGGGCGTGGTCAATAAAAGTGAACCACAAAAGTACGGTACGAAAAAAGCCGCTCCGAACCGGAGCGGCTTTACGTTCACAAAATCCACCGAAACCGGCCTTAAGCAGCAATGCGGTACTGCGGAGCCTCGGTGGCAATGGCCGGTGCCGTGGGCGGCGTGGGGGCCAGCACCGGCTCGACGCGGGTGTGCAACCGGTCTTCCACAAAGCCTGCCTGCAAATGCTCGGGCAGCTCGGCCACCAGCTGGCGGTAGCGTTCCAGGCCCAGGGCCTTGGCCACGTACGTTTCGTGGATGCCGTTGAGGTAGCTCACGATGTTCAGCAGCGAGGCGTGGAACAAGCGGAAGTCGATGTCGGCCTCCACGTAGCGCTCTATCTCGCGGCTGGTCTGCGAAATGCGCAGGCGGCCCAGTAGGTCGAAGATGGTGGTGTAGCCCAGGCGCCACGTAATCTGCTGCCAGTGCGCCGCCGTCCACTTATCCAGCGGGCGGCCCGTCTTCTGGCTGCGGATGGCCGTGTTGGGGTTGGCCTGCACCTGCGCGCGGGTCCACTGGGCCTTCATTTTGCGCGTGGTGCGCAAGAACTGCCCAATCTGGGCCTGGGCGTCAATCTCCTTGCTGGCAATGTGCAGCCCGGCCTTGTAGCCGGCCAGCGGCAAGCGGTGAATGCTGAAGTCGCCGTAAGCGCCGGCCGCGTAAAACGACACCGGCCGCGGGTAGGCATTCTTCACCACCAGTCGGCCCACCTCACGGCGGATAAGCTGGCCGTTGTTCGAGCGCACCCCGGTGGTGTACAGGAATGCCTGCAAGCCCGACAGGATGGCGTGGTACGCCTGCGGGAACGTCCAGTGCAGGGCGTTGCGCAGGAAGTTGTCGTCGCCCAGTTCGGCCGTGGCACGCAGCGCGTACTCCGTGCTCCAGCTGGTGTGCAGCAGCTTGGTGAGCGTGGCCACGTCGGCGTCGTTCAGCTCAGCCGTATGGCTGCGGAAAAACGGCAGGTTCTGCAGGCCGCCGAGCAGGTCGTCGTTCTCTTGAATGTGATAGTTAATGGCAAAGAAGTAGTTGAGGAAAACCTGCGCTGGGATTGATTTGCGCCAGGTTTCATCAGCTAGCTTCTGCTGTTGCTCATCACCGGCAGCTTCTACCTGCGGGTTGAGCGGGATGATGCGGGTTTCCTCTGTAGTCTTCATGCTTAGTAAACAGCAATCGGCAGCTTTTTAGTTGCCTGATTGCTAATTTTTTTGTCAAATTAATTGTATGATTAGTAAATTGATTTACAGGTATTTGCATTAGATATTGTAAAAATTGAGCTAATGCTTTGGTGCTGTCCGTTTACTAATATAGTTGTCATGCCAAAAAGGTGCCAAAAAAAGCCCCCGCACCATAGTGCACGGGGGCTTTTTGCTAACGTTGGCGCTCAGACCATATTGGCCTAAAATTGAGCCAATTAAAATTGGCCGGACGTTTACTTCAACTCGTCCTGAATCACCGCAACGGCTTCGCCAATGGTGATGTCCTTCTTGAGCGTCTTGGTGATGCGCGAGGCGCGGTTAATCTTCACCGTGTCGCCGCCCGCGGCCCGTACATCGGCTGTGAGCGGGGAGAAGGCTAGCGCGGTGGTGCTTTTCTGGGCGGCTTCGTAGCGGTCCGATATGGCTTGGGCCTGCTGCTGCTCGGTCCGGTAGGCGCTCAGCTTGAGCGAAACCGTGGTTTCGTCTTTGCGCTTGCGCATGCTTTTTACCATCTCGTCCATCACCTTAAAGCTGGGGTTAGCGGCTACGCGGGCTTTGCTGTTGGCGCGTAGCTTGTCGATGGCGGGAGCACCATTCCAGGGGCGGTAGCGGGCGGGCTGAATCTCATCCCACTTCAGCGGATAGTCCGATTCCTTTTCGCCCTGGTCGAGGTACGAATACAGGTCCGGCACCACAATGTCCGAAACCACCCCCTTAAACTGGGTTGAGCCACCGTTCACGCGGTAGAACTTCTGGGTGGTGAGCTTGAGCGAGCCAATGGGCTTCACGTTGTTCAGCTCTGTGGGCAGAGCCTCGTCGAGGTCGAAAATGCGCTGCACAGTGCCTTTGCCGTACGTGCTGGTCGAGCCCATGATGATGCCGCGGTGGTAGTCCTGCACGGCAGCCGCCAGAATCTCCGAAGCCGAGGCGCTGTACTTGTTCACCAGCACCACCAGCGGGCCGCTGTATTGCACGCGGGGGTCGTTGTCGGTCAGTACCTGCGTGCGGCCCTGGCCGTCGCGTACCTGCACCATGGGGCCGCTTTCCATAAACAGGCCGGCCATAGATACCGCATCGGTGAGCGAGCCTCCGCCGTTGAAGCGCAGGTCCAGAATCACACCCTTCACGCCCTCGGCGTTGAGCTTGGCCAGTTCCTTCTTCACGTCATCCGACGAGCTACGGCCGCCGTTGTCGTTGAAGTCGGCGTAGAAGCCCGGCAGACGCAGGTAGCCAATTTTCTGGCCCTTGTCCGTAATAACTGAGGACTGCGCATACTTCTCATCAACCACCACCACGTCGCGGACGATGGGAATAACCTTGGTGCTGCCGTCGGGCTTTTTCACCGTCAGCCGCACTTCCGAGCCTTTCTTGCCCCGAATCAGTGTCACGGCTTTGGTGGTGTGCCAGCCTTCGATGCTCACCGGCTCAGCCTGAGCCTGGGCTACGCGAATAATAGCATCACCCTTTTTCAAGTCGCCCTGGCGGGCCGAAGCCGAGCCGGGGATAATTTCATCCACGTAAATCAGGCCTTCTTTCTCCCGCAGCGTAGCCCCAATGCCTTCAAAACGGCCGGTCATTTCGTAATCGAAATCCTCCTTGGCTTTGGGCGCGAAGTACTCGGTGTGCGGGTCGTAGGTGTTGGCAATGGTGTTGGCATAGGTTGCCAGGCGGTCGTTGGCGTCAATCTCATTGATTTCCGCAAACTGCTCGTCGTAGTACTTCAGCACACGCTTGCGGGCCTCGGCTTCCATTTCGGCAGGCGTGCGGGTGGGCTCAGCAGCGGTTGGGGCGTCCGCGTCGGCGGCACTCGGGGCAGCTGTGGCGCCGCTGGGCTTGGCCTGCTTGGCTTTTTCCTGCGCCTCCATCATTTCCGACATCCGGCTTAGTGTTTCGAACTTCAGCAGCTTGCGCCACATCTCGCGCTGGGCCGCTTTATCGGCCGGGAAGGCGGCTTTCTCAAAATCAGATTGGAAGCTTTCATCCACCGTAAAATCGAAGGGCTTGGCCAATATCTCGCGGTACAAGCCCTGCATTTCCTTGGTGCGGTCAGCCATCAGCTTGGTGCTGAGGTCGAGGAATTCGTGGGAACCGCGCTTTACCTCGTCATCGATTTGGGTCTGGTACCGGCGCAGCTGCTCCACATCGGTGGCCAGCAAGAACTGCTTGCGGTAGTCGAGGTGCTTCAGGTACAGGTCGAACACGCGCTTGGAAAACGCATCATCCACCTTTTCGGGCTGGTAGTGGGCCTCCGTGAGGCCCCGTAGCATAATGCCAATCAGCACCTGGTCTTTACTCGGGGCCACCGAGTCGGACCGGCGCAGCAAGCGGTACGATGCCAGAACAAACACGGCTGCTACCAAAAAGGCATACAGCCCGACTTTCAAGCGGGGAGAAGAAGACATTTGCAGGAAAATAAAACGGGGATGAGAATCAAATGTAAGGAGAGTAGGAGGCAACTCCGGGGCCCCTTACTTACGATGAAAACGCCCTAACGGGTGAAATAAGTGCCCGAATTGCTAAACCCTTACGGCCCACCTGCTACAGACCAGCCACAACGCGAAAGGGTTGCAATAAAAAAGCCTTTCCCGAGCGGGAAAGGCTTTTTTTGGTATTCACAGGCCGAAGCCCGGGACAAGATTAATACTTGTAAACCTTGTCGGCGCTGTGGCGACGGAACTCGTCTTCGAAGTACTTGGCATCCTCGGCATTACGGGGCTTCACACCCATCACAATATTGCCGCTCTTGATGCCGCGCTCGTATTCAGCAGCGTGCTCCTCGGGAATGCCCGAGCCCACCAGGGCGCCTACCAGGCCACCCGTGAGGCCACCGGCACCGGCGCCTGCCAGAGCAGCAGCCAGCGGGCCAGCGATAATCAGGCCCAGGCCGGGCAGCGCTACCGACGTGCCAATGGCCGCGATAGCGCCAATGATAGCACCAGCAGTACCACCGATGGCCGAACCTACGCCAGCACCTTCCATGGCCTTATCGCCCAGGTCGGTATGCGCGGTGTCTTCGCCAAAGTGCGTCTTGCGGGTTTCGTCCGACATCAACACGTTGACGTCTTCTTTGCCGTAGCCACGCGACGAGAGCGACTGGTAAGCCTTCTCAGCGCTGGTGCGGTCGCGGAACATGCCGCTGACGTTGCCACCATCGCGGTAGGGTTCGCCGGTTACGGCGTGAGCGGCGCTGTCGGCCGTATTCTGAATGCCATCAACGGCGCGGCCTACCACGGCACCGGGGGTGCCAGCCATAGCAGCTCCTTTAGCAGTTGCGCTGAAGTCGTCGCCGTCGGTTGAATTAGTTGGGTTACCCAAAGAAGCACCGGAGGTGCTGTTTACACCCGTGCCGCTGCCGGAGCCAGTACCAGCATTGTAGCTGGTGCCTTCGTTGCTCAGGCCGGTGCTGTTGCCCATGCCGGTACCAGTGTTGCTGGTGCCATAGTTAGAGCCTGCGCCGGTACCGGTGTTCTGCGGGTTGTTAGGATCGTTGGTATTCATGGTGAAAGATGTGGAAATGTGGAAATGTAAACCAACCTACCGGCTGGTTGATGTCCTTAACGGGACCACCGCAGTAGAGGTTACATCCCGCTTATTTTCCATTCTTTCCTACCTCTGCACTAACTCCGCTCACATGGTTGGGCTAGGCAACTGGCATTGAGGCGCTTCCTAGGCGTATTTCTGAAAGTTGGCTTCGTCGCGCCAAAAATCCCGGCATTCCTGCACTAAGTCTTTCAAAAAGTCTTCGTTCTGCTTGAGGCTCCGCCACTCGCCCATGCCCATCTTTTCGCACAGTTTATAGAAATTATCTCCCTGGCCCTTCGAGCCTTGCACCTTCACGAGGCAGCTCAGGGGCGGGCGGCCGTCTTCGTGCTCGGCCACGGAGATTTCGGCGAGCATTTCATTCAGGCGGGATTTTTCGTGCGAAATCTCCAGATTTAATCCTAGCTCAGCTTCCTGCACCAGGGTGAGGTAGCTGACGGTACCGGTTTGTTGACGGGAATAACGAATTAAGTACGTGCGGATACGACCAATCATGGCGGGGCATCAAGTAAGCGGAAACCGTTTTAGGGGCTGAAAATTAACGAAATTAAACGGGAAGGCGCTGCGGTGGAGCACCACAGTATGCAGTAACGCATGCCCCTATTGCTTTTGCCCTACTAAAATCGTTCCTGAATTCACTCTAGAGCTTGCTCACAGCCAAAACGAGGGCTCTGGCCAATAGCTGGCTAGCGCCCCTGGCGGCGGCGCAGTTCTTTTTGAATGAGCAGAAACTCGCGGCTGCTTTGCCCGGAGATGGCCGTATTCTCGTCGGCCCGGCGTAGCAGGTACGGCATCACGGCGGCTACCGGGCCATAGGGGAGGTACTTGGCGGTATTGTAGCCGGCGTGGGCCAGGTTGTAGGTGAGGTTGTCGCTCATGCCGTAGAGCTGGGCAAACCACACGCGAGTGTCGCTGGGCGCGAGGCCGGCCTGCTGCATGAGCTGGGTGAGCAGCAGGGAGCTAGCTTCATTGTGGGTGCCGGCGCAAATGCTGATGCGGTCAATATGCTCCACGCAAAAGCGCAGCGCCGCGTCGTAGAGCTCGTCGGTGGCCTGCTTGGTGGGGTTAATGGGGTTGGGATAGCCGCGCTGCTTGGCTACACGGGCTTCCTTTTCCATGTAAGCCCCGCGCACCAGCTTGGCGCCCATGTAGTACCCGGCTTCCACCGCGGCCGCGTGCGCGGCCTTCAAGGCGTCGAGCCGGTCGTGCAGGTAAAGCTGGTAGGTATTCCAGACGATGGCCGTTTCGCGGTTGTACTTGGCCATCATGTCGTAGGCCAGTTGGTCGATGGTGTGCTGAAACCAGCTTTCCTCGGCATCGATAAACAGGCGCACGCCGTGCTGGTGGGCGCGGGCGCACAGGGCCTCCACCCGGGCCACGGCGCGGGAGTGCGCGGTTTCTTCGTCGGCGGTAAGCAGCTGGCCCGCCTGAATTTTCTCGAGAATGGCCACGTTGGCCACGCCCGTTACTTTAAACACCGAAAACGGGATGTGCGTGGAGCGGTGGGCCTCGTCGATGGTGGCCAGGATTTCGTCGCGGGTGTGGTCGTAGCTGCGGTCGCTGCCTTCGCCTTCCACCGAATAGTCGAGGATGGTGCCGATGTTGTACTTGCCCAATTCTTCGGTCACGGGGCGGCACTCGGCAATGGTTTCGCCGCCGCAGAACTGCTCGAAGATGGAATGCTTGATGAGGAACTTGGTGCCGGGTAGGCCCCACTTCAGGGCGGTTTTCATCAGCCCACTGCCCGTTTTCACCAGGGTGCCGTTGTTCATGGCCGCGAACAGCGCATAAACTTTCCGCAGCTGCCCGTCGGACTTGGAAGCGAAGGCCACGCGGGTATCATCGAAGGAAATGGGCGGGGCCTGGGTAGGGGAAACGGGGGACATACGGAGCAGCTTGGGGGTGGGAATTGAGGCGATAAGCAGAAGGCGGGCGAAGGTAACCGGTAAACAACGTTTCGTGGAAACGAGTTACGTTTGCCCAGCTTTTCGGCACCGGCCCGAAACGCGACTTCACCTGCCCAATACTGAAATGCCTTCTGTTGCTGAAACGTTCTTTACCAAGATGCTGGCCCAAAAAGGCCAGCCCATCCTCATTGCCGGCCCGTGCTCGGCCGAAACCGAGGAACAGGTGATGGCCACGGCCCGCGGCCTGCAGGCATTGGGCAACATTGACCTGTTTCGGGCGGGCATCTGGAAGCCCCGCACCCGCCCGGGCTCGTTTGAGGGCATGGGCGTGGTGGCGCTGCCCTGGCTGCAGCGCGTGAAGGCCGAAACCGGCATTCCGACGGCGATAGAGGTGGCCACGCCGCGCCACGTAGAAGAGGCCCTGCGCCACGGCATCGACGTGCTCTGGATTGGGGCCCGCACCACCGTAAACCCCTTTGCGGTGCAGGAACTGGCCGATGCGCTGGCCGGCACCGGCGTGCCCGTGATGGTGAAAAACCCGGTGAACCCCGACGTGGCCCTCTGGGCCGGCGCCCTCGAGCGCCTGGAGCGGGCCGGCATCACCGATTTGGCGGCCATTCACCGCGGCTTCAGCACGTTTGCGCCCAGCCGTTACCGTAACGCGCCTACCTGGATTTTGCCGATTGAGCTGAAAACGCGCTTCCCGCACATTCCGCTCATCTGCGACCCCAGCCACATCGGCGGGCGCCGCGACTTGCTGCTGCCCATCGCGCAGAAGGCCCTCGACCTGGACTACGACGGCCTCATTATCGAAACCCACCCCGACCCCGACCACGCCCTGAGCGACGCCGAGCAGCAGGTGACGCCCGCGCGCCTGGGCGAAATCCTTAGCGAGCTGCAGTACCGCTACCGTTCTTCCAACAACGCCGACTACCTCAACAAGGCCGAGGAGCTGCGCCAGAAAATGGACGTGGCCGACCGCGAGATTGTAGAAGCCCTGGCCCGCCGCATGGCCCTGGTAGAAGAGCTGGCCGAATACAAAAAGGAAAACAACGTCAAAATCCTGCAATTCGACCGCTGGCAGGAAATCTTCAACACCCGCACCGAGTGGGCCAGCAAGCTAAATGTGAACGATAAATTTGTGGCCGAGCTCTACAAGCTGATTCACATCGAAAGCATCCGCAAGCAAACCGAGGTGCTCAATGGGAGGCCGCAAGTAGACGGCATCAGTCATTTGGGGCCGGGGCTATAGCACCTGGCTACCGCAGCCGCTCGTAGGTATCGACGGGCGCGTCCAGGCAGCCGCCGTAGTCCAGCACCAGCTTATCGCCGCTGAGGGTGAAGACGATGTCCCGCGGGCCGGCGTTGGCATTCGCATAGGCAAAACGCGCCATGGGCACCGTGGTTGAGCTGCCGCACGCCTGGCCGGTGGTGTAGGAATAGCTGCCATAAGTGGTGGGCTGACCATCCTTGTAAAAGGAAAAGCCGCTGTCTGTGAACTTCACCAGCTCGTTGGCCAGCGGCGCCTGCGGGCAGTAGCATTGATGGGCCGTGAGCTGCCAGGTACCGGCCAAGCTGGGGAAGGTAGCCGCATCTTTTTTGCAGCCCGCCAACAGGCCGGCCGCTGCGAACAGTACACCAAAGGAAGCCAGGCGAGTCTGCAAAAACATATGGAGAAGGGGTGGGTGAAAGCGCTGCTGCTACTCGCCTGACCCGTGCCGGTTCGCATAGGTTGCACGGCAGTGTAGCAAACCTGCCATTTTTATCCTGACTTTTGCCCCATGGATAGTTCCGTTATTATTGGGCCCGAAGCCCTGCCCGCGCTGGCCGAATTTCTGTACCGGCCGGCCGTGAGCCGGGTGTTTGTGCTGGTCGACAGCAATACGTCGCGCTTGTGCCTGCCACTGCTGGAAAAGCACTTGCCGACCAATTACCACCTCATCGAAATCCCGGCGGGGGAGGAGTACAAGACCCTGGCCACCTGCGATACCGTGTGGTGCCAGCTCACCGAGCAGCGCGCCGACCGGCACGCCGTGCTCGTGAACCTGGGCGGCGGCGTGGTCACGGACTTGGGCGGCTTTGCGGCGGCGCTCTACAAGCGCGGCATCCGGTTTGTGCAAGTGCCCACCACGCTCCTCGCGCAGGTAGACGCCAGCGTGGGCGGCAAAACCGGCATCGACTTCCAGGGCTATAAAAACCAGCTGGGCGTGTTTCAGGCCCCGGCCGCCGTATTCATTGAGCCAGGATTTTTGCAAACCCTGGACCCACGCCAGCTCAAGTCGGGCTACGCCGAGGTGCTCAAGCACTGGCTCATTGCCGATGCGGCCGCCTTCAACGTGCACCGCCGCCTGGGCTGGCTCACCGACGACTGGACGCCGATTATCCGCGAGTCGGTGGCGCTCAAGCAGCGCATCGTGGCGCAAGACCCACTGGAGAGCGGCCCGCGCAAGCTGCTCAACTTCGGCCATACCGTGGGCCACGCCCTCGAAAGCTACCTGCTCACCCAGCCCGGCCGCGAGATTCTGCACGGCGAGGCCGTGGCCGCGGGCCTGGTGTGCGAAAGCTGGCTGTCGGTGCAGCGCGGCCTGCTGAGCGCCGAGGAAATGGACAAAATCGAAACCTTCGTGTTTTCGGTCTTCGATAAGGTGGCGTTCGTGGGGCTGGAAACCGATGCCATTGCCGACCTGGCGCTGCAGGACAAGAAGAATGCGGGCGCCATTATCAACTGCACCTTGCTCAACGGCATCGGCAACGGCGTGTTTGACCAGCCCGTGACGGTGGCCGAAATCGCCGAATCGTTGCGCTATTACCACCGGCTGCAAGCGTAGCCGGTTGTCCGTTGTTAGTTATCTGTGGTTAGATGCGCTGGCTCGCATCTGCTTTCCAATCGACCAACTGACTAACAACGGACAACTAACAACTGACAACCAAACATGCACCTTTCCTGGCCCGGCGGCCCGCTGCGCGGTACTGCCCAACTTCCGGCTTCCAAGAGCGAAGCCAACCGCGCCCTCATCCTGCAGGCCTTAGCCGGCGGCGGCACCCTCGATAACCTGTCGGACGCGCACGACACCCAGCTGATGCGGCGCTTGCTAGCCGCTGCGCCCAGCACCAACCTGCTCGATGCCGAGGATGCCGGCACCGTCATGCGTTTTCTCACCGCCTACCTGTCCGTCACGAACTGGCAGGGCCGCCTCACGGGCACCGCCCGCATGCAGGAGCGGCCCATCGGCGTGCTCGTGGATGCGCTTCGGCAAGCCGGTGCCCGTATCAACTACCTCAACAACGAAGGCTTTCCGCCACTTGAGCTGCAAGGGTTTGCGCCCGCGGCTCACAGTCCAGCTCAACCCACCGAATTGGCCGTGCGCGGCGACATCAGCAGCCAGTACATTTCGGCCTTGCTGATGGTGGGCCCGCGGCTGCCCGGTGGCCTGCGCCTGCGCCTCACCGGCCACGTGGGTTCCCGCCCCTACATCAACATGACGGTGGCGTTGATGCAATTATTCGGCGCTCACTACACCGCCGACGGCGACACGCTGCTGGTAAGCCCCGGCGAGTACCAGCCCACCAACTACACCGTGGAGTCGGACTGGTCGGCGGCCAGCTACTGGTACTCGCTAGTAGCGTTGGCCCCGGCCGGCTCAGAAATCACGCTGCCCGGCCTGCGCCAGCAGTCGCTGCAGGGCGACCAGGCCATTGTGGGCATGATGAAGCCTTTTGGCATCGACACCACATTTCTGCCCGATGGCATTCACCTCAAGCAACTGCCCGTACCGGCGAGCTCCGAGGTGCTGGCGTTCGACTTCACGGACTGCCCGGACCTGGCCCAAACCGTGGCGGTGGTAGCCGCGGCGCGCGGCATCCCGGTTGATATGACGGGACTGGAAAGCCTGCGCATCAAGGAAACTGACCGGATTGCGGCCCTGCAAATGGAGCTGGCCAAGTTCGGCGGGAGCCTGCGCGAAGTGGCGGACGGCCGCTTCCGGGCCGAATCCAGTGGCTTTGCCGTCAATAATCAGTCGGTGGCCACCTACCACGACCACCGCATGGCCATGGCGTTTGCGCCCCTCGCCATGCTGGGCCAGCTCAATATTGAAGCCCCAACGGTGGTGAAGAAATCTTACCCCCAATTCTGGAAAGAGCTGGCCAAAAGCGGCTTCGTTATCGAAGAAGCTGGCTGAAATACGCCGCCGACTTGCGCAGCCGGCTGCCGTACCAGCTAAACAGCTCTCCGTCGACAATCTCAATCCTGGCCGCCGGGCATATTTCCTGGAATTCGGCAATGTGCTTTCCGCCGAAAGGGTAGGGCTCGGAGGATAGCAGAATGCGCTGGGGAGCGGCAGCGGCCAGCTGCTCGGCGGTAATCTCCGGGTAGCGGCCCAAGTCGGCGAAGACGTTGGCAAAGCCGGCCCGGCGCAGCAGGTCGTCGATAAACGTGCCCGCGGCGGCCACCATATACGGCTTCTTCCAAATGAAGTACGCGGCCGGTACAGCCGGGCCACCGGTGGGCAGCGCGGCAAACGAAGCTTCGATTTCGGCTGCCAGCGTCTGGGCACGCTCTTTGGCCCCCGCGATAAAGCCCACGCGCCGAATCATGTCCAACGCTTCCGGCAAGGTGCTGATGTCGCTCAGCCATACCGGGTACTTGGCGGCAAGTAGCTCAATTCCGGTCTGGTAGTTTTCCTCCTTATTGCCAATTATCAAGTCGGGCTTTAGGGCGGCTATTTTGTCGAAATCAAAGTTCTTGGTGCCCCCAATGAGCGCGGCTTTGGTGCGGGCTTCCGTGGGGTGAATGCAGAATTTGGTTACGCCTACCACCTTGTCGCCCAGTCCCAGGTCAAACAGCAATTCCGTTTGCGACGGCACCAGCGAGACTATGCGCTGCGGCGGAAACGGCACCGCCACCCGCCGGCCCATTTGGTCGGTTACGGTGAGGGGTGGGAAAGGAAAGTCGGGTAGTTCCATAGAAAAAAGTCATCCTGAGCCGAGCGAAGTACCTTATTACCATTGAACCAACAGTTCTGGCGAAATAAGGTCCTTTGCTCAGCTCAGGATGACAGACGTTTAACTCAATTAAAGACTTAGCTGAAGTAGCGGAAGTCGTGCCCGTCTTCGATGCGCAGGAGCGTTTCGTAAATCAGGCGGGTTACGCTGTCCACGTCGTCTTTGTGCACGGTTTCGACGGTGGTGTGCATGTACTTCAGCGGCAGCGAAATCAGGGCGGCGGCCACGCCGGACCCGGAATAAGCAAAGGCGTCGGTATCGGTGCCGGTGGCGCGGGTGGCGGCGGCCCGCTGGAACGGAATGTCGGTTAGCTTGGCCGTGTCGATGATGAGGTCGCGCAGGTGATTTTGCACGGCCGGGCCGTAGGTAATCACCGGGCCTTTGCCGCAGGAAATGTCGCCGGAGGTCTTCTTTTCGTACATCGGCGACTGGCTGTCGTGGGTCACGTCGGTGATGATGGCCACGTCGGGGTTGATGCGGTGGGCCACCATTTCGGCGCCGCGCAGCCCAATTTCCTCCTGCACCGCATTCACGATGTAGAGGCCGAAGGGCAGTTTTTTCTTGTTCTCCTTCAGCATGCGCGCCACCTCGGCTATCATGAAGCCGCCCACGCGGTTATCGAGCGCGCGGCCCACGTAGTACTTGTCGTTGAGTACCGTAAACTCGTCCTCAAACGTGACCACGGAGCCCACGTGCACGCCCATTTCCTCTACTTCTTCCTTGGAGGAAGCACCGCAGTCCAGAAACACGGTTTCGATGGTGGGCGCCTTGTCCTGCTCCACCTTGCGCACATGGATGGCGGGCCAGCCAAACACGGCTTTCACAATACCTTTCTCACCGAAGATGTTCACCCGCTTGCTGGGGGCCACCAGCGGGTCGGAGCCGCCGTTGCGGCGCAGGTACAAATAGCCTTCCTTGGTGATGTAATTCACGAAGTAGGAAATTTCATCGGCGTGCGCTTCGATGACCACCTTGTACTTCGCCTCGGGGTTGATGACGCCGACCACCGTGCCGTAAGTATCCACAAAGTACTCGTCGATATACGGCTTGATGTAGTCCAGCCACAGCTTTTGGCCTTCTTTTTCGAAGCCGGTCGGGGAGGGGTTGTTGAGGTAGGTTTGGAGGAACTCGAAGGATTCGGGACGCATGGTAGGTAATTGTCATTCAGAGCGCAGCGCAGAATCTTATCACGTCAGCGCCGCTAGGTAGAAGAGAGAACAAAGGCAGCCGTGATAAGATGCTTCCTTCGTCAGCATGACAAATGGGGTTACAGCGGAATGTTGCCGTGTTTTTTGCGTGGCAATACATCCACTTTGTTCTCCAGCATTTTGAAAGCGCGTATCAATTTCTGACGCGTTTGTGAAGGCAGGATGACTTCATCTACGAAACCGCGGTGGGCGGCGCGGTAGGGCGTGGCAAATTTCTCCTGGTACTCGTCTACCTTCTCCTGCAGCTTGGCGGCGGGGTCGTCGGCCGTGGCAATTTCGCGCTTGAAGATGATTTCAGCCGCACCCTTGGCGCCCATCACGGCGATTTCGGCGGTGGGCCAGGCGTAGTTCATGTCGGCGCCGATGTGCTTGGAGTTCATCACATCATATGCCCCGCCGTAGGCCTTGCGGGTGATGACGGTGATGCGCGGCACGGTGGCTTCGCAGAACGCGTAAAGCAGCTTGGCGCCGTTGGTGATGATGCCGCGCCACTCCTGGTCGGTGCCGGGCAGGAAGCCGGGCACGTCTTCCAGCACCAGCAGCGGAATGTTGAACGAGTCGCAGAAGCGCACAAAGCGCGCAGCCTTGGTGCTGGCGTTGATGTCGAGCACGCCAGCCAGCACAGCCGGCTGGTTGCCCACGATGCCGATGCTACGGCCCGCGAGGCGCGCAAAGCCCACCACGATGTTCTCCGCGAAATTCTGGTGGACTTCCAGGAAGGAATCGGCGTCGATGATGCCTTCAATCACCTCCCGCATGTCGTAGGGCTGGTTGGCGTTGTCGGGTATCAGCTTGTCGAGCACTGGGCGGCTTTCGTCGCCGCTGGCGTCGTAGGGCTGGTTGGGAGCCGTTTCCTCGCAGTTCTGCGGCATGTAGCTCAGCAGCTGCTTGAGGTGCGTGATGCAGGCCACCTCGTTGGCGCAGCTGAAGTGCGTGACGCCGCTTTTGGCCGAGTGGGTGCTGGCGCCGCCCAGCTCTTCGCTGGTCACTTCTTCGTGGGTCACGGTCTTCACCACGTTCGGGCCGGTCACGAACATGTAGCTCGTGTGCTCCACCATCAGAATGAAGTCGGTGATGGCCGGCGAATACACGGCACCGCCCGCGCACGGCCCCATAATGGCCGAGAGCTGCGGCACCACCCCCGAGGCCAGGGTATTCTTATAAAAGATGTCGGCGTAGCCACCCAGGCTCACCACGCCTTCCTGAATACGGGCGCCGCCGGAGTCGTTTAGCCCAATAACCGGGGCGCCGTTCTTCATGGCCAGGTCCATGATTTTGACGATTTTCTCGGCGTGGGTTTCGCTCAGCGAGCCCCCGAAAACCGTGAAATCCTGGGAGAAGACGTACACCAGGCGGCCGTTCACGGTGCCGTAGCCGGTTACCACGCCGTCGCCGAGGTAGTGTTCTTTGTCGAGGCCAAAGTCCTTGGCCCGGTGCATCACAAACTTGCCAATTTCTTCGAACGAGCCTTCGTCCATCAGCAAATCAACCCGTTCGCGGGCGGTGAGCTTGCCTTTTTTGTGTTGGGAATCGATGCGGGCCTGGCCACCGCCGAGCAGGGCTTCTTCGTTTTTACGGGCCAGCAGGTCGGTTTTGGTAAGGTGGGCGTGAGCGTGCGGGTCGGGCATGGAGAGTAGTGAGCGCAGCGCCGGAACTGGCGCGCGGGAGTGGGAACTCAAAGGTAGGTTACGGGTAGATTATGGACGTGTTTCCGTAAGGCCTTACGGGGCGCTACCAAAAAGTAGAACGTCAAGCTGAGGGCAGCAATGCAGTTCGCTAGCGCCTCCTGTCATGCAGAGCGCAGCGCAGCATCTTATCAGGTTCGAACGAGTCGTTCCACGGCGATAAGATGCTTCGCTGCGCTCTGCATGACAGGCGATTATTGACAGGCGATTGAGTTCCTACAGATTCTTGCCCAACAGCTGCAGCATAAACGCATACTGCCGCGCAGTGTCGTCGATGGACTTGAAGCGGCCGGAGGCGCCGCCGTGGCCGGCGCTCATGTCGGTGTGCAGCAGGAGCTGGTTCTTGTCCGTCTTCATGGCGCGCAGCTTGGCCACCCATTTGGCCGGCTCAAAGTATTGCACCTGCGAATCGTGCAGGCCGGTGGTAACGAGGGTGTTGGGGTAGGCCTGGGCCTTCACGTTGTCGTAGGGCGAGTACGAGAGCATGTACCGGAAGTACTCCTCGTCGGCGGGGTTGCCCCATTGGTCGTACTCGCTGGTGGTTAGCGGAATGCTGGGGTCCGACATGGTCGTGACCACGTCCACGAATGGCACGGCCACAATCACGCCCTTGTAGAGGTCGGGCCGCATGTTCATCACGGCGCCCATGAGTAGGCCCCCGGCGCTGCCACCCATGGCAAAAAGCTTGTCGGGCGCGGTGTACTGCTGCTTGGTTTTCGCACCGGCCACTTCCGCCTCATGCGGCTTGGTAAGGTAAAGGGAGCAATCGATGAAGTCGTTGAAGCTGTTTTTCTTGTGCAGCATGCGGCCGTCCTCAAACCACTGCCGGCCCATCTCCTGGCCCCCGCGAATGTTGCAGAGCGCATACACAAAGCCTCGGTTGAGCAAACTCAGGCGGGCAGAGCTGAAAGTAGGGTCCTGCGAGAAGCCGTAGGAGCCGTAGGCGTACTGGAGCAGCGGGGCGCTGCCGTCGAGCTTGGTGCCCTTCTTATACACGATGGACATCGGGATAAAGGCATTATCGCGCGACTTTACAAACACCCGCTCCGTCACGTAGTCGCGCTTGTTGAAGCCGCCCAGCACCGTCTGCTCCTTCAGCAGCGTGCTGGTGCGCGTGCTCATGTCGTACTCAAAGGTGGAGGCCGGCGTAGTCAGCGACGTGTAGTTGTAGCGCAGCAGGGGCGTGTCCTGCTCGGCATTGATGCCGATGGTGGCCGTGTAGGCCGGCTCCTCAAATTGGAGGTAATGTTCCTGCTTGTCCTTCAGGCTGATGACGCGCAGCTGGCGCAGGCCGCCCTTGCGCTCATTGAGCACAAGGAAGTCCCGAAACAACTCGAAGTTGTCGAGGAAGATTTCGGGGTGGCGGGTGAGGGCGTCCTGCCAAGCGGTTTTGGCGGTGTTGGCCACGGGCGTTACCATCAGGCGGTAGTTGGGGGCCTGCCAGTTGGTGCGCACGTAGAACCTGTCGCCCAAGTGCTCCACGTTGTAGAGGTGGTTTTTCTCGCGGCCCAGGAAAGTCTTAAACTGGCCCGTGGGCGTGGCGGCGTCCAAGTAGCGGTACTCGGAAGAAAGTGAGCTGGATAGCTCAATTCCAATGAATTTCTTCGACTTGGTGCGGCTCACGCCCACCCGGAAAGTGTTGTCGTGCTCCTCGTAAATCAGGGCGTCGCCCTTGGGGTTGGTGCCCAGCGTGTGCCGGTACACCTGGTAGGGCAGCAGGGTGGTCACGTCTTTCTTGGTGTAGAACACGGTCTTGTTGTCGGCCGCCCACACCACTTCGCCGCCTGTGTTGGCAATGCGCTCGGGGTAGAGCTGCCCGGTGGCCAGGTTCTTAAACCGAAGCGTGTAGAGGCGGCGGCTCACCGTGTCGGCCGTGTAGGCCAGCAACTGGTTGTTGTCGCTCACGGCCCAGTCGCCGATTTGGAAATACGGCCGGCCGGCGCCCAGCTCGTTGGCGTCCAGCAGCACCTCTTCGGTTTCAATTTCGCTGCCCTTCTTGCGGCAATACACGGGGTATTCGCCGCCCACATCGAAACGGGAATAGTAATAGTAGCCGTTGTCGCGGTACGGCACGGAGGCATCTTCCTGCTTGATGCGCCCTTTTATTTCGGCCACCAGCTTCTGCTGCGTGGCCTGGGCCCCGGCCATTTGCTTATCGTAGTAAGCGTTTTCGGCATTGAGGTACTTGAGCACCTCCGGGCTGCTGGGCTGGTTGAGCCAATAATAGTTGTCGGTGCGCGTGATGCCAAAGTTGGTGAACACCTTCGGCTTGATGGGTGCCACCGGAGCCGATTGCGCCAGCGCCGCCCCGCTGGTGAGCGCCGCACCAGCCCCCGCAAGGGCCGCTTTCTGAAGAAAATTCATGATAAGATTAGAATTGTTTCAAACGAGGCAAAGCTGGTCAATACCAGCATCCAATGTAGCATAAAGGCAACAAAAAAGCCGGCTCCATTTCGGGAGCCGGCTTCTCAATTTGGGTGCAGGCTAGCGCCTGCAGGACCTTACTTCTTCGCGTCCGTGTCGGGCGCTTCCGGCGTTTCGGCCGGGCGCTCGTCGCTGGCCAGGTTCTGGTCTTCGCCACTCTTCGTTACACTGAACACCAGTTCCTCGGCACCATCCACATAGTCGGCCGTGATGACGTCGCCGTGCACCACCTGGGCTTTGAGGATTTCCTCGGCAATCGGGTCTTCGATGTACTTCTGAATGGCGCGGTTCAAGGGCCGGGCACCGTATTTCGGGTCGTAGCCTTTGTCCGCCACAAAATCCTTGGCCTTTTCGGTCAGCTCAACACGGTAGCCCAGGGCCTGCACCCCTTGGCTAAATTTAAGTTGATGTTAAACGGGAAATTTTGAAACAAGGCGCTTTACTCGATTCAAAACTTTATGCACTCGCGGGTATTGATAGGAAAATAAAATCGTTTTCACCCGCTTCATTACCAATGGGTATAAAATTGGTTGTTGCTGTATGTACTCGTAGAGCCATTTAAGGAATCGAACCCGAATGCTCACGTAATCTCCAATGTTATGTGATGTATGCACCAGCGAATCAGGACGTTGTCTGTATACATTAAAACAAGATGAGGACAAATACACTGACGCGTTCAGATAAATTTTAATGAGTAATGTCTGGTCATCGTACATGCCCCTAAAAGATTCATCAAACAGGCCATATTGCATTAAAGTCTTCTTTCTTACTACCATCGCGCAAATACAAGGGGCTGCACCATGCCCGAGAGGGTATAAGTTAAGTATTAATTCATAAGGGGGGATAAGGATATTTTGTGGCCCTCCAACTGGGGTAATTATATCCGTAGTGTTTTGGTCTTTCCAGCTATACCAATAAAGGGTAGCTTCGCAGACCATTTCAGCGTCCGGGTTTTTTTGAAACAGGAGGGCTTGGTTTTGCAAATATTCCGGCAACCAGATATCATCGCCGTCAAGGAAGGCAATGAAATCGCCTTTAGCTAGACTTATGCCAATGTTTCGACTCGCACTAGCGCCTTTGTTTTTGCGACCATCATGTTCATGATAATGTATTTTCTCCGGATACTGTTCTGCATACTCGCGAGCCATAGCCGTGCTGCTGTCTGTTGACCCATCATTAATTAAAATTAACTGCCAATTAGCGTAGTTTTGTCGTAGAACGCTTCTTATACTTTCTTCTAAAAACTTTTCTTGGTTTAAGAAGCATGTAATAATTGAGATAAGAGGAGGCATTTGCGCGTTTTTAATAGTATCTAAACCAATTTTTAATTGTTTTTTTAAAAATGGCCCCCTGCCAATCCTTGACTTGGAACCTTCCCAGTTCAAACAAATCTGAGTTATTATTAACAGTTTGATGGCGAGTGCTTACTCCTGATTGAAAACCACTATTAGAAACTATGTATTTCGTATCTGGAGAAAAGTCTCCATAAGGGTATGCAAAATGCTCTATTACTGTTTTCAATTCTCTTTCGAGGGTTTGTTTGCCTTGTATAACTTCCATAATTTGTTCCTCTATGGGTAATGAGGGTAACGATGGATGCGTGGCGGTATGCCCTCCAATTTGGAACAGCCCATTTGAAGCTAATTGCAGCATTCCAGGAACTGTTATTGTTGTATATTCTTGCCGAGCTTTTTCGGCAGGGGATAACGACCATAAATTCAGCGAATTAATAGTTGATTTGATTTCTTCATGGGGTGCATATTTCAAAGCTTTCCAAAGAAGCATAAATAAAGCCGTTCGCCGAGTAGGAGCGGTTGAAGAGGCAGCCCAACTTTGATGCTGATGACGAATAGTAGGGGTTAATTCTTCTTCTTCTTGCAAGTCATATTCTAAAAGCTCCCCTGCGAGACGAATTGACAATAGTCTAGGTAATTTAATGGTATGAATTATAATTCGCTCTAATTCATCCCACCAAAATTCTTGCTCCGACCCTAATTTATCAGTAGGAATAAAAAAGGTTGCTGGTATCCCATAGTGTTCTAAAAGAGGTTTTGCTAATGTATAATTATCTCTATATCCGTCATCGAACGTTAGCACGATGCTGCCTCGTTTTACATTCTTGCTTTTTAGCTGTTCTATCAAAGTATTATATGGGACAACGCGCCCAGATTGCTTTAAAACTTGGAGGTGTTGCTCGAAATGAAGCGGACTGACTGCTAACTGCCAAGGGTCATAATCTGTATTCTTAATACTGTGGTACATTAGGACAACAGCATTAGGGTTTAATTGATTGTTAATCCGCGTTTTTAGAAGTGAAACCATTATGATTTTGGCTTAAAGGCTTTTGCCGTGATAATAAGTTGATAATGGGGGTCGTTAAAGTTTAAATGTTCATAGCTTATCTCTGGAACACCCATTCCAAAGAGAAATGCTGCTGATGTTAAAACATTTCCATGGGTTTCTATTTCTAATTGAGCCAACGGAAAGCTTTCATTTAGCAATCGTTTTATTGCACCCTTTGTAAATGACCAAAGCCAAGTGTCTTCCCATTCGCCATAATCAATTTGACTTATTCCAGGTACAGTTAACAACAGGGCTCCACCCGGCTTTAATATTCTAAAGCACGTTTCTAATGCACCTTTAAAATCATATATTAAATGAAGGGTCTGAGTCAATATAATGCAATCAAATAAATCACTGGGAATGTGGGGTGCATTACTTAAATCTCCTGTATAAGTTGCTCCCGTATTAGTGTCATCAACATGCAAAATATCGCTCTTAATAACTGATTCACCGCCGAATTTTATAGTATATATATTATCGCCAACTTCCAAAACGTGTCCAGAAATAAGGGTGGCATTTTTTTTCAAAAATGATTCGATGTAGTAGCGGTCAATAGGGCCTCCACGGTCGTAACCAAAAACAGTGCTAAACGGCTGGACACGATTAAGGCTGCCCATATTAACCACCTTCCTGCTTGCTGAAATTTTATATAAATAAGGAAAAAAGGCCTCAGGTGTATATTTCTTTACTAAACGTTTGACATGATAAAGCATGACTGAGAATGCAGTTGAAATGAAAAGAGTAAAATTTTTGAATAAAAGTTGGATTGAGGTTTTACTAAAATTTGTGTAAAACGATTTCCTTGATTCCATCAGCCGACTTGTGAGCTGAATGATATAGCGTTTCTGCGTCTCTCTAATTCCTGTTTGTAAAGCATTATGCTCTTCTTGATTGCGTAAGAATTTAAGCTGGTTTCTTAAGACTTGTCCAATGGTCTTATGCATTAAAGGGATATTGCCTGACATACTACTATCATATGTTCGATAAACCGCAATTTTTTTGGAATGATGAATCACATCATAATTGCGAGCTATCCGTAGGCACAAATCGTAGTCTTCACAAACTAACAAGTCTACGTCATAAGGGTAAAGTGGAAGTGCCCAACGTCGAAACAAAATTGTCGCGTGCATATGAATGTAGTTGCCCCGAAGTAAATTGAGGTAATGGTCTGTTTCTACGGCATCTGAAATAGTGAGGAGCCAATTCCCGTTTCTATCTACTCTATCGTGCGCACCCGATACGAAAGCAGCTTTAGGATTTTCTTGTAAATAGGTCAGGTTAATACTTATCGCATCAGGGAAGAGCCAGTCATCTGCATCTAAAAAAACTAAAAAGTCACCTTTGCTCTCTTGAAACCCCTTGTTTCGGGCACTAGAAAGGCCTTGGTTATACTGGTGCACATAAATAATTTCGTTAAATAAAACGCATATCTCATGTGTGTTGTCAGTAGAACCATCATCAACTACTATGACTTCGACATTTTCCCACGTTTGCCCCCTTGCGCTTAATATTGAATCAAGCAAATACTCGCCTTGATTGAAACAAGGGATAATAACAGAAACTAAAGGGCCTTTTTTTTGCATGAATAAAATTTAGAACTTTTGGAATGTATTATTAGACGTGTACTCTTGTGTTCCAGGAGATTAAACTTTTAACGCCAATCTTAAGTTTGGTAGTTAATGATAAAGTGGATTTGAATGGTTTATGACTTAAGAAAACAGGTATAATCAGCCCAGGAGAATACTTTAGTATTTGGTTAAGCGCCATTTCCCATAACTGGGAGAAAAATAGATTTAAATCTAATTGTTTAAAAACCTTAAGCTTTAGATTTTGGAAACATATTAAACGTGCCATTTTAATAAAATTGCTGTATTTATCTACGCTATCAGATTCGTCTGCATAAATACTCAAGCAGCCAACAAAATCCGGTGTTAATATACCTAAGTTAAATCCAAGGCCTTGTAGATAATTGTAAATAATTAAGCCAGATTCTTTACGCTGTATAGACTTCTTTGTTGAGCTTACTTGTTGGTTATGAATACGATACTTTAATAGCATTTCGTCGAGATTATGAAACCTAGTTCGGTTTATTAATTGAGTCCACAGGTCATAGTCTTCCGCGTATAAGAAAGCAGTATTATAATTACTGTTGTTTTCTGCCATCAAGCTTTTGCGAATCATTACAGTTGGATGCCATATAGGACAATAACTCATAAGGGCAATTCGAATGCTTTCATGGTCTTTAGGGACCATCATTTTATCCAACCTGTCACCAAATAGCTCAACTTGACTTCCACAAACACCTACGTCAGGGTTTGTAATTAAATAGCTGAGTTGCTTTTGTAACCTATCAGGTTTTGCAATATCATCGGCATCCATGCGGGCTATAAAATCACCTTTAGCTAATTTAAGCCCTTCGTTTAAATGGCGAACATAACCGGTATTTACAGAATGGTGAAAAACAGTAAGCCGTTTGTCTTTATATTTCTTAATTAGGGCCAAGCTGTTATCAGTGGACCCATCGTCAAATATTAAAAACTCAAAGTTTTTATAAGATTGATTTATGATGCTGTTAATTGCTTCCTCAATATATAATTCCGAATTAAAAACAGGCATTATAACTGTAACAAAAGGATTATTGCCCATGTGGATTATTGGCTGCTTATGCTAAGAGTTTGGCAATAATAAGATTTTTTTGTTGAAGAACGTGATATATGGCCTTATCGTCAGTGAAAGAGTATAAAAAAAGCTGACTCTCACCTTGGAGAGTCAGCTTTAGTTTCTTTAACGGATGAGATTATTAGATTTTACTACTTCTTCGCGTCCGTGTCGGGCGCTTCGGGCGTTTCGGCCGGGCGCTCGTCGCTGGCGAGGTTCTGGTCTTCGCCGCTCTTCGTTACACTGAACACCAGTTCCTCGGCACCATCCACATAGTCGGCCGTGATGACGTCGCCGTGCACCACCTGGGCTTTGAGGATTTCCTCGGCAATCGGGTCTTCGATGTACTTCTGGATGGCGCGGTTCAAGGGGCGGGCGCCATACTTGGGGTCATAGCCTTTGTCGGCCACAAAATCCTTGGCCTTCTCGGTCAGCTCAACACGGTAGCCCAGGGCCTGCACCCGCGAGAGCAGCTTGCTGAGGCTGATGTCGATGATTTTGTGGATGTCCTTTTTCTCCAGCGAGTTGAAGACGATAACGTCATCCAAACGGTTGAGGAATTCGGGCGAGAACGTCTTCTTCAGGGCGTTGGTAATGGTGCCCTTGGTCAGCTCGTCCATGTTCTCCTGGCGGGCCTTGGTACCGAAGCCGATGCCGGCGCCGAAGTCCTGCAGGTCACGCGCCCCGATGTTCGAGGTCATGATGATGATGGTGTTCCGGAAGTCCACCTTGCGGCCCAGGCCGTCGGTCAGGATACCGTCGTCCAGCACTTGCAGGAGCAGGTTGTACACGTCCGGGTGCGCCTTCTCAATCTCGTCGAGCAGGATGACCGAGTACGGCTTGCGGCGGATTTTCTCCGTCAGCTGGCCGCCCTCTTCGTAGCCCACGTAGCCGGGAGGCGCACCCACCAGGCGCGATACGCTGAACTTCTCCATGTACTCCGACATGTCCACGCGCACCAGCGCATCTTCCTTGTCGAAGAGGTAGGTAGCCAGCACCTTGGCCAGCTCCGTCTTACCCACGCCCGTTGGGCCGAGGAATACGAACGAGCCAATCGGCTTCTTAGGGTCCTTCAAGCCCACCCGCGTGCGCTGAATAGCTTTTACGAGCTGCTTAATGGCTTTTTCCTGGCCGATTACCTTGCCTTGCAGCTCCTCGTTCATGTTGAGGAGTTTCTGGCTTTCGTTCTGGGCCACTCGCGAAACGGGGATGCCGGTCATCATGGCGATAACCTCGGCCACGTTCTCCTCTTTCACCGTGTAGCGCTTCTTCTTGGTTTCCTCTTCCCAGCCCTTCTTGGCGGCGTCGAGTTGGTCAAGCAGCTTCTTCTCGGTATCGCGGAGCTTGGCAGCTTCCTCGTATTTCTGCGATTTCACCACGCGGTTTTTCTCGCCCTTGATGTTCTCAATCTGCTCTTCGAGCGTGAGAATGTCCTCGGGCACCACGATGTTGTTGATGTGCACGCGGGCACCGGCCTCGTCGAGAATGTCGATGGCCTTGTCCGGCAGGAAACGGTCGCTCATGTAGCGGTCGCTCAGCATCACGCACTGCTCAATGGCCTTGTCGGTGTACACCACGTGGTGGTGGTCCTGGTACTTGTCCTTGATGTTGTGCAGGATTTCGATGGTCTCCTCAGGCGTGGTGGGGTCCACCATCACCATCTGAAAACGACGGGCCAAGGCGCCGTCTTTCTCGATGTACTGGCGGTACTCGTCCAGCGTGGTGGCGCCGATGCATTGAATCTCGCCGCGGGCCAAAGCCGGCTTGAACATGTTGGAAGCGTCGAGCGAGCCCGAAGCACCGCCAGCGCCCACAATGGTGTGCAGCTCGTCGATGAACAGAATCACGTCGGGCGACTTCTCCAGCTCGTTCATCACGGCCTTCATGCGCTCTTCAAACTGGCCGCGGTACTTGGTGCCGGCCACCAGCGACGCCAGGTCCAGGGTTACCACGCGCTTGTTGAACAGCACGCGGCTCACCTTCTTCTGGATGATGCGCAGGGCGAGGCCTTCGGCGATGGCCGTTTTGCCCACGCCGGGCTCACCGATGAGGATGGGGTTATTCTTTTTGCGGCGGCTCAAAATCTGAGCCACGCGCTCAATTTCTTTTTCGCGGCCCACAATGGGGTCGAGCTTGTCGTCTTCGGCCAGCTTGGTGAGGTCGCGGCCGAAGTTGTCGAGCACCGGGGTGCGCGATTTTTCGCCCGGCTTCTTGGCCGAAGCGCTGCCGGAGCCGCCGCGTCCGCCGGGGCCCGACGAGCCAAACAGCTTGTCGTTGTCGTCGTCGTCGGTGTCGGGGCCGGCTTTGGGACTCGGCGAGGCGTTACCATGGTAATCCAGCGAGTCGCGCACAGTTTCGTAGTTCACGTTAAACTTGGAGAGAATTTGAGAGGAAATGTTGTCCTCGTCCCGCAGGATGGACAACAGCAAGTGTTCGGTGCCGATGATTTCGGACTTGAAGATTTTAGCCTCCAAATAGGTTATTTTCAACACCTTCTCGGTCTGCTTAGTGAGCGGAATCGAGCCGGTGATGCTGGTGCCCTGGGTCGCGGTGTTGCGCGTGGCCTGCTCAAGCGAAAACTTGAGCTCATCAATGGACACGCCCAGCTTACGCAAGAGCCCAAGAGCCGTGCCCTCCGCTTCGCGAATCATGCCGAGCAATAAGTGCTCTGTGCCGATATAGTCGTGGCCGAGACGGATGGCCTCTTCCCGACTGAGGGAAATAACCTCTTTGACGCGGTTTGAGAATTTAGCTTCCATGCCAATAAACGTAGTAAAAAAATCAAATAGCCCCGCGTCGGGAGTAATACACGCAAAACGGGTTGGGCCGATGTAGCTTGAAAACAAGCGGGCTCGGGCGAAGGTTCGGGCCAAAAACGGCACGTAAGCACTTAATCTAACGTCGGTGGAAATTTACAGGTTACTGTAATAAATACAGATTATTGTAAATAAGCGCCGGCGGCCGGGCCCTGCGAAAACAGCAGGTCCAGTACACTTAGCCCAGGCTCAAAACCTGGGCCAAATACTTGCGGGTACGGCCGCACCAGGGGAGGGACTGCCGGACTGTCAGGTTCTACCGCTTTTGTATTGGTTTTGGGTGTCAGCCAGTCGCGCCGGTCGGCGATGAGCAGCTGCGTACTAGGAAGACCAAAATTCTCGAGAGAAGGTTGCGCGGAGTAGTCGGGAAGGTATTCGTCGGTGAGGTGGAGGGGCAGGGTCAGTCGAAAACAACGCAGCAATAACCGCAGGAATTGCAGGTTCAGGTCAAAAAGCAGAGCAGGCTTACGTACGTAAATATCGTGCAAGTAGTCGGCATAATACTCAAAATACGGACTGTTGCCGTAGGCCGTCTGCAAGGTGCGCCAGTGCCGGTGAATCCAGTTTTGCCGGTAGTCGATTTCAATAGCCGAAGAACTCACTTTTTCGGCCCGGTTGCCATCGATAACCGGCACCGTGAGCGGCTGTACCCCCTGCGCCGTGCGAATGAGGCAGCGGTTGCGGAAAGTCTGCTTGCGGTAGTGCTCGTGGGCTTCCAGTAGAATACCATCGGCACGCAGCAGCTCAGCAAAGAGGGCAGCCGGCGGGTGGTAGTGCAGTTCGGTGAGGAGAATCATAGGTGGATGGGGTGGCGGGGAGTAGCTCAAGTGTCGGCTGGCACAAATAACAGCACGTCCTGCTGAGCTTGCCGAAGCATCTCTACTGCGCCTTTTGTCATGCTGACGCAGGAAGCATCTTATCACGCCTGGGTCGTTCCTCGGTGATAAGATGCTTCCTGCGTCAGCATGACAGACGATTAAAGACAGGCGATTGGGATTACTCTCGTAGTAGAGATGCTTCAACAAGCTCAGCATGACGTTCTTCCTGCTTCACGTTTTATTCCGTTCCGCATTTTATTCTGTGCCTGCTTTATTTCCCCTTTTACTCATCACCGCCCTGGCCCTTGCTGCGCTCGGCATCAATGAAATAAGCGCCTTTTACCACAAGGTGCGTGGTATCAGCCAGCTTATCAAGCGAGCGCACGGCCACTTGGCCTTGGTCGGTGGCGCCGGGGCGTAGGCTGAAGCGGCGGAAGGTGCTGCCCTTCGCATCGGTTTTTACCTGGTAATAAGCATAGCTGACTTCGCCGCCGGGCACCAGAGCGTCTTCGGGCAGGGTGCGCTGGGGCGTGCGGCCGGTGAGGATGCGGGCGCTCACGTACTGGCCAGGGAGCAGGGCCGCCGTGGCAGCGGCATCGGGGCCAGTTTCGTGCAAATGGGCGTGGATGCTGACGGTGTGGCCACCGTCGTCGAAGGCTTTACCGACCAGGAAAATGGTGGCCGGCAGGGGGCGGGCGTCGGGGCCTTGGGCCGGCACGCGAAACAGGATGTCCTGGCCCTCTTTTACCTTGGCAATGTCGCGCTCGAAGACTTTAAGCTCCAGGTGTAAATCGGAGCGGTCGACCAGCTCAATCAGCACATCCTGGGGGTTTACAAACTGGCCGGGGTTCACCAGCACGGCCTTCACGTAGCCACCGATGGGCGCCGTGAGCGCCACACTGGGCCGGATGTTGCCCGCGCTGATGGCGGCTGGTCGCAGCCCAATGAGCCGGAGCTGGGCGGCGAGGCTGCCGGCGGCGGCCTGCTCGGTGCGCAGCTCAGAAGTGGCCTGCTGCAGCTTGCGGCGGGCGCCCACGTCCTCATCGGTGAGGGTTTGTTGGCGGGCGGTTTCCTGCTTGAGAAATACGATGCGGGCCTGGCTTTGGAGGTAGTCCTGCTGCAGCTTGAGGTAGTCGGGGTGGCGCAGGGTGGCCAGCACGCTGCCGCGCGCCACGTGCTGGCCGGGCAGCACCGGCAGGCGCTCCACGTAGCCGCCCATGATGGCCGTGACGGACACGCGGTGGCTGGGCGGCACGTCAATCTGGCCGGTGGCCTGCACCTCGGTGCCGAGGTCGCGGCGCGTGAAAGTGCCCAGCTCAATGCCGGCTGCCTGCATCTGGGCCGTGGTAAGAAACACTTCATTGGGCGCGCGTGGAGGCGGCGCGGGTTTTTCGGCAGCGGTATCGGGCTTGCTGCCGCAGGCGGTGAGAAACAGGCAGCACAATAGAATTTGTAGGGATTTCATGGGGAAGTGTGGGAAAGGAGAAGCAGCGTGAGCAAGGTGATTAACCAGCTCAATCGGTGCCGCTCAGCGCCTGAAGGTTGGCCACCAGCTCGTTGGATAGCCGCAATTGTTCGAAGTAGGCTTCCTGAATTTGCCAGGCGGGCTGGGTATTCACCACGTACTCGACGTACTCGATGTCGCCGGCCCGAAAGCTTTTTTCGGCGGTGGTCAGAATGAGCCGGGCCTGGGGCAGGCCATAATTCTCGTAGTACAGCAAGGACGCCTGGGCCCGGGTCAGTTGCTGGCGCAGCGTATTAAGCTGGGTGCCAACCTGCGTGTTGGCGTAGGCCAGCTGCACTTCGGCCGCCTGCTCGCCCAGCTTGGCGGCGGCAATGCGGCTGTGCTGCACGCGGCCCAGCAGCGGCACCGCAATGCCCGCCTGGGCTACCTGGAAGCCTTTTTCCTGGTTGATGGTCTGGTTGAAATAGCCGGCCCGCAGGTCGGGCAGGCGGCGGAGCTTTTCAACCTTGGTGAGCTGCTGGCTAAGGGCGAGCTGCTGCTGGTAGTGGGCGAGGGTGGGGTTGGCCGCGGGGGTGAGGGCGGCGGTGTCGGCGGGCAGCAGGGTGGCGCGGGGGCTGGCGGTGGTGTCAATATCAGCCAGGTTGGGCTGGCCCAGGAGCAGGGCCAGCTGGCGGCGCTGCACCAGCAGGTCGGAGCGCAGGGTGGCGAGGCGGTTTTGCAGCTCGCGGGCCCGGGCATCGGCCGATACCTGCTCCAGGCGGTTGGTTTCGCCCACTTTGTAGCGGATGGTGGCGGCCCGGGCGGCGCGGCGGTAGAGGCTGTCCTGTCGGCGCAGCAGGGCCACGAGGCGGTAGTTCACCAGCAGGCCGTAGTAGGCCGAACGGATGCTGCGGCTTAGCTCACGGCGCTGGGCCCGGGCCCGGATGGCGGCGCCCTCGGCGGTGGTTTGCAGCACCTGGCGCTGGGCAGCGTACACCGTTGGGAAAGCCGACTGCTGCATGATGTTGAAGCTGTGGTCGGCCAGGGGGCCGGAAATCTGGCCGTACTGGTAGTCGAATGTCAGGCGCGGTAGGTCGAAGCCGGTGCGGGCCAGAGCGGCCTGCTGCTGGGCCTGCAGGTTGGCGGCCTGCACCAGCGGGCTCTGGGCCAGCCCCATGCTTAGCGCCTGCGAGAGGCTCAGCGGCCCGCTCACCGGGGCCTTGGTGGGCTGAGACAGCCCAATCTTTGGCAGCAGGGCTGCAACGCAGAACAGCACGATGGCAACGGCCGAAGCGCCCGGCGCGCTGGTGCCCTTCGAGCCGGGTGGGCGTTGTGTCCCGCCCTGACCAGTCCCGGCTGGCGCCGCGATGAGGGGAGCGGCTGCTTCCGCGGGAAGGGCCGCGGCGCCGGTCTCTTCCTGCACCTTGGCTTCGTGCCTAGCCTGAGCTTCCTCGGCCGGACTTGGCTCGTCGTCATCCACAAAAAAGGTGTAGAGCACCGGCAGCACCACCAGCGTGAGCAGGGTGGCCGTAATCAGCCCGCCAATGACCACCGTGGCCAGCGGCTTCTGCACCTCCGCACCCGCCGAGTTGGACAAGGCCATCGGCAAAAAGCCCAGCGACGCCACGGATGCCGTGAGCAGCACCGGCCGGAACCGCTCTTCGGTGGCCCGCAGCACCCGCTCGCGCACCGAGGCCACGCCCGCGGCGGCCAGCTCGTTGAGGCTGGCCACCAGCACGATGCCATTTAGCACAGCCACGCCAAACAGCGCGATAAAGCCCACACCGGCCGAGATGCTGAACGGCATGCCGCGCAACCCCAGCGCCAGCACCCCGCCAATGGCCGCCAGCGGAATGCCGGTGAAAATCAGCAGCGCCTCCTTCACCGAGTGGAAGGCCAGAAACAGCAGCATGAAAATGAGCAGCAGCGACACCGGCACGGCCACCGCCAGCCGGTCTTTGGCGTGGTTCAGATTTTCGAACTGGCCGCCGTAGGCCACGCTGTAGCCGGGCGGCAGGTGCAGGCCCTGGTGCAGCTTGCCTTGTATTTCCTGCACCAGGCTCTGGATGTCGCGGTTGCGCACGTTCACGCCGATGTTGACGCGGCGGCGGGCGTCGTCGCGCGAGATTTGGGCAGGGGCGGGCTTCAGAGCCACGGTGGCGACTTCGGACAGCGGCAGCTGGCCGCCGCCGGGCAGCGTCACCAGCAACTGGTTGAGGTCGTCGGGGCCGCGGCGGTGCAGCGAGTCGAGGCGCAGCACTAGGTCGTAGCGGCGCTCGCCCTCGTACACCTGGCCTGTGGTTTGGCCAGCAAAGGCGGTTTGCAGCAGCGAGTTGAGCTCGGATACGCGCAGGCCGTGCTGGGCCAGCCGGGCGCGGTCATAGGTCACGCGCAGCTGCGGCAGGCCAATAACCTGCTCCACTTTGAGGTCGCCCACGCCGGCCAGCGGGCGGATGAGGGCCGCCGCCTCGTCGGCCTTGGCCTTGAGCACGTCGAGGTCGTCGCCGTAAATCTTGACCGAGATGTCGGACTTCACGCCCGAAATCAGCTCATTAAACCGCATCTGGATGGGCTGCTGGAATTCCAGGCTCACGCCGGGCACGCCGGCCAGGGCGGCCTGCATCTTGTTGGCCAGCTCTTCGCGGCTGCGGGCGCTGGTCCACTCGGCGCGGTCTTTCAGAATAACCATCTGGTCGGAATCTTCCAGCGACATGGGGTCGGTGGGGATTTCCGAGGTGCCAATTTTGCCCACCACCTGAATGACTTCCGGGAACTTGCTTTTCAGAATGCGCTGAATGCGGCTGGTGAGCAGGATGCTTTCGTCGAGCGACGAGCCGGGCGACAGGGTCACGTTCACCGCAAAGTCGCCCTCGTCGAGCTGGGGAATAAACTCGCCGCCCATGCGCGAAAACACCAGGCCGCCCAGCCCCAGCAGCGCCACCGCCACGGCCACCACCAGCCAGCGGGCCCCCAGCGCCGCCCCAATCACGGGGGCATACCGCCGGTGCAGAAAGCCCACAATGCGGTCGGCAATGCTGGGCTTTTCGCTGATGTTCTTGCGCAGGGCCCAGGCCGTGACGGCCGGCACGTACGTGAGGCACATGAGCATGGCCCCAAAAATGGCAAAGCTCACCGTGAGGGCCATGGGCCGGAACATCTTGCCCTCCACACCGGTGAGCGAGAGGATGGGCAGGTACACAATCAGGATGATGAGCTGCCCAAACAGGGCCGAGCGCATGAGGCGATTGGTGACGCCCTCGGTGATGTCGTCCATGGTTTCGTGGGCAGCTTTGGCGCGCTCCAGCACGAGGTGGGCAATAACGGCCTCCACGATAATCACGGCCCCGTCCACGATGAGGCCGAAATCCAGGGCGCCCAGGCTCATGAGGTTGGCCGATACGCCGAAGGTCTTCATCATGGCCAGTGCAAAGAGCATGCACAGGGGAATCATGCCCGCCACCACCAGCCCGGCCCGCAGGTTGCCGAGCAGCAATAGCAGCACCACGATGACGATGATGCCGCCCTCAATCAGGTTTTTCACCACCGTGTGAATGGCTTTGTCAATGAGCTTGGTGCGGTCCAGAAACGGCTCAATTACCAGCCCCAGCGGCAGGGTCTGCTGAATTTCGGCCACCCGCGCCTTCACGTTTTTGATGGTGGACTCCGAAGAAGCGCCCTTCAGCATGAGCACCACGCCGCCCACGGTTTCGCCCTGCCCGTCGCGGGTCATGGCGCCGTAGCGCACGGCGTGGCCGAAGCGCACGGCCGCCACGTCGCGCACCAGCAGGGGGGCGCCGCCTTTGCCGGGGCCGTTTGCGGGCTTCACCACGATGTTGCCCACGTCCTGCAGCGAGGTGGCCCGGCCTTCGCCCCGGATGAAGAAGGCCCGCGGGCCGCGCTCCAAGTAGCTGCCGCCGGCGTTGCCGTTGTTGGCTTGTAGGGCCTCGTAGAGCTCGGCCATGCTCACGCCCGCGCCGGCCAGCCGGGTGGGGTCCACGCTCACCTCGTACTGGCGCACGTAGCCGCCCATGCTGCTCACGTCCACCACGCCGGCCACCCCGGCCAGGCGGCGCTTCACCAGCCAGTCTTGCACGTCGCGCAGTTGGGCCAGGCCGTACTTTTTCTCGTAGCCGGGCTGCGCCTTGATGGTGTACTGATAAATCTCGCCCAGCCCGGTGGTGATGGGGGCCATGCCCGGCGCGCCCAGGCCCTGCCCAAGGTCGGCCTCGGCGGTTTTGAGCTTTTCGGCCACCAGCTGCCGGGTCTGGTAGGTGTCCACATGCTCGTCAAACACTACCGTAATCACCGACAGCCCAAAGCGCGAGATGGAACGGATTTCGGCCACTCCAGGGATGGTGCGCAGCTGCAGCTCCAGCGGCACGGTGAGCAGCTGCTCCACTTCCTGTGCCGCCAGCGCCGGGCTTTGGGTGATGACCTGCACCTGGTTGTTGGTGACGTCCGGAATGGCATCGAGCGGCAGGCTGGTGGCCGAGTATGCGCCCCAGACCACCAGCCCGGCCAGCATCAGGCCCACCAGCAGCTTGTTGCGGATGCTGAAATTGATAATTGCCGAAATCATAAAAGTCGGTGCAATGCCGCCTGGCCCGGGCGTAGCTTACAGCCGGCCGGGAAGGCGTAGAAATCCAATCGAAAAGGGGAGAAGGGCCGGAAGGCGGCGCCGGAACCGCTTGGGTATGGGCACACTGCGTCCGGGGGCGCAACGGGGCTAGGCTCGAGGCGGTTGAGCTACCGAGGAGCTGAAACAGCAGGCGTAGCGCGCGGCCGGGGCCGCCCGGTAGGCCGGAGCCAGGGCCAGTTCGGAGCACGCCTCGAATGCCATGCGGGTGGCGGCCGCTACTACAAAACCCACCGCCCCGCAGCCGTGGTGGCAGCGCAGGGGCAGGTTGTGGTGGTCCTGCTGGTGGCGTGGCGAGAGGCTGCACCCGGCGTAGTGCTTGGTGCCGGCGCCGTAGTGCTCCACTATGAATTGGCTGAACGTAAGGCCCCCGCCCGCTGGCGAGTGATGGAACTGGTAATGCTCCAGCAGCTGCGGGAGCTTGGCCAATTCGCCTAGGTCATTTTCGGGCACGAAGCTGCCCAGCAGCATCAGAAAGCCCAAAACAACGGCGATAGCACTACGCATAACAGGAGCTAAACGAGCCGGCACGGTAAATGTTTAAAGGAGTGGCGAGGGGCTTGGGCTGTGCTGTTGGCACCGGCGAAGCATCGCTGCCGCAATTTACTTGCGCCGAAGAAATGCTCCGCCGATTCTGCAGGACGTAAGACAACTCGCTGCACCTAGCTCAACTTCTCCCCACCGTACTTTTGCCCCATGCGCTTCCTTCTGACCTTACTCTTTGCCATCGTCGGCCTGGCTGCCCAAGCCGGCCCACCCCAGCTGCTGCTTGATGTAGCTCGTTTTCGTAACCTGAATAAAGTTGAGAAGGGAGCGGAGGTTGAAATCTACGTCACGGTGCCCACGCAGTCGCTCACCTATCGTCAACGGGCGCCCAAGGCGTTTCAGTCGGCGGCCACGGTCACGCTCGATATTCTGAAGGCCGACGGCAAATCGGCCTACCACGAGGTGGTGACGCTGAAGCCGCCTGTGCTCAACGACACTACTATCGCCATCAAAAACCCGCAAAGCTTCCTCAAGCGCATCATGCTGCCCGATGGAAACTACACCCTGCGCGGCACCGTGAAGGACCAGTATCGTAGCGCCGGCGGCGAAACCACCGTGGAAAAGCCGCTGGTGCTGGAAGCGCCCACCGGCCCGTTTCTGACCGATGTGGTGTTGCTTTCGCGCCCTGCGGCCCGCAGCGGGGGCGACGATAATTTTGCCCGTGGCGGCTACCGCCTCACCCGCGCCCCCGGCGGCGTCTACGGCCGCGGGGCCGATAATATCTTCTTCTACACCGAGCTGCACAACGCTCCCGTGGGCCAGCCCCTGCGCGTACACTACCACCTCACCACGCCCGATGGCTCGGCCGCCGATGCCGACGCCACCCTTACGTCTCAGTCGGGCCGCCCCACCACCGTGGTGGGCCAGCTGCCGCTCGGGCCGCTGCCCGATGGGCCTTTCACCTTATTTGTGGAGGTGTATGGTGGCCCAGGCAATAAAAAGCTGCTGGCCGGGCACCGCGCCATTGGCGCACGCAGCTCTGCTGAATACGCGCCCGCCGGCGCTGCCGTACCCCGATGAGCGAGGGAGTAAAAGCGCCGAAGCGTCCGTATTCCTGGGCTTATGTGCCGCTGCGGTGGCTGCTGCTGGGGCTCGCGCACCTGCCGCTGTCGGTACTGTATGTGGTGGCCGATGGAGTTTATCTGCTGCTGGCATACGTGGTGCGGTACCGCCAGCGGGTGGTGCTGGAAAACCTGCGCAATTCTTTCCCCGACAAACCAGAAGCCGAAATCCAGCGCATTTGCAAAGCGTTCTACCGGCACTTTTCGCAAGTAGTAGTGGAGATAATCCGGCTCCCGGCCATGCCGCCGATGGAGCTGAGGCAGCGCATGGTAATGCGAAACCCCGAAGTAGCAGACCGGCACTTTGCCGAAGGCCGCACGGTGCTTGGGCTGGCCTCGCACGCCGGCAACTGGGAGTGGGTGCTGGCGGCCGGGCCCCTGTGGCTGGCAGCTCCCATTGATGGCGTGTATAAGCCACTGAGCAACCCGTTTTTTGAAGAATTCCTGCGGTTTGTGCGCTCCCGCACCGGCGCCGGCCTGGTGCCGATGAGCTACGTGATGCGCGAAATGGTAGCTCACCGGGGCGAAGCCCACTTGCTGAGTCTGGTGTCGGACCAAGCCGCGGGGCCCGAAGACCGGCCCTACTGGACCCAGTTTCTCAACCAGGATTCCGGCTTCTATACCAGTACCGAGCGCCTGGCCACCCGCTTTCATTGTGCGGTGCTCTACGTCGGCATTCGGCGCCGGCGCCGGGGCTACTACGAGTTCGAGTTTACGGAGCTCTACGACGGCACCTCCCCGCTGCCCACTGGAGATGCGCCTATTATGGAAGCCTTCGCCCGGAAATTGGAAAAAGATATTCAAGCCGCGCCCGAACAGTATCTGTGGACGCACCGCCGCTGGAAGCACAAGCGGTAGGGGTGGGGCTGGCCGGGCCGGTAAGGTGTTCCTGCGCACTACCTGTCATTGCGAGCGCAGCGCGGCAATCCTTCCTCTCTTTGCGACCAACTCTGAGTTGTGACTAGGGTGTGTGAACAGTTTTTAACCAGATTAAAGTAGCTCCCAATTGGAACCAGGCGAAAAAGCACTCGGGTCGTTT
>NZ_JAJFAW010000035.1 GCF_020711255.1 Hymenobacter plasmatis
TTTCTGGCGCTCTTTGCGCGGCCTACGCTCGTTCATGGAATTCAGAACTAGTGTATAGCTCTGGCCGGACGAGACATTGATTAACAACTTCAATCCTACTTGGGAGGCGATTGATTTGGAAACATGGACGGGGTAAAGCCTAACGAAGCGGGCGAGATGCTTCGACAAACTCAGCATGACGGCCTGTGTGGATGTTCGGGAAGGTGTACCTTTGCAGCAGTGATGGGTCGCCCCACCGCGGCGCTTTCGGGCGACGAGGAAAGTCCGGGCAACGCAGAGCACCCTGCTTCCTAACGGGAAGGACTGGCGCGCATAATGCAAACCAGGACAGCCAGTGCCACAGAAAACTACCGCCTACGTACCGGCTTCGGCTGGTGCCGGCAAGGGTGAAAAGGTGCGGTAAGAGCGCACCAGCGGGCGGGTGACCGTCCCGGCTGGGTAAACCTCAGGGGTTGAAAGACCAAATAAGCTGGTACGCCGGCGCTCCTTCAGGAGCATCGGCACCGGGCGGCTCGTCCGGCGCCAGCGGGTAGGTTGATGGAGCCTTTCCGCAAGGACTGGCCTAGATAAATGGTGGGGACGCGCCCTCGGGCGCGGACAAAACCCGGCTTATAGACCCGTCACCAATCATCAAAAAGGCCGCCGCAACTTCTGTTGCGGCGGCCTTTTTGATGATTGTCTTAATTCATCTGTCATGCAGAGCGCAGCGAAGCATCTTCTCACGGCTCAACGATTTGTTCAGTCGGGATAAGATGCTTCGCTGCGCTCTGCATGACAGGAAGTGTGACAAGGCAAGGCATCCTACTTCTTATTCGCAACGCGCACGGCTTTCACCTCACTCGCTTTCACGGCGCTGGCTTTGTTGCCGAAGCTATTGCGAACGAAGGTGAGCACGTCCGCCATCTGCTGGTCGTTTAGGTAATCCTGCGACGGCATCACGTTGTTGTACGGTTCGCCGTTGATGTCCACGCCTTGCAGGCCGTTGAGCAGTACGCGAACCAGGCGGGTTTTGTCGCCCAGCACGTAGTCGGTTTTCGTGAGCGGCGGGTTCAGGCCGTCCACTCCCCCGCCGTCGGCCTGGTGGCAGGTGAGGCAGTATTGGGTGTATATGGATTTGCCCTGGAGCAGGGATGCGGCTGGCACACCTGCCGTAGCCGTTTTTTTAGCGGGGGTTTTGGCTTTGGAGGCCGGCTTTTTCTGGGCCAGGGCGGGGCCGCCGGCCAGGGCCAGCAGCGCCAGCCCAACGAGGGTCTTCTTCACAAACGCGCTTATTTCTTGTTGTACACAATGCGGTAAATCGTGCCCTTCTTGTCGTCGGAGACATAGAGCGAGCCGTCGGCACCCTGGGCTAAGCCGCAGGGCTTGTGGTCGGCGCGGCCGGTGGCCACTTTCTCAGACGAGCCGGCGAAATTATCCGCAAACACTTCCCAATCGCCGGAGGGCTTGCCGTCTTTGAACGGCTGGAACACCACGTAGTAGCCTTTCTGCGGCTCGGGGGCGCGGTTCCAGGACCCGTGGAAAGCGATGAAGGCGCCGTTGCGGTATTTCTCCGGAAACATTGTGCCGGTGTAGAACAGCAAGGCGTTGGGCGCGGTGTGGGCCGGGTAGGCCGCGGCGGGCTCGATGTAGTTGCCGGGCGATACTTTCTTGCCGTCGCCGCCGTACTCGGGCGCCATCATGCGCTTGTGCTGGGTGTTGTCGTAGTACATGTAGGGCCAGCCGGCGTTGTCGCCTTTTTTCAGCGCGTACAGGCACTCAGCCGGCAGCTCCGCCGATTGCTTGGTGTCGTAGAGCTCCGGAAAGATGTCGTGGAGCTGGTCACGGCCGTGCTGCATCACATAGAGCTGGTTGGTTTGGGAGTTCCAATCCAGCCCAACCACGTTCCGCAGGCCGGTCGCGTAGCGGGTGCCGGTACCGTAGGTCTGGTTGAGCTTATCGGCGCGGAACTGCCAGATTCCGCCCGCCGAATCCAGTATCGGGCAGTTGGGCATGCCCAGCGAGCCCTTCTGCCGGTCCTTCACCTGGCAGGAGTTGGAATACGCCCCAATGTTGACGTAAATGTTGCCCTCCTTGTCGAGGGTGATTGATTTGCTCTCGTGCTGGTGCCGGTTTATCAGGCCCGTGACGATTTTTTCGGGCTGCGTGGGGTTGGTCACCTCGCCTTTGCTGTTGAGCTTGTAGCGGAACACTTCCTCGTCGGAAGTAGCGTACAGATAGCCGGCGTTGGCATACACGCCCGTGCCGCCGTAGCTGCCAAAGCCGCCCGTGATGGTGGCTTTGCCGGTGGGGCCTTCGTGCAGTACCAGAATGCCTTTGCCCTCTTTGTTGGGCCGGTTCAGCTTCACGTAGATGTTGCCTTGGGGCGTCACGGCCAGGTGGCGGGCGCGCGCACCAGTTTCGGCCACCACCAGAGCACCGAAGCCGGCTGGCAGCTTTAGCCCCGCATTGTCCGCGTCAGCCGTGACTACGGCGACCTTGGTGGTCAGGGAGTACAAGGAAAGGCTCCCGACAATGGCCGTGGATAGCAGCAGGCCGCGGGATAGAGCGTTTTTCATGAGTTGAGCTGATTCAGTAAGATTGATTTTTGCGGTGGCGAGTGGCAATTGGGCTGATTGGGGAGCCAGTCAAACAGAAATTGAGCTGAATAAAGGCATTGCCCGCAGCTGGTACCTGCTGTCCTTCTTGGAAATGCTCCAACTCGATTAATCCAGTTGGGGTTTCCAGGTCAGCCGTAGCCTGCCCGGCGATGAGGCGAAGATAATGGCAGATGGCGACGGCGCCCGATTCTACGGTCCGCCTTTGTCGGGCTGCTTTTCGTTACTTTCGGCCCCGACTTACCTACCCATTGTCCATGCCCCGCATTCTCATCATCGACGACGAACGCGCGATTCGTCACACGCTCAAAGAAATCCTCGAGTTCGAAAATTACACCGTCGACCAGGCCGAAGACGGCCCCGCCGGCCTCGACATGCTCATCCAGCAGAAGTACGACGTGGTGCTCTGCGACATCAAAATGCCCAAGATGGACGGCCTCGAAGTCCTGACCCGCGCCCAGGCCATGGGCGCCGATGCTGCCTTCATCATGGTATCGGCTCACGGCAGCATCGACACGGCCGTGGAAGCCACCAAAAAAGGCGCCTACGACTTCCTATCAAAGCCGCCGGACCTCAACCGCCTGCTCGTGACGGTGCGCAACGCCCTCGACCGCACCAAGCTGGTGAGCGAAACCAAGACGCTGAAAAAGAAGCTCTCCGTCACCAAAGGCTCAGAAATGGTGGGTTCCTCGGCCGCACTGGCCGCCGTGCGCAAGGCCATTGCCAAGGTAGCCCCCACCGACGCGCGCGTGCTCATCACCGGTCCCAACGGTGCGGGCAAAGAGATGGTGGCGCGCCAGCTCCACGAGTTGAGCCAGCGGGCCAACGGCCCCATGGTGGAAGTAAACTGCGCCGCCATCCCGTCGGAATTGATTGAAAGCGAACTGTTCGGCCACGAAAAAGGCTCGTTTACTTCGGCCGTCAAGCAGCGCATCGGCAAGTTTGAGCAGGCCGACGGCGGCACGCTTTTCCTGGACGAAATCGGCGACATGAGTCTGTCGGCCCAGGCCAAGGTGCTGCGCGCGTTGCAAGAGAACAAAATCACCCGCGTGGGCGGTGAGAAAGAGATTCCGGTGAACGTGCGTGTACTAGCCGCCACCAACAAGGACCTGATGCAGGAAATCGCCGACAAGAACTTCCGCGAAGACTTGTACCACCGCCTCTCCGTCATCCTCATCCAAGTGCCCTCGCTCAACGAGCGCCGCGAAGACATCCCGGAGCTAGTGCAGAAATTCCTCAACGACATCGCCGCCGACTACGGCAACAAGCCCAAGAAAATCGACGAGGCTGCCCTCAAGTACCTGCAGGGCCTGGACTGGCGCGGCAACATCCGCGAGCTGCGCAACGTGGTAGAGCGCCTCGTGATTATGAGCGACGAGACGATTACTGAAGCCGACGCCAAAGCGTTTGCGGGGAAGTAAGGCCTCCGCGCTCGCCTGTCATTGCGAGCGCAGCGCGGCAATCCTTCCTGTTCTCAGCGACCAGCCTAATAATGTAACAAGCCCCGGCACTGCGCAGTGCTGGGGCTTTTTGCTTTAAAAAGAGCTTGTCACAACTCGGAGTTAGTCCCAAATAGAGGAAGGATTGCTTCGTCGTGCCTCCTCGCAATGACAACCTTATTCTAGCCCAATTTCAGCTCAATTTTTACACCATCTGATTGCACCCGCGCACATCGGAGTTATCCATTCGGCCCAGCACTTCAAAGGAACCATCGGGGTGCATGCGCGCCAGGTCTTTGGTTTCGATGAAGGCGCAGGAATCCACGTTGGCCAGATCGATGACGTTGATGGCGCCATCGGGGCGGAACTCGGCTACGGAGAACGGGTCGGAGGGGTCGCGCAGCAGCACGCGCATCACTTCGGGGCAATGGAAGCGGCCATCGCCCAGGGAGTAAGCCTGGCTGAGCAGTTCGGTCATGCCGTACTCGGAATGAATGCCGGCCGGGCCAAAGGCAGCCTGCAGCTCCTGATGCAGCTCTTCCCGAATCATTTCGCGGCGGCGCCCCTTCATGCCCCCGGTTTCGAGCACAGTCAGGCCCTGCAGCTCCGGCGTAGCTCCGGTTTCGGCCACGAAATTAAGCAGCGCATAGCTCACGCCGATGAGCATCACGCGGCGGCTGGACGCCAGCTTGGCCTCGGCCAGGGCTGCGCGTAATGCGGCGTGGTCGTGCAGAAAAAAAGCCTCCTGGGTCTGGCCCGAGCGCCGGGCAAAGTCGTCCACCATCGCCACCAGCGACGAATTTCCTTGCTCCAGATACGAGGGCAGCAGGGCCAGAAACGTCCAGCCTGTGAGCGGCCCGTAGCGCTGCTCAAAGATGCGGGCGGCGTTGTCCCGGTACAGGGCAGGGTCGCGCACGAGGTGGCGGCTGCGCTGCTGCAGGGTGGTGCCGCTGCTCAGAAACACTTCCTGGGTTTCCCAGGCCGCCGGGTCGGTGCGCACCTCGTGGGTTTTGAAAAACTCGATGGGCAGAAACGGGATATCCGCCATCCGGGAAACGGCCGCTGGATTACGGTCCGGCCGGGCACGACCCAGTTGAGCTAAATATTCGGCGTAGGGCGGGCAGTGGGTGGCCTGGTACCGAAACAAGTCCAGCGCCGCAGCCTCGAAAGTAGTCGCCGTGAGCAGCGGCAGGCGCTGCAGGAAGTCGGTACGGAAACTCATGGGCGAGCCACACGGTTAGCAACCAGATTCGAACCAACAAATCCAGCTATTCGTTGGAAACAATGTACTTTGGCGCTGTTTCGGCCGTTGTGCTCCTGTCTTTTCACTTCCTGTACTTATGAACCTGTTTCGTACCCTGAGCGGGGCTCTCCTGGTGGGCTTGACCGGTGCCGGCCTCAACAGCTGCATCAACGCCCCCGATTATCCCATTGTGCCGGAAATCGAATTTAAAGACCTCCAGGTGGGCAAGTACCGCCCGGGTGGTGGGCAGTTGGCCTTTGACACGCTCAAGTTTGCGCTCAATTTTAAAGACGGCGACGGCGACCTGGGCCTGTCCGACGACGACATCAAAAACGCTCCATTTAATGCGAAGACTGGCGGCCACAACAACCGCGGCTACAGCTTCAACTATTTCATTCAGCCTTTTGTAAAAAACGCCTCCGGCAATTTTGTGCAGTTCGTCAACGCCCCACCCTTTGGGTTTGTGGGCGAGTACGACGGCCGGTACCTGCGCCTCGACGGCGCCGATGCCAAGCCTGCTCCCCTGCGGGGCGTGCTCCGCTACAAGCTGCCCCTCGCCCTCGACGGCACCGCCTTCAGCCCCGGCCAGGTGTTTCGGTTCGAAATCAGCATCATGGACCGCGCCCTGCACGAGAGCAACAAAATCACCACATCGGAAGTGAAGTTGGGCCAGTAAAACCAGCCCAACTTCTTCTCCTGCTTAGTAAATCTCGGGAAACCGCTCGGGCTCGGCCTCGCTCATTAGCTCGTACACCGTGTCGAATACGTCTTCGGCGTTGGGCTTGCTGAAATAGTCGCCGTCGGAGCTGTAGGCCGGGCGGTGCGGCTGCGCGGCCAAGCAGCGCGGCTGCGCGTCCAGGAAGCGGTAGGCGCCCTGCTCGTCCAGCACCTGCTGCATCATAAAGGCAGTGCCCCCGCCGGGCACGTCCTCGTCGGCAAACAGTACGCGGTTGGTTCGCTGGATGCTGTCGACAATGGTGTGCTCCACATCGAAGGGCAGGAGGGTTTGCACGTCGATAACCTCGACGGAAATGCCCACTTCGGCCAGCTGCTTGGCGGCGTCCATCACGATGCGGCACATCGAGCCGTAGGTAACCACCGTGATGTCGGTGCCGGCTAGCAGCACCTCGGGCCGGCCCAGCGGCAGGGTAAATTCCCCCACATTGCTCGGAATCCGCTCCTTGAGGCGGTAGCCGTTCAGGCACTCAATCACCAGGGCAGGTTCGTCGCTGCGCAGCAGCGTGTTGTAGAAGCCGGCGGCCTGCACCATGTTGCGCGGTACGCACACGTGCATGCCCCGGATGCTGCCCAGAATCATGCCCATGGGCGAGCCCGAGTGCCAGATGCCCTCGAGCCGGTGCCCGCGGGTGCGCACAATAAGCGGGGCCTTCTGGCCGCCCTTGGTGCGGTACTGCAGGCAGGCCAGGTCGTCGCTCAGAATCTGGATGGCGTAGAGCAGGTAGTCCAGGTACTGGATTTCGGTGATGGGCCGCAGGCCGCGCAAGGCCGCCCCTATCCCCTGCCCCACAATGGTGCATTCCCGAATGCCGGTATCGGTCACGCGCAACTCGCCAAATTTCTCCTGCAGGCCCGCGAAGGCTTGGTTCACGTCGCCAATCTTGCCCACGTCCTCGCCGATGGCGAAGATGGTGGGGTCGCGCTGGAAGTTGGCATCGAAGCAGGCCTGTAGCACTTCGCGGGCATCCACCACCGGGGCGTTGGCCGCGAAGACCGCGGGCACCTCATCGATATTGCCGACGGCGTACTCGCTTTGGCTGAACAGGTTGGAATTGTAGCGGTCGGCGTTTTCGGCCAGCAGCTGCTCGAGGTGGCGCTGCACGCTGCGGCGGCCGAAGCTGCGCTTTTCGTGGCGCACGTGCCGCAGGATGCGGCGCATGGTCCGCACAATATCGGCCCGAATGGGCGTGGGGTTCACCTTGAGCTGCTCCACCATCTCGTGCAGCGTGTTTTCGGTGCCGGTGTCGGCCACCAGCCTATCAAGTAAGGCCACGGCTTCGTCGCGCTCGGCTTTGATGGGGTCGAAGAAGGCAGCCCAGGCAGCGGTGCGCGCAACTTTGATGGTAGCAGCGGCGGCTTTTTCAATGTCGTCGAGCTCGCCTTCGGTGGCGTGGCCTTCTGCCAGCAACCACTCGCGCAGCTTGTGCAGGCAGTCGTGGGCTTCTTCCCACTGCAGGCGCTCCTTGCTCTTGTAGCGCTCGTGCGAGCCGCTGGTGCTGTGGCCCTGGGGCTGCGTGAGCTCCGTAACGTGGATGAGCACGGGCACGTGCTGCTCGCGGCACACGGCGGCGGCGCGCTGGTAGGTATCCACCAGGCCGGCGTAGTCCCAGCCGCGCACCACGTAAATCTCAAAGCCCGGCTGGCCTTCGCCGTCGCGCTGCAGACCGGCCATTATTTCCGAAATGCTCTGCTTGGTGGTCTGGTACTCGGCTGGCACCGAGATGCCGTAATGGTCGTCCCACACGCTCACGAGCATGGGCACCTGCAGCACGCCGGCCGCATTCAGCGCCTCGAAAAACATGCCCTCCGAGGTGCTGGCGTTGCCGATGGTACCAAAGGCCACCTCGTTGCCGTTATTAGAAAGGTTGGTGAATTCGTGCAGCGCGGGGTTTTGGCGGAACAGCTTGGAGGCGTACGCCATGCCCAGCAGGCGCGGCATCTGCGACGCCGTGGGCGACACATCGGCCGAGGAATTCTTGGTCTTGGTGAGGTCAGTCAGGTTGCCGTCTTCGTCCAGCATGCGGGTGGCGAAGTGGCCGTTCATGGCGCGGCCGGCGGTGGCGGGCTCGGCTTCTACATCCGGGTTGGCGTAGAGCTGGGAAAAGTACTGCTCCCAGGTGAGCTGGCCAATGGCCACCATGAAGGTCTGGTCGCGGTAGTAGCCGGCGCGGAAGTCACCGTTCTGGAAGGCGCGGGCCATGGCCAGCTGGGGCACCTCCTTGCCATCGCCGAAAATGCCAAATTTGGCCTTGCCCATAAAAACCTCCTTGCGGCCGGCTAACGAAGCGTGGCGACTTTCCCAAGCCAGGCGGTAATCGGTCAGGAAATCGACCTTAGAAAGAGGTGCGGATAGCGCAGGCAAGGCGGTTTCGGCAGTGGGCATAGCGTAGGGAACGGAGGGGGTGGGATAAAGTAGGAAGGACGAACGGGCCGGAGCCGCGGGGCAAAAATACGGAATTGCGGCTGGGTGGGTGGTGCTGCAGGATTCGGCGTATATTTGGGTTTAAGGGTTTGGCGGGCCGGGCACTGGCTGCTGGCAAGGCCGCACCATTCCCAGTTTTGATTGTTAAACGTAAGGCGGCAGCGCGAAGCTGCGTTAGTGCTTAGTTGGCAGCTCAATTTTTATCATTATGAAACAACTACTTACCGTCTGCCTCCTGGCACTTGCCATCACCACCCGGGCCCAGGCCGTGATGAAGTTCGAAACCGATACCCACGACTTCGGCAAAGTAGCGGAGGGCACGATGGCAACCTACGAATTCAAGTTCAAGAACACCGGCAACCAGCCCGTGGTTATTGCCAACGTGCAGGCCAGCTGCGGCTGCACCACCCCGGACTGGACCAAAACCCCCGTGCTGCCCGGCAAAACGGGCATCATCAAGGCCATGTACAGCAGTGCGGGCCGGCCGGGCGTGTTCAACAAAACCGTGACCGTGACCAGCAATGCCGCCGAGCCCAGCAAGGTGCTCAGCATCAAAGGCTCGGTGCTCACCAAAGACGAAATCAAGCCCACCCTCACGCCAGCCCAGCTGGCGCAGTCGCCGCACCTGGTGCTCGACAAAAGCACCCACGACTTTGGCAAGATGGAAGCCGGCCAGCAGCCCGTTGCGCGCTTCACGGTGAAGAATACCGGCAAGTCGCCGCTGGTGCTGGGCGCGCTCACCTCTAGCTGCTACTGCGTGGGCTACAAAGCTACTCCCGCCCCCATTGCCCCCGGCCAGAGCGCGGTGGTTGAGCTGCTCTACAGCCAGCGCCAGCTCGGCCAGGTCAACGACGCCGTTACCATTACGTCCAACGACGTGAGCGGCGACGCCAAGGTGACACTGAAAGCCACCATCGTGCGCGACCTTAGCGGCAACAGCATGGTGAAGGAAAGCGGCACCGCCGTCCCGTTTAAGTAAAGCTGCGGGTTCTGGTGCACCTGTTTTTTGGGAGGCCCTGCCGTTTTGGCGGGGCCTTCGTTTTTGGAATGATGTTGGTACACGATTCTTCAACTAACCACTCAACCTCATGAACGACACCGCAACCAGCGCCCCTCCCGCCACCGGTACCCCCTACGTGGTACCCGCCCAAACGCGCATCGGCCACATCCACCTGCAGGTAACCGACCTGGAAAAAGCCCTGGCGTTTTACCAAGGCATTCTGGGTTTTCAGGTCATGCAGCGCTTCGGCGACCAGGTGGCCTTTATCTCGGCGGGCGGCTACCACCACCACATTGGGCTGAATACCTGGCACAGCAAAGGCGGGCCGCCGGCGCGCAAGGAAGGCGCCGGGCTCTACCACACGGCCATACTGTACCCCACGCGGGCCGACCTGGCGGAAGCAGTGCGCCGGCTGGCTGCGGCCAACTACCCCATTACCGGCGCGGCCGACCACGGCGTGTCGGAAGCTGTGTACCTCGACGACCCCGACGGCAACGGCGTGGAGCTGTACTGGGACCGGCCCCACGAACAGTGGCCCCTGACGCCCGATGGCGGCGTGCAGATGTATACCCACCGCCTGGATATGGCCGGGCTCCTGGCCGAGAAGTAGCGCCAGCCACAGTCATTTTACCGCACCGCTCGTATGCACCAACGCCCGGCTTACTGTGGCGGTCGCTTATCTTTGCGCTCAGAATTCTTACCTCCTGATTTCACTCCACTCCCACCACTCTTCTCATGATAATCGGCGTTCCTAAGGAAATTAAAAACAATGAAAACCGCGTGGGCCTCACGCCTGCCGGCGTTGCCGAATTGCGCAAGCACGGCCACACGCTGCTCGTGCAAAGCACCGCCGGCGAAGGCAGCGGCTTCTCGGACGACGAGTACAAAACGGCCGGCGCCACGCTGCTCTCTACCATCGCCGATGTGTACGAGCAGGCGGACATGATTATCAAAGTAAAAGAGCCGATTGCTGAAGAGTATCCCCTCATCAAGGAAAACCAGCTGCTGTTCACCTACTTCCACTTCGCCAGCGGCGAGGAGCTCACCCACGCCATGATTGAGCGCAAGGCCATCTGCCTCGCTTATGAGACGGTGGAGCTGACCAACCGCGCCCTGCCCCTGCTCATTCCGATGAGCGAAGTAGCCGGCCGCATGGCCCCGCAGGAAGGCGCTAAGTACCTCGAGAAGCCCCTGAAAGGCCGCGGCATTCTGCTGGGTGGCGTACCCGGCGTGAAGCCTGCCAACGTGCTGGTGCTCGGTGGTGGCGTAGTAGGTACGCAAGCTGCCAAAGTAGCTGCCGGCCTCGGTGCCCAGGTTACCATCATGGACATCAGCCTGAACCGCCTGCGCGAGCTCGACGACTTCATGCCCAAGAACGTGGTGACGCAGTACTCCAACGAGTACAACATTCGCGAAGCCATCAAGACGTCGGACCTGATTGTGGGCGCGGTGCTGATTCCCGGCGCTAAGGCTCCCCACCTCATCACCCGCGACATGCTGAAGACCATGCGTCCCGGCACCGTGGTTGTGGACGTGGCCGTGGACCAGGGCGGTTGTATCGAGACCTGCCACCCCACCACCCACGAAAACCCGACCTTTATCATCGACGACGTAGTGCACTATTGCGTGGCCAACATGCCCGGCGCGGTGCCCTACACCAGCACCCTGGCCCTGACCAACGCCACCCTGCCCTACGCCGTGAAACTGGCCAACCTGGGCTGGCAGGAAGCCTGCCGCCGCGACGAGGCCCTGCGCCTCGGCCTGAACGTGGTACACGGCGAAGTGGTGTACAAAGGCGTAGCCGAAGCCTGGGGCCTGCCCCTGGTGAACGTAGAAAGCGTACTGGAAGCCGCTACGGTTTAAAGTAAACGTTCCTTACTAAAAGTTGAAAAGCCTTCCCGACTTGAGCCGGGAAGGCTTTTTGCTTAAAATGAAGCACTATCCGCCTCTTGTTGGGGTTGCATCAGCTGGACTTTCGGCACTGGTTGGAGCATCTTCGCCGCTGTTTCGGTGTTCTTCGCTCTCGTCAGCTACGCTTTAGCTCAGATTAGCTCAGCAGGGCAACTGCTGTCGTTGAGCCGCTATTCCATACTTATTTATTGATGTTTCTATCGCCTGCCATCCGTTTGCTGTTGCGCCGCTTCGCTTTGCTGCTGGGGGTGTACACGTTGCTCCGGCTGGGATTTTATCTGTTCAACCTCGGCACGTTCCGAGGCATTGAGGCCAACGCGTTGCTGCTGGCCTTTGTGCACGGGCTGCGGTTCGACGTTTCGGCGCTGCTGTGGCTCAACCTGCCGCTGGTGCTGCTTTCGCTGCTGGTGCCGGTGTCGTCGCGGTACGGGCAGCAGTGGCTGCGCGGGCTCTTTGTGGGCCTGAATGCCTTTGGGTTCCTGCTCAACGTCATCGACTGGCAGTACTTTAAGTTTATCGGCCGGCGGCTCAGCAACGAGTGGCACACCATCGGGGGCGACATTCAGCGCCAGGCCGGCCAGATAGTGGGCCACTATTGGTACCTGCTGCTGCCGCTGGGCGCGCTGATATACCTGCTGTGGCGCCTGTGCCCCATGCCCGACCCGGCAGCCGCAACGCCCCCGCCGAATACCCGGCGGCAGTGGGTGCTGCGTGGCCTGGAAGCGGCGGTAGTAGTTGGGCTGGTGGTGCTGGGCCTGCGCGGCGGCTGGCAACTCAAGCCCCTGCGCACCGGCTCGGCATTTGAGCAGCAGCCCGCCGTACTGGGCCACCTGGCCCTGAACAGCACGTTTACTGTGCTCAAATCAGTGGATGAAGTGCCGATGGAGCGCATCGGCTTCTTCCCAACTGCTGCGGCCCTGCGCCCCGCCCTGGGAGCTGCCGCTTTGCCATTGCGGCCCGCCACACCCGCCATGCCCGACAACGTGGTGGTGCTGCTGCTGGAAAGCTTCGGCTCCGAATACACTGGCGTAGAAAACGGCGGCAAGGGCGGCTACACTCCGTTTTTCGATTCTCTGGCCACCGCACCGGGCGCGCTGCTCATGCGCGAGAACTATGCCAACGGTCGCCGCTCCATCGAAGCGCTGCCGGCAGTGCTCTCCGGCCTGCCCTCGATAATGGACGAGCCATTTATCACCTCCAGCTTCCAGACGGCCGAGCTGCACGGGCTGGGCGAAATATTGGGCCGGCACGGCTACGCCACGGCCATGTACCACGGCGCCGCCAACGGCACCATGGGCTTCGATATGTTTGCCGGCATTGCCGGGATGCAGCACTACTACGGCCTGAACGAATACCCCGTCGGCATCGGCAGTCCCGACTACGACGGGCACTGGGGCATTTTCGATGAGCCGTACCTGCAGTATTTCAACCGCCAGCTGGCGGCCACTAAACAGCCGTTTTTCGCCACCCTGTTTACGCTCAGCGCGCACGACCCCTTCAAGCTACCGGAGGCGTATAAGGACAAGTTTCCGGCTGGCACGCTGCCCATTCACCCCACCATTGCCTACACGGATTTGGCGTTGCGGCGCTTTTTCCGGGCGGCCAGCCAGCAGCCCTGGTTCGGGCACACGCTCTTCATCCTCACCGCCGACCATACCTCGCAATCAGACCAGGAGGGCTACGAAAACCCATTGGGCAATTTCAAAACGCCCCTGCTATTTTTCCACCCGGGCCAAACGCTGCCAGCCACCAACACCCACCGCATCACCCAGCAGGCCGACGTGCCGGCTTCGGTGCTCGATGTGCTGGGGCTGCGGCAGGATCAGCAATTGCTGCTGCCATTCGGTTCCTCAGTCTTCGACGCGGCCAGTCCCGGCCGGGCCATTTTCCGCGACGGCGACTCCTACTTCCTCGTGCACTCGGATTTTGTAACGGAGCTCACCAACTCCAATACCGTGCGGCTGTACCCCTACCAGACCCACTTCATTCCCACCAAGCCCGTGGCTAATCCCGACCCGGCGCTTGTGAAAAAATACGGCGATGAGCTACGCGCCTGCGTGCAGTTTTACGTCAACGGCCTGCTCGACAACCGGCTGTATAAATGATTGAGCTAATGTACGCTTACTCCTTTCGCAAGGAAACTGAGTAAGTAACATACAAGCAAGCTGCCCTGATTTTCATACAAGCGCGAGCTGAATAATCAGTTGTATTATTAATAAAATATATTATATTTATAAGAATAAAGTGTGGGTTTGCGTGCCGGTCTCGGGCAAGAAATAAGGTGGCGTTTGTTACTGGATTGATAAGTATGACCGAAGAGTCTCTGATACCCGAAGACGAGCCTTTGGCAGATTCCAGCGGCCCTTCTGCCGCCGCAACGGCAAGCCATGCGATTCCCGAATCTACCGGGCCAATGCTCCCCTCGGCCAGTGCAACTATGGAAGTCCACCACCACGCGGCCGCGCATCATAAAAAGAAGTGGAAAGAGTATCTGCTGGAATTCTTCATGATATTCCTTGCGGTTACGCTGAGCTTCATGGCCGAGAACATCCGGGAGCATTATGTGGAAGGTCAGCGCGAACGAGAATACGCCCGGTCGCTTTATGATGACTTGCGCGTTGATACCCTGACCATCCGCCGAACACTTCGGGAGAAGATTTGGGCGGGCCAGAAAATTGATAGCCTGCAAAGGATATTAGATGCAAACACTATCGCGGAGAACAACGAGCGAATTTATTACTATGCGCGCGTCATGAACCTAGCAGATGTGTTTACTGCTCAGGATGTAACTTATACGCAGCTACTCCAATCGGGCAATTTTCGCTATTTCAAAAATGCCGGTCTGTATAAGAGATTATCTGATTATTATAATCTGTACAAAAGGTATGAGGGTATGGAACAAGGTGGATTAGCACCATCTGACGAATTGTATATTACAGAATCGCAGTTGTTTAACGCCCGTGATTTTAACAGCCTCTATGCGCCAAAGGCGTTTAGCTATTTTGCGGTGCTGCAGCGCCCTAACCACCGTTTTGCCCCGGTGAAGCAGGATGCCCAGAGTCTAAACTTGCTAAACCTACGCGCTGGCAGGAGTCAAGAGTTGATTGGCGCTTCGATTTTCTTCTTGAGCGCGCTGGAGGCAAATTCCACTACGCTCCTTCATGACCTGAAAACGGAATACGATTTGGAATAACGGCACCACGCTTATGGAGCAGGACCGAGCCAAGTTTCCGAACGGCAAGCGGGCACTGAAGAAGTGCTGCTCAAGCCACCTGCACTATCATAAAGCCCAACAAACTTTATCAAACTGATTTCAGCTCAATTTCAGCCATAATTCGTTTTTTGTGCACTGTTCATTTTCCGCTTGCTAAGTAGCCGTTCAAAAGCAAATGGGTTGTCAGGCAATGGCTTAAACCCATACTGACAACGGATAACGAGCAACTGACAGCAATTGCCTGACAACTTAGTAGCGGGCAGCGCAAACGCCTGGGGCTGGGGTAATGGAAGTCGTCGTATGGAATCGCCACGCAGCTACCTTTGCGCTCCTTCGCGCAAGCTGCTATTTTATGAGAATCTTACTGGTAGAAGACGAAGCCAAACTCAGCTATTTCGTTCGCAAAGGCCTGGAGGGCGAAGGCTACTGGGTAGATGCCGCCTTCGATGGCCAGTTGGGCCTGAGCATGGCCCTGCGCGGAGAGTACGATTTGGTCATCCTGGATGTCAGCCTGCCCCAACTCAACGGCTTCGAGGTGTGCCGCCGCCTGCGGGCCGAACGGCCCCAGGTAGCCATCCTGCTGCTCACGGCGTTGGGTGGCATTGCCCATAAAACGGAGGGGTACGACGCGGGCGCCGATGACTACTTGGTGAAACCCTTCGAATTTCAGGAATTGATACTGCGGGTGCGCGCCCTCTACCGCCGCTACCACGACGCGGGCCCTGGCCGCACCCTCTGCGTAGCCGACCTCACCCTGCACCTCACCACCAAGCGCGTGGAGCGCGCCGGCCGCCCCATTGCCCTCACCGCCCGGGAGTATGCGCTGCTCGAATACCTGCTGCTAAACCACGGCCAAGTAGTATCGAGGGTCGACATCGCGGAAAAAGTCTGGGATTTGAAGTTCGACACCAACACTAACATTATCGATGTGTACATCACCTACCTGCGTCGTAAGATTGACAAAGACTTTTCGCCTAAGCTCATCCACACGGTAGTAGGCATGGGCTATGTGCTAAGAGACTGAAGGGTAATAATTAAAGCGGACTTCATCCACAAATTGGCACTGACGGGGAATGAGACAAATGTGACGCTGTCTAGGCTCGATTTGCTGGAAAGCACCGAGTTTATCCTCTTACCAATTCCACAGCCCTTAACTGGACGCTACCGAGCTTCTTAGGTTCCTGACGTGCTCAATAAAAACCGCCAATGCCAACCTTGTGAAACCCGCCACCAAAAATCACCAATTCGTCTCTTCCCTTTGTCATTAGCGACTCGCCACTAGTTATTAAATAAAGTGTCAATCCGCACCCGCTTAACGCTTTTCTTCGCCGGCCTGATGCTGGCCCTGGTTGCGGCGGTGTCGTGTGGGGTGTACTTTTTTGAGCGCAACAGCCAGCGGAACCTGTTCGAGGGGCTGCTGCTTCGCAAGGCCGAGGCCACGGCCAAGGTGTATGTGCGTAAGCACGAACGCCTGGAACCGACCGATGCCATCCTGCTGCTAACCCAGCAGAACCAGTACGAGGCCATCTACAACGAAGGCAATAAGCTGGTGTATGCCAGCCGCCCCAACCCCGAACTACTAATCACCCCCCGCTTTCTGCAGCGGGCGCGCGCCGCCGGCCGGGTGCATCTGAGCCAGGAGCGGGCGCAGGGCGTTGCGCTCTTTTACCAGGATGGCAGGGAACGGTTTGTGGTGGTGGTAACGGCTGAAGACAAGTTTGGCCAGGAGGCACTCCTACGCCTCCGCAACAACTTGTTCATTACCAATATACTGGGATTGGCGCTGGTTGTCGCGTTGGCTAACCTTTTTGCGGGCCACGCACTTAGGCCGGTGCAGCGCCTAAGCCGGGAGATTCAGGCCCTCTCCTCCCGCACCCTCGACCAGCGGCTTTCCACCGGCAACGGGCGCGACGAGCTGGCCCGTCTCTCAGCTCAATTTAATGCCCTGCTCGCCCGTCTGGCCGATACGGTGGCCCAAAACCGCAATTTTGTGTGGCATGCTTCGCACGAGCTGCGCACGCCCCTGGCCAACCTGTTGGGCACACTCGACATCTCCCGGGCCTACGACGAACGGCCCCAGGAACTGCGGGCCACCCTCACCTCGGCCACCGAGGAGGTGCGCCGCCTCATATCGCTCACCAATGACCTGTTGCTGCTGGCCGAATTGAGCCAGGAGAAACCCGCTCATGACCTGCTGCTGGAGCCCGTGCTCCTCACCGAGCCCCTGCTCGATGCCGTGCAGGCCGTGCAGCGCCGCTACCCCGCCACCACCATCGAGCTGCACCTGCCCGAGGCCGTGGAGGACTGCCAGGCCCGGGCCCACGCCGAGCTGCTCACCCTGGCCCTCATCAACCTGCTCGACAATGCCTGCAAGTACTCGCCCCCCGGCTCACCGGTGCTGGTGAGCCTGGCGGCCAGCCCAGGCGGCTGCACCTATACCGTACGCGACACCGGCGTCGGCATCGGCCCCGATGCGTTGCCGCACATCTTCGAGCCGATGTACCGGGCCGAGGCCGTGCGCGCCCGCTTCAGCGGCAACGGCGTGGGGCTCAGCCTGGTGCAACGCGTGGCCGAGCTCCACGGCGGCGGCATTACCGCCAAATCGGTAGTCGGGGAGGGCACGGAGTTTAAGCTCTGGCTGTGAAGGATAAGCAAGTGAATTGCCCAGATTAGAAACTTCTAATCTCATTCCAACCCCACGTTAATACGGCCCCCGCACCTTTGTGCTTTTCAAGCTAATAGAGAAGCACAACAGTCAGGTGACGCAGGCTCGAACGTTTCGGGTAGGCACGCCGACGCACCGCCTTTTAAAAAAGCTCGTCGGCCCAGCATGTATGCCAAGGCCTACATAGCCTGCTGAAGGCGAGCACTATCCAAGGCAAAAACCCTCTCTGAAAGCTGTAGATGCAGGAAAAAATTGAATGCATTTAAACATTGCTTCATATCCGCTTCATGCCACGTGGACTTGGTTTGTGCCGTCAACCCACGACATAAGCGGCGCAGCATCGGCACTCCCACCCCTCGATTTGCTTTCCCGGCTTGGATTGGCACCGGCGCTTTTGCCGGCAACTTCTGGCTTGCTGCTACTTGAGCCAAGCCCACTTCCACGCATGTACGAATCCGAGTTAGGCAGCCCTGGAAAGTCGATGAATGGCATAGCGCGGCACCGATACCCTTCGGTCAGCCACCAGCCCAATCGACAGCCCGCCTGCCTGATTAGCCAATTGGCCCAAGCCCCTCCACACATCACGGGTCAGGCAGTCACCGGGCAAGCCTCTTGCCCGGAATAAAATATTCTATGCCCAACCAAATGCCTGTCTTATTACCTAAGGTTCTTATGAAAAGAGTGTTCATGCTGCTGAGCTGCGGTGTTTTGTTCTATACCACCGGCTGCAAGGAAGAAAAAAAGGAAGTAGAAGAGCAGATTAAGCTGGTCGCGACCAGTCCCCTACAGAAGGACACGACCATCACCAAAGAGTACGTGGCCCAGATCCACTCCTTCCAGCGCATTGAGCTGCGGGCCTTGGAGAAAGGATACCTGGAGAAGATTTTTGTCGACGAAGGCCAGCACGTATCGCAGGGCCAAACCATGTTTCAGATTAAGCCCACGATATACCAAGCCGAGCTGAAAAAATCGCAGGCCGAAGCCAACTACGTGGGCCTCGAATACCAGAACACCAAGAAGCTGGCTGACAAGAACATCGTATCCGGTAGCGAGCTGGCGCTGGCCCAGGCCAAGTACGACAAGGCCAATGCCGACGTGTCATTGGCCCAGACGCACCTGCAGTTCACAACGGTGAAGGCCCCGTTCAGCGGCATCATGGACCACTTCCAGGGCCGCCTGGGCAGCTTGGTGGATGAGGGCGACCTGCTGACGACGCTCTCCGACAACAGCAAAATGTGGGTGTACTACAACGTGCCGGAAGCCGAGTACCTGGCTTATAAGCAGCACGCCAAAGCCAGCGACAAAGCCACGCAGGTGAAGCTGCGGATGGCCAACAACGAGGAATTTGACAAGACTGGCGTGGTACAAACCATTGAGGCTGATTTCAATAATGAAACCGGCAACATCGCCTTCCGCGCCACCTTCCCCAACCCCGACGCGCTGCTGCGCAACGGCGAAACCGGCAGCGTGCTCATGACCGTGCCGCTGAAAAACGCCCTCATTATCCCGCAGAAAGCCACGTTCGAAATCCTGGAAAAGAAGTACGTCTTCGTGGTTGGGAAAGACAACGTGGTGCACCAACGGGAAGTGGGCATCGCCTCCGAAATGCCCGACCTGTACATCATTACTTCCGGCATCACGGCCAACGACCGGATTTTGCTGGAAGGCCTGCGTAAGGTGAAGGATGGCGACAAGATTAGCTACGATTATAAGGCGCCGATGACAGTCATTTCGCACCTGAAAGCATACAGCGAATAAGCTGACGGACCCAAGCGGCGGTCATGCAGAGAGCAGCGAAACAGCTTGCGCGGGGCAGTAATCCAATCGATATAAAGGATTCGTGGTGGCAAGCGAGATGCTTGGCTGCCCTCTGCATGACGCCCTTTCCTAATAAATAACCAGCCAGAATATGTTTAGTAAATTCATTCGTAGGCCAGTATTTGCCATTGTTATTTCGATTGTCATCCTGCTCATGGGCGGGCTGGCCATCATGAAGCTGCCTACGTCGCAGTTCCCGGAGATTTCGCCGCCCCTCGTGATGGTGAGCGCGGCCTACCCGGGCGCGAGTGCCAAGGTGCTGACCGAATCGGTGCTGATTCCGCTGGAACAGGCCGTGAACGGCGTGCCGGGCATGAAATACATGACCTCCGACGCCGTGAGCGCCGGCGAGGCCAACATCCAGATTGTCTTTAACCTGGGTACCGACCCCGACCAGGCCGTGGTGAACGTGAACACCCGCATTGCGCAGGTGCTCAACCGCCTGCCGGAGCTGGTGCAGCGCGAAGGCGTGGTGGTAAACCGCGTGGTGCCCAACATGCTGATGTACGTGAACTTGTACTCGAAAGACAAGAACACGGACATGAAGTACCTGTTCAACTACGCCGGCGTGAACATGATACCTGAGCTGCAGCGCCTGGGCGGCATTGGCCGGGCCAGCATTCTCGGTAGCCGGCAGTACGCCATGCGCGTGTGGCTGAAGCCCGACCGGATGCGCGCCTACAACATCTCGGTGGATGACGTGATGAAGGCGCTGGGCGAGCAGAGCGTAATCGGCTCGCCGGGCCGTATCGGCCGCTCCGATGGCGGGCAGGCGCAGTCGCTGGAATACGTGTTGAGCTATCAGGGCCGCTTCAACGATGTGGAGCAGTATAAGAACGTCATTCTCAAGGCTAACCCCAACGGGGAAAGCCTGCATTTGAAAGACGTAGCTAATGTGGAGCTGGGCTCGGAATTCTACGACATCTACTCCAACCTGAACCAGTACCCGTCGGCGGCCATCGTGCTGAAACAAACCTACGGCTCAAACGCCTCGGACGTAATTAAAGAGGTGAAAGTGAAGCTGGACGAGCTGAAGAAGACCTTCCCGCCCGGCATGGACTACAAAATCACCTACGACGTATCGAACTTCCTCGACGCCTCGATTGAGAATGTAATCCACACCCTGCGCGACGCTTTTATTCTGGTGGCATTGGTGGTCTTCCTGTTCCTCGGCGACTGGCGCTCGACGCTGATTCCGGCGCTGGCCGTGCCGGTGTCGCTGGTGGGCTCGTTCATGGCAATGCAGGCCTTCGGCCTCACCATCAACATGATTACGCTGTTTGCGCTGGTACTCTCCATTGGTATTGTGGTCGACAACGCCATTGTGGTAATCGAAGCGGTGCACGCCAAGATGGAGGAAGAGCACCTCTCCCCCTACAACGCGGTGCGCAAGGTCGTGGGCGAAATCAGCGGCGCCATTATCGCCATCACGGTGATGATGACGGCGGTGTTTATCCCGGTATCGTTCATGAGCGGCCCAGTGGGCATTTTCTACCGCCAGTTCTCGATTACGATGGCTACCGCTATTGTGATTTCGGGCCTCGTGGCCCTCACGCTGACGCCGGTGCTCTGCGCCATGATTCTGAAAAACCACCACGGCCAGCCCAAGAAGAAAACGCCCATTCAGCGCTTCTTCGACTGGTTCAACCGTGGTTTTGAGAAGCTGACCAACGCCTACACCGGCCTGCTGGAGAAGATTGTGGCCAACCGCATCATCACCTTCGCCATGCTGATTGCCTTCGGGCTGGGCATCTGGGCCATCACGGCCAAGCTGCCGGCCGGCTTTATTCCGAGCGAAGACCAGGGCCTGATTTACGCCATTGTGCAGACGCCGCCCGGCACCACGCTAGAGCAGACCAATGCCGTATCGCAGCGGCTGCGCGAGCTGGCCAAAGACATCCCCGGCGTTGCCAACATCTCTTCACTGGCCGGCTACGAAGTACTTACCGAAGGCCGCGGCTCGAACGCCGGCACCTTGCTGCTCGACCTGAAGCCGTGGTCGGAACGCAAGGAATCTATTGCCGACATCATCGGCAACCTGGAGAAAAAAGCGAAGCAGATTCCCGGCGCGACCATCGAATTCTTCGAGCCGCCGGCAGTGCCGGGCTACGGTGCGGCGGGTGGCTTCCAGCTGCAGTTGCTCGACAAAACCAACTCCGGCGACTACAAGTCGCTGGAAAAGGTGAACGAGGAATTCATGGCCAAGCTGAAGAAACGCAAGGAGCTGGCCGGCCTGTTCACCTTCTTCTCGGCTGATTATCCGCAGTACGAGCTCAAGATTGACAACGAGCTGGCCATGCAGAAAGGCGTGAGCATCGGCAATGCCATGAATACGCTGAGCGTCATGGTGGGCTCGACCTACGAACTGGGCTTCATCAAATACCAGCGCTTCTTCAAAGTGTATGTGCAGGCTTCGCCCGAATACCGGAAGCTGCCGCAGGACATCCTGAACATGTGGGCGAAGAACGACAAGGGCGAAATGGTCCCGTTCTCGGCCTTCATGAAAATCGTGAAGTCGCAGGGCGCCAACGAAATCAACCGCTACAACATGTACACCACCGCCTCCATCCGGGGTGGCGCGGCCGAGGGCTTTAGCTCGGGCGAGGCCATCAAAGCGGTGCAGGAAGTGGCCAAGGAGCTGCCCCACGGCTACGACATCGACTGGGGCGGCCTGTCGAAAGACGAAGTGGGCCGTGGCAACGAATCGACCGTGATTTTCCTGGTGGTGCTGGTGTTCGTGTACCTGGTGCTCGCCGCCCAGTACGAAAGCTTCCTGCTGCCACTAGCCGTTATTTTCTCGTTGGTGGCGGGCGTGTTCGGGTCGTTCCTGTTCATCAAGCTGACGGGCCTGGCCAACGACATTTATGCGCAGGTAGGCCTCGTAATGCTGGTCGGTCTGCTGGGTAAAAACGCGGTACTGATTGTCGAATTCGCGGCCCTGAAGCACGAAGAAGGCATGTCCGTCCGCGACGCGGCCATTGAAGGCGCCAGAGTACGTTTTCGCCCCATTTTGATGACGTCGTTCGCCTTCATCGCCGGCCTGATTCCGCTGGTGATGGCTACTGGCGCGGGCGCTATCGGCAACCGCACCATCGGTAGCTCGGCCCTCGGCGGCATGCTGTTCGGCACCGTGTTCGGGGTAATTATTATTCCCGGCTTGTACTACTTCTTCGGCACGTTGGCCGGAGAAAGCAAGCTGATTCGGGACGAAAACGAATCCCCGATTTTCGAAGGTGTTGAGCCTCGCGTACTAATCGAAGAAACAGAGCCTTATGCTTAAGAAACGCATTTATCAATGCCTGAGTGCTGCCGGCCTAGCATTAGCCGTCGGCGCTTGCAAAACGCCGGAGCTGGTGGTGAAAAACGAGAGCCGCAACACGCCGGCCAGTTATTCTACCGCTACCGCCGCCAGCCCGGACAGCGCCAACATGGCCCGGGTGCAGTGGAAGCAGTTTTTCACCGACCCCAACCTGAAAAGCCTGATTGAGACGGCCCTGCAAAACAACCAGGAGCTGAACATCACGCTGCAGGAAATCGAAATTGCCCGCAACGAAGTGCGCGCCCGCAGCGGCGAGTACCTGCCCTTTGTGAGCATAGGGGGCCGGGCCGATGTGGAGAAAGTGGGCCGCTACACGCTGCAAGGCGCTACCGAGGAGCAGGTCGACATCAAGGAAAACCGCCGCACGCCCGACCCGCTCACCAACTTTCAGCTGGGCGCTTTTGCCACCTGGGAGGTGGATATCTGGCACAAGCTGCGCAATGCGAAGAAGGCCGCGGCCATGCGGTACCTGGCCTCGGTGGAGGGCAAAAACTTCATGGTGACGAACCTGATTGCTGAGATTGCCAATTCGTATTTCGAACTGCTGGCACTTGATAATCAACTGGCCATTGTGAAGCAGAACATCGGCATTCAGAGCAACGCGCTGGAACTGGTGAAGCTCCAGAAGGAATCGGCGCGCGCCACCGAGCTGGCCGTAAAACGCTTTGAGGCCCAGGTGCAGCACACCAAAAGCCTGCAGTACAAGCTGCAGCAAAGCATCGTCGAGACCGAAAACAAGCTCAACTACCTGGCGGGCCGGTACCCGCAGCCGGTGGCCCGCAACGACGAGTCGTTCAACGATTTGGTGCCGAGCGTAATCACGGCCGGCATGCCCACCCAATTGCTGACCAACCGCCCCGATATCCGGCAGGCCGAACAGCTGTTGGTAGCGGCTAAGCTGGACGTGCAAGTGGCCCGTACCAACTTTTATCCGTCGCTACGCCTCACTGGTGGCCTTGGGCTGGCCGCTTTCAACCCGGCCCTGCTGGTCTCCACCCCGGAATCCATGTTGTATTCGCTGGGCGGCGATTTGGTGGCGCCGTTGTTCAACCGCAATGGCATCAAGGCCTTCTACTACAATGCCAATGCCCAGCAAACCCAGGCGGTGTACAAGTACGAAAAGACCGTATTAAACGCTTACGTCGAGGTTTCCAATCAGCTCGCCAGCATCGGCAACCTGGCAAAAAGCTACGATGCGAAAGCCAAGGAAGTAGCCGCGTTGAATCAATCGGTCGAGATTTCCAACAGCCTCTTCCGCTCCGCTCGTGCCGATTATACCGAAGTGCTGTTCACGCAGCGCGACGCCCTGGAATCGAAGTTTGACCTTATCGAAACCAAGATGCAACAGCTCAATGCCACAGTCAATGTGTATCGGGCTTTGGGTGGCGGCTGGAATTAACGAAGCTTGGCAACTACTTAAGAAGCGGTTCCGAAGCCTTCGCATTTAATTTCAACTGAAAGGATGACTACGCTTTGGAGCATACCATGCTAACAGCTGTCTGATACAGGAATAACTGCTGCTCTCATAAACAAAACGCCGACTGTGTCATTCACGGTCGGCGTTTTGTTGTTCACCCAATGGATTTTATCGAAACACTCGTCTCATATTTCAGCTCAACTTTTCGACCGTTTAAATAGCACACAAGGGTTATTTAATCCGCATTATATAAGTCGTGCAAGTATCCCGTTTCTTCGTTTGGAGAAAGCACCACCGTTTCTCCCTTCTGGCTATAGCGCAACTCAAAGTCGCCACTATTTCTCTCTACAACTCGAACGCCATCGAGCACGCACAAGAAGCCAAACAAGGCTTCGTCGACCGCTTGTTCGATGACTTGGGCAACCATCTGCTTGTCTGAGTCGGCTAAGGCATTGTGCCATGCCGACAGGGCCACAAGAGACTTGTCTGGTGAACGACCGGGGACATGGTGCAGCAACGTTTCAATGCTGTTAATTGAGGTGTTACGAACGACTTCTTTCAGAACGTCAATGAAGGTATCGGTAGTCATGGCTTCGTGTTTGGGGGCTGCCCTGAAAACGGGGCTACCAAAGTACTACGTGGCCCTTTCGTTCATTGAACCGTCGTTTTTATAAACCGAGTCCCGTTGGGGTTCGCTGTTGCTATTCTATTAATCTGCTCGCCGGTCCAGCACAAATTCAAGAACCACTTCACGAAATCAAAGCACAGAAAACAGTACTTGAGCTAAAGTTCGTGAACTACAGCTGCACCGCCACGGCAAACGGCGGAATTTCCTCCAGCCGCTCGTTGGTGCGCTTTTCAAAGTTCACGCGCCAGCAGTAGTGCACCAGGCCGTTTGTGAGCAGCAGCAGCGGGGCGCCAATGGTTTGGTTGTAGGTGGTGGCTTGGTGAGCCACGGCGGCCGTGATGGGCACGGCTGGCGCTTTGCACTCCACCAGCAGCAGGGGCTGGCCGGCGGCATCCAGCGCCAGCAGGTCGGTGCGCTTCTGGCGCTGGTTGTAGCGCAGGCCGCGCTCCAGGGCCAGCAGGCCACGCGGGTAGCCCAGGTGGCCGGTGAGGTAATGCACGACGTGCTGGCGCACCCATTCCTCGGGCGTGAGCACGACGTGCTTGCGCCGCAGTCCGTCCCAGATGAGTGGTTGGTTCGTGGCCGATTGCGTAAGTTTGGCGTCGAAAGGCGGCAGGTCCAGAGCTTGCATCACCTCCAAAGGTACGGGGCCAAATCGAGTGACTGAGTAGCTGAGCGACTGAGTGACTTCGGGTTTTGCGTCCTTTCTTCCACCCCTCACTCAGTCGCTCAACCACCCCGTCACTCCTTATGAAGACCAAAGAAGAAATTGTTAACAACTGGCTGCCGCGCTACACCGGCGTGCCGCTGAATGAGTTTGGGCAGTACATCCTGCTCACCAACTTCAGCAACTACGTGTACATGTTTGCCGAGCAGTTCGAATGTGAAGTGCGGGGCCTCGACAAGCCCATGCAAACGGCCACGGCCAACGGCATCACCATCATCAACTTCGGCATGGGCTCGCCCATGGCTGCCACGGTGATGGACCTGCTCTCGGCCATCAAGCCCAAGGCGGCGCTGTTTCTGGGCAAGTGCGGTGGGCTGAAAAAAACCAAGCTTGGCGACCTGGTGCTGCCCATCGCGGCCATTCGCGGCGACGGTACTTCGGACGACTACCTGCCCAAGGAAATTCCGGCGCTGCCCTCCTTCCGCCTGCAGCGCGCCGTGTCGTCGATGATTAAAAAGCACGAGCTTGATTACTTCACCGGCACCGTGTACACCACCAACCGCCGCGTGTGGGAGCACGACACCGAGTTTAAGGACTACCTGCGCCGGGTGCGCGCCATGGCCGTCGACATGGAAACCGCCACCATTTTTGTGGTCGGCTTCATGAACGACATTCCCCACGGCGCCCTGCTGCTGGTGAGCGACAACCCCATGACCCCGGAGGGCGTGAAAACCTCGGAATCGGACTCGAAAGTGACCACCGATTACGTGAAGCGCCACCTGCAAATCGGCATCGAGTCGCTGCAGGAGCTGCAGTTTTCGGGGGAGTCGGTGAAGCACATGCGCTTCGAGTAAGGCGATAAACGCCCGTCGCGTGTCATCCAACCGTCATGCTGAGCGGAGCCGAAGCATCTCGCGTGGGGTAGTAATGCCTTCGATTGAACGATTGAATTACTATTGCACGCGAGATGCTTCGGCTCCGCTCAGCATGACGTTCTTTTTATTTCCAAAACACTCGGTTTCCCATGAGAACCTTTACCAATCTGTTGCGGCAGAAAGCGGGCATTTCGGTGCTGGCGCTGGGCGCCCTGGCCGGCTGCCAGGCCAAGCGCGAGCCCGTGGATTTGCTTGTTACCAACGCCACGGTTTACACCGTTGATTCGACCTTTTCCAAAGCCCAGGCTTTTGCGGTGAAAGACGGCAAGTTTGTGGCCGTGGGCAGTTCCGATGACCTCAAGGGCCGGTACGCCGCCACAAAGGAAGTAGACGCCAAAGGTCAGTTTATCTACCCCGGTTTTTACGATGCGCACTGCCACTTCTACCGCTATTCGCTGGGCTTGAGTTCGGCCAACCTAGTGGGCACCACTTCCTGGGAAGATGTGCTGCAGAAGCTGCAGGCGCATCGCCAGAAGTTTCCGCAGGCAGCTTGGCTACTGGGCCGCGGCTGGGACCAGAACGACTGGCCAAACAAGCAGTTCCCCACCAAAGACGCCCTGGACCGGTTGTTCCCTGACGTTCCGGTGGCCATAATCCGGGTCGATGGCCACGCCGCCCTTGTCAACCAAAAGGCCCTGGACCTAGCCGGCATTACGGCCGCTACGCCCATTAGCGGGGGTACCATCACGCGCGACGCCCAGGGTCGCCTTACCGGCCTGCTCGTCGACAATGCCACCCGCCTGGTGGGCAAAGACATCCCGGACCCCTCCACGGCCGAAGCCAACCAGTTGCTGCTACAAGGCCAGCAAAACTGCCTGGCCGTGGGCCTCACCAGCCTCGCCGATGCCGGCCTCGACAAGGCCAACATCGACCAGATGGCCGCGTTGCAGCAGCAGGGCCAGCTCAAGCTACGGCTCTACGCCATGCTGGCACCTACCCCAGCCAACCGGGCTTATTACCTGAAAAACGGCCCAATCCTCACTGACCAGCTCACGGTGAATTCCTTCAAAGTGTACGCCGATGGGGCGCTGGGCTCCCGCGGGGCCTGCCTGGTGGAGCCCTACGCCGACCGGCCCAAGGAAACCGGCTTTTTGCTTTCAACCGTGAAAGAATACCGCGCCCTGGCCAAGGAGCTGGCCGCGTCGAAATTCCAGATGAACACCCACGCCATCGGCGACTCCGCCAACCGGGTTATCCTCAACATTTACGGTGAGGCGCTGCACGGCCAGAAAGACCGCCGCTGGCGCATCGAGCACGCCCAGGTCATCACGCCGGCCGACATGCCCAAGTTCGGGCAATATGGCATCGTGCCCTCGGTGCAGCCCACCCACGCCACTTCCGACATGTATTGGGCTGGCGAGCGCCTGGGCCCGCAGCGCGTGAAAACGGCCTACGCCTACGCTGAGCTGCTTAAGCAATACGGCCAGCTGGCGCTGGGTTCCGACTTTCCCGTGGAAGACATCAACCCGCTTTATGGCTTCCACTCGGCCGTGGCCCGGCAGGATGCCAAGAACTACCCCAAAGGCGGCTTCCAGATGGAAAACGCCATTTCCCGCCCCGATGCCCTGCGCGGCATGACTACCTGGGCCGCCCACGCCGCCTTCGAAGAGAAGCGCAAAGGCCAAATCAAGCCCGGCATGCTGGCTGATTTCGTGGTGTTGGATACCGACTTGCTAACCGCGCCCAACGAGAAGCTGCGTGGCGCCACGGTGCTGCAAACCTGGATAGGCGGGCAATCAGTATTTGAGCGCAAGTAGGCCCGTCTGTCATTGCGAGCGCAGCGCGGCAATCCTTCCTCTCACTGCGACCAATCCTGAGAAGTGACAAAGCCTTTTACAGTAAAAGCCCCGACTCGTAGCAGAGCCGGGGCTTTTCACATTACTAAGGTAGTTGCTGAGACCAGAACAGATTGCCGCGCTCCGCTCGCAGTGACAGGCGAGGAGCCGTTCTACTTCTCGTCGGCGCTGGGACCGTAGAGGCCGGGCACCGGAATATCCAGCAACCGCAGGTATACCGTGAGCTGGCCGCGGTGGTGAATGCTATGGTTGAGCCCCATGATGCGCACTGCCGCGGCCTTGGGCATCTCCATGATGGTGTGCTCGCCGCGGTGCAGCTTGAAATTATGGGTCAGTTTTTCGTCGTCGCTCTCGTGCAGCGCCTGGCGTAGGGTGGCGCTGTACTCGTCAAAGCGGGCAAGCAGCGCCTCGTGGCTAGTGGGCGTGGGGCCGGGCTTGGGAGCATTGGGGTCGAGAAAGTCGCGCGAATCCACTTGTACAAACAGAGTATTGAAAGCCAATAGGTTCACAACGTGGGTGGCTAGCTGCCACAGCGACATGCTCTTGGGGTGGGGCTTGTAGTCGGCTTGGTCGAAGGGGACCCGTTCGATTGTTTTGCGGGTTTGGGCCAGTTCATGGTCGAGCTCGGCAAGGATGTTTTGTTGGATGGAAGAGGTGTGCATGAGGTGCTAAAAGGATGGACTAAACGCTGCGAATTACGCAAAAAACCAACGGCTACCGGGACATGGGCGCGCCCATTTCGGCGGCAGCCGAGGCGGGCGGTGGGCCGGGCAACGCAATGGGGCCCAGTGAGTCTTCGCGCAGCTTTTTGCCGCGCAGCTGGAGCAGGAAGTACAGGCCCAGAATGAAGAACACAATCAGGGCCAGCAGGCTGTTGCGCATCGAGCCGGTAACCTGGTTGATGATGCCGAACGTGGCCGTGCCGATGACGATGCTCAGCTTCTCGGTCACGTCGAAGAAGCTGAAGAAGGCGGCCGAGTTGGGCGTGTTTTCGGGAATAATCTTCGAATAAGTCGAACGGCTCAGGCTCTGGATAGCGCCCATAGTGAGGCCGATGATGGAAGCCAGCGCGTAGAAGCTCCAGCCGGCCTGCACGAAGTAGCCGGCAATACATATCAGCATCCAGATGAACACCGACCAGCTCAGCGCCCGCGTGTTGCCGATACGCTCGGAGAGCTTGGCAAACAGGTAAGCGCCCGCGATGGCCACCACCTGCAGTAGCAGAATGGTGAGAATCAGCGCGCCCGATTCGAGGTGCAATTCATCGGTACCGAAGAGGGTGGCCACGTACATCACCGTTTGCACGCCCATGTTGTAGGTGAAGTAGGCGAGCAGAAACTTCTTCACGTTAGGCAGCTGCTTGAGCTGGTCCCATACTTTGCCCAGCTCATGAAAACCGTTGAGCAGCCAGCCGCCCTTGGCTTCGGGCGCATCGGCCGGGCGGCCGCGGTCGGGCGGCAGCGTGGCAAAGGGAATCTGGGCGAAGCCGGCCCACCACAGGCCAGTTAGCAGGAACGAGAGCTGCGCGGCCCGCTCGGCTCCAATACCAATTTTATCGTGAAACTGATTAATTACCAAGCAGGTAATCAGGAGGATAACCGAGCCGATATAGCCCATCGAAAAGCCCTTGGCCGAGAGCGAATCAAACTTTTCTTCTGAGCTGATTTCGGGCAGGTAGGAATTGTAGAACACGATGCTGCCCGAAAAGCCAACCGTAGCTGCCACGAAAATGAACGTGGACATGGTGAGCGTGGCCGGCGAGAAGAAGAACAGCCCCGCGCACGAGAGCGCTCCGATGTAGCAAAAGATTTGCAGGAACAGCTTCTTGCGCCCCGAAAAATCGGCCAGCGACGTGAGGAACGGGCTGACAATAGCAATGAGCAGGAACGAGGCCGAAATGGCGTAGTTCAGCAGCGAGGAGCCCGGCACCTGCATGCCCAGGAAGCTCACGGGGCTCTGGCCGCTGTCGGTGTGCGTTATCTGCTTGATGACGCTGGACCAGTAAATCGGAAAAATTGAGCTGGTAATCACCAGCGGATACACCGAGTTGGCCCAGTCGTAGAACGTCCAGCCGGTGGTGATGCGCTTGTTGTCTTTTTCGATGGCACCGGAAGCGGTGGCCAAGGTTGGGGAAGAGGCCATAAGGAAGGGCGCAGGTTGGAGCTTATATGCGGGCAAGGTAATGGGTTTTGGGCGCTTGCACCTTGGCCCGAGCTCCGCGGTAACCTCCACATTGGGCGACTTGCGAGTGAACGGAGTCGTGGCCCTTCTCTGGCGGGTTTCATCGTCGGTGAACCAGCGCTTGGCGCGCTCGCCCCGTGCCTTGCCTAGCAATGAGCTTCTGAAGCTATAGACTTAGTGGTAAGCACCTGAAGTGCTGACGGCAGGACCGGTAACAGGCTAAGAACTCGGGAGCTGTTATTAAAGCAGCTCAACTTACGAGAGCTACCTAATTAGCACAATAAAAAAGCCCGTCTCCTTACAGGAAACGGGCTTTTTGTTGAGGGGATGGGATTCGAACCCACGATGACCTTTTGAGCCATACACACTTTCCAGGCGTGCTCCTTCGACCACTCGGACACCCCTCAAGGATGTTGGTTGATGGGGCAAAGATAGAGCGCAGTTGGCAGTTGTTGGTTGTTAGCTGCCAGTTTTGTGCGCCTAACCTGGCCTGACAACTGACAACCAACAACTGACACCTAAAAATCAGGGCGTGATTTCGCCGCGCAGGTCCTGGCCCAGCAGCTCCCGGGTGCGCTCCTCCCCCAGCCCGAGGCCCAGCACAAACATCAGCTTCGTGACAGCGGCTTCGGTGGTGATGTCGTCGCCACCCACGATGCCCAGCTCGGTGAAGTGCGCACTGGTTTCGTACTTGCCCTGCACCACGCGGCCCTCTTCGCACTGGCTCACATTGAGCAACCACACGCCGCGGGCGCGGGCATCGGCCAGGCATTTCAAAAACCACGGCGCCGTAGGCGCGTTGCCCGAGCCATAGGTTTCGAGCACGCAGCCCCGCAGGCCCGGGATGCCCAGAATAGCGCTTACCACGGCTTCGGTGATGCCCGGAAACAAGCGCAGGACGGCAACGCCGGTTTCCAGGTTGGTGTGCACTTTAAGGCGGGCGCCGGGCAGCAGGCGGATGCTATTGTCGTCGAACTCCAGGCTGATGCCGGCCCGGGCTAGCGGCGGGTAATTTTCGCTTTTGAAAGCGGCAAACTGCTGGCTTTCCACTTTTTTGGCGCGGGTGCCGCGAATGAGCACATCGTTGAAAAACACGCACACCTCCGGCACGCGCACGGTGTGGGCGCGGGGGTGGCGGGCCGCCGCAATTTCCAGCGCCGTCACGAGGTTGCGCTGGGCATCGGAGCGGTTGGCCCCCACCGGCACCTGCGCCCCGGTGAATACTACCGGCTTGCCCAGGTGCTCGAGCACGTAGCTCAACGCCGCGGCCGAATACGCCATGGTATCGGTGCCGTGCAGCACCACAAAGCCATCGAAATCGGCGTAGTGCCGGCCGATGAGTTGAGCCAGAAACAGCCAGTCGTCGGGCGTTACGTTGCTGCTGTCGATGGGCGCGGGCAAGCTTAGCAGCTCCAGCTGAAACGGCAGGCGGGCCAGCTCAGGCATCTTGTGGTCGAGGCGCCCAAACTGCATGGGCACCAGCTCCCCGCTGCGGTTTACGGCCATGCCCACCGTGCCGCCGGTGTAAATAATGAGCAGCCGGGGCGCCGCGGTGTTGGCCGGGTCGGCGCGGGTGGGCAGGGGCAGCAGCGGCAAATCGAGGTCGGGCATGGGAGGAAGAACGAAAACTCCCCTGCTTACCAAGGAGGGAAGTGCCGTTGGCTGCTGCAAGGTAGTGTGCTGGTTTTTTTCGTCAACCAACAGCCCTTGCCCGTTATCGCTCGTATTGCCTACGGCCCTCCTATTACCATTTTTATGACTCCAACGGACCAAGACCCCACCAAACCCGTCACCGACGTCGTCATTATTGGCGCGGGCATCATGAGCGCCACGCTGGGCGTGCTGCTCAAAGCCCTGGACCCCAACGTAACCATTGGCGGCTACGAGCGCCTCGACGCCGTGGCGGCCGAAAGCTCCGACGCCTGGAACAACGCCGGCACCGGCCACTCGGCGTTTTGTGAGCTCAACTACACCCCCGAGCGCCCCGACGGCTCCATCGACATCAGCAAGGCCGATAAAATTGCCGAGCAATTTGAGCTCAGCAAGCAGTTCTGGGCCACGCTGGTGCAGGAAGGTCAATTGCCCGACCCTACTTCCTTCATTCGCACCATTCCGCACATGAGCTTTGTGTGGGGCGCGGCCAACGTGGAATACCTGCGCAGGCGCCACACGGCCCTGCTGGGCTCTCCCCTCTTCCAGGGCATGGAATTCAGCGACGACCCCGCCCAGATTGCCGCCTGGATTCCGCTGGTGATGGACGGCCGCGACCCCGCCGTGCCGGTAGCCGCCACGCGCATGCCCATCGGCACCGATGTCAACTTTGGCTCCCTCACCCGCTGCCTGTCCAATTACCTGAAGAGTTTGCCCGGAGTTGATTTGAACCTGGGCCACGAAGTGGAGGACTTCCGCCGCAAGGACGACGGCATCTGGCGCATCAAGGTGCGCAACCTGGCCACGGACGAAAGCCGCATTGTGCGGGCCCGCTTCGTGTTTATTGGGGCCGGTGGCGGCACGCTGCCGCTGCTTGAAAAAACCGACATTCCGGAGGCCAACGGCTTCGGCGGCTTCCCCGTGAGCGGGCAGTGGCTGAAGTGCCAAAACCCCGCCGTGATTGCCCGGCATGAAGCCAAAGTGTACGGCAAGCCCGCCGTGGGTTCGCCGCCCATGTCGATGCCGCACCTTGATACCCGCCAGATAAACGGCCGCAAGGAGCTACTCTTTGGGCCCTACGCGGGCTTCAGCACCAAGTTTTTGAAGAAAGGCTCTTATACCGATTTGTTCCGTTCCATTGAGCTGGGCAACATCCGGCCGCTGCTCTATGCCGGGGCGCGCAACCTGGGTCTTACCCGCTACCTCATTGGGCAGGTGCTGCAATCGCCCGAAGAGCGCACCGCCGCCCTGCGCGAATATTACCCCAAGGCCAACCCCGACGACTGGCAACTGGAAGTGGCCGGACAGCGCGTACAGGTCATCAAAAAGGACAAAAAGAAGGGCGGCGTGCTTGAATTTGGCACCGAGATGGTTACCTCGGCCGACGGCTCCATGTCGGCGCTGCTTGGGGCTTCGCCGGGCGCCAGCACCGCCGTGGCCATCATGCTGGATTTGGTGCAAAAGTGCTTTCCCGACCGGGCCGCGACCCCCGAATGGCAGGCGCGATTCCGCCAACTGGTACCATCTTTCGGCAAGCACTTGGCCGCCGACCCGGCGCTTACTGCAGAGGTGCGTGAGCGCAGCCGCCAGGCCCTGAAATTGGAGGCGTAAAGCCCGCAAAGCGCTTGTCATGCAGAGCGCCGCGAAGCATCTTATCGCCGCTGAACGAATTGTTCGAACGTGATAAGATGCTTCGCGGCGCTCTGCATGACAGCCGCTTGAGTTACTCTAGCGGTTGTTCATGAGCCGAAACCGCTCGTCCAATTCGGCGCGGGAGGCCAGTCGGGCTTGCTCCGACGTGCCGTAGCCGACTTCGTGCTCGCCGGCGGCCAGGCGCGCCATCACGGAATCGGCAAACTCGTTGACGGGAGCGCCGAAGGTGTGCAGCCCGGGTCCGCCGAGGTCGGTATTGACTGCCGGAGGCACAATTTCGAGCACCGAAATGCCGGTGGGCTGCAGCTGGTGACGCAACGACAGGGTGAACGAGTGCAGCGCGGCCTTGGTGGCGCTGTAGATGGGCGCAAACGCCGCGGGCGCAAACGACAAGCCCGACGTGACATTGATAATGGCGGCCTGGGGCTGCTCGCGGAGATGCGGAATGAGCAGCATAGCCAGGTGGATGGGAGCTTCCACATTGATGGTGATTTCCTGGCGGAGTGTTTCCCAGTCTCCGGGGCTGTCGGCCAGTTGGATCCGGTTTTGGATGCCGGCGTTGTTTACCAGCACGTTGAGGCGCGGGTATTGGGTGGTGGCCCAACGTACCAGCTCCACCCGTTCGGCCACGTTGGCCACGTCGCACTCGCGGGTGATGAGGGCCGGGTAGAGTTGCTGGGCTTCAGCGAGTTTGTCGGCCCGACGGCCACAAATAATGACGGTGCTGCCGGCCTGCAGAAAGCGGGCGGCCAAGGCCAGCCCAATGCCGGAAGCGCCGCCGGTGAGCAGAACCGTGTTGTTGGATAAGTTCATGAAAAGAAAGGGTAGTAAGTGGAAGTTGGCCGCTAACAAGTAGCGGCGGCAGATAGTTGAGCTGGTAGCCCGGCCGGGGTCTTATCTTTCGGGCTTATTGCTGCAACTAAGCTTACGCGCCTCGCGCTTTTTATGATTGAATTAGAACCCTTCACCCCGGCCGATTTCAGCGAACTCATGGCTTGGGTCGACGACGAACGGCTTATGAAAGAGTGGAGCGGCTCGATGTTTTCGTTTCCCCTTACCCAAGCCAGCCTGAACTGGTACGTGGAAGATGCCAACAATTTCACCGACCCTAACGTATTTATTTACAAGGCCGTGGAATCCAAAACGGGCGTCACGGTCGGCCACATTTCCCTGGGCGGCATCAGCCAGCGCGACCGGGCCGGGCGCATCACCCGCGTGCTGGTGGGCAAGTCAACGGAGCGCCGCCGGGGCATCTGCCAGGGCATGGTGAAGGCCTTGCTGCGCATTGGGTTTGAGGACCTGAAGCTGCACCGCATCAGCTTGGGCGTCTACGACTTCAACCACGCGGCCATCAATTGCTACCTCAAAGCGGGCTTTACGCAGGAAGGTGTGCTGCGCGACGTGGTGCGGCACGGCGACGAATACTGGTCGCTCATCGAGATGGGCATCCTGGAAGACGAGTGGCGCGCCCTGTACCCGGCTGCTGAGAAAGCAGCGTAGCTCAAGCTCACGGCCTGATACTTGCAGTGAGCTGGAATACGGCAGTAAATCGAGAAAAAAAGCTATAAATTGAGCCTGCATTTCTACTTCTCATGCTTCTCATTCCCATGAACTTTCGGCTATTACCGCTGCTGGGCCTTTTGCTGACTGGCGCTACCGCTCACGCGCAGCAGGGTAGTCAATCGGGTGGCGTCGCGGCCCAAGCCAACCTAAACGCGTTGGTGGCCGGTGCCCCCGCAGTACTGCCCCGGGGCGAAAGCTACGGCCTGAAGGGCTCGCCCTACGCCGACAACCGCTGGCTGCCCGCCCTTATCACCCTGAACACCAATACGCCTCTGGCGCCGGTACCGTTGAAGTACGACGTGCTCGAGCACCGCTTGCTTATGCGCACGTTGGCCCGGCCCAAGGATTCGCTGCAACTCGACGACCGCCAGGTGGTGCGGTTTGTGTTGCAAGAGCCCGCCACGCCATTCGGCCCCGCCAGGCAGCGCGTATTTCGCCGCTTCTCGGATGCGCCACTCGAAAAGCACCGCACCGACTACGTAGAGGTGCTGCACGAAGGCCAGTACTCCCTGCTGAAGCACTACATCAAAACGCTGAAGAAAGCGAACTACCAAGGCGCCTACAGCACCGACCAGCGGTACGACGAAATCGAAGATAAGACCGTGTACTATGTGCGCTCTGCCACCGGCAGCCTGGTACCGGTAAAGCTGGCCCTGAAGCCCCTGCAAGCCGCCGCCCCCACGCTCGCCGCTGCCCTGAAAACGGCCGCCGCCGCGAAAAGCCCCAAAACGGAAGCCGATTGGGCTGATGTGCTTAACGCGGTTGACGCCAGCACCGCGAAATAGCTGAATTTTGAGCTACTAAACGTAGCCCCAGCGGGTACAACCCCGCTGGGGCTACCGTGTTAAGACAGAGCTCGTCGCTTAGCAACTTGAGCTAAACAGGCAATGGCGCGGGCAGACGGATGCCAAAATGGGTTTCCAGGGTCTGGGCGTAAGCATCAGAATCGGCCAAGGTAATGGCGGTGATGGAACCATCGGGCCGCCGGATTTTCAGCTCGTTATCAACGAGGCTGGCGCGAAAATCGGGGGCGGCCAAGGTGGTGATGCGCTTCTTGCGAAACGGCGAATCCGGCGACTGCGAATAATAGAAATTCATCATCTGGAAGTCGCTGGGCTGAGCCTCGTCGAGCGTGAATGTGTAGAGGCTCTGCCACACGCCCTGCATGTGCAGTTGCAGATGGTAGTTGTGCTGGGGCGCGGCTTGCAGGCGATAGGCATCGAAAAACTGGCGGTGTTCGGGGCCGGCCTCCAGGGGAATTGGCTCAATTAAGCCGTTGGTCCCAAAGCCCAAATCCACCAGCCAGGGCTGCCCGGTTACTTCCACTAGCAGCACCTCGTGCGCGCGGGGCCGCAGCGGCGGACCGGCCAGCAGGTTGCGGCCCACCAGGCACGTCACCCGAAAGCCCAACTGCTGCAGTACTAGCCGAAACAAGCCGTTGAGCTCGTAGCAGTAGCCGCCGCGTTTCTCCTGCACCAGCTTCTGCACCAGGCTGGCCGGGTCGAGGCCGATGGCGCGGTTGAGGTGAATGTCGAGGTTTTCGAACGGGATGCTGAACGCCTGCGCCCGGTGCAGTCCCACGAGCGTTTCCAGCGAGTGCGTGAGCGGGCCCTGGTAGCCAATGCGGGCGGTGTAGGCGGCAAGGTCAACGGTGGCAGACATAGACGAACAATAGCGGTTAGGCAAGCAAGTTGCGGCAGCTAATTACGCCAGAACCGACGTGCCCGTCAACTGCTCGCTCAGTTTCCAGAGCTGCCGGGCGTTCTCGGGCGTATTGAAGGGGTGCTGCACGGGCACGGCTTTTTTCTTGGCAAAGTAGCCGCCACTTACGTTCGCCACCTCGGGGGCCGAGGCCAGAAAAATGCTCGTTTCGGCGCCTTTTTCCACCGAGAGCATAAAAGGGCGGGACATTTGCGTGAGTTTGCCCAGCCACCCGCCGGCGCTGTCGCCGAAGTTGCTGGCCACGGCGCCGGGGTGCACGGCATTGGTGGTCACGTGGCCGATGCCGTGGGCGCGCAAGCGGCGGGCCATTTCCTGGGTGAACATGATGTTGTAGAGCTTGGTGTTAGCGTAGACCCGGGCTGCGCTGTAGTGCTGCGCCGATTGGATGTCTGCCAGGTTGGGCTTGGCAAATTTGTGGGCCAGGGAGGCCAGATTCACCACGCGGGCGGAGGGGCTGGCCTGCAGCTTCTCGAGCAGCAAGGCCGTGAGCAGGAATGGCCCCAAGTGGTTGGTGGCCAGGCCCAGCTCGTTGCCATCGACGGAAAGCTGGCGCTCGGCCCCGAAAATCAGCCCGGCGTTGTTCACCAGCACATCCAGCCGGGGGTAACGGGCGTTGAACTCGGCCGCAGCCCGGCGCACCTGCTCCAGGTCGGCCAAATCGGCCAGCAGCACGTCGACGCGGTCGTGGCCGGCGGCGGCTTTGATTTCCTGTTGCGTGGCCTCGGCCTTTGCGGCGTTGCGGGCCAGCAGCACCACGTGGGCACCCATGCGGGCCAGCTCGGTGGCCGTTACTTTGCCAATGCCGGAGGTAGCTCCGGTAACGAGCACAGTTTGATGATGTAGGTCGGGCATGAGCGAGTTAAGTTGATGATTAAGGTGTAAGCGCGTAGACGTAACTCGCGGCGCCATACTTGAGTTTAGTAGGCCCTGGCCAGCACGCATTCCATGAAGACCCTCCTGCTCATCGATATCCAAAACGATTTTGTGCCCGGCGGCCGCCTGGCCGTGCCCGATGGCGACGCCATTATTCCGCTCGTCAACGCTTTGCAGCCGCACTTCGACCTAGTGGTGGCCAGCCAGGACTGGCACCCGGCGGGCCACGAGAGCTTTGCCAGCAGCCACGCCGGCCACGAGCCGTTCAACCAAATTGAGCTGCACGGCCTGCCCCAGACGCTCTGGCCCGACCATTGCGTGCAGGAAACTGCCGGCACCAACCTGCACCCGGCCCTCGACACCCGGCGCGTCGAGGCTATTTTCCGCAAGGGCATGGCGCCAGAGATTGATTCCTACAGCGCGTTTTACGACAACGGCCGCCGCAAATCCACAGGCCTGGCCGAATACCTGCGCGGCCGCAGCGCCACCGATGTGTATCTGGTTGGGCTAGCCGGCGACTTCTGCGTGTACTTTTCGGCGCTCGATGCCCAGGTCGAAGGCTTTGCCACCCATTTCATCACCGACGCCACCCGGCCCATCAGCACCGAAGGCTTTCAGACGGCTCTCGCCGATATGCAAGCCCGCGGCATCCGACTCCTGGAAAGCCAGTCCCTTCTGGCCCCAAAGCTTCAATAGCCCTCACCAGCTCTCCTCCCCTGCGCTCATGCTAAAGCCCTTCGCCTTCCTGCTATTAACAGCCCTCGCCAGCTGCCAGCAAACGCCGCCCACCACGGTTTCAGCCCAACCCGACGCCACGCAACCGGCCACGCCGCTTTCCCAGGCCGATGCCCGGGCGGCCGTGGGGCGCTACCTCGAAAGCCAGCCCAATGCCAAGCTCTACGTGCTCGATTCGGCCCGGGTCAACGACAACGAAACCACATGGCAAGTCCTGGTGCCGCGCACCGACTGGGCCCAGCGGATGCCCAATAGCGCCCGCTTCGAAGTAGACAAAGCCACGGGCACCGTGCGCACCGCGCCGGTGAAATAGCCGCTCCCGCTACGCTGGGCCTACAAATACGAGAGCCACCAGTAGGAATGCCGCTGCTTGAAACCCTGGTACCACCGGCATGGCAAGTAGAGCAGCACCACCACCGAGGCCCACACCAGGTATGCCCGCGCCAGGCTCGGCTGATACCCCGCGGGCCAATCCTTTACGGCGGCAAACGAAAAGTTGAAAGGCTTGCCAAAAGCGAAGGTGGTCCAGACCCAGGCCGCGCCGCTGATGAGCAGCAAGTGCATCAGGTAGTAGAAAAACGGCACCTGCCCAAAGGTACGCAGCACCTGGCTGAGCCGGTTGGTAGCACTTTCGGCGCCGCTCAGCAAGAGCAGCGCCACCCCCAGCGTGAGGCACAGAAACAGCAGCGACGGCGGGTATTTGGTGACGTTGATAAACGACAGCACCGTGTAGGCCAGGCCCCGCGGCTGCACGCTCCAGGGGCTGGGGTCGCCGTACCAATTGGTGGCCCGCAGCGCCACAAACAGCACCAGCAGCCCCGCCCCTGCCAGGCGCAACAGCTGCTTGCGCTGCGCCAGCGGCCGCCGGAACCACGGCCCAATAAGGTAGCCGGCCAGCATCACGCCCAACCACGGCCCAAGGGAATACGCCACCAGCAAAGGCGGCAGCTGCGGCACCGGCAGCACAAACGGTGTATTGTGCAGCAGCGCCCACACCGCATTGGCGGAAGTGACCGGCTGGATGACGGGCAGCAGGTTGTGCCCCGCAATGATGACAAACGCCAGCGCAGCCAACAGCCCGCGCGGCAGCCAGATAAGGCCCGCCAGCACCACCATGCCCCAGCCAATGGCCCAGATAACCTGCAGCAAGAGCAAATTGTAGCCCCACTGCAGTAGGAAGTTGATAACCACCAGCTCCAGCACCACCAGCCACAGGCCGCGCGTGAGCAGAAAGCGGCTTACTTGGGCCCGGCTGGGCTGTTTTTGCTGATAGAGAAAGATGCTGGTGCCCGAGAGAAACACAAACGTGGGCGCGCAGAAATGCGTGACCCAGCGCGTAAAAAACAGCAGCGCCGAAGCGTGGGCCACGTCTTCGGGCCGCACCCTGGTCGGGCTCCAAAGCTCGCGAACGTGGTCGAGCGCCATGATTATCATCACCAGGCCCCGCACCACATCGATGGCTTGCACGCGGGATGCAACCACCCGGCTCAATGCGGGCGTGGGTGGCAGGATAGTAGTCTGGAGCATAGGCGAAGGGCCCGAGGAATGGGTGGGAAGGGATGCCAAGTTAGAAATCTGCGGCCCAAATACTTGTCGCCTTTAGCAAAATATATTAGCAAACTTCGCTGCCACCTGGGCGCGCACGCCAGTTGCTTCAACTCCCCCAGAATCCTTGCCTGCTCCTGCTTTCGCGCCACCAGCGTCGGGCGGAACTCCCGCGGTGGCTTTAGCGGGCCACCGTGCGCATCACTGGCTGGTAATGGCCGCTCCGGAGCTGCACAAAGTAGATGCTGGCCGCCAGGCCGCCCCGCTTGTAAACCACCTCGTGGTGGCCGGCCCGCAAGCGGCCTTGCTGCAGCACGGCCACTTGTTGGCCCAGGGCATTCAGCAGCCTGATTTCTACCTCATCATCGCCGGGCAGCGAGAACTCGACCCGGGCGTTTTCTTCAAAGGGCGTCGGGTAAACGGCCAGTAGCCGCGGCTCGGCGCTCAGGCCGGGCCGGAGGGTAAAGGAATCGACCAAGTGCCCGGTGCGGGTGTAGAAACGCACGCAGAGGCTGTCGGGGCCGGCGTCGAACAGTTGCGCGCCGTAGTCGGCATTGTAGCGCACCATGCTGCCGCCGATGGCATTGGTCACGCCGTAGATGCTTCGCCCGCCCAGCCCATTGACGCAATACGTGAGGCCGCCCACCACCAGGCGCTCGTAATGATGGTCGTGCCCGGCCAGCACCAGCGAGGCACCCCACTCCTGAAATGGCCAGCGCATGCCCAGGTTACTGCCGTGCGAGCCCGACGAATACGGCGGCTCGTGGAAGTACACCACCTTCCACGGAGCCCTAGAGGCCGCCAGCTCCGCCTTGAGCCACAGGGCCTGCCTGGAGGTGCTGCTGGTGCCGTCGACCTCAGTGGACTCGCTGTTCAGCACAAAGAACTGCACCTGGCCGCGCACAAAGCTGTAGAACCGCTCATTGCCGGGCAGGGTAAAATAATCGGTGTAGGGCACCCCGCCGCCGGCGCTGGTGTCGTGGTTGCCCAGCGCCGGAAAAAACCGGTTGGTGGGCGACCCGCTCCCATACGCCCCCTTGTAAGCGCCGATGAACTCGTGGTAATACTGCCCGATATTGGCATCGATGGTGCTGGCGGCGCCCTGGTCGTAGTTGTTGTCGCCCAGGGTGATGATGAACTCGGGGTTCCAGCTTTTTACTAGCCGGGCCACGTCGGCCTCCAACGTACTGGCGTAGCCGTAGTCGCCTATGGCGGCAAAGTGCTGGGCTTCGGCAGCCTGGGCTAAAGCCAAAGCGCATACCGCACCGAGTACAAAAGCCCTTTGAATTAGACGTAAAAACGGCATCTCAATAGCAGAAAGGTCAGTTGGGCCAAACTTTCGGCTCTACTTTTTAGTGCCGATTCGGATAAGATTCCTGTCTGCAGTTTGCGCTTTATTAGATTGGTAGAGCCAGGCAAACTTGTCTTAAAATGGCTTCGCCAGTAGCCACCGCGGCTGCTAGTGCCGCAATTAGGACCTGCAGTGCCAGGGCCTTCCGCATCTTAGGCCCCCCTCTGGCCCTGCCCTGGCGACCGCACCACCGTTAACCTTTCCTACCCGTGCGAGGTAAACTCACTTCATCGGAAAGTGGGCCACCGGCCTGCGCAGCACTTAGCATGAAAGAAGAGTTTGCTCATTTTTTGACCCATTTCCCTGGCTTTGTGGCCACCCTGGGCATATTGCTACTGGGCGTGGTAATTGGGTTGGTGGCCAGGCTTGTGATATCGACGGTACTCCAGACCTACAACCGACGCGCTAACTCGGAGCTCATTACGTCAATCAGGCGGCACCTGCGCCCGGCCAGCGGCTGGTTTTTTCCGGCCCTGGCGGTGTCGTTGCTCCTGCCGCTGGTGCAGCTGCCGCCTCAGCCGTTCGAAGTGCTGCGCCGCCTGGTCGAGATGGCCCTGATTACCACCTTCGCCTGGGGCCTCGTCAAGTTAACGGATGTGGTGGAGGACGAGGTGCTGCGCCGCTATGAGCTTAACACCACCGACAACCTGCGGGTCCGCAAGCTTTTCACCCAGCTCCAGTTCATCAAGAAGCTGGTCATGTCGCTTATCGTATTCGTGGCCGTGGGGCTGGTTTTGATGAGCTTCGAGACGGTCCGCCGCCTCGGCACCGGCCTACTCACCTCGGCCGGCATTGCCAGCGTTATTGTGGGCTTTGCGGCGCAGCGCTCCATTAGCAACCTGCTGGCGGGCTTTCAGATAGCCTTCACCCAGCCCATCCGCATCGATGACGTGCTGGTGGTAGAAGGCGAGTGGGGCCGGGTCGAGGAAATCACCTTTACCTACGTCGTGCTCAACATCTGGGACGAACGCCGCCTGGTGCTGCCGCTCAATTATTTCATCGAAAAGCCTTTCCAGAACTGGACCCGCAACAGCAGCCAGATACTCGGCACGGTGCTGCTGCAAACCGACTACACCGTACCCGTCGAGGCTGTACGCTCCGAGCTGCAGCGCATCGTAGCCGCCAGCCCCCTCTGGGACCGGCGCGTGTGCGTACTCCACGTCACCGACTCCAAGGAACGCACCATGGAGCTGCGTGCCCTAGTAAGTGCCGCCAACGCGAGCGACGTGTGGGAGTTGCGCTGCACCGTTCGCGAGCAGCTGGTGGGCTTTCTGCAGCGGGAGTTTCCCGGGAGCCTGCCCCATACCCGCGCCGTGGTGGAGGGGCCCGCGCCGGTGCTCAAGCCTTACCTGGGCACGCCGGCTTAGGAGGAGAACCAACTGCGCCAAAGTTAGTACAATTTGGGCATCACCTAATTGTTGTTTAGCAATTACAGATGGCTGCGTTAAATCATATGCTAACCCAACTTTCAAAAGATAATCATCATTTTAAATAATAGTGCATCAATATACGCAAGACTTATTTCGAAAGCACAAACCCAAACAATTAACCAAAACAGCAATAACACAGCAATAACACAGCAATAACACAGCAATAACAATATTCACATTTCCGAACTCGTAGCAAGAAGCTAAGATATACTGAAGTCCAGCTTAATTTGCCCGTAAAGTTGAATATCATGCTCACTTTGGGGAGAGTTTCCTTATACATTTTATTTACACAATATTTTTTAACAGTTCCTAGCTTAAATTATGAATTTAATACTTAATCAATAACGAATTTTAATGGTTGTGTTAAAGCGGAGAATAAGCTCATCACGCAGTAAATAAAGTGTAAAAAACAGCATTAATGCTGTTAATTCACGTATCATCCGAAAGGTAATTTGCATGCAGTTAGCCATTTAACTTCAGCTATATGCTATATCCAAAGCGCCTCCAAATTGCCTTTCTTACATCAACCAATCCGAAAGACCGACGTTCTTGGTCAGGGCTTCACTATATGCTTGGACAAGCATTAGAGAAACATGTTGGCGACGTAGAATATTTGGGCCCGGTATCAATGCGGTACTTGTTCTCCTTTGGCGATTTGGCAAATAAAGTCATTAGTTGGCTAAGCGGTGGCAAGCGTTACCATTACAGTATCAGTGTGCTAACTGCACGCATTTACGCGGCTGTTTTCAAGGCGAAGCTGCGTGGCAAACACTTCGATTTTATTTTTGCCCCAGCTTCATACACAGAAGTTGCTTTTCTGCGCACCGACATTCCAATTGTGCAATGTGGTGACTCCACTATTACGCAACTTATCGACTATTATTCGGGCCTATCAAATTTACTTGAGATATCTAAGAAAGAGCTAACATATGTAGAGCAACTTGCCATTAATAAGTCCAGTCTCCTCGTGTATTCATCAAAATGGGCAGCTGAATCGGCTATCCATGACTTCGGTGCTTCAATGGAAAATGTGGTAGTACTCCCTTTTGGAGCCAATCTGCCCACGGTACTACCCAGAGAAGTGGTATTGAAGCATCAGAAAGGCACCGTTTGCAACCTGCTTTTTGTGGGCGTGGATTGGGAACGCAAAGGCGGAGAAATCGCATTCGAGACCTTGGTCGAACTAAATGAATCAGGTGTAGATGCGCGGCTAACAATATGCGGTACTGCGCCCCCAGTCGGCTTTAAGCATGAGAAACTAACAGTAATTCCATTTCTTGACAAGAATGATACAAAGCAGCTCGCGCAGTTAACACAGCTATACCTAGATGCAGATTTTTTCCTGCTCCCAACCCGAGCAGAATGTGCAGCAATTGCTTTCTGCGAAGCAAGTGCTTTTGGAGTACCATCTTTTACCACCGATACCGGCGGCATTGCTGATTTCGTGGAAGATGACGTAAATGGCTATCGGCTGAGTTTAGCAGCACGTGGCAGCGACTTCGCTCTAGCAATCAACCGAGTATTTGAAAATCAAGAGGTGTATAATCGGTTGCGCATTTCCTCGCGTCAGCTTTTCGAACAGCGACTTAACTGGGACGTTTGGGGTAAAGAGATGAAGCTGATACTTGAAAGCCATTTTCGGCCTCATTTGCGCAATTCACGGTTTAGAGCTCACCCTAGTTCCGTGTCGCGTGTGAGAGCGAAGATTAAAGAAAAAATGTACAAACAGCAAACTATTAGCGGTTTTGAAAGGCGTGTAAAGAACCATACCTGTCCTCCGGATAAGTGCGGAATTTCAAGAAACCGATAGGCCTTTCAAGCCTTAAATGCATTGATGAGCTTGACTTGAGGTTTTTTATGTGAGCGACTAGACTAATTTATAATCTATATATATATTATAAATTATTTAGATTGGCTTACTGCCTATGCCAGATAATTCTTGCAATAAGTAATGTGATTGGCCCTAAATCCAGACCGATTTAAAAGGTCGAACAGCATTCATCATTAGATAATATATATAAATTGGTTACAGTATTATATTATAGATTCTATTTACAATCACCTCCCCCAGCCCTAGACGGTGTTATGAACTTGTGAGCGAAATTAGCGGGTATGGAAGTTACCCGCCGCGCCTATCCCAGCGACGTCACC
>NZ_JAJFAW010000036.1 GCF_020711255.1 Hymenobacter plasmatis
GTGCACGTGAGCCCGGGCCGCGGCCCGGCCCCGCTCGACGCGGCCCTGCTGGCCGTCGGGCGCACCGGCCTGTTCGGCCCGCTGACGGGCAGCGACGTGTACGAGGTGCTGGAGGAGGCGCCGGCCGCGGGCGTGCTGCGGGCCTGCGCCGAGCTCGGGGCCGAGCTGCTGGTCGTGCCGGCCCGGCCGCACACGCTGCTCGGCGGCGTGTTCCACCGCTCCGTCACGGCCGAGCTGCTCCGCCGCTGCCCCATCCCCGTCCTCGTCCTGCCCACCATGCCCTAAGCCGAGCGGCGTGCCTTCCGAAATGGCTCAATTAAGCCTCGATACCATTTTGCCCAGCCACGCGGCCGAATAGCCCGGGAGCAACCCGCTGCCGGGCTATTCGGCCGCGTGCTATTATGTGCTATTAATTATCCACTCAATCTTTATTGCTCTATTGTTATGAATCCTAATGAAATAACCACCACCACTGCGCCCTCGCTTGCCGAGCGCCTGGCGCAAGTGCTCAGCCATTCCGTCCGGACCGAAGCCGTGTATGGCAATCCCGTGGAGCGAAACGGCGTCACGGTCATTCCCGTGGCCCGGGCCTATTATGGCTTTGGCGGGGGCAGCGGCACCAATGCCAAATCCGAAGCCGGTACGGGCGGGGGCGGCGGCGCTACCATCAACCCCGTGGGTTATATTGAAATGAAAGACGGGCGCACGAATTTCCGGCCAATCCGCAGCTCGGTGGTGCCGCTGGTGGCCGTGAGCGGCCTGGTAGCTTACATGCTGATGCGCAGCATGCCGCGGATGCGGGCGAGGCGGCGGATTGATAACGCCAACTGGGTAGGCGATGTAAGCGAGTAACCGTTTGAAGCGCTGTTGGTTGAGCTGACTAGGTTTGGCCAGCAGCGCCTCGGGTTGTTTAGCTCAATTTCAGCCTCACAAATCCAGGGGGCCGGCCGGATGCCGGGTGCGGTTTTCGCGCTCAAATACCTTCATCAATACCAGGAAGTAGGAGAGGAGCAGGGGGCCGAGCACCAGCCCCATGATGCCAAAAATCTCCACGCCCAGCACCACGCCGGCCAGGGTCACCAGCGGGTGAATATCGCCGATGCGCTTGGCCAGTACCATGCGCAGGAGGTTGTCGATGTTCATGACGATGATGACGCCGACGAGCAGAATGCCCACGCCCTGGCTGATGGCGCCCTGCGTAAACTTGAACAGCGCGGCCGGCCCCCACACCAGCGGCGTGCCCAGCACCGGCACGAAGGCCATAAAAAAGGCCACCACGCCCCAAAAAACGGCATCGGGCACGCTGAAAATCCAGAGGGTGAGGCCGGTGAGCACTGCCTGCACCAGCGATATCACGGCTTGGCCGATTACGTTGGCGTTTACGTTGTTGCGCAGCGATTCGCCCAGCTCGTCCACCGTGCCGTCGCGGAAGGGCAGGTAGCGGCGCAGGCTCCGCAAAAACCGCTCTTCCTCCATGAACATGAAGTACAGGGTGAACAGCATCAGCCCAATTACCACCGTGAAGTCCAGCAGGCCGGTGGCCAGCACCGGCAGCTGCCGGCTGAGCCAGGCCACGCCCTGCTGCACGAGGCTGCGGATGCTTTGCTCGTTGGTGAAGGTGTAGCCCGTGCGGCGCTCGATGGCGTGCAGCAGGCCCATTATCTGGCTGGTATCCTGGGCGTAGTGCCGAACGCGGTTCACGAGCAGCAGCGTGAGCGCCGTGAAGGGCAGGATGATGACCACCAGCGCAAATGTGAGCAGGGCCAGCGTCACGAGCTGGCGGTTCCAGCCGCGGCGGTGCACCAGGGCCTCAAACCAAGGCCGCAGCACCACAAACAGAATGCCGGCCCCCAAAAAGCCCGTTACGTAGCCGCCCAGCCCAAACAGAATCAAGCCTGCCAGCCCCAGCAGGCACGAAAGCAGCAGCAGGTGCTGCTGCTGGGGCGAGTAAATGTTTTCGGACATATAGGGGGGCGAAAGGGCAGGAAAGGGGCTGGGGTGGCTACTGCTTAGCGGCTTGGGCTTGTTTGTCGGGAGTGGGCTGCTTTTCGGCGGCTTGCTGCTGCTTGGCTTGCTTCCTCTTTTGGCGGCGGAAGTAGCCGCGCAGCAAGAAGTTATGCTGCAGCGCCTCCATGCTCTGGCTGAAGCCGGCCGTGCCCTGGGCCACGTTTTCCACGCTTTGCTTGAGCTGCCGGCTCACCGTAGAATCGGTCAGCAGGGTATTGAGCGGGCCCTTGGGGTTGCTTACCTGCCGCTTCAGGCTGGCCACGGTGCTGGCCAGGGTGTCGGAGGTCTTGGCCAGCTGGCGGGTGGCGTGGTGCATCTGGCCGGCAAAGGCCGTGTCGGTGAACAGGTACCCCGCCGCGCCGCGCCCCTGCCGGACGCCCCGCGTCAGCAGCTGCACGTCACGGGCCGAGGCCTGCAACAGGTCGGTGGTGGCGGCCACGTGGCTCATGCTGTGGCTGAAATTCCGGGCCAGCTGCTCGTCCTCGAGCAGGCTCCAGAGGGCTTTGCTGCGGTTGAGCCGGCGGGTCATCGCGCGCAAATCTTTGGTGATGCCCACCAGGTTTTTATTCGACACGTTGAGCGTGCCCAGCATGGCGTCGATACCCAGCGGGGATTTGGTGCGCAGGATGTCGCCGGCCACTACGGGCGGGGCCGGTTCGGGCGAGGCGTTCAGGTTGATGATGGTGTTGCCCACCAGGCCGTCGGTGCCGATGGAAGCAATGGCGTTTTTCTTCACATAGGGGCGCACATCGCGGTTCAGGTCCATGGCCACGCGCACGGTGCTGTCGTTGAGAATGCGGATGCGGCGCACGGTGCCCACGTTGATGCCGGCCAGGCGCACGTTGTTGCCGGTGAGTAGGCCCGACACGTTGCGGAAGTCGGCCTGCACCTGCAGCGACGAGCTGAACAGATTCTGCTTGCGCCCGAGCAGAAAGAGCGTGATGACCAAGCAGGCCAGCCCAACCAGCACAAACAAGCCCAGGCGGATATTATTAGCGGTGGTGGATTCGGTCATGGCCAAGGAAAATGAGGGCGAGCAAAGCCGGCAGCCGGCATGGCTCAGGCAAAAAACTCGTGGATTTTGGGGTCGTCGCGCTGCTCCAGCTCGTCGTAGGTGCCCTCGGCGTAGCAGCGGCCGTCTACCAGCAGGGCCACCCGGTCGGCGGTGAGGCGCACGCAGTTCATGTCGTGCGAGATTATCAGCGAAGAGGTGTTGTACTTGTGCTGCACTTCCCGGATAAGCTGGTCGATTTCGCGGGCCGTAATGGGGTCGAGGCCGGTGGTGGGCTCGTCGTAGAGAATGATTTCGGGCCGCAGGATGAGCGTGCGGGCCAGCGCGATGCGCTTGCGCATGCCGCCTGAAAGCTCCACGGGCATCATATTGGCGGTGTTGGCCAGCCCCACGTCGTCGAGGGCCTGGCACACCAGCTTTTCTTCTTCTTCGGCGCTGTGCTCCAGCCAGTGCCGCCGCAGCGGAAACAGCAGGTTTTCGCGCACCGTCATCGAGTCGTAGAGCGCATTGCTTTGGAACAGAAAGCCCACCCGGGCCCGCAGCTGGTCCATGGCCACGTGGTCCAGCGAGGCCACGTCCTGGCCCAGCACCGTGATGGTGCCTTCATCGTAGGGCAGCAGCCCAATAATGCACTTGATGAGCACGGACTTGCCCGAGCCGGACTTGCCGAGCACCACCACGTTTTCGCCCCGGCCCAGCGTGAGCGAGAAGTCGCGCAGCACGTGGTTGTCGCCGAAGGATTTGCTCACGTGGTCCACCGTCATCACCACTTCGCCGGGCTTGCCGGGCGCGGGCGGGGCGGGAGCGGGCTGCAGGGTAGGTTCTGGGGTCATAACCTGGGCAGTTAATTCAGGCCGAGCAGGCCGGTGATTTGCACGGCCAGCAAGTCGAGTATGAAGATAACCAAGGATGAGACCACTACCGCAGAGTTGGCCGCCTGACCCACGCCCTCGGTGCCTTTTTCAGAGTTATAGCCTTTGTAGCAGCCAATTACGCCGATGGCGAAGCCAAAGAAGAAGGTTTTGATGACGGCCGGCACCACATCGCCAAAGGCCAGACCCGTGAGGATGTTGTTGGTGAACAAGGCCATGGTGGTCACGCCTTTGAGGTTGATGCCGAGGTAGGAGGCGAAGAGGGCAATGGCATCGGCCATCACGGTGAGCACCGGCAGCATGAGCGTGGTGGCAATTACGCGCGTGGCCACCAGGTACTTAAAGGGGTTGGTGCCCGATACCTCCATGGCGTCAATCTGCTCGGTTACGCGCATGGAGCCCAGCTCGGCTCCAATGCTGGAGCCGATTTTGCCCGCAAAAATCAGGGCCGTGATGATGGGCCCCATCTCCCGGATGATGGTGAGCCCCACCATGGTCGGAATCCAGGATTCGGCCCCAAACTGGGCCATGGTGGGCCGGCTTTGCAGCGTGAGCACCATGCCCATAATAAAGCCGGTGATGCCCACCAGCGGCAGCGACTGGTAGCCAATAATGTAGCATTGCCGCAGCAGCTCCTGGATTTCGTAGCGCGGCCGGAACCCTTCGCTGAAAAAGCGACCCGCAAAGCGCGTCATCGCGCCGGTTTCGTCAAGCAGAGCAGTGTTACTCATGGGAAGAAAAAGAACTTGGGGGCCGGGCAGCGGAACGCTAAGACGCCACCTGGCCCACGTATTGGGTGGTGGCCTCCGCTTCGGAGGCCGTTAATTCCTGGGTGGGCAGTAGCAGCATGGGCACCGGGCACTCGTGGGCCACGTGCGCAATCACGCCGCAGTTGAACACGCTGCACACAAACGTGCGGGGCCGGGCAAAGAGAATGACGAGGTCGGCCTGCAAATCCAGGGCGGCCTGCACGAGGCCCAAGCTGGGCGGCTCGCGCTTCACCTTGTAGGTAGTGTAGCTGAGGGCCGGCAACAGCTCGGTGTGGCGCACCGCCGCTTGGGCCCGCGCCTGGCCGTTGTCGTCGGGGCCATCAGGGCCGTCGGGCGGGGCAACGTGCACCACGCAGTAGGTGGCGGGCCAACTGCGCAGCAGCGGCCCCAGCGCCTGGGAAGCGGCATTGAGCCGGAAGCCTTCGCCGTCGGCCGCCACGGCTACCATGGCGGGCAGGCCGGGGTTCTGCGCGGCGCATTCGGGCACCAGCAGCACGGGCAGGCCGGAGTCGCGCAGTACCGGCAGGGCCTGGTCGAGCAGCAGGGCGTCGAGCAGGTCGTGCTCCTCGTACAGGGCCATCACCAGGAGCTGCGGCTGCCGCTCGCTTATGAGCTCCCCCAGCACGTCGTGCAGGCTGCCGCGGCAGGCCGAAGTGGTGGCCGGGACCGGCAGCGTGCGCGCCAGTTCGGCGAGGGCCGCGTCGGCTTCCAGCTTTTCTTGGGTGTAGAAGTCTTCCGGAATCACCACCATGCCCATCTCTGGCGTGAATACGGGCTCCTGCTCCAGGTACAGCAAATGGAGCTGGCCGCCCACCGGAGCAGCGAGCAGCGCGGCCAGGTGCGCGGCCCGGTGGGCGGCCGGCGACAAATCCGTGAGCACGATAAAAGTCGGTTTCATAACGTAGGCGGAAAAAGCAAGTACACCAAGGGGTGCGGCTGGAAATACGCTTATGATTGCCTAATTTAATCAATTGAGCAATAATGGTTTTGCTGATTTTGCGCTCCCCTAATGCGGTGGTCCAAATTGAGCTAAAAGTTGATTGTCGACGGAGGTGGCGCCGCCTTCGTAGGCACTCAGGGCGGCATTTTCGCGGTCCAGCTCGGTGGCCACGGTGCCGGTGAGGGTGGCTACGCCTTTTTCCACGCGCACCTCCACCTCCTGGGTGTGCAGGTGAGCCGACCAGTTGAGCTGCTGCTGAATGCGGTGCTCGATGTCGGCATCGGAAGGCGAGCCGAACGTGGCGGCCTCGCCGCTGGCAATCAGGCTGCCGTAGTGGTCGCGGTCGGTGGTGGCGGTGGAGAGAATGCCTAGGCGATTTTCAATGGCCACAATGCCTTCGATGTTGGAAGCCACTTCCTCGGCGTGCGTTTTCTCGAAATGCGAATCCACCTTGCCGCGCAGAATAACCCGGCGATTGATAACGGCGACTTCCAGCGGCGCCTGCTTCAGGTAAGGGTCGCGCAGGAATGCGTCCTTGATGCTTTGCTGCAGCTTGGGGTCTTCCACGTGGATGTTGGGCCGCACATGCAGGGCGTTGTGCACGTGCCGTACGCCCACCACGCCGCGGGCGTCGTTTTCGGCGGCCCGCCGGCCGGCCAGGCTGCTCACCAGGCCCGAAAGCGTGACCCGGCCGCCGCTCACCTTCACGTCCACCTTGTCGGCGTGCAGGCGCGGGTTGTAGCCCAGGCGGGTCTCGATGGCCTGCTGAATGTCTTCGTCGGGCTTGGCGGTGTACTTGTCCTGGTGCAGGTCGTGGCAGCTCGCGTCGTGCGCCACCGCCAGGTCCTTGGCCTCGACCCGCAAGGCGCCCGCCATCCAGGCCGTGGTAATGGCCCGCCGGCGCTCGGCCGCGCTGCCCACCTTGCCGCGCAGCTCCACCACGCCATTGTCCTGGGTGTTCACCTGAATCATGGCGTGCCAGATGCGGTGGTCCCAGGCCAGCAGGTGCTCAATGGCGGCCGTGAGCTCGGCAGCGGACTTGTCCGGGTGCCGCTCGCCAGATGGGTAGCTCAGCCGGTCTTCCACGTCGCACACGCCGCGCACGCCCTTGGCCACGCGCAGCACCTGCTGTTTTTCGGCCCAGGAGCGCACCTGGCCCAGCAGCATGACTTTGCCATCGCGCGCCGTGCAGCTGATTTCGGACTGGTGGGCGACGGCATTGCGCAGCAGGGCTTCCTCCACGTCGCGGCGCAGGGCGGCATCGGGCACGTCGCTGCCGCACACAGAGAGGGAGTTCGCCACGTCGCACACGCCACGCACGGTACTCGCAATTTCCTCGGCGCGCTCGCGCATGTGCATGCAGTCGACGTGGCCCGTGAGCATGACCGTGCCCTCGTGCGTGGCCACATCGATGAGGTGGGAGGCGACTCCCTGCTTGCTGGCCAGCAAAAATTCCACAGCGGCCGAAATGTCGCTGTCAGACAGGGCCTTTTCTGTTTCCAAGTGGGTTTCTTGCGAGTTCATTGCCTTGGGAATTGTCAGACAATTAGTTACGGCAGGGCCTTAAGGCCCACGCTTTACACCGACACCGCCTTTTGGCTCTCAGCGGGCTCTCGCTCCTGGGGCGGCGGGCCGGCCAGGGCCTGCTCGGCCGCCACCATGTTGGCCATGCCGTTGAGCAGGGCGTCGGCGGTGAAGGAGATGCTGCTGATGCCCTGCTCCACCAGGAAGCGGGCAAATTCCGGGTAGTCGCTCGGGGCCTGGCCGCACAGCCCAATGGGCCGGCCGCAGGCTCTGGCCGTGCTGATGACCTGCGCCAGCAGCCGCGTGACGGCCTCGTTGCGCTCGTCGAACAAGCCGCTCACGATGGCCGAGTCCCGGTCGAGCCCCAGGGTGAGCTGCGTGAGGTCGTTGGAGCCAATGGAGAAGCCATCGAACACCTCGGCAAACTCCTGGGCCAGGATGACGTTGCTGGGAATTTCGGCCATTACGTAGACTTCCAGTCCCTGCTCGCCGCGCTTCAGGCCAAACTCGTCCATCAGGGCCACCACCTGCTGGCCCTCGGCCACGGTGCGGCAGAAGGGCACCATCACCTTCACGTTGGTCAGGCCCATGCTCAGGCGCACGCGCTTCAGGGCCTCGCACTCCAGCCGGAAGCCCTCGCGGTACTGCGGGCTGTAGTAGCGGGAGGCCCCCCGGAAGCCCAGCATGGGGTTTTCCTCGTCGGGCTCAAACTGGCGCCCCCCAATCAGGTTGGCGTACTCGTTGGTTTTGAAGTCGCTCAGCCGCACTATCACCTCGCGCGGGTAAAAGGCCGCCGCCACAAACCCAATGGCCTGCGAGAGCTGGTCGATGAAGTACTCGGGCTTGGTGTCGTAGCGGGCGGTGAGCGCCGTGATGGTTTCGCGGGCTTTCTGGTCGGTGAGCTGGTCGAAGGCCACCAGCGCCATGGGGTGAATGCGGATGGCGTTGTTGATGACGAACTCCATGCGCATCAGCCCCACGCCCTGGCTGGGGTAGCGCGCCAGGTGCAGCGCCCGGTCGGGGTCGGCGAGGATGAGCAGGGGCTTGGTATGCGGCACGGCCACATGCTCCAGGTCGATGTCGGTCACCTTCCAGGGCAGCGCACCGTCGTAAATCTGACCTTCGTCGCCCTCGGCGCACGACACGGTGATGAGCTGCCCGTCCTGGATTTTTTCGGTGGCATCGAGCGTGCCCACCACGGCCGAGAGGCCCAGCTCCCGCGCCACAATGGCTGCGTGGCTGGTGCGCCCGCCCTTGTTGGTTACTATTACGGCGGCTTTGCGCAGCACCGTGTTCCAGTCGGGGCTGGTGATGTCGGTGACGAGGATGTCGCCCTGCTGCAGGCGGTGGCCGTCGGCGGGCGAGCCGAGGATGCGGGCCACGCCGGTGGCAATCTGGTTGCCCACGGCCTTGCCCTTGGCCAGCACCTTGCCTTTCTGGGTGAGGTGGTACTCGTGCAGGAGCAGGGTGCGGCGGCCGTGGTGAATGGTTTCGGGCCGGGCCTGCACGATGTACAGCTCGTTGTTCAGCCCGTCTTTGGCCCATTCGATGTCCATGGGCATGCCGTAGTGCTCCTCAATGCGCAGGCACCACAGCCCCAGCAGCTCGGCTTCGGCATTGGTGAGCACAAAGGTTTCGCGGCGCTCCTGCGGGGTGTCGGTATTCTTAATGCCCGCCACTTGGGTGTCAGACTGCGCATAGTGCATGGTCTTTGCCTTGTCGCCGAGCTTGCGGGTCACCAGCGCCCGTTTGCCTTGGCGCAGCGCGGGCTTGAAGAGGTAGAACTCGTCGGGGTTCACGGCACCTTGCACCACGTTTTCGCCCAGGCCCCAGCTGCCGGTCACGTATATCAGGTTCTCGTGTCCGGTTTCGGGCTCGATGGTGAAGGCCACGCCAGCCGAAGCCAGGTCCGAGCGTACCATTGTTTGCACGCCCACCGACAGGGCCACCTGCAAGTGGTTGAAGCCGTTCTGGATGCGGTACTTGATGGCCCGGTCGTTGAACAGCGACACCAGGCACTCCTGGCAGGCGTGCAGCACGGCCTCCGCGCCGCGCACGTTTAGGAAGGAGTCGTGCTGGCCGGCAAAGCTGGCGGTGGGCAGGTCCTCGGCCGTGGCGCTGCTGCGCACGGCCACCTGAATTTCGTGGGTGTATTCATGGCACAATTGCCAGTAGGCATCGGCCACTTCGTCGGCCACTACCTGGGGCAGGCTGGCGGCGCGCAGCATGGCCCGCGCCTGGGTGCCTACTTCGTGCAGATTGCTGAATTCCTGCTCGTCCACGGTGGCAAGCAGGGCCGTGAGGGGCTCGCGCAGGTGGTTTTCGTCCAAGAACAGCCAGTACGCGGCCGCCGTGGTGGCAAACCCATCGGGCACGTTGATGCCCTGCGCGCTCAAGCGGTTGAACAGCTCTCCCAGAGAGGCATTTTTTCCGCCAACCAGGGCCACCTTGTCATTGGACAGTTCGCGGAAGAATAGGGTGTAGGCTCCTCGTGACATGGCTGGATGAGTTAAGTTGGATTAGCGCCAATGCGCAAGCATCATTTGCGGGTTGAGCTGCATTATTGAGCTGGCATGATGAGCACGGGCAGGGCACTGTGCAGCAACACCTTGGCCGTGACACTCTGGTGGAAAAGCTGGCTCAGGAAGCTTCGGGGCCGGGCAATGAGCACCACCAGGTCGTAGTCGCCGGGCTGAACGGCGGCCAGAATGCCTTCGGCGGGGTTAGAATTCACCACCATGAGGCTTTGCATGGGCGGCAGGCCTTCGGCCAGGCCCGCGCGCCGCACCGACTCCAGCGCCAACGGGGCAAAATCCTCGCTGTTGGCTTCGGACTGCACATGTAGCACCGTGATTTCGGCCCTTAGGGTTTTGAACATGGCCTGGATGGGGCTGCTGAACTTGCCCAGGGCAAACGGCTCTCCGTCTTCGGCCAGCAACACCCGGCGGGGCGGGGCGGTGCTCACCACGCTGTGGGGCACCACCAGCATGGGGTAGGGAGCTATCCGCAGGATGTCGAGGCAGGTGGTGTGCACCAGCTCGTCGGGCTCGTCGGAATAGTCGGGCCGCCCGAGTACAATTAGGGTGGGGTGGTGGCGCGCGGCGGCGTCGGAGGCGGCCACGGCCACCCGGCCGTGGCCCACTTCGGCCACCACGGGCACCGCCAGGCCGCGGGTTACACTGTTGAGGGCTAGTCCAATGGCTTCCTTGCTCAGATTCGAGAGCCGGCCGGTGAACAGTTCCGGGTCGAGGATGGAATCGCGCCGCACATGCAATAGCACCAGGCGCGCACCCAGCGGCTCGGCTAAGTTGGTGGCGTAGTCGAGGGCGCGGTTGGCGGCCTGGAAAAAGTCCGTCAGGACCAGCAGCGAGGGAGTCATACGGGATGCCGTGAGGGTTTGCATGCAGCCGCAATTTCTACTACTCCGAGGCCAGCCCCCATGCGAAAAATCAAAGTTTCAATTGATTTCTATCATGCCGTTGGCTTCCCCAATTGGCCCACCTTTGCCACGCTGAAGGCCTTGGCAGTTCGCGGGCCATTGTTGCTTTTTTCCGCTCAGATTTCAGCCCAATTTCCATGCTGCCGCCCCATGTCCGCCGCACGGTGCGAAAGCCCCTACGCTACGGTTGCTGCCCAGCTCATATGTTGCGTTAACTATGGCATCATGAAGCGCTTACTTCATTATAATGTCTGAACGCCTGCTTTCCCCCACCTTCATCAGCAGCTGCTCCGGGCAGGAGTTTCCGGTGAGCGAGCGGGTGAGCGGCCGCACGCTGCGGCCGGCGTTGCTCCAGCTCATTCAGCAGGACAATCCCAAATTCACGGCGGATGGTTCGCTGGCGATGTCGGAGCTCAACCAGTACCGCCGCAAGTACATTCAGAGCTACCTGCTGCGCGAAGTGGGTGAGCTCAACGACCTCGAGCAAACCGTGCTCGACCACCTGCAGAACGACCACACCATCACCGATAAGCTCGAAGAAGAGCAGGTGCCCCTCACGCTGGGGCAGCGCCTGGCCGACCGTATAGCGGCCTTTGGCGGCAGCTGGACCTTTATCAGCATATTCTTTGGAGTGCTCCTGTTTTGGATTGTGTGCAACACCCTGGTGCTGGCCCACCGGGCGTTCGACCCTTACCCGTTCATTCTGCTCAACCTTATCCTCTCGTGCATTGCGGCCCTGCAGGCCCCGGTAATCATGATGAGCCAAAACCGGCAGGAAGACAAAGACCGCCAGCGGGCCAAGAAAGACTACATGATTAACCTGAAGTCGGAGCTGGAGATTCGCATGCTGCACGAAAAGCTGGACCACCTGATTATGCACCAGCAGCAGGACTTATTGGAAATCCAACGTATTCAGGTAGAAATGATGAACGACATCATGGCCCGGATTGAGAAAAACCGCATACCCGCCTAAAACACCCCCAATTTCCCTTTTCTATGCAGATTACTGTATTCAGCGCCTACGCTCACGAGCAACCTTACTTGACCCGCGCCGCGCAGGGCCAGCACGAGCTGCACTTCGTGGTCGCGCCGCTGGGCCTCGATACGGTGGCCCAAGCGCAAGGCAGCCAGGCCGTGGCCATCTTCGCCAACGACGATGCCTCGGCGCCGGTGCTCGAGCGCCTCGCGGCGATGGGGGTGCGCGGGGTGGCCGTGCGCGCCGCCGGCCACGACCAGGTAGACCTGGCCGCGGCCCACCGGCTGGGCCTGCGGGTGGCCAATGCCCCCGATTACTCGCCCTATGCCGTGGCCGAACACGCTGTAACGCTGATGCTGGCCCTCAACCGCCGGCTGCGGCAGGCCGACCAGCAGCTGCGGACCTACGACTTCCGGCTGAGCAACCTTGTGGGCTTCGACATGCACGGCAAAACGGTGGGAATCATCGGGTGCGGGCGCATTGGGGGCGTGTTGGCCCGCATTCTGCACGGCTTCGGCTGCCGCCCGCTGGCCTACGACGTCAAGACCAACGACGAGCTGCGCCAGCGCTACGACTTGAGCTATGTGCCGCTGGAACAGCTCTGTGCCGAATCCGACATCATCAGCGTGCATGCGCCCCTGAACGAGCACACCCGCCACCTCATCGATGCCGACTTGCTGGCGAAGATGAAGCCGGGCGCCATGCTCATCAACACCGGGCGGGGTGCCGTTATCGACACCGAGGCCACCCTGGCCGCGCTCCAATCGGGCCACCTGGGCTACCTGGGTATCGACGTGTACGAGCACGAAAAAGGGCTGTACTTCAATGACCACACGCTCTCGCCCAGGGCCGACCAGCTGTTTGCCGCCCTGCTTGCCCACCCCAATGCCCTCATTACCGGCCACCAGGCCTTCCTGACCCGGGAAGCACTGAGCAACATTGCCGACGCCACCATGGCTTCCGTCACGAGGTGGGAGCACAACGAGCCTTCCACCTGCGAGCTGGTGTAGGCCGTTGGCCCAGCTCAATCAGCTCAATTTTCTTTCTTTACTTCCCTTCTTTACCCATGCAAATCGATTCCGCCACTGCCACCATTTCCCCCGCTCGTACCACTGTAGCGGCCTCCATGCGCCGGTTTCAGGACTGGTTGTGCCAGCAGCTTGAAACCGCCGACGGTAGCGCCACTTTCACCGAAGATGCGTGGGCGCACGAAGGCGGCGGAGGCGGCCGCACCCGCGTCATCGCCAATGGCGCCGTGCTGGAGAAAGGCGGGGTGAACTTCTCGGCCGTGTGGGGCCGGATGAGCGAGGCCGCGGCCCGCCAGCTGCTCATGCCCGACCCCAGCTACTTTGCCACCGGCGTATCGGTGGTGCAGCACCCGCGCAGCCCCATGGTGCCCATCTCGCACATGAACATCCGCTACTTCGAAGCCGGCAACGGCGAGGCCTGGTTTGGCGGCGGGCTCGACCTGACCCCGATTTACGTGGATGAGGCGCAGGCGCGCTGGTTTCACGAGCAGATTCGGGCCGTGTGCGACGACCACAACCCCGCGTACTACGCCCGGTTTAAGGCCTGGGCCGACGAGTACTTTTACCTGCCCCACCGGCAGGAAACGCGCGGCGTGGGCGGCATCTTCTTCGACCGCCTCACGGTGGGGAAAGACGGCGACTTCGACGAGCTGCTGCCCTTTGTGCAGGCCGTGGGCGAGGTGTACGGCCGCACCTACACCGCCCTCATGCAGGAAAACCGCGACCGGCCCTACGCCGCCCGCGAAAAGCAGTGGCAGCAAGTGCGCCGCGGCCGCTACGCCGAGTTCAACCTGGCCATTGACCGCGGCACCCGCTTCGGCCTCGAAACCGGCGGCCGCACCGAATCCATCCTGATGAGCCTGCCGCCGCAAGCCGAATGGCACTACAACCTGGTGCCGGAAGCCGGCTCGCCGGAGGCCGCTACCCAGGCCTGGCTCCGCAAAGACGTAGCGTGGGCCGTGTAATTCAGCTCAATTTGTAGCCGCACCGGTCGGTGAACACCAAAAAAGCGCAGACTGTAAAGTCTGCGCTTTTTTGCTTCTAAGTACTCACGAACAATTAAGCGTTTAGAAAAAGGCCGTCATGCAGAGTGCAGCGAAGCATCTTTACCGCGCCTCTTGTCATGCTGAGCAGAGCGAAGCATCTTATTAGGTAAGCACGGTTCGTTCAGCCGTGATAAGATGCTTCCTTCGTCAGCATGACAGACGATTGGATTACTACTGAGGTAAAGATGCTTTGCTGCGCTCTGCATGACCGTTCGGTTACGTGTGCACGACAACGACTACTTAGCGAAAGGCTCGGAGTTATTGAGTCATCCTTCCAGCGCAAAAAGCTCCGTGAGCACGGCCACCAATTGGTCGGCTTCGCCGCGCTGGCAGGCGGCTTTGAGCTGTAGTACCGGCAGCTTCAGGAATTTCTGCGTCAGGGCTTTGGTCGCGTCGTCGAGGCGGCGGGATTCTTCGCCGCTGATGTTTTTGCCAAAGCGGCCCAGTTCCTGCTGCCGCATTTGCTCCAGCGAATTCTTGAGCTGCTGAATGGCCGGTGACACGCGCAGGTCGCGGCTCCAGCTGGCCAGGGTGTCGAGGCTTTCGGCAATGATGGCGCGCACCTGCGGCACTGCGGCCATGCGGCGGGCCAGGGCCTCGGAGGCTTTGCTCTGGATGGCATCAATGTTATACACCAGCACGCCGGGTACGCTTTCGGCTGCTTCCTCGATGCTGCGCGGCACCGATAAGTCGATGAAGAACTTCGGGCTCAGAATGGCCAGGCCCGATACCAGCTCGTGCGTGAAAAACGGGGTGGGCATATTCAGCGAGGAGATGACCACATCGGCCGCTTCCAGGCCGGTGGCCAGGTCGGCAAAGTCGAGCACTTGCAGGCCGCACTCGGCTGATATGGCCAGGGCAGTGGAGGCCGTGCGGTTGCAGACGGTGACTTCGGCGAAGTGCTTGCTTTTGGCAAAATGCCGGCAGATATCGGCCCCAATCTCGCCCAGGCCCACAATGAGCACCCGCGGCAGGGGCACGTCGGCAGTCAGCTCCTGCACCAGCTCCAGGGTGGCGTAGGAGGTAGAAGCGGCGCCGTCGCGGAAGGAGGTTTCCTGCTGCACGCGCTTGTTGGCGGCAAGCACCGTGTGCAGCAGCCGGTGCAGAAACGGCCCGGCAGCCTGCGCCTCTGCCGACCGCTGATAGGCCTTCTTCACTTGGTTGCTAATCTGCATGTCGCCCACTACCTGGGCATCGAGGCCAAGGGCCACTTCAAACAGGTGTTGCACGGCAGCCGGGGCCGAATTAAGCACCGTGAAATAGGCGGAGTAGCGAGCGGCATCGGCCACGCCAGTCACCTGCGCCAGGGCCCCGAGAATGGCCGTGCTTTCCTCATCCTCGGCCGAGTAGTACACCTCCGTGCGGTTGCAGGTGCTGAGCACCAGCACGTCCGTCAGAAAAAGCTCGTGCTGGAGCACGTTCAGCAGCTGGCCGCAAGCGGCCTCGTTGAGGGCCAGCAGCTCCCGAATGGCCACGGGAGCTTTCTTATAAGTAAGACTAACGGCCTTGAAGGGGTGGGTCATAAGAACAAGCAGGAGGCAGGCAGATGCAATCCGGCTGGGCACGTAGCGCAACGCGGGAAGCTCTGCAAAATCGGTGGGCTGAGGTAAGGTATTTACAGCCTCAAAATTCCGCCAGCGCACCAGCTCATCTCATGAGTAGCCTCAAGCGCCCGCTTGATTGTTATCATCCTTCCATGGTAATATCCGAACCGGCCATTATTGGACTGCTCCTCTGTTTGGCTCGAACCCTAGGTGCGGCAGTTTACCGGTTTATGGCCTTCATGGCGTTGTACACCACTTTTATCTCGTGCTGGCCTTTGTAGACGGCGGGTGGGCTCAGGTCAAGCTTCAGCAATTGATAAACCGCCATTTGGGCCGAGCGCACGGAGTATTCCACGGTGAACACGGCATCGTCGGGGATTTCGGTGAACTGGCCCATGAAGGCAAAGTTGGTCGAGCCTTCGGGCACCACCTGGGGCCGGTCGCCGGGCGCGCGGGTCAGGAAAGGGCTGGTGATGTAGGGCAGCATGCACGGAATGCAGTTGGCAGCCTCCACGATGGCCGGCAGCTGGGCCGAAAACTGCAGGTGGCTGACCAGCTCGGTGAGGATTTCCTCGCCGGTGCACTCGCTCATTTTCTTCTTCACGTAGTTGCCCACCCGGTCCGGGTACAGCCCAAAGCCCCAGAACACGGTGACGTCGGCCGGCTGGTTGAGGAAGTGGGGCTGGTAGGGTAGGGCCACCGACAGCATCCAGCTCGAATCGACGAGCGAAACCAGGGCCCCGGTTCCGGCCCGGTTGCCGGAGAATTGAGCCATCAAATCGAAGAACAGCGTGCCTTTGCTCGTTACCGTAAACGACTCCCAGGTAGATTCCTCGCTGCGCCCATCGAACACGTGGGGCCGCCCGAAATCTGGGTATTTGCGGGCCAGCTTGCGCCACAAGGCCCAGGAGCCGTCCACCTTGGCGGGGTTGAGCCGCGGGGCCGTCGTCATGGAGCCCAGCGTGGAGTTGGCGGCCATCGAGCCGTTGGTCATCAGCACCAGGTCGTGGGGCTGCACGGTCTGGGTTTCGGGCAGGTTGTGGCGAGTGTAGCGAATGGCAATGGCCGTTTTGGTGTCCACCAGCGGGTTAAATTCGATGTCCGTTACCTGGCAGCCCATGCGGAAGTCCACGCCCTGCCCGCGCAGCCAGGTCATCATGGGCAGCACCACCGAGTCATACTGGTTGTAGGGTGTGCGGTCGGCGCCGGCCAGGGTGCCCAGGCGCGGAAACTCGTGCAGGAAGCGCAGCAGGTAGCGCTTGAACTCGACGAGGCTGTGCCAGGGCTGGAAGGAAAACATGGTGGACCACATGTACCAGAAGTTGGTCCGGAAAAAGCCCGGCTTGAACCACTCGTTAATGCGCTTGGTGCCGAGCTGCTCTTCCGGCATGCCCATGAGCTCCACCAGCTCCACGCGGTCGGGCTCGGTGAAGCCCAGGCTGGTGGCATCGAGAATGTAGCCGCCGCTATTCACCAGACGGGCCTGGGCCGAGGACCGTATCTGCCGGTCAAATTCGGTGATGTCGTCGTAGGCCGACTTGCCCTTGTGCTCCAGCGAGGGAATGCTCGAAAGCACGTCGTAGGTGCAGAAATACGAAAAGTTGAGCATGCGGCCGCCGCGCAGCACGTAGCCTTTCTCGGCCTGCCCGGCGGCGTCGAGGCTGCCGCCCAGTACTTCTGATTCTTCGAAAATGTGGATGTTGGGGCCCGGCACTTTGCCGTCGCGAATGAGGAAGACGGCGGCCGCAAAGGAGGCAATGCCCCCGCCCACAAGGTAGGCCTGGATGGCACCCGGGGGAGTAAACTTGACCATGACTAAGGTGCAGAAAAGAGGAGGGTAGCGCCACCCGGCCCAGGCCTTGAAACCGGGCCCTAGGTGGCCGGCCGCAAGTTCAGGTGGTTGTTCACTTCGACGGCGCCGCAGGCGTGGGCTTCGGCGGCCGCCTGGCGGCGCTCAAGGGCCGAGTCGACGGTGCCGGTGAGCGTGACGCGGCCATCGTGCACGCTCACGCTGATGTCCTGGTCGTGCAGCTGCGCCGACCAGTAGAAGTGGGTGCGAATTCGGTCCTTCAGCACGTCGTCGGGCTCGAGATGGCCCAGCGACTCGGGCGCCGTTATCACGGTGTCGGATGGGAGCGGGGGCTCCGGCAAATCATCTTCACCGTCGTGGAGCACCACATGGTTCACCACCTCCGCCACGTGGTTTACGCCGGCCACTATTTCTGCTGCCCGCTCCTGCTCGAAGTGCGACCCCACGGTGCCGTAGAGGTCCACTTTGCCTTCGCTCACGGTCAGGGTGAAGGGGTAGCGGCTCAAGTAGACGTCGTTGGCCAGGGCCACCTGGGCGTGCTCCTGAATGATGGAATCGGGGGAGGGGTGCAGGTGCTGCACCTGCAGCAGGTTGTGCACGGTGCCCACGCCCACCACATTGGCGGCGTCCTGCCCCGCGGCGTCGCGGGCGCGCAGGTTGCCGATGGTGCCCAGCAGCGTGGCCACGCCATTGTGCACGTGCACTTCCAGCGGCTGCTCGTCCACGCGCGGGTCAAAGCGCAGCGCATCCAGGATGGCCTGCGTGACATCGGCATCGGCCTTGGGCTGGTTTTTCTCGCTGCGCAACTCTTTGTCCAGGGCCCAGCTCGCTACTTGCAGCTCACTGGCGTCTACTCGGGTTGCGCCAGCCACGTAGGCGGTGGCCACGGCCTGGTCGTGCTCGGCGGCGGTGCCCACCGTGCCGGAGAGGTGCACCTCGCCTTTGGTGGTGCGCACGTGCACCAGGTCGCTCTTCACGCGGATGTCCCATTCCAGCAGCTCCTGGATGAGGGCGGTGATGTCCTGGTCCGATTTCGGCAGGCTGGCCCCGCGCACGGTGAGGCGGTTGTTGAGCTGGCGCACGCCCGGCACGCCCTTGAGCACTTGCAGCACCAGCTGCTCTTCGGCCCAGGACTGCAGCGTGCCTTCCACCATCACCTGGCCGTCGTGGGTGTGGCAGCACACTTTGTAGCCGCGCGTGGCCGGGTCCTGCATCAGGGCAATTTCTACCCGGCACAGCAGCTCGGCGTTGGGCAAGTCGGCGGTGTGCACGCTGATTTCATTAATCACGCCCCGCACCCCGCGCACGGCTTTGGCCAAATCCTCGGCCCGCTGGCGCGAGAGCAGGCTGTCGGTGAGCCCGGTCAGTTCCACAATGCCTTCCCGGCAAGTGACTTCCAGCAGGTTGGCCTGCACGCCTTTCTTTAGCTTGAAAAGCCGCTCAACGGCCTGCATGATATCGCTGTCGGCCAGCCGTTCTTCCACAGCCAGGGGAGCAGGTTGCGTACGCATGGGAAGGGGGAAGTAAAGCGAGCAGATAGGGCCAGAAATACCGAGTGCCTGGCCGTGGCCCAAAGAGAAAGCCTGCTTGAGCCGAATAGGAATTTATCCTAGCTAAGCTGTTGACTGACAGGGTTATTTATCGTCTGTCAAATGAGCTTATTTACTACTTCAAAGGTGAGATTTTCGGGCTTTTCAATTAATGACACCAATCACACAGACGCTTGATTTCTGTCATGGCAGCAGAATCAACAAAAGCCCAACTTCGACTTTTCATTGCAGGTGCCAGGCGAACCACGCTTATCCAAAATGTTGGGCTAACTGCAGCACAAGCCCCTATTCAAATTTGCCATGGACCCCATGAATACCGTTACGGAGGTGTTAAACCATTTGAAAAGCAAAGGCTACACCGTCGATTTCAATCTCGCCGAAGGCTACCTGGTAGACCCGAACAACGACCTGCGGGTGCACCCCGATGATTTCGAAGTAGACCATCATTACCGCTTCGAAGGCATTTCGGACCCCGACGACGAAGCCATTGTGTATGCTATTTCCTCGCCCAAGCACGGCGTAAAGGGCACATTGGTGAATGGCTACGGAATTTACAGCGAGGAAACGGCCGATGCCATGGTCCGGACCTTGGCAGAAAAAGCCCAGCGAAGCGCCATGCAAAGCCGCGAAACCGCAACGGCCGAAAAGGTCAACGTTGCCACGCCGCAACGCCCCGAAGGCACGCGCTACCTGGATGCGCCCATGGTGACGATGGACCTGCTGGCCCTGCGCAAACAGATAAAGGAGGAGCCGGCCTGGCACACCAGCGACCGCAACTCCATTACGCTGCTCAAAAGCGAAGGCCTGCGCATCCTGCTCCTCGCCCTGCAGCCCGGCGCGCAGCTCAAGGAGCACACGGCCCCCGGCCCCATTTCCGTGCAGGTGGTGGAGGGGCACGTCACCTTCCACACCGAGCAGCAAACCGCCGAGCTAACCGAGGGCCAGATGGTGTCGCTGCACGCCGGCATTCCGCACAGCGTCACGGCCCGGGAAGAATCAGTTTTTCTGCTCACCATTGCGACGCCACTCGGCAAGAACCGGTAGTCGACACGCCTTTAAACTTCGCTCATTAGCTATGGAACTCACTGCCCCACAAGCCCGCGACAGTTTTTCCCGGTGGTTCTTCATGGCCACCCTGATTATCCTGGCTGCCTTGATGATTGGAATGGGCTAAATCAGCTCAACTTAGTAGCTGGTTATTTCCCCATCTGGCCATTCTGAGCCCGAAAAACAGGCTCTCCGTTTCGGGGTGATTTATCTATAACATCGCAGCGGCGGCTACGTGGTTTTGCGGTAGTTCAGGATGGCCCAGGTGTTGAGCACGACGGCGAAAATGGCCTCGTAACCCAATTGGCACGATACCTCCGCCAGGCCGCTGCCTTTCAGGATAATCAGGCGGACTACTTCGATGAAGTGGGTGAGGGGGATGAGGTTCGCCAGGACGCGGGCCCAGGCGGGCATGCTGTCGAGGGAGGTGAACAGGCCGCTCATCAAAGTGAAAATCATGATGAAAAAGAAGGCCACGAACATGGCCTGCAGCTGGTTCTCGCTGTACGTGGAAATCAAGAGGCCAAAGCCCAAAATCGCCACCAGATACACCGCGGCAAACAGGTAGAGCGTGCCCAGGCTGCCCACCGGCACGATGCCGTAGACCCCGCGGGCAATGAGCAGCCCGATGGTGAACACCAGCAGTCCCAGCAGCCAGAAGGGAATCATCTTGCCCAGGATGAACTGCCATTTTTTGATGGGCGACACGTTGAGCTGCTCGATGGTGCCGAGCTCCTTTTCCCGCACAATGTTCAGAGCCGAGAGGAATCCGCCCACCAGCGTGAGCAGCAGCACCAGGATGGCTGGCACCATAAACACGTAATAGCGCCCCAGCGGATTGTACCAGTTGATAGCGGCCACGTCGATAACACTTGTGCCGCGCGCCGGCCCGGGGCCAAGCCACTGCAGGCGCACGTCGCTGTTGTAGTCGGAAATGATGCGGGTGAGGTAGGCACCGCCCAGCGCGGCGCGGGTGCCATTGATGGCATCGACGGCCACGGCCACCTGCTGGGTGCCTTCGCGCACGAGGTTGCGCTCGAAGCCGCGCGGGATTTCCAGCACGATGTCGGCCTGGCTTTCTTCGATAAGGTGCAGGGCCTCCGGATAGGAGGGGCTGGCCCCCACCAGCCGGAAGTAGCCCGAGGACGTGATTTTGCGCGTCAGCTCGCGGGAGTAGCTGCTGTGGTCGTGGTCGACGAGGGCCAGGTTGATGTTCTTAACATCGTAGTTGGCAGCCTGGGGCAGGATGAGCAGCTGCACGGTGGGCATCAGGAAAATCAGGGCCAGGATGCTCCGGTCGCGGAACATCTGGCGGAACTCCTTGCGCAGCAGAAACAGCAGGATTCTCATGCCAGCCGGATGTTAAAGTTGCGCAGGCTGATGCCCAGCAGGGCCACCGACATGCCCAACAGAATGAGGGTTTCCCGCCACACAGCCCCAAAGCCCAGCCCCTTCAGCATCACGGCTTTCACCACGAGGTAGTACCAGTGCGAGGGCAGCAGGTTGGGGATGAGGCGCAGCGGGCCGGGCAGGTTCTCAAGGGGAAACATGAAGCCCGTGAACAGCAGCGTGGGCAGCATCATACCCATCATCGAGACCAGCATGGCCACTTGCTGCGAGGCCGTGACGTTGGAAATCAGCAGCCCCAGCGACAGGCAGGCGACGATAAATACCGTGCTCACGCCGTAGAGCAGCATCACGCTGCCGCGAATCTCCACGTCCAGCACAAACACCGACAGCAACAGAATCAGGGTGAAATCGAGCAGGGAAAGCACCAGGTAAGGCACGGCCTTGGCGATGAGCACCAGCAGCGGGCGGAAGGGCGACACCAGCAGAACTTCCATGGTGCCCCGCTCTTTTTCGCGCACAATGGACACGGACGTGAGCGTGGTGCAGACTATCATGAGCACCAGCGCCAGCACGCCCGGAATGAAATTCAGCGAGCCGTTCATTTCGGGGTTGTAGAGCAGGCGCGTTTCGGGCACAATCTGGAAGGGCAGAGCCCCGGCGGCCTGGTTGAGCTGGCGCTGGTAGTCGCCCACGATGGCCGTGAGGTAGGTGGTAATGGTAGAGGCCGTGTTGGGGTCGGAGCCATCGGCCACGATTTGCAGCTGGCCCCGCCCGGTGTGCCCCAGGTCGGCGCTGAAATTGGCCGGAAACACCAGCGCCGCCTTGATTTTGCCCTGCCGGAAAGCGGTTTCCATGGCGGCGTAGCTCAGCGGCGCCTGCTGCAGGTGGAAATAGCGGCTGGCCTGCAGCTTGCCGATAATGTGCTGCGTGGCCTGGTCGTGGGCAAAGTCTACCACGGCCAGGTTGATGTTCTTCACCTCGCTGCTCAGGGCAAAGCCGAAAAGCAGAATCTGCGCCGTGGGCAAGCCAAAGAGAATGAGCAAGGTGCGCCGGTCCCGGAAGACGTGGTAAAACTCCTTGCGAATGAAGACGAGCAGCTGTTTCATGGTTTTAATAAGGGCTTCCGGCTGAGCGTTGCTAGGCGATTCGTTTGGGATAGTGACTCAATCGTCTGTCATGCAGAGCGCAGCGAAGCATCTTATCAGGTTCGCACGACTCTTCCGGACGTGATAAGATGCTTCGCTGCGCTCTGCATGACAGATGGCGTGGTAGAGATGCTTCGACAAGCTCAGCATGACGTTCTTCTTTATTGTGACAAGCCCTATTCTCCCCGCTGCGCGCCGCGCGCCAATTGGTAAAACACGTCGTCCATGGAGTCGGTGTGGAACTGCTGCTTCAGGTTGGCGGGCGAGTCCAGCGCTTCCACGCGGCCGTCGACCATGATGCAGACGCGCGAGCAGTACTCGGCCTCGTCCATGTAGTGGGTGGTCACGAAAGCGGTGATGCCCCGGTCGGCCGCGGCGTAGATGAGCTCCCAAAACTGCCGGCGCGTGACGGGGTCCACGCCGCCGGTGGGCTCGTCGAGAAACACGATTTTGGGGTCGTGGAGGATGGCCACCGAGAAGGCCAGCTTCTGCTTCCAGCCCAACGGCAGGCCGCGGACCAGCTTTTTGGCTTCGCTTTGCAGGCCTAGCGTCGTCACCAGCTCCTCGCTTTTGGTGCGCAGCTGCTGGTTGGTAAGGCCGTAGATTCCGCCGAAAAACTCGATGTTTTCCAGCACCGTCAGGTCTTCGTAGAGCGAGAACTTCTGGCTCATGTAGCCGATGTTCTGCTTGATTTGCTCCTGCTGCCGGTACACGTCGAACCCGGCCACCGTGGCCTGGCCCGAAGTAGGGTAGGAGAGGCCGCAGAGCATGCGCATGGCCGTGGTTTTGCCCGCGCCGTTGGCCCCCAGAAAGCCGAATATTTCGCCCGGCGCGACCTCAAACGAAATCCTGTCCACAGCCCGGAAGCCGTCGAAATGCTTGCTCAGCTCGTGGGAGCTGATGGCCGGAGCGGGGTTAGTTTCCATGCGCAGCGGTGGAGTTGGCCGTCATCAGCTCAATAAACCGGTCTTCGATGGTGGGCGCAATGGGCTTTACCACAATGCCCGTATGCTGCCGGGCGCGGAGGTAGTCGCGCAGCGCCGCATCGTTATTGGGCTGATTTTGCCGGAAAGCCACGTGCACAAACTCCCCAAAGGCGTAGCTGCTGAGCACCGGCGTGTAGGCCCGCAGGTCGTGGAGCAGGGAGTGCACCGCATCGGTTTTCACGGCGAAAAGCGGGTGTGGGTAAGCCCGGACGATGTTGTCTGGCGTGTCGATGGACAGGATTTTGCCGCCCTGCAGCAGCGCAATCCGCTCGCAAAGGGTGGCTTCGTCCATGTAAGGCGTCGAAACCAGGATGGTGATGCCCTGCTGCCGGAGCTGCCCAAGCATGGCCCAGAATTCCTTGCGCGACACCGCATCCACGCCCGTGGTGGGCTCGTCCAGAAACAGCACCGTGGGCTTGTGAATCAGGGCGCAGCACAAGGCCAGCTTCTGCTTCATGCCGCCCGAGAGCTTGCCCGCCCGCCGGTCCCGAAACGGCTCAATTTGTTCGTAGATGTCCTTAATCAGCGCGTAATTGGCCGCGATGGTCGTGTCGAACAGCGTGGCGAAGAAGTTCAGGTTTTCCTGCACTGTGAGGTCCTGGTAGAGCGAGAATCGGCCCGGCATGTAGCCCACCGTGTTGCGAATGGCCTGGTAATCGGTGCGCACGTCGTGCCCGCCCACCGTGGCCGTTCCCGAGTCGGCGAGCAGCAGGGTGGTCAGGATGCGAAAAATGCTGGTTTTGCCCGCCCCGTCCGGCCCAATTAGCCCAAACAGCTCGCCCGGCTTCACCGCAAACGACACGTCCTCGACGGCCCGCACGGTGCCCTTCTCGTAGGTCTTGGTGATGTGCTCCAGCGTGACAGCGTCCATGATTCCAGCCGGTTAGTGAGTAGTGGCGTGGCCCGGCAGCAGTACCTCGCCGTACATCCCGATTTTCAGGTAGCCGTCGTTTTTCACCCGGATGTTGGCTGCGTACACCAGGTTGGCGCGCTCGTCCTGGGTCTGAATGGTCTTGGGCGTAAACTCGGACTTGCTCGAAATCCAGGTGATGGTGCCGGGGTAGTTTTTGAAACCGTTCGCGCCATTGTCGATGCGCACGGTCACGGGCTGGCCCAACTTCACCAGTGGCAGTTGCGTGCCGGTGAAATAAGCGCGCAGCGTGAGCGTATCGGTGTTGGCGATGCGGTAGAGCGGCTTGCCCACCGTGGCCATCTCGCCGGCAAAGGCATACTTGGTGAGCACGGTGCCCGTCACGGGGTTTACAATCTGGCCTTTGCGCACCTGCTCCTCAAACTGCGCGGCGGTTTTGCTCAGGGCGGCGCGGTGGCTGAGCACGGCGCGGTTCTGGGTGGCCGTGTTGCTTTCCGCCACCCGGATTTGTTGGCGCGTGACGGCCAGCTGGGCCTCGGCCTGGGTGATTTGGGCGTTGAGGTCGTCGAGCTGCTTTTGCGTGGCGGCATCGGCCCGGATAAGGTTTTGGGTGCGGGTGCGCTCGCGCAGCAGCTGCTGCAGCTGGGCCTGCTGCACGGCCAGCTGCCGGCGCGTGAGCTCCACCTGCGGGGCAGCGCTGGCGGTCTGCTCGCGCAGGGCGGCCACGGTTGCCTGGGCCTGCTCTTGCTGCAGCCGGGCGGTGGTCACGTCGAGCTGGCCCACGGTGGCGCCGGCTTTCAGCACCTCGCCTTCCTGCACGGGGAAGGAAAGAATCTGGCCGTTTTGCTGCGCCGAGACGATGATTTCATCGGCCTCGAAATTGCCGGACGCATCAAAGTCGGGCCCGTGCTTTTGGCAGCCGGCCTGGAGGGCCAGCACGGTGGCCACCAGCGAAAGGGAGGTGATGAAATTCATGCAGCTAAGGGGCGGGCTAATTGCCGGAAGTGGTCTGGTAAGCGTACTGCGCCTGCAGCAGCTGAATCTGGTGCAGCACCTGGGCCTGGCGGGCCGCGTCTTCGGCATTCACCTTCGTGATGTACTCGTGCGAGGTGATGACGCCGTTTTGCAGCTGGGCCTGGGCGGAAGTCTTCACGGAGGCCCGCAGCGCCACCAGCTGCTCGTCCTGGGCCAGCAGCTCCTGGTAGCGCTGCACGTCGGCGCGCTGCTGGCTCAGGGCCAGGGTGGTGTTGAATAGGAAGGTTTCGCGCTGCAGGTCCACGTTTTGGCGGCTCAGGCCGAGGAGCTGCACGTCGTGCCGGCGGGTGGTGTAGAGGCTGCTCGGGTTCCAGCTCAGGCGCACGCCGCCGAGCCAGAAAAAGCCGAAGTCGTTGCTGATGAAGTTGAACGTGGGCCGGCCGTAGTTCTGCTGAAAGAAAGCGCCGACCCGGGGCTGGAAGGCAGCGCGCAGCAGGTTTTCCTGCGCATCGTAGGTGCGCCTCTGCGCCTCGTACAAACTCAGCTCGGGGCGATTGACCGACTGGGTAAGGCCCACAGGGGCGGGAGGGACTAGCGGCGTTTGCTCGTCCAGGGTTTGGTTGATGAAAAGCCCGAGCATGGCCAGGTACGCCCGGCGGGTGGCGCGCAGCTGGGTCAGGCTTTGGTCCACGCCCAGCAGCTCGGCCTTCAGCTCGTTGAGGCTGCTGCGGAAGGCTACACCGTTCGCCAGCTGGGCCTCGGTTTTCTGCACGCCGCTTTGCAGGTCGGCCCGGCGCAAGGCCGTCTGCTTGAGCTGCGCATCCACCAGCAGCACCCCGAAAAACAGTTGGTTGACCCGCTCGCGCAGGGCGTAGAGGCTAACATCCAGGTTCTTCGCCTGCACGTCGGCTTCGGCCCGGCGCGCCTGCTGGGCGTAGCGGATGCTGCCTCCGTCGTACAGCACCTGGTCGAGTTGCCCGGTCACTTTGTATTGGTCCTTGCTGATGGTGGGCAGCGCGGCGGCCAGCGGAGACCCGGCGGGCAGCTCCTTGGCAAAATTGATGGTTTCGCTCTGGTACGTGGCCTGGCCGGAGAAACTGAGCTGCGGCAGGTAGCCCTTGGCGGCGTTGGCCACCGAGTAGTCGCGGGTTTTCTCTATCAGCTCGCGTTGCTTAGTCAGCGGATAGTTATGCTGTGCCCGCGCCTGGCAGTCGGCCAACGTCAGCGCCGGCCCGCCCGACTGCGCCCAGCTGGCGCCGGTCAGGGCCAGCCATCCAATAAGTGCCACTGTTTTTTTCATGAGCGAACAAAGGGTTGAAAGCGCACTTTAAAAAACCATTTAACTAACCGGCAAAAGGCTACGCCGACTGCAACAGGGTCTCAAACCACTGCGGCAGCAGGCGCTTGCGCTCCTGCATGAGGGCCGTAAATCCGGCATCGTCCTGCTCGGCGGCCAGCTGCAGCACCGGCCGCGCCACAAACGGAAACACGGCCATACCCAGCAAGCTCATCAGCAGGTGTAAGGGGTTGGTTGAGCTGTGCCGGGCGCCCAGCTCCTCCCGCAACTGCTGGGCAAAGCGGGAGTGGAGCAGCACCTTTTGAGCACCCATAATGCCCGCCAGCTTCGCCGGATTGGCCTTCAGCTCACTGAAAATAAAGACGGGCAGCTCGGGCTGGGCCAGCAGCAAGTCGACGTAGAAAGCAGCAATCAGCTCCACTTTTTCGCGCAGGGAAGTGGCTTCGGCCAGCATGATGCGCTGCAGCTCGCCGGCAAACTGCTGGAGCTTTTCCAGCATCACCAGGTCAAACAGCTTCTCCTTGCTGCGGAAGTAGTAGTTGAGCAGGGCAATGTTGAGGCCCGCTTCCTGGGCAATGTCCTTCACCCGCGTAGCCGCATAGCCTTTCTGCAAAAACACTTTGCGCGCCGCTTCCTTGATGCGTTCCTCGGTGCTCGTATCCAGCGCGTCAGAGGCAGGTTTTTTCATGGCAGAAACTGTCTGGTACTGAGTCGATGAAGGCTAGCTGGATTTAGGCTCAAGCTGTGAGCCTCATTCGCAAAGTTAGCCCAATTACACGAGATTTAAAATTATGTTTTAAACAAACGTTTAATAAATGGCAATGGTTTTAAATCCCCCTCTTTTGGGTGATTTAATTGCTTCACAAGCGAGAAAGCAGAAAACCGGGAGGGCCCTAGCTCAGGGCCGGCGTACGGACCAAGCAGGGACAGGACTAAGCGCCACACTATTCACAGAAGCAACCGAAGTTGTCCGGGAAGCAGCAAGAAGCGCTGGACGCGTGGCGCTTTAGCGGCTCAGGTAAGCCTGAACGTCAGCGGGCAGCGTGCCGACGGCCAGGATGGCATTGCGCAGCTGGGTTTCGGAGCAGTGCATAACCTGGCACCAATAGTTCACGGCGATGGTAGACTGCAGGTTGATGCGGGTGAGGTCGACGGTGGCGGGCGGTTGCAAGGGCAAAAGGAAAAATTGGGGTGAAAAAGGAGAGGCAGCTTGTGCCGAACTTCTTGTCCGCAGAGACTCCCGCTAATGTAAGGGCATCTAAGCGCATGAAGTTCCGCTTGTGCTACGCGGGCCTTTCACCAAGCTAGGCAATTTTCTTCCAAATCGCGCCGAGCCGGAGGCCAGGAAAATACCAGCCCAATCGTAAGCTCCGCAGTGCCAGCCGCAAACGGTCAAATTGCGAATATCTAGTGCTATATGCCGAAATTTGCGCCATGGGGTATTTATCCAAAGGCAATTTTTTTCGAGAGATTCTGCCCAAGGCGGCCATCCTGGCGGCGCTGGTGGGGCTGCTCACGGTGCTGGAAAAGTGTGGGGTCATCCATCGCTGGTAATAAAACAAGCGGGGGCTGGCTTATAGCGGGGTGCTTTCGGGCTCCGGCAGCATCTGGGCCACGTGCAGGCTCCGCAGCATGGCGCTTTTCTTGTGCTGGTGGCCTTGCATGCGTCGGAAAATGCCATCCAGGGTTTCGACGGCCTGCACCACCCGCGGCCCTTTGTTGAGCATGACGCATTCGGCGCGGTTGCCCATGGCCGCATCCGTGATTTCGGCCCGCGAGGGCAGGCCGCCGCTGGCCAGGCTTTCCAGCACCTGCGTAGCCCAGATGACCGGCACATGCGCCGCTTCGCACAGCCACAGGATTTCTTCCTGCACCTCGGCCAGGCGCTCGAAGCCGCACTCCACGGCCAGGTCCCCGCGCGCAATCATCACCCCAAAGCTGGGGGCGCGCATTGCGGTGAGCAAAATGGCCGGTAGCTGCTCGAACCCGCGCTGGGTTTCTACTTTGATAATGAAGGGAATGGGACGCTCCGTTAGTTGGGCCAGCCGCTGCTGGAGCTGCTCCACATCTTGTGGCCGGCTGGCAAAGGACAGGCCGACCATGTCCGCGTGCTGGGCAATGAAAGCCAGGTCCTCCTGGTCTTTTGGAGTCAAGGCAGGCAGGGGCAGCAGGCTGTCGGGCAGGTTGATGCCTTTGTCGTTGCGCAGTTTCTCGCCCTTTACCCGTGCCTGGGTGATGCGCACGTGCAATGCATCTGGCTCAACCTGCTCCACCACGCCTCCAATCTTGCCATCGTCGAACCAGACCCGCTCGCCCAGCTTTACATGGTCGAGCAGTTCCGGCATGGTGCAGCCGATAACCGCCTGGGTGCCGGTTGAGTCCAGCGCCCCGGGGTGCCGGTTGAGCTGCAGCACATCGCCAGGGCGCAGGAGCATAAATGCTTCGAGCCGAGGAATCCGCTGCAGCATTGCTTCTCCGGCAGGGCTCAAAAAAAGGGTGTCGGGGGCCAGGTAGGCAGTTTTGCGCAGCTCCGCCCAACAGCCCTGCTCACTGGTGCTCAGCACGCGCAGCTTACGTTTGCGGCCGCGCCTGTCCCGGAACCGAACGGTGTCGTCGGGGTGCAAGCCCCGTAGCCACGCCGCCGGCAGCGCCAGACTGAACAGCGTGCTAGCGGAATTGGTGGGGGCCGGTTGGGGCTGCTCCTGCGGCGTCAGCCACACATAGGCGGGCATCAGTACCCGGCCAAAATCGTCGCGTAGGGGGTTGATTCGCAAGATGGAAGGGCCCGGTGGCAGGCCGGCGGTGCGGAGCTTGGCACCGGCCAGGTCCATGCTGATTCGGCAGGTCCTGCCCAATTCCTGCTCGGCGCGGCGCAGGTGCTCAATCATCTTTTGCCAGGCGGCCACGTTGTCGTGCGCGCAGTTGATGCGCGCGCAGTCCATGCCCTGGCGCAGCAGGTCCCGGACCAGGGCGTAGTCGGCAGCTGCCTCGCTGGGCAAGGTAACCATGATGCGAACGCCGCGGCTGGCCGGAACGGGGCCTAGTACGGCGTCGCTGTGTTGAGCCAGTAGCCCCGCCCCGCTGGCGAAAGCCGGAGCGTCCTCGTTGGGGAGCAGCGGGTTGGGCGTGCCCGGGTAGGCCAGCTCGTGCAAAACGGCCAGTACCGCCTCGACGCTGGCCAGGGCGTGTGCCTCGGCACGGCCCAATGAGGAGAGGCCGAGCACAGCCAAGCGGCTCTGCAGGGGGCGCAGGTCGCGGCGGCGCAGCGCCAGGTAGTGCAGGAGGTTGAAGGCGCTGGCGCGAAAGACCGGGCTAACGGCTGCCACGCGGCTGCCGGCCTGCGCGGCCACCTGCAGCATTTCCTGGCGCAATGCCGTTAGCTCGGCCAGCAGTTCGGCAATTTCCGCAGCGTACAGGGTGGCTAACGAGGATGAGGTAGGTTCGTCGGACATAACGAAGTGCGTTTGGAGCCACCAGCAGTTGTCATCGGCTGGCCCTTATTTCTAAGGTCGCGATTTCACACGCCGCTTCAAAGCACAACGATGGGTGTCGATGCGTTAAAATCCAGGCTACCCGTTCTAGTGCTGTCTCACCAACAAGGAGATGGAGAGGGGGCGAAATGATTCGGTGGGCTCGTTACTCAGTGAGCCATAACGACTGAGAATGGGGCAATTTCGCCGCAGTTATTCCGTGGTTTTGCCGTCAAATTTGGCTTCGCTCTTCGTGGCTTCCGCCTTGGTTGCCCGCACGATGCCGTCTTGGTGCTGGGGCGGCGCATAGATGGTGTAGAGCTTCAGGGGTTTGGTGGCATCGGTGTTGATGACGTTGTGCACCGAACCGGCCGGGGCAATCACGACATCCCCGTCCGTAACGGCGTAGTCGTGCCCATTGATGACGCATTTGCCCTTGCCGCTTTCAAACCGGAAAAACTGGTCGGATTTGGCGTGGGTTTCGCTGCCAATTTCCTCGCCCGGCTTCAGGCTCATGAGCACCAGCTGGAGCTGGCGGCCCGTGTAGAGCACTTTGCGAAAGTTATTGTTGGCGCGCGTATCCCGCTCGATGTTGCTTGTAAATCCTTTCATTACGCCCGGATTCCGGCGAGTTGAGCTAACGTTTATAACGTTGCTACCGGTTTCCGGTGGAATTGCGCCGGCCTCGATGGTTTTGTCATTGCCGGAATCAGTCGTACACCCTGACAAGAGCGCCAGAACGAGGGCAGAGAGTTTCACGAATGCTTTCATGGGCTTGGGCTTTTCGGGTGATACACCTGAATCAGGACCACTGGCATCGCCTGCGGGAAGGCGCTTTCGCATTATTGGGCCGGAAACTCACCGCGCCGTAATACCGGCCAAGGCCGCATCAGGATTATTGCAAATATGCGGGTCCTGTTAGCCCCTGTCCTTTGCATATAATCATGGTTGTTAATGACTTTCGTCAACACGCATTGCCGTCAAGGTTGAAAGGCATGTGATATTGTAGGGGAGCTGCGGCGCTTGAGCGGTGGAATGAAACCTAAGAAGCTACTTGATAGGGAGAGCATAAAAAATCCCCGGCGATGCGGCATAAGCCGTATTTCCGGGGATACTGTCAAGTTCGCGCCATGCCTGACTGAAGCGGTCAGCGGCTCCAGCCCGTGCTCGGCACACCACCGCCCGAAGCGTATCAAGTCACCGCGTCGGCTTTGGCGGTATTCTCCCTTGCCGCTCAAGCCCGCTTCAACGTATCGGTCGTTTGCTCGACTATGGCGCTGAAGGCAGCCGTAGTATTAGCTAGTAGGTAAGCTCACGCTGCGCCAGCCGCGGCCGCTGGTTGGCGGACGTGCGCAGGTGGTCGGCGCTCCAGCTAAAATCCATTGACCCATCGGCATTGGGTATCACAAACACCGGGTCGTCCACCGCAAAGTTTGCCGACACGGCAAAAACCGCCATCACGCCAGAGCCAAGGTGCATGCACACAAAGCCCAGCGCAATTTGCCAGAAAGCGACGGGCAGCACCTGTGCCGGCACCACCAGCAGGTAGAATAGATAGTAGGCCTTGCTCACAAAGGCCGACACCCAGCGCACCAGCGGGTGTTGGGCCCACACGCGGTCCGACGATTCAAGTTTCTCGCGCTGATAGTACTGGAAATGGCGAAACAGCGCCCAAAACAGGAGGAAGAATGGATAGAGCAGCCGCAAGTACCGGCGCTGATACAGCTGCCCCGCCCGGGTGGTGGTAAAGGGGGTCACGTACACCAGCGTATAGTCCGAAACCTCGTTGGGCTCTTCCTGCGGGCTGGGGTGGGCTGGGGTGGGCTCGGGGGGCTTGGTTTTATAGCGGTAGCCGTTGCTGTCGAGCAGGTGCTTGTAGTGCGTTAGAAAGGACTTCACCCAAGGTCGCGTTGAGAACAGAATCCCGCGGGCGGCGTCCTGCACAATGCTGATGGCAGCCCGCAACAAGAAAGCGCCCATCAAAAACCACATCAGCAGAAACATGCCCAGCGGCATTGCCACGAGCAGGAGAATGCCGTAGGTGGCGCCAAAAAGGACGGTGAACAACACCGTTTTTCCGACGGCCAAAGGAGTGGTATACTTGCTCAGGCCCTGCTGTTCAAAGTATGCATTCAGACGGTGCTCAAGAGATTGACACAACCTCCGCACCGGGTCGGGCTGAAATTGGGTTGTGTTCATGGTGGTGGTGGCTAAAGGTGGTCAATGTTGCCCAGTACCGGCGTGTACCACCCGGGTAAGATGATGCAGCACGGCTGCCGTGAGCTGCAAGTGCGAGTAAAACGCAGAATAAACCACGAACCGCTCGAGCTGACAGACAGGCTTTGCACGGCACCAGAAAGTTAATTTCTGAATAGGCTGAACCCTAATTGAGGCCTAAGACCCTTTTTTTTAATTTCCGCTACTCCTGCTCCATTTCGTCGACTGCCCTCTTTTGTTAGGCAGCTGGTGCAAACTGGTAGAGGTTACTTGGTTTTTACCTCAATTTTTACTAACTTATTCAAATATTATTGCAATTTCCGCCCAGCGGGCTATCCATGAAGCAGCCCCATGCACAGGTGCGATTTTTCCAGCACATCAAAGCCCAGTTGCTCCCGCATCAGTCGTTGGTGGAGGAAGTAGCCGACCTCCTGGGGCTCAGTACCGATAGTGCCTACCGGCGCATTCGGGGCGAAAAATGCATGGACTTGAACGAGGTGCAAAAAGTTGGGCTGCACTTTCGGGTTTCCATCGACCAGTTTTTGTTTCCCCAAACCGAGGCCATCCTCTTCACGGGGCGGCAGCCGCTGCAGGAAGCACCCTCCCTCGAGCATTGGCTGCAGGATATGGAGCTACAGCTCCAGCTGATTAATGGCTATGCCGATGCGCACATCTACTTTATCGTTAAGGATATACCGGTTTTCTACCATTTCCAGTTTCCGGAGCTCACGGAGTTCAAGTTCTACTTCTGGATGAAATCCATCCTTCACGACGACAAGCTGCGCGGGGTAAAATTCAAAATCGGAGATGCGCGTTACCGCCCCCTGCACGAGGCCTGCCAACGCCTGGTGGGGCTCTACAACCGCGTTGCGACCACCGAAATCTGGAATGCGGAGAGCCTGAACAGTACCCTGCGCCAAATCAACTTTTACAAGGAGTTTGAGGCCTTCGACTCCGAAGACGACCTGCACGTGCTGTACTCCAAACTAGGCGAGCTGCTCAATTATCTGGAAGCCCAGGCCGAGGGCGGCACCAAGTTTACCGTCGGCCAGGAGCCCCGCCCCACTGGCCCAGCCTACCAGCTGTTTATCAACGAATTGATACTGGGCGACAACACCTTTGCGGCAGAATTGGGCAAGGGCCGCATCACTTTTCTCAACCACAGCGTGCTCTACTTCGTGGGCACCCGCGACGAAGGCTTCAACAACTTCATGTTTGCCAATCTCGACAACCTGATGAAGAAGTCCACCCTCATCAGCGGGAGTGGCGAAAAGGAACGAACTCAGTTTTTCAACACCCTCCGCCACCAGCTGCACGCCCAAACCCTGGCCCTTCGCTAGCCGCCGGCCCTGCGCCTAAACGCCCTTCGAGCATGGACTATTTACAGCTAGTACCGGCAGCTTGGCGTCTTCGGTTTCCTGATGCGACCGAGAAAGAGTTTATTGATTACTACAACGTTACCACCATCAATGCCATCCGAATATCCTTGGCGGTGGGTGTCATCCTCTACGCCGCGTTTGGGCTGCTGGACTTGAATTCCCTCCCCATCACGACTTCTACGGCCTGGTTTTACCGCTTCAGTGTGGGTTGCCCGGCCATCTTTATTGCCCTGATTTTTAGCTACATCACGCCCCTGCGGGCTCTTTTGCAAGTGGTGATGACCGTGATGTGCATTGTGGCGGGCCTGGCGCTGGTGCTCATCGTGCGGCAAAGCCAGCCCACCGAGCTGGCCTACGACCATTACTATGTGGGGGTGATAATCATCATGATGTTTACGGGCTCGTGGGTGAGGCTGCGGTTTTGGCATGCCTTGGCGGCCCACACCATCATCATTGGCGCTTACTTCATCCTCGTTTCGCATGCCCGCTACCTGGCCGTCGACCGCCATCTGATTGTTAACAACACCGTTTTTCTGCTGGCCGCCTACTTTGTGGCTTCCTTAACGTGCTACATTTTTGAGGTTGACAGCCGCATCGGGTTTCTGCAGTGGAAAACCATCGAAGCCGAAAAAAATACCTCCAACCTGCAGCGCGAAGAACTGTCGCTGCAAGCCCAGCAGCTCGCCGAAACCATTGGCATACTGAAGGATACGCAGGCCCAGCTGGTGCAGCGCGAAAAAATGGCAGCCCTGGGCGAGCTCACGGCCGGGGTGGCCCACGAAATCCAGAACCCCTTAAACTTCGTCAAGAACTTTGCCGAGGTGAGCCGGGAGATGCTGGAGGAGATGCAGCAGTCGCTGGCCAACGAGCACCTGACCGACCCCGGCGCCGCCACGGTGCTGACGCTGTTGCGCGACCTGGGCAACATGCAACAGAAGATAGGCCAGCACAGCCAGCGGGCCGATGCCATCGTGAAAGGCATGCTGGAGCATTCGCGCAGCACCGGCGGCAACCGCCAGCCCACCAACCTCAACCGCCTGGCCGAGGAAGCCCTGCGCCTGAGCTACCACAACCGCCAAATTCAGGAACCGGCCTTCACGGCCAACCTCGCCACCGATTTTGACCCGCACGTGGGCATGGTCTCCGTGGCCTCCACCGACATTCAGCGCGTGCTGCTCAACCTGTTCGGCAATGCGTTCTACTCGGTGTCGCACAAAAAGCAGCGGCTGGGCGCGGCCTTCACGCCCCAGGTGAAGGTGGCCACCAAGCGCCGGGGCAAAGGCGTCGAAATCCGGGTGCGCGACAATGGCACCGGCATGAGCAAAGAGGTGCTCCAGAAGCTGTTTCAGCCCTTTTTTACCACCAAGCCGCCGGGCGAGGGCACCGGCTTGGGGCTGTCGATTAGCCATGATATTATCACCAGCGGCCACGGGGGAACCATCACGGCAACTTCGCAGAGCGGCGAGTATGCGGAGTTTTGCATTACGCTGCCGGCCATGTAGTTACGGCCCCGGCGCAAGGGGCAAGCAGTGGCCATGAGATAGGGATGAGCAAAATCAAGGGGCCGCATGATAGTGGTCAAGGCAATTGATGGGCTGAAAAAGCATTTTTGTCAAGTTCTGATTCTAACTCCTTCACCGGCCGAGCCAGCGGTTCTGGCATTACCTTCTTCGTCACTCGTCATGGTTGCTATTCCGTTTTGGCTGGCGCTGCTGCCCTTGGCGCTCATGTACCTGGCCGTGGCCTCGCTGGCCATGCTCGGGACCCGGGTGCGCAGCACCGCCCACCTGCACGGCCGCATGGCCTGATACCGCCCGGGCAGCCATGCCCGGGGCTACGAAGCTGCTGCTGGCGGGCAGCGGCCCACATTCTAATTGCTTGTATCATGATGACTACGCTCCCTTCTTCGGAGGCCCGGGAAGAACGCCTGGCCGACGCCGACATCATGGCGGCTGTGGAGCTGCTTTTGCTCAAAAAAGGGGTGTGTTCGAGCCTGCTCCATACCCAGTGCCAGGCGGGCATTGTTGAGCTGGTGGGCTTCACCGACAGCCTGCTTTCGCGCGAGCGCGCCGTGGCCATTGCCAAAGCCGTGCGTGGCGTGCGCGGCGTTATTGCCGACATTGGCATTCGCACGCCCGATGTGCCCGACGCCGAACTCAAGCAGCGGGCGGAGCAGGCCCTGCAGCTGGACCCGGCCGCAGGCGACTACCCGGTGCAGTGCTATGCCCACAACGGCCACGTGCGGCTGGAAGGCACCGTGAAAACCTGGGCCGAATCGCAGCTGGTGCTGCGCGTGCTCACCGGCGTGCCCGGGGTGCGGCAAGTAGACAACCACCTCACCGTGCAGGATGGCGGCGTGAAAATCTCCGACGAAGACATTACCAAGCAAGTGCGCGAGCTCCTGGCCTGGGACATCCGCGTGAAAAGCCCTCTGGTCGACATTCGCACCGAGCAGGGCGTGGTGCACCTCTCCGGCACGGTGGGCACGGCCGCCGAGCACGAGCAGGCGGTGGCTACGGCCCACATGGCCGGCGCCCGGCGCGTCGACGCCCGCGACCTGGTAGTATCCTACTGGGCCCTCGACAAGGAGCTGCGGCGGCAGAAGTTTGCGCCCAAGGCCGACGAAGCCGTGGCCGAGGCCGTGCGCGACACCCTGCGGCTTGACCCGCGGGTGCAGGCCTTCGAGCCCCAGGTGCACGTGCGCGATGGCGTGGTGACGCTGCTGGGCACCGTGGGCAACCTGCGGGCCCGCCACGCCGCCGAACAAGACGCCGCCAACGTGGTGGGCGTGTGGGGCGTGAACGACTTACTGCAGGTGCGGGGGCAGTTTCCCTCGCCCGATGGCCGCATTCAGCAGCAGATTAAGGATGCCCTGGCCTCCGATTCGTTTTTAAGCCAGTACAACTTCACGGTGAACGTGTACAACGGCAAGGCCCAGCTCTACGGCACCGTCGCGTCGCACTTTGAGCTGGAGCGGGCGCAGGAAATCGTGGCCAGTTCCAGCGGTGTGGTGGAGCTGGTCAACTGCGTGGAGCTGGCGGCCACCAATGAGGAACCAGCCGAGCCGGCTGCGGCAGCAACGGAAACGGACGATGCTCCGGTGCTTACGGCTTCGGTGCCGGTGCCCGACCATGTGCTGGCGCAGCGCCTGCGCCACCGCTATTACTGGTCGGCGCTGCTCCACGACCAAGACATCAAAATTGCGGTACGCGAAGGCCGGGTAACCCTCACCGGTACCGTGGAAACGTGGCTGGAGCGCCGCCGCGCCGCGGCCGAAGCCCTGGAGTGCGGCGCCCGCGACGTCAACAACCACCTCCACCTGATGGCCAGCCCAACCGGGTCCGCGCCAGCCGCCTAACCCCAGCAAGCCAACAGGTTATGCGGGCCCTTTTTAATCTTACATGTAGCTTTTTATTACTCCCATGACACCTGCAATCGTAGTACTGACCGATTTTTTTGCTCTTGCCAACCGGGCCCTTTCTTATGCGGCCGGGTTGGCCGTGCCGCTGAAGGCGCACCTGGTGTTGCTGCACGTCCGGCACGACGGCCTGCTTTCGCCCGAAGAATATTCGCACAAAGCTGCCCAGCGCGACGAACAGCAACTGCAGCAGGAGCTTAGCAAGCTGGCCAGCAGCCAGCCCGTGCCTGCCGAAGTAGAGATATCGGAAGACTTCCTGCCCGAGGCCGTGGCGGAGGCCGTGCGCCACCATCAGCCCCAGCTGCTGGTGCTGGGGCGCCCTGGCACGGCGGTGGCGCCCATGGAAGTTGTGACTGGCGCCGCCATGGATTTGCTGCGGGCCGTGCCCTATCCGCTCCTCATTGTGCCCACCGTGGGCTGGGGCGACTTTCCGCCGCGCAAGCTGGTGCTGGCCGTCGATGGCGACGAGTTTAGCCTGTATGATAACAAGGACGTTATAGCCCAACTGCTGTCGGCGCTAAACGCGACGCTGACGGTTCTGTACGTTACCAATCAGAAAGACCCGGGGGCAGCGGCCGGGCACCGCATTCGGCACGCCATTCACAAAAGTGGCCTCGAAGAACTCACGCAGGGGCGGGCCCCGCACATGGTGTACCACACCCACGCCAAGGACGGGATTTTGCTGGGCGCCGCCGAGCTCAATGCCGACCTGCTGGTGGTGGTGGCCCGCCGCCACAGCTTGTTGGGCAGCCTGTTTCACCGCAGCGTCACGGCTCAACTTATCAGCGAAAGCGCCATTCCGCTCTTGCTGCTGCCGGCACAGGATTAACAAAATTGAGCAGGCGCTGCCCGCCGCATCCGGGCCGGCTTGCTGCTCTGGCTTTGAGCCCCGGAGTGGGGGACATTCGGTTCGCTTTTAGCTCAATTGCTTAACTCCACGCTTTACTCTGCTTACCATGAGCCTCTCACTGATTGTATTGACCAGTTTCTATCCGGCGGCGCAACAGGCAGTTGCCTATGCCGATGCGTTGGGCTGTGCCGTGGGAGGCCAAGTGGTGTTGCTGCATGCCAATCGGGTCACCATTCTAGACCAATACGCATTCGCCGGGGAAGGCTGGCGGCGGCAGGAACTGGAGCGCGACGAAGAGGTGGAGGTCCTTCTGACCAAGCAGGCTGCCCAGCTCCGGTCGCCATCCACGGTAGAGATGGCCACCGACCTGATGCCCGAACTGGCCGAGGACCTGATTTCCCGCTACCACCCGGCCCTTTTCATAATCGGCCGCCCGGACCCCAACGCGGCCGGCCCCGAGCGGCTCACGCCCATTGTGCTGGATATTCTGCGGGCCGCGCACATGCCCGTGCTGCTGGTGCCGCACGGCACACCCGCGGCCGACCCACCCCAGCGGGTGCTGGTGGCGGCCGACGGGGAGGCTTTTGGCGTGGCCGGGCCGGCGGCGGGCGTCCAGCAGCTGCTCAGCAGCCTGGGGGCCCGCGTGACGGTGGCCCACGTGTCGCCGCTGGAAGACGACGATGCTTGTGCCCGCGCCTTGAAAGCCGTGCAGGAAAGCGGCCTCATCACCGGGCTAGTGGATGCGGAGCTGCAGGGCTTTCAGTTTCAGCATCCCATCAGCGGCATATTGGAGGCCATCAGAAGCACGCAGGCCGACCTGGTAGTGGTGCTGGCGCGCCCCCGCAGCTACCTCGGCGAGCTGTTTCATAAAAGCGTGACCGCGCAGCTGATGCACCAAAGCCCGGTGCCCGTGCTGGTGGTGCCTGCGGCCCAACCGCACGGTGCCGATGGCAAGGCGCCGCTGCCGCAAGACAAATACACCGTGCCCTGGCCCGGAATATCCTAGCCCGCCAGATGCCTGCGGGGCAGGCCAAGCTCAGCGGGTGGTACCATCCGGCAACCTCAGCGCGAAGCAGTTCTATCCAAAAGGCATAGCTTACATTCGGCTTATGGCTTGATAATGAAGATGCTATGGATTTAAAGCTGCGCACCCGGTGTTTCCAGGGCATGCTGCTTTCACATCGCCCGTCCTATTATGGCTGCCCAAGTTGAAACTCCAGCTGCTACCGAATCCCTGCGTGCTACGGGCCTCACCGAAGCCGAAGCACGGGAGCGACTACAGCAATACGGGCCCAATTCGGTAGAAGCCGCCCCGCCCGAAAGTTGGGCTATAATCCTGCTGCGCCAATTCCGCAGCGTGATTGTGGTGGTGCTGGGCGGGGCGGCGCTGTTCTCCTTTATTTTTCACGACTACGCCGAGGCCTATGCCATCCTGGCCGTCATTTTCATCAATGCTGGCATTGGGTTTGGGCTCGAATGGAACGCCCAGGCGTCCATGACGGCCTTGCGACGCATGGGCCTCACCACGGCGCGGGTAATGCGCGAAGGCCAGGTGCGGGCCGTTCCCGCCGACCAGCTCACCATCGGCGACGTGCTGCTGGTGGAGGCCGGGGAAGTGGTGGCCGCCGACGCCGACCTCTTCCATGCCCAGCAGCTGCAGGTGAACGAGTCGGCCCTGACCGGCGAATCCATGCCGGTGGAAAAAAGCCTGGCAGGCGCCCCGCCCGATGCCTCACTGGCCGAGCAGCCGCAGCGCCTTTTCAAGGGCACGGCCGTGGTCAATGGCACGGGCCGCGCCGTGGTGACGCAGGTGGGCAGCGGCACCCAGCTGGGCGCCATTACCCAAATGGTGCAGCAGGCCGAGCGCGCGGCCACGCCCCTCGAAGCCAAGCTCAATCACCTGGCTCGCCAGCTGGTTTTTATCACCATTGGGCTGGCGGCTTTGTTTGTGATAATAGGGCTGTTTGAAGGCAAATCAGCTTACATGTTGCTGAAAACGGCCATTGTGCTTGCCGTGGCCGCCATTCCCGAAGGCCTCTCCATAGTGGCCACGCTGGCCCTGGCGTATGGCATGCTGCGGCTGGCCAAGCGCAATGTGCTGGTGAAGCGGCTGGCCGCGGTGGAAACCCTGGGCGGCACCGACGTCATCTTTACCGATAAAACCGGCACCCTCACCCAGAACCAGATGGCGGTTGATACCGTCTGGCTGCCCGAAACGCGCCTGCATTTTCCCGTCGATGCCGGGCATGCGGCCCTGGCGGGGGAGTCGTACCAGCTGCTGCTGCGGGTAGCCGTGCTGTGCAACAACGCGTCGTACTCGCCCACCCAGGCGGAGACCGCCCTGGGCGACCCGCTGGAAGTGGCGCTGTTGGCCCTGGCCCACGAGGGCGGCTTCGACGTGCCCGGCGTGCTGGGCACCGCCGACCGCCTGGCCGAGCGCCCCTTCAACTCCGAAACGCGCCTCATGGCCACCCTGCACCGGCACGTGGGCGGCCAGGTCTGGGTGGCGGTGAAGGGCGCTGCCGAAGAAGTGCTCCAGCACTGCACCCATCAGCACACCACCGAGGGTGCCCAGCCCTTATCGGAGCCGCAGCGGGCCGAATGGCTCCAGCACGCCGAGCAAATGGCCCAAAGCGGCCTGCGCGTTTTGGCCCTGGCCTACCGGGTACTGCCCTATGAAGACGAAAAAGAATGGGCCGAAGAGCTGACCTGGTTGGGTCTTGTGGCCTTTCTCGACCCGCCCCGCCCCGAGGTGATACCCGCCCTCAATGCCTGCCAGCGGGCCGGCATCCTCGTCCTGATGGCAACCGGCGACCACCCCGCCACCGCCCTCACCGTGGCCCGGCAGGTGCACATGGTGGCCGGTGAAGATGCCGCGGTACTAACGGGGGCCGAGCTGCGGGATTTGCTGGCAAACACCAACGAGGCCGACCAACGGTTTTGGCAAGCCCGCGTGTTTGCCCGCGTGAGCCCGGCCCAGAAGCTGGACCTGATTCGCCTGTACCAGGAGCGCGGCCACGTGGTGGCCATGACCGGCGACGGCGTGAACGACGCGCCCGCCCTGAAAAAAGCCGATATCGGCGTGGCCATGGGCAAGCGCGGTACGCAGGTAGCCAGCGAAGCGGCGGCCCTGGTGCTGCGCGACGATTCTTTCGCTTCCATAGTGGCCGCCGTGGAGCAGGGCCGCATCATTTTCTCAAATATCCGCCGCTTTGTGCTGTACCTGGTGTCGTGCAACCTGAGCGAAATCCTGGTGGTCACGGCCACCAGTTTGCTGGCCACTGGTTCGGGGCTGCTGCCGCTGCAAATCCTGTTTTTAAACCTGCTCACCGACGTGTTTCCGGCGCTGGCTCTGGGGGTAGGGGAGGGCAGTCCTACCGTGATGAACCATCGGCCCCGCCACCCGCAAGGCCCGGTAATGCGGCCCGGCGACTGGCGCCTGGCCGTAGCTTACGCCGCCCTGATGACGGCCGCCCTGCTCACTAGCGACCACCTCGCTCGCCACCAATACGGCCTCACCGACGAAGAGGCCAACGCGGTGCTGTTCTACGGCCTGGGCGCTACCCAGCTCCTGCACGTGTTCAACATGGTGAGCATCGGCACTCCGGTGCGGCAAAACGACGTGCTTCGCAACCGCTACGTGTGGCTGGCCCTGGCCCTCTGCACCGGCCTGCTGCTGCTGAGTTATTATCAACCGCTCTTTCATCGGCTATTAGACATCCAGCCGCTCACCCTCACGGCCCTGCTGCTGATTCTCATTCCGGCCGTAGCCGTCCTGATATTGGGCCACTTACTGGGCTTGCTCCTGAGTAAATGGCGCAAAAAAACATCTGCTAACGAAGGAGCCGAACACCAATCCCCGCCGGCCCAAAGCGGCAGGGGTTGAGCTAAATTCTGCGGGAGAATAGGAGGGGTAGCAGTGTGCTGCCCTGCCATTTGCGGGAGCTGTGGTGCCCATGCCAGAGAAGTTGAGCCACGGAGCTGCCACCCGAGCCATTGCCCTAACATACATCAACTCCCGGCTTGATAATCGTCATGGTATCAAGCGCTTGTTTTAGCGAATTTAGGGTAGTGTTTACTGGTTGCGTTGCTGCCTCTATCCTGGAAGCTCCGGCAGCATGCATTGCATTGGCCAGCGCCAGCTCTGGTTTCCAATGACGGCCTAGTTACCCCTTTCTATGGAACCTGCTTTTGTCGTGCTGTCCGATTTGTCGTCTTCCTCCGAAGCGGCATTGATGTATACTGCCCAATGGGCCAAACACATAAATGGGCGCGTGGTGTTGCTGCACGTCTATCTGGACCCACTTCTGGAACCGGAAATTTCCATGGTGCCTGCCACGGTGCGGGTAGCCAGCCGCCAGGAGATAATGGCGAGCATGGCAAAGCGCACCCAGCAGTTGGGGGTTCCCGCCCTAATCGAGCTTTCCGACGATTCGCTTGAAACCGCGGTCCAGACCATGATTTCGCGGTACCACCCGCTGCTGCTGGCGGCGGGCCGGGAAGCGCCGCACACGGCCCTGGACCGGCTGGTGGCCAACCTGGCCCTGCCCGCGCTGCGCCAGGCCCGCTACCC
>NZ_JAJFAW010000037.1 GCF_020711255.1 Hymenobacter plasmatis
ACGACCCGCTTTTTTTGGCTGTCATAACAGAAGAAATATACGTCCTTCTTCTGTCCGTCTTGCCTAGACCACCTCAAATCCTTAGGGCTGCTCCATTACACACCGTTAGTTGCAGCTACATCAGTTGCAGCTACAAACACATACGTGCATGATAGAACCCCAAAGACCGCGCCCGCCGTGGCTTGATTTTCTGGAGTATTCCCTAAGGATTTCGATTACCACTGTCCGGCTCACAGCTCCTAATGCCCTTATACCCCGCGCTCTTATGAATAAAAAAACGCCCCGACCTGTGGGCCGGGGCGTTTTTGACAGGAACACAATGCTGCGTTTCTACAGATTTTTATCGGATGAGCAGCACGCGCTGGCTGATGCTGCCGGTGGGGGTGGTGAAACGACAAGTATAGAGGCCACTAGCGAGGCCTGTGCCCGCCAGGCTGCGCTCATAGACCTGGTCGGCAACGGCTACACCCTCATAGAGCGTGCTCACCAACTGGCCCAGGTGGTTGTAGACCTGCACCTGCACCCGGCCCGCCTGCGGGGTGCGGAAACGGAGGGTGGTGGCGCTGGTGAACGGGTTGGGGAAAGCTTCGAGCAGACCGGTGGCTACTGCCTGGTTGCTGCTTGTGGCTAATGCCTGGCGGCTGGCGGGGCAGGCACCCAGCACGTCGCCGTGCTGCACGTGCACGGCGGCTTCTGTTGTACTGACGCAGAGGAGGTTACCCTTGTGGCAGACGAGCACCTTGTCCATTTTCTTGCCGTTGCTGCTGCAGCGGGCTTCCACCACCGTGAGCGTCACGCTCACCGGCAGGGCGGGGCAGCCGCTGGCCGGGGTGGCAATCACCGAGTAAGTGAAAGTGCCGGCTTGGGTGGCTGTAAAGACCGGGGTGGCGCTGGTCGGGCTGTTGAGCCCAGTGGGCCCGGCCCAACTGTAGGTGCCGCCCCCGCTGGCGGTCAGGGTTGCACTCTGCGAGCCGTAGCCTAAGTAGAGGGTGGTGGCCACGCCACCGGTGTAGACCGAGGTAGCGGGCGTGACCTGAATCGGGGGGGCCGTGGGAACACTACCCCTCACCGTGACCTGGGCCGGGGCCGTGGCGTGGTTGCCGCTCGCGTCGGTAACGGTGAGCTGCACCGTATTCAGGCCCAGGTTGGCGCAGGTGAAGGTGGTCTGGCTTAGGCTGTAAATCAGCTGGCTGCTGCAATTATCGCTGCTGCCGTAGTTGACCTGGCTCGTCAACAAGGTAGCCGTGCCGTTGACTAAGTCGATGCTGACGGGCTGGGTGCGGGCTACCGGTGCCACCTGGTCTGCAATGGTTACCAGCTGAGTGGCGGTGGTCTGGTTGCCAGCCGCATCGGTGGCCGTCCACACTACGGTGGTAACGCCCACCGGGAAGCTGCCGGGTGCGTCATTGCTTACGACCACTCCCGAGCAATTATCATTGGCCACGGCCGCGCCCAACCACGAGGCAGTAGCCGTATACGCGGCCGCGCAGGTAGTAGCATCGGTGCTACGCGTCAGAGCAGCGGGCGCAGTAAGGGTGGGGTTCTCCGTGTCAGCTACTGTCACCGTGAACGTCTTCGTGTCGGTGCCGGCGCTGTTGGTGGCCGAGGCCGTGACGGTGGTCACGCCGACGGGGAAGAGGTACGGCGACGTAATGGGACCGGAAGGAAGGGAGTAGGTAATGGCAGGAGCAGGCGTTCCTGTCGCCGTGGGCGAAAACACCAGTGACGCCGCGCACTGCCCGACAGCTGCCACCGCTGTTAGGTTGCCGACGGCCAGCACGGGCGGTGTGGCTTGAGAATATTTTAGCGTGGCGTAGTTTGATTTTCTGTAGGTGCTACCAATAGTAAAATAGGTAGTGGATTCTCCGGTTACGTAGACGTTGCCCTGCGCGTCCACCGCCAAGGCCGTGGCTACGTCGTTAAGGGTGTTCGGGCCGTTGTAGCGCTGTTCCCAGAGCAGGGTGCCGTCCGGTCCGTACTTGAGCGTGGCGTAGTCGAGCTTGTAGAGGGTATTAGGGTAAACGCCCTCCGAGCCTCCGGTTACGTAGACGTTGCCTTGCCCGTCCACCGCCAAGGCCGTGGCTACGTCTCGGCTGTTGTCCGCGCCTCTGTAGCGCCGTTCCCAGAGCAGGGTGCCGTCCGGTCCGTACTTGAGCGTGGCGTATTCGCTACCCGTGTCCCCGGTCACGTAGACGTTGCCCTGCCCGTCCACCGCCAAGGCTCTGGCCTGGTCAAAACTATTGTTCGGGCCGTTGTAGCGCTGTCCCCAGAGCAGAGTGCCGTCCGGTCCGTACTTGAGCGTGGCGTAGTCGCCGGCCGCAGTTGCGGTCACGTAGGCGTTGCCGGCCGCATCGACCGCGATGTCGGTGCCACTGGCCCAACTCCTGTTCGGGCCGTTGTAGCCCCGTTCCCAGAGCAGGGTGCCGTCCGGTCCGTACTTGAGCGTAATGCAGGAGACATCAGTTGTGTATGGTTTAGTGGGGTCTGTGTATCCCTCGCCGGTCACGTAAACGTTACCCTGCGCGTCCACCGCCAAGGCACTTACCTCGTCAATGCGGTTGCCCGCGCCTCTGTGGAGCCGTTCCCAGAGCAGGGTGCCGTCCGGTCCGTACTTGAGCGTGCCGTATTGGCCCCACGAATCGCCGGTCACGTAGACGTTGCCCTGCCCGTCCACCGCCAAGTCTTTGGCTTCGTCGATAAGGTTGGCCGGGCCGTTGTAGAGCCGGTCCCAGAGCAGGGTGCCGTCCGGTCCGTACTTGAGCGTGGCGTAGTCTCTCGAGTACCCCCTATTAGGGCCATCCGAGTTTCCGGTCACGTAGACGTTGCCTTGCGCGTCCACCGCCAAGGCCTGCGCTGCGTCCTCGCCATTCCCCGGGCCGTTGTAGCGCCGTTCCCAGAGCAGAGTGCCGTCTGGTCCGTACTTGAGCGTGGCGTAGTCGCCACCCGAGGAGCCGGTCACGTAGACGTTGCCCTGCCCGTCCACCGCCAAGTCTTTGGCCGAATTGATGTTGTTAACTGCGCCGTTGTAGCGCTGGAACCACTCTTGGGCTACATACTGGGCACCGGTCGCGCCCTGCAAAGAGGAGGTAGCGGTTGTGCCTAATGCGCCACCGGCAGGCGTACTAGCAGTAAGTGCTAGCCGGGGCTGCCCGAGCAAGGGGGCCGCGGGCCGGGAAGGTGGTGCGGGCCGTTGCTGGGCACTACTGGCAGGCAACAGCATGAGAGAGCAGCTGGCGGCCAGCAGCAGGCGAGTAAAAAGTGTTGGCATGTAGATGGGAAAAAATAAAAAGGAAAAAACCCGCTAGTCACACGGGCTCAATCCATCAAATGTAGTGGTACAAAATGGAGAAAGAAAATAAATTTATTTATCTGTTAAAATATTTCAACAGACGCCTATGGTGGACTTAACTTCCTTTCGGTTTGGTTTCTAGTGTAGAAGGCACAGTATTACGCCTGCTCTGTATATGGCACTTGTTCCGTGATGATTTCGGCTAGTGCTGACCGGTACACTTTTTCCTTTTATAATGCCCCGCATTATAATGCCCCGCACCCCCAATTTTCCCGACACCACCGACGACGTGAAAAGCATTTCGCTGGCCTACTTGCGCGAGTCGGGTCTGCTACGGCCGGGCTACCACGTCACGACTCTTAGTTGGAGTTGCAAGGGGAAGCCCTCTGGGCGCATTACGCTAGAGTGCCACCTGCTACCGGGTAGTGAGCCGTACCTACGGCTCAAATACACCTTTAACGATACAACACCCCTCGATTACCGCATTGACCTAGAGGCGCTGCCCAGCAACCTGCCCGGCCACGAACACCGCCCTGGCCGCTACCGGATGCGTTGCCCGGTATCGGGCCGGGCGGCCACGGTGCTCTACCTACACGGGGGCCGGGGCTACTTTGCCCACCGCCTGGCCTACGGCCAGCGCCTTTACTACGAGTCCCAACTGATGCCGGCAAGCATTAAGCCTCTTGTTGCCCCTATTGAACTGGACCGTAAGCTAGAGGAAGTCTACACCGCTCGATTTGCAAAGGGCCGAAAAACCCACTACCGGGGCAAGCCTACCCGCTGGTATTCCCGCCTGCTGGCGCTGGAGGCGAAAGCAGGCCTGGCCGTAATAGTCGGGTTAGCTCACACCGCGAACGGCCGATTTAATCCCTTGAGCTGAGCGGGGACTTAAAATTTGTCCCGCACCCCAGAAATAAATACCGCCCTTCGCTGGCCCAGAAGAGGCAGATTAAGAGTTTTGTCCCGCAAGCTGTCCCGCAACAAAGAAATAAGGTCTGTAAATAGCTATTAACTAGCTACTTACAGACCTTATATGTGGGCCCAACTGGAATCGAACCAGTGACCTGCTGATTATGAGTCAGCTGCTCTAACCGATTGAGCTATAGGCCCGGTGCTGGAGGCAGTCATCTTTCACCTCAACCCTTGCCGTTGCCGGCCCTCCAACACGACAAAAGTACGACCTTCGCCAACGGAAAAACAAGCCAACCCATGCTACCTCATCTGTTATTCGACTTTGGCGGCGTCATCATCGACATTGATTACGAGGCCACCCCGGCGGCCATGCGGCGGCTGAGCCGGGCCGGCAGCACCATCGAGTTTTCGCAAGCCCAACAGGCTGAACTGTTTGACCTATTTGAAACGGGCCGCATCACGCCGGCCGAGTTTCGAGCCGGGCTGCGCGAAGCTTACCAGCTCGATGCCACCGACGCCGAGCTTGATGCCGCCTGGCACGCCATGCTGCTCGATGTGCCGGCCGAGCGCCTGGCCCTAATTGGCAAGCTGCGCAAGCAAGGCCACCAAACGGCGTTGCTCAGCAACACCAACTCCTTGCACATCGCCGAAATCAACCAGCGCCTGGCCACCAAGTACGGCTTCAAGCATGGCATTGCCGACGTGCTCGACCGCGTGTTTTACTCGCAGGAAGTGGGCCTGCGCAAGCCGGGCGAGGAAATATTCCGGCACGCGCTAACCGAAATGAACTGGCAAGCCGCGGATACGTTGTTCATTGAGGACAGCCCGCAGCACGTGGCTACGGCCCGCCGCCTGGGGCTGCGGGTGCTGCACCTGGCCCCACCCCTCACCCTCACCACTGCCCTGCCCGAAGCCATCCGTGCCTTTCCCCGAGAATACGCCCCCGCCCGTTCCTGACCCCGCCGACTACCCCGAGGTGGCCCGCACTGCCGAGCCGGTGCCCGCGCCCTATGCGCGGCTCACGCTGGAGCAGGTCCGGGCCCGCCGGCTGTTCCGGCGCTTCGAGCGGCCCGAGCCGTCGCCGGGGCGCACGTATGCGGTGCACATCCTGCTGTTTTTAATCACGCTCGTGACCACCACGCTGGCGGGTATTCAGCTCACGCGGGGCGATATAGGGTTTCTGCCCCTCGATGTGTTTGCGCTGCGTGGGGCCGCCCTGCGCGCCGAAGTGGAGCGCGGGCTGTGGTTTGCGCTGCCGTTTTTGGGCGTGCTCACAGTGCACGAGTTTGGGCATTACTTCACGGCCCGGCACAACCGGGTGCGCGCCTCGCTGCCGTACTACATCCCGTTTCCGATGGGGCTGGGCACGTTCGGGGCCATCATTCGCATCAAGGACCGGATTTTCTCGCGGCGCGAGTTTTTTGATATTGGGCTGGCCGGGCCGCTGGCGGGCTTTGTGGTAGCGGTTCCGCTGCTGGTGTACGGCTTCACGCAGCTGCCGCCGCTCGATTACCTTTTCACCATTCACCCCGAGTACGCCCGGTACGGCGCCGACTACGCCCGCTACGTGTACCCGCCCGGCCAGGAAGGCATTACCTTGGCCAAACCCCTGCTCTATCGATTGCTCGAGGCCGCGTTTGCCAACCCGACCCGGCTGCCTCACCCCAACGAGCTGATGCACTACCCCGTGCTGATGGCCGGCGCCCTGAGTTTGTTCTTCACTGCCCTCAACCTGCTGCCCATGGGCCAGCTCGACGGCGGCCACATCCTCTACGGACTGATGGGCCGGCGGCGCTTCAACCAAGCCGCGCTGGTGCTCTTCATCGGGTTTGTTTTTTATGCCGGGCTGGGGCTGTTCACGCTGCACAGCGACTGGCAAACCTGGCTCTACGGCGGCCCGGTGTATGCGCTGTACTTGGGGCTGATATTCTGGCGGGTGCTGCCGAAGCCGCACCAGGGGCTGCTACTGGCGGCGGGCATCTGGGGCGCGCAGCTGGCCTTTAGCGTAGCCCAACCCGGCATTTTGGGCAACCCCGGCTGGCTGATATTCGGCTTGCTGCTGGGCCGCTTCACGGGCATTTACCACCCGCCTGCCCCCGACGAACGGCGGCTGAGCCCCGGCCGCAAAGTACTGGGCTGGCTGATGGTGGTTATTTTTGTTCTTTGCTTCACCCCCAGCCCGTTTAAGTAAAGGCCTGCGGGCACTCAAAGTAATCTGGCCGGTTAAACTAAAAATTGGTACAGCCGGGTGGCCTGGTTGGCTATTTTCTCATTTGCTTTTCAGCCGCAGCGCCGGCTTTTGTCTTTTTTCTCGGAATGATTTTTACCCAAAAACAGCTTTTTCTGGGCACTACCCACATTGCCTTGCGGGCCGAAAGCCTGTACGTCTGCAAGCGCAACCCGCAGGGCGTGGCCACCCTCGAAACCGAAGTACCCTACGAAGAAATCCTGCCGGTGAAGTCCGGTGAGCACCGTCTTATTCCTGTTAATCAGCTCGTGCTCACGGGCCTGCTGCTGGTGTTTCTGGGCTACGGGCCTTGGCGCGAGTGGCTGGCCACTGGCCACACCGGCTTCCCGCTCTACTCGTGGTGGCTGATTCTGGGCGTGAATGCCTTGTCGATGTGGATTCGCTTTGAGCAGCAGTGGTGCACCTTCCGGCTGCAAACTGCCCACCTGGCCGTGACCCTGGCCGGGCGGCCCTGGCAGCGCAAGCAGTTCCGGGCGCTGGTGGCAGAGCTGGAGCGCCGCACCAAAACCTACCTGCGCGACGAGTACGGCCAGGTCAACCCCTTGGGCTTCATTGAGCCGCAGCTCCGGCGGGTGGCCTGGCTGCACGAGCTAGACGTGCTCAGCGCCCGCGAAGCCCAGGCCTTGAGCACCCGCCTCACCGGCCGCCGCAGCCCCGACACGCTCAGGAGCATGGGCCAGGAGCTGGATTCGCCGTACCTGAATTAACGTTTTCGGCGGCGGGCTGTTCCGGGGTTTCTTCTTTTTCAGTACACCATGCCGCCGCTTTCCGCCCGCCCCGTTGCCGCCCCGGCCCTGGTGAGCATTGTTATCCCCACCTTCAACGAGGCCGAGGGCATCGTGGGGCTGCTGCGGCATTTGGCCCAAGCCGGCACGGCCACCGATGGCGCCGTCGAAATCATCGTAGCCGATGGCGGCAGCACCGACGCCACAGCGGCCCTGGCCCGGCAGGCCGGCGCCTGCGTGCTGGCCTGCCCCACCAAAGGCCGCGCGGCCCAGCTCAACTTCGGGGCCCGGCTCGCCCGCGGCAGCATTCTGTACTTCCTGCACGCCGACACCTTCCCGCCGGCGGGCTTCCTGACGGCCATCCGCCAGGCGGTGACGGCGGGGTACGGCTGCGGCTGCTTCCGCCTGGCCTTCGACGAGCCCCACTGGTTTTTGCGGGCCAATGCCTGGTTTACACGCTTCAATGTGGAGGCTGCCCGCTTCGGCGACCAAAGCCTGTTTGTAACAAAACCAGTGTTTGAGCAGGCTGGCGGCTACCGCGAAGACCTGTTCATCATGGAAGACCAGGAAATAACGCGGCGCCTGCGGCAGCACACCCGGCTGCGGGTGCTGCCCGCCACCGTAATTACCTCAGCCCGCAAATACCGCGAAAACGGGGTCTTCCGGCTCCAGGGCGTGTTTTACCTGCTTACCGTGCTTTACCGCCTGGGCGTGTCGCAGCCCAACCTGCTCCGCGTTTATCGGGCCCTCATCCGGCAGAATAAGCTGTAGCGCCAACGAGGCTGGGGCGTTCTTACCTCGTCTTTTCAGCTCAATTTCTCTTGACACTTCTTGTTTTCCGAATGCGTAAAGCGAAGCATGAAATTGAGCTGGCTATAGTATTGCCTAAGCCCCGCTTATTCCCTTAGCCGGCTGGGTTACCTTTGTGGCGGCCGGTTTTTCCCTGCTGCTACGCCGTGCAACGCTTCCTGGCTTTTTTCCTTGCCGCCCTCATGCTGCTCCAGACCCTGGGGCAGGAAGTGCTGGTCGTGGATTATCAGCTCAATAAGGCGCGCATCACCGAGCTGTACTGCGTGAACAAGGCGCGGCCGGAGCTGCACTGCAACGGCAAATGCCACCTTGCCAAGCAGCTGCGCAAAGCCGATGCCGCCGACAAAAAAGCCCCGGCGGGTGCGCAGGCCAAGGTAAAATACGAGGTGCTGCCCTCGGCTACCTTTGCGTTGCTGGCGCCCCGGCGGTGGCGGCTGCCGGCCCGGCGCTATCCGGCTATGGCCACGGCACGCGGCGCGGCCGTGCCCGGCCCGGGCGTGTTTCGCCCGCCCCTGGCCTAAAGTCTGATTGTGGGTCTGGTTCTTCCCGCATTGCCGGAAGAACGGCCTTTGCTGGCCCAGCCGTGCCCGCGGCGGGCCCGACGGCGCACGCTGCCCCGCCGTTGCTTTCAATCAACTTTGAGCTTCTATTCTACAATGAAATTTCTGTCAATTTCTCCCTTGGCCTGCGCCCTCGCGCTGGCTTCCCTCAGCCTGGCAGGCTGCAAGAAAGACCCCACGCCGCCCACTACCGAAACCGGCGAGTTTACCCTGCACATGGATAACGGGGTGAGCGTAACGAGCCCGGCCAACGTCACCACATTCAGCAAGCTGGTGCTCGGCACTACTTCCTACAAAAATGCCAACGGCGACGATTTCACCGTGAGCACCTTTAAGTACTACATCTCCAACGTGAAGCTGTTCCGGGCCGACAACTCCAGCTACGCGGTGCCGGATACCTACTTCCTCGTCGACCACGCGGATGCCGCTTCGCAGGACCTGAAAATGACCGGCGTGCCGGTGGGCGACTACACCGCCGTCGGCTTCACGGTGGGCGTGGACAGTGCCCGCACCAAGGCCGGCAACTTCACCGGCGTGCTCAACGCCAACAACGGCATGTACTGGGACATGAACGGCCCGGAATTCATCAACCTGAAGCTGGAAGGCTACTCCCCGCAGGCGCCGCACGCGCCCCAGGCCACCACCGGCGGCCTGGTGTTTCACGTGGCCGGCTACAAGGGCGCGGCCAACAACACCATCCGGACGGTGCGTCTGCCCTTCCCCACCGCCAACCTGCTGGTGCGCCCCGACCACTTCCCGGAAGTGCACCTGCACGTCGACATCGCCAACCTGTTCAACGGGCCCAACCCGGCTACGGCCACCAATCCGCCCTTCCTGAACCCGGTGAATTTTGCCTTAGTATATAATAAGATGGGCGGCCCGGCAGCAGCCAAACTGGCCGACAACGCGGCCGCGGGCATGTTCTCGGTCTCGCACATTCACGCCAACTAATTCAGGCCCGTTGCCTTCCCTCCCCGGCATGAAAACCCTTTCGCTTTTCCTATTGGCAGCCCTGCTCCTGCTGACCCCGCGGCCCGGCCGCGCCTGCGACATCTGCGGCTGCTTCATGGGCATCACGCCCTACGACAACCAGAGCGGCCTGAGTTTGATGCACCGCTACCGCATCTTCAACGGCTACCAGGATTACGGCCAAACCCCGCATTTCTTTCCGAAGGGCGCGCGGCCGTTTTTCCCCGCTTCGCTCAACAGCGACAACGGCTACGAGCACGACCACAGCGGCGACCCCACCGATTTTGAAGCCTTCCGGGTCATTGAGCTGCGGGGCAAGTACTTCCTCTCGCAGCGCGTGGAGCTGAACGCCTTCGTGCCCTACGTGATGAACACCTCGCAGATAAACGGCAAGCAGCTCAACGCCTCGGGTGTGGGCGACATCACGGTGTTTGCCGGCTACCACCTCATCCGGCAGATTGAAACGGCCGGCATCCAGAGCCGCCTCATTGTGGGCGGGGGCGTGAAGCTGCCCACCGGCGAGTTCCGCCGCCAAAACGCCCAGGGCGAGCGGTACCCGTTGCTCAACCAGGTGGGCACCGGCACCACCGACGGCTTTGTGTACGCCAACTACATTGCCGGCTTCCACAGCCTGGGCCTGAGCATCAACAGCAGCTACCGCCGCTCTACCGAGAATACTTTTCGCAACAGCCTGGCGCCCAGCACCGCCACTTTCGCCAGCCTGTTTTACCGCATTCCCCTGGGCACCGACTGGCAGGTGTATCCTTCAGCTCAATTTTTCTACGAGAAAACCAAGGGCGAAATGCTGGAAGGCCAGCTCACCGGCGAGCACGCCATGAACAACGCCCTGCTGGGCCCGGGCCTCGACGTGTACTACAAAAACGTATCCTTGAACACCAGCTTCCAGCTGCCCGTTTACACCGCCGCTACCGACCACCCCGCCAGCGCCGGCCGCTTTGTGCTGTCGGTGGGCTATAGCTTCAACCAAACCAAGTACTTGCTGCACAAGAAAGCTGCGCAGTAGGAACCCCCACTACCCGGCTTCGTACTCAAGGGCACCACCAACTTCCTTTCCCATGAGCACCTCCCTCAACCCCCAGGCCGTCACCTACGCCAAGCGCCTTATCCGGGACGGCAAAATCAAGAACGACGAAGGGCACTGGGGCCAGCACAACCCCGATTCCTCGGATGAAAATGCTTTCCTGGAAAAGCATAAGATTGAGGAGTACGGCAACTGGCACCTCGGCCTCGACATGAGCAAGGGCGAAGACACCAAAGGCCGCTACAAATTCCCCTACGGCGACTTCAAAACCGTGCACCGCGACGGCCTGATTGCCGCCAAGGAACGCGCCGCCCAGCAAGGCTACCACGACATTGAAAAAGCCGCTGACGAGCTGCTGCATCTGCTAGAAGGCAAGGCGCAGCTTAAATAAAAAGGCAGCTTAAACTGTGCAAAAAGCCCCGACTGCATGTGCAGCCGGGGCTTTTGGTTTATTTCTTCAGGGAATACGCGCTAGCCCAGGGCCACCACGCCGGGCAACTCCTTGCCTTCCATGTACTCGAGCAGCGCGCCGCCGCCGGTGCTGATGTAGCTCACCTGGTCGCCGAAGCCAAGCTGCTGTACCGCTGCGGCCGAGTCGCCGCCGCCGATGAGGGAGTAGGCGCCGTTGGCGGTGGCCTCGGCAATGGCACGAGCCACGTACTCGGTGCCGAGCGAGAAGTTGCTCATCTCAAACACGCCCATGGGGCCATTCCAGAGGATGGTTTTGCTGTTGCGGATGATTTCGGCGAAGGTTTCGCGGCTGTCGGGGCCCAGGTCGAGGCCCATCCAGCCGTCGGGAATGTGGTTATTGGGGGCAATTTCGACGTTGGCGTCGTTGGCGAACCGGTCGGCGATGAGCGAATCGGAAGGCAGCACCAGGTTCACGCCTTTTTCCTTGGCTTTCTGAATGAGCTGCCGGGCCAGGTCTACTTTGTCGGCTTCGAGCAGGGAGCTGCCCACCGTGCCGTTTTCCGCCACGGCAAAGGTGTAGGCCATGCCCCCGCCAATAAGCAGGTTGTCAACCTTATCGAGCAGCTTTTCGATGATAAGTATCTTGTCGGAAATCTTGGCGCCGCCCATGATGGCGGTGAAGGGACGCTCGGCGTTTTCCAGCACCTTCCGGGCGTTGTCGAGCTCCGACTGCAGCAGGTAGCCGCCCACCCGGTCTTGCGGGGCAAACGAGCTGGCCATTACGGCTGTGGAGGCGTGGGCCCGGTGCGCGGTGCCGAAGGCGTCGTTCACGTACACGTTGCCGAGTTGAGCCAGCTTGGCGGCGAAAGCCGGGTTGCCAGCTTCTTCCTCAAGATAAAAGCGCACATTGTCGAGCAGCAGTACTTGGCCGGGCTGCAGGGCCGCGGCTTTCTGCGCGGCTTCGGCGCCGAGCACGTCGCCGCCCCACTGCACCTCGCGGCCGTATTCCTGCGAGAGGCGCGCCACCAGGCTTTCCAGGGAATACTTTTTCTCGTACCCACCCTTAGGCCGGCCCAGGTGCGAAAGCAATACCACCGAGCCGCCGGCGTTCAAAATTTTCATCACTGAGCGGGTGGCCATGCGGATGCGGGTGTCGTCGGTGATGTGCAGGTCCTTGTCGAGCGGCACGTTGAAATCGACGCGCATCACAGCGCGCTTGCCGGCGAAATTATAGGTATCGAGAGTGTTCATGGAAAGTAGCGGTAAGGTGTTTGGTTAGTGGATTGGGCCTGCAAAGTAGAACCAAAACTCCCCTCCTTACCAAGGAGGGGATGTTCGAGCTTTAGCTCGGACTGGGGTGGTTACCCTCGTTGAACGACACCCGAACGATTTTAGCCCAACTTGTTCGCTCATCGTTCAACAACTCAACCACCCCCGTTGCCGCGAGCGCGGCAACATCCCCTCCTTATTTAAGGAGGGGAGTTGGTCGTTCAATCCTGGGCTACAATTCGGCACAGGCCAATCTCAACCCCTCACCTTATCCTTACCTTTGCGGTACTTATGAAAATCGGCATTTTTTTCGGGGGCACTTCGCGCGAGCGGGAAATTTCTTTCGCCGGCGGCCGCACCGTCTTTGATAATTTAGATAAGGCCCTGTTCCAACCGGTGCCCATCTTCGTGGATAGCCTCGGGCAGTTTATTCTGCTCGACTGGCAGTTTATTTACAAGGGCACCATTCGGGACTTTTACCCGCCCGTGGAGTCGCAGCCGGCCTCGGTGCATCACCTGCAGGTGTACATCGAAAGCCTGGGCGAATTGAGCCACGAGGAGCGGGCCCACGCTATTGCCAAGGTGGGCCGCGAGGTGAAAGCGCAGGAGCTGCCGCAGCTCATGGACTTCGCGTTTCTGGCCCTGCACGGGCCGGGCGGCGAAGACGGCGCCATCCAGGGCATGCTGGAGTGGCTGGGCATCCCCTACTCCGGCTCCGGCATTCTGCCCTCGGCCTTCGGCATCGACAAGATTGCGCAGAAGAACCTGCTGCACGCCCTGAACCGGCCCACGCCCAGCTTCCGCGTCATCAAGGCCGAGGAATGGGACACCACCGACCACGCCGCCACGCTCGCCTACCTGGTGCGCGAGCTGGGCTTGCCGCTGGTGCTCAAGGCGCCGCGCCAGGGCTCGAGCATCGGCGTGAGCATCCTCAAAACCGATAACCTGGCCAAGTTTGAGGCCGCCATCGAGCGCAGTTTGTTCCGCAAACTCGTGACCCGCGAAGACTGGCTGCGCCTTGGCGAGCAGGACAAGCTGGCTTGGGTGCAGCACCTTACCGACATCCGCGAGGGCATCGGCCTGCCGGTGGTGTTCGACGACGAAACCGCGCCCATCTACCACCCCGAAACCCTGCTCTTCGCCCTAAACGAGTGGCTGGAAAGCGCCGAGCAGGTGCTCCTGACCAACGTAGACGGCGAAACCCAGGTGCTGGTGGAAAGCTTTGTGGCCGGCCGCGAGTTCAGCTGCATTGTGGTAGAAGACCCCAACGGCCTGCCGCTGGCCCTGCCCCCCACCGAGATTGTTAAGGGCGAGGAGATGTTCGACTACCGCTCGAAGTACCTGCCCGGCCTGGCCCGCAAGGTCACGCCGATTGATTTGCCGGAGGCTAAGATTCAGGAAATCCGGGAGGCCTGTGAGGAGATGTTCCGCACGTTTGGCTTCCAAGTATATGCGCGTTTGGATGGCTTTGTGGGCCACGATGGCAAGCTGTTTCTGAACGACCCGAACACGACCTCTGGCATGCTGCCGGCTTCGTTCTTCTTTCACCAGGCGGCCGAAATTGGGCTAAATCCTTCGCAGTTTCTCACCTACCTCATCCGCACGTCATTGGCCGCGCGGCGCCGCGCCGGCCTGCGCCTCGTGAAGCTGGCTCAACTGCTGGCCAAGCTGGACGAAGCCGTAGCCGGCCGCCAGCACGAAGCCACCGAGCGCATTCGGGTGGCCGTGATAATGGGCGGCTACTCGTCGGAGCGCCACATTTCGGTGGAAAGCGGCCGCAACATCTACGAGAAGCTCAGCTCCTCGGCCAAGTACGCGCCGGTGCCGGTGTTCCTCACCGGCTCGGCCGACGAGCACAAGCTCTACGTGCTGCCCGTGAACGTGATGCTGAAGGACAACGCCGACGACATCCGCGAGAAAATTGAGCACGCCGAAGCCGGCGAGGCTCCGCACCCGATTCTCGAACGCATCCGCCGCGAGGCCAGCGTCATCACCAGCACCTATGCGGGCCAGGCCCTGGCCCAGCCGCGCCGCATTTCTTTCGAAGAGTTAGCTCAACTCGCCGATGAGGTGTTCATTGCCCTGCACGGCCGGCCCGGCGAAGACGGCGCCCTGCAGCAGCAGCTCGAAAAGCTGCACCTGCCCTACAACGGCTCGGGCGTGGCCAGCAGCAGCGTCACCATCAACAAGTTCGAAACCAACGAGCGCCTGCGCAAAGCCGGCCTGCTCGTGGCCGACCACCGCATGGCCAGCAAGCTGGAGTGGCAGGCCGACCCTGAAAGCTTCTACCGCTCGCTCGAAACCCAGTTCGCCTACCCCTTCATCGCCAAGCCTGCCGACGACGGCTGCTCTTCGGCGGTGAAGAAAATTAAGAACCGGCTGGAGCTGGAAGCCTTCAGCCAGTTGATTTTCCGCACCGATGAGGACCTGCTTTCGGGCCCGGCCGCGGTGCTCAGCCTGGGCTTCAAAGAGGAGTTTCCGCGCAAGGATGCCTTTCTGGTCGAAACCCTCATCAGCCGCGACGGGGCCGCGCATTTCCTGGAAGTCACGGGCGGCCTGCTCACGTCGTACGACGAGCAGGGCCAGCTCAAGATTGAGGTATTCGAGGCCAGCGAGGCCCTGGCTACCGGCGAGGTACTGAGTTTGGAGGAGAAGTTCTTGGCAGGTGAAGGCCAGAACATTACCCCCGCCCGCTACAGCCCCAACCCAGCCGAGCGCCAGCGCATCTCCGACGAGGTGAAGGCTGTGCTGCACCGCGTGGCCGAGGTGCTCGACATTCAGGGCTACGCCCGCATCGACGCGTTTGTGCGCGTGCGCCAGCAGGGCCAGGTAGAGGTGCTGATTATCGAAGTCAACTCCCTGCCCGGCATGACGCCCGCCACCTGCATTTTCCACCAAACCGCCCTGGCCGGCTACACGCCCTACCAGTTTATCGACCGGATTCTGGAGTTTGGCAAGGCCCGGGTGGAACGAACAAGTCATGTCCCCACTCCCCTCCTTAGCTAAGGAGGGGATGTTCGAGCCGCAGGCTCGGACGGGGGTGGTTGGATTCGTTGAACGATTCCAGCGCGAGTCGTTGGCTACGCCGACCTTCGGTTCAACGAACCAGCCACCCCAATTTCCGCTTTGCGAAAATATCCCTTCCTTAATAAGGTGGGGAGTTTTTCGTTCTTTGCCTAAATAATTTGCTCCTACCAAAATGGCTTTCCTTTCTTCTGATACTCCGCTCGACGTTCTCAAGCACCTGCTGCTCATTCTGGCCGTGGGGGTAGTGCTCGTGCTGGGCTTCTTTTACGTTTACCTGCCCGTGAGCACCCACCACGGCGAGACCATCACGGTGCCCAAGGTGACGGGCATGAACGTGGCCGACCTGGAAAACTACCTCGACGAGCGCAAGCTGGCCTATTTCGTGGACGACTCCAGCTACAGCCCCAATATCCGGCCGTTTACGGTGCTGGTGCAGGACCCCGCGCCCGGCGAAAAAGTGAAGGAAGGCCGCAAAATCTACCTGCAGGTGAGCATGAAGAACCCGCCGGTAATTAAGATGCCCAAGCTCACCGACGGCTCCATGAAAAACGCCCAGCTCATCCTCAACAGCTACGACCTGGTGGTGGGCCAAATCCAGCTGGTGCCCGACCTGGCGCAGAATGCCGTGCTCAAGCAGCTCGTCAACGGCAAGGAAATAGCCCCCGGCGCCCCCATTGCCAAAGGCACCAAGGTGGACTTGGTGGTGGGCGACGGCCAGGGCAACCAGACGTTTCCGGTACCCAACCTCATCAATATGCCCGAGGACGAGGCCATTACCCTGCTCATTGGCCAGGGCCTGCAGAAGGGTGAAGTATTTGAGCAGCCGGCCGAAGAAGGCCAGGTGCCCGGCACCGTGGTGCGCCAGCGCCCCGTGGCCGGCCCCGATGCCACCATCCGCATGGGCCAGCTAGTGGATATCTGGGTAGCCAAATAAGGAGGCAACCCCGCGGCGCGGCCACTTGTATAGCGTTGGAGATAAGCAATATTCTGCTGCGCTCGGCGTTGCCGGGCCTTAGGTTCTCTCTATGACAACACTCTTCCGCAAGATTGGCTGCCTGCTGCTGCCGGCGCTGCTTTTGGCCGCCGGAACTGCTTCGGCCCAGGTAGCCCCATCCCTACCACTGGCCGCCGACCCCGCCCGGGCCGCCTACGCGCCTTCGGCCGCCGAATACTTGGCCCTGCGGCGCAGCACCACGGCCCTGACGCTGCCTTTCTTCGACGATTTTACCTCGCCCCTCGAAGGCCGGCCCAAGGTGCAAAACTGGCTGCCCACCGGGGGCGCCCTGGTGAGCAACCGCCTGGCGGTGCAGCCCCTCACCCGCGGGACCGCCACCCTCGACGGCCTCCGGGCCAACGGGCAGAGCTACAGCGGCGTCATCAACAGCTCCTACGGCACCATCGACTCGTTGACGTCGCAGCCCATCAACCTGGGCGGCCTCAGCACCAGCGACCAGGTGTACCTCAGCTTTGGCTGGCAGGCCGGCAGCATTGTGGGCGTGCCCAACGGCAACACCAGCAGCACACCCGTGCGCCTGGAGCTCTTCCTGAAAACCAGCACCGGCACCTGGGAATCGGCCTGGGTGTACCGCAGCGCCCGCCAGCGCACGCCTTTCAAGCAGCAAGTAATTGACCTGAATGTGGCCAAGTACCTGCATGGCGACTTCCAGTTCATGTTTATCGCCAGCGGCAATACGTCCGATAATAGCGACGGATTCAGTGTGGACTACGTGGTGCTGGACCGCGGCCGCACGCGCGGCCTGGCCGATACCACCTTCGTCGACATTGCCACCAGCGCGGGCCTGCGCGGCGGCAATCCGTCGGGGGGGCTGCGCAGTCCGTTGCGCCGGTTCGCGGCCATGCCGGTGTGGCAGTTCAATGCTGCCGCGCCGCCCACCAGCGAGCTCAACCCCCGCTTGGGCGTGAACCTCAGCAACCTGAACGCGGGCTTGCTGCCCATTCCCATCGATGTATTCGGGAGCGTGCGGGAGCTGCCCACGGGCGCGCCGCTCGGCAACTGGCTGCAAGCCAGCCGCGCGTTGCCCGTCAACCCCCGCCTGGACAGCGTGACGGGCCACGCCAACCGCGTAGCCGTGCCCACCTCCGGCACGCCCAAGACCCTGCGCTACACCCTGGCCCTCAACACGCAGGAAGGCAACCCGCGCACGCTGCCCAACGACACGATTTTCCGGGACGTGGAGCTGAATAATTATTACGCCTACGACGACGGCACGGCCGAAAACATTACCCAGCTCATCCCCTACTCCACGGGGCAGGCCTCGGCATTTGCCTACCGCTTCGACCTCAACCAGCCCGACTACGTGCGGGCCCTGCGCCTGTACCCGGTGTTCACCGCCTCGGACCGCGCCAGCCGGTCCGTCACGGTGAGTGTGTGGGACGACGCCTCGGGCCAGCCCAACCCCGTGCCCCGCGCAGCCAAGACGGTGGTGATGCCCAACCCCCTGCCCACGGGGTGGCAGTATTTTGAAGTCACCTTCGACCAGCCCGTTCGCGTGACGGGCAGCTTTTACGTGGGCTTCTCGCAGCCGTCGCAGGGCCGCGACCTGCACTACGGCCTCGACCTAAACAGCACGTTCCCTGCCAAGCACCTCTGGCGCCGCGACAATACTGGCGCCTGGGACACCGCCAACTTTGTTCCCCGGGGCACGTCGCCGCGCGGCGCCCTGATGATGCGCCCCGTCATGACCAACAACGTGGCCACCGCCACCGCCGCGGCCCGCGAAGCGGCGGCCTACAGCCTCTACCCCAATCCTGCGCACGGTACCGTCACCATTGCCGGCCCCGCCTTTGCCCGCGCGGCGGTTCTCGATGCCGTGGGCCGCACCATTTGGGAGCAGCCCACCGCGCAGGCGGGCCAGCCCAAACTCGCCTTGCCCTACTTGCCGGCAGGCGTCTACACCGTTCGGCTCACCCTGGCCGATGGCCGCACTGTGGGGCGGCGCCTCCTGCTGGAATGACGGAAGAGAAACTACCACACACAAAAAGGCCCGCCAGATTATCTGGCGGGCCTTTTTTGTATTCTTAAGAAGAGAAAATTATACCAGAATTGGTTACTTCCTTCATCCTAAATACCAGCTTACTTATTTAGCCGGCATCAGCACAGTATCAATAACGTGGGTTACTCCATTGCTGGAAATAACGTCGGGAATGGTCACGCGGGCCATGCCACCTTTGGCATCTTTAATCATTACCCCATTGCCGTTTTTCATCACAATCAGCTGCTCGCCTTCCACGGTGGTGAGCACCTGGCCGGGCGTAAGATTGCCGGCGGTGTAGCGCCCGGGCACTACGTGGTAGGTCAGGATTTTGGTGAGCGTGGGCTTCATCTCGGGGGTCACCAGCGAGTTCATGGTGCCGGCGGGCAGCTTATCAAACGCTGCGTTGGTGGGAGCAAATACCGTGAAGGGGCCGGCGCCTTTCAGCGTTTCGGCCAGGCCGGCAGCTTTCACGGCAGCCACCAGCGTGGTGTGGTCGGAGCTACCCGCGGCATTGTCTACGATGTCTTTATCTGCGGTCATCATGGCCCCGCCTACCATCACACCGCCCGTGCCGGTGCCCATTCCCATGGCTCCAGCACCTGTGGCACCCGCGCCGGTAGCGCCGGTTCCAGTGGCACCCGTTCCGGTAGCGCCCATGCCCATATCACCTGTACTAGTGGCTGAGCCGCCCATGGTGCCATCGGCGCGAGGTTTTGTCTTCGCTTTCATTTTGTCGCCGGCGTCCGATTTGCCTTTGACTTTCATCTTGCCATCGTCGGCCATTTTGGTTTTGGTCGTCGTCCCATCGACCTTCGTTTTGGTCTTGTCGGCGTCGCTCTTGGCTTTCACCACATCTTGGGCGAATGCAGGCGCGGCAATAGCTGCGCTCAGGGCTAGAGTAGCTAAGAAAGGTTTGAGGTTCATGGCGTTGGGTTTGAGTGAAAGAAATTCGCTAAGCCATCTATACGTATCGGGCACCACTTTGGATGTAACCCATTGAGGAGCTTAAACATAAATCAATCCCTATCTGACTAGAATAGGGCACAAAACCAGCACTTTTCTCAAAGGCTTTGGTCAATTCGCCCAAGCATGCGCATCCCTTTCATTCATTGCCCCATCTAGGTAGGCCACTGTACTCTTCCCTCCTGCCCCATGCCGAAAGACCTCAAGCCCTGAGCCTGAAACGCACTAAACCCCCGAACTGGCCTTCGACCAGTAGTCCAAGCTCCGACGCGACTACGAAGAGCCCACGGGTGGCCTCACCGACGAAGCGCGACCACGCCCTAATAGATTCCAAGCACGAGCTGCAGCTATAAATCAGCTACACACCAACGAAGTTGAGCTACTCATGCCGGCCAGCGGCAATTCCCACAAAAGGCTCCAAGACCCTCTATTCCCTTCTGCCCGAACCTGGCGCCACACAGTGGCCCAGGGCTCGAATGAATCCAAAGCCACCGAAGTCGTACCCATTCCGCTGGTATAAGCCGAAGACGGGATTCCACGCGGCGAAATACGAGCGGCGCGCTATGACGCTTTGCCTGTTCACGCTTCGCAGATTCCAGCAATAAGGCCGCTGATTGAGCTGTGGACAGCAACGCCTTATGGCCCAATGTCATCCGGTCTGGTTCAGCTAAAATTATCCCTGTTCCCTGATAATTTACTGAATTTTATGCAGTTACCGACCTGGGCGCACTTGTAGTGCCAGGATTTTTCGCCGCAGAGCCCCGGTTCCCCGCAGTGGGGCGTGGAAGCGATGCTAAAAGTTCTTGACGCAGCCGCAGCATCTGTGCCCGGCGCTCCTCTTGTTTGCGTGCGGCGTATGCTTCGTACGCCAAGTCTAATGCTGTTTTCATGCCGAAATGTATGGATAAAATGTAATTAAATACAAAAAAAATATCTTTTTTATTTTTTTTGAACTACAGCTTTTACAGCGAAAGCCACAACCTGCACGCACAGTCAACATTTCGGAATTAGGGAAGCAATTTTTAACTACACTGCTTGCAGGAAGCCAAGCGAAATTCAGCTCAATTTCATCATGGGCTGCTCTAGCTGCACAGTTGCTTAACGAAACAAAGTGGCTCAACCTATATGGGCCCCTTTCACGGAGAAATACTCACTCGTTGTGTAGTAGAGTAAACAAAAAAGGTCTCCCCGCTATCGCGGGGAGACCTTTTTAAATAGCCTGGCAGTCTAGAAAACCTGACTATTGCTTCTGGATGCGACGCACAGCGGTTACATTACCCTGACGTACTTCGAGCAGGTACGAACCCGCAGCGAGTGAGCTAGGCAACAGCAACTGCTTGTCAGCAGCCAGAGCAGCCATGGGCACTACTACGCGGCCGGTGAGGTCACGCAGGGCTACCTGGGCAGCGCCCGAGCCGGGCAGGGCAACCGTTACACGGTCCTGGAAGGGGTTGGGGTAAACCGACAGGCCGGGCAGGTTCTTGCTGGCCAGTGTGGCCGAAACCAGGTTGAACGTAGCCGTGCTGGTAGCGGTGCCACCAGGCGTAACCACCGCGATGAAGCCGCTTACGCTGCCCGTGCCCGTAGGCAACACCAGGGTGATGCTCGTGGGTGAGTCTACCGTGAAGGAAGTAACCGCGAAGCTGCCAATCGTGACGGCAGTAGCACCGGTAAAGTTGGTGCCGGTGATGGTCACCGTGGTGGTGGGGCCACCCGTGATGGGCGTGAAGCTCGCGATGGTCGGAGCAGGCACGGTTACGGTGAAAGTGAAACCAGCCGTGGTACCGCCGCCAGGAGCCGCGTTAGTTACCGTTACGAGGTAGCTGCCGGCAGTGGCAACCGCCGAAGCCGGAACCGCGGCCGTGAGTTGCGTTGCCGATACATACGTGGTAGTCAAAGCCACGCCGTTGAAATTCACCGTCGAGCCGGTGATGAAGTTGGTGCCGTCCACGGTCAAGGTGAAGGCGGCGCTGCCAGCCACGGTGGTGGCGGGGGTAATGCCCGTAATGGTGGGCACCGGGTTGGGCACAAGCACCGTGAACGTAGTGGTGCTGGTGGCCGTGCCAGTGGGCGTGGTAACTGCAATGGCACCCGAGGTAGCAGCGGCTGGCACCGTAAAGGTCAGGCTAGTGGCATTTACCACCGTGAAGCCGGTGATGGCAACCCCGTTGAGGGTAACAGCCGTAGCGCCGGTGAAGTCGGTACCCGTTACGGTAACGAGGGTGCCGGGCAGGGCGCTGGCAGGCGTGAAGCTCGCGATGGTCGGAGCAGGAACGGTTACGGTGAAGGTGGCGGCCGCCGAGGTGCCGCCGCCGGGAGCCGGGTTGGTCACCGTCACGTTGAAAGCACCGGCGGTGGCCAGGGCCGTAGCCGGCAGGGCCGCGGTGAGCTGCGTAGCCGAAACATACGTGGTGGTCAGGGCCGCACCGTCAAAGTTCACAACCGAGGTGGCCAGGAAGTTGGTGCCATTCACGGTGAGGGTTTGAGCAGTTGCGCCAGCGATGGCGGTGGCTGGTGCCAGGGTCGTGATGGTAGCCACCGGGTTGGGCGCTATCACCGTGAAGCTGGTGGTGCTGGTAGCGGTACCCGTGGGGGTGGTAACGGCGATAACGCCGGATGTAGCCGTAGCTGGCACGGCAAACGTGATGGTCTGCGCATCAACCACGGTGTAGCCGGTGATAGCAACGCCATTCAGCGTAACAGCGGTAGCGCCGGTGAAGTCCGTGCCGGTGATGGTAACCGTGGCGGCGGCCAGGCCGCTGGTTGGCGTGAAGCTCGTGATGGTAGGCGCCGGAACGGTAACGCTAAACGTGGCATTGGCCGAAGTGCCGCCGCCAGGTGCGGCATTCGTTACGCTAACGTTGAAAGTACCCGCAGTAGCAACGGCCGTGGCCGGAACCGCCGCGGTGAGCTGGGTGGCGGACATGTACGTGGTGGTCAGGGCCGTGCCGTTGAAGTTTACCACCGAGCCGCTGATGAAGTTGGTACCGTTAACGGTCAGCGTCAACGCGCCGCTGCCGGCTACGGCCGTGGCGGGCGTGATGCTCGCAATGGTCGGGGCCGGGTTGTCGGCGATGAACGTCAACGTGCCAGTGCTGGTAGCCGTGCCGAAAGGCGTGGTAACGGCCAGAGTACCACTGGTAGCGCCAACCGGCACCACGAAGGTGAGGGTGGTGGCATTAACCACGGTGAAGCCGGTGACGGCCACACCATTGAGCGTCAGAGTCGTGGCGCCGGTGAAATCCGTGCCCGTCACCGTAACCGTGGTGCCGGCTGCCGCCGAGGTAGGCGTGAAGCTGGCGATGGTAGGTGCTAATGCGAAGTTGGTGATGGAGATGTCATCAACGTTGATGCGGGGAAGGCTAGTAGCCGGGGCAATGACAGTGGTGGTAGTGTTGCTAATGCGGAAACGCACGTTGCCAACTTGGTTCACCGTGAAGGTGTAGGGCGTGAGCGTAGCCGTGAGGGCCGCTGGAGCACCGGGCACCGTAGTGAAAGTAGCACCGCCATCGGTCGATTTTTCGAGAATGAAGTTAGTGGGTGCGTCGCTGCCATACAAGGCAGCATTGACAGTCACTACCCCCGCGCCGGTCGGTTTATCGAAGTCCATGCGGATGAAGCCAGCCCGGATACGTGCCGATTTCAGGCCGTTAAACTTATCAGCAGACAAGGTGCCGATGAGGGCATCCGAGAAGGTCCAGGTTCCACTGGCCAAGCCCACCGTGTCAACCGCGTAACCTCCTTTGGTACCCTTTTCAATATTCTCAAAGGCACCGGCTGTGCTGGGGTTACTCACAATGAAGGTGAGACTGTTTGAGGTGCCGCCTGCGCTCGTGACGGTAACCGGGAAACTGCCTGCAGTGGCCAAAGCCGTGGATGGGATAGTTACAACCAGCGAAGTTGCCGTGCTGCTAGTCTGGGTGTAGCTTACCCCGTTAAAATTGACCGTCGAAGCAGGAGTAAAGTTCGTGCCCTTAATAGTCAGCGTAATATCGGGGCCTCCGGCTACCCGGGCATTAGGGGTGAGGCCCGACGATGTGGAAAGGGTTGGCGGCAGGTAGAAGATTCCAGTGCTAGTAGCTGTACCGTCAGGAGTAGTGACGGAAATGGTACCATTAGTAGCCGTGGCCGGTACAGTGAATGTGATGGTTTGGGCATCCACTACCGCGAAGCTGGTAGCAGCCACCCCGTTGAGCTTCACTGCGGTTGCGCCGGTAAAGTCGGTGCCCGTAATGGTGACCAGCGTGCCGGTACCTACTGCGCCGCCCGTTCCCGAAGTGGGGGTGAAGCTGGTGATGGTCGGAATCGCCGTTACGCCCCGCAGTGCAGCAGCATGAATGCTGGCCTTGACGGAAGTAACGGAACCAAGGTCAGCGGCTTGGGCTGAAGAAACAGCAACCATCAGCCCCAGTGCGGCGGCGAATTGATTGATTCTGTTTCCTAAACGCCCATTGGCATTAGAAAAGGAAAAGTGTTTCATAGTCTTGAAAAAATGAAAATAAATGGGTAGAATTAAAACGAAGATATAAGGAGAATATGAACATATAGCGCGATTAGACTCACTTTCCACAAAAAAATAATGCTTAGTCTTAGAAGCTGAGTGCAATTCCAAAGCTGAACACTGAGTTATTGCCTAATATCCAATAAGCTAGCCTTTCCGCGGGCAGCGAAATGCGGCAGTGTTCAGCTTTAACCCCAGAAAAAGAAATGCCCGGAACGGCTATGCTTATGGGAGTTCACTGGGCAAAAAGAACCCAGCTCCACGGAAGTACTCACGGCAGCAAGTGCCAAAAGGCTTATGCCTGAGACTGCCTCGTTCCCAGATGATTAACTGACACTTAAGCGTGGCTCGTGGCCACGCTGCAGCGGCCAGGATGCCGGCCCAACTGCAGTTGCCATGCGATTAGCCTGTTAAAGGCTCCAAAGTTGAGCTAAATCCGCGGCGCCTTTTCCTCCACTCCCTTAGGTGTGCTTCCCTCCTACTTCACCACGATGGCCCCGCGGAGCATGCCCATGCCGCAGGTAAACTCGAAGCGCCCGGCCTGCTGCGGCAACAGCTCCACCAGGGTCGTCTGGAAGGCGGGCAAGTCGCGCCGGATGCTGAAGTCGGGCATCAGCAATTCCTCGGAGCAGCTGTTTTCCTCGTCGCGGTAAAAGTTGAGCTGAACGGGCTTGCCGCGCTCCACCTCGATTACATCGGGCGAATAGCCGCCTTTCACGATAATGTCTACTTCCTGCACGCCGCTGGACGACGATACCGCGCTGGCGGTTTGGCGGGGTGAAAAGAAGAAGTACCAGAGCACAAACCCCGCCAGGCCCAGCCCAACAACGGTGACGATGATAGCAGCAGTATCCATTTTAAATGAGGAATGAACCGTGAGAAATGAGGAAGTATGGGGTGGAATTCTTCATTCTTAATTCCTCATTGGGGCAAAGCGCCTTAGCCGCAGGGAGTTGGTGAGCACCGAAACCGAGCTGAGGGCCATGGCGCCGGCGGCCAGCATGGGCGAGAGCAGCCACCCGAAGAACGGGTACAGCAGCCCCGCCGCGATGGGAATGCCCAGCGTATTGTAGATAAAGGCGAAAAACAGGTTTTGCTTGATGGTGCGAATGGTCTGCCGCGACAGTTCAATGGCCAACACCACGCCGTTCAAATCCGAGCGCATAAGCGTGATGCCGGCCGCTTCCATGGCCACGTCGGTACCGGCGCCCATGGCCAGCCCAATGTCGGCCTGGGCCAAGGCGGGCGCGTCGTTGATGCCGTCGCCGACCATGGCCACCACCCGGCCTTCGGCTTGCAGCGCCTTCACTTTGCCGGCCTTGTCGGCGGGCAGTACCTCCGCGAAAAAGCGCTTGATACCGACCTGCCCGGCCACCTTGGCGGCCGTCTGAGGATTGTCGCCCGTCATCATTACCACTTCAATTCCCAGGGCCTGCAGCCGCTGAACGGCGGCCAAGGACGTGTCGCGCACGGTATCGGCCACGCCGATGATGGCCGCTGCCTGGCCCGCTACGGCCACATACAGCACCGTGTTGGCGTTATCCAATAGTAGCTCGGCCTGGCTGAGCAGGGCAGCCGGCACGGCCACGCCCTCGTCCTCCAGCAAGCGCTGATTGCCGATGAGCACGGGCTGGCCATTTACCGTGGCCGCCGCGCCCTTGCCTTCCACGGCCCGGAAATCGGTAATGGGCAGCTGAGCGGCGCCCTGGGCCTCCGCGTAGCGGAACACCGCGGCCGCGAGGGGGTGCTCGCTCTGCCTCTCGACCGCGGCTACCATCTGGAGCAGATGAGCGGCATCCTGGCCACTAGCGGGCACAAAGGCCGTGACGGCAGGCTCGCCCTTGGTGATGGTGCCGGTTTTATCGAGCAGCACGGTGTTCACTTTGTAGGCTTTCTCCAGGGCCTCGGCGTTGCGAATCAGCACGCCGTGTTCGGCGCCCTTGCCGGTGCTCACCATGATGGCCGTGGGCGTGGCCAGCCCCAGCGCGCAAGGACAGGCGATGATGAGCACGGACACGAAGTTGACCAGGGCCAGCGGCAGCCGGGTGGCCACCGGCGCCAGGTCGAACCACAGCACGAAGGTGAGCAGGGCAATAACAACCACCGTGGGCACGAAGATGGCGCTGACCTTATCGGCCAGCCGCTGAATGGGCGCGCGGCTGCCCTGGGCGTCTTCCACCAGCTTCACTATCTGGGCGAGCATGGTGTCGGCGCCCACTTTGGTTACCCGGAAGCGAAAGGCGCCGGTCTTGTTGAGCGTGGCCCCAAAAACCGGGTCGCCGGCCCGCTTTTCCACGGGCAGGCTTTCGCCGGTGAGCATGGCCTCGTCCACGGCCGAGTGGCCTTCGGTGATGACGCCGTCGGTGGCCACTTTTTCGCCGGGGCGCACCAGCACAATATCCTGCAGCTGCACCTGCTCGATGGGCACATCCACTTCCTGCCCGCCGGCCCGCACCACACGGGCTGTCTTGGCTTGCAAGCCCATCAGCGTGCGGATGGCGGCCGAGGTCTGGGTTTTGGCGCGCATCTCCAGCACCTTGCCTAGCAAAATCAGGGCAATGATGGTGGCGGTGGTGTCGTAATACACCTCCGGCATCAGCCCGTGGCGCATGAAGAAGCCCGGCACCACCGTTGCGGCCAGGCTATACAGAAACGCGGCGCCCGTGCCCACAGCAATCAGTGTGTCCATATTGGCCGCGCGGTGCCGGAAGCCATTCCAGGCCGAGCTGTAAAACTCGCGTCCGCTGTAGAGCAGCACGGGCAGCGTGAGCCCAAGCAACACATAGTTGAGCCACTGCAGATTGACCCGCTGCGCCAGGGCCGGCCACAGCATGAGCATGCTCAGCGGCATGATGACCACGGCCAGCCCCACGGCCACCCAGAATCGGCGCTTGAGTTTGCTATAGGCAGCAGCCTTCTGCCGGTCGATTTCGGCCTGGCGGTCGGCGGCGCTGGTATCCGGGGCGCGCTCCGTCACGCCGTAGCCGGCGTTTACTACGGCTTCCTTAAGTGTCGCTGGGCTGGCCTGGCCGGGCACGTATTGCACGGTGGCTTTTTCGGTGGCAAAATTGACCAGGGCGCTGTGCACCCCCGGCGCGCGGCTGAGCGACTTTTCCACGACCGATGCGCACGAGGCACAGGTCATGCCTTCAATGTCGAGGGTGGCGGTTTCGGTTTTTTCGGTAGTGGGAGACATGGCACGGGTGGCGCTAAAGCGCCTGGAGTTTCTGATTGCGCCCTTAGAAATTGGGCTCAGAACGACAGTACAAAGGAACGGCTTCTTTCAGGCCGCGGTGGTACGGAATCCTGCGCCAGACTTGCAGAATTTGAGGCTTTTGATAGTTGACGCATCAGCAATAACATTCGTGGGCCCGGTTGGGCTCCATTTCTATTTCACTAAAAAACCATTCAAATAGCAAGGCCCGAATCGATGCCCTATCTACCTCGGCACGGTATCTTGGTCTGGGTGGGCGGGAACTGCAAACCACACTCTGCCAAATTCACTCTTTCACTGAACCTCGCAGTCAGCCTTCGGCTCGGCTGCTTCTCTGTAAAAGACGCCTCGTATACAGGATAAAATCCTCGAGCTTCCCGCAGGCTGCAGGAAGTAATCGCAGTAACTATACTCGTCGGGTGGGCGTCCCCTAGGAGGCCACCCGGGCGCTGACCACCGTCTCCTCTTCGTAACCGGACAAGGCCACGGTCAGATACGAGGCGGCAACCTGACCATCAACCAGGTGCTCCGGCGGCTGGAGGCGCAGGAGCACGAGTAACCGGGTGTTTGGCAGGAAGCCGGGCGCCGGCGGCGCCCCTGCGCGAGGCCCGGGGTGCTTCCGCCATCCCAACCGGGAGGTTTCCGCTTGCCAAACCCGTACCTTACTGAAAATTCAGGTTACCCGCCCTTTGGGACCTGCTACCGTGCCGATTCCCGACCCATCCCTTCCCAGCCTGTCCCAGCCCGCCGCCGACGCGGCGGCGCACCGCCAACGGCTCCACGCGCTGGTGCAGGACGCGCCGGCCTGTTTGGCCAGCCTATCCGGACCGACCCACGTCGTCACGGTGAGCAACCCGCTGTTCCGGCAGCTGTTTGGCGAACGAACCCTGGCGGGCCTGTCCCTGCGCGACGCGCTGCCGGAGCTGCTGGACCAGCCGTTTTTCGCCTTGCTCGACCGGGTGTACGCCACCGGCACTATTTGCCACGGCCCCGGGGAGGTCGTATTCCGCGATGCCACCCGTTCCGACCCGCGCGGGCCGGTGCATTTCACCTTCATCGCCCAATCCCTCCGCGACACCCGGACGGGAAACGTCACGGGCCTGCTGCTGTTCGCCTATAACGTGAGTGCCCACGTGCGGGCCCGCCAGGCGGCCCCCGCCCAAGGGCACCAGCCCGCCGTGACCGCCCGGCAGCTGGCGGTGGCCAACGAGGCGCTGGCCACCAGCAACGAGGAGCTGTCTGTGACCAATGCGGAGCTGGACGCCACCATCGACCAGCTCACGGATAGCAACCGGCACCTAGCCCGGGCCAACGCGGACCTGAAATCTGCCAACGCCGACATTCGGGCCCACGCCGCCGAGCTGCACATCAGTCAAAAGGCCCTGCGCCAGCTCAACCGGCAGCTGGAAACCCGTGTGCGGGAGCGCACCGGCCAGCTGCACGCCGCCCTGCGCGAGGCCGAGCAGCAGCGCGCCACCATCGCGGCCGTCTTCGACCAGACGCCCGCCGCCGTGTGCCTGTTGCGCGGTACCGCGTTGCGCGTGGAGTATGTCAACGAGAGCTACCAACGCCTCTACCCCGGCCGGGCGCTGCTCGGCCGCCCCCTAGCCGAGGCCCTGCCCGAAGTCGAAGTGCAGGGCTTCCTCGCGCTGCTGCACCAGGTCTACGCCACCGGTCGGCCGTACCACGGCCAGGAAATACCCCTCGTCGACGAGGGCCCGCACGGCCCCCGCACGCGGTTCTTCGATTTCACCTACCAGGCCTTCCGCGAACAGGGCGCCGTGGTGGGCGTGGCCGTGTGTGCCTTCGACGTGAGCGAGCAGGTGCGGGTGCGCGAGCAGGTGGCCGTGGCCATCTTCCGGGGCCCGCGCTACATCATTGAGCTGGCCAACCCCGCCGTATGCGCCATTTGGGGCCGCACGGCCGAGCAGGTGCTCGGCAAACCGCTCTTCGAAGCCCTGCCGGAGGCGGCCGGCCAGGGCTTTGAGGAATTGCTCGACGGCGTGCTGGCCACGGGGGTTCCGTACGTGGCCAATGAGCTGCCCTCCACGCTCGACCGGGGCGGCCGGCGCGACACCGTGTACTGGAACTTCGTGTACCAGCCCCTGCCCGACGCCGACGGCCGCATCACGGGCATCACGGTGGTGGCCACCGACGTGAGCGAGCAGGTGCGTGCCCGGCAGGTGCTCGAAAAGCTCGGGCACGAGCTGGCCACTGCCTACGCCACCCTGCGGGTGGCCCACGTCGATACGGAGCTGGCCAACGCGGCCCTGTGCGAGAGCAACACCCACCTGACGCGCACCAACGCCGACCTCGACAGCTTCGTGTACGCCGCGAGCCACGACCTGAAGCTGCCCGTGCTCAACCTGGCCGGCCTCATCGGCGAGCTGCGGCGGGGCGTCACCTTCACCGACCCGGCCGAAGAAGGCCTCCTCATGCCCCTGATTGAGCAGACCCTGCGCCAACTCACCGCCACCCTCGACGACCTGTCGGCGTTGGGGCAGATGCAACAGGCCGCGCTGGCCCCGGCCGAGCCGCTGGACCTGGAGGAACTGGTGGCCGACGTGCTGCAGGTGCTCGAGCCCCAGCAGCGCGCGGCGCGCGCCCGCGTCTCCGTCGACTTCGCGGCGCGCCCCGTCGTGTCGTACCCCCGCGCCAGCCTGCGCACCATCGTGCTCAACCTGCTCAGCAACTCGTTTAAGTACGCCGACCCGGACCGCCCGTGCCGGGTCCACCTCTCGCTCTGGCTCGACGCGGGCCAGCCGGTGCTGTGGGTGAAAGACAACGGCCTGGGCTTCGATGCCGCGGCCCACGGCCCCGACCTGTTCCAGCTCTTCCGCCGCTTCCACACCCACACCGAGGGCACCGGCGTGGGCCTCTACCTCGTCAACCGCCTGGTGCAGGCCGCCGGCGGCCACATCGAAGCGGAAAGCCGCGTGGGCGAAGGGGCCACATTTCGCGTCTACCTCGGCCTGAAGTAGGCGCGGGTGGCGAGGAATTAGTCGACCCAATGGTCGCGTAGTTCAGGAAACCGGTGATTTTGGCGGGCTATGCATGGTGGCTCCTCCCACTCACATCAGGATACTTTGCCGGGGAGAGAGGGAGCTAATTCCTGGCTAGCTTATTAGAAAGCTAATTAGAATCGCTGTGAGCTCAATTCTGGCCCAGCCAATTTCAGCCCAACGTGCATCAATGGTTTACCGCATAGCGGCGGTAAAACCAACGCTTTAGCGCCTCCGCCGACAGCACGTACGTGGCCACAATCAGCAGAATAGCGCCTAACAGCCGCCAGGGCAAGGGCGTAAAGCCAAACGCTTGGGCCAGGGGCGAAAACGGCAAGGCCAGAACCACCAGGGCCACACCGGCCGTGGCCACCGCCAGCCAGCGGCCGGGCCGCGACCGAAAGAAGGGCCGGCGCGTGCGCACCACCAGCACCACCGCCGACGCCGACAGCACCGACTCGACAAACCAACCGGTCTGAAAAAGGTGCTCGCCGGCCCGGAACACCAACAGCAGCAGGCCGAAGCTCGCGTAGTCGAACAAGGAGCTGAGCAGGCCAAAGGCGAGCATGAAGTGCCGGATAAACCGCAGGTCCCAGCGGGTGGGCTGCGCCACGGTGTCGCGCTCCACGTTGTCGGAGCCGATGGCCATTTCGGGCAGGTCGGTGAGCAGGTTGGTGAGCAGAATCTGGGTGGGCCGCAGCGGCAGAAACGGCAGAAACAACGACGCGCCGGCCATGCTGAACATGTTGCCGAAGTTGGCGCTGGTGGCCATAAAAATGTATTTCATGGTGTTGGCAAAGGTGCGCCGCCCTTCACGCACCCCGTTGATAAGCACCGTGAGGTTGTGCTCTAGCAGCACCACGTCGGCCGATTCCTTGGCCACGTCCACGGCCGAATCGACGGAAATGCCCACATCGGCCTCGTGCAGGGCGCTGGCGTCGTTGATGCCATCGCCGAGGTAGCCCACCACGCACCCCGCCTGCCGCAAGGCCCGGATAATGCTCTCCTTCTGGTTGGGTTCCACTTCGGCAAAGACGTTGGTGGCCACCACCCGGTGGCGCAAGGCCTCCAGGCTGAGCTCGCGCAGGAGCGCCCCGGTCAGCACCTCGGGGCTGGCGATGCCCACGCGCCGGGCCGTACTGGCCGCTACCAGGGCATTGTCGCCGGTTATCATCTTGAGCTGAACGCCCAGCCGCCGCAGCTCGCCCAGCGTGTGGGCGATACCGGCCTTGGGCGGGTCCAGCAGCACGACGATGCCCACGAAGGTCATGTCCACCTCATCGGCCGTGGTGATGTCGCGCAGCCCATGGGTGGGCTTGGTGGCCAGCGCCAGCGTGCGAAATCCCTGCTGGCTCAGCTCCTGGTAGGTGTGCTCAATCTGGCCCCGAAAGTCTGCCAGCGGGGCCACCGTGCCCGTGCCGGTATCCACAAACCGGCACACCTCGAGCACATTCTGCAGGGCGCCTTTGGTAATCATCAGCAGCTCGCCGTCCAGCTCGGTGAGCAGGGTGAGGCGCTTGCGAATGAAGTCGTAGGGCAGCTCATCTACCCGCTGGTAGGCCGACAGGTCGGTGGGCTGAAAGGCCAGAATGGCCTCGTCGATGGGGTTGTGAAAGCCCTGCTGCAGAAAGGAGTTAATCTGGGTCAAAAGCAGGGCCCGCGCCGATGGCTGACCGGCCACGTCGATGATGCGGTCGACCTGCACGCGGCCTTCGGTCAGGGTGCCGGTTTTGTCGGCGCAGAGCACGTTCATGCTCCCAATGTTTTCGATGACCGACAGGCGCTTGACGATGACCCGGTGCTCGGCCATGCGGCGGGCGCCCTGGGCCAGGTTGATGCTGATAATGGCCGGCAGCAGCTGCGGCGTGAGCCCCACGGCAATGGCCAGCGAAAACAGCAGCGCACTCAGCACCGGCTTGTGCAGGCTCACGTTGATGCCAAAAATCAGCATCACGAGCAGCAGGGTCAGCTCCAGCAGCAGGTAGCCAAACTGCCGGATGCCGCGCTCGAAGTCGGTTTCGGGCGGGGCCGTGCTGATGTGCCCGGCAATGCGGCCCAGCTCGGTGAGCGGGCCGGTTTCGGCCACCAGGGCCCGGCCGCTGCCGCTCACCACGTGCGCGCCCATAAAAACGGCGTTGTGGCGCCGCGCAATGGGCGTGTCGGCGGGCAGCGTGCCGGGCTGCTTGCCCACCGGAAAGGTTTCGCCGGTGAGGGTGGCTTCGTTCACAAACAGCTCGTTGGCTTCGAGCAGGCGGCAGTCGGCCGGCACCAGGTCGCCGGCGCGCAGGCTCACCACGTCGCCGGGTACCAGCTCGCTGGCCGGCAGCGGGGTTTGCTGCCCGTCGCGCCAGGCCGTGGTTTTCACCGTCACCAACGCCAGCAGGTGGCCCATGGCGTCGGAGGCGTTCTTTTCCTGCCAGAAGCCCAGCCCGCCGCTCAGCAGCAAAATGACGAAGATGATGACGGCGTCGGTGGCGTCGCCGAGGAAGAATGACAGCACCGCCGCTCCCAGCAGCAGCAGCGAAACCGGGCTATTGAACTGGTTGAGAAACAGGCCCACTGCCGACGCCTCGGCATGGGCCTGCAGCTGGTTGGGGCCGGCCACCTGCCGGATTTTGGCTGCCTGTGCCGTGCTCAGCCCTGCCGGCGTAGCCCGGAGCCGGGCCAGCAGCGCTTCCGCCGGCAGCGCCCAAAAGGCTTCCGGTGGTGCCTCAGCAGCAATCGGCATGGTTGCGGTGGCCTCCATGAGCTTATTGAGCTAAAATTCTACAAATCGAAGGGGTCGCGGCCCTGCAGCAAATCCACGCTGAGCACCACCCCCAACCACGGCTTGCCCTGATAAATCCAGGCGCGAGCCGCCGACCCAAAGGTGAAATCGGCCCCAAGCGCCAGGCCCACATTCACGCGGTTTACCCCGAGCACGAGGAAGCCGCCCGGAGATATGGTGGGCACCTCCCGGATGTAGCCGATGGGCTGCTTCAGGTTCTTTTTTGCAGTATTCAGCTCCTCGGTGCCCAGGGTGAGGAAAGCTCCGGGAACGATGGAGTACTGCGAAATCCGCTTGCTCAGGAACTGCCCCGTGGGCTGGTGATAATAGTTGCGGTAGGTGTGAAAAGAGTATTTCCAGCCCAAGGAGATGCCCACATCAAAACTTCCCACGGCCCGATACTCCAGCGTATCGTGCAAAGCTGGCCGCAGCTTTACCGGAACCGTAATGGCCTGAAAAATGGGGTAGGACTCAAAGAACTGCAGCTTTTGACCGGCGTAATACCGAGCATTCGCGTTTTGGGCAGGCTGGTCCCGATATGGAAAAAAGTACCGGAGGCCGGCCGAATCTGCACCCGCAGCCGGAGGCAGCACCTTTATGGCAACTCCTTCTTTGGCGAGGCTCAACTGCGCCAGCGCGTTGGTCGGCATCACCACGGCTTTCACCGAAGTTGAGCCACCGCCCTCCTTCCGACCTTGGTAAAGCGTTTGGCCCTGGGGAATGCGAACCGCATTTATTATCCGGGTATTAACGCACGAAGCCTGGACCAAAGCAAGGCTCAGCCCTAAAAGCAGGCGCCAGGCTAAACTGCTTTCCAGCCAGCCAACACAGAGCCTTAGAAAAGCTGAGAATCCGTGTTTCGCCATGACCAACCAGCTTGGATTGATTGCCTAAACAGTAGTCGTTTGAGTTTCCACAGTTGGAATTAGAAAACCAAGCTATTGCCTGGCTCCCTACCACCACCGGTGGAAAAGCAGAGAAAGTGAGAAAACAGTAAGGGTTAATTTGGAGAAGTTGCTATCGACTTGCCGGGGCGTGCAGGCATAGGCTTAACTAAGCACCATCCGGCTAGGATGCTCCTAATAAGGTGGCGGCCGACATAGAAGTAGCTGCTAAGTGAATGAGGAAGGTTAAATGGTCAGGGTTTGGGCTATTTTCTCGATGTTGAGGCTGCGGGCCGAGGCGTCGAAAATGCGGCGGTAGGCCCCGTCGAGCTCGTATAGCTGCCGGTGGGTGCCGCTTTCCACCACCTGGCCTTTCTGCAGCACATAAGCAAAGTCCGCATCCACGATTTGGGACAGGCTGTGCGAGATGATGACCACCGTGCGGCCCCGCTTCAGCGCATCGATGCTGGCTTTGATTTGCTCGGTTGTGATGGCGTCGAGCGAGGCGGTGGGCTCGTCGAGGAAGATGATGGGCGGGTTTTTGAGGAACAGCCGCGCAATGGCGATGCGCTGCTGCTGCCCTCCCGAGAGCTGCTGGGCATCGGTTTCGTACCCCTCCGGCAGCTGCACGATTTGCTCGTGCAGGAAGGCTTTGGCCGCGGCCTGCTCCACCTCTTCCCGGCTGGCCTCCATCAATCCATAGCGGATATTTTCTTCCACGGTGCCTTTGAAAATGTGGTTTTTCTGCAGCACCAGCCCAATTTGCTGGCGCAGGGCGTGGGTGTCGTATTCGGTAAGGGGAATGCCGTCGAGCAGCAGCTCGCCGCGCTGGGGCAGGTAGAACTTGCAGAGCAGGTTGATGACCGTGCTTTTGCCGGCACCGCTCAGCCCCACCAGGGCGGTAGTTTTGCCGGCCGGGATGGTGAGGCTCACATCGTGCAGGGCCTGCGTGCCGCTGGGGTAGGTGAAGCTGACGTGGCGCAGCTCGAAGGTGCCGCGCAGGTGCGTGGGCAGCACCGGGCCGCTGGGCTCCACGGCATCGGGGGCGTCCAGCATCTCAAAGAACGCCTCGGAGTAGGTGTGCACCTCGTTCAGCTCGTCGTACATGCGGTGGAGCTGGCGGATGGGGGCCGATACGTTGCGAAACAGCATGATGTGGAACATGATGGCCCCGAGCGACATGCGCCCGGCCAGCACCAGATAAGCCGTGAGTACCACGATGAACACCACGCCCAGCTGCTCGACAAAGGATTTTAGCCCATCGAACAGGAAGTTGGTCTTGCGCATGTTCAGCTGGGCATGCCGGAGCTGCAGCTGCAGGATGTTTTGCTTTTGCTCCTCGTAGTCTTCCCGCACGAAGCTCTTGATAACCACGGCCGAATCGATGAGATTGAGCAGCCCGTGGTTTTTGTCTTCGCGCAGCCGGCGCATCTGGCTGCGTACGTCACTGAGCCGGAGCGCCTGCCAGTAGCTCAGCCCAAAGTAGACCGGCAGCACCGACAGGGCCACCACCCCCAGCTCCCAGCTGGCCGCGAACATGATGCCCAGCGCCACCGCGGCGTTGGCCAGCAGCGGCAAGATGTCGATAAACATGTCCTGCACCAGCTTCATGAGGCTGTCCACGCCCTTGTCGAGGCGGGTTTGCAGCCGGCCGGTTTGGTTGCCTAGCTCCGCGTAGAAACCCAGGCGGTAGGAAAGGATGCGCCGCACGGCATCCTGCGACAAAGCGCTGGACACGTAGATGCGGATTTCTTCGCCGAAAAAATTCTGCCCATATTCCAGCGCAATGGTAATCAGCTCCTTAGCAATTAGAATGAGGCTAATCGTGAGGAGCAGCGGGGTCCCGCCGCGCAGCCCCTGGCCTTCGGCCAGCAGCCGCTGCACCGAATCCACGGTGTAGCGCAGCACGAACGGGTTGACCTGCGCCGTGATGGCCCCTATCAGGGTGAGCAATAGCGTGGCTGCCACGAGGCTGCGATAGGGCCGCACGTAGGGAATCAGGCGCCGTATAATCTGCCACAAATTCATCGAATACCCAGCCTATACGACTGTTTTACTACTACTTAAAATTCACGTACCCATCCCGTGAGTTCCCCCTGAAATCTCAGCTCAAGCCTCGGTAGCGGGCAGGACGAGGACGGGGATGGGGCTGCGGCGGAGCAACTCGGCCGTGACGGAGCGGTGGAACACGCCGCCGAGCAGCGTGTGCGGCCGGGCCGGCACGACCAGCAGCTCGGCCC
>NZ_JAJFAW010000038.1 GCF_020711255.1 Hymenobacter plasmatis
TACCAATCGCCCAACCACTTCGAAACCCACCTTCAAACAACGTCCCATTTCTGTCCGGCTTAGCTAGACCACCTCAGTAACTCGCTTTTCCCAGGTGCGAGGCTTGCCCCGTTCCGGTCACCACAAGCCGCACGGTCCCCGTCGGGTCGCCTATGATGTTGGCAACGGGGTTTGCGCTAGTGACAAAATCGCCCTTGAATGGCACCGCGTGCTTGGGCGTGGCGTGGCCGTCGGCCGTGCCCGCCGTGGCCTGGAGGGGGGTTCCTTCGGTGGGGTCCATTTTCGTGCACGACCCTAGGGAGAGGGCAACGAGTGGCAGAGCAATCAACAGCTTTTTCATGGCATCAGGAGTTAAAGGGAAATGGAGGAAAGGCACAGGTGGGCGCCGCCGGCCTTGTATTACTTAACCAATTAATTTTCAAAATCATACGTCGTGTTTTTCCCCTTGATGCCAATGGTATACTGGTCGATGTACCCGATAAAATGATTGCCAAAAATCGGACCCCCTACTCCCATCCGAATGCCGCCGGGGCCGTTGGGCAGGTTTTGAATGGTGGCCGTGGGGTGCAGGGCGATGTAGGAGGCGAGCGTAATCAGCTTGCCATTGTGGTCGGGGTCGCTCAGAATGGAGGCGGCGTCGCTGGTATTGTCTAAGATGAACCAGCCGCCGTGCAACGCGTCCCAGGTTTGCCAGGAATTCGTCTTACTCACCCATTGGTCCAAGACACCCGGCACGAGAAACTTCCCGGTTTGGTAGTACGGCGTAAAGTTTACGATGTCATCGGGCTGGCCATCGCCGTTGGTGTCCACGTGTAATACCAGGAACGGAATATCAACCGAGCTGTCTCTTCGTTCCACGTAAGTAGAGAACGTTAGCTTGGTGATGTCGGATAATAATGTGCCCGCGTACTGCGTGTTCCGGAGCCGGGAGAACGAAAAAGTGTGGTTGTGGTTCGCCGCCGTTGCAAACCGAGCGCTGCCCTTGCCCAGTACGGGCGTGGCCGGTCCCGTCACCAGCTCCACGGTGGCCGGGGCCGTGCCCGTCACTTGCTTGGCCCACCCCTTCATGTCGGACGGGGTCACCACCACGATGGTGGTTGGTTCTTCGGGCACCACAGGGTCGGTGGAGTCCTTTTTACAGGCCGCGAGGAGCGTGCCGAGGCTTACGACCAGAGCGAGCAACAACGCGCTTCTCATGCGCGGGGCTACTGCAGGGGCCGGGCGGGGCGGGGTGGCTCGCTCGGGGCGGATTTCTTCGCTTCGCCCTACGCGGCGGGCGGCGGGCGCGGCGGTCCTACTGGCCGCAAGAAAACGGGGGCGCGATTCCAAGGGAACCGCAGTGGCGGGGGGGATGGGGTCGGTGGTGGCCATTGCTTCATAAGGTTTAGGTTTGTTATTAAATTTACAAGATTAACTATGAATTAACTAATTATTTATTAGCTCCCCCGTGGCAAGCATTTTACTGTATAGCTTGATTCCGAATTGAAACAGGTCGATTCGGCTGAGCTTATCGGGCACTCACGCCATAACCAGCATTCGCCTTTTTGATGTGTACCCGCGGCACTTGCCGGTAGAATGAAGAAGGCCAGCTCCCGTTTTGGGAGCTGGCCTTTTTTGATGGTGCTGGGCTGATGGCTGCGACGGCTGCAAGCTTTCCGACTTCCTTAATTGAGGGCACCGGTTCGTGCGGGCCTTTTGGTCTTAGGACGCGGAACAGGTTGCGTTTTTAGATGCCATCATAAGAATAAGCAAAGCAGCAAAGGGCAAAAGGCTGCCAATTTAGATAGCACCTGGTGGCCAAGCAACCTTGGCCACCAGATTTACTACATCTTTCATCAACTTTAATACAGCTATGTTATCAAGACCTTACACGCATCATAGAAAAGTTTTTGCCTTGAGCGTCAGCACACATTGCCAATATTATTAGCTATGGCATAAACTAATGAAATTAGTAGTCGTTTATTTGGGGGTTCCATCTATCCTAATCTCCTTATGCACGACGTACTGCTAATTCCGGTGCTTGAAGCACCGATGACGGCCTACTTGCCGGTGTTCAGCTACCGGGTGCCGGCGGGCTTTCCCTCGCCGGCCACCGATGAGCTGGAAGGACTTTTCGACCTCAATAGCCTGCTTTTCCGGCATCCGGACGCTACGTATTTGGTGCGGGTCGCGGGGGAGTCGATGAGTGGGGCCGAGATTCACGCGGGCGACCTGCTGGCGGTTGATAAACACCTGGAAGCCGACCATGGGCACATCGTGGTGGCGGTGGTGGAAGGCGACTGCACGGTGAAACGATTGGAGCGCCGGGGGGAATCGTGGTGGCTGGTACCGGCGAATCCAGCGTTTAAGCCCTACCAGATTCGGACGGGGGAGGAATTGCACATTTGGGGAGTGGTGACGCACGTGGTACATGAGCTGCTGCCGGGCAAGCTAACGGCGCTGCTGCACAGCCGCGACTAGGAATGTTCGGCCTGGTAGATTGCAACAACTTCTATGTGAGTTGTGAGCGGGTGTTTCAGCCCCGGTTGGAAGGGCGGCCGGTGGTGGTTTTGAGTAACAACGACGGTTGTATTATTTCAAGGTCGGCGGAGGCAAAGGCGTTGGGCCTTAAAATGGGCGAGCCGTATTTTCAGGTGAAGGAGCAGTTGAAGCGCGAGCAGGTCCAGGTGTTCAGCTCGAACTACACGCTGTACGGGGATATGTCGCGGCGCGTGATGCATTACCTGGGAGCGACGGTGCCGGGCGTGGAAATCTATTCCATTGATGAGGCCTTTCTGGATTTGGGCGGCCTGGAGCAGCATTTAACGCCGTACCTGGGCAACCTGACCGACCTGGCGCAACGGCTGCGGGTGGGCGTGAAAGCGCGCTCGGGCATCCCGGTGTGTGTGGGCGTGGCCCCGACCAAGACGCTGGCCAAGCTGGCGAACCGGCTGGCGAAGAAAGATGCCGGCCTGGGCGGGGTGTTGTACCTGGATACGGCGCAGCGGCGAACGTGGGCGCTGGGGCAGGTGCCGGTGGGCGACGTGTGGGGCGTGGGGCGGCAGTACGCGCACAAGCTGACGGCGGCGGGCATCGACTCGGCCGCCGACTTGGCCCGCGTGTCGGAGGCCTGGGCGCGAAAGTTCCTGGGCGGGGTCGTGGGGGCGCGGTTGGTGCGCGAGCTGCAGGGCTACCCCTGCTCCGGGCTGGCTCCGAGCGAGGACGGGACGCTGCGCCGGCAAAGCATCAGCTGCTCGCGCACATTCGGCCGGCCGTTGCGGGAGCGGGCGTCGGTGCTGGGGGCGCTGTCGGCGTTCGTGGCGCGGGCGGCGGAAAAGCTGCGGCGGCAGGGTGACTTAGCGCACGTTCTCACGGTGTTTATCAGCAAAAGCCGGTTTGGGCCGGATGAGGGCAGGCATTCGCGCTCGGCGGTGCTGACGCTGCCCGTGCCCACCAGCGACACGCGGGAGCTGACCGCGCGGGCCGCGCAGCTGCTGGGCCGGCTGTGGGAGCCGGGGGCGGTGTATGTGAAAGCAGGCGTGGTGATGGCCGGGCTGGAAGCGCCGGACTGCCAGCAGCTGGGGCTTTTCGGGGAGGCTGCGCCATTAGTGGCGGGGGCTGCGGTGGAGGGCCGAAGCGCGCAGATGATGGCGGCGCTGGATGGCCTTAATGCGCGTTTCGGGCGCGGGACCGTGCAGCTGGCAGCGGCGCTGGGGCCGAAAGGTGGCGGGCCGGTACCCTGGAAGGGGCAAGCGGCCTGGCGCACACCAGCCTACACGACGCGGCTGGAGGACCTGATGATGGTTAACTAATTTTTCCGGGCTGGCAGTTGGCTGGCCTTTTCCTTCTACCCTTTTTTCTTTCTTTGATATGCCCCATTTTATCCCGGATGCAGAATCCATCACCGAGTATTGCGGCGCCTATGAGCAGCGCGGGTGCAAGTTTGAAGTAGTGCTGTCGCCCCAAATGGGCGGGTATGGGCTGCGAATGGAGCTTGGAGTCAATAGTGAAGTGTTGCCGATGTTTCCGCTGCCGGCATCGGAAATGGACAGTCCGGAAGCAGCGGCGCGGTGGATGGCCAACCTGCGCGACCATCACCTGAGCCGGTTTTCGTTTTTGCTGGAGAAAGATGGTGGGCAAGCTGTAGCCTGAGGGCAAGCCTTATTTTCTCTCGGCCCCTGACGCCGCGGCCCAAAAGCGTTTACCGAACTTATCATCTTCACGCATTCCGTAAACGGGTATTCGTAGACGAGTTTCTTTAGCTTGACCAAGCTGGTGATGGCTCGCTGACACCGGGTGCGCGTCTGCTGGTAACTTTTTAGAAACAGGAAGATGTGGCACTTGCCGCCGTTGGGCACACAATAAAACACCCTCGCTGTTGGCACGGCGAGGGTGTTTTATTGTGTGCCCAACGGCGGGGCGGTTAGCGCGGGCGGCGCTGGCGCAAGCGGCGCACGGCGTAGCCGATTCCGCCGGCCAGCAGCAGCGAAGCGCCCCCGTCGAGGGGCACGGCCGTTGGGTCGGGGACCTTGTCCGGGGCGGGGCCGCCCGAACCGGGCTGGGCCTGCGCTCCGAAAGCCAGCAGCAGGGCCGAAGCGAGGAAAAGATTTTTAAGCATGAGATTCTAGATATTCTAATAAAAGACGAAAAATGACAGCGCCGGTTGGGGCCGCCCGTGTGGCACGGGCGGCCCCCACACGGCCGGCTTACTCCACCACGAGCTTCTTCACCACCACGCCGGCCGTCGTGGCCAGGTGCAGGGTGTAGAGGCCCGTGGCCAGGTTGGCCAGGTCGAGGCGGTGGGCGGCCGCGCCCTGGGCGGGCAGCGACTGGGTGCGCACCGTGCGGCCCAGGGCGTCCACCAGCTCGGCGGCCACGGCCACGCGGCCCAACGCGGCCGGCAGCTCTACGAAGACCGTGGTAGTGGCCGGGTTGGGGTACACGCCCACCTGGGCCGCCAGCTTGGCCGAAGCCACGCCCAGCACCCGGGCGCCAAACACCAGCTCGAAGCGCGGGGTGGTGTTGGCCGCGTTCATGGTGAAGGTGTAGTCGGGGTGCAGGCTCAGGTCGGTGAGCGTGCCCAGCTGCAAGTCGCGCAAGAAGGGCTGCTCGCCGGTGCCGAAATTGAGCACCTGCGCCGCGTGCAGCGTGTAGGTACCCGTCACAGGCAGGCCAATAAACAGCGGCACCGTCACCGAAGCCGTCGAGGTCAGCGGCAAGCCATTGATGGCCAGCTGGTCGTTGCCAGCCCAGGCGGCTAGGTTCAGGCCGGTGGAGTTGGGCAGCTTCACGGCGTCAAACTCAGGGTCAACCCCGACCGTGGCACCGTTTTCGAAGTACACGTACAGGGGGTCGGCCTGGGTGGCGCCTTGCAGGTCCAGCTGCACCAGCGGGCGGTTGGCAGTGCCGCGCTGATACACCGGGTTCTGGTAGCTCGTTACCCGGTGCGAGTTGCGCAGGCTAAGCGTGCCGCTGGTCTGGCCAGTGGATACCCGGGCGAAGAAGCCCTGGCCCTGGGCCAGGATGGGGTCGCCGCCCACGCCGTTCACGTAAGCGCGGTAGCTGCCGTTGTACTGGCTGTTGCTGGCCCAGATGTAGATAGCTTGGTCGAGGCCGATGCGGTCGAAGGGGGCTACCAGCGAGTAGTCCAGCGGGCTCGGGAAGGGGTTACCCAGCAGTTGCCAGCCAGCATCCGGTGCGAACGTCGTAGTGCGGGACAGCGATTGCGTCACGCTGCCGTTGTTCTGCGGGCCGGTCACGGCCAGGGTCTGGCCGGCGGTCAGGTTCACGGTGTAGCCTTTACCTACGGTCAGCGGGTCGGTCAGCGCGCTGGGCGACTTCCAGCCCTTGTCGAAGGGTGCCAGGCTGTTGGTGGACGTGGCCAGGCGGGCCTGGTCGTAGTAGTACACCGTGGGGAAGGGCTGCACGCTATTGGGCGTAGCCGACGTGTTGTAGTTCGGGTTCACCACGGGCGTGAAGCTGGCCGTGGTTAGGCTGGCGACGGTTGCGTTGCTCACCGGGGCCGAGTAGTGGCGGTAGCCTAGGCCCGGGTTGGTAGCGGGCGAGATGTATCGCTGGAACGTGGCGTTGCCGGTGATGACACCACTGTTGTTCACCACCAGAGCGGTGTTCGCGGCGTTCGACTCCAGCGTGAACGAGTTGCCGTTGGTGGTGAAGTTGCCGTTGAGCGTGAGCAGGAGTTGTACCGAGGTGCTGGCCGAGGTGCTCGACTGCGCCCCGCTGGCCCCCACCGTCAGGTTAAAGAAGCGGGTATTGCTGCTGCCCAGAATGCTGCTCAACGCCGTGCTGCCCAGGTCAACCGTGCCGCCCCTGAGCGCAAAGGTGCCGTTGTTGGTCAGGTTGCCTGCCAGCATGAGCGTGCCGCCGGTCTGAGTTAGCGTCGCGCCGCTGTTGAGCGACAGGTTGAGCACTTGGGCTAAGGCGGTCGTGATGGCCGGAAAGCGGCCCCCGCTGGGCGCGGTGGGAATGGTGGCGCTGATGGTGGCCGTGGGCACAGTATTGGGCGTCCAGTTGCCGGCCGTGAACCAGTCGGTGCTCACGTTGCCCGTCCACGTTACGCTGGTCACCGCTGCGGGCGCGATGGTCAGCGAGTAGGTGCGCGAGCCGTTGTAGGGGCCCGGGGCCGCCGAGTTATCGGTCGCCGTCGCGGTGAAGGTGAAGGTACCGCCGCCCGCCGTGGGCGTGCCCGAAAGGGTGCCCGCCGACGAGAGCGTCAGGCCCGCGGGCAGGGCGCCGGCCGTGACGGCGAAGGAGTAAGGAGCCGTGCCGCCCGAGGCCGTCAGCGTTTGGCTGTAGGCCACGCCCGTCGTGCCGTTGGGCAGCGTGGCCGGGGCCACCGTGATGGTGGGCGCCACAAAGGTGAGCGAGTAAGGGGCCGCGGCGCCCGTGTTCTGGTTGCCGGCGGCGTCCTGGGCCACGTTGGCCGGTACGTTCACCGTCGTGGCCGTGCCGACCGTGGTCGGCGTCACGGTGAAGGTATAAATCGTGCCCGAAGCGGCGGTGAAACCCGAAATCGTGCCGTTGGTCACGGTGATGTCCCCGGCCACAAAGCCGGTCACGTTTTCCGAGAAAGTTACCGCGAAGGGAATCGGCGTGGTCGTCGTGTTGTTACCCGAAGCCCCGGCAGTGCTGCTGATGGCCACCGTGGGCTGCACCGTGTCCACGGTGAAGGTGTTCGTGGCCGAGTTGGCGCTCACGGCCGAGCCGCTGGCCTGGGCCGTGGCGTAGACCGGGTGGCTGCCCTGGGCCAGGGCCGTGGGCTGGGCCAGCGTGAAGTTGCCCGTGCCGTCGGCCGTCGTCGTGCCGATGGCCGTGCCGTCGACGTACACGGTCACCGTGCTGCCGGCCATGGCCGCGCCCGTATAGGTGGGCGTGGTGGTGGTAACGTAGGTGCCGTTGCCCGGCGCCGTCACGGCTGGGGCCGCCGTGGGCTGAACGACGTTGATAGTGCGCGACTGCGCGTTAGAAGTGGTGGTGCCGTCGGACACGACGAACGTGACCAGGCGGGCGCCGACAGTGGCGTTCACGCCCGCGGAATTCGAGTACCGTATGGAGCGCAGGCCCACCTGGTAGGCGGCCAGCGAAGCCGTACCCGACATGGTAAGCACGCCGGTGCCGGTATTATACGAGCCGCTGATGCCGTTCTGGTTCGTGAAATTGAGAAAGTCTTGGTTCGCAACAAAGCCGGTGGCGAAGCGAACCGTGGCCCCGGTCAGGTTGGGGCTGTCGGCGTCGGAGGCCGTCAGCGCGCTGGTGATTTGGGTGGCAAAGCTGCCGACGATAAACGTTAGGCTGGTGCTCTCGATGTTGGCCAGCATGGGGGCTGCGGTGGTGGTGAAGCTGACGGCGCTGCCGTAGCTGGTGCCGACGCTGTTGATGGCGTAGGCCCGCACGTAGTAGGTGGTGGTGGTCGCGAGGCCCGTGACGGTCTGGCTGAAGGTGCCGATGCCCGTGCCATTCGGCACTTTCGTGTCGCTGGTGGTGGGGGTGGTGTTGGTGGTGCTGTACACCACGCCCCGGTCGGTCACGGTCGCGCCGCCGTCGGCGGTCACGTTGCCGCCCAGCACCGCGCTGGTGGCGGAGACGGTGGTGGCCGCGGCGGTGGTCACGGTGGGGGCCACTGCGGCCGCCTCGTTCGTGGCCAAACCATTGAAGCTGAACAGGCCACCACCGGCTACGATGGTGCTCAGGAAGGTGCCCGTCAGGCTGAAGCGCGAGATGCCGGTGGAACCCGCCGCGGCGCCGTCGCCCACGTAGATAACGCCGTTGGGCACATCAACTCGCAAGGAATTGGGGTTGGCAAACGTCGCGGCCGAATTGCCCGAGGCCAGCACCGCCTTGTTCGTGCCATCCAAGTTAACCGAAGCCAATTGGTCGTTGGCCGCCGTGCCGCTGCTCTGCACCCAGTAAAGCTTGCTGCCCGCAACCTGCAACGCGTTGATGCCGGTGCCCGAAACCCCGGGCACGATGGTATTGAGCAACGTGCCCGACAGGTTAAAGGCGCGAATCCCGGTGGTGGCGGCATTGGCCCCGTCGCCCACGTAAATAACGCCAGTGGCGGCGTCCACCCACAGCGCATTCGGATTGTCAAAGCTGCTTGCGCCCGAGGCCAGCACCGTCACACCTGAGCCGTCCAGGTTGGCCGAAACCAACCGGTCGTCGCTCGCCGTGCCGCTGCTCTGCACCCAGTAAAGCTTGCTGCCGACCACGTGCAAGCCCGTGATGCTCACCCCCGCAACGCCCGCTACGATGGTATTAACAAAGACACCGCCCGAGGTAAAGCGCGAAATGCCGGTGGTGCCGGAATTGGCCCCGTCGCCCACGTAGATAACGCCGTTGGCGGCGTCCACCCACAGGGCGTTGGGGTTGGCAAAGGTCGTCGTGGAGTTGCCGGATGCCAGCGTCGCTTGGCCCGAGCCGTCGGGGTTAGCCGAAACCAACCGGTCGTCGGTGGCCGTGCCGCTGCTCTGCACCCAGTAAAGCTTGGTGGCCGCTGTTTGGGCGCGGGCGGGGCCGGTGCCCAGCAGCAGCACCGCCAGCAAGGGCAGCAGCCAGCCGCGGACGGCTGAGTATAAGTGTTGCATGAAGTAGGTATGTAAAGGGAATGAACCACGTGGGAAAAGCCGGCGCCGCTCGCGGGCCGGTCGGTGCCGAAGGCTTAATAAGCGCGGCTGGGGAAGTAGCCTTGGTAAGCAATCTGGAAGTTGAGCGCCAGGTAGGGGTTCATGACGCTGTGGGGCTGGCTGCCGCCGGTGTTCCCAATGGTCGCCCCGTTGGCGAGCTGTCCCCCGGTGGTGCCAAAGCTGTTCAGCTGCAGGCCTTCGCCCCCGTTGGTCTGGCCGCTGGCGGCGGCCGGGAAATTGCCCGCCGCGGTGGCCGTGGTGGCTGGGTTCCCCGACACGCCCAGCGGGTGATTGTGCGCGGGCATCTGCGCGGTCGTCAGCGTGACGTTCTCGTTGCCGGCCCTCTCGCCTATTGAATGAGGGCTCAGGCCCGGGCCCGGGCCCTGGCCCATGGGGAGGCGGCCGCGCAGGTCGGGCAGGGCAAAAGTGGTGGTGCCGTCGCCGCCGTACGTGGTGCCCAGAAGAGCGTACAGCGCGGTGTACTGCCGAATGGGCAGTAGCCGCCCGTCGCAGAAGAAATAGCCTTCCACCTCGAAATTGAAGCCACAGAGCATGATTTCGCCGAGGAGGGGGTCTACGCCTGTCGTTTGGCGGGTGCCGCGGGGGGCCACCGCCAGCGCGGGTCCGGCCAGCAGGCCCAGGCCCAGGGCGGCGCCCAGCTTCTTTAGCCAGCCGCGGCGTTCCTGGTCGGCCGGGGCCGGGGTAAAGGGAGCAGGGGCCGAAACCAGGCCTTCGGAAGTAGCAAATAGACGCATAAGCAAGAAAAGGAAAAATGGGTTGGAAATGAAAAAATAGGTTTAAAGAAGTAGCGGCTTACCGGTCCGGGCACTGGCGGCCGCTAAGGCCCGCGCGGGCCGAGCCCAGCCCGCGGGCTGGGCGACACAAAGCCGCCGAGGCGGGCAAAACTATGGCGGGTAAATGGGGTGCGAAGCGCCCCTGCGCGGGCCCTGGGCCTTGCCACAATTGAGCCCCCTCAAGCGCGGATGCTGGGCAACAGGTGCAGGCTGCGGCGCGCCGTGGCGCAGTAGTCAAGCGCTGCATTTGTCATGCTGAGCTAACAAAAAGAGGGGATGCCCTCAAAGCTAATAGCTCTGCTTAAATATTACAAATTTGATTTTCTATTGTGCGTGCGCAAGTCCCTTTCCCGCGGCCGGGGAGCTTTCTTGCCGCGCGGCGGGGAATGGGTGCACGCTCGTGGCCCCGTCCGCGTGTGGGGCCTATCCCGGTGCAAGGCCGGGAAAAGGAAGAGACTGCGTGGAAGCTGGCGGCCCCGGTCCCGGCCGGCAGCGCTACCTTGCGGGGCCCGGTCGCGTGGCCGGCCTGTTCGCGCCGCTGCCCGTGTCGTTCCTTTTTCGCCTGTTCCGTCCCATTCCCGCCCCCTCCTTGCTGGTGCCCATTCGGGCCTTTTTGGCTGACATCGGCCTCGAAACCCGGGAGACCCGCTTGCGCAGCCCCGGTTTTCTGCCCGGCTTGCTGATTGACAACGGCCGTTTGCTCATCGACCCGGCCCGCCTGCAGCACCCCGGCGACGTGCTGCACGAAGCCGGCCATCTGGCCGTGACGCCCGCCGCCGAGCGCGCGGCCCTGCACGGCGACATCACCGCGCTCCACCCTGAACGCGCGGGCGACGAACTGGCGGTGATGCTGTGGTCGTACGCCGCCTGCCGGCACCTGGGCTTGCCCCCAGAGGCCGTGTTCCACCCCGGCGGCTACCACGGCCAGAGCGCCTGGCTGCTCGACAACTTCCGCCGCGGCGAGTTCCTCGGCCTGCCCCTGCTGGCCTGGATGGGCTTGACCACTGCCGCCGACTTTCCGGCCATGACGCGCTGGCTGCGGGAGTAAGGTCCGGGCCGGCCCCAGCCATCGGACCGGGCTTCGACGAACGGCCCCTCTATCCCAGTGCCACCACGCCGGACTGCCCCGTGCATTGCTTGTGCTCAAGCGGCATCCCGCTAAGGGTGCTGCCGCTCCACTGCTCGCTGCAGTCGCGGTGTTGAAACGCCGCGGCCCGAGGAACTCTCGCAAAGCGGGGCACTGAAACGTCTCCACTGGCTCCGGGTGTGTCCACTACCTTAAGTATGAATAACCGGTACAACACTACGGCTTGCCACCAAAATGCGATTTTGCATTCATTCCAGGGATGCCCAGCGGCCCCCTGAGTGTGTTCACAAAAACGGCATTTATCGGCTTACAGCTGAAGCCGACTACATGTTCACGTTGCTGCCATCAGATGCTCAGCCCGGTCCGCTGTGACGGGCCGGGCCTGTTGCTGGACAAAAGCCTTCATCAGCCGCTCGTATTTCTTGCGGCCCTGCTCGATGAGGCCGGGGGCTGGCGTCACTTCGAGCTGCCATACCTCGAACGGGCTTTTCTTCTGGACACCAATAATGATGAAGCGGGCCGCGCCTAGCAGGTCGGAGTATAAGGCGGCTTGGCGGTCGTAGTCGTACTGCTCGATGGTGGCGACGAAGTGGGCGTAGTCGGGGGCGCTGGTGGTTTTGAAATCGAGCAGCACGCGCCGCCCCGTTTTGGGACTGGTAATCATCAGGTCGGGGCGCACTTTCACGTTTAGGCCGGTGGCTTCGTGGGTGGCGGTGTGGGTCTGCTCGGCCTGGCCCCGGTACAGCAGGTCGCGGCAGAAGCGTTGGCGGCGCACGGCGGCGGCCAGGTCCTCAATCTGTTGCCAGGGCACGCGCTGGGTGGTACGCTGGTACTGGTCGGGCTCCAGCACGGCGGTATGGAAGTGGCTGCCGAAGGCCAGGGCCTGCGGGTTGGGCTGGCGGGTGAGGCCCAGGGCGCGGTTTTTGGTTTCGGTCAGGTCGGTGTTGGAAATGAAAGGCAGGGCGCGGTGGGCTTCCTGACTCAGGCCGACGTGGTGATGATGATTGGTAAACATGGGGCAGTTAGCAGTTAACAGTGAGCAATAAGCCAGTAGCCGGGCTACTGGTAGCGGTCGATGATGCAGGCCAGGCGGCCGGCCTCGTTGGCGCGGTGCAGCCAGATATGAGAGCCGCCACAGCCGACCAGGTAGGCCGGTTCGGGAAACAGGTGGCGCACTTTGGGGGCCAGGTCGCGCACGTCGGCCAGTGGGGCGGTGGTGGCCTAGTAGACCCGCGCTTTCTGCGACCGGTTGCCTAGCCATGCGCGAATGGCACCTCAGCCGGGCGAAAAGACAAGTCCTTTTAGCCGCGATGTATGACCGAACGCCAGTCCCCACGCTTCGTACGCCGCGTCTACTGCGCCCGATATCACGGTGGAACGGCTGTGGGAAGTTATCGAGCAGCTGGGCTTTGACCGGGGCGAGGTGCGGCGGCATTTAATTGAAAACGCCCCCTCTGACGCCCCCCAATAGAATCAGGACGCCGCGACCGATAGGGTAAGCGGCTGATAATAGAGTGTTTACCGAGTGTTCCGTTGTGGTGGTGTGGTTCCAATAAGAGGCTCACTCATAGAAAAACCGGAAAGTCGCTTCTCATGTAGCAGAAGCAGCTTTCCGGTTTTTTGCGTTTGGTCCGTAAGGAATTGGGCTGGCGTAGCGCCACGGCCACGGGCCGCTACTTGGGTAAATACAGGCGGAACGTAGTGCCCTGGCCCACGGTACTGGCCACTTCTACCCGCCCACCGGCCTGGTGCACCAAGCGGTTGACGAGATACAGCCCCACGCCCGAGCCCGCCACCTCGGGGTGAAAGCGCCGAAACAGCTGAAACAGCTCGCCGCCGTGGCGCGCCAGGTTGAGCCCGCGTCCGTTGTCCTGCACGCTGAGCACGGGCTTGCCTTCCACCAGCGTGGTACTCACGGTTATGCGCGGGCGGCGCCCCGGCTCGGTGTACTTCAAAGCATTGCTGAGCAGGTTGGTGAGCACGCTGTGCAGATTCGGCCGCGACATGTGCACCACCGGCGCCGCCGCAAAATCCAAGGCAAACTCGGCTTCGGCGTGGGCGGGAAGCTGCGCCAGGCTGCGAATAATTTCTTCGGTCAAGCCCAGCAGCTCCACGGGTTCGGTCGCGCCCGGCTCCGGCTGCCGCTGCTGCTGCACCACGGCCGTGAGGCCCTCGATAGTGCTCAGAATCTGCTGCATGGCCCCTTGTACCATGCCCATCATATCGGCTGCCGCGGGGTCGTGAAACGTGGCACTGCGCTGGAGCTCCTCAAAGAGCCCGGCCAGGTTGTGCACCGGCTGCTTCAAATCGTGCGAGGCCGTGTACACGAAGCTGTCCAGGTCGGCATTGATGCGGGTGAGCTGCTCATTTTGGGCCCGCAGCTGCTCGCGCTGCGCTTCGGCCTTGGCCTTGGCCCGCAGCAGCTCCTGCTCGTATTTGCGGCGGTCGGTGATGTCAAACAAGGTCATGCGCACCACCAGGGGCTGGCCGTCGGCATCGCGCTGCAGCACGGCGTTCAGCAGCACGGGCAGGGTGCTACCATCGCGGCGGCGCAGCGAGTAGCTCACTTCCCGCACCTGGCCTTGCAATAGCAGCAGGGGGGCGCAGTGCATCTCGTAGTGCAGGCGCCCGCCCACGGTGAGCAGCTGCGACAGGGTGAGGCGGGCCACCAGCTCCTGGCGCGTGTAGCCCAGCCACCCCAGCAGGGTTTGGTTGAGCTTAACCAAGGTACCATCGGGCAGGCACGAGCAGTAGCCACAGGGCGCATGTTCGTACAAGTCATCCGGATTCTCTGCGGTCAGGCGCAGGTCCAGTGCGGGCATAATATCATGGTCGACCTTGTGCATGAGTGGGGTATACGCGCAATTAGCCTATACGCGGGCCCCCAGAAAAAGGTCCATGGCCGCAATGGTGGCCTGGGGCTCGCTCAGGTGCGGGCAATGCCCCGACGTATCGAGCACCACTAGCTCGCTGTGGCGTAGCTGCTGATGCAGGTAGGTGCCCACGACCTGGGGGGCTAGCACGTCGTCGGCGCATTGCAGAATCAGGGCTGGGGTGCGCAGCCGCGGCAGGTCGGCCCGGTTGTCCGACAGGAAGGTGACGCGGGCAAAGTGCCGGGCAATGGCGGGGTCGGTGTTGCAGAAGCTGTTGTTCAACTCCGCGCTCAGCTCGGGCCGCTCGGGGTGGCCCATGATGGCGGGCGTCATGGCCGTCGACCAGCCCAGGTAGTTGTCGTCCATGGTGTCGAGCAGCTCCTTGATGTCGCCCGGCTCGAAGCCGCCGGTGTAGCCCACATCGTTGAGGTAGCGCGGCGAGGGCGTCACGAGCACCAGCTTGGCAAACCGCTCCGGCTCCCGAATAGCAGCCAGCACGCTAATCATGGCACTCACGGAATGGCCCACCAGCACGACATCGTGCAGGTCGAGGGCGTGCACCACGTCCAGCACGTCCTGGGCGTGGGCTTCCAGCGTGGTGTAGCGGGCGGGGTCGTAGGCAGCCAGGTCCGACTGCCCGGCGCCCACCAAATCGAGCAGCACCACGCGGTAGCGGCTCTCGAAGGCCGGGGCCACCAGCCGCCACATGTGCTGGTTGCAGCCAAAGCCGTGCACAAAAACCATGGGCTGCGTGCCGGTCCCGGAAACGTTAACGTTGTTGCGTTTCAAAACATTCATAGCAGCTGTGCAAAAAGGAACATGGCAGGCAGCGCGCAGCGCTCCACCCCTGCAGCATGCAAAGGCCCGATATTCCAAAGGTAGTCTTCGCTAGCGGTGGCGCTTATCAGCGGAGCTCCGAAAACAGCTGGGCATTATTTTCATGCGCAGCCTCTTGCCTCATTTCCCAGCGCGAGGGGCGCTCCTGGCCCTTCAATGGCAGTAATGAATGGGCCCCTACTTCAGTGGCTCAACATGCGACGCACCGACCGGAAGGCCAGGCTCGGAGGTGTCCAGCGAAGTCAGCACCTGGTCAATGGTCATCTCTCCGCGCACAAACTGGTCCAGGAGCATTTGCTCGTAGGGCTGGGGAGCCAGACGGGTATCGCGGGTGAGGGCCAGGGCGAAAGCAACGGCTCGCTGGCGGCTCTGTTCGGTAAGGAAGAGAGAAGGTTGCTGGTTCATCGGCAGGAATATGATTTTCCCTTCGCAAATTTCACCACCGGACACCGCACAACAAAGCGCAACCAGCTGCTTTTCCAGCGAATTAATCGGTATTTTCAGGGAAAAACATGCGCCGATGCGGGGTAACTACTTAGTAGAATTAGCCGCATGCGTTTTAGCACGCTTTCAAGGCTAGTAGTAGTAGTAGTAGTAGTAGTAGTATAGTGGCCAGCTTATTGAGCTAAATCTTCACGCTATTAGCTCAACGGTAAGCGGGCAACCACTCAACCAAATTGTAAGAATCAGCTCAACGTTGCAGGCCCCGTAGGGGAGCACGCTTATGAGGCCACGGCGGTGTCCACGGCCGCCGTCACGGCGTTGAAGGATGCCACCACGCCTGCCACCTCGGCCAGAAAAGCGGGTTCGGCTTCGATGTGGTTGCCCACGACGACCACGTCGGCGCCGGCGGCCAGGGCAGCGTACACCTTCTCGCCGGTATTCAGCCCACCACCCACAATCAGGGGCGAGGCCACGGCCTCGCGCACGGCCGTAATCATGGCGGCCGACACCGGGTTTTGGGCGCCGCTGCCGCCGTCGAGGTACATCAACTTCAGGCCCAGCTGCTCGCCGGCCAGGGCGGTGCAGGCGGCAATGCCGGGCTTGTTGTGGGGCAGCGGCAAGGTGCCGCTCATGTAGGATGCGGTGGTGGGGCGGCCCGAGTCGACGAGCATGTAGCCGGTGGGCAGCAGTTGCAGGCCGCTGGCCTGCAGGCGGGGCGCCGCCACCACGTGCTGGCCAATGAGAAAGTCGGGGTTGCGGCCCGAAATGAGCGAGAGCAGTAGCACGCCATCGGCCGGGCCGTCGAGGTGCAAGCTGTGGCTCGGAAACAACAGCACCGGCACCGCGGAGTGCTCCTTAATCAACGCAATGAGGGCAGCCTGATGCGAACTTTGCACCAGGCTGCCCCCCACGAAAAAGTAATCAACCGCGTGCGCCTGGCTCAGGCGCAGCAGATGCAACAAGCTGTTTTCGTTTAAGTTATCCGGGTCGAGCAACACTGCCAGCGCCTTGCGGCCCTGTTGCTGGCGAGTGCGAAGCGCGTCATATAGAAGAGGTGTGGGTGGACGCATCCGGGGAATCGGGAGTAGCGGGCGAAGTGGCGGGAGCAAACCCGGTTTCAGTGGGTGCGTAGCCGGAGGAGGTCGCAAGGTCGGGATTTTTGTCGGCCGGGAAAAACTCGCTCACTTTTTTTGTTACCATGGCCAGTGCCACGGCCGCTACCTGGGCCACCAGCACCTTGCCGGTGTCCGACTTGAGGAAGGACTGCAGCACGGCGGCCACCATGTTGTTTTTGGGGCGGGGCGCCGGGCGGCTGCTTAGCGGCTCGGTTTCGTCGTCATCGAAGGCGTGGGACGCGGGCAGGCGGCGGCTGTCGTCGTAGGGCAGGTCCTTGAACGGGTCGTCCTCGAAATCCTCGGGTTGGAAGGCAGAGCCGTCGTACAGGTCGCCGGCCGTGGAGCCGCCGAATGCTTCCGGCTGCGGCACGGCCTTGGAGCCAAAGCCCAGGTCGTCGGCGTCGTGGCCCGGCTCCTGCCGGTCTTGCTCCATAAATGCCTGGGCCGAGTCGGCGGCCGTGCGATAATTGCGGACGCTCTTGTAGCGCTTGCCGTTGCCAGCAGTGTAGTATTCGGCCTCGCCGCCAAACTCGTCGTCGCCTTCGAAATTATCGGCTTCGCCGTTGTAGCGGTGCTCGGCGCGGTCGAAATCATCTTGCGCGTAGCGCTTGCGCTTCTTCTTGCCGCCAAAGGCTTTGGTGATAAGCCAGATGCCACCGGCCAGGCCGGCTCCTACCAAGGCCACCTTGCCTGCTTTCACCGACTGGTCCTTGATGTGGTCCACATCGCCGCGCAGGGCACGCTCGTACTCCAGCTTTTTGCGCTCGAGAAATTCTTTTTCCTCGTCGAACAGGGGATTTTGCAAGTCACTCATGGTAGGCTAAGCTTGGCGTTTGTCGGATTTATAAATGGTGTCTTTCAGCATCTTGTTGGCCATGCCCTGGAAAGCGGCTTTGTCTACGCCCACCAGCACCAGCACTAGGAGCAGCAGGTAGAAGCCCGCCACGATGCCGAAGCCCCAGAAAGAGCTATCGAGGGCCGAATTAAGGGCCAAGCCGGCAAAGACGCTGAGAAAGACCACGAACATCAGCCCCAGAATGGCCAGGGTGGCGCCGTGCAGGGAGTTAACGAAAGCCGTGGAGACCTTTTGCTGCACTTCGAGGCGCACCAGGTCGATGCGGGTATCGAGGTAGCCGGTGAGGTTGCCAATCAGGCTGTCGTTGCGGGGTGTTTTGGAGGTGTCGTCGTCGAGAACCATACGGCGCGAAGTTGGAGTGGCGAGAAAGAACAGGAAAGAAAAGGAATCGCGGCAGCCCCGTAAACCGTAAATCAGAGCCGGCGGATTGAGCCAGTTCTACGGAAAATATCGTTACATGGCTGACTTTTGTAACGTCCTTCGTGTTTGGTGCCCAGCGTGAGTCAAAATCATTATCAAGTCCTTGGCGTAGCTCCCACGGCCGCCGCCGCCGAAATCAAGCGGGCCTACCGGCAGCTGGTGGTGCGCTACCACCCCGATAAGCACGGCGGTGATGTGCGCTACGAAGACCAATTCAAGGCAGTGGCCGTGGCCTACGGCATCTTGGGTGACCCCGGCCGCCGGGCCACCTACGATTTTCAACTGGCCCAGGCCGCCCGGCGCGCCGAAGACCTCCGACGCCAGCAGCAGCACCGCCCCGCCACGCAGCACGTGTACGGCGTGCCCATGCCGCCGCCCGCCCCGCTGCGTACCCGCCCGCCCGCGGGCAGCCGCGAGCGGCACTACCAGCGCATTCCGCGCCAGCGCGCGCGCTTTACCCGCCGCGACTGGAGCCTGACCGTGTTGCTGCTGCTGGGCATCACGCTGTTTGCGCTGGCCGTGAAAGTGACCATGGACCGCGTCACGGCCAATAGCAACTACGAAGACGGCCTGCGCGCCTACGGCCGGGGCCAGCTGGCGGCGGCCTACAGCTTCCTGGAAGAAACCCTGCACTTCCGGCCCAACTACGCGCCCGCCCTGCGCCGCCTCGCCGAGCTGGAGCTGCTGGTAAACCACGACCCCCGCGCCGCCCGCGCCGATTTTCAGGCGGCCCTGCTCGAGCCCCAGCCCCGCCGCGATGCCGCCGACATGCTCTACCGCCTCGGGCGCTGCGAAACGGAGCTGGGCCTGCCCCGGTCTGCCGAGTTCAGCTACACCCGCGCAATAAGCCTCGACACGGCCCTGAGCGCCGCTTACCTGGCCCGGGGCAAAGCCCGCCTGCTCGACCTCAACCTGCCCGGATTAGCCCTGGCCGACCTGAGCCACGGCATCGCGCAGCGCCAGCGGGCCAATGCGCCCACGCCGTGGGCCTACGTACAGATACGCGGCCTGGCCTACACCGCCCTGGGCCGCTACGACGAAGCCCGCGCCGAATACTTCCAGGTGCTGCAAGCCCGCCCCCGCGACGGCCGCACCCACTTCCTGCTCGGCCGCCTGGCCGCCCAAACCGGCAACAAGCGCGCCGCCTGCGAATTCTACCGCCGGGCCCTGCGGTTGGGCTACGAGTACGCTCGCACCGCCGAGGAAAGCTGCCCATAAGGCCCCCACAGAGGCAAGGGCGAAAGAACGACGACTCCCCTCCTTACCAAGGAGGGGACGCTCAACTGCCAAGTTGAGCTGGGGTGGTTGTGGGCGTTAAACGGCTCGCGTAGGAATCGTTCGCCTATCGTTCAACGAATCCAACCACCCCCGTTCAGCCTTGCGGCTGAACATCCCCTCCTTACCAAGCAGGGGAGTTGGTCGTTCTGCCTTAACCCCCAAACGCAAACAACCGCCGCGAGCACGAAGCCCACGGCGGTTGTTCAAGTTGTGCTTCCTAGCTCAGAAAAGCCTTACTGGGGCAGCAGCACGGTGTTTACAACGTGAATCACGCCGTTGCTCTGCAGCACGTCGGCAATGGTTACGGTCGACACGCCGCCTTTCTCGTCTTTCAGCTCAATGGTTTTGCCTTTCGCCATGGCCGTCAGGGTGCCGCCGCTCACAGTTTTGAGGGTAGCAGTGCCTTTACCGGCTTTGATGGCCTTCATCAGGTCAGCCGAGGTCATGCGACCGGCCACCACGTGGTAGGTCAGGATTTTGGTGAGGGTGGCCTTGTTCTCGGGCTTCACCAGCGTTTCAACCGTGCCGGCGGGCAGCTTGTTGAATGCCTCGTTGGTGGGTGCGAACACCGTGAAAGGGCCGGCGCTTTGCAGGGTTTCTACCAGGCCAGCGGCTTTAACAGCGGCTACCAAGGTGGTGTGGTCTTTCGAGTTAACGGCGTTTTCCACGATGTTTTTCGTGGGGTACATGGCAGCACCGCCCACCATCACAGTACCGGCCATTTTCTTGCCTTGAGCCGAAACGTTAGTGGTAACAGCAGTGCTCAAGAGGACTGCAATGGCGAGGGAGAAAAAAGTCTTTTTCATCTGAATAAATAAATGGTTGGATGTTTTAAATGATGACCCACCTACGCGCCTGCTTCTGCCTGCGGATTGCATGGTGTTGAATATTTCTGGAGGGACAGGTTGTGCGGCGTAAGGGAACCTCCCCCAGCCCCTCTCCCCACCCAAAAACATTTGCCCAGCTTGCTACTTGCTGCTGTATGCGCCTTTATACCCTGCTCGCCTGCTTCCTGCTCTCCAGCTTTTATACCTATGCCCAAAGCGTTGGCACCGTGGCCGGCACTGTGCGCGACCGGGCCACCCAGGAGGTGCTGCCCGGCGTGAGCATTACGCTGGAGGGAACGGCGTTCGGGACGGCCACCGATGCCGAAGGGCGCTACCGCATCACCGGCGTGCCGGCTGGGGCCTACAACCTGCGCGCCACCTTCGTGGGCTACGACCCGCTCGTGCGCTCCAACATCAGCCTGAGCAGCGGCAACGTGAACACCCTGAACCTGGAGCTGAACGCCGTGCCCCAGGCCCTGGGAGAAGTGACGGTGACCGCCAACCGCGCCATACGCGTGGCCACGGCCGAAACGCCCCTCAGCGTGCAGCGCCTCACCACCGAAGAAATCAAGAGCAACCCCGGCGGCAACTTCGACATATCCCGGGTGGTGCAAAGCCTGCCCGGCGTGGGCGGCGGGGGCAGCGGCGGCACGGCCGGCTTCCGCAACGACATCATCATCCGGGGCGGGGCGCCCAACGAAAACGTGTACTACCTCGACGGCATTGAGGTGCCCGTCATCAACCACTTTCCCACGCAGGGCAGCGCCGGCGGGCCCGCGGGCATCCTCAACGTCAGCTTTATCGAAGACGTCACGCTGAGCAGTTCGGCCTTTCAGGCCCGCTACGACAACGCCCTGAGCTCGGTGCTGCAGTTCCGGCAGCGCGACGGCAACTCCGAGCGCATTCAGGGCAACCTGCGCACCTCCGGTACCGAAGTGGCGGCCACGTTGGAGGGGCCGCTGACCTCCAATACCACCTTTCTGGCCTCGGCCCGGCGCAGCTACCTGCAGGTGTTGTTCAAGCTGATTGACCTGCCCATCCGGCCTGATTTCTACGACTTCCAGTTCAAGACCACCACCAAGCTTTCGGAGAAAACCACGCTCACCAGCCTGGGCCTGGGCGCCATCGACCACTTCGAAATCGTGCCGCCCAAAAAAAGCTCGCCCTCCAAAGAATACGTGCTCCGCTCCAACCCCACCATCGACCAGTGGAACTACACGGTTGGGCTAAACCTGCGCCACCTCGTCGACAACGGCTTCGTGAATGTGGCCCTGAGCCGCACCCAGCAAAGCAGCAACGCCGACGCGTTTGAGTACGGCTACCTCGGCGACGAAAGCCGCCGCAAGCTGGGCGCCCGTACCCACGAAACCGAAAACAAGCTGCGCGCCGACGTGAACAAGCGCGTGGGCCGCTGGCAGTACAGCTACGGCGTGGTGGGCCAGCTGCAGCACTACGACAACAACCTGATTAACCGCATCCGGTCGGAAGTGCGCGACTCCCGCGGCGTGCTCATCAGCCCCGCCGTCACGGTCCGCTTCCAAACCGACCTGGACTTTTTGCGATACGGCGCTTTTGCCCAGGCCACGCGCACCTACGGCGCCGACAGCCGCCTGACCGTGTCGGCGGGCCTGCGGGCCGATGGCACCACGGCCCTGCTGGCGGGCTACCGGCTCGACCGCACGCTCTCGCCGCGGGCCTCGGTGTCGTACGCCCTGCGCCCTACCCTGAACCTGAACGCCTCGCTGGGCCGCTACTTCAAAATCCCGCCCAGCACCATTCTGGGCTTCCGCGACGAGGCCGGCAATCGGGTGAATGCCGGTAGCCGCTACATCCGGTCCGACCACGTGGTGGCCGGGCTGGAGTGGCTGCCGGGTGCCGCCACTCGCTTTACGCTGGAGGGCTTTTACAAGAAGTACTCTTACTACCCGGTGTCGGTGCGCGACGGCATCAGCTTGGCCAACCTGGGCGGCGATTTCAACGCCATCGGCAACGAGGCCGTGACCAGCACCGGCCGAGGCCGCACCTACGGGGTGGAGGCTTTTTTCCAGCAGAAACTCAGTGGCAAGCTGTTCGCTATCGTCTCGCTCACAGGCTTCCGGTCGGAGTTCAACGGGCAAGATGGCCTGTACAAGCCTTCGGCCTGGGATACGCGCTTCCTGGGCTCGGCCTTGTTGGGCTACCAGTTGGGCCGCGGTTGGGAGCTGGGCGCCAAGTACCGGGTGGGCGGCGGCTCGCCCTACACGCCCTACGACGACGAGGCTAGCCGCGCCAGCTACCAGGCCGTGGGCACGGGCATTCTCGACTATAGCCAGCTCAACACGCGCCGCCTCAGCGGTTTCCAGCAGCTTGACCTGCGCCTCGACAAGAAAATCAGCCTGCGCCGCCTGAGCTTCGACTTCTACATCGACGTGCAGAACGCCCTGCTTACCAAGCCGGCCTCGCCGCCCACCTACACCTTCGAGCGCACCCCCGACAACACCTCCTACACCACCACCGACGGCCAGCCCCTGCGCCCCGACGGCCGCAACGCTGTGCCATCCTGCTGGCCGACAACGATGCGCTGGTGGTGCCCACCATTGGGTTTATCGTGGAATTTTAGTCCAACTCTACATGGGGGCCAGTGGGGGCCATTACTGCTTCTGCAACCGGCTTACTTTTTCAGAAGCCTAGCCTGCAGTTGCTTGCGGATGGAAGCCGGCAGCGGCTGGCCCTGCCGGTATGCCGCCAGCACGGCTCTTTCCTTGGCACGGCTGAAATGGCCTATAGCGGAGGCGCCGAACGCCACCCCTGTTGCGGCCACCGCGCCAGCTACTATTATGCCCGTGTTATCTGGCTCGGAACTCGCCCAGGGGCCGCGGATTAATGCCGTGATAACGGCTGCGGCCGGTACAAATAGCAGTCCTCCAATAATAAAAGCCCTTGCCGAAGAGCGTCCGGCTTTAAACACGTCGTGCACGGCCAGCGCGCTATCCAGCCGGGCTCCGGTGAGCGGGGCAGCCTGCAGCGCCGCGTGCCGGGCCGTGTCGCCCACCACGGTCTGGGCTTGGGCAGGCCACGCGAACAGGCCGCCCAAAAGCAGCGCCATAATCAGTACAAAGCGCATGGCTGTAGAAGTAGGCAAGAGTGACTTTTACTGATTCGGGTAAGGGCAATATTTAATCGGCCAGCCACCAGCACTATAAGTGCCGGCCGAAACTAAGTTATAATTCAATATTTCGGGAGACAAGGCCTTGGCGGGGAGCCTCACCCCCAGCCCAACCATACGCGGCACCCTCTATCTTCCCGCCCAATTTCTACCTCCCTTCGTGACCTGCCCCGACCCCACCACTGATAGCCCAACCCAGTGAAACCCGAAAAAGTGGAGCCCCTGTTGGCCACCCTGGCCCTGGTGGGCCACCCTGGCCGGTGCCTATGCAGTCTAAGCAGCACAGGGCGCGCTACCCGCTTCTATCTTTCCTTCTTTCCATTCCCATGCAGCTACCTTTACTTCGTTCCGCCGGTACCTTCCGGCTGTTGGCTCTGCTGGCCCTGTGCTGGGTCGTTGGGCCCGTTGCAGCCCAGCAGGCCGCGCCTTTTTTCAGTTCAGCTATCTCCGTAGGCCTAACCCAGGGTGGCGAAAGCTACGCAGGCGCCACCGCCACGGATGCGCAAGGCAACGTGTACATCACGGGCACATTTGCAGGCACGCTTACTATTGGGGGTCAGACATTTACCAGCCGTGCCAGCCACTTCGATTTGTTCGTGGCCAAGTACGATGCCTTCGGCAATAACCTGTGGGCCGTGAGCGCCGGCGGCGACTCCGACGACCGCGCCAATGGGCTGGTACTCGACGCCAGCGGCAACGTGTACATTTCGGGCAGCCACGCCACGGAAGCTACGTTCGGCACCATCACCCTGCCCAATGCGGTGGGCCAGCCGGGCGCCACCTGGTACAGCGACGCGTTTGTGGCCAAGCTCGACGGGGCCGGCCACTGGCTGTGGGCCACCCACGCGGGCGGCTCCGGCGACGATTACGGCACCGACCTGGCCATTGACGCCAATGGCACCCTCGTCCTGGCGGGCGGGTTCGATAGCCCCACGGCTACGTTTGGGGCCGTGCAGCTCACCAAAGCGTCCTCGGTCAGTTTCACGCCCGATCTGTTTGTGGCCCGCCTCAGCGCCACTGGCGCGTGGCTGGGCGTTACCGCCATTGGCGGCACGGGAGCCGAGGAAATGGGCGGCGTGGCCCTGGATGCCGCCGGCAATGCCTACGTGTGCGGCGCGTTCACCAGCCCCACCATCGCCTTCGGCAGCACCGTCTTATCCAACGCCAACCCCAGCCCAGGCACCACCCCCGCCACCTCCGACCTCTTCGTGGCCAAGCTCACGCCGGCCGGCACTTGGCAGTGGGCCACCCGCGCCGGGGGCACCAGCTACGACCGCGCTGCCGGCATCGCGGTAGACGCCACGGGCCGGGCTTATATAACGGGCGGCTTTGGCAATGGCACCACGGCCTTCGGCCCTACCTCCCTCACCAACTCCGGCACGGCCAACACCCTCGACGTTTTTGTGGCCGCCCTGGACGCCGCCGGGGCATGGCGCTGGGCCACGCAAGCCGGCGGCCCCGATGCCGAGGCGGCCATGGCTCTGGCCCTCACCGCCGCCGATGAGGTGGTGATTACGGGCGAATTCCTGAGCCGCAGCGCGCAATTTGGCCCCCTCACGCTGGCCAACACCAGCGCGGCCAGCCAGTCGGATGCCTTCCTGGCCAAGCTCGATGCCGCCGGGGCGTGGCAGTGGGCCCTGGGCACCAGCGGCACCGGCGACGAAAGCGGTACCGCCCTCATCCTCGACCCCTATGGCGGAATCGGCGTGCTGGGCATCTATTGGGGCCCGGCCACCTTTGGCAGCACCACCCTGGCCGGGAACGCGATTTTTAGCAATGTTTTCCTGGCCAAGATTTACGAATCGGGGCCGCTCGCCATCACGGCGCTGGCCCCGAGCAGCGGCGCGCCGGGCCAAACCGTCACGGTCACAGGGTCGGGCTTTGTGAGCGTCACGGCGGTACTGTTCAATGGCACGCCGGCTGCCAGCTTTGCCGTGCAGTCGACCACGCGGCTCACGGCCGTGGCACCGACAGGGGCCACCGCCGGGCCGGTAAGCGTGCGCACGGCGGGCGGCACGGGCAGTTCGGCTACGGTCTTCACCCCTACCACTGCCCTATCTGCCGCAGCGGCGGGCAGCCGTCTTTTCACCATCAGCCCAAACCCGGCTTCTACCTACATCCGGGTGCCGGGCCAGCCAGCGGGCACTCGGGTGCAGCTGCTCGACGCCCTGGGCCGCGTGGCCCGCGAAATTACCATTTCAGCCGACGCCCAAGTGTCGGTGCTGGGCTTGGCTCCGGGCCTGTACACGCTCCGGGCCACCAATGCCCAAGGTCGGCCTGTGCTGGGCCGGGTGTTGGTCCAGTAAGCTTCGCCGCGCAGCAAATTGAGCTGGCATTCACAGCCCCCAGAACAGTGTAGAGACGCGACACTTCGCGTCTGAGCGTTGAACGACTTGCGTTAGAACGAAACCCGAACGGCGCGGACGCCGAGACGCAAAGTGTTGCGTCTCTACACTGTTCTCAATATTCTCCCCAACATTGTCCTAAACAAGCGCCACCAACGCCCGGAAAAGAAAAAACGCCTCTAGCGAAGTGCTAAAGGCGTTTTTCGTGGCAACAGTTGGAATCGAACCAACGACACCAGCATTTTCAGTGCTGTGCTCTACCAACTGAGCTATGTTGCCGTTTCCCCGCGGCAGAAAGGCGCTTTGGGGACCGCAAAGGTACGAAAGCAAAACGATGGCGCAAGAAATAGAGTAAAAAAAAGTGTTGAGCCTTTAAGGTCCCCAAGCAATATACTCGGCATGCCGAGTATATTGCACCCCAAACGTTCCCGCTTCCTTACCTTTACCGCATGTTGCAATCAATCCTTTTTCTGCTGCTACTGGTAGCTGCTTTTGGCTTCTTCGCGTGGCAAGTCCGGAAAATCCGCGCCAACATCCTCGTGGGGCGCGACCGGGACATGAGCGGCCACGCCGCCGAACGCTTCCAGAAAACCCTGCTCGTTGCCTTTGGCCAGCAGAAGATGTTCAAGCGCCTCACGCCGGCCCTGCTGCACTTGGTGGTGTACGTGGGCTTCCTCGTAATTAACATCGAAGTACTCGAGATTGTGGTCGACGGCCTGTTTGGCACCCACCGCTTTCTGAGTTTCCTCGGGCCGGTGTACAGCCTGCTCATGGGCACCAACGAGGTGCTGGGCGCACTGGTAATTATCGCCGTGGCCGCGTTCTGGTGGCGCCGCAACCGCAAGCCGCCCGTCAAGCGCTTTACCGGCGTGGAGCTGCGCGCCTGGCCCCGGCTCGATGCCAACATCATTCTCTACGTCGAGGTAATTCTGATGGTGGCCCTGTTCACGATGAATACCTCGGACCTGAAGCTACACCAGCTGCGCGGCGAAACGCTGCCGGGCGCATTCCCCATCAGCAGCCTGCTCACCGGGCTTTTCCCCGCTAATGCCGGGGCACTGCACCTGCTGGAGCGCTTTGGCTGGTGGGCCCACATCACGGGCATCCTGCTGTTTCTCAACTACCTGCCCAGCTCCAAGCACTTCCACATCATCATGGCGTTTCCGAACGTGTGGTACTCGCGCCTGGTGCCCCAGGGCCAGTTCTCCAACGTGGAAAGCATCACCAACGAAGTAAAGGCCATGATGGACCCCAGCTTTGTGGTGCCGCCCGCTCCTACCGCGCCCGATGGCTCGGCCCTGGCCCCCACGCCCTTCGGCGCCAAGGACGTCGAAGACCTGCCCTGGACCAACCTGCTGAATGCCTACTCCTGCACCGAGTGCGGCCGCTGCACCTCGGTGTGCCCCGCCAACCTGACGGGCAAGCTGCTCTCGCCGCGCAAAATCATCATGGACACGCGCGACCGGATGGAGGAGAAGTATAACTCGCCCGTGATATTCAGGCCCAACGTGTACGGCGCTGAAGCCAAGCACGAGCCTATCACGGACTTGGCCAACGCCACGCTGCTGCGCGGCAAAGTGACGCCCGAAGAGCTCTGGGCCTGCACCACCTGCAACGCCTGCGTGGAAAGCTGCCCCGTGAACATCAACCCGCTGGAAAGCATCATCGAAATGCGCCGCTTCCTGGTGCTGGAAGAGTCGGCCGCGCCCAACTCGCTCAACGTCATGTTCTCCAACATCGAGAACAACGGCGCCCCGTGGGCTTTCTCCCCTTCGGACCGCTTCAACTGGGCCAACGACTTGTTTGCGGCCGAAAAGCCCGCGGCCGCTACCGTAGCTTAAATCGTCTGTCATGCTGACGCAGGAAGCATCTTATCACCGCTGCTTTCGTCAGAACCCCTAACCACTTGCGGCGCGAACGTGATAAGGTCCTTCGCGCTGCTCAGGATGACAGTTCCGTCTTCCATTCTCAAGTTCCCATGTCCCCAACCACTCCCGCCGCTGGCGAAAAGCGCCAAATCAACGTTCCCGTCATGGCCGATTTGGCGGCCCGCAACGAGTCGCCCGAAATCCTGTTTTGGGTGGGCTGCGCCGGTGCTTTTGATGACCGGTACAAGCGCGTGACCCGCGCCTTCGTGCGCATCCTAGAGCACGTGGGCACCAAGTACGCCGTGCTGGGCCTGGAAGAAAGCTGCACCGGCGACCCCGCCAAGCGCGCCGGCAACGAGTTTCTGTTTCAGATGCAGGCCATGACGAACATTACGACCTTGAACGGCTACGGCATCAAGAAAATCGTGACGGCTTGCCCACACTGCTTCAACACCATCAAAAACGAATACCCCGCGCTGGGCGGCGACTACGAGGTAATCCACCACAGCACCTACCTGCAGCAGCTCATCAACGAGGGCAAAGTGGGCGTGACCGGGGGCGAGAGCTTCAAGGGCCGCCGCATCACCTTCCACGATTCCTGCTACCTGGGCCGCGCCAACAACATCTACGAAGCCCCGCGCGACGTGCTGGCCGCCCTCGACGCCGACCTGGTGGAGATGAAGCGCAGCCGCGCCAACGGCCTGTGCTGCGGTGCGGGCGGCGCCCAGATGTGGAAAGAGCCCGAGCCCGGCAAAAAGGACATCAACATCGAGCGCACCGAGGAGGCCCTGGCCACCCTGAGCGGCGCCGCCGAAGCCCTGGCCAACCTGGGCGGCGTAGAAACCGAAACCAGCGCCCCCGGCCCCCACGACCTGCAAGGCAGCATCATCGCCGTGAGCTGCCCGTTCTGCATGACCATGATGAGCGACGGCGTGAAAAACAAGGAACAGGAAAGCCGCGTGCAAGTGTTTGACCTGGCAGAGCTGGTAGCTTCCGCCGAGGGCATCAACGCCTAAGCCGCGTATTGAAGCGCATCTCTTAGCTCAATACTGACTCTATCGTCTGTCATGCAGAGCGCAGCGAAGCATCTTATCACCGCTGCACGAGTCATCCGGGCGTGAGAAGATGCTTCGCTGCGCTCTGCATGACAGACGACGCCATGACAAAAGGCGCAGTGAAGAGCACCGGTTCCGCCTACATCAGATGAGCATGACGTTATTGTGCTCAGAAGTTCCACCCGCCAAAATCGCTGACTCATGTACGTTGCTTTTGACCAGCTGCCCCCCGAGGCCCGGGTGTGGATTTACCAGGCCAACCGCCGGCTCACCGGGCCGGAGATAGTGGGCGTATTGCCGCGCCTGGCCCGCTTTGCCGAAGAGTGGACCAGCCACGGCCACACCTTGCACGCTTCGGCCGAGTTTCTGCACCAGCAGTTTCTGGTGATTGGCCTCGACGAAGGCCCGGCCGGGGCCAGCGGCTGCTCCATCGATGCGTCGGTGCGGTTTGTGGCCCAACTCGAGCGGCAGCTTGGGGTGGAGCTGCTGGAAAAGTCGCAGCTGGCCTTTCTGCACGGCGGCACCGTGGAACTGCTTAAGCGCAGCGAGCTGCCGGCAGCCGTAGCCAACGGAACCATCAAACCCGAAACTTTTTATTTCGATAACACCTTAGCCACTAAGGGTGAGCTGGATACCAAGTGGCCTCGCCCCGCCGGCGAGACCTGGCTGGCCCGCTACTTCGGGCAGGCGGAAAAAAACCGGCTACTTGCGTGAATGCTACTTAAACGTAGTATTATTGCTAACCCAAAAATGCCCGCTCGGGCCCAGATTTCGGTGCCCGTTTCCCTCCCTACCCCACCCCCACCATTCATGAGGAAGCTATTATTCGTCTGTGTTGCGGCTGGCTCTTCCGCGCTCCTTAGCGGCTGTGCCACCACGGGCAGCATGAGCAAGGGCGACAAGCAGTTCGCACGCGGCCAATACGAACTGGCGATTCCCCTCTACAAAGCCGATGTGGCCAAGGGCAAGAACGCGGCCATTGCCAACTTTCGCATTGGCGAAGCCTACCGCCTTTCCAACCGGGTGGAGCTGGCCGAGCCCTTCTACAAGGCCGCCCTGGACGGTGGGGTGAAAAACGCCGATGCCGGCTTCCGCTACGCCGAGGCTCTGCGGGCCAACGGCAAGTACGACGAGGCCGCGGCGCAGTTTACTACTTACGCTGCCAACGGCGGCAACCGCAACCTCGCGGCCCGCGCCGAAAACGAAGCCAAGAACGCCGCCGCCAGCAAGGCCGTGGCCGCCATCAAGAACAAGTACGACGTGACACCGGTAGACGCTCTGAACTCGGCCGCGTCCGACTTTGGCGGCACGCTGCTGGCCAGCACTGGCGACTTTGTGTTTACCTCCGGCCGCGACGGCAAGAAGTATCTCGGCAACGGCGAAAACTTCGACGACCTCTACGCCATCAAGTTTGACAACGCGGCGGCCATGAGCGGCGGCACGGCCCGCAAGCTGGAAGGCCCCTTCAACTCCGTAAACAAGCACGAAGCCAGCGCCACCTACACGCCCGACGGCAAGACGATGGTATTTGCCCGCTCGAACGACGGCAGCAAAAAAGGCTACCTGAGCGTCGACCTTTGGATTTCTTACCTCAAGGGCGGGGTGTGGAGCGAGCCCGTGCTCGCCAACATCAATGACCGCACCGCCGACGACTTTTCCCCGGCCTTCGCCCCGGATGGCACCACGCTGTACTTCGCATCGAGCCGCAAGGGCGGGCAGGGTGGCAACGACCTGTACAAAGCTACGCTGGGCCCAAATGGCCGTTTCTCGCCGGCCGAGAACCTGGGCGAAACCATTAATACCGCCGGCAACGAAAACTTCCCCGGCGTAGCCCCCGATGGCACCCTGTACTTCGCTTCGGACGGGCGCCCCGGCGTGGGCAAGCTCGACATCTTCATGGTGAAAAACGGCCAGGCCGTGAACCTAGGGGCCGATGTGAACAGCATTGGCGACGACTTCGCGCCCGTACCCACGGGCACCGACGTGGGGCTATTTAGCTCGAACCGCGCCGGGGGCAAAGGCTCCGACGACGAGTACATGTTCAAGAAGAAGCCGCTCAAGCTGGTGACCTTCTACGCCGACGGCACCGTGCTCGAGCACGACGACAAAGCCAAAACCACCCTGCCGATACCCGGCGCCCAAGTGGCCATCATCGGGGCCAACGGCCAGCGTCAGACGGTGACGAGCGGCCCCGACGGCAAGTTTAGCGTGAAGCTGGACTCGGTCTCGGTGTACACGCTGGTGGCCGAGCGCCCCGGCGACTTCGCGGCCCGCGCGGGCCTGAGCACCGTGGGCCGCAAGCCCAGCCAGGACCAGCTGCCCAACCTGACCAACGACGTTCGGCTGCCAGTGACTTTGACGCTGAATAAAATCATTCTGGCCAAGGCCATCGAAGTCAAAGACATTCTCTACGACTACAACAAGTACGACATCCGCCCCGATGCCGCCATTCGCCTCGATACGCTGGTGCAAACGCTGGTGGACAACCCCAAAATCTCCATTGAGCTGAGCTCGCACACCGACCAGCGCGGTAAGGACGCCTACAACATGAAGCTCTCGCAGCAGCGAGCCCAGGCCGCCGTGGACTACATCGTGAGCAAGGGCATCGACAAGGCGCGCATCACGGCCAAGGGCTACGGCGAATCCCGCCCCATCATCGTGGCGCCGAAATCGGAAGCCGAGTACCAGCGCAACCGCCGCACCGAGTTTAAGGTGACCCGCGTAGCGAAATAACTGCTTCGGCCTACTTCAACAAAAGCCCCCCGCAGCCAGCGCTGCGGGGGCTTTTTTGTGCTAGTATTTTCGGCGATACCAGGGCTAGCCACGCTCGCCTCAAGCTGTCCTGAAACGTGGCATAGCTTTTGGAATTAGTGAAATGTCGTCCGGCTTTACGGACGGCAATTCTCCTTTAGTGCCATGAAAAAGGCTTTACTACTTGCCCTGGCTGGATTGCTCGCCGCTGTTGCTCCCGCGCTGGCGTATCCGCCCGCCCCGGCCAATGTTAACTTCTCGTCGGAGCGCGGGGTGCCGTTTGGCCTAGTGCTGGATGGCCGCCCCATTACCCGGGGCATGGCACGGCAGGTGCACGTAGAGCAGTTGGGGCCCGGCCTGCACTGGGCCGACTTTACCGTGCCCACGGCTTATGGCGGCGCAGTGCGCTTCCGCAGCCGCGTGTGGCTGGAGCCCGGCCTCGAAACCACCTTTGTGCTGATTACGCGCCCCGGGCGTCCGCTCGATTTGCGCCAGGTGACTGCCGTGCCGTTGTATGGCCCAGGCCGTGGCTACTACAACGACGGCCGCAATGGCGGCCGCTACAACAGCCCCGCGCCGTATGGCCAGGGCGGCAGCTACCCGAATAACGGCTACCCCAACAATAGCTATCCAAACAACGGCGGCAACCAGAACAATGGTGGTAACCCCAATAATGGCAGCTACCCTAATAACGGCAACAACCAAAACAACGGGTACGGCAATACCCCCGGCGGCTACGACAACTCGCCCAACCCCAACGGCGGGGGCTCCTACCCGAATTCAGCCGCGAATAACTACCGCACCATGGCCCCGCAAGAAGTGGACGCGCTGGTGCAGGCCGTGCAGCAGCGCCCTTTCGAAGCCAGCAAGCTGAGCATGGCCAAGGAAGCCCTGGCCCAGAGCAGCATCCAGACCGATGACCTGAAGCGCCTCTTGCGCAGCATTCAGTTCGAATCGGCCAGAGTTGAGCTGGCCAAATTCGCTTATTCCCACGTAGTCGACCCGCAAAACTTCTCCCGCGTGTACGATGCCTTTGACTTCGATGCCAGCGTGCGCGAGGTGCAGCAAGCCGTGGGTGCGGCGCCCCAGCGCTAAACACTGGCCACGTATAAAAACAAAAAGGCCGCTGTGATAGTCACAGCGGCCTTTTTGTTTTGGCAATAAGAGGTTGGGCTAGCGCAGGCGGTCGGCGCTGCGCACCAGCTGCTCGTCGCGGCGGATGAAGCGGTTGGCCAGTAGGTTGAGCAGCAAGGCCAGGGTGGGCAGGTAGAACCCGGCCAGGAATTGCCCCTGCAGCTTCATGTTGAGCAGCTGCTCGCCCTTGTTGGAAAAGTAGAAGGACGCGCCAAGCGTACCGGTAATGAGCAGCAAGTTGATGGAGCCGAGCAGCAACTGCTTGCCGCGGCTGCGAAATTGAAAAATTTCGTAAAAAGCCACCGCAGCCGACGCGGCTGCCAGCACTCCAATTACCCAAACGGGCCCAATGGTGCCCGGTAATTGCAGGCCTTTGGCATCAAAGCCAAACGCGGTGAGAGTGAGTTCCTGGTGGGTGAGGCCGTCGACCTTGTGCCAGAGCGGCAGGGCTAACACGCTGAGCATGGCCAAGGCCAGCAACAGTAAAAACACGCTTTGGATTCTTTGTATCATCTTTGCTGTTGGTAAAAAATGCCCCGGGCTTCTGCCGGGGCCACAAATTTAATCCCATCCGGCGCTTGCGCCGCTATTGATACTCCGAATGCCAACTGCTTATGTCGTGGACGCGGTGCGTACCCCGATTGGAAAATTTGGCGGCGCGCTCAGCAGCGTCCGCCCCGATGATTTGGCCGCGCACGTACTCCGCGAGCTCCTGCGCCGCAATCCCTCCCTTGATAAAAGTGCTGTAGAAGACGTCATTATTGGCGCCGCCAACCAGGCCGGGGAAGACAACCGCAACGTGGCCCGCATGGCCGCGCTGCTGGCCGGCCTGCCCATCACGGTGCCCGGCAACACCGTGAACCGCTTGTGTGCCTCGGGCCTGCAAAGCATCATGGACGCCGCCCGAGCCATCAAAGCCGGTGAGGGCGACGTGTACCTGGCCGGCGGCACCGAAAGCATGACCCGCGCGCCGTTTGTGATGGCCAAGTCGGAATCGGCCTTCGGCCGCGAACTGACGGCCCACGACACCACCCTGGGCTGGCGCTTCGTGAACCCGCGCCTGAGCAAGCTGCACTACCCCTTCTCGATGGGCCAGACGGCTGAGAATGTGGCCAAGCAGTTCGGCATCACCCGCGAAGAGCAGGACGCTTTTGCCTTCGAAAGCCAGCGCAAATACGCCCGGGCGCTGGAGAAAGGCCGCTTCCGCAAGGAAATCGTGCCGGTGTTTATTCCGCAGCCCAAGGGCGACACGGCCTTGTTTGACACCGACGAGCAGCCCCGCTTTTCTTCGCTCGAGAAACTGGCCACGCTTAAGCCCGCGTTTCAGCCCGATGGCGGCACCGTCACGGCCGGCAACTCGGCGGGCATCAACGACGGCGCAGCCGCCGTGTTGCTGGTGAACGAGGACGCCCTGGCGCGCTACAACCTCAAGCCCATTGCGCGGGTGGTGGCTTCGGCCGTGGCCGGCGTCGACCCGTCGGTGATGGGCCTGGGCCCCATTCCAGCTACCCGCAAGGTGCTGGAACGCGCCGGCCTCACCCTGGCCGACATCGACCTGATTGAGCTGAACGAAGCCTTCGCCGCCCAGAGCATTGCTTGCATCCGCGAGCTGGGCCTGGACCCGGCCAAGGTGAACGTGAACGGCGGCTCGATTGCCATCGGCCACCCGCTGGGCAGCTCGGGCGCGCGCATCACGGCTACGCTGCTGCACGAGATGCAGCGCCGCGAAGGCGTGCGTTACGGCCTGGCCACCATGTGCGTGGGCGTGGGCCAAGGCGCGGCCGTGATTTACGAGAAGCTGTAGGGGCCTCTGGTGCCTTCATACGGTTGCCTCACCCTCTGGCCACTTCCCATTTAGAGAGGGTGTGCCAAACGACACTCCGACCGGTAGGAGTTAAGAATTAAAAGTAAAAAGCCCAATGCACTCCTGCATTGGGCTTTTTACTTGCTTCATTTCGATGATTTCGGCTGGCATCCCTCTCTTTTTGGCGAGGAAGCCGGGGGTAAGACGCTCGTATGAATTATACCGCCTCCGGTCGGATAGGAAGGCGGGCGGCCCGCTGGCACGCCGGGTGCCCGCGCAGTGGACAGTGAAAATAAATAAAGTTATGTTTAATATCCGGCTTAATGGCTGACCTTTACTCATGCCGTGCGGGTGCGAGGGTGTGTCTTATTTTTCAATAGCGCTTCAATGACGAAATTCTCCTCCTCTTTGGCCTGCCTACGCCAGGCGGCCGCTGCCCCCCTGGTGGGGCTGGCGCTGCTACTGGCCGCCGGTGCGGCCTCGGCCCAAACGCCCAGCTTTGCCACCCAGGCCGCCTTCGCCACCGGCACCGGCACCAAACCCAGCAGCGTGGCGGCGGCCGACGTGAACGGCGACGGCAAGCCCGACCTGCTCGTGGCCAACTCAAACAGCAACACCGTTGGGGTGCTGCTCAACACCGCGGCCACGGGCGCGGCCACGCCCAGCTTCGCCGCCCAGGCCACCTTCGCCACC
>NZ_JAJFAW010000039.1 GCF_020711255.1 Hymenobacter plasmatis
GGTCGCCGCCAACCTTATTTACGAGTAACGCCCCCCGCCGCTTTCACCAGCCGAGCGGGGGGCGTTTTGCGTTTTGCATCCCCTCCGCCATCCCTCCGCAGGCACGGTATGAACACAGGCGGATATGCTAGCGGCTCGCTACCAAGGAGGCCATGATTTTTGCTACTAGGGTAGCAGCTGCAGCAGCATATTTCTATACACGCTTCGTATCATCAGCTTATCGGTATTAGCTTAATTAGACTAAATGCGCAACAAAGTGCTCTTTCCCTATAAACTAGGCCTTTCAATGAGCTTGTGAAGTTATTGGTCCAATAAGTGCATGCCTGGTCCTACTATTTGATAATCTGCTAGCTACGGTAACTGGAGTATTGATAATTTGCTTAAGTCCACCCTGATTTTTCTTTGGAAGGTTTAGGGCCAGAAAATGGCCCCGCTACTTTCATGGTGAATTACAAATCATCATGAAACGAGCACAGGATAAGGTAGTCATCATCACGGGTGGGGCCAGCGGCATTGGACGGGTATCAGCTCTTCGGTTTGCTGCTGAAGGTGCCATTGTTGTTATCTGGGATATAGATATGACGAAGGCTGAAGCCACTCGGACGGAGGTGGAGGCACAGGGTGGGCAAGCTGTAGTGGCCCAAGTAAATACTACACAGCCCGAACAAGTGGCTGCTGCTGCCCAAGCAGTTCAGGATAAGTTTGGCCGCATTGACGTGCTGATAAACAATGCTGGCATTACCCGCGATGCATCGCTGCGCAAGATGACCTTTGCACAGTGGCAACAGGTCATTGATGTGAACCTAACGGGCGTGTTTGTGTGTGCCCAGGCTGTGGCACCCTACATGGAGGCCCAGCGTAGTGGCCGAATTATCAATACTTCGTCCGTGGTGGGGCTGTATGGCAACTTTGGGCAGTCGAACTACGCAGCTACTAAGGCTGGTCTGATTGGACTTACCAAGACGCTGGCCAGAGAACTCGGCAAGTACAACATCACCGTGAATGCCGTAGCGCCGGGCTTTATGGCCACCGATATGCTGGCTACCATTCCGGAAAAGGTGCTGGATGCGCTGAAAAGCCGCACGCCACTGGGCCGCTTGGGCAAACCCGAAGACATTGCGGCGGCTTATTTATTCTTGGCTTCGGATGAGGCTGGGTATGTGAGCGGGACGGTGCTGAGCGTGGACGGTGCCATTACTATTTAGAGCCATGAGCCCAACTACTGGCCGCCGCGCGCTGATTACGAGTACTGGCTCCTACGTGCCGGAGCGGGAACTGCCCAACTCGTACTTCAACAAGTTGCTGGGGGAGGATGTGGACCAGTGGCTGCGCGATAACATGAATATCCACGCCCGCCGCTGGTGTGCCGATAACGAATCGGTAGCGGACCTATGCGAGGCCGCGGCGCGGCAGGCGCTGGAACGCGCCGGGGTGCGCGCCGATGAACTGGACTTGCTAATTGTGGCAACCGACACGCCAGAGTTTGTGTCGCCCTCTACAGCGGCGGTACTTCAATACCGTCTGGGGGCCACGGGAGCAGGCACTTTCGACCTTAATGCTGCTTGTGCTGGCTTTGTGACGGCCCTGGATGTCGCCGCGAAATATATTACTTCTGACAGGCGCTACAACAAGGTGCTGGTGATTGGCGGCTATGCCATGAGCAAGTATCTGGACCTAATTGACAAGAAAACAGTGACGCTGTTTGCTGATGGAGCCGGGGCTGTGCTGCTCACCTCAGCAATCGATACCGACCGAGGCTTTCTCACCAGCCGCCTGCACACCGAGGGCCAATACGCTTCCTGGATGGGCATCTACGCCGGGGCCTCCAACCAACCCATAACGGCCGAGGTAGTAGCGCGCAAGGATCACAAGCTAAAGTTTGTGCACCGATTTCCGAAGGAGTTGAATCCGGAGGTCTGGACGCGGCTGGCGCAGGAAATGGGCGAAGACATCGGCGTAAGCCCCCGGGAGGTGGACCACTACGTGATGACCCAGCTCAACTTTCACGCCATCAATGAAACTCTTGACCGGCTCGACGTGCCGCGCGGCCGGGCTCCGCTCATCATGGACCGTTTTGGGTACACGGGGTCGGCGGCCATTCCCATGGCGTTGGACTACGCAGTGACGAAGGGCGACATTAAAGAAAACGATTTGATATTCCTCATTGGCTCGGGCGGCGGGCTGGCCTTTGCCGGAGCGGCGTTTCGCTTTTGAGTTGAGCTGAATTTCTATTGCATCGCATTTTACCGCACTTCCCATGAACGGCATCGCTTCTCCGCAGCAAGTCACGGCCACGGCTATTTTACTGGTGTGCTATGCGGCCGTTATCCTGTTTTTTGTGGTGCGCGGGGCCCTGCGTATTACCAGCATGGCGGATTATGCCGTGGGGTCGCTGCGGTTTTCGCCGGTGGCGGTGGGGCTGTCGCTGGCGGCTTCCATGACCAGCGCGGCCACGTTTATCATCAACCCGGGCTTTGTGGCCATTAATGGGCTGAGCGCCATGCTCTCCTTTGGGGTGGTAATGCCCATTGCGTCGATGGCGTCGTTGGTGGTATTCACCAAGGGATTTCGCAAGCACGGGCAGACGGTGAAGGCGCACACGCTGGCGCAGTGGATAGGCTCGCGGTTTCAAAGCAAGGGGCTGACGCGCTACTTTGGGTGGCTGTCGCTACTGCTCATTACCTTCATTGTGCTCATTTGTGTGGGGCTGACTCAGGTGTTGAGCAATGCCCTGAACGCGCCGCCGCTGCCGGTGCTGGTGGGCGTGGTGATGTTCATTTTCGGCTACATGATGTTCGGGGGGGCTAATTCGATGGTGTATACCAATACCATTCAGGCCTGCCTGAAGCTGCTGGTGGCGCTGGTGTTGCTCACGTCGGGCTACGAGCACTTCAGCCAGGGCATGCACGGCTTTATTGCCAAGCTGGGCGCAATAGACCCGGCCCTGACGCACGCCACCAACCCGGGCAGCTACCTGTTTCGGGATTACTTCGAAATCATTTTCTGCCAGGTAGTCATCGGCATTGCCATTGTGTGCCAGCCGCACCTTATCACCAAGTCTTTGCTGCTGGACAGTGAAAAGGATGTGAACCGCTACCTCCTCACGGCGGTGCTGGTGCTCACGGTGTTCTTCTCGGTGGTGTTTGTAGGGCTGTATGCGCGCATGGCCTTTCCCGGCCTGGTGCTGAATGGGCAGGAATTGAAGATGGACAAGATTATGTCGGCCTACGTGGTGCGCGAATTTCCGGTGTACATGGGCCTGCTGGTTATTCTCGGGCTGATTTCGGCGGGCATATCCACGCTGGAAAGCCTGATTCAATCCCTGTCGAGCACCATCACGGCCGATATTATCAAGCCCTTGCTGCCAGCCACGGCTTTCAGCGGCGACGGTGGCTTCGGCCGCGAGATTATGCTCAACCGGGTGGTCATTGCGGCGTTGGCGGCGGTTGCCATTTGGCTGTCTTACGACCAGTTTGTGAATGCCAAGCTGAGCGTGGCCATCTTCGCTCAAACGGGGGTGTATGCCTATTTCGCGGCTGCCTTTGTGCCCATCTGTTTTGGTATTTTCCTGAAAGATGCCCCACGAGTGGCCGTTGCGGCGGCATCGGTGGCAGCGCTGCTGGTGCATTTCGCCATCTATTTCGGCCGGCTTACGCCTTATATGCAGGCGCCGGTGCGCAATCCCGGGGTTTCGGCGGCCATTGCCATTGTGGTTTCGGTGGCGGTGGGTGGTGTGCTGTATTGGGCTAAACGCAAGGCACCAGCGCCGATGATAACTGAAGAAACACCTCTGGTTACGGCTTCTACCCACTAATCTGTGGACCGCAAAATGGCCTGATACCTATCCTAACAATTCCCACCAACTCCTCCCAAACCGCGATGTACACGAAAGACTGGGCCGCCAAGTGGGCGCTCTACTCGCCGCAGAAAGTGGCGTTGAGGGAGCTTGATACCGACCGCGCCCTCACGTATGTTGAGCTAAACCAGGCCGCCAATTACCTCGCCACCGAGCTCACCCAGCACCACGGCTTGCGCAAGGGCGACCGGGTAATGGTGCTCGCCGAGCATAGCCTGGAGTATGTGGTGCTGTTTGTGGCGGCTCAGAAAACGGGTCTTATTCTGGTACCTATCAACTACCGGCTGGCGGTGGCCGAAATTGATTACCTGGTGCACAACTGCCAGCCCGCACTGCTGATTTACGAGGAGCAGTTTCAGGATAAAGTCATACAACTGCAGGCCTTGGCCGCGCCCACGGCCCCGCCCGTGTGGCCGCTGCAAACACTGGTTGACATCTGCCAGCGTGGCCTGGATGCTGAGCCCGTGGCATTCGTGGCAGCCGAGCTGGACGAAGATGACGCCGTGTTCATTCTCTACACATCCGGCACGACGGGCTTTCCCAAGGGCGCCCTCTACACGCACCGCATGCTGCTATGGAATAGTATCAATACTTCGCAGAGCCTGGAAATCACGCCCGACGACGTTACCATCAATTGCATGCCGCCCTTCCATACGGGTGGCTGGAACGTGCTGCTGACGCCTTTTCTACACCGCGGCGCCACGGTTGGGCTGCTCAAGAAGTTTCAGCCCGAGCGCCTGCTGGCACTGCTCGACCAAGAGCAGGCCGATATATTCATGGGGGTGCCCACCATGCTCAAGATGATGATGGAAAGCCCGGCCTTTGCGGCGGCCGACCTGGGCAGCCTGCGCTATTTTATTGTGGGAGGGGAGGCCCTGCCGCTGGAAGTTATCCGGGCGTGGGACCGCAAGGGCATCAAAATCCGCCAGGGGTTTGGGCTGACGGAAGTGGGACCCAACCTGTTTTCGCTGCACCAGGACGATTCCATGCGCAAAATTGGCTCCATCGGGCGGTCTAATTTTTACGTCGAAACCAAGCTCATCGACGAGCAGGGCCAGGAAGTGGGGCCCGACGAAGTGGGCGAGCTGTGCCTGCGCGGCCCCATGACCACGCCCGGCTACTGGCGCGACCCCGAAGCCACCGCCAAGGCCATGCCCGACGGCTGGTTCCGCACCGGCGACCTGCTCCGGCGCGATGCCGAAGGCTACTTCTTCGTGATGGACCGCATCAAAAACATGTACATCTCGGGCGGTGAAAACGTGTACCCGGCCGAAATTGAGCGGTTTTTGCTCACGTTTCCGGGCGTGTCGGAAGTGGCGGTTATCGGCGTGCCCGATGAGCGCTGGGGCGAAGTCGGCAAGGCCTTCATCGTGACGAAGGGGCTCGACATTTCCTGCGAAGCCCTGCAGGCCTACTGCGCCGGCAACCTGGCCCGCTTCAAGGTGCCCAAGTACCTGGAGCTGGTGCCCGAGCTGCCGAAAAACGATACCGGAAAAATCAACAAAAAGGCCCTGAAAGCCAGCGTATGAGCTGCTCCCTCTACCTCCTGCCCCTGGCCTTTCTCCTATTTATCAGCACAAGCCTACCGGCCATGAGTTATCAGACGCAAGCGATGCCGATTCGCCAGGTGATTGGCGCTTATGGGTTTCCGGAGCACACCGTGGCGCTGGCCGACTCGCTTGAGGTGGCGTATGTGGACGCGGGCAAGGGCAAAAACACGCTCATCTTCATCCACGGCCTCTCGAGCTACGTGCGGGCCTGGGAGCGCAGCATTCCGGAATTGAGCAAATCGGCGCGCTGCCTGGCGGTGGATTTACCGGGCTATGGCAAGTCTTCCAAGGGCCACTACCCGGGCACCATGGACTTTTATGCCGAGGTCATCCACCAGTTTATTCAGAAGCTGCACCTGAAAAAGGTAACGCTGGTGGGCCACAGCATGGGCGGCCAGATTGCCGTGACCCTGGCCCTAAAATACCCCGCCGATGTGCAGAAGCTGGTGCTCACCTCGCCGGCCGGCTTCGAAACCTTCACGGAGCCGGAGAAACAGCAGCTGCGGGCGTTCTATACGGTGCCGTCCATCGTGAATACGCCGGAAGCCCAGGTACGCACCAACCACAAGTACAACTTCTACCGCATGCCCGCCGAGGTAGACCTCTGGATAGCCGAGCGCCTGCGCATGATGCAGTGCGAGGATTTCCAGCAATACGCCCAAACCGTGGTAAATAGCATGGCTGGCATGCTCGACGGCCCTGTTTTCGACCGGCTTGCCCGGGTGCAGCAGCCCACGCTGGTGGTTTTTGGAGGTGAGGACTTTTTGATTCCGAACCGGGCGTTACACCCCCAGCTGACTACGGCCCAAGTAGCGGCTGCCGGCGTGGCCCAGCTGCCCCATGCGCAGCAAGTGATACTGGCCGAGGCCGGCCACTTTGCCCACTACGAAAAGGCGGCGGAGTTCAACCGCTTGGTAGCAGCGTTCGTGCGGGAAAAATTAAAAAATTGAGCTGGAAAAGTGCTGGGTGGAGCTAATTAGCCCATCTTAAGAAGCGAAAGGCGCCTTGCGAGGCAGCGCTTATTGTAGGCGAGGAGAGCCGCCGAGGGGAGTGCTTTGCCCCGAAGTTGAGCTAAGGGCGCCGGCGGTCGACCACAAAATCCGTCCGTTCGCTGGGTGATAATGGCTGTTGGGCCAGCAGTCAAAATAAGGCTTCATGGCTTGGATAATTTTGAGGATTAATTATTAGTCCGCAATTGATATCCGCTTAGTTCAGCTATGAAATCCAGTTTTACTTTCTGCTTAAATGCTATCGTCGGCTTTATCAAAGGGCAACAGCCCACCGACGGCCCGCTTTTTCGTTTTGTAGGTTTTATGGCGTTGGCCATGATGCTCGCGGGGGCGGTGAGCCGGGGCGCTGGCTCGGTAGAGCGGCCCTCCAATACGGACGTGGCATCCTTGCTGCGGCAGTTGCCCAAGGGTAGCCAGCAAAACGATTCGGTGACTATTTCGCGGGTTGCCGCTTTCTATGCCCACAGCAGCTACACGCCTGTGTGGACCAGTCCCAGCGGCGCTACGCCCGAAGCCCGCGCCGCTGTGAGCTTGCTGAAGGGCGCGGCCCGTTTTGGCCTGAAGCCGGCCGAGTACCGGGCAGCGGGCCTGGCGGCTCTGCTGGATTCGCTGGGTACGGTGGATGAGCAGTCGCTGGCCCGCCGGGTACGTGCCGAGCAACAACTGAGCGAAGCGGTGCTGCATTTTGTACAACACCTGCACGAAGGCCGCATTACCAACTCTGAGCTGCGGACCGCTCCGCTAGCCGGAGCGCCTTCCTTCGATGCGGTGGCTCATTTGCAGCGCGCCCTGGGCAGCGGCCGGCTGGTGCCGGTGCTGCTCGAAGCTCAGCCTGCTTCCCGCAGCTACGTGCGGTTGCTCAGCGCCTGGCAGCGCATGCTTGATAAGGACAGCGTCGGTGCCCAGCGTACCGCATTGGCGGTTGCCATCAACCTGGAGCGCCTCCGCTGGGAGCCCCGTGCCGATTCGCTGTATCTGGCGGTAAACATCCCGTCCTACACCCTGCAAGTAGTACGTGGTGCCCGCGTGGCAGCCAGCCACCGCGTGGTGGTGGGCAAGGTGGCTTCGCCCACGCCCGGGCTCTATAGCCGCGTCACGTTCTTTCAGACCGCTCCGGAATGGCGCGTGCCCCAGAGCATTGCGGCCAACGAAATGCTGCCCAAGCTCCGCAAAGACGCTGGGTACCTCGACGACCGTGGGTTTGAACTGTACAACGCTGCTGGCCGCCTTGTGAATCCGTACCGCGTAGACTGGGACGCGGTGCAGCCGGAGACGTTCCCCTATACCATCCGCCAGGCCCCGTCCGCCGAAAACGCCCTGGGTGAAGTCGTGTTTCGCTTCGCTAACCCGTTTGCGGTGTACATGCACGACACGCCGGCCAAAGCGGCTTTTCGCGCCAATGCCCGCGCCTTGAGCCACGGCTGCATCCGGGTAGAGAAGCCCTTGGAGCTTGCCCGGTTCCTGCTGGAGCGCGACGGAAAGAACGCCGCCGACCGGTTGGAAGACTTGCAAAACAGCCTGGACGCGGGCCACACCAAAGAATTTGGACTGCAGGCCCCGGTGCCACTGCTGGTGCGCTACTTAACCTGCGAAGCCGATGGCGACCAGCTGCGCCAACTGCCCGATATCTACGGTCGCGACCTCGCCCTGAGCCAGGCCTGGCAAGATGCTCCCACGACGCCCCTGGCTCCGGTTACGGCTGTGCTGGCCCTGCGCTAATTGCCTTGGCTGTAGGGATTTAGGTCCTTGTTTGATAAAAAGATATAAGAAGGAGGTAAAGAAAAAAAAGCGCTGTACCACAGCGCTTTTTTTATGGCTATACCTATTGCCTAACATGATGAAATTTCCTTTAACTTGCTCGCTTACTGTACCCGAGCCGGTTATGAAAAGAAAGCTGGAGAAGTTCGCTGAGTTTGCCGCCGATGTGCTGCCGCACGAAGTGGCGTGGCTGCAGCAGGTGCAGCAGTTTCAGGATGCCGACAACCGGGAGATTCTCGAAACCATTGCCTACAACTGCCACCACTCGCGTACGCCGGTGGCCTTCCGGCCGGCCATCGACAAGCGCAAGTACTCCAACCTGATGCAGTGGATACAGCAGCGGCTGGACAGCATCGACGTGGACAAGCACCTGGTGCGGCTCAACGAGCTGGACCAGAAAATCATGACGGATTCCATCAGTTCGGGGGAGGAGAAGGCGCTGCTGCAGGCCATTGTGCGGTATGACCGGCCGGCGTATTACTTCGTGAAGTTCTACGAGCTGACGTTGAGCTACCAGCAGTTTTTGCTGGTGCGCATGCGCTTCAAGGAGCACCAGTTGGTGGCCCAGTTTGTGGAGCAGCAGCGGGCGGCATATGAGAAGAGCCGGGCCGTGTTTGGGCAGCTGCACCAAGCTACGCTCGACATCACCAACCAGTACACCAAGAATGCCACCGAAAGCCGGCAGTGGGAACCGTGGCTGCTGGCCACCTTCTACGACGACACGCTGGATGGCCTGAACCGCTACTTTGCGGTGGTGCGGCTCACGTTTCTGTACTTCAACTATTCGGAATTCGACAAGCTGAAGGCCGTGTACGAGGACCTGGACGGACTGCTGCGGCAGGGCATGTTCTATTCGCGCCGCATCCTGTTCAACTACTACGCCAACAGCGTGCTGCTGCATTCCAAGTTCGACGTGCTGCAGCAGGCCGAGGAGTTCGGCTACCTGAGCATCAAGCAGAAGAACACCGACCACCTGCACTACCTGAACAACTACAGCGCGATACTGCTGCGGCAGGGCAAAATCCACGAGGCGCTGGCCCTGATGAAGCAGTCGTTTGCGTCGTTGCGCAACACCAATAACCTGCGGAATAAAATCGGGTTTATGGCCTTCTACATCAAGTGCCTCAACCTGAACGGGCAGCCCGCCGACGGCGAAAAGATGGCCGACAGCTTCCTGCGCGACAACAGCAAGGAAATTCTGGCCCACCGCTGGCACATCTTCTTCGTGGCCTACTTCCAGGCGCTGGTGCTGCAGGAGAAGTACGACAAGCTGCTGCGGGTGTGCCGCAAGTTTCACATCCTGCAAAAAGAGGCCGAATACCGCACCAGGCCCAACTACGTGCCCACGCTGGAATGGTACTACAACATCAGCCAGTACGTGGAGAACGAAATCGACGACGACCAGCTCGTGGAGCTGATGGGCCGTTCCGGGCAGCCCCATTTTGGCAACCCGCACAAGCAGCGGCTGCTGCTGGACCTGCTGGGCGAGGTGAAATCCTGCATTCCCCACTTGTGCGGCCGCATCAAGTCCATGCTGTTGCAGCAAGGCTAAAGTTGTTGATAAACAATGTATTGAGAAACGGGCCGTGATTAGCCGTCGGTTAAGTCCACCTTCGTTATTTGATGGGTAGCGGGGCAGCGGTTTGGAGAGGCCAGTAGATTCGTCCCACTACTGCCCGCCACCCCGAAAATCCCACTCAACCCTTTCAAAAACAACGAATATGGCCTCTCGACTTTTACTCCTTTTTCTGCTGAGCATTCAGGCGTTGGTGGCGGCCGCCCAGGGCGGCGTGCGCGGCCGCGTGACCGACGCGGCTACCAACGAACCGCTGCCGGGCGTGAGCGTGCTCATTGTCGGCACCCGCACGGGTACTTCCACCGGCAACGCCGGCGATTTCGCCATCAGCGGCCTCAAGCCGGGTACGTACAAGGTGGTGTTTTCCTACATCGGCTACGAGCTGCCCGAGCGCACGGTGGAAGTGGGCCAGGAGGTGCAGGACATGGGTTCCATTGCGATGACCCAAACCACCGTGATGGCCGGCGAAGTGGTGGTATCGGCCTCGCGCCGCCCCGAGAAGCTGACCGAGGCCCCGGCCACCATCAGCGTGATTAACGCCCGCCAGATTGACGAGCTGCCTTCCTTCAACGTGGGCGAGCTGCTGGCCCGCCAGAAGGGCGTGGACTACATCCGGAGCGGTGTGCTGGGCACGGGCCTGAACGTGCGCGGCTTCAACAGCGCCTTCAACCCCAAGAATCTGCAAATGAACGATGCGCGCCTGTCCACGCTCATTGCCACCGGCCTGCCGCTGGGCCCACTCACCAGCGTGGTGAAGGAAGATATTGAGCGCATTGAAGTAGTGCTGGGGCCCTCGGCGGCGCTGTACGGCCCCAACGCCCACAACGGGCTGGTGAACACCATCAGCAAAGACCCGCGCCGCTCGGCCGGCACCACGGTGGCGCTGGGCCTGGGCAACCAGAGCGTGTTTTCGGGCCGCTTCCGCCACGCGCAGGTGCTCAATTCCAAGCTGGCCTTCAAGGTGACGGGCGAATACACGCGGGGCGAAGACTTCAACTACGTGGACACGGTGTACTACAACAACACCGCTTTTGCGGCCGCGGCCACGCCCACCACGCCGGCCCGCAGCGGCCTGTTTCATGCCGAGAAAGAAATTGACCTCGACCGCACCTTTAAGAGCCTGCACGGCGAGGCGGCGGTGTACTACAGCCTCACCGACAAGGCCGACCTCATCCTGTCGTACGGCGGCAACCTATCGAGCTTTCTGGCCCAGACCAACGCCGGCCGCAACCAGATAAAGGACTGGAGCGTGCAGTACCTGCACGCCCGCTACGTGTCGCCGCGCTGGTTTGCGCAGGTGTACAACACCTGGAGCAAGACCGAGGACACCTACGCCATCAACCAGCGCACCCAAAACTACCTGAGCTTCAAGGATGCCGGTTTCAGCGAAGATGTGGCCCGCAGCCGCTCGTTTGATGAGCAGTGGTTTGGCAAAACCACTACCGCAGGCGTGGCCTTGAAGCGCGGGGCCGTGTTCAAAGACGCTTCGCGCCGCGTGAATGGAGAGGTGCAGTACAACAACACGTTCGGCATTTTCAACCTGGTGGTGGGCACGCAGTACCAGCGCGACATGGCCTTCAGCAAGCACACCTACCTGTTTGACCGCGACGGCGACATTGTTATCAACCAGATTGGGCTGTATGGCCAGGGCGAATTGGCACTGCCCAACCACTTCAAGCTCATTGCCGCGGCCCGCGCCGACCAGCACGACCGGTACGGCTTCAACTTCATCCCGAAAGGCGGAGCCGTGTGGTCCTACAACGACCAGTCGGTGCGCCTGACCTATGGCCAGGGCATTGCCGCTCCCACCATCCTCAACCTCGACGGCTACCTGTTCGGCGGCCTGCTCATCGGCAATGGCGAAGGCTTCACCCTGAGCGACGGCACGGTTATCAACAAGTTGAAAGTCGAGACCATCAAAACCCTCGAAATAGGCTACAAAGGCAAGGTGATGCCAAAATTCTTCATCGATGCCAATGCCTACTACAACCGCTCGAAAGACTTCCTGAGTCCGGCCATCAACATTGCCACGCTGGGCCGCAAGGTGGTGAAGCGCGGCGACACGCCCATGTCGACGGTGGTGCCGGGCACGCCCGAAGCCGGCGCGGCCACGGTGCTCACCTACGTCAACTTCGGCCAGGTAGACACCTACGGTGCCGACCTGGGCCTGAGCTACTACCTCACCAACTCCCTAAGCCTGGCGTTGAACTACTCGTACTTCGGCTTTGACCTCGACAAAAGCGACCTGAGCAACGACGGCAACAAGGACGGCAAGGTGCAGAACGAAATCGACCTGCCCATCAACACGCCCGCCCACAAAGGCAGCCTGGCCGTGAACTACAGCGGCAAAAAGCTCTTCGGCTCGGTGTTTACGCGCTGGGTGCAGGCCTACGACTTCTACTCCGGCATCAACGTGGCCGCCGCGGCCAACCCCACGCTCGGCGTGCGCGAAAACGCCCGCTTCGGCCGCACCTGGAACTACGGCCCGCTGGGCGGCTACACCACCGTGGACGTGAGCGCCGGCTACCGCGTCAATAGCTACCTCACGGCTTCAGCGCAAGTGGTCAACCTGTTCGATACCAAGATGCGCGAGTTCGTGGCCTCGCCTTTCATCGGCCGCCTCTATTCCGTTGAGCTAAAGGCCATGCTGCCGGCCGTGGCTTCCCACTAAGTACTCCCGCACAAGTAAGCGTATAGGAAAAGCCGGTCATGCTGAGCGCAGTCGAAGCATCTCTACCACTATACTAAAATCAATTAGTTGCGCGGTAGAGATGCTTCGACTGCGCTCAGCATGACGGAAACGGTTGCTAATGCTCGGCTACTTAAGGTGTCGGGACTAGCCAGATGCCTTATTCTTGATACCCACCGAACACAAAAAAGGGGCCGCATGCGGCCCCTTTTTTGTGTTCGGCTGTGCCTGGCTTACTTGGTGAGTACCAGGCGCACGGTCTGTACTTTGCCGTCTATCAGTAGGCGGCCGGTGTAGAGGCCGGCGGCAAAAGCGGCTCCCTCCACCGTGAACTCATAGTCCTGGCCGGCCTGGGCGGGGCCATCATACAAGGTCTTCACCATCTGGCCCAACGTGTTGTAGAGCTGCAGCTTGGCCGTGCCGGTAACCTCGGGGCGGAAGTGGACCACGGCGCGCTCCGAGAAAGGATTGGGATACGCCTCGAACACGGCTGTGGGCATCGCGCCTTGGCTGGCTGCGCTGCTATCCGTAGCGCTCGTAGCTACCGCGGTTTTCGTGGCCGTCGTCGTGCAATCCCCCAGCGTATCGCCGTGCTTCAGGTAATCGGCTACGTCAGCAGATGTTACGCAGGCAGCCTTGCCCTTGTGGCACAGCAGCACTTTGTCGTTTTTGACGCCGCAACGGGCGTCAATCACGGTCAGGGTCACGCTCTTGATGGCGGTGCAGCCGGAAGGGCTGGTCGCCGTGACGGTGTAGGTATAGGTGCCGGCTGCGGTAGCCGTGAACACCGGGTTGGCAGTGGAGGCACTGCTCAGGCCGGCCGTGGGGCTCCACTGGTAGCTGGCCCCGTCCGAAGCGGTGAGGGTCACGCTCTGCGGCCCATACCCCAGGTACAGGGTGGTGGCCACGCCGCCGGTGTACACCGTTGAGGCGGGCACAACGGCAATCTGCGGGTTCGGGATGCTGCCCGTCACGGTGACGGTGGCCGTCTGGCTGGCCACGTTGCCGTGGATGTCGGTCACGGTCAGCGTCACGGCATTGGCGCCGATGTTGCCGCAGTCGAAGGTGGTCTTGCTCAGCGTGGTGGAAGCGATGCCGCAGGCATCGGTGCTGCCGTTATCCACCTGGGATGGCGTGATGGTGGCGGTGCCGTTGCTCAGGGCCACGGTTATGTTCCGGACGAGCACAGCGGGTGCTTGCTTGTCCTGAACCACCACGGAAAAGGTCTTGGTAACGGTGCCGCAGCTATTGGTGGCGGTAGCCGTCACGATGGTGGTGCCCACTGGGAAGAAGTAGGGCGAAGTAATGGCCTGGGCCTGGCCATCTTTCACTACCGAGTAGGTGATGACCGGAGCCGGAGCCCCGGTGGCCGTAGAGACGAAAGTGACCGACGCGCCGCACTCGGTGGCCGAGGTATTGGCCGTCGGAATGGTAGGGGCCGTCAGGACCGGCGGCGTGTTCACGGTTATGGTGGCGGAGCCGGTGAGGGCCGTTGCCTGGCAATTGGCATCCGTGAGCGAGGCCAAGGTGTAGGTGGTAGTTGCCGTTGGGCTAACGGCCAGCAGGTAGTTGCCTGCGCCGGTTACATCCGCCGCGGTGATGGTGAGGGGCGTCGTGGTGGTGCCGCCGTCGGGGGAGTACGCCAGCAACCAGGGCGCGCTGCCGGTCAGGTGCACGGTGAGGCTGGCGGTTTCGCCGGTGCAGATGGTGGCGTTGCCGGTCAGGGCAGCGGTGGGCAGGGCCCTTACCGTTATCTGCTGGGTGTAGGTGTCGGAGCAGGCGCCTTGCGTGATGGTTAGCTTGGCAGTGTAGGTGCCCGCGGCGGGGTAGGTATAGGAGACGTTGCCTGCGGTGGTCAGGTCAACCGTACCGTTGCTGTCAAAATCCCAGGCGTAGGTGGCGTTGGCTTCTACCGTCTTGGAAGCATCGGTAAAGGCCGTGGGCGCCCCCTGGCACACGGGGGCGGCCGTAAACGAAGGCTCCGGCTGCAAACAGATAAGGCCGGTTTTGACTACCCGGTAAGTCGTGCCCACCCGGATGCCGTCGATTTGCAGCGCGGGTGAGCTGGCGCCCTGGCGCAAGGCCACGGAGCCGATGTTGTCGTTCGGGGCGGAGGGAGTGGTGCCGGTTTCGGTGGAGCTGGCCGAGGCCGTGGTGGGCTCCGTATCGGTGGTGGGGTTCACGAACAGCTGGCTCACGTTGCCGGCCTCGTCAAACGAATACTTTATCACGAGCAGGTACGTGGCGTTCAAATCGTATTCCTGCGCGGCGTAGGTAGCGGCTCCGCTGCCGCTGATGCCAAACTGCACTTTGCTGGTTGAGCTACCCTGCTTGACAAACACGCGGCTGCGGAAGTTGCTGCCAATCACCTTGGGGCCCAAGTGGAAAAAGTAGTCGCCGGTAGTGCTCACTTTGCTCACTTTCACCAGCGCCGAAACATACACGGGCGTGCGGCCATAAACGGCCTCGAACGTCCGGTTTACATCTTCGCCGCTGGTCACCAGGGCGGCGGCGTTGCCGCTGTTGGCGCCATAGCCGGGATAAGCAAGGCCGGTGGTGGTAACGGCAACGGCATTGGTGCCTCCGCCGCTGTGGGCGGTCCAGTTATTGGCCGTTAGCAGCGAGCCGGCAGGGTACTCAAAGTTCTCTTCCAGCAGCATGGCGGCCGGGGCGGCCACCGTCTGTTGCTGCAGGGTGCCGGGCGTGGTGGTCAGGTAGTTTTCGGCGTAGGGGGTGTCGTTATCGTTGAAGGCAAAGACCGAAAAATAGTAGGGCGTGTTGGCGCGCAGGTTGGTCACCTGCACGGTGCTGCCGGTGCCGTTGTACACCACATAGTTGCCTTTGCCCAGCACACTGCCCTGGCCAAAGTCCTGGTCGGCGGTGTAGGTAGTGGCATCCTGCGGGTCGGCATCTACGGCGCTCCCGAGGTGGGCCACTACCAGGCGCTTGGCCCCGTCGCCCCCACTCAGGTTGAGCTGAAGCGACGTGCTGGTGACCTGGCTGGCGGTGAGCGCAGCGGGCTGGGTGGGCTCGGCGGCCAGGGGCACGGCCACGGTGGTGAAGGTGAATTCCTCGCCGTAAGCCGTGCTGGTAGCGTTGGTGGCATAGGCCCGAACGAAATACGTAGTGCCGGGCAGCAGCCCTGTAATGGCGCTGGTGAAGGTGCCGCTACCGGCGCCATCGGCGGTTTTGGTGGTGCCCAGAATGGGGTTCGCCGTTTTGGCCCATACCACCCCGCGGGCGGTGACAGCGGTGCCGCCGTCCAGGGCTACGGTGCCGCCGGTGCTGGCGCTAGTGGGCGTCAGGTTGGTCACGGCCGTGGTGCTCAGCGTAGCGGGATATACCGCCTCGACGCCGGTGCCGGAAACCGCGACCGACTGGCTGGGCAGGCCGTTGCTGGTGACCGGAATGGACGCCTGGTAAGGCTGGGCGGCCGTGGGCACAAAGCGCACGTCGATGGTAGTGCTGGGTACGCTGCCGCCCGTCGGCGCCAGCACAATGGCGCAGCACGCAAACGGGTTGGTACCGGTCCGGATTTCGAAGCCCGCCGGTGGCGTAATGGTAATGTTGTCGGTGAGGCTGGAGCCGCTGACCGCGAAGTTTCGGACGGTGGAGCCCGCGCCCGAAGCCACGGAACCGAAGTCGGGAAGGGTGGTGGGCGACACGGTGAGGGCCGGCGCCACAACCGGGGCAGTTACCGTTAGCTCAACTGGCGTACTCAGGCCTGTGGCCGTGCCGCAAGCGCTGCTGATGACGGCCTGCGCCACAACGTAAAACGTGCCGGCTCCCGGAAAATCCGCGCCCTTCACTTGGTAAGTAGAGACGGTAGCACCGGAAATAGTCGAAGTAAACGGGCCCACCGAATTAGTGCTGTACAGCCAGCTATAGGCCGACCCGGTGGCGGCGCTGGCCGTGAGGGTGCCGCCCGTGCCGGTAGTCGTCACCGATTGGGGGGTAGAGGGCGTCACCGCGACGGGGTTATCGGCTGGCGTGAGGCTCACGGTCAGGTCGGCGCCGTTGTTGGAGCCCAGGGTAGCGGGGTTGCTGTTGAGCACCCGCACGCGGTATTTGGTGCCGCTGGGCGTGCCGGCCGGAATAGTAGCTGCAATGGGTGAGGTATCGCCGCTGCCAATCAGGCCAGCGGTGGCGCTGGCCGGAAATACGCCCGTGGCATCCGACAGCTGCACGCTGTAAGGGCTTGTGTAAGTGCCCGTGCTGGTAAATGGTACGCTTACCGCGCTGCCTGCTGTGGCCGTCACGCAAAACGAAGTCGGCGATACGCTGCCCGTGCTGATACTGCCGGTGGGGGGAGGAGGTGGGCCGCCGGCCAATGTGGGGGTCAGCACCAGGTTATCGAGGCCAGAGGCTTGGCCGTTGGTGCTGCCACTGATGGTGCCACCCACACCTACCTGGCTCCAGCGCAGGTAATAAGTCGCGCCGTTGGCGAGGTTCACACCAAGCAACGGCACCGTTTTGGTGATGGTTTGTGGGGGAGCATAAAACACCGTATTGCTCGCATCGGCGGGGTAGTTCTGGGCGCCAGCTGACTGGGCAGTCCATGTTACCCCATCGGGGCTGGTGTAGAAAGTCCAGTTATATTCTCGACTGCCTGAGCGATATTTCTCCAGGTTGAACTGCACTGTCAAATCCTGAATGGTGGCGCCACTACTGTTGCTTACGGCCAGCATGATGCTGCGCGGTGTACCATACGTGCCACTATTCAAAAAGCCCAAGGCCCGGTCAGATGTGCCAGCCACCGACAAAAAATTGTAGGTGCCCCCGGTAGAAATGTTGCTTGTGCTGGTGCTACCGCCGTTCGAGGCAACGCTGGTCAGGGTGTAGTTGTTAGCGCTGGTATAGGTCGGCGCAGCTTCGCCGGAGAGCTTGATGTTCGCGGGCGTGGTAGCAGCAGCGCTGGTTCCCATCCCGTCGAAGTTCTCCGTAACAGGAGTGGAACTGCTTAGCACCATCTGGGCTTGGGCTGCAAAAGGAGTAACCGCTAGGGTTGAGCTAAATAAGCCCACTACAAGAGTATGGAGAAATAGAACTGCTCGTGCGGAGAGGCTGGAGTGCTTAAAGATTTGCTTCATAAAGAGACAAGAATGCCGCGAAAAACCGGTGGGATACTAAGACTGGAGGCTGGTACGACGGGTGCTTACTGCACCGGGCCGCCGTCAACCGTTGACTCGATGGCCGCTTGCACGTTCACGGGCAGTTTCGAGAGCAGGTCGTAGCCCGTCGCGGCCTCAATGGCGTCGACCGTAGTGCGGTAGGTGCCCCAGTTCTGGTCGATGGTGTTGGTGTTGGGCAAGTCCACGGCGATGATACGGGTGGCCGCCGAAATCCGCGACACGTCGTTGTCGCCCACGGGCAGCACGACAATCACCTTCCAGGTGCGGTTGGGCACGGTGATGCGGCCGTTGTCGATGGTGTTGGTGACGCCGCCGTTGCTGCCGGTGCCCCCGATGCCGTAGCTGCCGCAGATGACGTACACCTCATTGCCCTGGCCCACCAGCGTGCGGGTATAGCCCTCCAAGTCACCCCAGGTTTGCTGGTTGTTGTTGGGGGCCTGCGGCATCATGTTGGTCATGAAGAACGTGGCCGAGTTGTTTTCAAGGGTTGAGGTGCGGTCGGCCGAAGGGCAGTTGTGGCCGCGGTCGAAGCCGGTACCTACGTAGCTGGTGCTTAGCACCTGATACCAGCCATCGGGCAGGGACGTATCGTTGCGGAAGTCATCTTGCCGGTCGGCCGAGCCGCGGTCCGAGATGTCGAGGTGCCAGCTCACCCAGTTGGGCTTGCCCTGGTCTCGGTTGTAGCCCACCGTATACTGGGGCTTCACCAGCAGGTAATTATTGGGGTAGCTGATGTCGGTGGTGGCACCGCTGGGGTTGCCCAGGGCCAGGTTGTCGTTATCGACCGACTGCTGGGCGCCGCCGAAGTCCGTCACGGCCACGTCGTCGATGTTGAGCCGGGCCGGGCCGCCGGAGGTCTTGCGAATCTCAAACTTGACGTTGCCCGCGATGTTAACGGTAAAGGACACGGCCGTCAGGGCGCCGGTGGTAGTAAACACGGTGTTGCCCACCTTCGTCCACTTGTTGCAGTTGCAGGAGGCCGCCTGGGCCCACAGCTCCCAGCTGCTGCTGGCATCGGTGCCGTAGATAGCGTGCTGCACAGTGACGGAACCGGCCCCGCTCGGCAGGAAAAAGTCCATTGTGAGCTTGCCACTCTGCTGCAGCCGCACGGCCTGGGCGCCGTTGCGGTGGTCTTCGGGGGCGTTGCCGAGCACCGCATCGGTCAGCACCCAGTTGCCGGTGGCGAGGGCCACCGTACCGGCGGAATAGTCGGTTTTGGTGCCGGTGTCAAACGTCTCCTGCGTGAGGGCGGCCGGGGCCGGCCGGGCGGCGGGCCGGGCGGCGTAAACGACCTGAAATGACAGGCTCCAAAGCAGAAAAAAGGAGCGAAACGAAACGTGTAAAAATTTGGGCATGCACCGAAAAGTAAAAATGTGTGTCAACAAGTTCCGAAGGGGCAAAACGTTCTAATACAGCCATAAAGCTTTATTAGGTATAAAACGAAGCGCATACGGCATTGTATGGAAGCTGGTTTTGTATCTATAAAACAACGGGATTGTATAAATATTCAATTTCAACAATAGCAAGTCCGTCCTGCGCCAGCACAGCTGGGTTTACGCTATCGGAAGGCGTTTTTTTATGCCCTAATCTTGTGCTTAAAAAGTAAGTTTTCCTCCGCCTAAACCGGGCATTTGGCACCGAACCCCGGCTACTTTTGCGTCGTAAGCAAGCTGCCCAAAGCTGGGCTGAGCTCGTTCCCACAGAGGTGTTATTTTTTTGTTACTGAGATTTTAAGTGGGGCTGTTGCCCGAATTTTATATCAATAATTTCTTGAAATAATTTTATTTAAGGGATTGCTGTCCCACCTATTCATGCAGGATATCTATCAGGTGCTGACTGTGCGCGAGGTGCACTCGCCCACGCCCCGGGCCCGGACGCTAGTGCTGGCGCCCCAGCCCGGCGAATCCCTGCGCTACGAGCCCGGCCAGTACCTAACCCTGGTGCACCCGCAGTATGGAGGCGAAGTGCGCCGGTCGTACTCGTTCAACTCCACGCCGGTGCTGCACGAGCCGCCGGCCATCACGGTGAAGCGGGTCGACAACGGCTTGTTCTCGCGCTGGCTCGTCGACCAAATCCAGGTGGGCGACCAGGTGCACACCAGCGGCGTGGGCGGCTTCTTTACCCTGCCGGCTAACCCAGACGACTACGACCAGCTCATTCTGCTGGCGGCCGGCAGCGGCATCACGCCGATTTTCTCGCTGCTCAAAACCGCGCTTCATGCCCACCCTCACCTGCGGGTGCTGCTGTTTTATAGCAACCGCTCGGCGGCCGAAACCCTGTTTCTGGTGGAGCTGGAGGACTTAGCTCAACGATTCCCCAGGCAGCTGCATCTTGAGCTATTTTACAGCGACGACCCCTTGCTGTACCGTGCCCACCTCCACAAAGAGCTGCTCGAATCCCTGGTGAAGGAGCACGCTGCGCTTGTGCCCGACCGCACCTTGGCGTACCTCTGCGGACCGCTGAACTACATGCGCATGGGCACCTACGGCTTGCACGAGGCCGGCCTGCCGCTCAGCCACATCCGCCGGGAGCTGTTCTACACCGGGGCCGATGTGCGGGCCCCGGTGCTGCCGCCCGATACCGCGCCGCACCGCGTGCGGGTGCGGGCGCGCGGCCAGCTCCACGAACTACTCGTGCAGTACCCCGACACCATTTTGCAGGCGGCCAAGCGCCAGGGCCTGCACCTGCCCTACAGCTGCGAGGTGGGCCAGTGCGGCAACTGCGCCGTGCGCTGCACCCAAGGGCGCGTGTGGATGGCCGCCAACGAAGTGCTGACCGACCGCGAGCTGGCCCGTGGCCTGGTCCTGACCTGCACCGGCTACCCCGTGGGCGGCGAAGTTGAGCTGGATTTTGACAGCCATTAATGGATGGTTTCCTATGGGTATAATTTGGCTCAGCCGAAAGGCTCCCTTTCGGCCGGATGCGGCTGCCAAGCCAGCCCAACGCCGTACCTTTTAGCCCCCTTGACCCATACTGCCCTCCCGCTCCCGTTGTGACCAACCCGAAATCGCCCCATGCTTCCCCGACTACGGCCAATGCGCTGTTTCCGGTGTTCCTGCGGCTGGAGAAATTTCGGGTGCTGCTGGTGGGCGGCGGCAAGGTGGCCCTCGAAAAGCTCACGGCCATTCTGCACAACAGCCCCGAAACGGCCGTGACGGTGGTAGCGCCAGAGCCCCTGCCCGCGCTGCAGGCCTTGGTGGGCCAGCATCCGCGGGTGCAGCTCCACATCCGGGCGTATCAAGACGATGACTTGGAGGACCAGGATTTCTTGTTCGTGGCCACCGACGACGACGAACTTAACCACCGCATCAAAGCAGCGGCCGCCGCCCGCCACCTGCTCACCAACGTAGCTAACGCGCCGGATGCCTGTGACTTCTACATGGCCTCGGTGGTGCAGAAGGGCGATTTGAAAGTGGCCATCTCCACCAACGGCATGCTGCCCACCGTAGCCAAGCGCCTGCGCGGCGTGCTGGAAGAAGCCCTGCCTGGCGAGCTACACTCGCTGCTGCAGCACATGACCGTCATTCGAACCCGGCTCACCGGCGATTTCGCCAGCAGAATCAAGGCGCTGAACGCCGCCACGGCCGAGCTAGCCTATGGTCCGGCCTACGAGTCGCCGGCCACGGCCTACTGGCGGCGCATCGCCACGGGCGCGCTGGTCACGTTTGCCCTGTTTATTCTCATCAACATTGCGTCTTACTACGTCACGCTGGCGCAGGTAGTGGCGCTGCTCAAGGGCTCCGGCACGTTTTATATGTTCGTGGCCGTCGGCTTCGCAGCTCAGTTAATTGACGGCTTGTTGGGGATGGGCTACGGGGTGGTGTCGGCCATCAGCCTGATGTCCTTGGGGCTGAACCCGGTGGCGGTGAGCGCCAGCATCCATACGGCCGAAGTATTTGCCAGCGGGGCCTCGGGTTACCAGCACTACCGGTTTGGCAATGTCAACAAGCGCCTGTTTCGGGTCTTGCTGCTGCCCGGCGTGGCCGGCTCAATTAGCGGGGCACTGGTGCTTGCTCATTTCGGCGAGCAGTATGCCAATTGGGTGAAGCCGCTGTTGGCCGTCTATCTGCTGATATTGGGCATTCGCATCCTGAGCAAGGCGCTGCGCACGCATCAGCAAAAGCGGCGCAAAGTGAAGCACGCCGGCTGGCTGGCCGGGGCCGGCGGCTTCCTCGATTCCTTCGGCGGGGGCGGCTGGGGGCCGCTGGTAACCAGCACGCTCATTGCTACGGGCCGCACGCCTCAATACGTCATCGGCACGGTGAGCCTGGTCGAGTTCTTTGTGACTTTCGCCAGCGCATTCACCTTCTTCACGCTCATCGGCATCTCGCACTGGCAGATAGTGGCCGGCCTGATTGTCGGCGGCGTGGCGGCGGCCCCAATTGCCGCCCGGCTGGCCGGGCGCATCCCTACCCGCTGGATGTTTCTGGGCGTTGGCCTGATGGTCATCTGCTGGAGCCTCTGGGCCCTGCGCAAGCTTTTCTAAAGGCTGATAAGAAGCCTGAATAGAGAGCTGCCGTCATATAGAAAAACTGTCATGCAGAGCGGAGCGAAGCATCTCGCTCGCGCCTCTTGTCATGCAGAGCGCAGCGAAGCATCTTATCACCGTTGAACGAGTCGTGCTAGCCTGATAAGATGCTTCGCTGCGCTCTGCATGACAGGCGGTTAGGATTGAGGTAAAGATGCTTCGCTGCGCTCGGCATGCCGTTGTTAGTGGATAGGCGGCACGTCCTGAAGAACTATGCCCAATTAGGTTTACACTTGAGTTTCTGAAGCGCCCTGAGAACCTGCCATCAAGCAGCGCGCAGCCGGAATCAGCTCAATTTGTCGGGCCGGTATCCACTCGGGCTTCAATAGCTTTCTGGACGGCGGGAGCCACGGTCGAAAGAACATCCAGGCCCGTGGTAGCTTCAATGGCGTCTACCTTGGTTCGGTACTGGGCCCAGCTGGCATTCAGGCCATTGTCGTTGGGGATGTCGACGGCGATTACCCGCGTGGCACTGGTTACCCGGCTGGCGTCGTTGGTCCCGCTCGTGAGCACGACGACCACCTTCCAGCAGTGGGCGGGCACGGTGATGCGGCCTTGGTCGAGGGTGGTGGCGTAGCCATTGGCGCCGGTACCGCCGCGGCCGTAGCTGCCAGCTATAATGTAGAGTTCTTTGCCCTGGCCCACCAAGGTGCGGCAGTACTCTTCCAGGCTGGCCCAGGTCTGCTGGTTGAGGCGTGGCGCCTGCGGCATCATGTTGGTCATGAGGAACGTGGCCGAGTTGTCGGCTGCCGTTCGCGTGCGGTCGGCCGAGGGGCAGTTGTGGCCCCGGTCGAAGCCCGAGCCGCTGTAGCTGCTGGCCGTGGCCTGGTACCAGCCGGCGGGCAGGTCGGCATCGGGTCGGAAGTCGTCCTGCCGCGCGGCGCTGCCGAGCCAAGTGGCATCCAGGTGCCAGCTCACCCAGTTGGGCTTGCCCTGGTCGCGGTTGTAGCCCACCACGTATTGGGGCTTCACCAGCAGGTAGTTATTCGGAAAGCCAGCATCAGTGGTGGCCCCACTGGGGTTGCCTAGGGCCAGGTGTTCGGCCAAGCCGTCCTGTGGCGCTGGCTCCGCCGAGTCGCAAGCTGCGGCGCCGGCTAAAGCCAGCAGGAGCAGGCCGCAACGCAGCAGCTGGTGGGGCGCATTCATGGCCTAAAGGTACCTCTTACTGCCGAGCTTAGGGCCTAATCCCGGTAATTGAGCGCCGGTTTGCGGTCGCCCAGCAAGGGCTTGTATACATACGTGCCCACGTCATGCTTGAACTCGGTTTTGGCCTTCGCAAGCAACGCCGGGTCGCCAAAAAGGTCGATGGCAGTCAGCGTCATGGTTTTGGCAGCCACCATCATGCCCTTGGTGCCCACTTCGAGGCCGCTGCAGGCCACTGCCTGCCAGCTGTGGGCGGGCGTGCCCGGAATCCAGGTGGCGGCCTCCAGGCCCACGGTGGGCACCACGTAGCTCACGTCGCCCACGTCGGTGCTGCCACCGCCGTCGCGGGTGGTGAAGGGCGACACGCCGCCGGCCGTTTCCACGGCCGGTACGGCAAAACCCAGCGAGGCCTGGATTTGCTTGCCAAACGCCAGCTCCTCGGGGCTGTAGCGCACGCCGCCCACCTGCTCCAGATTGGCTTGCAGGGCGCGGGCCAGGGTTTCGTTGAGCAGCAGGTCGTGCGTGCCGCCAATGAGTTCGTAGTCCATGGTGGTGCCGGTGCCCAGCGCGGCCCCTTCGGCGGCTTTCACCACGCGGGCAAAGATGTCTTTCACGTTTTCCCGGTTGGGGTGCCGCACGTAGTAGTACACTTCGGCATAATCGGGCACCACGTTGGGCGCTTTGCCGCCGTTGGTAATGACGTAGTGAATGCGCGTTTCCTGCGGCACGTGTTCGCGCATCATGTTCACCATGTGGTCCATGGCTTCCACGGCATCGAGCGCGCTGCGGCCCCGCTCCGGCGACATGGCCGCGTGCGAGGCCACGCCGTGAAAGCGGAACTTGGCCGAGGTGTTGGCCAGGTAGTTGTTCATCATGGCCCGGTTCTCGTTGCCCGGGTGCCAGTGCACCACGGCATCCACACCGTTGAACAGCCCGGCCCGCACCATGTACACTTTGCCGCTGCCGCCCTCTTCGGCGGGCGTGCCATACACCTTAATGGTGCCCCGCAGCTTGCCTTCCTGTAGCAGCTTCTTAATCTCAATGCCCGCGGCCACGCTGGCCGTGCCAAACAGGTTGTGCCCGCAGCCGTGTCCCGCATCCAGGCCCGCCACGGGCTTTTTCTCGGCCACGGCCTGCTGCGACAACCCGGGCAAGGCATCAAACTCGGCCAGAACGCCGATAACCGGTTGGCCGCTGCCGTACGTTGCCACGAAGGCCGTGGGAATGTCGGCCACCCCGGCTTTCACCTCGAAGCCATTGTCGCGCAAGGTCTTCTGCAGCAAGGCTGAGCTTTGGGTTTCTTTGTACCCCACCTCGGCAAAGCCCCAAATGCGCAGCGCCACCTGTTTGTAGTCGGTGTACTGAGCCTGCAGCTCCCGCAAGGCCTGCGCTTTAATGGATTTCAGCCCCTTAATTGGGGCGGGCGGCAGCGCCGGACGGGCCGCCAGCAGCCCAATACCCAGCAGGCAAAAGATGGAAAGCTTTTTCATGGTAACGCTTCAAACAAGATAATGACTACCCGCGCCGGCCCCAGCGGCCATGGTTGAGCGAATGTAGCACAACGGCCCTTTTACCAACCCGGCGCGGCCACGTGGGCACCCGTTGAGCCAAAAAAGCCTCGGCCGGAGAGGGCCAAGGCTTTTCAAATACTTAAGGAAGGCGAAGGCTGCTTATTTGCGAATCTGCTTAAGGCTGCGCTTCACTTGCTTGCGGGCGGTTTTGAGGTAAGCCTTGAGCTGCTGCTTGCGCGACACTACGATGACCGTCGCATTGGCCAGGTTCACGGTTGAGCTGGAAGCTGCGGCGTTCAGGGTCATGGGCTCGTCGGCGTAGCCGGCGTAGGTGACCCGGGCGGCGAGGGGGCCCGCATTGGCCGGCACGTTGAACTCGAATTCGCCTTCGGCATTGGTCACGGCCATTTGCTTGGTGCCCGTCAGGATAACCACGGCGCCGGGCAGCACGCCGGCCGGGTTGGTGATTTTGCCCACCAGCGTCATCATTTTCGTGGGTTCGGTGGTCGGCGTTGGCGTGGTGGTGCTGTTACCCCGCGTGTTGGTCGACACAAAGCTGCGGTTGCTGGCAAAGGTGATTTGAGCGTGCGAGGTGGTGGCAGTCAGGGTTAAAAGGCAAGACAGAAAAGAGGCGGCGAGGACAGTAAAAGAGCGCATGGTGGTGATGTTGGTTGCTTTGTTTGAACGATACAAATGTATGTTTGCACATTGCCGTGGGATATTCGCTCTCGGTTAAGTGCCAATTTGTGCCGGTGAGTGGGCAAATCCGCCGTTGCAATGGCGCGTACAGGCAGCCGAAATGACCTGCTTGCAGTTGGCCGTTGCAAACCGTTGGTTGGGCTAGCAAATCCTGCACTTGGGACAGGATATGGATGCATTGAGCGGGTACCGCGTGGGAGAAGCAAGACCGGGCCAGATATTGCAGTTGCCCTTCATTATGCCTTCTACAACTTCCCTTCCCGCGTCGGCTTCCCTTGACGCGGCCTTCGCTCAGGCTCAACAGCGCCACGCCGCCTTACTAGAGGCCCTGGCCCGCTTCCCTGCCGCAGGCGAAGCGGAAGCCCAGCAATTCAGCCTTTTGCTTGACTTACTGCCGGAAGGCGTGGTGCTGTTTGATGCCGATGGGAGCATTAAAGTCCTCAATCAACCCTTCTTTGCCTTATACAATCTGCCCGATGCCCCCGCCGGGTGGCAGGGCCGGGCCATGGCTGAATTGCTGGGCCATGTGCAGCCCCAGGTACTGGCCCGCGTGCCCCACGAAGGCGGCGAAATGTTAACCCTGCGCTCCGGGCGAGTGGTGGCCAGCACCACCCAGCCCAATTCCGCCACCGCCGGCCGGTCAGCCCGGCAGCTGCTGTGCCTCACCGACGTAACCGATGCCATCCAGCGCCACCAGCTCCTGGCCGAGCTGGAAGCCGTTGCCCGCATTCCGCAGCAGAACCCGTACCCGGTGCTGCGCCTCGCTGCCTCGGGCCGCCAGCTCTATGCCAACGACGCCGCCCGGCAACTGGACCACGGGCTGGCGCCCGCCGAGCGCCTAAGCGGGCAACGGGCGCTTCGGGCCCTGGTGGCGCGGGCCCTGGCCCAGGGTACTCCTTATAAAGAGGAGGGAGCCCTCGGCCACCGCTGGTTCAGCGTACACGCCGAGCCGTTTGTCGCCGAGGGCTACATCAACCTGTACTTATTTGAAACTACGGCCCGCGTCCGGGCCGAGCAGCAGCTGCAAGAACAGCAGCGGTTCTACGAAACCATCCTCAACGAGCTGCCCGCCGAGGTATTCGTGGTCGACCACCAGTACCGCTACCAGTTTGTGAACCCAGCGGCCGTGCCCGATGCCGAGCTGCGGCAGTGGATGCTGGGCCGTACCAACGACGAGTACAACGCCCGCCGCGGGCACCCGGCCGCTATGGCCCAGCAGCGGAGCACCCACCTGGTAAAAGTGCTCGAAAGCCGCCAGCACCACGAATGGGTCGAATCCCTGGGCGAGGCCGCGGAGCCGCGCTACGTGATGCGCCGGCTACAGCCCGTGCCCGAAGCCGGCGAAGCGGTGAACCTGGTTATCGGCTACGGCCTCGACATTACGGCGCAGGAGCTGACGCGCCGGCAGCTGCGCGAGCAGCAGGAGTTCACCCAAAGCATCCTCGATACCAGCCCGAGCATCATTTACGTGCGCGACGCGTCCCAGCAGATTCTGTTTGAGAACCATGCCATGCAGGCGGTGCGCGAAAGCTCGCGGCACCTGACCGGCGAAGCCCTCGAGCCCGGCAGCGTGGAAGCCCAGGAAGTAGCTCAATTTGCGATTAACGACCAGATAGTTATCCGCAGTGGGCGCGAGCTCACGGCCGAAGAATCGATTACGCGGCTCGACGGCACCACGCGCATTTTCCAAACCGTGAAGCGGCCCTTGCCCCGGCCCGATGGCAGCGTGCACGTGCTGGGTGTGAGCACCGACATCACCGCCCTCAAGCAAGCCCAGCAAACCCTGGAGCGCAGCGAAAAGCAGTACCGCGACCTGATGAACTACGCGCAGGCGCTGATATGCACGCACGCCCTCGACGGCACCGTGCTTACGGCCAACCCCGCCCTGAGCGAGCTGTTGAACATGCCTATGGAAAGCATCATCGGCGGCAACGTGGCCGACGTAATGACGGCCGAAGACCGGGCCGCCTTTGCCGCCTATCTGGAGCAGATTGCAACGGCGCACGAAGCATCGGGGGTGCAGCGCGTGTGCCCGCGCGGCAGCCAGGAGCCGCGCTACTTATTGTACCGCAACTACATGGTGAGCGAGCCGGGGCAGGCGCCCTACGTCATTTCCCATGCGCACGACATTACCGAGCGCATCGCCGCCGAGCGCGAGATGAAACGTGCCAAGGAAGCGGCCGAGTCGGCCGCGCTAGCCAAGGAAAATTTCCTGGCCAACATGAGCCACGAAATCCGCACGCCGCTCAACGGCATTCTGGGCATGGCCGGCCAGCTCGGCAAGACGGCGCTCGACCCACGCCAGCAGGAGTTTCTGCGCCTGATTCGCTCTTCGGGGCAGCACTTGCTCAGCGTAATCAACGACGTGCTCGACATGGCCAAAATCACCTCGGGCAAGCTCGACTTCGAGCAAGTGGAGTTCAACCTCTGCGATTCTATGAACCAGGCCGTGCAGCCCCTTGTGCTAGAGGCCCAGGACAAGGGTCTGGCCTTTACCGGTACGCTGTTGCGCGAAAGCTGTACCTACCCGTGGGTGGTGAGCGACCCGTACCGGCTCAACCAGATTCTGATTAACCTGGTGGCCAACGCCATTAAGTTCACGGCCCACGGCAGCATCCACGTGGTGGGCCGGCAGCTGTCCGAAACCAGCACCCACCTCACCGTAGAATTCAGCGTGACCGACACGGGCATCGGCATTGAGCCCGATAAGCAGGCGCGCATCTTCGAAGGCTTCACGCAGGCCTACGCCGATACCACCCGGCAGTTTGGGGGCACCGGTCTGGGCCTGAGCATCAGCCGGGCGCTGGTGGAGCAGCTGGGCGGCACGCTTTCGCTGCGCAGCGCGCCGGGGCAGGGCAGCACATTTGCCTTCACCCTCACGCTGCCCAAAGCCGAGGCGCCCGTAGTGCCCACCACTGGCTCCGAACAATTTAACACCGGCGCCTTGGCGGGCCTCCGGGTGCTGCTGGTGGAAGACAACGAAATCAACCGCGAAGTAGCCCGCTTTATGCTCGAGGAGTGGGGCGTTATCCTGGAAGAAGCCGTAGACGGCGAAAAAGGCCTGCGCCTACTCACCGACCACGTGTACGACGTGGTGCTGATGGATATACAGATGCCTGGGCTGAGCGGGGTGGAAGTAACCCGGGCCGTGCGCCAGCTGCCCGACCCTCTGCGGGCGCAGGTGCCCATCCTGGCGCTTACCGCCAACGCGTTCCGGGAAGACAACGAGCGGTACCGCGCCGCCGGCATGAACGATTGCCTGGCCAAGCCTTTCGAGGAGGAAGCGCTCTACCACAAGCTGAATGCCTTGCGCACCGCGCCGCGCACCACGCTCCCCTACGACCTCACCAAGCTGCGGGCCATGGCCCACGGCCGCGAAGCATTTGTAACCAAAATCATCCGCTCTTTCCTGGCCAATACGCCGGCCAGCATGCACCAGATGCAGGATGCCGCATCGGCCGGGCAGTGGGGCAAGGTAGCCGAACTCACGCACCACGTCAAGCCCAATCTGGCCGCGCTGGGAGTAGTGGGTGTAGCGAGTGTGGTAGCCATTCTGGAAAAAGCACCCCACCCCGGCCAGGCCACCGCCGAGCGAACCGCCCTGGTAACCCAACTAGTGGCCTCCGTGAACCGGGCATTGGCCGCCTTGCCTGCGGAGTTGCCGGCTTAGTAGGGGTGGGGAGGCCTTATGCACTTCAAGGCACCTCACACCCGGCCCATCTCCAATAGAGAGGGGTGCCTGAATGTCATTGCGAGGCCATAGGCCGTGGCAATCCGTCCTGGTCTCAGCGACCAGCATACTAATGTGAAAAGCCCCGGCTCTGCGCAGTGCCGGGGCTTTTTGATTTGGGTTTGTCACAACTCGAGGCTCATCGCACATGAGAGGAAGCATTGCCGCGCTGCGCTCGCAATGACAGGACCGTGTCGCCGTTGCTCCCCTCTCCCAAGGAGAGGGGCCGGGGGTGAGGTGAGCGCATCCAGCTCAATTTTATATTCCCCGAAGCCGGCGATAAAAGGCTTCCTGGTACGATTTGCTGACCGGTACCTCATGCTTACCGAAGACCAGCGTGTGGTCTTCTACCACGTCAATGCGCCGGGTGTTGACGATATAGGAGCGGTGCACGCGGGCAAAAAAGGACTCTGGCAAACGCTCCTCCAGGCTCTTGAGGGTACTGTATACAATGAGCTTTTGCTTGTCCAGCACCAGCACCGAATAATCGGACATGGCTTCGATGAACAACAGCTCGTCATAATTCACCCGCACCATCTTCTTATTCACCTTCACAAACAGGTGCTGCTCATTGGCCGGGGCTGGCACCGGGGTGGACTCTGGCTGGCTGGCCGGCACTTGGCGGCGCTTCAGCACGCGCTCCACGGCCTGCAGAAACCGAGGAAATTCTACGGGCTTCACCACGTAATCGGTCACGTTCAGCTCAAAGGCATTGAGGGCAAAGTCGCGGTGTGAGGTAACGAGGATAATATCGGGCTGGGGAGTAGGCAGGATGCGCACCAGGTCCAGCCCCGAAAGCAGGGGCATCTCAATATCCAAAAATGCTACGTCGACCCGTCCGCCATCGCGGAAGAACGCCAGGCAATCCACCGCATTAGCAAACGAGGCCACCAGTTCCAGCTCGGGGGTTAGCTCAATAAGGTGTTCCAGGGTCAGCCGGTTCATCTCATTGTCGTCGACGAGCAGGCAGGTAAGCTTAGCGGGTGGGGCCATGAAGCTGGGAAGCAGAGATGTTAGCGTATACATATCGGCTTTCCCATTTATCCTGCAGCAGCAAAAAGCGCTACGCAATAAAAAGAACCGGCTCAATAATCTGGAACCATACGGTTTGGTAGTACAAGCTAGATTTCATTGAAGGTTACTACAAAGAAGAGTTCGTTCAATTCAACTAATTGCCTGTTAAACTTGACTTTCAGGCTGGCAAATGACGGGCTATGTATTAGTTTGATATCCAAAGCCGGTAGTCTTTGCGGCACTGTCCAAAGCTTAGGCCGCTGAGGGGGCGTGGCAGTAAGCTCGGTGCCAATTCAACGCCTAAGCCTTGAGGTTCTTCCTGCTTATTCTCTACAACCGGAAGGGCAGCCGTAGTCGGCCGAGTTTATTGGGCTGGCAATTGAGCTGGTTGAAGGGCAGCGTATTACAGTATATGTAGTGTTCAGCTCTTAGATATGTCTCAAGATGATATAATTCAAGAGAATTGAACTTTGCCTGGTTACGTAAAAACAGGAGAGTCAAATTCTTGACTGAGCGAGCCGAATGATGGCTTGAGACCAAGAGCTAGCAATGAATAGTTGAGCAGGCCAGTTTTGGACACGATAAATGACGCCTATGTCTACCGACGGCAGCCCTCAGGGTTTGTGCTTCAGGTTATAAGCCCCTTATAAATGCTTGTATTAGGGATTTTTATCTGATGAATAGGGTAATGAATACTTTATTCCCAAATAATAATGTCTATCCCATAAAAAATATCGCAAATCGATACTATTAAGCTTATTGCAAATTAATGGCTTTAAAGTGCTAAAAACAGATATTTGATATTTTTTAAGCTCATCATTTCGCATTTGTCCAAGAATATACTGTGAAAAATCTTTAATTATTATCTAAATCACCTTTTTTTATTGAAAAAGTCCTTACTAAATTTGAATCCGTTTTGTACAAACCGCAAAACTGTCCTGCCCAGTTAATTCTCTTCTTCGCTGGAAAGGTCTTCCGTAGAAAATTGAACTTAATTAATAATTGTAAACCCGTTTGTAAACCCACCCCCACCACGTTTATGAATATAACCTTACCCCCCACACCAAGCGGGAGATACTTCAAGGCCTACGGGTTCTTGCTGTTCCTGCTGCTGAGCTTGTTTGCTTCCCTGGGAGCAGCATATGCTCAAACAGGCACTACAGCCACAAGTGCGACGACTGTTTATACTGATAAACCAGACTATTTGCCTGGTGATGTAGTCATTATAGAAGGAAATGGGTGGCAAGTGGGGGAGCAGGTTAAGTTAGAAATAGACCACTCTACCGTTTCCCATGGCAATACTGTGTTGTATGCCACTGCTGATAGTAAGGGGTATATTTATAACAACCAGTTTGTTATTCAGCCCATTCACTTAGGGGAATCATTTACCCTTGCAGCGACAGGATTAACCTCCGGTCTTACTGCCCAAAATAAGTTTACAGATGGCAATGCAAGCATAACTACTTCTTTGTCTCCTAAGACCAGCGTTTGTGCAGGATCAACTGTAAATCTTAACGCTTCCGCTAGTGGAACAGACGGAGTTACTTGGGAATACAATGCAGGAAGCTCGTGGGCCCCAATCACGAATGGCACCAATGGATATACAATTACCAATACCGTAAATCCTGGTAATAAGATAGATTCTAAGTTAACATTTATATCAGGAACAGTACAGAACTCCTATGATTTTCGGGCCACTTTCGCAGGTAATAATAGTGGGGGAAGCGCCGCAACAAGCACTAGCTTTTATAGCCTACCGGTAGGCGCGCCGGTGTTTGCGTCGGGGGCCACGAGCACGCGCTGCCAGGGTGCTGGTACTGTGACCTACACGGCCGCGGCCGCGAACTCGACGAGCATCACTTATAGCCTAGTTTCCTCGCCGGCCAACGCCGGCAATACCATCGACGCCTCGACTGGGGCGGTGACCTACGTGGCGGGCTTCTTCGGGACGGCTACCATCACAGCAAGTGCGGCAGGGTGCAACGGCCCCAAGACGGCAACCCACGTGGCGACCATCGACCCGCTGCCCTCGGCGGCGGGCACCATCACGGGCACGAGTCCGGTCTGCGCCCGGGCCACCGGCGTGAGCTATTCC
>NZ_JAJFAW010000003.1 GCF_020711255.1 Hymenobacter plasmatis
TTTTTTTTCGTGACCCGGCCGCGTGCTGGTGGGCCCGGACGGTGGTCGAGTCCAGCAAGAGGGTGCCCAGGCCCGCGTCGCGGGCCTGCACGGCGGCCAGCAACCGGCCCCAGGCCCCGCTTTTGGCCCAGCGCGCAAAGCGCGTGTACGTGGTGTGCCAGTTGCCCCAGGCCGGCGGCAAGGCCCGCCAGTGGGCCCCGCTGCGCGCCAGCCACAGCACGGCTTCGACAAAGCGCCGGTTGTCCTGCCCGGCCGGCCCCCGCCGCCCCGGCAACAGCGGCGCCAGTACCGACCACTGCGCCTCGCTCAACACATACTGCGTTTCCATTCCCCTAAATTAACTGTTCACACGCCCTAGCCCAATTATGTGAAAAAGCCCCGACTCTGCAGTAGAGTCGGGGCTTTTCACATTAGGAGGTTGGTCGCTGAGACCAGGACGGATTGCTTCGTCGTGCCTCCTCGCAATGACAAACGGGGTATTACGACAGGGCAGGCGTCTACAAATACTGCTCAATATCTCCGGCGCCCTGGCGTATCAGTTCGAAGTCGTCGTTGGTGCAGTCGATGATGGTACTGGGAACGTTGCCGCCGAAGCCGCCGTCGATAACGAGGTCCACCAAGAGGCGGTACTTCTCAAAAATCAGGTCGGGGTCAGTTACGTATTCATCGAGCGTGTTTTCGTCCTCACGCACTGATGTGCTGACGATGGGGTTGCCCAATTCCTTCACAAGCTGCAGGATAATCTGATTATCCGGCACCCGAATACCCACCGTTTTGCGCTTCGTACCGCCGAAGCGCGGCGCATTGGCGCTGGCTTCGAAGATGAAGGTGAAAGGTCCGGGCAGGGCTTTCTTGATGACCTTATAGGTCGAGGTAGTGATGCCGTGGGCGTAGTCGGAGATGTGCGACAGGTCGTGGCAGATGAAGCTCAGGTTGGCCTTTTCGGGAAAAAGCTTCTTGATGCGGCACACTTTGTCCACGGCCTTGGCATTGGTCACATCGCAGCCGATGCCATAAACCGTATCGGTGGGATAAATGATGACTCCTCCTTTGCGCAATACGTCAACGGCTTGCTGGATACGGCTGTGAGGCGGATTTTCGGGGTGGATGCGGAGGAGGGTTGCGGGCATAGGGTGTGCGTAAGAAACAGAGAAGTGACGACGGGCGCCGCCACGCTATTGACGAACTAAGGCAGCAGCGGGTTGTCTGGCCGGGCCAAAAGGTGCGGGCAAGGTACTACGCCCGGCCGAAACGAAACAACATTAGCCCAACCTGCGCGCTAGGTTGCGCCCTTTCGTACTTTTGATGTCGCCTCCTCGATACTCTTAATCATTCCCATGTCCCAGCCTGCCAAAAAGTCGGCCATCGAATACCGCGACCAAGCCCTGAAACGCCGCCGGCGCTGGGCCACGGTGAGCGTGGTATTCACGCTCACCCTCGTGTGTTTCTCCTATTATTTCTACCAGGTCTTCTTCACGGCCAACATCGAAACCAAGGGCAAGCCAACCTACGTCATCGTGCACCGCGGCGACGACTGGAAGAAGGCCCTGAACACCATCGACGCCACCGGCGTGGTGGTCGACAAGCTCTCGCTGCACTTTGTGGCCAAGCTCATGAAGTATCCCGAGCACGTAAAGCCCGGCCGCTACGAGCTCAAGGACGGCTACACCAACCGCCAGCTCATCAACGTGCTGAAGGCCGGCCTGCAATCGCCGCTTAAGCTCACCTTCACCAACGTGCGCCTGCGCCGCGAACTGGCCGATAAGCTCTCGAACCAGATTGACGCCCGGCCCAGCCAAATCGACTCCCTGCTGAGCAGCCCCAGTTACACCAAGAGCCTGGGCTTCGACACTACTACGGTGCTTAGCATGTTCATCCCCAATACCTACGAGCTGTATTGGAACACCTCCGCCAACAACCTGATGCAGCGGATGAAGAAGGAATACGAAAAGTTCTGGACCTCGGAGCGCGACGCCCAGCGCGAGAAGCTGCACCTCACCCGCGCCCAGGTGAGCACCCTGGCCAGCATCGTGGAAGCCGAGCAGCAGCAGCATGCCGACGAGCGGCCCCGCATCGCGGGCGTCTACCTCAACCGCCTCAAGCGCGGCATGAAGCTGCAAGCCGACCCCACCGTGGTGTACGCCAACCGCGACTTCACCATCAAGCGCGTACTCAACGTGCACCTGCTGAAGGATTCGCCTTACAATACCTATAAGTACGGCGGCCTGCCGCCCGGCCCCATCAACCTGCCCAGCATCGCTAGCATCGACGCCGTGCTCAAGCCGGAAAGCAATAACTACCTGTATTTCTGCGCCAAAGAGGATTTCAGCGGCTACCATGCCTTCGCCACCAACGAGAGTGAGCACATTATGAATGCCCGCCGCTACCAGGCGGCGCTGACCCGGGCGGGGATTAAGTAGAATTGCCCAGCCCGTCATGCGGAGCGCAGCATCTCGCTCGCGCCTCTTGTCATGCTGACGAAGGAAGCATCTTATCACGCCTCAACGATTTCGTCCTAACCTGATAAGATGCTTCGCAGGCTCAGCATGACAGACGATTGTTGACAGCCGATTGAGTTGCTACCCCGAGCGATGCTGCGCTGCGCTCGGCATGACGTTCATATAACCCCCTGATATGTACACTTCCGACATTCAAATCCGAGTGCGCTACGCCGAAACAGACCAGATGGGCTACGTCTATCACGGCAACTACGCGGCCTATTTTGAAGTCGCCCGCACCGAGGCTTTCCGGAGGTTGGGCATCAGCTACAAGGAAATGGAGGCCGATGGCCTGGGCATGCCGGTGGGCGAAATCCGGACCCGCTTCCGCCGCCCCGCCCGCTACGATGACCTGCTGACGGTACGGCTTTTGCTGCGTCAGCCCGCAGAAGGCACCCGCGTGTTGTTTGAGTATGAGATTTATAACGAAGCCGGCGACCTGCTCACCGAGGGACACACCCTGATGGTGTTTGTGAAAACCAGCACCGGCCGCCCCGTGCAAATGCCCGCCAGTATCCAGGAGCGGCTGGCTCCGTACTTTAGCGAGGAGGACATCGACAGCCCCGTGCTGCCCACGCCCGGCGCTATCTCGCCCGATGCGCCCGCGCCGGCCGCATTTATCAAGCGAGTAAACGAATAAGGTATGGAGAACGTCAGGCTCCGACTTAGCTCAACCCGACGCTCTTCGTTCTAAATGATATGAAAGCCCCCGCCATCCGTCGTGCCCGTTTCCCCGATGTGCGCCAGCACCGGCACTACCGGCGTCTCATTGTTGGGCTGAAAAAGCTGCGCCTGCCCGGTGGCCACGCTTCGGTTTACGACGTGCTCGACCGCATCCTGCACGAGCTGCGCCTCGATAGCCTGGAAAAGCGCGCCGCCTACATGGCCTTCAACCTCACGGTGGCCCTGTTCCCGACCATCATTTTCCTATTTACGCTCATTCCGTACATTCCCGTACCGAACCTGAACGTGGACATCTTGCAGTTCTTGGCCGATTTTATGCCGCGCGAACTGTACGCGGCCACGGCTTCCACTATCGAGGATATTGTGAACATTCCGCACGGCGGCTTGCTATCCTTCGGTTTCGGAACGGCCCTGGTGCTGAGTTCCAACGGCATCATGGCGCTGCTTGACGCATTTGAGAAGAAGTACCCGTGGTTTAAGCACCGCAGCTACCTGCGCAAGCGCATGATTGCCACGGCCCTCACATTCGTGCTGTCGCTGATTCTGGTGCTGGCCATCGCCGGCATCTTCTTCGGCACCTACCTGATAGACTGGCTGGTGTACTATGAAATTGTGCCCGAGCGGTTCACCGACCTGGTGCTGACGCTCATTCGCTACGGCTCGCTGATTGGGCTGTTTTTGAGCACTACCTGCGTCATCTATTACTTCGTGCCGCCCGTGCACGACAAGTGGCCGCTGGTATCGGTGGGGGCCATCGTGGCCACGCTGCTCATTTTTCTGGTATCGTTTCTTTTCACGCTCTACGTGCGCATTTTCGACTCCTACAACCACTTTTATGGCTCCATCGGTGCGCTGGTGGGCTTCATGGTGTGGCTGGAATTTGTGTGCATGACCCTGATAATCGGCTTCGAAGTGAACGTGAGCATGGACGCCGTAACTGGGCGCCGACGGAAGATGCTGCAGGAGCAGCTGGCCGCGAACGCCCACTAGGAGGGAGGCGGCAACAACGCTTTGTGGAAAAATAATTCTGCGTTTGGGCTACATCGTTGCGCTTTCGTTCTTACTTTTGCACTCCCCAATCACTCGGGGAACCTGTTAGAGAGGTGGCAGAGTGGTCGAATGCGACGGTTTCGAAAACCGTTATACCGGCAACGGTATCGGGGGTTCGAATCCCCCCTTCTCTACAAAAAGGCTTTTCTGCGCTGGGAAAAGCCTTTTTTGTTGAATTGCGTACACCAGCGTAATAGTAGTTGACCCAGAGAGCTGGCAGAGTGGTCGATTGCGGCGGTCTTGAAAACCGTTGAGGGTCAAACCTCCGGGGGTTCGAATCCCTCGCTCTCTACAGAAAAGCCCCGTTTCCAAGTTGGAAATGGGGCTTTTTCTTTTTCGGAGAGTTGCTCGTGGGCAGTGCAATGGCCCAACGCATGACCTGCAATGGCGAAGCCGCTCTATAGGGGCTAAAGCCTCAATGAGAGAGTGGCCGCAAAATGCCGCCTCAGCTTTAGCCCAACTATAACCCCAAGCTAGCCTTCCGTAGAAGCACCAGCTGGAGCTGCAGCGGCTTGGCGTTTGAAGTAAAAATAAAAGGGCAGGCCGGTCAGAATCAGCAGGAGGCCTATCAACGACTGCCTGGGCTGGGTGACCAGGGTGTTAACAACCAGGGCGAGGGCAAATAGGAGGAGAATGAGCTGAATGAAGGGGTAGCCAATCACGTTGGCAGTGATTTTCCCCTGTCGTTTCATCTTCAGGACCGCCACGGCTAACAGCCCATAGAAAAGGAAGGTGGCAAAAATGACCAAGTCGGTCAGTAGGTCAAAAGTGCCCGAGATTACCAGCAGGCAGCTCCATACCAGCGTGTATACCAGCGCCACGTGCGGGGTCCGGTAGCGCGGGTGCACTGCGGCGGCCTTAGGGAAGAAAAACCGTTCCTGCGCCATGCGAAAATAGATGCGGCTGTGCGAGAGCAGCACGGCATTCAGGGTGCCGAAGACGCTCACCATGATTAGGAGCGTCACGGCCGTCTTTCCCCATTTCCCCAGCACCGATTCGGCCACCACAGCCGCCCCGATATCATTTGGATGCACGGCTGCCAGCTGGGGCAGGGTCAGCACCCGCATGTATGCGTAGTTGACCAGCACATATAAGACGATGGCGATGGATACGCCCGCGATAATTGCCCGCGGCAGGTTGCGCGTGGGGTTCTTTATTTCGCCGGTTACAAACGAGAGGTCTACCCAGCCATCGTAGGCCCAGAACACGCTGAGCAGCGCGCCGAAAAAAGCGCTGAGCAACGAGGCATTGCCGGCTATGGCAGCCGGGGCGCTCGGCAGGCTCGTGGCCTGATGGGCCGGGGTGGCCACAAACAGCCCAACGAGGATGAGTAGTAACAGGCCCAGGATTTTGGCGGCCGTGAAGACGCTGCTGAGTTTCCCACTGGCCTCGACGCCGCGGTAGTTTACCCAGGTAAGGATGAAAATGGTGCCAATGGCGAGGATTTTTATCCCCGAGTCGGCAAACGGATAAATGAAATGGCCGATGGACAGGTGCGCCAGCGACTGCAGCGGGTTGGGCAGCGGAATCAGGGCGTTGATGGTCTGGGAAAAGATAAAGCCCAACGCCGCCACCGATGCCGAGCCGATAATGGCAAAGTCGGTCCACCCAAACAAGAAGGAGGCAAAATTCCCAAACGATAGGCGTAGGTACTCGTAGACGCCCCCCGATTCTTCGGTGAGCGAGGATAGGCCGGCCAGGTTGAAGGCGCCGCACATGGTAATGAAGCCAGCGAGCACCCAGGCGCCCAGAATCCAGGACTCGCTTAGCCCAGACTGCGCCAGGGGCACAATCTTCTTAAACACGCCGGACCCAATCACAATGCCCGCAACCAGCAGGGTACCCGTGAAGACCCCAAATGCCCGGACCAGGGTTGCTTCACCAGTAGTTCTTGCCTTTTCCACGACGTCCATATCGCCAAGGTAAGCAATTAGGCTATGTGGCAATACTTTGTGATGCCTTGCAGTACAGAAGGGTAGTTGCGTTCCTACTATTACCGCCCTAGCAACATGACTTTATTGGATGGGTAAATGAATTTGATTACTAGTGGTATATAGTACTTCTATTATCCACAGGTACTATTCACTATGAGGCACTGCCCAACGGCTAAAGAATGCAGTTGCAAGGCTTGATATAGAACTAGCCAAGAGGATAATAGAGCGAACTAGCTTGATTAATACATTATTTATCTATTGCTTAACCATAGTCCGCGGCTATTTTTCTGCCCAAGACTATGTTTTGTTATGTAAGATTTTATGTTATATTGTTATCATCTAAACAATATTCATTTTTGCTATCTATAAGAATGTTTAAAAAAAATATTGGAAAAGTTTGATAAGGTGAAATATATAGGTAACTTAGGTCATAACAAAAGTCCGCGGCCTATCTCCTAGGCTCGATTGCCGCGACCCTGACCTCGCGTACCACCCAATTAGATGGGTGGTTGTTTAGTTGATATGCCAGTTATGGCAGCGGCAACGCCGATTCGCTCCTTCTGCCCCGGTATTCTCACGCTTCGTTCCTGAGCGCGGTTTAGAACAGCCACAGGCCCCCCCTTTCTACCATCATGGGCTTTTTCAGCGCCTTCTGCGCTGGAACGGGACGCCTTTGCCCCGCAAGTTCTGCTCCACAATGCCCGTGACCACCAACTGTGTGGTCCGGTATGCATCGGCCTTGCCGTGCTCTCTGACCAAGCTATTTGTGATTCAAAACTTAAAAATTACACTATGAAACCGTTTTTTCACACGCCCTTTTCTTACAGGAAATCTTCATTTCTTGATTATCTAATTCATTTGCCGGGAATAAACAGCCGTGGTTCCGGATTTTCGCTCCTCGCCATGTTGGCTTGGCTGCTGCTGCTGAGCACGGGGTCTATGGCGCAGAAGACGTCGACGTCGTCTGGCAGTTCATTTTCGCAGTACGCCAACGAACCCGGTAAAGAACAGTGGGTGGCTGGGGCCCTGATTCCGAACAATTCACAGTACTACGAAGGCACTAGTACGCTCCAGCGCTTGGTGCTGGTGAACATTCCGGCCAATCCGGCGCCGCCCGTCGGAAAGGATGGCACCTACCACGAAATGACCTTGAAGGTCCTGGCCACCAAAGCCGGGGTCAACGCCTATGACTTTATCACGGGCTTTGACCAGGCCATCAAGGACTACACTAACATCACCGGGACGATACAGATAAAGAGCGGCTTTGACCCGACGTCCTCGGCTGACCGGCTTGCGTTGGTGACTGGGGCCAGCATCCCCAACCCGGCCACGGTGGTCATGATTACCCGCCTCTTTCAAAGCACTAGCACGGCCGTGGCCGCGGTGCCGGCAGCGGGAGACTACGCCGCCAAAATTGCCACCGCCATCAACGGGTACGACGCCGCCAGCTACCCGGGCTTTGGCGGGGTGAAGCGCGGCGTCCAACTCTACGCCGAGCCCAACAACCCCATTTCGGGCGCCAAGCTCGCTTTCCTGGGCTACGATGCTCCAGACCAATTCGGAGACTCCTACGGCTTGTACAAGCTCAGCTGGACCTCCGCCTCTGCCAACCTGCTGGTTTTGGCCGGCGGTCACCTGGCCAACAGCGACAACTCCTCGCCTTACACGAGCCTGTGGCTGGGCCCCAATGCCGGGGCGTCCAACATCAGCGGCGGCCCCTACCACTTCAAGCTCAACCAGCTGGACGGTGCCAGCTTGGGCAACCAGGACAACCAGATTCAATCGGGTTCCATCACGGTATTCGTAGCGCCGTGCACGCTCAACGATTACACGGCGGCCTGCGTTGGCGACATCTTGACCTATACCGGCTCAAGCGCGGCCATCAACCCGACGCGTACCTGGTCAATCACCGGCGACGGAGAATTCGTTAGCAGCTCTGCATCCAATGCTACCGTAATTACCCCGGGCAACGTGGCCACGGTGTACGTGCGGGCCAAAAGCGGCCCGACGGGCACCTTCCAGGTTAAGGTCGTCACGACCGCCACAAACTTCGCCCCCAGTACCTGCACCGACGACGTCACGGTGAACCCGAACCCGACGATTAGCACGCCGGCCATCGGGGCCATTTGCGCGGGCAGCACCAGCGCTTCGCTGACGTACGCGAGCGTATCGGGCGGGGCCAACCAGTACAAAATCGTCTGGACCACGGGCTTGACGAGCATGAGCGATTTTGCCTCCTTGCCCGCGAGCCCCATCACCATTTCGGGCACGGGTTCGCTCACGGCCGCGAACAGCCCGTACACGGGCACCATCTACGTCAAGAATAGCACCACCGGCTGCGTTAGCGCCGGCGATGCCGTCTCGCTGACGGTGAACCCGAACCCGACGATTAGCACGCCGGCCATCGGGGCCATTTGCGCGGGCAGCACCAGCGCTTCGCTGACGTACGCGAGCGTATCGGGCGGGGCCAACCAGTACAAAATCGTCTGGACCACGGGCTTGACGAGCATGAGCGATTTTGCCTCCTTGCCCGCGAGCCCCATCACCATTTCGGGCACGGGTTCGCTCACGGCCGCGAACAGCCCGTACACGGGCACCATCTACGTCAAGAATAGCACCACCGGCTGCGTTAGCGCCGGCGATGCCGTCTCGCTGACGGTGAACGCCCTTCCCACTACTCCCACGGTTAGTATTCTACAGCCAGACTTATGTACCAATACGACTGCATCCCTGGCCTTGAAAGTAACCAATGCAGAGTATGGGTCGGTTACTTACACGCTAACCCAGCCCAACGTAGCGCTGTCTTCAACGAACCCTAAGAGCATTACGACGTCTGCAACCGGAACTGGTACCCCGCTCGTCGTCTTCGAGAACCTGGTGCCCGGCGGTGGCTATAGCGTTACGGCTACTAACAACGCGCATTGCAGCAGTGGAACCGCTGCCTGCCCAACTACTGCTAATCTTACTGCTCCTTCCAACCAATCTATGGATATGGCTCAGCCGCTCAAGCGCAGCATTCAAACCGAAGCCTACCCCAACCCAACTGGCCGAGACGCCACCATCAACTTCTCTGTGCCCAAAAGTGGGAGGGTAGTAGTAGAGGTCTATAACGCCATCGGAGCGCGCGTCGCCACCCTCTTTGACGGCGAAGTCAAAGCCGGAGAAAACCGCTCGGTGACGCTTAAAGGAACCTCGTTGCAGTCCGGCACCTACACTTACCGCGTTATTGCCAACGGCTCGACCAAGTCCAACCGCATCAGCCTTATCAAATGAGGATTTGCACTGTGACTCCACTGAAAAAGCCCGTCCATTTGGACGGGCTTTTTTGTAAACCGGCAGGTAGCTACCTTCTTCGATGGCGAAGCCACGGGAGGAAAACGCCGCACGCTGGTGCTGAAAGGGGAGCATCTGGCTTCTGGCGACTACTTCTACCGGGTTACGGCCAACGGTACGACTACGACTAGTCGTATCAGCCTCACGAAATAGAGCCCCTAAATTGTGACGTAAGCAAATGGAAAAGGCCCACCCTAAATAGGGTGGGCCTTTTTATGGTACAATTCCAGCTCGAGTACACTAAATAAAGCAGCTGAGCTTATAAATATAATTAAAAAATTTATTGATAAAGTGTTGTAAAAAATTCATTTTTGATGTAACTTAGGTTACCAAAAAGTAAAAAGCCCGTGGCCTATATCCTAGGCTCGTCGGCCGCGGCCTGTGACCTCGCGTACCGCCCTCTTCGATGGACGGGTCAGCTAGTGGAATTGCCAAATAGGGCACCGGCAAGGGCCGGCTTATCTTATAATAGTACTGCTCGCGTCTTTACCCCCAATCCTAAGCTCGGCTTAGGCTGCTCGTAAGAGACCCCCAGTTCGACTGTTTGGGTTGCATTCTATAGCCTGTGGCTATAGAAAGGGACGTTTTTGCCCCGCGATTTACTGTTTCCAAACACCACGGGCTTCATAATTCTAAGTTGGTTGTGCTGCTGCTTGGCAGTGCCTCCGATAACTGTCTTTGTGCCATTTTCTTATGCTAAATACATTTATACTCATGAAACCTATTTTTCACATTCCTCTTTCAGAGCCCAAAACATTTAAAAATATGTTAGCCTCATTGATTGCTATACGGGGCTTGCGGCTGTTGTTAGCGCTGCTCATTTTGCTTTCAACCAGAGCTTTGGCCCAAACCGCACCTGACCCAAGCACGTTCTGTGATGGCTTAACAAGCGACTGGAACAACTTTCAAACTGTGTATCCTACCCGTGGGTATGCGAAGGATTTTGCCAATTCAACCAGCAATGGAGATGACCAGTTTACGGGGGGCTCCAAAGACGGCGATAAAATCTCCGCATGGCGTTGGAGCCTAGGTAATGCTAATGCTAAAGGTGACATCACCAATGCTGGTGCTGCTTTAGCCGGGGCAAATAATTGCACCCTACGCTTTTTTGGCGACCGCACCTCCAACAACGGCGATGCCTCCATTGGCTTCTGGTTTTTTGTGAGCGACGTTCACCCAAACACTACAGGTGGTACGTTTTCCGGCGAACACCAAAATGGAGACCTGCTGATACTAAGCGACTTTACAGGTGGAGGGACAACGCCTACTATAAAGGCATATGTATGGACTGATGGTAAGTTAGTCGAGAAAACTGGCTCCTTTTGTGCGGAAGTCAACCACATTGACCAACCTGTGCCGACACCACTATCCTACACCGCTAGCAACGGGAGCAAAAGCTATGCCCCCAATTTGTTTTATGAAGGTGCTGTTAATCTGTGCGACATATACAATACTACTTCCCCTCCGTGTTTCGCAGCTTTCTTAGTTGAAACCCGCAACTCGCAATCCATTACTGCTTCACTTCAGGATTTTGCCGCAAGCTCATTTAATGGAGTTCCAGATAAACCAAAAGCAACCGTAGATCAGCCTACTTGCGTTACCGCCACGGGCACGGTGAACGTAACCAATCCAATTAGCGGCTATACTTACACACTGACTGGCCCATCTCCAGCGACGACGGCCGTGACCAGCACCACTGGTACATTCTCTACAGTTGCCTCTGGCACTTATGGCCTTACGGCTAAATCAGGCACCTGCGAGTCTGCTCCTACAATGGTTGTTGTAAATACGCAGCCCCCAAATCCAGCCAGGCCCGTTGTAACTCTACAAGAGGCAACCATCTGTGGAACTAATGCTACTCCTACCGTCACTGTATTGTGTCCAGTATCGGGAAAGTACACGTTTAAACAAACAGGTGAAACGGATAAAACCTTTACTTATACCGGTTCAAACGGCCCTGTTAAATTTAATGTGGTACCTGGGTTAGGCGGCTTCAGTATTACGGTTACTACTGGGCTTACATCAACTAACACAGTTGGTTGCGTATCTGACCCTACGAATTGCAGCAATTACACAACCAACGTCTGCCCCAGTGGTTCGGGCATGGTGGTCAAAGACCCCGCCCCGATTGCGATAAAGAGCAACATCCAAACTGAAGCCTACCCCAATCCAACCGGCAGAGATGCGACCATCAACTTCTCCGTGCCTAAGAGTGGGCGCGTAATAGTGCAGGTTTACAATTCCCTTGGTGCTCGGGTTGCTACCATCTTTGACGGCGAAGTCAAGGCCGGTGAAAACCGGTCGGTGATTCTCAAAGGCGCGTCGTTGCAGTCCGGCACCTACACCTACCGCGTGATTGCCAACGGCACCACTAAGTCCAACCGTATCAGCCTTATTAAATGAGGATTTGCGTTGTTATTCCACTAAAAAAGGCTCGTCCATTTGGACGGGCCTTTTTGTTACTATGAAGCTGCTTCTTTCATATGCAAGCCAACAAGCTACAGCTGGCTGCTCAGCGCAAACCGTTCAAATGCAGCCGATGCCGAGGCAGGCCCTTGGGCTACCACACCCACGCGCACGCCGCGGTCCCAGGGCGGGAGGTAGCTGCCATTAACTGGGGTGCCAGAAGCCGGCAGCTTTTGCCAGGTGGTGCCGTTGTCGGCGCTCCAGGTGAAGGTGAACTGGCTGCCTTGCTGGGCCTGCAGGCGGAGCTGGAGGGCTTTGGTGGTGGGCAGGGGCGTTTCGGCCAGGGTTTTAGACTGGCCTTTCTCCAGTTGAATGAGCTGCACTTTGCCGGCGCTGGCCACCAGCATCAGGGTGTTATCGGGGTCGCCGTGGGCGGCGAGGCCAGCGCTGCTGCCGGTGGCCAGGGTTCCGGGGTTGAGCAGGGTAGTGGTAGCGGTGTAGCTGGCGGCGGTAGTGGGCTGGCCCAGGGCCGCGCCGCTGTGGTCGGGGCGGGCGGTGAGGCGCAGCTGGCCGCCACTGAGGGTAAAATTGGGCCGCAGCTCAACGGGCCACTGCCAGGAGGGCTGCAGGGTTTTGCCGGTGAATTCGTCGGTGAAAGACTGGGCGCGGGCGGTGGTAGAGGGCGCGGCGATGGGCGTGCTCTTGCCCCGGAACTCGGGCCAGCCGGCGGCCGTCCACACAAACTCGCTGAGCACGCCTTGGCGGCCGGCAAATTCCTGGCTCAACGCATTGTAGGCGTGGTGGAGCATGTACCAGCGGCCCTGGTACTCTACGGCGGTGCCGTGGCCGGGACACTTCCATGTATCGTTGTTGATGAGCACGGGGTTTTTGGCATATTTCTCCCAGGGGCCCAGCAGGGTTTTGGCGCGGGCTACGCCTGTGGCGTAGGTGCAGCCGTGGCCGCAGCAGCCATTGCCGGCGTAGAACGCATAGAAGTAGCCATCATGGCGCACCATCGAAACGCCTTCCACGAGGTTGCCTTCCCAGGTGCTGGCGTCGTTGCGGAACAGCTCCTTTTTTTCGCCCACCAGCGCGGTGCGGTCGTCGTTGAGGCGCTGGGCCCAGATGGGGGTGGGCCGCTGAATGCTGTTGCCGTCTTCCTTCCAAATAAGGTATAGCTGGCCTTGCTCATCGCGCATGGGAAAGCCGTCGATGGAGCCATCTGGCTCGCCTACCAGGGGGCCGTGGTCTTTGTAGGGGCCGGCGGGGCTGTCGGCGCTGGCTACGCCCACGGCCAGGTTGCCGCCCCGCTTGTGGGCAGCGTAGAAAATGTAGGTTTTGCCGCCGTCCTGGCTGATTTCGGGGGCCCAGAAATAGTAGTCAGCCCAACCCGGCCGCTCGCCCGGAAACACGTGGCCCACGAGCTTCCAGTCGGTGAGGTTTTTGGAAGTGAGCAGCGGGAATATGGGTCCCCAATTGGACGTGGTGGCGGTGGCCCAGTAGGTATCGCCAATTTTGGTAATGGAGGGGTCGGGGAAGTCGCCGGCCAGTACGGGGTTGGCCAGCGCCACGGGAGTACTTGCCACGCCGGCGGCTGCCGGGACCGTAGTAGAAACTTCTTTGGTTGCAGTGTCCTTTGCCTGCGGCCCGGTGGGCATTCGTTGGCAGGCAATGGCCAGGAAGCCGCCAATTAGCAGCAGTGACTTGGTTTTGGGAGCAGTAAACAGCATTGCTTCAAATGAAAGGTTGACCGCTGTGCACAGCGGCTAATCAATGGTAGTAATGTAGGAGCACCGCGGCAGGCAGTGCTATTCGCCGCTCGGGCGCGGCAATGCTACCCCGATGGACACGGGCGTACCGAAGTCGGGCGTGCCGTCGGCGCGGTAGGTGAAGGGCTGCATGCGCGGGTTGCGGTCGTTGCTGCAGCCTTGGCCGGGGCGGCTGTTGGCGTGGTACAGCAGCCAGTCCTGCTGGCCGTCCTTCGATTTGAAGAAGGTGTTGTGGCCGGGGCCGTAAGCGCCCGCCGCGGCGTTTTTCACGAAGACCGGGGTTGCGCTCTTGGTCCAGGCGGTGGGCACCAGGGGGTCGGCCGTGGCGGTGGTGCTCAGCAGGCCGAGGGCGTAGTCGTCGGTGGTGCAGTGGCTGGCCGAATACACGAGGAAGGTTTTGCCGTCGTGCTGCAGAATCTCGGGGCCTTCGTTTACCGGAAGCACGCCCTGCTGTTCCCAGCTGTACTGCGGGCGAGAGAGTTCCACCCGCGGGCCGGTGAGGGTCCAGGGGTTGGCCATCTTGGAAATGTAGAGGCGCTGCTCTTCGGTGCTCGCGTTGGCGTGGCCCGACCAGATAAGGTAGCGCTGGCCGTTCTGCTCGAGCACGGTGCCATCAATGGCCCAAAAATCTTCGCTTGAGCTAAAAATGCGGCCTTTCTCCGTCCAGCTGCCCGTGGTGGGGTCGGTGGCGGTGTTTTCCAACACCCACAGGCGCTGGCCGCCGCAGCAGCTGCCGGGGCCGGCCGTGAAGTATATGTACCACTTGCCGTCGAGGAAGTGCATTTCGGGCGCCCACACGTCGTGCGAGTTTGCGCCGTTGCTGGGGGCCGTCCACACCACGGTAGCAGGGGCATTGCCCAGCTCCGACATCTTGGCCGTCTTGCGCATGGTCACGTTGTTGCCGGTGGTGGCCATGTAGTAATAGAAGCCGTCTTTTTGGTACACCCACGGGTCGGGGCCGGAGGAAAGCAGCGGGTTGGAATAGGTGGTAGCCGGCGTGGTCGGGCCTGTCGGCGGTGGGGTCGGGGTAGGCGCGGGGGCGGGAGCTTTGGAGGAGCACCCACTGGCCAGCAAGCCAATCAGCAGCCAGGACGCCAGGAAGGAACGGGGATGGAGCATAAGCTAAACTACGGAAGAAGATAGGAGGGACAGGAACGGGGCAAAAACCGACAACGGCCGCTTCGCCCGCAGGGAGGCGAAGCGGCCGTTGGTTCGGGTCGCGGCGGGCTGGGATTAGTAGCCCGGGTTTTGCGTCAGGCGCAGCAAGTCCACGTCGGTGCGGGGCAGCGGCAGCAGGCGCGACTTGTTGAGCTGGAAAGTGCTGAAATGGTCGTCGCGGGCCTTGAGCTGGTCGATGCCGGCCTGGCTTTCAAGCAAGCCCCAGCGCTTGAGGTCAAACCAGCGCTGCTCTTCGCCGGTCAGCTCGGTTACCCGCTCGTGCATGAGCTGGGTGCGCAGGGTGGCTTGGGTAAAGTTGGCGGCTACCAGCGGGGCCAGGCCGGCGCGCTGGCGCACCTGGTTGATGAGCGGCACCGCGCCGGCCGTGTTACCGGTTTCATTCAGGGCTTCGGCCTGCAGCAGCAGCACGTCGGCGTAGCGCATCACGCGCTGGTTGATGGGGGAATCGAAGTTCTCGAAGTTCCGGTAGTAGTCGGTCTGGTACTTGCGCCAGTAGGTGCGGCTGCGGTCGCGGGCGTTGCCAGCGTAGCGGGCCAAGAAGCCGCGGCCGTACACCAGCGTGTCGGCATCAAGGGGCAGGGTGGTGGCAAACAAGCGGCGGTTGTAGAACACGGTGGCGGCCAGGCGCGGGTCGCGCTGCCCGCTCACGGTGCCTTCCTTCAAAAACTCGTTCACCACCCACGGGCGCACTTCGGCGTCGACGAAGCCGCCGGCATTGGGTGCGCCCCAGAACTGCGAGCGCTGGCCGCCTTCCGACGACGTGGCGTCGTCGCCATCGTTACCGCCCAGCTTGTCGTCGTTGAACTGCACTTCGAAGATGGACTCCGAGTTGTTTTCCGTGGTGTGGCGGAAGTTGTCGGTGTAGTTCGGCGTGAGGCTGTAGGTGGTCCCGATTACCTTGGCAAACTCGGCCTGGGCATCGGCCCAGCGGCGGTTTTGCATGTAGGCCTTGCCCAGCAGCGTGGTGGCGGCCCCGCGAGTAGCGCGGCCCAGGTCGGTACCGGTGTAGCTGGCGGGCAGGTCGGGTTGGGCGGCTTTCAGGTCGGCAATTATCTGGTCCCATACCTGCGCCTCGGTAGCCTGGGCCGCGTTGGTTTCCAGGGTGGCGCCGGCTTTTAGCACGAGCGGCACGTTGCCGTAGAGGGCCACCAGGTTGTAATAGTAGAGGGCGCGCAGGAAGCGGGCTTCGGCCAGCACGCGCTTTTGCAGGGTGGCGTCCATGCCGGCGATGCCGGGCACGTTGTCCAGCACCTGGTTGGTGCGGAAGATGGCGCGGTAGTGGTCGCGCCAGATGTTCTGCGACACCTCAAAGTCGTAGTTCACCTGCACAAAGCGGTTCCAGTCGAGCAGCTCGCCCCAGGGGCTTTGGCTGAAGGAGTCGTCGGAACGCGTGTCGAAGGCGAAGTTGAGCCAGCGGCGGTAGGTGCCGAGCTGCTGCAGGCCGCTGTAGGCGGCGTTCACGCCTTTCACGGCGTCGTCGCTTGTTTTCCAGAACGAGGCCGTGGTGGGCACGTTCGGGTTCACTTGGTCGAGCGGGTCTTTTTGGCAAGCGGCCGCGGTGAGCAGCACGCTCCCCGCCAACACCAGCCGGATATACTTACTGAATTTCATGGGTTGAGATTTAATCGGTGGGAAGGGCAAATGCCGGGCTTAGATGCCGACCTGAACGCCCAAAGTGAAACTGCGCAGGTTGGGGTAGCTGCCTTCGTCGAAGCCTCGGGCCAGGTTGTTGGCCGGGCTGCCAGGCGAGCCGCTGCCCACGGTTTCGGGGTCGTAGCCGGAGTACTTGGTGGCCGTAAACACGTTCTGGCCGGTGGCGTAGATGCGGAAGCTGCTGATGCCCTTCAGGCTAGTCAGGTAGGCCTTGGGCAGGGTGAAGCCCACCTGCAGGTTTTTCAGGCGCAGGTACGAGCCGCTTTCCAGCCAGCGGCTGGAAGCGAAGCGGGCGTTGTTGCCGGCGGCATCGCCGCTAATCACCGCGCGGGGCGTGGTGGTAGAGGGGTTGCTGGCGGTCCAGGGCTGCAAGTCGGCGCGGTAGTTCCCGTTCTCGTCGAGGCGGTCGAGGAAGTAGCGGCTGATGTTGAACACGTCGTTGCCGTACACGCCCTGGAAGAAGGCCGTCATATCGAAGGCGCCGTAGCCCAGGTTGAGGTTGGCGCCGTACTGCAGCTTGGGAAACACGCGGCCCACGTGGGTGCGGTCAGCGTCGGAGATGATGCCGTCGCCGTTGGTGTCCTTGTAGCGCACGTCGCCGGCCTGCAGGCCCTTCGGAATGTTGGTGTCGCCGCTCTGGTAGATGCCGTCGAACTGGAACAGGTAGAACGAGCCCAATTCGTAGCCCACTTCGGTGCGGGTGGCGCCGTTGGGCCCGCCCACGAAGAAGTTTTCTTTCTCGCCCGAGCGGCCCAGGTCGGTTACCCGGTTTTTCAGGGTCGACAGGTTGGCGTTGACGCCGTAGCGGAACTTGGCGCGGTTGTCATTGTAGCCCAACTGGAATTCAAAGCCCTTGTTTTCCAGCTTGCCCAGGTTGCGGAAAGGCGCGGCGCCGGCATTGCCGAGCACCAAAGCCACGTCGGGGTTAATCAGCGCGTCGCGCGTTTCCGAAATGTAGTAATCGGCCGAAAACGACAGCCGGTCTTCGAGCAAGCCCAGGTCGAAGCCGAAGTTGGAGGTGCGGCGCTCTTCCCACTTGATGTTGGAACTAGCCAGCGCGGTTTGGGCCGCGCCGTTCACGATGGTCTGGCCCTGGCCAAACACGTAGTTCACGTTCGGGTTGATGAAGCCCTGATAGAGGTAGGACCCGCCGTAGGCACCGGGCAGCTGGTCGTTGCCGAGGGCGCCGTAGCTGGCGCGCAGCTTGAGGTTGCTCACCGCCGTCACGCCCTGGAAAAAGCTTTCCTTGGACACGCGCCAGCCCACCGAGGCCGCGCCGAAGTTGCCGCGGCGGTTGCTCGGGTCAAACACCGACGAGCCGTCGTTGCGGTACGCCGCCGTGAGCAGGTAGCGCTGGTCGTAGTCGTAGGTAACCTGCCCGAAGTACGATTCCTTGGTGCGGGTAAACTGCGAGCCGGTGGCTTGCGGGTTTTGCGAGCCGGCGTCGAGGGCCCAGTAGTAGGTGGGGCCGGTGCCGTAGCCGAAGCTGGCGCCGCGGGTAAACTCCTGGTCGAAGCGCTGGCGGCTGTAGCCGGCCACGGCCGTCACGTTGTTCAGGCCAATGCTCTTATCAAACGTCAGGGTGTTTTCCACCATGCCAAACAGCTCGTTGCCCTGGTTTTCGGCATACGAGGAGGGGTTCAGCGGGTCGTTTTGGCGCCACTGGCCGTACTGGCGCTTTTCGCGGTCGTGGAAGCCGTGGTACTCCGTGGCCAGGTTGAGCCGGTAGCGGAGGAAGTCGAAGATGGAAACCTCACCGTACACGTTGCCCTGCAGGCGGTTGGAGGTGCCGGTGTTGGTGAGCAGGCTTTGCAGCGCAATGGGGTTGGTACCGAAGGTGATAGCCGTGTTGTTGGAGCCAAAGCCGAAGCCGCCGGGGTTGCGGGCATCGTACACGGGCGTCACGGGCGTCATGCGCACCACGTCGATGAAGGGCAGGCCGTTCACGCGGGTTTGGTTGGTGCGCGTGAGCAGCAGGTTTTGGCCCACCTTGAAGCGGCCGCGGTTGAAACCCGTGTTGATGCGGGCGCTGTAGCGCTCAAACTGCGGGCCCTGAATGGTGCCCGTTTGGCGGAAGTACCCGCCCGACAGCGCAAAGTTGGAGTTGTCGCCACCGCCGCTCACGCCCAGGTTGTAGTCTTGCACCGAGCCTTGCTTGAACAGCTCTTTCTGCCAGTCGGTGCTGTAGCCGGGCAGAGTCTTGGCGAAGGGGTTGCGGTCGTCGGGGTTGCCGGCGCCGCCGGCCCGGTTGGCCCCGGCATAGGCTGCGTTGTTGATTTCAGCCCAACGGGTGGCATCGGCCAGGTCGTAACGCTTGGCAATGTTTTGCACGCCCGCATACGCGCTGGCCGTGACCACCGCCGGCCCAGAACGGCCGTGCTTGGTGGTGACAATAATGACGCCGTTGGCGCCCGAAGCCCCGTAAGGCGCCAGCGAAGCCGCGTCTTTCAGCACCTGCACCGACTCCACATCCTGGGGGTTAAAATCGCGCTGGCCGCCGCCTTGCACCCACAGTCCATCAATCACATACAGCGGGCCGCTGCCGCTGCCCAGCGTGCCCACGCCGCGGATGTTAATCACAGGCGCTTGGCCGGGAATACCCGAGTTGGCCACCGTCACGCCGGCTACGCGGCCCTGAATGGCCTCGGCCACGCTGGCTACCGGCGCGCGGCGCACGTCCTGGGAATTGACGGTCGAAACCGCGCCGGTTACGTCCTGGCGATTCTGGACCAGGTAGCCCACCACAATGGCTTCCGACAGCTGCTGCACGTCGGTGGCCAAAGACACGGTAATTGTGGTCTGGCCGTTCACCGGCACTTCCTTGGAGATGTAGCCCACCGATGAAATCAGCAGGGTGGCGTCGGCCGGGGCGTCGAGGGTAAAGCCGCCGTCGGCGCCGGTGGAGGTGCCGTTGGTAGTGCCTTTCACCAGCACGGTTACGCCGGGCAGGCCGTCGCCTTTCTCATCGAGCACGCGGCCGGTAATGGCCTGGACCGGGGCCGCGGAATAGCTGTACGGCGCCAATAGAAGCCCCGAGGCTTCGGCCCCCGCAGAAAGGGCGCACAGTGGCAGGCAGAACAGCAGCGCCGGCACGGTTTGTCGGCGCAAACTTTTGTAAGATTTTTTCATTAGAAAAAAGGTTGGTGGGACTTTTAGAAACTGAGGTACTGCAAACGATTGCAGCAGGTGGGCAAGAACGGAGCCCGACAGCAAAAGGCAGGAACAATGGCAACCAGACTCTTAGCTCATATTGCCAGATTACAACAATACTTTTCTACCAAAAGGTAGGAATAAACCAATTTAAAAAAAGTGTTTCCCGCAAGAAGGAGTAGTCAGTAAGGAAAGCTTTCTTGGAAAGAAGGGTTAAAGCCTAACCACATTCTATTCAGATAGCTGAATAGGTATTATCCTGAAATTGTTTTTAATCAATCACGCCACTTAACTCTTGCCTGGGCCAATGGTTGCGATTATTCGGCCCCAAGTCTGGCAAGTTTGTTTATCCCTTTCAGTTACACCGATAAACATTTTTGCACGTCTTGTCTTTCGGCTTACCGTGTCGGAAATAGGGGCCTTCGGGGATTCTTCCGGATTTGCTGTGCACAGCATTGTACCCGCAATAGAGCAGATATATACTGCTTTCCGGAGTTTAGCTCAAGCAATGGCTGGCCGCTGCGCTACTCGCCCGAGGGCCGGGCCAAGGGCTGGCCCGGCGCTACCGGCTTGCCAAAAACCGGGAGGCCGTCGGCACTCCAGGTGAACGCCTGGGCGCGGGGCGAGCGGAACCGCCCGCAGCCCTGGCCGGCCTCGTCGTTGGCGTGGTACAAAATCCAATCCTGCGTGCCATCGGGCGACTTGAAGAAGGAGTTGTGGCCGGGCGCGAAGACCTTGGCAGCGGGGTCCTGCTGAAATACCGGCACCGGCGACTTGGTCCAGGAGCCAGGCTGCAGCAGGTCGCTGCCCACAGGGGCCGTGAGCATGCCCAAGGCGTAGAAATCGGTCCAGCAGCCGCTGGCCGAATAAATGAGCACCAGTTTGTCGCCGTGCCGCAACACTTCCGGGCCCTCGTTCACGTCGACGTGCGGCGGGTTGTCGGCGGCGTTCAGGTCGCCGTTGCGTTCCCAGCCAAATACCGGGGTGGACACCTTCAGGCGCGGGCCGTCCACGGTCCAGGGGTTTTTCAGGTGGGCCAGGTAGATGTTTTGCCGGCCGTTGACGTCGCCTTCCCACCCCGACCACACTAGGTACAGCTGGCCGTTGTTTTCGAACACCGAGCCGTCGATGGCCCATTTGTTGGTGGCGTCGGTGAGCTGGCCTTTGTCGGTCCAGGTGCCCTGCATGGGGTCGGGCGAGGCGTTTTCCAGCACCCACAGGCGGTGGCTTTGGTTGGTGCCGGCGTCGGCGGCGTAGTACAGGTACCACTTGCCGCGGAGGTAGTGCAGCTCGGGGGCCCAGATGTCACGGGAGTTGGGCCCGGTGGCTGGTGGCGTCCACACGACTTTGCTGGGCGCAGACTTGAGCTGGCTCAACGACTTGGTTTTCCAGAGCGTGATGTTGCGGCCGGTGGTGTGGGTGTAGTAATAATACCCCTCGTGGTAAATGCTCCACGGGTCGGCCCCGGCGGGCAGCAGCGGGTTGGTGAAGGTGTTGGCCGCGGGCGCCGCGGGCTGCTGCGCGAAGGCTGGGCCGGCCAGGAGCAGGGTCGTTAGAATAAAAAGCAGCCGCGCTAAGAAGTGCCTCATAAATAGAAATTGAGCTAAAAGGAAGCGTTGAACTTAGATGAATCTCACCTCGGCCCCTCTCCAAAAGAGAGGGAAGCCGGACGATTGTAGCGCGGACTCTGTAGTCCGCGTCCACGGCGGAAACCCGAACGACACCCAAACGGCGCGGGGACGCGGACTGCAGAGTCCGCGCTACATTCCTGCCGCCGTGGCTCCCCTCTCCGCGGGAGAGGGGCTGGGGCTGTGCCCGGCAGGGGTGAGGTTCCTACTTCCCGTTCATTTTCTTAATCAGCTCAGTTTCATCCTGGTGATAGGGAGTGCCGTCTTTCCGGAACACCTCGTGAAACCATTCCACGGGCTCGCTGCCGTCGGCAATGGGCACGTCCCACTGGTACTTGGTGTTGGTCTTTCCATCGACCAGGCCCCAGTTGATGGCGCCCACGTTCTGCTTTTTGAGCAGGGGCATGATGGTGGAGAAGCGGCTGTTGCGGGGCCGGGCCATGTATTCGGTGCACACCAGCGGCCGGCCGTGGGTTTCCAGCAGCTCAATAATGCGCTCGTGGGCCGGCGTCTCGTCGTAGCAGTGGTAGGTAATGATGTCGGAATGCAGGGCTTGGTACTTGTTCAGGGCTTCAAAGCCCCAGTTCCAGAGGCCCATGCTCAGGGGCTGGTCGGGGCCCACGGCGCGGGCCCAGGCAAAGACGTTGCGCACCAGCGGCAGCGAGGTGGTGAACTTGTCGGAGTTGCCGGGCTCGTTGAACAAGTCCCAGAGCAGGATGCGCTCGTCGTGGGCGAAGCTGCGGAGCACGTCCTGCACATAGGGCTTCAGGGCGATGAACTTGCTGGAATCGCGCGAAATAATGTCGCCGGGGTCCTGCATCCAGCCCGAGTTGTGGATGCCGGTTTTGGGAGCGGGCTGCGGGCCAGGCTGCGGCAGCTTGTTCCAGCAGTCGTCGAAGAAAACCAGGATGGTTTGGATGTGGTGCTTGTTGGCAATTTCCAAATACTGATTTACGCGCTGCTTGAAGCCCTTGGGGTCCTGCTGCCAGGCCAGGCTGTGCAGAAACACGCGCATGGTGTTGAAGCCAATGCCTTCGGCCCAGCCCAATTCCCGGTCGATGGTGGTGGGGTCGAAAGTAGCGGCCTGCCACATTTCCAGCTGGTTGATGGCCGTGCTGGGCGTGAAGTTGGCTCCGCTCATCCAGGGGTGCGTCTTGTACCAGGCGTTGGCCTTTTCGATGGACCACCGCTGGTCTTGCACGGTGGCCACGCTCGCGGGGCCTTTGATTTTAACCTTGGTCTTCTGGGCAACAGCGCCGTAAGAGGTTAGCAGCAGCAGGCTATACAGGAAGAGCTTCTTCATTGAACAAAAGGGGAGAGGAGGATGCCGGCGAGCCCCGCCTGGGCAGGTTCTGGCAGGAAAGATAAGCGGAATAGCTATGCCTGCATCTTCTCGATGGCGCGACCAAGCGCGGCCTGCTAACCTCGCCCCGCCGCTAGCCCAACAACCAGGAAGTAGCTCCGAACTGAGCTGCTGATATACCTTACTCCCCGAAAGCGCTTCCTCCCCACCCAGCAAATTGCCCGCCATGCCCTCCCGCCGTGATTTTCTGCTGCAAGCCACTACCGGCCTGGCCGCTTTGGCCGTAGCCAGCCAGGCCGCCGCCCGCGCGGCCGGCACCTATACCAACCCCGTGTACGCCGGCCAGTTTCCCGACCCGTTTGTGCTGCGGCACCATGGGCACTACTACGCCTTTGGCACCACTGGCCAGGGCCGCACCGCCGATGGCCGCATTTTCACCTTGCTCACTTCCGACAATCTGGTGAACTGGAAAAACGCGGGCGGCGCCCTTACGCCGCCCGCCGGCGCCGAAGGGGCCGAGTTTTGGGCCCCCGAAGTGGTGTACCACAAGGGCACGTTCTACATGTACTACTCCATGGGCGGCGGGGCCATTGCGGCCACGGTGGGCCACCGCCTGCACGTGGCCACCAGCAAAAAGCCCGAGGGCCCCTACACGCAAGTGGCGCTGCTCGACGTGCCCGCCAGCAAGTTTACCATTGATGCCCACCCGTACCAGGACAGCGACGGGCAGTGGTACCTGTTCTACGCCCGCGACTTCATTGATTCTGATAACGGCTACCGCCCCGGCACCGGCCTGGTGGTAGACCGCCTTCTGGGCATGACCAGCCTGGCCGGCGAAAGCCGCACCGTGATGCGCGCCCGCCACGACTGGACGGTGTTTGAGAAAAACCGCATCATGCCGCTCTACGGCAACAAAACCTTCGCCGAGTGGCACACCCTAGAAGGGCCCTTTGTGCGCAGGCACGGCGGCAAGTACTACTGCTTCTACAGCGGCGCCAACTTTCTCACGCCCCGCTACGGCGTGGACTACTGCGTGGCCAATTCCGTGCTCGGGCCATATTCGGACGAAGGTGCGGCCAACGGCCCGCGCGTGCTGCACGCCGTGGCTGGCCACGTGCGCGGCCCCGGCCACCACTCCCACGTGATGGGCCCCGACGGCAAGACCGAATACCTGGTGTACCACGCCTGGAACAAGGCCATGACCGAGCGCCAGCTGTGCATCGATAAACTGGCCTGGACGGCCGATGGGCCGCGTTGCGTGGGCCCCACCTACACGCCCCAGCCCGTGCCGGCGTAGCAGTTGGCGGGGCCGGCCGGGGTAGGGCCGGGAGGCAGCGCTTCGATAGTGGAAACAGTGTGGCGACCTTTGCCGTTGCAAGCACCTACGTTGTGCTTATTTCGCCCATGGTCCGTTTCGTTACTTTCATGCTGGCCGTGGTGCTGGCCTTTGCCTCCCGTTCGGCGGCCGGCTACTCGGTGCTCACGCATCAGGCCAATATTGATTCGACGTGGGAGCGCTGCCTGGTGCCGGCCATCAAGGCCCGGTACCCCGGTACTACCGACGAGCAACTGGCCGATGCCAAGGCGTATGCCTACGGCGGGGCCATTATTCAGGACATGGGATACTATCCCTTTGGCTCGGTGCTGTTCACGAACCTGACCCACTACGTGCGCTCCGGCGACTTCGTGCGCAACCTCATCAACCAATCGCGCGACCGCAACGATTACGCTTTTGCCCTGGGCGCCCTGGCCCACTACGAAGCAGACCTCAACGGTCATCCCGAAGGCACCAACCGCGCCCTGGCCTCGGTGTACCCGGACCTGAAAGCGAAATTCGGCGACGTCATCACCTACAACCAGGCCCCCAAGCAGCACACCCAGCTGGAATTCGCGTTTGACGTGGTGCAACTGGCCAGTGGCAAGTACCACACCCAGGACTACCACCAGAAGATAGGCTTCCAGGTGGGCAAATCGGTATTGGAACGGGCTTTCCTGCAGACCTACGGCCTGGAGCTGGGCCAGGTGATAGTGAACGTAGACCTGAGCATTGCCAGCTTCCGCTTTGCCGTGAGCCAGCTGATACCCACGGCGGCCCGCTCGGCCTGGCACTACAAGCGCAAGGATATTTTGAAGATTAGCCCCGGCGCGCGGCGGCGCGACTACTTGCAGCGCAACAGCCCCAGGAAGTTCCGGAAAGAATACGGCACCGAGTACAAGAAGCCGGGCTTTGGGGCCCGCATCATTTCCTACTTCATCCGGATACTGCCCAAAATTGGCCCGCTCAAGCCCTTTGCTTTTAAACTGCCTACTCCCGAGGCGCAGAAATATTTCCGGGCCAGCTTCCAGAAAGTAATGGTGAGCTACTGCCGCGATATGGCGCGCCAGCCCGCCGATACGGCCGCCGCGCCCCTGGCCCTCATCAATGCCGACTTCGATACCGGCCACGTCACCCGCGCCGGCGAGTACCCGCTGGCCGATGAAACTTACGGCGAGTTGCTGCGCAAACTGGCCAATAAGAAGTTTGAAAACCTCAACCCGCTGACGCGGCAGAATATCCTGGCTTTCTACGGCGACCACCCCAAAGCTCCTGTCTCAGAGGAAGAAAAGGAGCGCAACAAGCAGCGCGAAACGCTGGAAGCACTGGCGCAGCTCAAGGCCATTCAGTAGCGCCTCAGGGTGGGTTTATCGGCTTAGGTTACTTGCCAGGATGCCAGCACGGGGTAGAGACGCGATACTTCGCGTCGCGTCGTCCGCGCCATTTGGTGTCGTATAGGCATTGTTTCAACGCAAGTAGCTCAACGACGAGACGCAAAATGTTGCGTCTTTACACCGTGCTGAATCAAACAGCTTCTAAGGCCGACTCTTGGAAAATCCCAGCTCAATTAGCCGTAACCAGCCATGAACTCAAAGAGTAGGAGCAGGCCAGGTTGAGGTTGCCAGGTAATGGATACAGGGAAGGTGGCCAGCCCCCGAAGAAATTTGGGAGATGCATTTAAACCCCATGGCGGCCCGCGTATCTATGGTAGTAAATCCTTTTACTGCATTTATTACCAATCTATTGCCATGAAGTCGAACACGTCCAAACTCCTGGTGCTGGCGCTGCTGCTCGTTCTATCCGCTACTGTAGCTGGTATGGCCCAGGGAGGTTCGCATCGCGGCGGCCCTGCCGGGCCCGCCCGTCCCGAAATCAACGCCTACTTCCAGGCCAACGTGCTGCCCGTACTGCGGCAGCAGCGCCAGAAGCTTGAGCCGCAGCTCGACCCCGCCGACCGCGCCCAACTAGCCACCTACCGCACCCAACTGGCCGCGCTAAAGCAGCAGGGCCAGGCCCTGCGCCAGAGCATTGCCCCGGCTGGCCCTCCGGCGGGCGGGCGCCCCATGCTCACCGATGCCCAGCGTCAGCAGGTGCAGCAGCTCCACTCGCAAACGAGAACCATCATGCTCAGCGTAGCCCAGATGGCTCAGAAATACGAGGCCCCCATCCGGCAGCTGGCCCAGGAAGTGCAGCCCCAGAAAGAAAAGTGGGCGGCTGACATCAAAGGCATCGTGAGCAAAAACGCCACGCCCGAGCAACAGCAAAGAATAGCCCAACACGGTGGCATGGAGCGCGGCCGGGGCGGCATGCATCGGTTCTTCAAGCCCGCCATGTTCCTGCTGATGGACCCCAATGCCCCCGCCTCCAGCACCACGGACGGCAGCTCCGGCAGCACCAGCTTCTACCCCAACCCCGCCGCTGCCACCAGCCAGCTCAACTACGACGTAAAGAAAGCCGGCCCGGTCACCGTCGATTTACTCGACGGCAATGGCAACAAGCTGCGCACGCTGGTATCGGAGAGCAATGTTGAAAAAGGCGCCCACACCCAGTCCTTGGATTTGCGCGACCTGCCCGCCGGCACGTATTTCTACAAAATCACCACCCGTTCGGGTAGCGAGACAAAGCGGTTTGTGAAGGAGTAAAATCCGCCTTGTCATTGCGAGCGCAGCGCAGCAATCCGTCCTGTAAAAGCCACACACTTTCTAAAGCAAAAAGCCCCGGTTCTGCGCAGAACCGGGGCTTTTTGCTTTAAAAGGGCTTGTCACAACTCGGGGTTGGTCGCATAGACAGGAGGGATTGCCACGGCCTGCGGCCTCGCAATGACAGGGCCGAGGTCTACTGCCCCTGCACTAGGTCGCCACTCAGGCGCCGGAGCTGGGTTTCGGCCTGCTTGGCGGCGTAGCGAATGTCGAGCAGGCGGGTTTCTGCGTCCAGCTCGTTGCGCTGGGCTTCGCGCAGGGCCAGGGGCGTGAGCAGGCCCAGGCGGTAGCGCTCCAGGGCAATGTCCACGTTCTGGCGGGCCAGCTGGATGTTGGCTTCTTCGAGCTCAAGCAGCTGCAGGTAGTTCTGGTACTGCGCAAAGGCGGTGGCAGCGTCGGCGTCGAGCTGCAGGCTGGTTTGGCTCAGGCTGAGCTGGCTTTGCTCTTCCACCACGCGGGCGTTCTGTTCCTGGCGGCGCAGGTTGAAGCCGTTGAAAATGGGCACCGAGGCGGTGACGCCGTAGTTCAGGCCCTGCACCTGGTTGGTGCTGCTGGTGAGGACAGTGCCGGCAAAGGCTGCGTTGTTGATGTTGCGGGTGAGGCCGTAGCCCGAAACGAGCCCAATTCGGGGAAAGCGCGACGCCCGCACCAGCTTGCGGTCGTAGGTGGCCACGTCGGTGCCGAGGCGGGCCTGGGCCAGGCGCGGGTTACGGGTTTTGATGCCTTCTACCACGGCGTCTTCGCGCAGGTCGCGCGACACGGTCAGGCTGTCGGAAGGCGAGAAGTCGAGCCGGGGGCTGCGGCCCATCAGGTTGTTGAGGGTGATTTTGGCGGCGGCCAGCGCCTGCTGCTGCTGCAAAAACTGGCTGCGGTCGGCGTTGTAGTCCACTTGGGCCGTCAGCACTTCCACCTTGGCGCTCACGCCCACGTCTACCTGGGCCTTGGTGAGGTCGATGCGGGCTTGCCCAATTTTGAGTGCGGCTTCCAGGGAGGTGATTTTGCCGGCCTGCCGCACCACGTCGTAGTAGGCGTTGGTCACGTCTTCCACCGTTTCCTCCACCGTGGCGCGCGTGATTTGCTGCTGCTGCTCGCGCAGGGTTTTCAGCCGGTCGTAGGCGATGAACATGCCCAGGCCATCGAAAATGGTCCAGCCCAATGTCACGTTCGTGTTGAAGGCGTTGGACGTGGCCCCGTTCACGATGCGCGGGTCGTTTTCGCCAAACTTCTGGTTGATGTTGTTATTGTTGAACGTCCGGGTCAGGTTGCCGGTAAGGCTGGGCAGCTGGCCGGCGTTGCCGCGCGTCACGTTGTTACCGGCAATGTTGGCGTCCTGCCGCGACAGCAAAATGCCAAAGTTGTGCTGCAGGGCTTCGGCAATGGCCTCCTGCAGCGAAAGGGGAGTGGCCGCCGCCACGCTGGTGGGCTTAGCTAGCTGCCGCGGCCGTGCGGTGGGTGTTTTCACCTGGGCCTGGCCCGCCAGCGGAAGTAAGGAAAGAAGGAGGAGCGTAAAGCGTTTCATGTAAGAGTTCAGAACATCAAACTCCCCTCCTCAGCTGAGGAGGGGATGTTCAGCCGCAAGGCTGAACTGGGGTGGTTAGTTTCGTTGAACGAAGGGCGAACGACTCGTTCCGGTATCGTTCAACGGCTCAACCACCCCAGTTGCCGCAGGCGCGGCAACGTCCCCTCCTTGGTAAGGAGGGGAGCATTTTACTTAAGCAGGCACCGTTTCGGGCTGGCCTTGGGCCACTTTCGGCTTGTGCTTTTTAGCCGTAGCAAAGTAGGAGTACATCACCGGCACCACGTACAGCGTGAGGCCCGTGGCGAAGAACAGGCCGCCCACCACACCAATGCCCATGGCCCGGCGGCTGAGTGCCCCCGCACCCGTGGCAATGGCAATGGGCAGAATGCCGAGAATGGCGCACAGCGAAGTCATCAGAATGGGACGGAAGCGGGCCGTGGCGCCTTCAATCAGGCCGGTCATGTAGTCCACATTCTCTTTCTCTACGCGCTGGTTGGCAAACTCCACGATAAGGATACCATTCTTCGTGACGAGGCCCACCAGCATGATGATGCCGATTTGCGAGAACAGATTCAGCGTCTGGTTGAAGTACCACAAACTGAGAAGGGCGCCCGAAAGGGCCAGCGGCACCGTCACCATGATGATAACCGGGTCGCGGAAGCTCTCGAACTGCGCCGCCAGCACCAGGTAAATCAGCACCAGGGCCAGGCCGAAGGCGAAGAGGAGGGAAGATGAGCTTTCCTCGAAGTCGCGCGAGGCGCCGGACAGCTCCGTGGAGAAGGTGTCGTCGAGGTTTTTATCGGCAATGGCGCGCATGGCCGCAATGCCGTCGCCGAGGGTCTTGCCCGGCGAGAGCGAGGCCGAGAACGTAGCCGAATTGTAGCGGTTGAAGCGGTAGAGCTGAGGTGGCGTGCTGCTTTCCTCCAGCCGGATTACGTTGTCGAGCTGCACCAGCTCGCCCTTGTCGTTCTTCACCGATAGCAGGCGCACGTCGAGGGGCTGATTGCGGTCTTCGCGGGCCACCTGCCCGATAATCTGGTACTGCTTGCCGTTGCGAATAAAGTAGCCGTAGCGCTGGCCGCTCAGGCCCGCCTGCAGGGTTTGCGAGATGCTTTGCACCGACACGCCCAGGCTCTGGGCCTTTTCGCGGTCAATATTCACGCGCAGCTCGGGCTTGTTGAACTTCAGGTTCACGTCCACAAACTGGAAAGTGGGGTCCTGCCGGGCCTGGTCCAGAAACTTGGGCACCGCGGCGCGCAGCTTTTCAAAATCCTGGCTTTGCACCACAAACTGCACCGGTAGGCCACCGCCACCGCCCGAGCCAATGCTCTGGTCCTGCGACACCGACGTGCGGGCCGCCGACAGGCGCTTCACGCCGTTGGTCAGCTTTTTGGCAATGTCGTCCTGCGTTTTTTCGCGCCGGTCGGCGTCCACGAGCAGCACCCGGGCAATGCCGGAGTTGGAGCCGCCGCCGAAGCCCGGCGAGGTTACGGCAAATACGCTGCTGAGCTCTTTTTCGCCCACCGAGTCCATGGCCAGCTTGGTAACCTGGCTCATGTAGGCGTCCATAAACTCAAAGGACGCGCCTTCCGGACCGGTTGAGCTGATGCTGATGCGGCTGCGGTCTTCCACCGGGGCCAGCTCCGAGGGCAGGGTTTTCATGAAAAACCAAATGCCCCCGCCCGTGACGGCAATCATGGCCCAGGCCATCCAGCGGTTGCGCAGGAAGGTTTGCAGGCTGCCCTGGTAGGCGCCTATCATCTTCTCAAAGAAGGGCTCGGTCTTGCGATAAAACCAGTTGTGCTTTTCCTGGCGCTTCAGCAGCTTCGAGCACATCATAGGCGTGAGCGTGAGCGACACGAAGGCCGAAATCAGCACCGAGCCCGCCACCACAATGCCAAACTCGCGGAACAAACGCCCCGTGATGCCCGTGAGGAATACCACCGGCAGAAACACCGCCGCCAGCACCACCGTGGTGCTCACCACGGCCATGAGAATTTCCTCCGAGCCTTTGATGGCTGCCGTTTTCGGGTCTTCGCCCTCCTCTATTCGGGAGTATATATTTTCCAGCACCACAATGGCGTCGTCCACCACCAGGCCAATGGCCAGCACGATGGCCAGCAGCGTCAGCACGTTGATGGTGAAGTTGAGCAGGTACATTACGAAGAAAATGCCCACCAGCGACACCGGGATAGCCACCACCGGAATGATGGTAGAGCGCCAGTCGCGCAAAAACAAGAAGATGATGATTACCACCAGCACGAAGGCCTCGATGATGGTATGCTCCACCTCACTGATGGACTGGCGAATGAAAATGGAGTTGTCGAAGCCGGGCTTCAGCACCAGGTCCTTGGGCAGGTCCTTCTCGTAGGTTTTGATGCGCTTGTTGAACTCCGTGGCAATGTCAATCTGGTTGGAGCCGGGCTGCGGAATCACGGCCAGGCCCACCATGGGCACGCCGTTTACCTTGAAGATGGTCTGGTCGTTTTCGGGGTACAGCTCGGCATAGCCCACATCCGACAAGCGAATCAGCGACACAGCATCCTTTCGGATAATCAGGTTGTTGAAATCATCGACCGACGTGAGACGACCCATGGTGCGCAGCGTGAGCTGGGTGCTCTGGCCCTGTACCGAGCCGCTGGGCAGCTCCACGTTTTCGCGGGTGAGGGCCTGCTGCACTTCCACCGGCGACACGCGCAGCGCGGAAAGCTTCACCGGGTCGAGCCACAGGCGCATAGAGTATTTCCGCTCGCCATACACGCGCACTTCCGACACGCCGGGAATGGTCTGAATCCGCTCTTTTAGGGTGTTGTTGGCGTAGTCCGTCAGCTCCAGCAGCGTGCGCTTGTTGCTGCTCAGGTAGGTCATCACAATGGGCTGGGAGTCGGCGTTGGCCTTGCTCACCACCGGCGGGTCGATGTCGCGCGGCAAGCGGCCCTGCGCACCCGATACCTTGTCGCGTACGTCGTTGGCGGCGCTTTCCAGGTCGGCGTCGAGGTCAAACTCTACTGTAATCTGGGAGCGGCCGTCGCGGCTGTTCGAGGTCAGGTTCTTGATGCCGGCAATGCCGTTGATGCCTTCTTCCAGGGGCTCGGTGACCTGGCCCTGCATCACATCGGCCGAGGCGCCGGTGTAGCTGGCCGACACCGTGATAATGGGCGGGTCCACGCTCGGGTACTCGCGAATGCTGAGGTACCGAAAGCCGATAACGCCAAAAATGATGATGACCAGGCTCATCACAATGGCTAGTACCGGGCGGTTGATGCTGGTGGAAGAAAGACTCATTTTTTGTGAATTAATAATTAAGAATTATTAATTAAAAATCAGGCATCACCGCTTTTTGTAGAGCGGATAATTGCTGTTAATATTTTTAATAACTCCTCGCAATCCAATAATAAAGAATGCGATTGGGGAATGTCTATGTAATCGGTATCCCGAAGTAAACGCAGCCAATAATGCGTCTCACGGGTTTCTTTATAAGCAATGCTGCACTTGGAGACAAAGTCCTTGCGCGACTGCCCTCCAACCGCTTCTTCCATATTGGCACCAATGGAAGTGCCACTGCGCCGGATTTGGTCGGCGAGTTGAAACGCCTGCTTGTCTTTGACCAGAAACTGACTTAACCGAACGATGCGCACTGCAAATGCATAGCTTTTTTGCAAGACGACGTTTTCCTCTTTCATGCGCCTGCGCTAAGTAGCAGCATCTGCAATTCTTAATTACGAATTCTTAATTCTTAATTACTTTAACTGCGTCGCCGGGCTTCACCTGCAGGATGCCAGTGCGAATCACGGAGTCGCCCACGGCCAGGCCATCGGTGATTTGAATCACCTTGTCGGAACGGATGCCGATTTTAACCTTCTTGGGCACCATTTTGCCTCCTTTCACGGTATACACGCTGTAGCCGCTGGCTTCCGGTACCACCGATTCGGTGGGGATTTGCAGCGCAGTGTTTGTTTCGCCGAGTTTCAGGTTCACCCGCACGAAGGCGCCGGGGCGCAGCTCGTTGTTGGTATTGGCGTAGCGGGCGCGCACGGGCTGAGTGCGGCTCACGGGGTCAATCTGCGGGTCGATGGCGTAGACCTTGGCGTCGAAATTCTTGTTGGTGGTTTCGTCTACTACGGTCACCACATCGCCCACGCGCACGTTGGCGGCAAAGCGGCCGGGCACGGCAAAGTCAATCTTCACCGGCCGCACGCGCGACAGGGTAGTGATTTCGGTGCCCGGGCTCACGTAGGTGCCCACGGTGGCCGTGGTCAGGCCCAGAATGCCGGAGAAAGGCGCCCGCACATAGGCCTTGGCCAGCGTGGCGCGCAGAGACTGCAAGTCGGCCTGGGCTGTAAGAAGCTGGTTGTTAGACTGCTCGTATTCCTGCGCGCTGATGTACTCCTTATCCAGCAGCGTGCGCTGGCGGCGCTCCTGGTCGCGGAAGAGCTTGATGTTGTATTCCTGCTTGCGAATGGCGGCCTGCGCTTCGTCGGCGTTGATGCTGAACAGCAGCTGGCCCTTGCTCACGGCCTGGCCTTCCTTGATGTTGAGGCTGGTGATTTTGCCCGACAGCTCGCTTTTGATAACCACCGACTCATCGGCTAAAACCGAGCCCGTGGCAGCTACTTCGTCGGCCAGACTGGTGGTTTGCACCACGTATACCTGCACGGCCAGCCGCTGCCCACCGCCTTTTCCGCCGGCTCCGCCCGGCCCTCCGCCGCCTTTGGCTCCACCTGGGCCAGCGCCGGCCGCGCCGCCTTTTTTATCGCCACCGGCATTGTTGGGGAAGTACTTCACCTTCACAAACACCAGCCCGGCAATCACCAAAGCCGCAATCAGCCAGCCCAACCAGCCGCGGCCTTTGGAAGGCGGCGTCTCTGGTGCGGGTGTAGTGGGCGGGGTGGCAGTGGGCCCGGGCGTAGTGGTGGTGTCCCAGGTGGGAGCAGGGGCAACGGTGGTGTTTTCGAATGGCATAGGTTGCAAGAACGCGCGAGCAGCAGTGTATGTTCGTGACTTTTGCGCTGCCCGGTGCAAAACCACCATCGCAGCACTCGGCTCGAAGAGATATAGTGCAAATTTCGACTTAAAGGTTGCGCGCCCAAACGTAAAATAGACGTAGGATAGGACCACCTAGACCGAGAGTACCTTCGCCCCGATGAAGCCAACCGCCTCAAACGGCCCCGAGCCGCGCAATTTTTTTCAGGATGTGCACGAAGTGGTGCGCCTCATTCCGGCCGGCCGCGTGAGCACCTACGGCACCATCGCCCACTACCTGGGGGCCCGGCACGGCGCCCGCACCGTGGGCTACGCCATGATGGCCGCCCATACCGCCGAGCAATACGTGCCCGCGCACCGCGTGGTAAACCGCCTGGGCCACCTCACCGGACGGCTGCATTACGACAGCCCCTTCGCCATGCAGGAAGCCCTGGAGGCCGAGGGCGTGCGCGTGGAAGATGACCGGGTGGTGGATTTCGCCAAGCTGTTCTGGGACCCGGCCGCGGAGTTGGTGTAATTACTGGCCCCGCTTTTCCAGGGCGTCCATTTCTGCTTCTCCCTGGCGCGGGGGCACCAATTGCCACGGGCTACGGGCCGAATCGGAAACCAGCTTGATGTAATTAGACGTGGAAACGCTCGGCGCTAGCAGCAGAGCAGGGCCGCTGGCGGTGCCTACGCTCAGGCGCATGGCCCGGCCAAAATAAGGCCAAGCCAGCTCTACCGATTCGCCAGGTTTGAGTTGGCTCACCTCGCGGTCGTTGAGCAGGATGCGGGATGGCTCGGCCGGGCCACCGAGTGGCCGATACACGTAGATAAATGCCGTATCCAGCCGCTGAGGCTGGCCAGGGGGTGGGAAAGGAGCCATGCGCCCGGTGCGAACGTCGAGCGAGTACACCAGCGGCTGGCCGGTTTGGCCCGCTGGCCCGGTTCTAACCGCCCCGTTGGTAGTTGCCCCAGTTCTAACCGGCACTCCGGTCAAGTTGCTCATGGCATTATTCCGAATTCGCTCGTTTTCGGCGGTTACGTCTAGCGGCGCAGCTCCCACAAAGGTGTAGAAGTCGCTTTGCCGGGTGAGCGGGCGGTAATAGTTAAGCTGACGCACGTACACTTGGCGCCCATCCGAAAATCCCCAAACCTCGCTTGGCGGCAGCCGGTCGCCACTGGCGGTGCGCGCCTTGGCCTTGAGCAGTGTGGTGCTTTTCCATTCCGATTCCGGGCCTTTCGGCATGTTGCCGTTCAGGAGTGAGGATATTGAGCTCGTCCCCAGTGTATCGATGCGCAACGACGTGAGCGTATCGGGCCGATTCGCCAGGAATTGGTCGAAGGTGTGGTAAACACCGGCTCGGGGCGCCGCCACCCGGAAGATGGCGGGCTTGTTGGCCACGGGGGGCTTATCCGTGGGCAGTTGAGCCAGGGTGCGCACGGGCCACTGTGCTACCAGCGCCCAGTCGATGCCAGCGAGTTGCCGCAGGCAGTTTTGCAGCACCAGGGCCGTGTGAAAAGCATGGTCCTTATTCTTATTGATTCCGGCTTGGTCGATATTGTCAGCCACCGTGCGCACGAAATGGTAGCCGTCGGGCAGGTGGGCATACACGTCGGCCACGACATCGGCGGTAGATACCGCCTGCGCGGTGCGCCATTCTACCACCTCACTCACCTGCAACTGCCGGATGCAGAGCACCACGGCATGGTCGTTGGGCTGGCGGGGGAGTTGCTGCTGCAGCCAGGTCGTCAGCTCAGTTTCCAGGCTTTGCCGGAAAATCACCGGCGCTCTCTGGTCGTAAATCCCCCGGTATATCAGGCCAATGGCAGGGTGGCCCACCCGGCCATCCAGCACCTGCTCCACATACACGGTGCGCCCCGGCACGCTTAGCGGCTGCGCGCTTACATCCAAATAGTAGGCCTTGCTGCGTTGTTGAGAAGCCGTTTGAGCCCAACTGGGCTGGGCGACAGCGTAAGCCAATAGCAGTGCGAGCAGCAGAGGTGATACCCGCTGCAGCAGGAGAGACGGTAGAGAAGGGAGCACAGAACGAAGAAAAGGGAATTGATAATGATGCAGGATGTGGACCTGCTTAGGTGGGCTAACCAAAGGCGCATGAAGACGCTCACAGAAAGCCGGATTTTGCCCAGAAGTGGCGTGGCCTAGCAGTTGAGCTAACACAGCCGGCTCTACTGCGCGGTTTTGTTGCGCGCCCGAATTACGCGCAAGTCAAACACGCCCTTTTTCTCGTCTACCTTTTCGAGAGGGGCCTTGGCGGGGTCGGTGAAGTTGCGGGCAATTTCGACGTAGGAAGTGCGGCCAAAGGCTGGGATAAACGACACGCACCGGCCCGTGGCTTCCTGCAAGCAAAAGCTGGCTTCCCGTAGCTTGTCGGTGTAAGGAATGAATGCAAACTGGTGCTCGCCTAGCTCCGCGACTACGGCCCCGTTGAGCAGCACGCGCACCGCCCCCGGGAGGGCGCTGGCGCGGCGGTAGAGGCAAATGGTGGCTGTGTCGGCCGTGGCCACCGTGCCCGCATCGGCAAACGGCGACACCGCGCCCGTTACCATATTCAAGGTGAAGTCGCCGGGCTTGCCCGCGGTGGCCGCGGCCGCGATGGCGCCGCCCAGCGGGCCGCCCAGGTAGCCGGCCGTACTCACCGTGCCGGGGTCGGCTGCGGTGAAGCCCACAAAGCGAAACGAATTGCCCGCCCGCGTGAGCGGCAGGTAGTGCCGGTTGTGCAGGATGTAGAGCTGCTGGCCATCCGAAAAGCCCCATACTTTGCGCAGGGCGTCTTTGGGGGCGCCAGCCGCCAGCGCGGGCACCACTTCCTGGGTGCCTTCCCAGCCCTTGGCGGTGCGGGGCGTGGCTTCCACGCTCAGCGCGGGCTCGGTCACGGGCTGGTTGTTGCGGAAGGCCAGGAAAGTGGGGTAGTAGCCCTTGGGCCGCACCGAATCGGTGAGGATGGCGTACGTCAGCACCGGCGCCGGGGCGTGGCCCAACTGTTCGAGTTCGGCCTGGGTGCGCGCGGGTTGGGCTGGTAGCTTATCCCAATTGATGGACTCGCACTGCGCCAGGCAGCGCTGCAGAGCCAGGGCCAGATTGTTGGGGTGGTCGGCGGTGGTTTCGGTGCCCTTGCTTTCTACCCGCTCGGCGGCGCTGAGCACGTAGTGGTAGCCATCGGGCTGATGGGCGTACACGTCAACGGCCAAATCGAGGTGGGCCTTTTCCGAGAACACGGTTATTTCTTCTCCTAGCTGCAGCTCCCGCACCACCAGCGCAATGGGATGGTCGGTAGGGCGGGCCGGTGTCTGGCCTTGCAGCCAGGTAGTGAGGGCCTGGGCCACGCTGGGGCGCAGGTCGGCTTTTTGCGGAATGTTGGCCATTCCCCGGAGCACCGTGCCGATGCCGGCGCGGTTGGGGCGGGCATCCAATACCTGCTCCACATACACCGCTCGGGCCAGCAGATTCAGGCGCGCCTTACCCAATTCGACATAATACACCTGGGCGTGGCTGGTAGTAGGGAAGGCCATCAATAGCGTGGCCAGAATTAGATAGTAGAGGGGCAGAGGGCGGCTAATTTTCATTAGTCAAATATTGCATTTGTTCGCCCAATCCCAACGCCATGCTCGTCAGTAGTAAGGCTGTATATTTGTTGTCCCCGGACTGTGCCGGGACTCTTTTATTAGGTATGAAGCACTTTTTTACTGTACTTTTTGCTGTTCTGCTTACGCTGCCGGCCGTGGCCCAGAGCACGTTTTCCATCCGGGGGCGGGTGCTCGATAAAGTGACCGGCGAAACCCTGCCCGGCGCCACCGTGCAAGTAACCGGCAATGGCCAGAACACCGGCGGTGGGGCCGACACCGATGGGGCTTACAAAATTCCCGGCTTGGCTGCTGGCTCCTACACCGTGCAGGCCAGCTTTGTGGGGTATAAGCCGTCGACCCAGGTGGTAAAAATCACGACGCAAAGCGTGGTGGTTTCGTTTGCCCTGGCTTCTGATAATGCCAGCCTGGGCGAGGTGCAGGTGGTGGCCTCCCAGGCCCAGGAGCGCCAAACGCCGGTGGCCTTTTCGGCCGTGAACGAAGTGAAGCTGCGCGAGACCCTCTCGAACCGCGACCTGCCGATGATTCTCAACGAGACGCCCGGCGTGTACGCCACCCAGAGCGGGGGCGGCACCGGCGACTCCCGCATCAACGTGCGCGGTTTCGACCAGCGCAACGTGGCCGTGCTCATCAACGGCGTGCCCGTGAACGACATGGAAAACGGCAACGTGTTCTGGTCCAACTGGGACCTTGGCGACGTGACCAAATCCTTGCAGGTGCAGCGGGGGCTGTCGGCTTCCAAGATTGCCGTGCCCTCGGTGGGCGGCACCATCAACGTGCTCACCAAAGGCTTCGACGACAAGCGCTCGGTGCTGGCCCGCCTCGAAACCGGCTCAAACAATTACCGCAAAGCCTCGCTGCTGCTCAGCTCCGGCCAGCTCAAGGGCGACTGGGCCTTCACTTTCTACGGCTCGCGCCGCACCTCCGACGGCTGGGTCGACAAGACGTTTGACGACGCCTGGACGTATTTCGGCACCGTCAGCAAGCGCGCCGGCAAGCATAGCTTGTCGCTCACGGGCCTGGGCTCGCCGCAGCAGCATGGGCAGCGCTCTTTTCCGAGCTTCGTAAGCACGTATTCCTACGCCAAGGCCCGCGAAATCGGCGTTAGCGAAGGCCGGCTGGACAAAAACGGCGACCGCGGCTTTCAGTACAATCCGTATTGGGGCACGCTCGACCGCTACACGCTGGACGGAAATGGCCAGAAAATCAGCCACGGCCAGGAGGTCCTCAACGAGCGCACCAACTTCTACCACAAGCCCCAGATTAATTTCAACGACATGTGGCAGGTGAACGAAAAGCTGTTTATATCCACGGTGCTGTACGCCTCTTATGGTACCGGCGGCGGCTCCAGCACGCTCACCGGCACTTCCACCACCAACACGGTGGTGGACCCCAACACCGGGCAGACCGATTTTCAGAAGATTTACGACAACAACTACCGCGCCGTGGGCACCGACGGCCAGCGCAAGTCGTCCGAGATTCTCGTCAATGCCGTGAACAGCCACCGCTGGTACGGCTCTGTAATAGGCGCCGACTACCTGATTAACGACAAGTTCACGCTGTCGGCGGGCCTTGACGGCCGCAACTACACCGGCCTGCACTACCGCGAAGTGCGCGACCTGCTCGGGGGCGACTACACCGTGGCGGCCAGCGGCGGGCGCAACCTGAACACCGACGCCAGCACCCGCCTGCACGTCGGCGACAAATTGGGCTACAATTACGACGGCAAAACCCAGTGGGTGGGCGGCTACTCGCAGCTCGAGTACAAGACGCCGCTGCTGTCGGCCGTGGTCAGCGGCACGCTCTCGCGGGTGTCGTACAAGCGCATCGACTACTTCCAGAAGCAACAGGCCGATGGCAGCCCGGTGGAAACCGACTGGACGCGGTTCAACGGCTACAGCGTGAAGGCCGGCGCCAACTACAACCTCACCGAGCACGACAACATCTTCGCCAATATTGGCTACAACAGCAAGGTGCCATTCTTCAACCTGCTCTACAACAACTCCGGCCGCAAGTACGACAACGTGAAGCCTGAAGGCATTTCGAGCGCCGAAATCGGCTACGGCATCAGCTACCCCACCCTGAAAGTGACCCTTAACGCGTACTACACGCTGTGGGCTAATAAGACGACGACCTCCTTTTCTACGGCCACCGGCGACGCCATCTACAGCAACGTGCGCAACGTGAATGCCCGCCACACCGGCGTGGAGCTGAGCGTGGCCCAGGAAATCAGCCGCCGGCTTCAGCTCAACTCCGCCATCTCGCTCGGCGACTGGCGCTGGACGGGCAAGGGCTTGCTGAACCAGACCTTCGAAGACGGCTCGCCCGCCACCAGCGAAGTCGACGTGCCCGTGTACCTCGACGGCGTGCACGTGGGCGACGCCGCCCAAAACCAGTTCCAGATTGGGCTGCGCTACGAGCCGTTCCGCGGCGCCTACATCCGTCCCTCTTACCTGATTTTCACGAAGTACTACGCCGCCTTCAACCCGGAAACTATCCGCGACCAGGCCACCAGCACCGACTCCTACCGCCTGCCCACGTCGCGCAACCTGGACATTCACATGGGCTACGATTTCAAGCCCCTGATTAACGAAAAAGTCCGCTTTGGCGTGAAAGCCTCCGTGCTCAACGTGCTCAACGAGTTCTACTTCACCGACGTGTCGAACCGCGCCGCTTCCAACACCGGCAGCCTCGACCTGTTGCAAGCTTTCTTCAACCGCGGCCGCACCTTCACCGTGGGACTTTCGGCCACCCTGTAGGGTTAAGAATACGAAACAACCCTTCTCTTAATAATAAGCCCCGCTTTCTGCTAGCCAGAAAGCGGGGCTTATTATTAAGAGAAGGGTTGTAGGAGGGAAGAAGAGAAAGGCCGCAGCAATTTTTCGCCACTCAGTTACTCAGTCACTCCCTAGTCTCTTTTGCCAGCGGCCGCGGCGGCAAGCACGGCGCTGCGCATTTCTTCGGGCGAGGTGTTTTTCACCAGGTAGCTGTGGGCACCCTCGGCCAGCACGGTGCTCACCAGCGACGGGTCGTCGTGCATGGAAATGATGACCACCCGCACCGCCGGGAACTGGGTGCGCAGCAGCCGGGTGGTTTGCAGGCCGTCAAGGATGGGCATTTGCATGTCCATCAGCACCACGTTGGGGCTGCTGCCCTGGTCCAGGAGCTCGAGCAGCTCCTGGCCATTGCCGGCTTCGCACACCACTTCGATGCCCGCGTAGCCGCTCAGCAACGCCCGGAGGCCCTTGCGAAACAGGATATGGTCGTCGACGATGGCCAGCCGCACGGGGACCGCACCGGCCGCGGGAGCGTTGTTGAAGGTCATGAGTTTAAAGTAAAAGTGGGGCTGGGCGTGCCGGCTGGCAGTAGCGTAACCGGTAAAACAGCCTCGACGCGGGTACCCACGCCGGGCTCAGAATGATAGTGAAGCTGGCCGCCGAGCACGGCCACGCGGCTGCGCAGGTTGATAAGGCCCATGCCCACGGGCTGGCCGTGGGGGCCGGGCGGGGGCAGCTCCTCCAGGGCGGCCAAATCAAAGCCCTGGCCGTCGTCGGAGTAGGTGAGGGTGAGCAGGCCGGGCACCGCGGCCACGCGCAGCAAAATGTGCGAGGCATCGGCGTGCACCAGCCCATTGGTGAGCAGCTCCTGGGCTATGCGGTACACCATCAGCTCGTGGGGCGGGATGAGCCGCCCCAGGGGGCCTTCCTGCTCCAGGCGCACTTCGGGGCCGCTTTCGGTGGGCACGGCCTGCACCAGGGCCCGCAGCGCCTGGGCCAGGCCCAACTGCTGGAGCGTGGCCGGCTGCAGGTTGCGCGAGATGCGACGCACCTCTGCCACGGCCTGGTCTATCAGTGCGCTGGCTTCGGGCGCGGGCGGGCTGCCCGGGGCAAACAGGTGCAGCTTGGCCAGGGCCAGGATGGTGCCCACGCCATCGTGGAGTTCCCCCGCTATGCGTTGGCGTTCGTCTTCCTGAGCTACCAGTGCCGCTGCCAGCGCCTGTTGTTGGGCGGCTTCCTGCATCTGGGCCAGCTCTTGCTGTTGCCGCATCTGCGCTCGCTGGTAGCGCACCACAAACCACACCAGCCCAAGCACCAGCAAGAGCAATGTAGGAGTGAGTAGCAGCAAGGGTAAAAAGTCCGTCACGTAAAGGCTCCCAACGCGTGGGTAGCACAAAAGAAGATTAAAACAACCTATTAGCGCAGCGGCAAAGGGCCAGGGGAAGCCGTGTAGCGCACGTACGACGGTTCAGGTTACAAATTGATTTGAAAATGGAGTCTGTTTTTTCGTCGCATCTGTATACAGAGCAGCTAGTTAGAGTCTATGTTTGAACGGCATGCTCAATGCTTAAAAAGAGGTCAGTGCGCGCAATTTCTGGCTTCGAAGCTCGTATTTCCAGTGATTTAGCGCGTAAAAAAGCCAATGTTAGGAAAAAGTTAAACGTCAAGCCGCCTACATCCATAAACAGGTGCCGCCAGACTGACTGGCTATTGTCGTTGGTGATAGTGTCGTAGCTAAAGGAGCTGATGGTCACGGCCGAGTAGAGCAGCTGGCCCGTGCTTACCAGCCACGCCGGGTCCTTCAGCGGCGAAACGAGTACTTTTTAACCGTTCACGCTATTGGGCTTACTGCAAAAACTGCTGAAAAAAATGTAAGAAAAAAGGGTTTGTATTGGATGTGCAAGACGAAGGTACTGCCGTTTTTAAAAAATAATATTTCAGCTTAGGAATACTTACCAGCCCCGGCCCGGGCCGCCCGCCAGGTCGTCGTGCTCGTCCTCGTCCTCTTCCTCTGGTTCTTCGTCGTCGGCTTCCTCATCGTCTTCTTCGTCAGGCAGCTCGTCGGCTTCATCTTCCTCATCGAGGGTATCGAATACGCGGTCGAGCGATGCTTCGGCGTGGCGCAGCTTGTGGCGGCAGAGCCGAATCAGCTCCGCGGAACGTTCGACGCGGGCGGTGAGGTCGTCCACGTCCACTGCATCGGTTTCAAGGGCGCGGAGGATGGTTTCCAGTTCCTCGATGGCTTCGCGGTAGGTCATGTTTCAGTCAATAGTTATCAGTGAGCGGTGAGTAGTTAGCGATTATCAGTTGTTGGTTTGGCGGGCGTCTGGTTCACTGTTAACCGTTCACTAATAACTGTTAACTGACACAGGCGCAGCTCGGCGCGGTGCAAGTGCCGCTCCAGGGCCAGCTGCAGCCGGAAGCGCCGCCGCAATACGTCTTCGCGCCGCCGCCGGTGGTGGCGGATAAAGCGCCCAAGCAGCGCCCGCCCGCGCTGGCGCAGGCCGCGCTGCTCCCGGGCCAGGGCGCGGCGCGCGGCCCGCGGGAGCTGATGCCGGAACCGGACCAGGTGCTGGCCCAGCTGCCGCAGCTGCTCGCGCGGGCCCTGGGCAGCCTGGCGGGCGCGCTGGTGCAGGGCGTCGCGAGCGGCGTCTACCTGCCGGTGGGCGGCGAAGCGGCTGCGGCCACTGAGCTGGTCGAGGCGGGCGTGGCGCTGGCTGAGCTGCCGCCGGGCCAGCGCAATCACCTGCTCGCCGTACCCGAGCAGCGCCGCTTCGAGGCGGGCCAGGCGCTCGACCAGGAAGGCAGCTACAGCCGTGGGGGTTTTGAGGGAACGGTGGGCGGTGAGGTCCACCAGGGCTTCGTCGCGCTCGTGCCCAATGCCGGTGAGCACGGGCAGGGGAAACGCGCCCACGGCAGCGGCCAGGCCATATTCATCAAAGGCCAGCAAATCGGTGCGGCTGCCCCCGCCGCGGATAAGCACCACGGCATCGAACTGGCTGCGGCGGGCGCGCACGCCATCCAGCGCAGCCCGAATGCTGGCCGGGGCCTCGTCGCCCTGCATCATGGCCGGAAATAGGGTGACGGCAAAGTCAAAAGGCGCTTCGTCCAGCTGCTGCACAAAATCCTGGAAGCCCGCCGCTGTGGGCGATGAAATTACCGCCAGTCGCTGCGGGGCCAGCGGCAGCGTGAGCAGCTTCTGGCGCTCCAGCAGGCCTTTTTCTTCCAGCAGCCGCAGGGTACGCATCCGCAGCAAAGCCAGCTCGCCCACGGTATAGCTGGGGTCGATGGCCACCACGTCGAGGCTCAGGCCATATTGCTCGTGAAAGCGCACCTGCACCCGCAGCAGCAGCTTCAGGCCGGGGCGCAGGGGCTGGCCGGTGTGCCGCTCAAATGCCGGGGCCAGCTGCTGATAGCGCTGGCTCCAGAGCGTGGCGCGGGCTTGGGCCTTCACGGGCACGCCGCGGCTGTCGGTGGTTTGCTCGGTGAGCGTGAGGTAGCAATGCGCGCCCGCAAACCGGGGCACGGTAATCTCGGCTACTTCGGCCACTACCCAGTACGAATCGGCGAGCTGCTGCTGCAGCGCCTGGCGCACCCGCCCGAGCAAGTCGGCCAGGCCCAGTGGGGCCGGAGGCAGAATGGGTGGGAGCTCGGGGCGACGGTTGTAAAGCGGCATTGGCGCAAGTTACGGGGGATATGCGCACCTAAGCGAACAGTAGCAATGCCATGGAGTACCCATACTCCCATCCTTAGTAAGGAGGGGACGCTCAACTGCCCAGTTGAGCTGGGGTGGTTGAGCCGTTGCACGATGGGCGAACGACTGGCGCTTACTTCGTTCGTGTATCGTTCAACGATTGCAACCACCCCCGTCCGAGCCTGCGGCTCGAACATCCCCTCCTTAGCAAGGAGGGGAGTTGTTGTTATTATTCCAATCAAGTAGCTGATAAACTGGGTTTAACCTTTGGCTCAACCCTGTGCTAATATTTAATATTGAGCTGCAACTATGATGAATGTGACGTGTCTGTAACTTCACGGCATCATTTCCCAACCCAACATTTACTTCATGATTTCAACCTCTATTCAACGGCGGCTTAGCCTTGCCTTACTCGGCTTGGGCGGTTTAGCTGCCACCGTTGCGGCCGGCCCGCCCACCACCAAACCGGCGCCAACGCCGCCCCAGAAAGGTGTCGGCATCAACATCGCCAACATCGACCCTTCGGTAAAGCCTTGCGAGGACTTCTTCCACTACGCCTCGGGCAACTGGATGAAAAACAATCCCATTCCGGCTTCCGAAACCCGCTGGGGCTCCTTGAATGAGCTGACCGCCCACAACCAAGCCGCGCTGCGCCTTATCCTGAACGATGCCGCCAAGAATGCCGCCAAAGCGGCCAAGGGGACGAATGCCCAAAAAGTGGGCGACTTCTACGCCTCGGCCATGGACTCAGCCGCTATCGAAGCCGCTGGGCTAAAGTACCTGCAGCCGCACCTGAACCGCATTGCGGCCATCAAGGACTTGGGCGAGATGCAGCGTTTTCTGGCCGACCCCAAGGCGCCGGCCGGCAACGTGTGGTTTGGCGCCGGTGTGGGCCAGGATGATAAAATAAGCAGCCAGTACGCCGTGCAGCTGCGCCAGGGTGGCCTCTCGCTGCCCGACCGTGACAACTACCTGAAGGACGATGCCCGCTCGAAAGCCATTCGCGCGGCCTACGATACGTATCTGGTGAACACCTTCAAGATGCTCGGCGACGATGCTGCCACGGCCAAGGCCAATGCCACCGCCGTGCAGCGCATCGAAACGCGCTTGGCCAAAGCCAGCAAGGGCCGCGTGGAACTGCGCGACCCCTACGCCAACTACAACAAGATGACGGTGGCCGAAGCCAACGCCGCTTATCCGAATCTTGCTCTGCCGCTTTCACTGAAGGGCAATGACCTGGGCGCTGCCAAAGAGGTAATCGTGGGCCAGCCCGATTTCTTGAAAGAGGTGAACACCATGCTTAAGGAGGAGCCCATTGCTGACCAGAAGCAGTACCTGCGCTGGCACCTGGTAACCAGCCTCACAGCCGCCCTGCCCCAGGCCTTCGGCGACGAATCCTTCCGCTTCTCGCAAGTGGTGAGTGGTGCCAAGCAGCAGCAGCCCCGCTGGAAGCGCGCGCTGAGCTCGACGGACCGCACCCTGGGCTTTGCTTTCGGCCAGCTTTACGTCGACAAGGCCTTCTCGCCAGCTGCCAAGGCTCGCGCCAAGCAGATGATTGAGAACCTGCGCGTGGCTTATGCCGAGCGCATCAAGGCCACGGACTGGATGAGCGCCGGCACCAAGGCCGAAGCCCTCAAGAAGCTGAACGCCTTCACCGTGAAAATCGGCTACCCCGACAAGTGGAAGGATTATTCGGGCCTGAACATCAGCCGCGAATCGTACCTCAACAACCTGCTGGCCGCCCGCGAGTGGGCTACGAAGGACCAATCCAGCCACTTTGGCAAGCCAATAGACCGCACCGAGTGGGGCATGACCCCGCCCACGGTGAACGCCTACTATAGCCCGGCGAAGAACGAGATTGTGTTCCCAGCTGGTATTTTGCAGCCGCCCTTCTTCGACCCCAAAGCCGATGATGCGGTGAACTACGGCGGCATCGGTGCCGTGATTGGCCACGAAATGACCCACGGCTTCGATGACCAGGGCCGGCAGTATGACGCCCAGGGCAACCTGAAGGACTGGTGGACGAAAGAAGACGCGGAGAAATTCAACGCCAAAGCCGACGCCGTGGGCAAGCAGTACGACGCCTTTATGCCGCTCGACTCGGTGCACGTAAACGGCAAGCTCACCATGGGCGAAAACCTCGCTGACTTGGGTGGCCTCACCATTGCCTACCAGGCATTCGAGAAGACCCCTCAGGCCAAGGCCCAGGCCAAAATTGACGGCTTCACGCCCGAGCAGCGCTTCTTCCTGGCATTTGGCCAGGTATGGCGGACCAACATCCGGCCCGAAGCCGTGCGCCAGCAAGTGCAGACCGACCCGCACTCGCCAGCTCAATTCCGCACCAATGGCCCGCTGATGAACATGCCCGAGTTCTACAAAGCCTTCGGCTGCCAGGACGGCAACAAAATGATGCGCGCCGCGGCCGACCGTTCTAAAATATGGTAAGCCCCGCCAGCACCTAATACCCAAGCAAAAAGGAAGAATACTGGATTTTAGCTCAATTGCTAATCTAGTGTTCTTCCTTTTTCTTTTTTGAATTTTTACAACGTCGAAACGCCGTTGTATCTTGCAGTTCGTAACGTTTTGCCCTTTTCCTTCTTAATCCCATTATGCATCAATTCTCTTTTGTGCGGCGTGCGGCCCTTTCGGCCGCAGTGCTGGGCTTGGTAGCCGGCACGGCCCAGGCCCAAACCAAGATTAAAACCAAGTCCAGCGCGGGCAAGGAAAAAGTAACGGTTTCCACCACTGGCCAATCGGGAGTGGGCATCACGCTCGCCAACCTCGACCGTACGGTAGAGCCCTGCGACGACTTCTACCGGTTTGCCAACGGCAACTGGATGAAGAACAACCCCATTCCCGCGTCTGAAACCGGCTGGGGCGGGTTCAACCAGCTTCGTAACCGCAACCGCGACGTGGCCCGGGGCATTCTGGAGAAAGTAGCCGCCGACCGCACCGCCAAGCCCGGCTCGAATTCGCAGAAAGTGGGCGACTTCTACGCCGCTGCCATGGACAGCATGGCCGTGGAGCGCGCGGGCCTGAAGTACCTGCAGCCCCGTCTGGATAAGATTAGCGCCATCCAAGACGTGGCTGGCATTCAGCGATACTTGGCCGACCCCAAAAACTACGGCAAAGGCTGGTATGGCCTCAGCGTAGGGCAGGACCCCAAGAACAGCAGCGTGTATGCCGTGCAGATGCGGCAGGGCGGCCTGACGCTGGCCGACCGCGACTATTACCTGAAGGACGACGCCCGCTCGAAAGCCATTCGCGCGGCCTACCGTACCTACCAAATCAACACATTCAAGCTGCTGGGCGATGACCAGACCACGGCCGAGAAAAACGCGGATGCCGTGACGCGTATCGAGACGCGCATGGCCAAAGCCAGCCGCGACCGGGTGGCACTCCGCGACCGCGACAAGAACTACAACAAAATGACCGTGGCCCAGGTGGCCACCGAATTCCCCAACCTCGACATTCCGCAACGCTTAAAAGAAAGCGGCTTGAGCGGAGCCAAGGAAATCATTGTGGGCCAGCCCGACTACTTGAAGGAGGCCAATGCCATGATTAAGGAGGAGCCCGTGGCCGACCAGAAGCAGTACCTGCGCTGGCACCTGGTGGAAGGCGTGACGGCGGCCTTGCCAAAGGCCTTTGTGGACGAGGACTTCCGCTTCACGCAAGTGCTGACCGGTGCCAAGCAGCCACAGGCTCGCTGGAAGCGTGCCTTTGCGGCCACCGACGGTGCTCTGGGCGAAGCATTCGGCCAGTTGTACGTGGATCAGGATTTTAGCCCGGCCGCTAAAGCCCGTGCGAAGCAAATGGTGGAAAACATGCGCGTGGCCTACGCCGAGCGCATTATGGCCACGGAGTGGATGAGCGCGGCCACCAAGGCCGAAGCCCTCAAGAAGCTCAACGCCTTCGTGGTGAAGATTGGCTACCCCGACAAGTGGAAGGACTACTCCAAGCTGACCATCAGCCGCGAAAGCGCCCTGAATAACTTGTTTGCAGTGGCAGAGTTCAACACCAACGACAACCTGAGCAAATACGGCCAGCCCGTCGACCGCAGCGTGTGGGGCATGACCCCGCCCACGGTGAACGCCTACTACAATGCTAGCTTGAACGAGATTGTGTTCCCGGCCGGCATTTTGCAGCCCCCGTTCTACGACCCCAAGGCGGACGACGCGGTGAACTACGGCGGCATCGGCGCCGTGATTGGCCACGAAATGACCCACGGCTTCGACGACCAGGGCCGCAAGGTGGACTCGCAGGGCAACCTGCGCGACTGGTGGACCAAGGAAGACGGCGAGAAGTTCATGGCCAAAGCCGATGTGGTGGGCAAGCAGTACGACGCCTTCACGCCCCTGGACTCGGTGCATGTCAACGGCAAGCTGACCATGGGCGAAAACCTGGCCGACCTCGGCGGTTTGACCATTGCTTACGCGGCCTTCATGAAAACTCCCCAGGCCAAAGCCGGTAAAACCATCGATGGTTTCACGCCCGAGCAGCGCTTCTTCCTGAGCTGGGCGCAAATCTGGCGCATCAACCAGCGCCCCGAAACCACCCGCCAGCTGGTGCAAACTGACCCGCACTCGCCTGGTCAGTTCCGCACCATTGGGCCGCTGCAGAACTTCCCAGAGTTCCACAAGGCCTTCGGCTGCAAGGACGGCGACAAAATGGTGCGTCCTGCCACAACCCGCGCCAAAATCTGGTAAGCGTGCCGCTTCCTGAGTAGCCCAAAACAGACAGGAGGACTGCGAAATAGCCAGCTGGTTATTCCGCAGTCCTCCTGTCTGTTTTGGCCTCTGCCGCGGTCCAGCCGCAATGCCATACTTTGCTGGAAATTGTTTCCCACTCCGTTTTTACTTCACCCCGTTTTTACTTTTCATGAAGCATCACTATCTCGCTCGGTACGCGGCCCTTTCGGCTGCCGTGCTGGGGCTGGCGGCCAGCTCGGCTCAGGCCCAAACCAAGATTAAAACCAAGTCCAGCAGCGCTGGCAAGCAGAAGACCACCGTGCCGGCCCCCACTAGCTCGGGCTTTGCGCTGGCCGATATGGACCGCTCGGTGTCGCCCTGCGACAACTTCGTGCAGTTCGCCTCGGGCTCTTGGTTGAAGAAAACATCCATCCCGGCCGCTGAATCGAGCTGGGGGACGCTCAGCATACTGTACAATGGCAACCAGGATATCCTGCGCCGCATTGTGGACAAAGCAGCCGCCGACCGCACGGCCAAGCCGGGCTCGAACCTGCAAAAAGTGGGCGACTTCTACGCCGCCGCCATGGACAGCATGGCCATTGAAAAAGCCGGCCTTAAGTACCTGCAGCCCCGGCTGGACAGAATTAATGCCATTCAGGACCTGGCCGGTATCCAAGCGTACCTGGCCGACCCCCGGGTAACGGCCAAGGGTTGGTACAACTTCGGCGTGGGTCAGGACAGCAAGAATAGCAGCGTCTATGCCGTGCAGCTGCGCCAAGGCGGCCTGGGCTTGCCCGACCGCGACAATTATACCAAGGACGATGCCCGGTCCAAGGCCCTGCGCGCCGCCTACCAGCAGTACCAGGTGAACGTGTTCAAGCTGCTCGGCGACGACCAGGCCACGGCCGAGAAAAACGCGGCGGCCATTTTTCGCCTCGAAGCCCGCTTGGCCAAAGCCAGCCGGGAGCGTCTCGCCCTGCGCGACGCCGAGAAAAACTACAACAAGATGACCGTGGACCAAGCCGCGGCCGATTTCCCCAACCTCAACCTGCCCTTGCGCTTAAAGCAAGCCGGCCTGGACGGAGCCAAGGAAATCATTGTGGGCCAGCCCGAGTTTCTGAAGGAGGTGAGCGCCATGCTGAAAGAGGAGCCCCTGGCCGACCAGAAGCAGTACCTGCGCTGGCGGCTCGTTTCGTCCGCTACGGCGGCTCTGCCCAAGGCGTACGGCGACGAAGCCTTCCGCTACACCCAGGTCCAGACCGGCGCCAAGCAGCGGCAGCCCCGCTGGAAGCGCGCCCTGGCCGCCACCGATGGCACCCTGGGCGAAGCCTTTGGCCAGCTGTATGTGGACGAAGCTTTTTCGCCCGCTGCCAAAGCCCGCGTCAAGCAAATGATTGAAAACATGCGCGTGGCCTACGCCGAGCGCATTATGGCCACGGAGTGGATGAGCGCGGCCACCAAGGCCGAGGCGCTGAAGAAACTTAATGCCTTTACCGTGAAAATCGGCTACCCCGACAAATGGAAGGACTACTCCAAGCTGACCATCAGCCGCGAAAGCGCCCTCAACAACGCGTTTGCTGCTTCGGAGTGGGCTGTTAAAGACAACTACAGCAAATTTGGCCAGTCGGTTGACCGCACCGAGTGGGGCATGACCCCGCCCACGGTGAACGCCTACTACAACCCGCCGATGAACGAGATTGTGTTCCCCGCGGGCATTCTGCAGCCGCCGCTCTTCGACCCCAAAGCCGACGACGCGGTAAACTACGGCGCCATCGGTTCCGTGATTGGCCACGAAATGACCCACGGCTTCGACGACCAGGGCCGCAAGGTGGACTCGCAGGGCAACCTGCGCGACTGGTGGACCAAAGAGGACGGCGATAAATTCGTAACCAAGGCCGACGTAGTAGGCAAGCAGTTCGATGCTTTCGTGGTGGACTCGGTGCACGTGAATGGCAAGCTGACCATGGGCGAGAACCTGGCTGACCTCGGCGGCCTCACCATTGCCTACGCGGCTTTCATGAAGACGCCCCAGGCCAAGGCCGGCAAAACCATCGACGGCTTCACGCCCGAGCAGCGCTTCTTCATCGGTTGGGCCCAAGTATGGCGCTCGGTTCAGCGCCCTGAAGCCGCGCGCCAGCAAGTGCAGACCGACCCGCATGCCCCAGACCAGTTTCGAATCAACGGCCCGTTGCAGAACATGCCCGAGTTCCAAAAGGCCTTCGGCTGCAAGGACGGCGACAAGATGGTGCGCTCCGGTGCCGCCCGCGCCAAAATTTGGTAAGCTATTTGTGTGGTGTAAATTGAATCAAGAGTGAGAAATTGTTCTCCCTCCTGATAGAAGAAGGCCCGCTTCCGTTGGAAGCGGGCCTTTTTATTGGCAAATGGTGCCAAATACCGTTCTGGTTGTGCTTTTCGACCGGAATATTTAGCTTTGGCGGGAATACCTCTATTGCCCGGCATGCATTACCTCGTCTATACCAGCACGGCCAGTCTTCCGCTTACCGAAGCAGAATTGGGCCGGTTGCTGGTTCGGTGGCGCGTAAATAATGCCCGCTGGGGCGTGACCGGGGTGCTGCTCTACAGCGAGGGCCACATTATGCAAGTGCTGGAAGGGGATGCCGAAACGGTGCACGCCCTGTTTGGCACCATCGAAACAGATATTCGACACCGGGGAGTAACCAAACTGGCCGACGGGCCCGTGCCGGAACGCGCCTTTGCCGACTGGTCGATGCGGTTTCGGACCATGGACTCGGCCGATTACAACCGCTTTGTGCACCGCATGAAAGCAGCTCCAAATCACGCCAGCAGCTTAGCCCCGCTGCTGGAAGTGTTTATGGACCTTGAGGCTTCGTAGCTAACCCAATGAGTTGCTTTGGCGGGGCATTCCGTTGGGCTAAACAGAACCGTAAGGGTACTCCGGATTGGGCTGAAAAGTGGCACCTCAGCTGCTGCCGCGTTCTGGTAAGCGTGGCTCCTGGATGCAGCAATTGCAGCTAATTGAGCCAACTGCAACAGCACAGGGCTGCACCTTGATAATGGGCCGCCAGTAGAGGGCGGGTAGTTTTTCTACTGATGCAACGATTTGCTGCGCCAGAGATTCTTCTATTAGTAGTTGCCTATACTTCACATTTACTCTACTAGCTAATGCCAACTTCTCGATTTGCCTTCTGTGGGCTTTTGCTAAGCGTGTCCCTCATGGGCCGTGCCCAAAATGCGGACCTTGAGCCCAAGCCGGCGTATCGGCTGTATGGGGATTTAGCGGCCTACAGCAGTTATTTCCTGCCGCTAGGCAACCATTCGGGCACCGGGTTTGGCTTGCCCTTGCAGGCCACGTTGGGCTACCAATTGCGCCCCCGGCTGGCGGTGCAGGTAGGAGTTGCGTACCGCGCCGCCTCGGGCAATAGTGAGGGAACCATCTTGTACAACGGTAGCTCCCGGGCCTATGCCAACGATTACCGCAACACGAACTTGTCGGTGTCGGTCCTGGGCCGCTACACCCTCACGCGCAACCCGGCCCACCGGCTGCAGTTCGACGTGTTGGGCGGCATGACACTGGAGCGCCACACGTTCCGGGGCACCGGGTTTTACCCCGACTACGACCAGCCCACCGGCTCCGTGGAATTCGACCGAAGCTCGAGCAACAACCGCTACCTGCTCACCGCCGGCGCCAGCGTGCGCTACCAGCTCAGCCCGCGCTTCGAACTGCTGTACACTAGCACCGTGAACACCGACATCCGCAGCTTTCAGCAATTGACCACTTCCTCGGCCCTGGGCCTGCGTTACCACTTCGGCCGCCGCTAAGCAGGCTGCGCGATAAACGACTTAGAAAACCGGGGCCTTACTTTTACTACGCCGAATTAGTTGAGCTGTTTTAAACACCTTTGCGCTGCAGCCGGTTACTGCCAATAACTACCATCCAACCCATAGCTGGTATTTTCTTTGTTGCTTTGGCGTAATGCTTGAAACTTCTGAATACGCCTCGCGCTCCATCATCCACCGGCCAGATTTGGGTGTTCTGATTGTGCGCTGGCATCACGATGCTGAACTGGCTGTTTTGCAAGCCGATTACCAGGCCATGCTCGCGATGGCCGAACAGTTTGGCTGCGCCCGCTGGCTGCTCGACGTACGCCGCCGCGAAGGCGCCGACCCGGCCATGAGCGCCTGGGCCAGCACGGTATTCTATCCCGAAGCAGCGACGCGGCTGCTGCCCCAGCGGCTGCATTTGGCCGTGCTCACTTCCACGTACATTGTCGACCGATTCATCAACGACCCGGAGCAGAAAGAATACGTCGACTACATGATGGCGCCCGAGCGGGCTTTCATCACCCGCATGTTTGCCGACGAAGGCGAGGCCACCCGCTGGCTGAGCGCTAACTAACGAAGTATATTGTCTATACAAAAAAGGCCTGTTCCGCTACGGAACAGGCCTTTTTTGTGACGGCTAAGCTGGGGCTTTATTTCAATACTTCTACTTTGATGGGAATGTCGGTAACGGGCCACTTATCCGATTCCACGGGTTCGTTAGCGATTTTATCCACTACGTCCTGGCCCTCGATTACTTCGCCAAATACGGTGTACTGGCCGTCGAGCGAGGGCACGCCACCCACGGTGGCGTAGGCTTTTACCTGGGCCGGGGTGAGCTTGCGGCCGGCCATGGCCTGCGACTGGTTGGGCGCGAGCTTTTCGCCCACCACAAAGTAGAAGTCGGTGTTCGACGACAGGCGGCCGGGGTTCTTTTCATCGTCGTAGCGGGCCATGCCCAGGGCGCCTTTCTTGTGGAAGTGCTCGGGCCGGATTTCGGGGGGCAGGCGGTAGCGCTTCAGCCGGATGGTGCGGGCGCCGTAGGTCTGGCCGCCCTGCACGGCAAAGTCCTTCACCACGCGGTTGAACATGGTTTCGTCGAACACGCCCTTGCGGGCCAGCAGCAGGAAATTGGCCTTGTGAATGGGCGTGTCGTCGTACAGCTTCACCCGGATGTTGCCCAGGCGCGTCTTTATCATCACTTCGGAGCCGGGGTACTGGCGGCCGTAGGCCAGCAGGGCAGCGGGCGCGGTGCTGTCGGTGAGGGTGGCCAGGTCGGGGCCGGGCACGACGGGCGCCTTCTTGGTGGGCTCGGTGGCAGGCGGCGCCTGGTTGCAGGCTGCCAGCCCGATGAGCAGCGCCAGCCCCACGGGCAAGCAAAAGCGAGGAAGAAGCATACGAAGCACGAGTAAGCCCGATGGCCCGGGCAAGAAAGATAACGCCACTCGCCGGGCACGGTTACGCTATGGCACACAAAAGCCCCCGCAGCGCTGCAGGGGCTTTTTGTGGAACTGGAAAGGGGAGGGCTTACTGCGGGCCCTCGGCCTTCTGCTTGATTTTTTCGGTGCCGTCCTTGCCTTTGACTTTTACCTTGATTTTGTCGGCCGAAACCGGAACGGTGTCGGGCGAAGCGGGCACGGGGGCTGCTTCTGCGGCAGGGGCGGGCGCTTGGCCCATGTCCTTGGCCGGCTTGATTTCGTCGACTACTTCCACCTTTTTGGCCTTTTGCTGGGCCAGCAGCAGCTGGTCCTGGCCGAGGGTGTTCTTCTTCCAGGCGGTGAGCTCGGTGGCGAGCTTTTCCTTTTCTTCCTTGGTGAGCTTGGGCGGGTGCATCAGCTCGTTGAGGTTGGGCTTGCCGCCGTCTTCCCACGCGGTGAGCCAGAGCGACGACACCATGTTCGGGGCGCCTTTGAGGCGAAAATCCACCATGCCGCCCACTTCCTTCTCGTAGGCATCGGCAAAGGCATCGGAGTAGCGCCGCGTGGTTTTGCCGTAGCGGTGCGAGAACGTGAAGCGAACGTCGGGCTTCATGGTTTTCTCAATCTTGGTGGCCCGGTCAAAGGTTTCGCCCAGGAAGCCGTAGCTCTGCTGCAGCACGCCCCAGATGGCATCGAGCGGGTTCTTGACGTACTTGGCGGGCTCGCCGTTCAGCTTGTAGTCGGCGATGAACCGCTCGGGCAGCTGGCTTTCCCAGAGGCTGTGCAGGCCCTTTTGGTCGGTGAGCTGGCCGTCGTAGTTGATGGTGGTATGCAGCGGCACAAAGGCGTCGCCCACGTAGTGGCTCAACTCGGCCGAGTACTTGATGATGGCCAGCGTGTCGCGCTGCCGGAAGGCTTCGGTGAGGTTGTTCTTGGTTTCCAGCACCACCCACGGCACGGTGCCGTACTTCTTGAGCGTATCGGCCGAGAATTTCTCCACCGCTTTGTCATACTGCTTGGGCACTTTGCCGAAGGGGTTTTCCTCGGAGTAGTGGTCCATATCGATGAAGTGCTTGGGCGCTTCGGTGGGGTCGTCGTTGCGGCGCTCATCGGGCGCGGTGCTTTGGCGCACCAGCTCGGCCATGTGCCGGTAGTAGAAGGCCTGCATGGCCGCGGGCAGCTCGTACACCGCCACCTGCGTAATGGTGCGGTGGCCGAAGAAACCCCAGGCGCCGGCGGTGCCGTGGGCAAGCATGAGGGCCGCAAGCAGCAGCGGCAAAAGGGTTTTTTTCATGGAAAATAAAAGATTACCGGGCTAGGGGGACTGGCCCTGCCCAAAGTTCGGTAATTGCCGTCATATTCACCGGGCGCGCACTTTGTTGGGTCGGCTACAGGCCCGCAGGCCAGGTAGATTCTCCCAAACAGTAGCCGCCGGCTAAGGATTCGCCATGAAAGCTGCCCGCTTCTTTTTCTCGCTTCTGTTGCTGCTGGCCCGGCCAGCTTTAGCCCAACTGCACCCCATACCACCGGGAGCCTACCGCACCGCCGAGGCCTACCACCGGCGCCTGCCCCAGCCGGCCGGCACCAACGCCTTTTACCCCGACAAACGCGGCCTGCTGGTGGTAGAAGTGCAGCAGGGCGCCAGTACTCAGAAGGTGCGCATGGCGCCCGACAGCGTGTGGGGCTATGTGTCTGGCAAGGGCCGCACTTTCCGGTTCTTCCGAGGCGAAGAATACCAGCTTCTGTACGCCGATACGCTCTGCGTGTACGCCGACACTATTGGGCTGGCAAAAGGCGCGCAGCCACTTAGCGCGCCCCGCTACTTCTTCAGCCGCGGCCTCAAGGGGCTGGTTTTTCCACTCACGGTGCATTATCTGCGCGAGATGTACGAGGCTAGCAACCCCACCTTTGTGGCCGCTCTGGGCCAGTTGCGTTTCGACCAAAGCCTCTCCGACTTCGACCGCAAAACGGGGCTGTACCGAGTCACGACCCTCTACCGCCAGGCGGCCGTGCACTAATTTGAGCGCACCGCGGCTTGGTCGGCCAGGTGTTTTTTGCTGGGCTGTGTGGCGCCGGCCATGGCCTGCCGCCGGGCCAGCAGGTCGGCCAGCTTGTCGTAAATAAAGTTGGCGGCCTGCTCGCGCAGCTTGTCGGCGTTGCCCTCAAATTGCTCGCGGTATTCGTAGGCATGGCCTTCCACCAGAATGGTGAAGAACATGGTGCCCACCGGCTTATCGGGCGTTTCCGAAGCGCCCGGGCCGCACAGGCCGGTCACGGCCACGCACACATCGGCGTTGGGCAGGGCGCGGTGCAGGCCCAGCGCCATTTCGTTGGTCGTTTGCTGGCTTTCGGCCGAATACGTGGCCAGCGTTTCTTTCTTCACGCCCAGCAGCTTCTGCTTGGCTTCGATGTGGTACGTGACCACCGAGCCCAGCAGCACCTCGCTCACGCCCGTGGCTGGCGCCAATTGGGCTGCCACCAGCCCACAAGTGCAGCTCTCGGCCAGGGCCAGCGTCAACTTATGTTGTAAAAATTGTAATACGAGGGCGTTTATATCCGGCTTTTTCATAAATGGAATAGGGAGAGCTAAGCCGCTGCATACGCCACTGCCCACCAGTCAGGTTGCGGTTGAGCTTACTTAAAGGACCGTGGCTGTTGCAGAACTGCCCAAGTGCACGCATCGCCGAGCAACAGAACGGGGCATTCGGGGCTTGTTCGAGCAATTGATGACCCAATAAACAGGTGGTGAATACCCGTTTAGGGAGTTCTGCAACAGCCACGACCGTTCTATAGTGCTTTTTAATGAAGAATGAAGAATAGGGAATTGAGCCATTGTGGCCGAACTTCCTCATTCCTCATTCCTCATTCCTCATTCCTCATTCCTCATTCCTCATTCCTCATTCTCAAGCGAAGCGTTATTCCTGCCGGTACGTCACGCCGGCTTTCATCACAAAAGTGGGCCGCATCATGGCCGAGATGTCTTGCAGCGGGTCGCCGTTGAGGGCCACGATATCGGCAAACTTGCCCACTTCCAGGGTGCCCAGGTTCGTGGTTTCGCCCAGGAGCTCGGCAGCGCTCACCGTGGCTGCCCGAATGGCCTCAATGGCCGGCATGCCCGCGCCGGTCATGTAGCCAAATTCCAGGGCGTTCACGCCGTGGCGATACACACCGGCGTCGGTGCCGAACGCAATTTTCACCCCGGCTTTGTAGGCACGCCCAAAGCTGGCCTGCAGCATGGGCCCAATGGCCAGGGCCTTGGGCTGAATGGCGGCCGGAAAGTAGCCCGCCACGCGGGCCGAGTCGGCTACCGATTTGCCGGCAATGATGGTGGGCACGTACCAGGTGCCTTTCTGCTTCATTAGCTTGCGGCCTTCGTCGTCCATGAGGGTGCCATGCTCGATGCTGGTGACGCCCGCCCGCACAGCCCGCTTGATGCCTTCGGCCCCGTGGGCGTGGCAGGCCACCTTCATGCCGAGGTCGCGCGCAGTTTCCACCACGGCCCGGATTTCCTCCTCGGAATACTGCGGGCCGCTGCCGTCCTTGCTCAGGTCGAGCACGCCGCCGGTGCTGGCAATTTTGATGACGTCGGCCCCGCGCTTGAACTGCTCGCGCACGGCCTGGCGGCACTGGTCGGGGCCGTTGGCGATGTTGGCGGGCTGCCCAATTTTGTCCATCAGGTCGCGGCTCAGGCCGTCGGCGTCGTCCATATGGCCGCCGGTGGCGGAAATCGCCGCGCCCGCTGTGAATATGCGCGGCCCCACCACCTGGCCCTTGTTGATGGCGTTGCGCAGGGAGATGTTCACGCCGTCGTCGCCGCCCATGTCGCGCACGGTGGTGAAGCCGGCGCGCAGCGTGAGCTGGGCGTCGCCCATGGCCCGGTAGGCGTAGTCGGCCGGGTTCATCGTGAACTGGTTCATGTTGCTGCCCTTGCCGGGGTGCGAGAGCACGTGCACGTGGCAGTCGATGAGGCCGGGCAGCACGGTGCGGTTTTCGAGGTTGATGACCTTGTCTTGCGGGCCCGTGCCGGCCGTGTAGCCGCCCTGCACGGCCACGATGCGGTCTTTTTCTACCACAATCGTTTGCTGGCTCAGCAGCTTGCCGCTGCGCACATCCAGCAGGTGGCCACAGTGCAGATAAGTTTTTTGAGCGAAAGCAGCCGGTGCCAGTAAGAGGAAGGCGGCCGTAGCGCCTGCATGAATAGATTTGCGCGTCATACGTTTGTCTTAGTGAGCTGCCAAGGTACAACGGCGCTCAGCACTTAAAACACGCTTTTTCACCCTTCCCATGACCACGCAAGAAGAATTTGAAGCCGCCAGCCAACGCGCCCAGCAATTGCCCTCCAAACCCTCCAACATGGTGCTGCTGCAGCTCTACGGCCTCTACAAGCAAGCCACCGAAGGCGACGTATCCGGCGACCGCCCCGGCGGGTTCGACTTCAAAGCCATGGCCAAGTACGATGCCTGGGCTAGCCTGCGCGGCACGAGCAAAGACGCCGCCCGCCAGCAGTATGTTGAGCTGGTGAGCGAGCTGGCGGGGTAACCAGTGTGAAGGAACCGATGTGAAAACAAGCTGCTAGTAGAGCATCATGTTGAGCTGAAGTTTGTCTACTGCATAAGTAATCCAATCGTCTGTCATGCTGACGAAGGAAGCATCTTATCAGGTGAGCACAATTCGTTGAGCTGTGATAAGATGCTTCCTTCCGCAGCATGACAGACGGAGTAGAAGGGTACTTTGCTCTCGACTACGCCATTCCGACGCGGTTCATCATTCCGCCACTCAGTCACTCACCCGTGGACATCTCCCGCAAAAAGCCGTCTTATCCCCTTACGCCGGAACTGCGCCAGTACCTGCGCGATTACGACCGGGAGGCACCGCTGCCCATTACCTACGAGGACCTGCGGCACTTCAGCAATTCGTTTCCGTTGCTCGACCGCACGGGGAACGATACGCTTTGGCAAACGGTGTTTTTTGAGCCCCAGGCGCTGCGCGAGCTTAGCCAGGGCCTTACCGAAGTGTATGCGCTGCTGAAAACGGCCGGCGACCTCTCGTTTACCGAGCACCTCATTGCCGACCGCATCGACTACTGCCAGTTCGGCAATTCCAACCCGTTTCGGGTGCGCATCGTCAACCAGTTCAACGACAACTACGACTACTTCTACGTGAAGAAGGCCGATGCCTCGCGCCTCTACGGCCTCGAGCTGGAGCACCTGCTGTCGCCCAATTCCATGAACTTCCTGGTGCACGGCGATACGCTCATCGAAGAGCACATTGCGGGCATACCCGGCGACGACTTCATTCGGCTGCGGCTCAGCCAGCCCCACATCAACCAGGTGCGCATTGCCAAGGAGTTTGTCAAGTTCAACGAGCGCTGCTTCGTGCGCCTGCTCGGCGACATGCGCGCCTACAACTACGTCATCGACGTCACACCGGACTTCGAGGACGAGCAGTACCGCGTGCGGGCCATCGACTTCGACCAGCAGAGCTATGAGGGCCGCCGGATAATGTACCTGCCGCAGTTTTTTAAGGACAACGCCGCCGTGGTGGAAATGTGCGCCCGCCTGCTCAAGCCCGAAACCCTGCGCCAGTACCAAACCGAAGAGCGCGCCCTGATGGCCCGCCGGGCCCGCGCCGAGCGCCACCGCCTGCGCGACCTACTCGACGTGATGCGCCGCCACGACCTGGCCCCACCCGAAAAAGTAGCCCAACTCAAAGCCGAACTGAACCGCTTCCACCGCACCGAGGCATTCGATAAATGCGACTCGATGGGCGACGTGGTGCGCCAGAACCTGTGGCTCATGCTCGGGGCCAGCGCCAAACCTGCTTGAGGGCCATTTAAAGGAGCACGGCATTAAGACAATGGCCTAAAGCTGGTTGTCTCTAGCCCAACAAAAAACGCCTGCTTATCCAGCAGGCGTTTTTTGTTGGGCTGAGTTCTGAAATCAATCGGCTAGAAAAGGCTGACGCTTCTTAAAAGCAGCACATTCGCAAAGCCAACGGAGTTGGGCTAAACTTTAGGCGCAGGCAAATCGAACGCCACCGCGGCGTGCTCGAAGTGCCCTTTGTGCGAGCCATCGCAGAACGGCTTCTGCTTGGATAAGCCGCAGCGGCAGATGCTGACGCGCTGACGGCCGCCCAGCCCGTACGGCTGGCCTTCGGCGTCAACGATTTCAATGTCTTCGCCCTCTACGCGGAGGGAGCCATTGGAAAGAACGGTGATTTTGGTGGGCATGGGATTGGGTAAAATGAAAAAGTTAAGAATTGAGCCAAAACATGAATACGCGGAACGGTAAAAGAGGGGTAGGAAAGCCTCTGTTCATTGCCGTGCCTGCTTCCTGCTGGGCTAAAGCGCCTTGCGCATGATGTAGTCGTTCATGAAGTACGGCCCAATGGGCACGTCGACCTCGCGGTGGCGGGCAAACCCGCGCCGCTCGTAAAAGGCAATGGCGGGGTTGTAGCGGTTCACGTTCAGGTCCAGGAACTTGCCACCGGCTTCGCGGGCGGCGTTTTCTACGGCCTCGATGAGGTGCACGCCCAGACCCTGGCCTTGCCGGGTGGGCAGTACATATATTTTGTGCAGCTTGTAGCCGGCTTCCCCGTCTTCCTCGGCGGGCTGGGGGCTGAAGGAGGCAAACCCGGCCGGCTCGCCCGCCACGTAGGCCAGTAGAAACGAATGGTGCTGCTCCGCCATCTGCCGCTTGAGCGAGGCCGGCGTGTAGATGACGCGGTACATGTAATCAATCTGCTCGCGCGAGATGATGAACCGGTACGTGGGCTCCCATGTAGCCTCGGCCAGCTGAATAATCGTCGGGATGTCGTTGAGCGTGGCGGGCTCAATGCGCGGCGGCGCGGTAGGGGCGTCAGAAGTCATAAGCGGCAAAACACGAAATTGCGGCGAAAAAACTGAAACCGAACCGCGGGTTTCAATACGGTTGGCCCGTTCATTGCGTTAACACCCCCGTAATCTCGACATTCTTCCTTCTTTCTCATGAAATCTGCACCTATCTTTTTGTTGCTCCTTGCCGGTCTACCCTTCAGTGGCCACGCCCAGTCCCGTACCACGGCCGATAGCATGCGCCAGCGTGGCGAGCTCACCGGCGCCCGGCCTTCCGGCGATTTGCTGGCCAAGCCCCGCACTGCACCGGCTGCCAGCCGCACCACCACTTCTTCCGACCCCATTCAGCAGCACCTGCTGAACTCCGACGTGAACCTGGCCCGGGTAAGCGGCTCCGAGCTGCCCGACCTCTACGAGCGGTTTATTGCCACTACCCGCGACGAGCGCCGCAAGTGGAGCTACCAGGATTGGGACAATGCCGCCACTGTGCTCGCCCGCCTCAACCAGCGCTACGAGAAAGTGCGCACCGAGCTGCCCATCGAGGAGCGCCTGCGCATCCGCACCTACCAGGGCGAGTTTCATACCCTGCGCGGCGCGCGGCAGGTAAAAGATAAAATCGACGAATAGCGCCTTGCTACTGCGCCGCGGGCAGCACCGCCGTGCTGTCCGCGAGGCTTTTTTGCTGGTGTAGCCACGCCAGGGCAACGTCCATGTTATCAAACAGCTCAATGGCCATGTGGGGCCGCAGGGCCGCTACAAACGTCTGGGTGGCGAACTGGTTTTCCCGGTCGGGCGAAAACACGTATGCCATGGCCTTCACGCCGGCACTCACGGCCAGCGGCAGCCACTCGTACTGCAGCCAGGGCAGGGCCTCGCTCCAGTCGCCACCAGTGTCGCTTTTGTCGTTCAGTATGTAGGAGTAGTCGAGTTGGTCGCGCCATTGGCCGCCCTGCTGCACGCCACGCACCACCTCGGCGCCGGTGAGGTGCCCGTGCCAGCGCACGTACAGCAATTTATCGGCAGGGTAATACATGTATTCTGCCAAGGGAGCCCCGTGGCCATCTTTGAGGGTAAGCAGCTGAGTTGGAGGGGCGGAGCGCATGGCAGCAGGCAGTAGATACAGAGGAGTTACCCTAATATAGCTGATGCTTAATAAATATGTTGGTTTTCAATCGCGCTGCTACCTTTGGGGTTCTGCTTTTCTCTCGTCTTTTTCGTTCGTAGCGCATGCACATTGCCATCGTCGGCAACATTGGGGCCGGTAAAACCACGCTGGCCCATAAGTTGGCCCAGCATTTCCGCTGGGAAGTATTTTTGGAAGACGTGGACGACAATCCTTATTTGAAGGATTTTTACCACGACATGCCCCGCTGGGCGTTCCACCTCCAGGTGTATTTTCTCAACGGCCGCTTCCGCCAGACCCAGCGCATTAAAGAGCTGCAGAAGGCGGGCAAAGGCATCATTCAGGACCGCACCATCTACGAAGATGCTCACATCTTCGCGGCCAACCTGCACGAGTCGGGCTTGCTCGAAACGCGCGACTACAACAACTACTATGCGTTGTTTGAGTCGATGGTGGACCTGGTTGCGCCGCCCGATTTGGTGCTCTACCTGCGGGCCGACCTGCCCAAACTCATCAGCCAGATTGAGAAGCGCGGCCGCGACTACGAGAACACCATCAGCATCGAGTACCTCAAGAACCTCAACGAGCACTACGAGAAGTGGATTGGCACCTACTGCGCCGGCCGCCACCTCATCGTAGACGTGAGCGAGCTGGACTACGTGCGCAATCCCGAAGACCTCGGCACCATCATCGACAAGATAAATAACACGCTCTTCGGCCTGTTCTAGCCCAAGGGCCTTGCTCAACGGCTGTCCATTACGAGCCAGCTCCATTTCAAGACAAAGCCCCGCCGTCGAGTTTCGATAGCGGGGCTTTTTTCTAGAAATTGAGCTATTGACGCTCGGCGATTGGCAGGGCTTCGTTGAAAAAGTCGACCAAGGGCCGGGCCGCGGCAATGCCGGCTACCACCTTGGCCACAAAATCAGGCGCCAGTACTTCTGCATCGGTGTAAAAGCGGCCCACCCCGTAGGTCTTGAGCCGCAGCCAGGCCAGGTCGGGGTCGTCGGCGGAGTATCCGCGCGGCGGCCGGGTGAGCTGCGGGCCCGTGGTGGCCACTCCTTCTGGAAAGTACTGCATCAGGGGCGGCGCCTGCCGCAGCCGGTGAAATTCGGCGCCGTTGTAATGAATCTCCTGCCGGATGGCCGCCAGCATGGCTGGGGTAGGGTGGAAAGTGCCGGCCCCCAGCCAGCTCCGCCCATCGGGCTGAATGGCCAGGAAATACCCCGCCCGCGGCGCGTGGCGGCCGCCGAGCTTCAGCCCCGCGCCCATGCGGCGCTTGTAAGGCTCGGGGTCGCGGTGGGCGCGGTCGTTCTTATGCAGCCGAAACATAACATCAGCCGTGGTCAGGCCCATCAGGTCGGGGTCGGTGGCAGCGGCCTGGGCCAGTACCTGGCGCACTAGTTCGGTGCAGGCGGCGCGGGCCCGCTGGTAGGCGGGGCGGTGGTCCGCCATCCAGGCCGTGGTGTTGTTGGCCGCGAGTTGGGCCAGAAAGTCGAGCAGAAAGTCCAGTTCCATTAAAAAGCCGGGCGTGGAACCCGGAAAAACAGAACGCTACTGCCGCTGCCAGAGTTGCGGCTCCCCTTGGCCGGGCGCGTGCATAGCCGCATGCGCCGGCACAAGCACAGCAGGGACTACTTGTAGCTGAGTACCGTTAGCGCGTCGCCTACCCGCAGCCGGCCGGCACCATACCCGGTCACGTTTTGGCCAAACATGGCGTTGTTATCCACCTGGCGGTAGGTAAACAGGGTGCGCAGCGGGTCGCCCACTGGGCTTTTGATGGCCGTTTGCTGGTCGATGGTGGTGAGCACGCACCGGCCGCAGCCCCGCACGGCCCGGAAGGGCACGGTGCCAATCTGAAAGTCAGCCCAATTGTCGTCCTCGTACGCCACGCCGCCCTCAAACACGAGGTTGGGCCGGAAGCGGTTCATGGGCACCGGCTCCGCTAGGCGGGCGTTCAGGTCGGCCAGGGCAGTCTCGCCTATGAGCAGAAAGGGGTAGGCATCGGCGAAGCTCACCAGCTGGCCTTCGGGGTTAAGCTCGGGCTCTACGTCGCGGCGCACCATGTCCGACATGTACACCAATCGGCAGGGGCGGCCCAGGGCCTCGGCCATCCACTCGTCGGCTTCGGGCGTGGCGCGCCACGCCCAGGCCATGTCGTCCCAGATGGTGACGAACAGCGTGCGTTCGGGCGTGGCCTCAAAGGGCACAAACAAGGGCAGCAAATCGGGCCGCTGGCGGTGGCTGATGAGGAAGCCGTTGTAGGCCGGCGCCACGGTGAGCAACGCCAGCTCCGGCTGCTGCCGCTGGGTCATGAAGCGGTTGCGTTCGTCTACCAGCAGCCAGCGGCGGTCGTACCGCAGGCCGCGGGCCGTTACGTCGGCTTCGGGCACAGGGTAGCCGCCCAGGGACTTCACGGGGTACAAATAGAGGCCGGTCAGGGTCAGGGCATCAGACATGGCACAAAGGTAGGCGAGGCCATGGGGTAACCGCCGCACCCCTGGCCGGGCAGTGCACTAACTGCTCATTCTTTTCAACGTCACTCCACCAACAGCAAATCGGCTTCCCGCACATACGCCTCCCGCTGCTGCCACCGCACCCGGTACCAAATATCCTGGCGGCCCAGCACCAGCAGGCGGTCGCCGATGGCAGCAGTACTTATCCACGCGGCGCCGGCGCTGGGCCCAGCCATGAGCACTGTGCCGGCCCGCGCCACTAGTCCCGCCGGCTTCGGCCGCAGGAAGTGCAGGTAAATACCCACCAGCCCCACGCAAGCCGCGTAGCCCAGCCAGGCCGTGCGCGGGCTCCGGCGCCATAGCAGCCAGATGGCGCCTACCACGGCCCCGGCCAGCAGTGCCTGCAAGCCGGGGTAGTAGTAGCGCTGGGCTTGCACCCGCAGTTCCTGCTGCCACGTGGCTGGGTAGCCCACCAGCCGGTGCTGGGCCGCTAGGCTAGCCAACTGCCGCCAAGTATGCACCCGGGGCTCGCGGGCCTGGGCCAGGCTCAGGTAGAGCAGGGCTGCCGGGTAGTGGCCCAATTGCTGCTGGGCATACGCCAGTTTCAGCAGTAATTCCGGCGATGCCCGCCGCTCCTGCCAAACTTGTTGCTTAAAAGCGGGCACAGATTCAGCATATTTTCCCGCCGCAAAGAGCGAATCGGCCTGCTGCAGCGCCTCGGTGGGGTCGGGAGTATCTTTTTTTGCGAATTTATTTTCGGTGGGTTTTGCACCCAAGGCCCAGAGAGGCAGGAAGATTAAGCTCAGCAAAAAGGTCCGTGCTGAAAGAAGAGAGACTTTTTTTTGAATCAAGGTTGTGTAGTTCCGGAGGTGCTCGTACTTTTGTGCCCACAAACAGGGTATCGCCCTTGTGAAGTGAAAGGTACCGATTCTGTAGCTCAGCTGGTAGAGCAATACACTTTTAATGTATGGGTCCTGGGTTCGAATCCCAGCGGGATCACAACAAAAGGCCCTCTCTGGAAACAGAGAGGGCCTTTTTGTTTGGTTTGCTCCAGCCCAAGCTCAGGCAACTTGCGCTGCGCAGCGGCACTTGCGAAGCAGTATTTCAGTATTCTGCTACTTAAACCAGTGCATTGCATGCGATGACAATGGAGAGAAATGGAAGTTAAGCGAAATAGGAATGGGCATATCTTTCCAATCGGAAGCACTAGAATATAAAAGCCCCGCCAAATCAGATTTGGCGGGGCTTTTATATTCTATGAAATGAAGGTAGCTACTTCAGCAGCTCGTGCAGCACGGTTTGCATAGAAATCGTGCGGTTGCCGGCTTCCTGGATGATGAGCGAGCCAGGCGCGTCGAGCACGGCGTCGGACACTTCCACGTTGCGGCGCACAGGCAGGCAGTGTAGGAATTTGGCGTCGTTGGTGTACGCCATGTGCAGGGGCGTGAGCATCCAGGCGGGGTCGTTCTCGAGCACCTGGCCGTACTGCTGGTAGCTGCTCCAGTTTTTGGCCTGCACGTAGTCGGCGCCTTCCAGGGCTTTGCGTTGGTCGTATTCAATGCGGGCGCCTTTCGTGAACTTGGGGTCGAGCTCGTAGCCTTCGGGGTGGGTGATGACGAAATCCACCCAGTCGATTTCCGAAAACCAGTCGCAGAACGAGTTGGGCACGCACTGGGGCAGGGCGCGCACGTGCGGGGCCCAGGTGAGCACCACTTTCACGCGCTCCTTCTGCTTGGTCTCGGCCACCGTGATGAGGTCGGCAAACGACTGCAGGGGGTGCAGGGTCGCGCTTTCCAGGCTGATGACGGGCACGGTGGCGTATTGCAGAATCTTATTGAAAACGACTTCCTGGTAGTCCTCGGCGCGGTCTTTGAGGGTGGGGAAGGTGCGTACGCCCAGCACGTCGCAGTACTGGCTCATCACCGCAATAGCATCCTTGATGTGCTCCTGGGTACCGCCGTTCATCACCGCACCGTCGGCCATTTCCAGGGTCCAGGAGTCAGCACCGGCGTTGAGCACCCAGGCCTGCGCGCCTAGGTTGTAAGCGGCCTTCACCGAGCTGAGCCGAGTGCGCAGGCTGGGGTTGAAGAAAATCAGCCCAACGGTTTTGTTCTTGCCGACGTGCTGGAAGCCGTAAGGATTGGCCTTGATTTTCAGGGCTTGCTGCAATAGGGCTTTGTAATCGCCCGCGTCGGCGAAAGAGGTGAAGTTTTTCATGGGGATGGTGTCGGGTGAAAGCAATCAGAGCATCGTGCTGTGTGGCAAGGTTTCGCCACCGCTTCAATCAGGCATCAGTTAGCAGACAAGCTTAGCACAATAGATTCGTCAGCAACTATCATTGCTTTTAGGCCACTATCAGAAATAAAAGTGGCCTTGATTAAGCTTCCTTGTTCTTCAAACAGCAATTCGTGAAGCACATTTTGACCCCTGAAATTTTCAAAAATCATTTCTTGAATTCCACTGAATTGAATCTGCAATTGACAATCTCTTTCATGGGTTAAGGTGAATGTTACCGAGCTGCGTCCAGTAGTATGCGTTTCAAAAATTGCCTTTGAAACCTCAAAATGGGCGAAGATGGGCCATTGGCCAAAGTGCTGATAAATCAGTTCAGAATTTATCAGCAGGCCCATTGCCGGATAATCCTCGTTTTCCATTAGATGCAAGGTCAAATCGGTTCATTAGCAACGATACCTAAAGGCACCTCGCGCTACATCGCCTTATATTCGTTCCAGCTCTTAATCTTCAAGTCCTTCATCTCCAGCGTGCAGAAAGCTTGGATAAACGCCTTTGCCAGCCGCGCATTTGTCAGCAGCGGGACCCCGAAGTCGACGGCCGTGCGGCGGATTTTATAGTCGTTATCCAACTCGCCCTTCGAGAGGTTCTTTGGGATGTTGATGACCAGGTCGATTTTCTTCTCCTTGAGGTAGGTGAGCACGTTGGGCTCCTGGAGTTCATCGGGCCAGTAGAGCAGGCTGCTGGGCACGCCGTTTTCGGCGAAGAAGCGGTGCGTGCCTTGCGTGGCGTAGATGGTGTAGCCCTTTTTGACGAGCAGCTCGGTGGCCGAGAGCAAGGCTACCTTCGACTTGATGGGGCCGCCGGAAATCAGCACCGATTTCTGCGGGATTTTGTAGCCCACGCTTAGCATCGATTTCAGCAGTGCTTCCTCGGCGGTGTCGCCCAGGCAGCCTACTTCGCCGGTGCTCACCATGTCGACGCGCATCACCGGGTCGGCGCCGGGCAGGCGGGTAAAGGAGAATTGCGGGGCCTTCACGCCCACGAAGGGCAGGTCATAGACCCGCTCGCTTTCGTCGCGCTCTACTTTCTTGCCCAGCAGTACCTGGGTGGCCTTTTTGATAAGGTTGTTGCCCGAAACTTTGGACACGAAAGGGTAGCTGCGCGAGGCGCGCAGGTTGCACTCGATTACCCGGATTTCGCCGTCTTTTTCCAGGAACTGGATGTTGAACGGGCCGCTGATTTCGTAGCGCTTGGCTACTTTTTCGGCGATGATTTTCAGCTTGCGGATGGTGCGCACGTATACCTTTTGGGGCGGGTAGTACATGGTGGCATCGCCGGAATGCACGCCAGCAAACTCCACGTGCTCGGAAATGGCGTAGCTCACGATTTCGCCCTTGTCGGCCACCGCGTCTAGCTCAATTTCCTTGGCTTCCTGGATGAATTCCGAAACGACCACGGGGTATTCGTCGCTCACTTCCTTGGCGGCTTTCAGGAATTCCTCCAGCTCAAAGTTGTTGGAAACCACGTTCATGGCCGCACCCGACAGCACGTAGGAAGGCCGGATGAGCACCGGAAAGCCTACTTCCTTCACGAAGTCGAACATGGCATTGAGCGATGTCAGCTCTTTCCAGCGGGGTTGGGCAATGCCCAGCTCGTCCATGATGCTGGAGAACTTGTGGCGGTTCTCGGCTTGGTCGATGCTGGCTGCGGTGGTGCCCAGAATGGGCGCGTTGGCTTCTTCCAGGCGCGTGGCCAGGTTGTTGGGAATCTGGCCGCCGGTGGAGAGAATCACGCCGGTGGGCTGCTCAAAGTCCAGAATGTCCATCACCCGCTCGTAGCTCAACTCCTCGAAGTAGAGCCGGTCGCTCATGTCGTAGTCGGTGCTGACCGTTTCGGGGTTGTAGTTGATGATGATGGTTTTGTAGCCTTCCTCGGCAGCGGTTTGCACAGCCTGCACGCCGCACCAGTCGAACTCCACGGAGCTGCCGATGCGGTACACGCCCGAGCCCAGCACCACGACAGACTTGTTGGTTTCGGGCTCCAGGTCGTTTTCGGTGCCGTGATAGGTGCTGTAGAGGTAGTTGGTTTTGGCCGGGAATTCGGCCGCCAGCGTGTCAATCTGCTTGATGACGGGCAGTACACCCAAGGCCTTGCGGCGGGCGCGCACCAGCAACTCATCGGCTTTAACGTCGCCCTCGCCCAGCAGCTTCACTGCGATTTGCTGGTCGGAGAAACCAGCTTTTTTCAGGTCGCGCAACAGTCCGGTTTCCAATCCAGCGAGCCCGTTGGCGCGGCCTTCGGCCAGCTTGTTGCTGAGCTGAAAAATGGTGTACAGACGCTGCAGAAACCAGTGGTCAATGCGGGTCAAGGCGTGTACTTGCTCCAGCGTGTAGCCAGCTTCAAAGGCATCGTTGATGGCGAAGATGCGCTCCTCATTGGGCTCGTTGAGCAGCTTGTCGATGGTCGCCGCATCGATGTTTTCGGGCTTGTTGGCCACGAAACCGCGCTTGCCGGTGTCCAGCATGCGCAGGCCTTTCTGGATGGCTTCCTCGAAGGATTTGCCGATGGCCATGACCTCGCCCACGCTTTTCATGGCGCTGCCAATCTGCCGGTTCACGCCCTCAAACTTGCCCAAGTCCCAGCGCGGCAGCTTCACTACCACGTAGTCTAGCGCCGGCTCGAAAAAGGCTGAGGTGGTCTGCGTGACGCTGTTTTTTAGCTCCGACAGCGAGTAGCCCAAGCTCAACTTAGCGGCCACAAACGCCAGCGGGTAGCCCGTGGCTTTGGAGGCCAGCGCGGAGGAGCGGGAGAGGCGCGCGTTCACCTCAATCACGCGGTAGTCTTCCGAAACGGGGTCCAGCGCGTATTGAATGTTGCATTCGCCCACGATGCCGAGGTGGCGAATGGTTTTGATGCCGATGGTGCGCAGCTTGTGGTACTCGCGGTTGCTGAGCGTCTGCGACGGGGCCACCACGATGCTCTCGCCGGTGTGAATGCCGATGGGGTCGAAGTTCTCCATGTTGCAGACCGTGATGCAGTTATCGTACTGGTCGCGCACTACTTCGTACTCCACTTCCTTCCAGCCTTTCAGCGACTCTTCCACCAGAATCTGGTCAGAAGTCGTGAAGGATTTCTGGGCCAGGGTCCGCAGTTCGTCCATGTTGTTGGCGAAGCCGCTGCCCAGGCCACCCAGCGCAAATGCCGCCCGCACGATGATGGGAAAACCGATTTTCTCGGCCGCCGCCAGCGCGTCGTCCATCGTCGTCACGGCCACGCTACGGGCCGAAAGCACGCCAATCTGCTCGAGTTTCTCCTTGAAAATGTCCCGGTCCTCGGTGTCGATGATGGACTGCACGGGCGTGCCCAGCACCTTCACGTTGTACTTCTCAAACACCCCGCCGCGGTACAGGGCCACAGCGCAGTTCAGGGCTGTTTGGCCACCAAAGGCAACCAGAATGCCGTCGGGCCTTTCCTTTTTGATGACTTCCTCCACGAAGAAGGGCGTCACGGGCAGGAAGTACACGTCGTCGGCGATGTTGTCCGACGTTTGTACGGTGGCAATGTTGGGGTTGATGAGGATGGTGCGGATGCCTTCCTCTTTCAGCGCCTTGAGGGCTTGCGAGCCGGAGTAATCGAATTCCCCGGCTTCGCCAATTTTGAGGGCGCCGGAACCGAGAATGAGAACTTTATTGGGTTTGTTCATGAGTGGACCCCACCCCCCGGCCCCATCCCCAGTAGGGAGGGGGAGCCAGACGATTTGTGGGCTTATTGTTAGAGCAACTAGCTAAAAACTAAAACAAAAGCCCCTCCCCACCGGGGAGGGGTTGGGGTTAAGCTGTATGAGAAGCCTTGTATTTCTCTACTGCTGTGAGAAACTCATCAAACAGGTACTCGGTGTCCTCCGGGCCGCCGGCGGCTTCGGGGTGGAACTGGGTGGAGAAGAACGGCTTGGTCTTGTGGCGGATGCCTTCGCAGGTGCCGTCGTTCAGGTTCTCAAACAGCATGGTCCATTCGGCGGGCAGCGTGGCGGTGTCTACCGCGAATCCGTGGTTTTGGCTCGTGATGAAGCTGCGCTTGGTGCCCGTGAGCAGGACCGGCTGGTTGTGGCTGCGGTGGCCGTATTTCAGCTTGAAGGTGTCGCCGCCCGCGGCCAGGCTCATGAGCTGGTTGCCCAGGCAGATGCCGAAAATGGGCTTGTCCTGCTGCAATGCTGTTTGGAGGTGGGCGATGGTGGCCTCGCACATTTTGGGGTCGCCGGGGCCGTTGCTCAAGAACAGACCGTCGTAGTCCAGAGTGTTGAAATCGTAGTCCCAGGGCACGCGAATCAGCTCCACATCACGCTCCAGGAAGCAGCGGATGATGTTGGTTTTGGTGCCGCAGTCCACCAGCACAATTTTGTGCTTGCCGCTGCCGTAGTGCTGCACGCCGGGCTGGCTCACCTGGGCCACCAGGTTTTCCTGGTTGGGGTCGTGAAACGGGATGTCTTGCTCGGCCACAATCTTGCCCAGCATGGCGCCTTTCTCGCGCAGCTTCTTGGTAAGCATGCGGGTATCGACGCCGAAGATGCCGGGGATGTTGTATTCCTTGAGCCAGTCGCCGAGGCTTTTGGCCGCGTTCCAGTGGCTGTGCTCTTCGGAATAGTAGTTCACCACTAGGCCGGCAATGTGAATCTGGTCGGATTCAAAAATCTTCGAAATCGACTCGTACAAGTCCTCGCCGGGCACGCCGTAGTTGCCCACCATGGGGTAGGTGAGCACCAGAATCTGGCCGGCAAAGGACGGGTCGGTGAGGTTTTCGGGGTAGCCGGTCATGGCCGTGCTGAACACGACTTCGCCCGCGGCAGAAGTAAATGCGCCGAAAGATTCTCCTTGGATTTCGGTGCCGTCTTCCAGCACCAGTTTTACTTGCTTCATGCTATTGGTTGCGGTTGGTAGAGACGCGACACTTCGCGTCTCAATCGTTGCTGACGTTGGTTGCCTCGCGTTTTTCGCCGTGGGTCGCTCAACGACAAGACGCGAAGTGTCGCGTCTCTACACCGTTTTTACTTCTACCTCTTTGCCCACCAGCGCGTACAGCGCCTGCAGAAACCGGTCGACTTCGGCCTTGGTAATATTGAGCGGCGGCAGCAAGCGGAGTACCGTGGGGTCGGAGGCATTGCCCACAAAAATATGGTATTCCGCCAGCAGCTTGTCGCGTAAGTCTTTGATGGGGAAGTCGTATTTGATGCCTACCATTAGGCCGCGGCCGCGGATTTCCTCGGCGCCGGCGTTGGCTTCCAGTTCCGTGCGTAGGTACTGGCCTAGCTCGGTGGCGTGGGCCAGCAGGTTTTCCTGCTCAATAACTTCCAGCACGGCCAGCGCGGCGGCGCAGGCCAGGTGGTTGCCGCCGAACGTGGTGCCCAGCAGGCCGTAAGAGGCTTTCAACTCCGGCGCAATCAGGATGCCGCCGATGGGGAAGCCGTTACCCATGCCCTTGGCCACCGAAATGACATCAGGCCGGATGCCGGCGTGCTGGTGGGCAAAGAACTTGCCGCTGCGGCCGTAGCCGCTCTGCACTTCGTCGGCAACCAGCAACGCGCCGTACTGTTTGCACAGTGCGGCCAGCCCAACGAGGAACTCATCGGAAGGCATGATGATGCCGCCCACGCCCTGAATCGGCTCAATAATCACAGCGCACACGTCGCCGCCTTGCAGGAGCTGCTCCACCGCGGCCAAGTCGTATTCCACGAAGGAAATGGCGTGGCCGGCGTTGAAGGGAGCTACGATTTTAGGGTTGTCGGTAGCGGCTACCGCCCCGGAAGTGCGGCCGTGGAAAGCGCCTTTGAAGGCAATCACGCGCTTTTTGCCAGTGTGGAAGGAGGCAAGCTTCAGTGCATTCTCATTGGCCTCGGCGCCGGAGTTGCACAGGAACAAGGAGTAGTTCTCGTAGCCAGATACCTGGCCCAGCTTATGCGCCAGCTGCTGCTGAATGGGAATCTGCACCGAGTTGGAATAGAAGCCGATGTTCTGCAGCTGCTCGGTGAGGCGCTGCACGTAGTGCGGGTGGCTGTGGCCGATGGAAATAACGGCGTGGCCGCCGTAGAAATCCAGATACTCCTGGCCCTTGTCGTCCCAGAGCTTGGCGCCCAGGGCCTTTACCGGCGTGATGTTGACGAGCGGATAAACGTTGAAAAGCTCCATTAGAAAAGCACCGATTTGAGGTGAAGGCCTGTGGTTTCGGGCAGGCCAAAAAGCAGGTTCATGTTCTGGACGGCCTGCCCCGAAGCGCCCTTCACCAGGTTGTCGATAACCGAGGTGATGAGCAGCTGCTTACCGAGTTTCTGCACGTGCAGCAGGCATTTGTTGGTGTTGACGACCTGCTTGAGGTGAATTTCCTTGTCTGAAACCGTGGTGAACGGTGCCTCGGCGTAGAAATTTTTGTACAGCTCGCGGGCCTCGTCCTGGCTCAATTCCGACGGCGTGTACACGCTGGCGAAAATGCCCCGCGAGAAATTGCCGCGGTAGGGGATGAAGTTGATGTCTAGGTCCAGCTGCGGCTGCAGCTGCCCCAGGCTCTCGCCGATTTCGCCCAGGTGCTGGTGCGTGAAAGGCTTGTAGATGGACACGTTGTTGGTGCGCCACGAAAAGTGCACCGTCTCCGACAAGCTCTGTCCCGCACCCGTGGAGCCCGTGATGGCCGACACGTGCACGTCATCCGTCAGCTGGCCGGCCTGCGCCAGTGGCAACAAGGCCAGTTGAATGGCGGTGGCAAAGCAGCCCGGATTGGCAATGCTCTGGGCCTGCTGGATGCGGCTTTTATTCAGCTCCGGCAAGCCGTACACAAACTCGCGGCCGTCGAATTCCTGGTCGGCAGCCAGGCGGAAGTCGTTGCTCAGGTCGATGACGTGCGTGGTCTCGGGCAAGGAATTCTTCGCCAGCCACGCCTTAGAATTGCCGTGGCCCAGGCACAGAAACACAACGTCTTCATCGCCGGCCAGCTCCGAGGCAAACACCAGCTCGGTATCGCCCAGAAGGTCGTCGTGCACCTGGTGAATGGGGTTGCCGGCGTTGGAAGAGCTGACAATGCCGCCCAGCTCCACGAACTCGTGGTGGAGCAGAATGCGCAGGAGCTCGCCGGCCGTGTAACCGGCGCCGCCCACAATGCCGGCCTTAATTTTCATCGTTGAGGCTGGCGCTAATCTTCAGCTGGTTGCCGAAAATCTTGATGAAGCCGCGGGCGTCGCGGGCGTCCCAGGCGTTGTTTTCTTCGCCGTAAGTGGCCACTTTCGACTGCATCATGTCGTACTTCGACTCGATGCCGAGCAGGTCGAATTGATACGGCTTGAGCTGTACGAACACTTTGCCCGACACGTGGTTCTGCGACGACTCCAGGAAAGCTTCCATGTCGCGCATCACCGGGTCGAGGTACTGCGCCTCGTGCAGCAGCGTGCCGTACCAGTTGGCGATGTAGTCCTTGTGCAGCAGCTGCCAGCGGGTGCTGGTGTGCTTTTCCAGCAAGTGGTGGGCCTTGATGAGGATGAGCGGCGCAGGCGCCTCAAAGCCCACGCGGCCCTTGATGCCCAGAATGGTATCGCCCACGTGCGTGTCGCGGCCGATGGCGAAGGCCGAGCCCAACTCGTTCAGCTTCTGAATCAGCTCAACGGGAGCGAGGGTTTCGCCATTCAGCGCCACCGGTTCGCCTTTTTCGAAGGTGATTTCCACGCGCTCCGTATCCTGCCGCTGCAATTGCGACGGGTAGGCGCTTTCCGGCAGTGCCTCGTGCGAGGTCAGCGTTTCCACGCCGCCCACGCTGGTGCCCCAGATGCCTTTGTTAATGGAGTAGCGGGCCTTTTCCCAGCTCATTTCGAAGCCCTGCTTCTGCAGGTACTCAATCTCGGCCTGGCGCGAGAGTTTGAGGTCGCGGATGGGCGTGAGAATCTCCGTTTTGGGCGCAATCACCGAAAAAGCCACATCGAAACGCACCTGGTCGTTGCCGGCGCCCGTGCTGCCGTGCACGATGTAGTCGGCCTCGTTGGCCCGCGCGTATTCAGCGATAGCCAAGGACTGGAACATGCGCTCGGCGCTCACCGACAGCGGGTAGGTATCGTTCTTGAGCACGTTGCCAAACAGCAGGTAGCGCAGGCAGTCGTGGTAAAACCGGTCGGTCACGTCAATGACTTCGTGCTTCACCGAGCCCAACTCGTAGGCGCGCTTCTCAATGCCGGCCAGTTCCTCGGCCGAAAAGCCGCCGGAGTTAACGATGACGGTATGAACTTCCAGGTTCAGCTCGCGCGACAAATACACGGCGCAAAACGACGTGTCGAGGCCGCCGCTGTAGGCTAATATGGCTTTTTTCTTCATGATGCAGAATCGGATGCGGAGTCGGGAGTAAGGAGTTGAGCGCCTGCGTCTACGGCGGCGAAATCGGGTACTTGTACCTGCACGAGCTTATCGGTGGCGTCGAAGAGCATGCCGGTGCAGAGGCACATTTTGCGCTCGTTCTCCATCAGGATGCCGTAGTTTTTGCAGCTTTTGCAGCCTTTCCAGAAGTCTTCACTGGAAGTGAGCTCCGAGAACGTCACGGGCTCGTACCCCAAATCGGTGTTGATTTTCATCACGGCCAAGCTGGTCGTGATGCCGAAAATCTTGGCCTGCGGGTACTTGGTGCGCGAGAGGTTGAACACCGCTTGCTTGATGGCCCGGCCCACGCCGCCCTTGCGAATCTCGGCATTCACTATCAGGCCCGAATTGACAACAAAGGTCTTATCGTCAAACGTTTCGATGTAGCAAAAGCCAGCCAATTCGCCATCGACAAAGGCGATAATACCATCGCCACTGGCCATTTTCTGGGCCACGTAAGCCGGCTCGCGCTTGGCGATACCGGTGCCCCGCGTTTTGGCCGACTCAACGTACCATTGGCATAATAAGTCAGCGTACTGAGCGTCCGCTTCCGTTGCAACCCGAATTGTCATTGATTATAAAATACTTAGGGATAGATACGCGGCTGTCCGGTAACCCCGCCGTTGTTTTATACGGGAGATTCCTGCTAAAGCCCAAACCTGTCTGTAAGTTGAGCGGATACTAGCCCGGCTCAAAAGGGCTGGCCAAGGGGCCAACATGCGGCTGTTGAAGCCGCTAGGGTCGTCGCACCAGTGCGCAAGCGGTTTCGCATACGCCGGCTACTCCTGGCCAGGCGGCGAGGGCAAGCATGCTAGACGTATAAACCGAAGGGGACATGGCGGTGAAAACTGGTTCGGTCGCTTAAACGAGCAACTGTTCCAAGTGGTTCAATTCTGGCGCAAAGGTAAAAGCCCCTACTTTTGCCTGCAACAAAACCCAACGTTATTTTGAAATATCGGCTGCAAACCAAGCAACTGCGTAAATATTTAAGTAATAATGAAATCCCAGCTCAAGATATTTAAAATAGGCGGCGGTATTATCGACCACGAGCCCGATTTGCTGGAATTTCTGCGCCTGTTTTCGGAAGTCAGCGGGCCTAAAATTCTCGTGCACGGCGGTGGCAAAGGCGCCAGCGAGATGATGGCCAATCTGGGCATTGCCCCGCAAATGGTGAACGGCCGCCGCATCACTGATGCCGCCACGCTGGACATTGTCACCATGTTTTACGCCGGAAAAACCAACAAGCAAGTAGTAGCCGGCTTGCAAAAACTAGGCGTCAACGCCCTGGGTCTCAGCGGGGCCGATGGCAATGTTATTCAAGCCGTGAAGCGCCCGGTGCGCGAAATTGACTACGGCTATGTGGGCGACCTGGACGAGACCAGCATCAACGCCAGCCTGATTCACCAGTTTCTGGACCTGGGCCTGACCCCAGTATTCTGCCCCATAAACCACGACGGCCACGGCCAGTTGCTCAATACCAACGCCGACACCATTGCTGCTTCACTGGCCAAAGCATTGAGCCAGCAATATGCGGTGGAGCTGCATTTCTGCTTTGAAAAAAACGGCGTATTAACGGATGTCAACGATAATCAATCGGTTATTTCTAAAATTACGCCGGATAATTACTCGGAATTAAAAGAGCAGGGAATAATTGCGGCCGGTATGTTGCCGAAATTAGAAAACGCTTTTGATGCGTTGAATTACGGCGTTGAGAAAGTAATTGTTGAGCACGCGCTGCACATCAATGGCACGCTAAAAACGGAGCTATGTCTGAATTAATTAATCAGCTTAGCGACGATGCTGTCGCCTTATTAATCCGGTTAATTCAAACGCCTTCTTTTTCCCGCGAAGAAGACCAGACGGCCACGCTCATTCAGGAGTTTCTGGTAGCACACGGCGTAACACCACAACGCCAAAAGAATAACGTATGGGCCATTTCGCAGCATTTTGACGCGGCGAAACCCACCATTTTGCTCAATTCACACCACGACACCGTGAAGCCGGGCGCGGGCTGGAATTATCCGCCCTTTGGAGCAGTGTTGGAAGGCGGTAAATTAATTGGGCTGGGCAGCAATGATGCCGGCGCATCGGCCGTGAGCTTATTAGCCACGTTTCTGTATTTCCAGAACAAGGCAAATGCTTTTAATTTGATTTGCGCCATTACCGCCGAAGAGGAAATCTCGGGCGCAAACGGAATTATGAATCTACTGCCAGAATTGGGAACCATTAATTTGGGAATAGTGGGTGAGCCCACCGGCATGAACCTGGCCATCGCCGAAAAAGGGCTAATTGTGCTAGATGCCACGGCCCATGGCAAAACCGGGCACGCCGCCCGCGACGAAGGCGAAAATGCTCTGTACAAAGCCCTAGATGATATTCAATGGCTGCGCCAGTATCAGTTTCCGCGGGTGTCGCCGCTACTGGGGCCGGTTAAAACAACAGTAACGCAAATCTCAGCCGGTCAGCAGCACAACGTAGTGCCTGACCGCTGCCAGTTTGTGGTGGATGTGCGTACCAATGAGCGGTACCAGAATCAAGAAATCGTTGACATCATCCGAGCGCATGTGCAGTCGGAAATTGTGCCGCGCTCCACGCATCTGAATTCCTCCAGCATCGCTGAAAACCACCCGCTGGTGCGTAGGGGATTAGCCATGGGCAAGCAGGTTTACGGCTCACCAACGCTATCGGACCAGTCGATGATGCCGTTTGAAACGCTGAAAATGGGGCCGGGCGAAAGTGCCCGCTCGCACACGCCGGACGAGTATATTCTGGTGAGTGAAATTCGGGCCGGTATTCAGGATTACATCACCCTGCTGACTGACTTTGATTTCTGATTGAGTATTAATTAAATAGGCCAACCGCCTGTCATGCAGAGCGCAGCGAAGCATCTTCTCACCGCGGAACGAATCGTTCGAACGTGATAAGATGCTTCCTTCGTCAGCATGACAGCCGATTAATTTTTGTAAAAAGTCTGCTATGAAGATTTGGGAAAAAGGATTCTCCGTCAACGAAACCATTGAGAAATTCACGGTGGGCCAGGACCGGGAATTGGACATGCACCTTGCGTATTTCGATATGCAGGCCTCCAAAGCTCAGGCCAACATGCTGGCCAAAGTGGGCCTGATTTCCGAAACGGAGCGAGAGCAACTGATTACAGGCCTGGATGAGTTGCTGGCTCAAGTAGAAGCGGGTATCTTCGAAATTGAGCCAGAGTTCGAAGATGTGCACTCCAAAATAGAGTATTACCTGACGGAGAAGTTTGGCGATGCGGGCAAGAAGATTCACACAGCCCGCTCGCGCAACGACCAGGTACTGACAGCGATTCAGCTGTTCATTAAAGACTACACGGAGCAGATTTCGGCCAAAATGCTGGCCTTAGCCAACGTGCTTCTGCAGAAAGCGGAGAAGCACCAGGGCGATTTGTTGCCGGGCTATACCCACTTTCAGGCGGCAATGCCCAGTAGCTTTGGGCTGTGGTTTTCGGCTTATGCCGAGCACCTGTTGCTGGATTTGAGCCTGTTTGAGGCCGCACACCTGGTGGCCGACCAAAACCCACTAGGCTCGGGGGCGGGCTTTGGCAGCAGTTTCCCGATTGACCGCGAAATGACGACGCGGGAAATGGGTTTTGGCAGCGTGGCGGTGAGTGCTGTGGGCGCCCAGATGCTGCGCGGCAAAACCGAAAAGACTGTGGCTTTCGCCATTGCGGGCGCGGCCGGCACCTTGGGCAAGCTGGCCTACGACCTGGTGCTCTACAACAGCCAGGACCTGGGCTTTGTGACTCTGCCCAAGGAGTTTACTACGGGCTCGAGCATCATGCCGCACAAGAAGAACCCCGATGTGTTTGAGCTGGTACGGGCCCACGCCAACCGCCTGCAGGCGCTGCCCAACGACATTATTCTGGCCACCAGCAACCTGCCCAGCGGCTACCACCGCGACTTCCAGCTGCTCAAAGAACTGCTCTTTGGGCCGATGATGGAGTTTGCCAATCTGCTCGACATCCTGCTGTTTGCCTTGCCCGAAATCAAGATTAAGCCCGGCATAATTGAGCAGGCCAAGTACGACCCCATTTTTTCGGTCGAAAACATCAACCAGCTGATTATTGCGGGCGTGCCGTTTCGGGATGCTTACCAGCAGGTGGGCCGGGCCGTGGAAGACGGCAGCTACGTGCCGCACCGCGAGTTCCATACCACGCACTTGGGCAGCATTCACAACCCCGGGCTGGCCGAAATTGCGGCCAAAGTGCGGCATTGGAAGGAGGGGAGCCCGCTTTTCCGGACCGGCAATCGGGCCAGTGCATAGGGCCTGAGTACTTTCGCTGATTCTTCAGCTTAGTATTCTTTTATGCCCACTCCTGCGCCGGCTGGTTCTGCCTTTTTTGTCCGTCTGGCTGGCCTGCTGGCATTGGTGCTGTTGCCGGAACTGAGCAGCGCCCAAGGCCTGCGGGTGCTGCTGCGCGATTCACTCCGGCAAGAGCCGCTGGTTGGGGCTAGTGTGGCGGTGACGGGCACGGCGCTGGGGGCTGCCTCCGATGCTTCCGGGGCGGCCGTGCTCACGCCCGCGCCGGCGCCGGGCACGCGGCTGCGCATCACGGCCCTGGGCTTTCGGCCCCGGGTGGTAGCGGCGCCGGCGGCCGGCGCCACACTTACGCTGCTGCTAGCACCTAGCGCCCAGGAAATTGAGGAGGAGGTGCTGGTGACGGCTACCCGCACCAACTCGCACATCGAGGACCTGCCCACGCGGGTGGAGGTGCTCGGCGCCGAGGAAATGGAGGAGGAAAGCAGCATCAAGCCGGCCAGCATTGCCAGCCTGTTTGGCGACATTGCCGGTACTCAGATTCAGCCCACTTCTCCCACCACCGGCAACCTGGATTTGCGCCTGCAAGGCCTGCCCGGGCAATACACGCAGATTTTGCGGGATGGCGTGCCGCTGTACGGGGGCTTCGCTGGCTCGTTTGGACTGCTGACGGTGCCGCCGCTCGATTTGCGGCAGGTTGAGCTGATTAAAGGCTCGAACTCGACGCTGTATGGCGGCGGCGCCATTGCGGGGCTGGTGAACCTGGTGAGCAAAACGCCCACGCTGGATGCGCCCCAGTATGCGCTGAGCCTCAACCAAACCAGCCTGCGCGAAACCGATTTGAGCAGTTTTGCGGCCCGGCGTGGGCGCCGCTGGGGCTATTCGGCTTTTGTGGGGCTCGTGAAGCAAACGGAAAAAGACATCGACGGCGATGGCTTCGTGGACGTGCCCCGGGTGCGCAACCTGAACCTGCACCCGCGCCTGTTTTTCTACCCCAACGGCCATAGCCAGCTGGCCCTGGGCTACACCGGCACCCTGGAAACCCGGCGGGCCGGCGACTTGCAGGTGCTGAAGCAGGGGCCGGATGTGGCCACCGGCCATTTATTCTTTGTGGATAATACCAGCCTGCGCAATACCGCTGACTTGCTTTACACCAACGAAAGCCTGGGCGGCGGCCGGCTTACCCTCAAGGCCACGGCCACGGACTTCGTGCGCGACGTCGGCACCAATGCGGATGCCTTTACAGCCTACCAAACCACGTATTATACCGAAGCCAGCTACCTGCACCCGGCCGGGCCGCGCCACACGCTGGTAATTGGGCTAAACGTGAATGGCGAGCAGCTGGCGTCCTTCAACCGGAGCGCCACGCCATTGCGCAGCCCGTACCGTTACGCCACGGTGGGCGCTTTTGCCCAGGACGATTGGCAACTGGCCGACCGCCTGCGCCTGCAGGGCGGCCTGCGCCTCGACCACCACAACCAGTTCGGTAGCTTCCTGCTGCCCCGGCTGGCGCTGCTTTTCAAAGCCAGCAGTGCCGTGACGGCCCGCCTCAACGGCGGCCTGGGCTACCGCGCGCCGGTGCCCTACATCAATAGCCTCGACGAGCGGGATTACCCGCTGGTGCAGCCCTTGCGGGGCGTGCGCGCCGAAACCTCGCTGGGTCTGAACGGCGACGTGAACTACCAGCACACCTGGGCTGGCTTCGATGAGCCGCTGGTGCTGAACGTAAACCAGTCGTTCTTTTATACCCGCCTGCAAAACCCGCTGGTGTTGAATGGAGCCGGTTTTTCCGGTCCTTACGGCCAGAACTATTTGACCTGGGCCAATGCCACCGCGCCGCTCTCTACCCGCGGGCTGGAAACCTACGTGCGCCTGCGCGCCGACGAAACGGAGCTTTACCTGGGCTACGTTTTCACCGATGCCCGCCGGCAATATGAATTGGTGAATCAACACCTGCCGCTGGCGGCCCGGCACAAGTTTGCGGCCATGGGGCTGGTCGAGTTCACCGACCATTTCAGCGCCGGGCTGGAGGCTTCTTACATTGGCCGGCAGTACCTCTCCAATGGCCTCACCTCGCCCGGCTACCCGCTTTTTGCTACCCTGGTGCGCTACCATGCCGGTGAGTGGACGGTGGCCCTCAACGGCGAAAACGTGCTGGACTACCGCCAAACGCGCCGCGAAAAAGTAGTGCAGGCACCCTTCGGCAATCCCGTTTTTAGCGAGCTGTGGGCGCCGGTGGAAGGCCGCGTTTTCAACGTGTCGGTAGCCTGGCGCCTGCCAAAATCATAGCGCCCAGGCCCGGCCGAATTCTTATAGCTGCTTGCTGAGCAGCAGGCCGCCGTAGGCATAGCCGTTGGTATTGATGCCTTGCATGGGGAGCACGGTCATGCCGGCGCCGGCGGCGGTCCGGTGCAATTGGGGCACCGCTACGCCCAGGGTGGCGCCCACGGCATAGCCCAACAGGTTGTCGGATAGAAAGTGCTTGCCGGCTTCGATGCGGCAGTAGCCCACGGCGGCCGGCACCAAGGCCGCAGCCGCCCACACGTAGGGTTGGGCTGGCGAGTCGGGGTGGAAATCGTGAAAAACCTTGGCGGCGAAAAAGGTGGCCGCGGCCGAATACGCCGTGTGGCCCGCAAAGAAGGAGTTAGTGGCGTTTTGGCGGGTGCGCTCGGTAATGGAGGCGGTGGAGGAGTAGGTGAGGGGGCGCTGGCGGTACACGGTGCCGGCGGCCATGGTGAAAATAGCCCCGGTGGCCACCATGGTTTGCACGTAGAGGCCGGCAATCTGGCCAGCCCGGCCCCGAATGCTGGGGTCGAGGGCCATAATAGCCGGGCTGCCAATCAGCGAGCCAATTAGGGTGTAGTCACTCACGGTGCGGTAGCCTTCGTCGTAATACCCGGCCGAAAAGCGGTCGAAGAACGGCACGTCAGATTTTTTGAGGGCCACGGCGGCCTCGGGGCTGATACCGGTTTTAGCACGAATCAGCAGCAGGCCCGCCACATTCACGCCGGTGAGCCCCAGGGTAATGGGGCCGTCGGTGGCAAAGCGGGTGTGATAAGGCGAGGGAGCTTTTTGGGCCTGCGCGGAAAACGAGCCCACAATGGCAGCCAAAAGGTAAGGGAGGCACAAGAACTTCTTCATATGGGCTTTCAACGGTCCTTTTTAAGGAAAGTTGGGCCATGCCTCAGGCCCAAACCAGCACCACCGTACCGGCCAGGATGAGCCCGGCGCCCAGCGCGCCCCGCACCGAAATGGTTTCGCCCAAAAACGCCACGGCCAGCACCAGGGCCAGCGCCACACTCAGCTTGTCTACGGGCGCCACTTTGCTCACGGGCCCCAGCTTGAGGGCGCGGAAGTAGCACAGCCACGACGCCCCCGTGGCCACGCCGGACAAGACCAGAAACAGCCACGTGCGCCCCGTGAGGGCCGGCAGCCCGGCCGTGGCCCCGCGCGCCAGGGCTATGCCCCAGGCCAGCAGCAGAATGACGACGGTGCGAATGGCCGTGGCCAAATCAGAATCGACGCCCTTGATGCCTATTTTGGCGAAAATGGCGGTCAGGGCGGCAAACAAGGCCGAGAGAAGCGCGTAAGGAATCCAGGAAGCCATGAGGTAAAAAAGGAGTGGAACGGCCGGGCTCGCAACCCGCTGAAGCGGAGTACGCACGCTGCCCCAAAACTGCTGACTCCGGCGCGGGCTGGTGCCCAAGCGGAGCCATTATGCGCTTTTTCCTGTTACCTTTTCAACCATGCCAGAATCCGCTATTCCGTACCGCCGCCCCGACCTGCTGCGCCTCGATTACGACACTTACCGCGCCCTGCCCGCCATTGCCAATTCCGACCTTTCGCGGCTGCGCGACGCATTGGATGGCCGCCCGCCGCGCCCCCAAAGCAGTTCTAATGAAGGGGCGCTGAGCTTCGGCACCGCGTTCCACACCGCCCTGCTCGAACCAGATGATTACGTTGCCGGCCAGCCCGGCCTCAACGATACGCTGGTGTGGTGGCTGGTGGAGGGCGTTAAGCTCAATTCGCACCTAGCCGAGCTGCTTACTCTGGGGATTTCGGAAACCAGCGTGCTCTTCACCGAGCCCGAAACTGATACCCTCTGCAAGCTGCGCGCCGACCTGATAGTGGACCATCCCGACCAGCCGTTCACCATCATCGATTTTAAAACCACCATGGCGCGCGACGCCGACCATTTCCTGTGGCAGTGCTCGGCCTACGACTACGACCGGCAGGCGGCCTTCTACACCGATGCCCTGCGGGCCGAGCGGTTTCTGCTGGTGGGGGTGCAGAAAGTGGAGCCGTTTGGGGTGTTCACCATCGAGGTGAGCGAGCAAATGCTGGCCGAAGGCCGCCAGAAATACCACCGCCTGCTGCGCTTGCTCAAAGCTCCGGCGACGGCACCCGCGTACCGTGCCGAAGCCGTGCAGGCCGCCGTGGACCTACTGGGCCTGCCTTCCAGTGAGGAAGCTGATTAGCCCACCGGCGTTGCTGCTTCTTTCGGGCCCTTCTCCGCTGTGAGAAGGGCTTTTTTGTGGGCTTAGGGTATACTTACTTATTAGTTAGTAAGTGGTACCTTTGGCTTATTATGACTACCCAAGCTACTTCCGTTATCCTGCCAGGTGATACCCGTTCCCGTATCCTCGACCTGGCCGAAGACTTCTTGCTGGAGCGCGGATTCAACGCATTTAGCTACCAGCACATCGCCCGCGAGCTGGACATGAAGCCCGCTGCGATACATTACTACTACCCTAGCAAAGACGACCTGGGCACGGCCATTGTGGCGCGCCAGCTGCGGCGCCTGCGCAAGTGGCGCGACCTGCCCCGCGTGGCCGACTTGCCCCCCGCCGAGCAGCTGGAAGCCCTCCTGACTGTGTACGACAGCCACGCCCGGCACGAGTGCCGGGTCTGCATGTTTGGCGCGCTGGCTGCCGATTTCCGCACTTTGCCAGCCACTATGCAAGCCGAGCTGCGCACCTTCAATAGCGAGCTCACCGCGTGGCTGGCCCAGGTGCTGGCCGCAGGGCGCGCCACGGGCTCGCTGCGCTTCGTGGGCAGCCCATCGGCCAAGGCCCTGCAGGTGCTCACCACGCTGGCGGGTGCCCTGCAGGTAGCCCGCGTGCACGACGCCACTCCCTACCACTCCATCGTGGGGCAGCTGCGGCTGGAGTTGCTCGCGTGATTCTCTGCCGAAGCCCGTTTGCCTGGCCATTCTTCGCCCTTACTTCCTTGTCATGACCAACACGTTCTCGCCCGCTCACGACTATTTTCTTTCCGATGAAGTGGCTGCCCGCGTGGCGCCGCGCTTGCGCTACCCCTCGCCTCCGGCTGGGCTGCGGTGGCTGCGCCTGCAGCTCCGGGTGCTTTCGGCCGTAGCGCCGGAACTAGCCTTTCGGCAGGCGTGGAAGCTGTTTTGCACGCCCCGGCGCCTGCCCCTCAAGGCCTGGGAGGCGCCGGCACTGGCCGAGGCGCGTCGGCGCACCGTACCCTACGAAACCGGCCCGGTTGCCGTGTACGAGTGGGGCCCAGCCGCTGCGCCGGCGGTGGTGCTGGTGCACGGCTGGGAGCACCGGGCCAGCTTCTGGCGGGCGTGGGTGCAGCCGCTGGTAGCGGCCGGCTACCGGGTGGTGGCGCTGGATGGGCCGGCGCACGGCGCTTCGGGTGGGCAGCAGACCACGCTCATGGGTTTTAGCGGGGCCGTGCAGGCGGTGGTGAATACGGTGGGCGAGGTGCGCGCCATTGTGGCCCATTCATTTGGTGCCGCTTCGGTGGCTGGGCTGCCGGTGCGCTTGCCTGCGGGCGTGCCGCTGCCCCGCCTGGTGCTGCTGAGTGCTCCGGTGGGCCCGCGGGAGGTGGCCGAACGCTTCGCCGATTTCCTCCACCTGCCAAATGATTTTGTGGAGCGATTTGCCGCCTACGTGCAGCAGGCCACCGGCCGCCCGGCCTCATCTTTTGGAGCCGCCGTAGCGGGCCCGGGCACCGGCGCCGAAAAAGTGCTGGTGCTGCACGATGAAGACGACGAAATCATCCCCTTCGCCGAAGGCCGGCAGATAGCCGCTGCCTGGCCCGGGGCCGAGTTGCGGGCCACCCGCGGCTTGGGCCACAACCGCATCATGCGCGATGCCGGCGTGGTGCAGGCTGCGTTGGCATTTATCGCGTAGCCGTTAGCCCGCAGTAGCCAAAACAGCCCAACTTTCGTTGTAGATATAGTTTCACTCCTAACAGCCCAATCTCATGGTAAAAGTTGCCCTACTGGTCCGCCTCGAAGTAAAGCCCGGCCACGAACAAACAGTTGCCGATTTTCTGGCGGGCGCCTTGCCCCTTGTGCAGGCTGAGCCCGCCACCATCACCTGGTTCGCCCTGCGGCTGGGCCCCTCCACCTTCGGTATTTTCGATACTTTTCCCGACGAGGCCGGCCGCAAAGCCCACCTCGCCGGTCAGGTAGCTGCTGCCCTCGGCACCCACGCCGATTTGTGGGCCAGCCCACCCCAGATTGAAATGGTTGATATCCTGGCTTCGAAAGGCGCTTAAGAGTAATAGTAGAGCCAGCTGTTACAATCAGCCTATGCTGCCAATCGTCTGTCATGCAGAGCGCAGCGAAGCATCTTATCACGCCCGGACGACTCGTGCAGCGGTGATAAGATGCTTCGCTGCGCTCTGCATGACAGACGGCGATTGTGTGACAGGCGATTTATAGAACGGGCTGGTGCGTGTTAAATGCTGTCCATGCCTTCGGCGGCTAGCTGGCGCAGCACATCACGCAAGCCGTCGGGCTCGCGCAGGAGCAGGCCCACGTGCTGCACGTATTCCGCCTCGGCCCGCAGGTCGCGCTTGAGCTGGCGCAGCTCCGCTTCCTGCTTTTTGGCCGATGCTCCCTGATAGCCGGTGGGACCATATTTTACCTCGTTCATTTCCTGCTTCAGCGTGATTTGCTGCTGTAGCAGGGCCCGCGTGTAGCGCGCCAGCACGTCGTCGGCTTCGGCATCGGCCGGGCCCGATTCGGCCAGCAGCTGCAGCAGCGTGTAGAGGTCGTCGGCCTCGTAAGCTTCGGTGATGCGCTGCATCTGGGCCGTTTTATCGGCTTGCTTGTTGGGGTCGCGCTCCAGGTCGGGGTGATGGGTGCGGGCCAGCTGGCGGTAAATGGTCTTGGCGTTCGACTCCAGGTGCTGGCGGTCGGCTTGCTCGGCGGCTTCCTGGGTGCGCTGGGTTTTGGTTTTGCGGCGTGCGCGGGCTCGGGCGGCGGCTTGCTCGTGCGGCGGCAGGGTAGGGTCGGGGATATACTCATCCTCCGCGGCGCCCGCATTGGCCGCGGCCGTTGCGTTGGCCTTGGGGGCGGGGCGGCGCCCGGCCGGCGCATACTTGCGAATTATCGCGCCCTCATCTTCCCCAAACCGTTCTTCCAGTGCCCGCGCATTGCCCAGAATCAAGTCCGTAATCTGCTGCTCTTCCAGGCGGCTGAAGTAGCCCAACAGCAGCGCTTCTTCCAACGACGGAAACAAACTGCGCCGCACCGCTACCACGGCCGTGGCCGCGGGCCCCACTTGCTGCCAGTAGCGCCGCCGGGCTTCGGCCTGCTCGGCGCGGAGGTCGCGCAGCCGTTCCCGCAGGTTCTCCACGTCCAGAATGGCCTGCCGAAAGGCCTGTTGGGCTGGCGAGCCAGCGGTTTTATCGGCTAGTCGAACAGGAACGGTAATGGGCGCGGGATGCGCCGAATCAGCTTTTTTCATGGAATGCAAAGGTACGGACTGGTCCAGCCGCGTTGGGCTGGCGTGCTCTCGTATGGTGTGTAAATGAGCGCCCTTCGACGGCTGAACGCGCCCAGGCGCATTCCTACGGCCATAGTTCAAACGCTACCCGAAACGTATTGCAGTGAGCATCCACGATGTCGGCCAGCCGCTCAGAATAGCCCCCGCCCATGCTCACCGCCACCGGCAGCTGATGGGTGCGGCACAGGCCCAGCACAAATTCATCGCGCTGCCGGCAGCCGGCGGGCGTGAGGGCCAGCTTGCCGAGCTTGTCGGTGGCCAGCACGTCCACGCCGGCTTGATAAAAGATGAAATCCGGCTGCACCTGCGCCAGCAGCGCGGGCAGGGTTTCCTGGAGCTGCCGCAGGTAATCCTCGTCGCCGGTGCCCAGTTCCAGTGCCACGTCGAGGTCCGAGTGTTCTTTGCGCAGCGGGTAATTGGCGCCGGCGTGCATCGAAAACGTGAATACGCGCGGCTCCTGCCGGAAAATGCTGGCCGTCCCATCGCCCTGGTGCACGTCCAAATCCACGATTAAAACCTGCTTGGCCAGCCCGTGGGCCAGCAAGTGCGCCGCCGCTATGGCCTGGTCGTTGAGCACGCAGAAGCCTTCGCCGCGGTCGGCAAAGGCGTGGTGGGTGCCGCCGGCCAGGTTCAGCCCCACGCCATCCTGCAGGGCATGCAAGGCCGATTGCAGCGTGCCGGCGCTGCTGCTCAACGACCGCCGCACCAGCTGCGGGCTTTGGGGCAGGCCCAGGCGCCGCACTTCCGCAGGGCTGAGGGCTAGGTCGCGCACCTTGTGCCAGTATTCGGCGGTGTGCACGCGTAGCACATCGGCTTCGGCGCACAGCCCGGGCTCGTAGAAATCGGCCGCAGCGGCGATGCCTTGCCAGAGCAACTGCTCCCGTATCAAGGCGTATTTGGCAATGGGGAAGCGGTGGCCTTCGGGTAAATCGAGGGTGTAATGGTCGGAAGTAGCGAGGCGGGGCATGTGCTGGGTGTACTGCGAAGTCTGGGCGCAGGTTGGCAAGCGCAGCTGAGCAACAGGCGCGATGGTGTTTTAGCTCAGAATTGGGCGAGTCCGCGGCATCGGTAACCATCCGTACGTGGAAATTGAGCTGGTCAAGTGTCTCCACAAAAAGCTTGTTTCTTGGATTGCCGGGCCATTATTCTTGTTTGGCTCAATATTTTTCGAGGCGTCGATGGCCGCAAACCACTACGGCTTCTTTCGTTTTGAAATCGAGTGAATTTGCTGACAAACCAAGCTGCTCGGTTTGGGCCGATGCCAATGGCTAGCGCTGTGGTTGCTAATGGTTTATTATTAGTAAATAAACTAAAAGTGATAGAAAAACCGTTAAAAGGTACACTCGAAGTGTACTTCGAAAGTTGAGGAGAACGGCTGCCCACCCAGGACAGTCGTCGGCCGGGGCGGCACCACTAGGCGTGCCGTCCCAAACCGGCCGATGCCTCAGCCCCATTAAACTGAACTGTGAGTAAGGTATTACTCTTGGATGCTCTTAGTTAAGAAACCAAAAAGCCTCTACTGCTACAGTAGAGGCTTTTCTGTGGCCTTTGCTTGCGAAAACATCACACGGGGCGGCTCGTACACCCATTCCTTCACCATCTAATCTCCGCTATGGCCAATCAGCTCCGGGGCAACGACCTCCGCAAAATCGGCTTTCCCGAAGGCCCCGCCATTGGCCGCGCCCTCGACGTGCTGGCCCAAAAGGACTTTCGCAAAATGGACAAAGGCAGCGCCCTGGCCTTGCTCAAGCAAATCAAGGACGACCCGTTTAAGTACGTGCGTGACGAAAACTGGCGGCCCGTAGCCGAGCTGCTGGTGCCGCAGCCCTCGCGCAACGTGGCCTTGAAGCCCGAAGTAAAAGACTACCGCCGCTACGGCAACGACTTCATCGAGGATGGCGCGCGCCGGCAAATGGACGTGGCCATGCAGCTGCCCATCACCCTCGACGGTGCCCTCATGCCCGACGCCCACCAGGGCTACGGCCTGCCCATTGGCGGCGTGCTGGCCACCGACAACGCCGTGATTCCCTACGGCGTGGGCATGGACATTGGCTGCCGCATGGCGCTGTCGGTGTTTGAGCTACCGCCCGCCTACCTCGAGCAGCGCCGCCAGGAGCTGCGCAAGCTGCTGCTGCACCACACCAAGTTTGGCAACAAAGAGGTGTTCAGCAAGGTGAACACCGACGACCCCATCTTCGAGCGGCCCGAGTTTCGGGAGATTGGTGTGGCCCGCCAGAAGCTGGACTCGGCGGTGAAGCAGCTGGGCTCGTCGGGCTCCGGCAACCACTTCGTGGAGTTCGGGATGGTGGACATCACCGACCCCACCAACGACCTGCACCTGCCCGTGGGCCAGTATGTGGGCGTGCTCTCGCACAGCGGCTCGCGGGGGCTGGGGGCGGCCATTGCGCAGCACTACACCAAAGTGGCCATGGACAAATGCCCCCTTCCGCCCGAAGCCCGCCACCTGGCCTGGCTCTCGCTCGACTCGCAGGAAGGGCAGGAGTATTGGGCGGCCATGAACCTGGCCGGCGACTACGCCTCGGCCTGCCACCACGACATTCACAAGCGCATCAGCAAAGCCCTGGGCGAAAAACCCCTGGCCCAGGTCGAAAACCACCACAACTTCGCCTGGAAGGAGGTGCTGGCCGACGGGCGCGCCGCCATAGTGCACCGCAAGGGGGCCACGCCCGCGGGCCAGGGCGTGCTCGGCATCATTCCCGGCTCTATGACGGCCCCCGGCTACATCGTGCGGGGCCGCGGCGAGCGGGATTCACTCAGCTCGGCCTCGCACGGCGCGGGCCGGCGCCTCTCGCGCACGCAGGCCAAGGCCAAGATTACCGAAGGCGAGCTGCGCCGCGAGCTGCGCGACCACGGAGTTGAGCTAATGGGCGGCGGCCTCGACGAAGCCCCCGCCGCCTACAAAGACATCCGCCAGGTAATGGCCCACCAGCGCGACCTCGTGGACGTACTGGGCTCGTTTACTCCGAAAATCGTGCGCATGGATGGCGCTTAATACCGTGGCTGGCTGCTGCTGTGCGGCGGGTTCGCTGCCAGCGAGGTCGGTACCTATGGCGAAGCCGCACAAATTGTCGCCGTCGGCAATCCGATAGCTGAGCCGCCCGCGTAGGTCCGGCTATGTCCAAAAGGACAGTTGTTTTCATAGCTCAGAAAGCCTCTCGCCCTTGGCGAGGGGTTTTTTATTGCCCGCACCCAACGCAGCAAACACAAAAAAAAGCCCCGCCTGATGCAGGCGGGACTTTCTCAATACCAGTCAGGAATGCTTTCCTGGCTGCAGCATTTAATTTACTGCACTACCAGGCGTTTGGCTACGAGGCCAGCGGCGGTACGGGCCAGCACGGAATACACGCCGGGGGCCAGGCCCGTTACGGGCAGCTCCAGCGTTTTGCCAGCGCCGGCGGCCAGCGTGCGCGTCAGCATCACGCGGCCCACGTTGTCGACCACCGTTACTACCGTGGCCTGATTGCCGCGGAGCGACAAGGGCAGGAGCAGGGTAGCCGCGCCGTGAGCCGGGTTGGGGTAAACGCTGGCCAGTTGAGCCAGGGCGGCCGGAGCCGTGGCCAGTACGCGGGCCTGCGTGGTGAAGAGCACGGCGTAGCGGCCACCAGCTGCACCATTCGCCGCCAGATTCAGGCTCAACGAATTGGCGGTGGCCAGGTCGGTGAAGGTGCCGGTCAGGGCGTCGCGCAGATAGGCGTGGTAGTTGCCGGGCAGGTTGGCGAGGTTGTCAACCGTCAACGTGTAGGTGCCGGCCGTGAGGGCGGCCACGCGCAGGGGCAGCAGCACGTCGGCGTTGCCGAGGGCGGGCAGGCCGTTGATGGCGAGTGGCTCAGCGGCAGCGGTTTCGGTGGCCAAAGTCAGGCCATTGGGCGCGGGCAGGGCAACGGCATCAAACGCGCCGTCGAAGCTGGCGGTGGCGCCTTGCTCAAAGTACATGGTCGCCTGGGTGCGGGCCGTGGCGTTGCCCAAGGCCAGCGTCAGCTGGGGCCGGGTGTCGGCGGTGCCGCGCTGGAAGGGCGTATTGTCGAACGTGGTCAGGCGCTCGGCGTTGGTGAAGGCAATGCTGCCGACTAGCCCTGGGCTGGTGCGAACGAAGAAGCCCTGCGCCACGGGCAGCACGTTGGAGCCCCCGTTGTTACGCACGCCGTTGACGTAGCTGGCATAAGAACCGGTGTACTGGCCACTGCTCTTGAACACGTACAGCGCCTGCTCCATGTTGACGAGGCGGTTGTTGCTAATCATCTTGTTCCAGTCGAGGGGCGCGGGGTAGGGGTTGCCGCGCAGGTGCCAGCCGCTCTGGGCTTGGGGGCCGCGGGTCAGGCCAATGGGGTTCAGGTCGTCACTGGCAGTGCTCAGCGAGCCGTTGTTGAGGGTGCCCACAAAATCTACTATGGCCTGGGCCGAGATGTTCACCGTGTAGCCACGGGTCACCCGCAGAGGGTCAGCAGTCGAGTTCGGCGAGAAAAAGCCTTTATCAAAATCGATGGAGCCGGCACTGCCACTCGTGGTCACGCGGGTTTCGTTGTAGCCGTACACGTTAGGGAAAGGCGTGGCGGTATTGCCCACGGTGTTGTAAGCAGGGTTCACAACGGGTGTGAAAACGCCTGGTACCGCCAAGTCGGCCACCGTGCTGTTGGCCACCGGCGAGCTATAGTGGCGGTAGCCCACGCTGCTATTGCGGCTGGGGTCGATGTAGCGCTGCACCGAGGCGGTACCAATTACAAGGCCGCCGGTATTATCTACCAGTGCCGTGCCGTCGATGGAAGAAAGCAGGGTAAATGCCTGGTTGTTGGTATTCAGGCTGCCGAGTTGCAAGCGTACCACTTGCTTCACGCCCACCGGCTGGCTCAACGTAAGGCCAGATAGATTCACCACGGCTAGGTTGAGTACCTCGCTGGGCAGGCCCGGGCCCGTTACTTGGGCTACAGTGCCGTTGTAGGCGTAGCTGGCAGCCGGGCTAAAGAAGCGGGAGCCGCTTACCTGCACCGCACCCACCGCACCGGTGGTCGCAATACCAGCCGGGTCGCAGATGGCGAGAGCCGCACTGGCTTCCAGCACAAAGTTGCCGGGGCCGGTTATCGGCTGGCAGTTTTGCAGCAGCGCACCTCCCGATTGCACGATGAGGGTACCCGCTACGTTGAGCTGGCCCACTAGCGTGGCCACGCCCGTCTTCGTGATGGTTACGTTGTTGTAGCTGCCCGAAATGTTGCGGGTGTTGTCCACTACAAGGTCGGTCAGAGCCGGCGCCGTACCCTGGCCGCTCAGGTTGATAACGTAGGGGTTGTTGGTCTGGCTGTTGTTGGGAATGCTCAGCGTGCCCGAGTTCGTACCAATCGAAGTGGGCGTAAACGTGAGGCTGAACGTAGCGGAGCTGTTGGGGGCCACGCTCGTGGGCGCGGTGCCGCTGAAGGCAAACGGGCCGGTCAGGGCGAAGGTGCCGAGGGTGAGGTTATCGGTGGCGCTGCCGTTCGTAATGGTGAAAGTCACCGGGGCCGAGGAGCTGCCCTGCGTGGTGCTGGCAAAGCCACTGAAGCTGCCGCCGTTGCCAATCGCATTGCCGCCCTGGCTTACGGCAATTAGGGGGTTGGGAGTAGCCACCTGGCCATTACCACTGAGGTTGACGGTGTATACAGCGGCGTTCGAAGCGTTGGAATTAATCACCAACGTCCCGGTGCGCGTACCCGATGCAGTAGGCGTAAACGTCACACTCACCGTAGCCGTGCCGCCGGCGGGCACCGTAGTGGGAGCGGTGCCACTCACGGCAAAGTTGCCGGTGGTGGTGATGCTGCTAATCGTGAGCGGGTCGGCGCTGCTGTTGGTCAGCGTGAAAGCCACCGGTGCACTGGTCGTGCCCACCAGTTGGTTGCCAAAGTTATAGGCAGTGCCATTGTTGGGGTAGCTGGTGCCGCCCTGCGTAACGGCCAGCGTAGGCGCTGGCACCGGCACGGCATTTACCGTAAACGTAGCCGCGGCCGACGTGCCCCCACCGGGAGCCGGGTTGGTAACGGTAACGGGGTAAGCGCCGGGCGTCGCCTGGTCGGCCGCCGACAGAGCAATAGTGAGCTGGGTAGCCGAAACGAAGGTGGTGGTGCGCGCCGCGCCGTTGAAGTTGACCACCGAAGAGGCCAGGAAGTTGGTGCCATTCACCGTCAGCGTCTGCGCGGCGGTGCCGGCCGTCACGGCCGCGGGGGACAGGCTGGTAATGGTCGGGGCCGGGTTATTCACCACCGGTGCATTCACTGTAAATGTGGCGGGGGCCGAGGTGCCTCCGCCCGGAGCGGCATTGGCAACCGTCACGCCGTAAGTGCCCGGGGTCGCAATATCAGAAGCCGGAATGGCGGCCGTTACCTGGGTCGCTGACACGAAAGTGGTGGTACGGGCCACGCCGTTGAAGCTCACCGACGATCCGCTGATGAAGCCCGTGCCATTGACCGTGAGGGTAAATCCAGGGTCACCAGCCGTAGCCGAGTTGGGCGATAGACTGGTAATGGTGGGGGCGGGGTTGGGCGCAGCCGCCGTGGTGAAGCTGGTGGTAGCGGCCCCCGAGGTAGCGCCGCCCGCGCAGTTGCTCACAATGCTCACGGCGTAAGCCGTATTGGGCGTGAGGCCGGTCAGGGTCACGGGCGAGGCACTAACGGTTTGGGTGCTGGCCGTACCGCCCGTTGGCGTTAGGGTAAAAGTGTAATTTGTGGCCGTAGCGCTGGCCGTGAAGCTCACGGTGGCCGAATTGCTGGTCACGTTGCTGGCCGCCGCGTTGGTAGGTGCGTCGCACGGCGTAGGCGTGGTTCCCGTGGTGCTAAAAGTGGTGCTAACGGCGCTGGAGGTGAGAACTCCATTGAAGCAGTTGCTCACGATGCTCACGGTATAACTAGTGCCGGGCGTCAGGCCCGTCAGGGCTACCGGCGAAGAAGTCGCCGTTTGGGTAGTAGCGGTGCCACCGGCGGGCGTCACGGTCACGGTATAGTTAGTGGCCGAGGCGCTGGCCGTGAAGCTCACCGAGGCCGAGGTATTGGTAATGCCGCCAGCGGTAGGGTTGGTGGGGGCGTTGCAAGTGGGGGGGGTGAGGGGAAAGGCAATGTCGAATACGTTGAAGCCAGATGTATAAGCGCCTGCTGAAACATTCCTCTTATTACTAGCAACCCCTGTACTCAGGTCTAAATCAAAGATGTTAAAGGCTGAAAGGCCGCTTACCGGCGCTTGTATCTGGCCTAATAGGCCGGTGGTGGAGCTATTTGCAATGTCAAGGCTTAGGTACAAAGAGGTGCTCAGGTTATCAGGACCATACTGAACAGTAGCCTGCGTAGTAAGTGTACCAGCATCGGGGGGGCTTTGAATGGAAAGAATGCTGCCGTTTACTTTGTCGATGTCGTAGAGCGAAGTGCTAGTGCTGGTAACGGAAGAATTGGAATAGGCGGCCGTGACCACGCCCGGCGTTTTGCCGGCGTTGGGGTCGCCGGGAGCATACGCCAGGGAGCTAGCGGCGAAAATGACCGAGCCGTCGATGGGGCTCAGCCGATAGTTGGCGCCTGTGGTGCTTACTACCCGAATTTGGTCGACGATGGGGTTGAAGTCGAAGCCAATCTGACCTGCCGTAGCGCTGCCCAGGTTTATAGTGATAACACTGCCCACTGGCGTAACCGCTCCGGTGCCAAAGTTCACGGTATACACTTGGGCATTATCCGTGGTAGCGGCTGAATTGTAGCCCAGTGCGTATAACTGCCCGGTTTTGGGGCGCGAGTCGATACCTACCAGAACCTGTCCGGTCGAGACCCCGGTAACCAGAACTGCAAGGGAGGCCGGATTTACACCACCCGAAAAATTAATAGCAGTAAAGAAGGAAACAAGACCTTGGTCACCCTTGTTGGCTCCCGCTAAAAATAAAGCATTGCTGCCTGCCTGAATGTCCTGTGTTGCGGTACCGAGGCCGTAAAATCTGTCTGGGGTCTGGGCTTGAGCCGCAAAGCTACCCAGCACCAGCACCGCACTTAGCGCAACAGTCAAAATACGACGGAGCTGCCGGCCCGGAGGTAGCAGCAAAAGTAGGGGTGTTAACATAGAATGAATGAAAGGTTTAAGTAAAAAATAAATCAAAGCGAGCCGTGGCGGTTCGGAGGAACGCCTGCGGCGTCACCTACGTGAGATTTTCGGTTTAAGGATGAGTTTTCGTTGAAAAAGTTAAGCGGAATCATATCAGTTGTCGGCTTGGGGCCCGGGCTAGCTAACATACGCGATACAAACTGCTTATTCAATGACTCGCACCACATCGCCTACCCGAATGATGCCGCCCTGGGCGATGTGGGCCGTGAGGCCGCCGTAGCCCCGCATGGCGTTGTAGCCGCCGGGGCCCAGCTCTTCTTCCATGCGCGAGCAGGGGTGGCACTCGCCGGTGATGTCGAGGATAACCTCGTCGCCGATTCGGATTCGGCGGTTCTTCAAAGCCAGCAGGTTCAATCCGCTTACGGCCAGGTTGCGGCGCAGGCGGCCGGGTTCAATGGGCGCATCCAGCCCCAGAAATTGAGCTACCGATGCCAGGGATTCGTGCTGGATAAGCGTGATTTGGCGCTTGCCGCCGGGCTTGGGCCGGGCGTGGTCGCCGAGCATGTGCGAATCGGTTTTCAGCTCAACTTCCTGCACCTGCACGAGGGGCTCGCGCCGCAGGGGCCGCTGGCCTATCCATTCCAGCCGGCCGGTTTGGGGCAGGGTGGCCAGCAGCTTCGCCACCAACGATTTATCATCGCCAAAGAAAGGGAATGCCATAGGAGCGTTTGGGTAGAAGAGGTGAGGATTATAGTTCGTCGGGGGTGCCGAAGCCTTCGCGAATTTCGGTGTGCCGGATTTGACCGCCAAGGTTGCCAGCCCGGGCCAGCAGCCCGAAGCTGAGCCCGGTTGCCAGCAGGACCAGCAAGGCCAGCAGCCGGGCGCGCGGCGAGGTATTTTTCATTAGGAGCAGGGCAAACAGCGCCAGCGCCGCCGCGCCTTCCAGCACCCAAAAGCCCTGCTCGGCCGCCGCGGCATGGGCCTGAATGAGGGCCCGGCTGACGCGGGGCATGTCCTGCACAATTTTGGCGGCGCCCTCGCCGGTGAACTGAACTGGCAGGCAGAACAGGCCAGCCGCCAGCACTGCCACCAGCCCGGCCCGCGTCAGGCTGGTATTTTTTTGCCCCAAGCCAGACGCCAGTAGCACAAATGCGAACAGGCTGCCCACTATCGGCACGTGGTTAAAAATGAGGTGAATATGGGCTTGGCTCATGCGGGAAGTCAGGAAATAAGCCGGGCTGTAGTGGCTGGCCGGGCAAAGCTACTTCGGTGCCGCTTGGGCCGGGGCGCAACGCAACCGTTGGCGGCTCGCCGCGACTCTTGGTTAATGAACTGCTATCAACCACAAATCGTTATTCACCTACTTCCGAATGTCTCCAGCCAAGCCGCTTCGCCGGGCTATTATGCAATGAAAACCAGGCGGGGGCGTTGCTTGCTTGGGCCATCGGTTTGTTGGGCCAATTCCTTGTAGGACTGCCGGGTTCCTCATCTCGAATGAGGCTGGCGGCCGGGCCTCACGAGGGATATCTGGCACTGCGCTTGCCATAGTCTGGTCAATGGTCATTCATTTCTGCCTTCTTGCTATGACTCCCCTCCCTCGTTTTATTAGCCGCCTGGCCGCCCCGCTGCTCCTGGCCCTGCCTTTAACCTTTGCGACTCCCGCCACGGCCCAAACCGCCCCGGCGCCGACCGACGTAATCCGCGAAATCACCGATGCCGTGGGCCTCAAGGCGCGCTTTGAGCTGCGCGCCACCCGCGACATCGACAACGCCGCTGCCGTGGTGTACGACGGCAAACGGTACCTGCTGTACAACCCCGATTTTCTGAGTGCTGTAAACCGCGCCGGCCACACCGATTGGGCGGGCATTAGCATTCTGGCGCACGAAATGGGCCACCACCTCAACGGCCACACCCTGCGCCCCGGTGGTTCGCAGCCGGCCGATGAGCTGGAAGCCGATGAGTTTTCGGGCTTCGTGCTGCGTAAGCTGGGGGCTAGCCTAGCCCAGGCCCAGGCGGCCATGGCTACGGTATCAGATGACCAGGGCTCGGCTACGCACCCCGGGCGCACCCCGCGCCTGACCGCAATCAGCGAAGGGTGGCAGCGCGCCAATGGGCAGATTGTGGCCAGCACACGTTCTGCCGCGCCCTCGGCGGCGCCGGCCGTGGTGGCCAGTGTGCCCCGGCCGGCCGCACGGGAAGCCCGCAGCAATGTGCCCACGCGCCCGTACCCGGCTACCCGTGGCGATGACACCGATGAACTGGTCGCCATGAGCCAGACAACCGGCGATGCGGTGCGCCTGGTGGGGCAGCTCACTTTCCGCAGCGACCCCAGCCAGCGCTACTACCTCACCAATGCCCTGAAAGTGGTGCGCGTGGACGATGACGACAATGCCGAAGTGGTGGGCCGCATCGTCCGCACCACCAACAGTACTTTTCCCTACGTGCTCACGGACAGCCAGCAGCGCCGCCTCTTCATCACGGCGCGCGGCGATGTGTACGACAAAGAAGGCCAGCGCGTAGCCAAGCTGCACGACCCCTCGTAAGGGCCGAAAAGTCTTCGTGAGAAAGCAGAAGCCGACTGGTCAAGTACCGGTCGGCTTTTTTGTGTTGAGCTGGCCCGTTGTTCCTTCGTGGCGGTATTCACGTTGTTTTTCTGCTTCCCATGTCTCTATTGCCGTTTCTGCTCATTGATGCCTTCACCACCCAGCCGCTGCGCGGCAATCCTTGTGCGGTGGTACTGGAAGCCGATGCCCTTTCGCCCGCCACCCGCCAGCGCCTGGCCCGCGAGTTCAACCAATCAGAAACGGCGTTTGTCAACCAGTCGGCGCCGGGCAGTACCGAATTTACGGTGCGCTTTTTCACGCCCGCCGAGGAGATTCCGTTGGCGGGACACCCCACCATTGCCACGGTAGCAGCCTTGCTGCACGCGGGCCGGGTGGCTCTGCCGGCCGACGGCTCTCCGCTAGGCCTGACGCTGAACCTGCTGCACGGGCCCATTCGCGTTGATGTGCTGCCCGGCGCCGCGGGCGAGCTGCCGCTGATTTGGATGACCCAGAGGCGGCCCGTTTTTGGGGCCGTGCATGCGCCTGAAAAAGTGCTGCCGCTCTTCGGCCTCACGCCCGACGACCTGCTGCCCGGCGCGCCCATCCAAACCGTGAGCACCGGCACGCCCCAGCTCATGGTGCTGCTGCGCGACCACGCAGCCCTGCGCCGCGCCCACGTGGCCGATGCCGCCGGCCTGGGCCGCTACCGCGCCGAAAGCGACTTTTTCAGCCCGCACCTGTTTTGCCTGGGCGGGGCCACGCCGGCTGGCGACACCTTCGCCCGGCACTTCGGCACGCCGCCCGATGTGTCGGAAGACCCCGTCACGGGTTCCGCCACGGGCGGCATGGCGGCCTATCTGTGGCACCACGGCTACCTGAGCTCGCCCAATTTCCTGGCCGAGCAGGGCCATGACATGGGCCGCGCCGGCTCGGTGCAAGTGCGCGTGAGCGGCCCGCCTGAGGCCATCGAAGCCGTGCAGATTGGGGGCACGGGCGTGGTGGTGCTAGAAGGAAGCCTGCGTGGTGATTTGTAGGGCCGGGCTGCAACCAGGGACGAATTCGGGTTGTTATGGTTAGCAGTTGAACGTCATGCCGCGCGCAGCGTCTTTACCGCGCGGAACATCTTTACCATTTCGTTATAATCGGCTGTCATGCAGAGCGCAGCGAAGCATCTTATCCCCGCAGAACGAATTGAGCTAACGTGAGAAGATGCTTCCTGCGTCAGCATGACAAGAGGCGCGAGCGAGATGCCGCACTCTGCATGACCGTTCTGCTTTTTTTTATACCCTACCCGTTCGCCAGTGCCCGAATTACCCGAAGTCGAAACCTATCGCCGCTTTATTGACGAACTGGCCGTGGGCCAAACCATTGCCGCCCTGCAGGTGAATGATGCGCATGTGCTGGCCACGCCCGAGGACCGGCTCCGGGCCGGCCTTGTGGGCCGCACCATCACGGGTACCAGCCGCTTGGGCAAAAACTGCTTTCTGGAGCTGGACAACGGCAAAGTGCTGGTGCTGCACTTTGGCATGACCGGCGACGTGGGCGCTTACCGCGACGAGCCCGACGCCCCGCGCTTCACCCGCGTGGCGCTTCACCTCGAAGACTCCGGCCTGCGCCTGGCGTTTATCGACCCGCGCAAATTCGGCCGCATCCGCCTGGCCGATAGTGCCGCTGCGCATCAAAAAGCCAAGAAAATAGGCCCCGATGCGCTCGACATCACCGCGGCCGAGCTGCACCAGAAACTTGCCCGCCGCAAAACACTGCTCAAGCCTCTGCTGCTCGACCAAAGCATCACGGCCGGCCTTGGCAATTGGATTGTGGACGAGGTGCTGTTTCAGGCCAAAATCCACCCCGAGCGCATCGGCGCTACGCTTACCGAGAAAGAGGGCCAGGCCCTGCACACTGCCGTGCAACTAGTGCTCACCACGGCCATCAACCAAGAGGCCAATTATCGGCATTTCCCGGCCTCATTTCTCATCCACGCCCGGGAGTGGGACACCAGCGCCACGCCCAGCAGCGACGATGCGCACACCTTCTGCCCGCGCCACCCCAAGGTGAAGATTGATAAATACTACGTGGGCGGCCGGGCCACTTACACCTGCGCGAAGTGCCAGCCCAAGCCAGCGGCTGCGTGAAATTGAGCTACCGGTAGTGCCCAGGTTTTCAACTTGCTCGGGAGCAGAGGTTGCTTTTGTGGCGGCGGTGTTCGGGGGAATTTAGGGTTAAAAGCAGGCTATTGCCTTTTCAGCTTGGCACTCAATTTGAGTTGTGGGTGCAAAAGGACCGGTTCGTCGTGTTTCGGAACCAATTGGTCGAAAGCGCAGGTTAGTGGCACATTATTTAACCTGATGTATGTGTTCATTTGCCAGCGACAAAAGGCTGCCAATGGCGCTGTTAGTCATTATCCTGTCACCTTATTCACTTCCGCTTATGTTGCGCTCCTTCTTTCTGTTCGCTTGCCTGCTCGGCTTATTCACCACCGCAGAAGCAGTTGCTGCACCTGCTCGCAAAATCCTGCCCGGCAACCACCGCCCGAACTATCGGCTGTATGGCCACCATGGCCTGTTCGAGAAGGGTTTGTTTAACGGTTTCCACCGCAGCAAGGGCATGGCCCGGCCTTCCAACACGCACTTCGCCAAGAAGCACCGCGGTACCCTCTAGAGACCTATAGATACTTCACAACGCACAACCGCGCCAACGAGCCGCCTTCGGGCAGCTGGTTGGCGCGGTTTCGTTTTATCCTGGTTTTTAGGCTTCGTTATTCTTCGCGGCTGCCTTGCGGCTGAGGGTGGTGAGGGGCGACTGCGAAAGCTTGCTCTCGCTATTGTAGCCGGTGCGGCGCACGTTGGCGGCCGGGCTTTCGCCGGTGGCCGGCAGGGCGCGGTTGAGCCAGCTCAACACGTCGGTGGTGGTGCCGGGCAGCAGGCCGTGGAAGGCCGACAGCAGCTTGGCGGGCAGCGAAAGAATGATTTCGCCGTCACCGCGGCGGCAAGCGTTCCAGATTTGGCGGGCGGCTTGCTCAGCGCTCATTGTGAGGCCGGGCAGGGAATCGGCGATACTGAACCAGGCAAACTCTTTCTGCTGCTGGCCCTTCACCAGGGCGTGGCCGGGGCTGCCGGTGCGCAGCAGGCCGGGGCACACCGTGGTCACGCTGATGCCGTGCTGCCGCAGTTCGGCCCGGAACCCTTCGGACAGCCCCACCAGGGCAAACTTGCTGGCGCTATAGGGCGCCATGTGGGGCAGGGCCACCTTGCCGCCGAGCGAGGAAATGTTGACAATGCGGCCTTCGCCGCGCTGGCGCATGCCGGGCAGCACGGCCTGCATAGCGTGCAGCGGTGCCCAGAAGTGAATGGCCATTGAGTCTTCGTAGTCGCGCGAGTCCATGTTGTCGAGCGGGCCGCCCACGATGATGCCGGCATTGTTGATGAGCACATCCACGGCGCCCAATTGGCTTTCGACCTCGGCCACCATGGTGCGCACCTCCACTTCGTTGGTGATGTCACGGGCCAGGGTGAGCACGTCGGCTTCGGCGGCCCCGGTCAGCAGCAGGTCCTGGCGGGCGCGGGCCAGTTCGGCTTCGTCACGGGCACAAATGGCTACGCGCGCCCCCTCGGCTACGGCCTGGCGGGCCAGCACCAGGCCCAGCCCGCGCGAGCCGCCCGTGATGAGCACCACGCGCCGACTCAGGTCGTAGGAGCCACGGCGGTTGCCCCAGAGGGTGGCGGCCAGGGCCGCGGCGCCGATGCCGGCGGCCAGCAGCCAGTTCTTGTTGGTGCGGTGGTCGTGTTTCATAGGGGGTTGTATGCCAAAAGGCGGCGAAAGGTTGCACGGAGGAGGTGCGCGGGCGGCTTTTTCGGCAGGCTCTGGCACGAAACGTGGACGGTACCGCGTTGGGCCGGTAGCGGACCGGGTTTTCGCCCGATATTTACCCCACTCTTTCGCCCTGCTTTTCTGTGCTACTGATTTCTTATCCCCGTTCCATGAAACTGTTGTTGCTCTCGTCGTTGCTGGCCCTGGCAGTTGCGCCCGCCGTGCGGGCACAAGCCCCGGCCACGGCCACCGTCAAAACCAAGGTGAAGCCCGCGGGCCAGCCCAGCATCAAAACCAAAACCACGCATGCCGCCGAACCAGCGGCCGTGGTAGACGGGCCTTCCGATGCGGTGATTGACGCCAAAGCCAACGCCCTCACGGCCAACATGCAGAAAAACCTGGGCCTCTCGCCCCAGCAAACCGAAAAAATCCGCGTTATCAATCGCCGCGGCGTCGACAACGTGGAAACGGCGCGCCTCCGCTACCGCACCGACCCCCGCAAGCTCGCGGGCGTTATCGAAAGCATTGGCAGCTCCCGCCTTTCCGCCATCAAAGACGTGCTGACCCCGGCTCAATTTGAAAAATACCAGCGCAAGCGCGAGGAGAAAATGGGCGTGCCCAACGTGCAAGGCGTGCAGGGCACTCCGCCTCCCGGCCTGGGTGGCGGCAGCGACCAGTAGAAAATGCTAATGCGCAGGCGCGGGCTGGTCATTGGCTTCCCAGCGTTGTAATTTTGTTCTGCAGCGGCGCCAGGCTCCCCAGAGTCTGGCGCTTTTGTATTTTCCACCAGCCTCCTGCCGGCCCGGCTTGCCTCGGCTCACCCTGCCTTATGATACCACAACCCCAGGCTCCCACGTCAGGGCCCAACCGAATTGCCGAACTGCTGGCCCGCGCCGGGCTCGATTGGTTTTTGCTGGCGCTCATCGGCGTGGTGGCGCTGGCTTATTTTCAGCCCAACCTGGGCAGCAAGGCCAGCCCCATGCCGTGGAAGCTGATTACCACGGCGGGGGTGGCTCTGGTTTTCTTCTTTTATGGGCTGAAGCTGAGCTTTGAGAAGCTGCGTGCCGGCATGCGCAACTGGCGGCTGCACGCCCTGGTGCAGGGGGCTACGTTTGTGCTGTTTCCCGCGCTGGCGTTGCTGGCCCGGCCCTTCTTCGGGCCCGAAAGGGGCGAAATGCTTTGGCAGAGCATCTTCTTTCTGTGTGCGCTGCCCAGCACCGTTTCCACCTCGGTGGTGATGGTGAGCATTGCGGGCGGCAACCTGCCCGCAGCTATTTTCAACGCCAGCATTTCCAGCCTGTTGGGCATCCTGCTCACGCCGCTGCTGGCCAGCCTGTTTCTGCACACCAGCGCCGATAGCAGCCAGCTCTGGGGCCTGGCCTTGCAACTGCTGTGGCAAGTGGTGCTGCCGGTAGGAGCGGGGGTGCTGCTCAATTCCCGGTTCCACGCCTTCGCAGAGCGGCACAAGGCGGGCCTGCGCATTTTCGACCAGGTTACCATCCTGCTAATCGTTTTCACGGCTTTCTGCGACTCGTTTGCTGAGGGCATCTTCAGCCGCTACCTGCCCGCCGACGTCTTCAAGCTGGGTGCGGGCATGGTGGGGCTGTACTTGCTGGTGTTCGTCCTCATCTGGAGCCTGAGTCGGGCGCTGCATTTCCCGCGCGCCGACCAGATTGTGGCGGTGTTCTGCGGCTCCAAAAAGTCATTGGTACACGGCAGCGTAATGGCCAGCCTGCTATTTCCAGCCAGCGCCGCCACTGGGCTGATTTTACTTCCGTTGATGCTGTACCACGCCCTGCAGATTGTGCTGGCCAGCAGCATGGCACAATGGCTGGGCCGGCAGGATGTGGTGGAGTCGGTGGCCGCGGTGTGAGCTTTGCGAGTGGACCTTACGCTTGGTGAACCTCACCCACGGCCCCTCTCCAAAAGAGAGGGGAGCCACGGCACAAGCTTTAGCTCAATTCCTGAAAACAGAAAGTCCCAGCTCAATCTTGAGCTGGGACTTTTTAATGGATTAACGTTCGGCTCCCCTCTCTTATGGAGAGGGGCCGGGGGTGAGGCGCCCTACGCCCCCAGCTTCTCCCCGAAGAAAGCCAGCGTAAGCGCCCAGGCTTCGGCGGCGGCTTCGGGGTGGTAGCTCGGCCGCTCGTCGCAGTTAAAACCGTGGTCGGCGTAGGAGATGACGGTGTTGATATAGGGTTTGCCCGCGGCATCTACTGCGTCGGTCACTTCGGCAATGTGCTCTTTGGTGATGTGCGCATCCAGCCCGCCCCAGAAAAACAGGTGCGGCCCGTGCAGGTCGGCAGCCCGGTTTTTGATGGTGTGCGTGCCCCCGCCGTAGTACGACACAGCGGCCGCCAGTGGCAGCACCGCATTAGCTAGGAATGAAACCCGGCCGCCCATGCAAAAACCAATGCTGCCAATCTTATCGGAGTTCACTTGGTCCTGGGTTTGCAGCCATTCGTAGGAGGCTTGCAGGTCCGCAGACAAGTCTTTGTTATTAATGGCGTTGTAATGAGGCGCCGCGCCTTTGGCGAAGTCCGAGTAAGCAATTTCCAGCCCCGGTTTGGCCGTGCGGTGAAAGAGCTCCGGCGCTACTACGGCATAGCCGGCCTTGGCCAGGCGGTCGGCCACGTTGCGGATGTGGTGGTTTACGCCAAAGGCTTCCTGCAGCAGAATAATGCCGGGCACCGGGCCTTTGGTGCTGGGGAAGGCCGTGTAGGCGCGCATTTTGGTGCCATCGGCTACCGTGAGGGTAACAAAATTCTGGTCGCTCATTCAGGAAGAGAGTTATATAGTTTGGGTGCGTAACAATTGAGCTGGCATTTGTTCATAGCCCCGCGCTTCGGCTGCCGGAACCTTCGGCTCGAACCGGAAGGCCCCGTTCATGGTTCTGCACCTCTATACCCTTCCTATTGCTAATGATAACCACCCCCAAAATTCGCCTGAACGTACTCGACCAGTCGCCCATTCGCCCCGGGGCCACGGCGCGACAGGCCGTTCTCGAAACCGTTGAGCTGGCTCGACTGGCCGACCGCCTGGGCTACTCGCGCTTCTGGGTATCGGAGCACCACAACACCAACACGCTGGCCGGCTCCACACCGGAGGTGCTCATTGCCTACCTGGGCAGCCAAACCCAGCGCATCCGCCTGGGCTCGGGTGGCGTAATGCTGCCCCACTACAGCGCCCTGAAAGTGGCCGAGAACTTTCGCATGCTCGAAACCCTGTTTCCCGGTCGCATCGATCTGGGCATGGGCCGCGCTCCGGGTGGCGACCGCCTCACCGCCCACGCCCTTAACCCCAGCAATACCTTCAGCGAGCAGGACTTTGTGGAGCAGCTGATGGACCTGCAGGCCTACCTGCGCGACGATAAAGTGCCCGATACCATCCACGAGCGGGTAATGGCCATACCGGAGGCGCCCGGCGTGCCTGAGCTGTGGCTGCTCAGCTCCAGCGGCCAGAGCGGCTTGTTTGCGGCGCACCTGGGCATGGCGTTTTCCTTCGCTCAGTTTATCAATGCCAACGGCGGCCCACAGGCCATGCGCGCCTACCGCCAGCGGTTTCGGCCCTCGGCCGAGCTGGCCGCACCGCTGGCCAACGTGGCCGTGTTTGTGCTGTGCGCCGATACCGAGGAAAAGGCCCAGGAGCTGCGCGCGGCAATGGACATCCAGCTGCTGCGCTTCGGCAAAGGCGAGTTCCGCACTTTCCCCACCAGAGACGAGGTGCTCAGCTACCAGTTTGCGGCCCAAGACCAAGCCCACCTGTTGCAGAACCGTGGCCGGGTAGTAAGCGGCACGCCCGCGCAGGTACACGCGCAGCTCAGCCAAATAGCCGCCGATTACGAAGTGGATGAAATAACGGCCGTTACCATCACCGCCGATTTTCAGGACCGACTCCGTTCCTACGAGCTGCTAGCCGAGGTATTTGAACTGACCGGCGCCGGTAGCACAGCTGAAGTAGCGGCGCTGGCTTCTTAGCTCAATTAGCCTCTTCTAAATTGATTTCAATCTAACGCCCGGCTATTGAGCCGGGCGTTTTTGCTTGGTGCCTCTGGGAAGGGGAGGCGGGAGAAATGGATGGCGTTGAAATACTATTTGGAACGTTTCTAAATAAGCCGCACCTTTGCGGTAGTTTTGAATCATTCTAAATAAGCCCATGCGCGGTCTCGTCCTGCCCCTGTTCATTTCAGCTGCTCTTTTACCTGCGGTTGGCATCCCGCAGGTGAGCGCGCAAGTAGTTCCGAGCGCGCAGCGGCAGGTAGTTACCGGAACCGTAACGGGCCGGGTGCAGCTCGCCGATGGCCAGGACGCCGACCACGTGGCGGTGCGGGTGAAGGGCACGAACCGCGGCACCAGCCCGGTGGCCGACGGCAGCTTCCGCCTCGATGCCCCGGTGGGCTGGCAAACCCTCACCATCAGCTGCTTGGGCTGTGCCGCGCAGGAAGTGATGGTAGAAGTGAAAGCCAACGAAGTAGCCGTGGTGCCCCCCGTGAACCTGACGCAGGACAACAAGGAGTTGGACGAAGTGACCGTGACGGCCACCCGCTCCTTCAACGAGCGGCCCAGCAGCATCGGCAAGCTGCCGGTGCGGCCCATCGACCTGCCCCAGAGCGTGACCACCGTGGGCCGGCAGGTGCTGGAGCAGCAGCAGGCCCTGCGCCTGAGCGACGTGCTCACCAACGTGAGCGGCGTGTACGTGATGGGCGCCACCGGCGGCACCCAGGAAGAAATTGCCAGCCGCGGCTTTGCCTACACCAGCGCCAATACCTTCAAAAACGGCGTGCGCTTCAACAACGGCGTGATGCCCGAGGTAAGCTCGCTCGAGCGCATGGAAGTGCTGAAAGGCAGCGCGGCCATCCTGTACGGCAACGTGGCCGCGGGCGGCGTGCTCAACATCGTTACCAAAAAGCCGCAGTTTGAGCGAGGCGGCTCGGTGGGCTTGCGCGTGGGAAGCTTTGGCTTTGTGAAGCCCATGTTTGATGTGTACGGCGCGGTGGGCCAGAGCAACAAGGTAGCGTTTCGGCTGAATGGCACCTATGAGCAAGCCAACAGCTTCCGCGACGTAGTGCAGTCGGACCGCGTGTACGTAAATCCCTCGCTGTTATTCCGCCTCAGCCCCAAAACCAACCTCGTGCTGGAAGGCGACTACCTGCGCGACAACCGCACGCCCGACTTCGGTATCGGCGCCATTGATTACCAGATTCAGGAGTCGCGCACCCGCTTCCTGAACACCCCCGACGCCCGCAACACCACCCAGCAAATTAGCGCCACCGCCACGCTCACCAGCCGCCTCAGCGACATCTGGCAGGTGCGGGCCGTGGGCGGCTTCCAGCGCTACGACAACCAACTGCGCAGCGCCACCCGCCCCAATACCTTCGCGGCCGTCTCATCCCAATCGGCCCGCTACGGCGACCTGGGCCGCAGCCTGCAGCGCACCGCCACCACCGAAAATTACTTCGTAGCTCAACTTGACCTCACGGGAACCTTCAACACCGGGGCCGTGGGCCACACCCTGCTGCTGGGCGCCGACGCCGACCAGTACAACACCAATGCCCTGATGTACATCAGCCAGCCGTTCGATTCCATCAACATCTTCGACCGCGCCAAGGCCCTGCGCCGGCCCGCCAAGGCCGTGAGCGGCTACGATGCCCTGCGCTACAACACCCGCACACTGGGCAACACCCGCCGCGCCGGCTTCTACGTGCAGGACCTCATCAGCATCGTGGATAAGGTAAAGCTGCTGGCCGGCGTGCGCTGGAGCTACCAGGAAACGCCGAGCGACGTGTACACCTACCCCGGCCTCGATGCCAAAACCGCCGATGTGAAAGTGACCGAAAGCCGCCGGTTCGACAGCGCGTTTTCGCCGCGCCTGGGCCTGGTGTATCAGCCCATCAAGACCTCGGCGGTGTTTGCCTCTTACTCCAACTCCTTCACGCCGAACACGGGCGTGGACGTGAGCGGCCAGGCCCTGCCGCCGTCGCTGATTGACCAGTACGAGGTGGGTGTTAAGAATGACTTGTTCCGCGGGGCGCTGTCGGCCAATGTCACGGCCTACCGCATCGTGAACAACAACCAGGCCCAGGCCATCCTGCCCGCCACCGCCAACAATGCCCAGGAGCTGGCCGGCCAGGTCACCAGCAAAGGCGTGGAGGTAGACGTGCAAAGCAAGCCGGTACGGGGCTGGTCGATTATCACGGGCTACAGCTACAACTACACCGCCTACACCCGCAGCACGCTCTACGCCGAAGGCAGCCGCCTGCGCTACAACCCCGCCCATACCGCTAACGCAAGCGTGTTCTACAACTTCGGCCAGAACCCGGCTACCAGCGGTTTTCTGAAAGGCCTGAGCGCGGGAGTGACCAGCTACTACGTGGGCGACCGGCTGGCCGGCCGCAACCCACGCCTGCTGAACCCGGCCACCGGCCAGCCCTTTCCCAACGGCGACGTGAACAAGTACATCGCCGTGCCCAACTACCTGCTGTTTGATGCCTCGGTGGGCTACGCGTACCGCAACTTCCAGCTCCGCCTGAAAATGGCCAATATCCTCGATGAGTTGAGCTACAACCTACACGACGACAACAGCGTGAACCCCATCGCGCCGCGCAACTTCTCAGCCACCCTCAGCTACAAGCTGTAGCCCCGGCTACCCGCTCTATCTCCGCCGAAAATCTGCAAAATCTCATGAGTCCCGCCAAGTCCCTGATTCGGAATATCCACTTGTACCTGGGCTTGGTTTCGGGGCTGGTTATCGTGTTCGTTTGCCTCACCGGCAGCATCCTCGCTTTCGAAAAAGAGATAGAGCAGGCCTGGCACCCGGAGCGCTACTTCGTGGCGCCCTCCACCACGGCCGCGCTGCCGCTGGCCCGATTGGTGGAAGCCGTGGGTGCTTATAAGCCGAAGGCAAAAATTTCGGGCGTGAAAGTGTATGCCGACCCCACGCGCACCGTGGAAATCAGCCTGGCCGGTGGGCCCGAAAAAGGTGGCAAGGGCAAGGCGGGCCAAGAAGCCGGCTCAACTGGCCCGGCCAAAGGCAAGGGCAAAGGCGATGGGGGAGGCCCGCGCCTGTACGTGAACCCCTACACCGCAGCCGTAACGGGGGAAATGAACCCGCGCGACACGTTCTTTCATACCATAGAGCAGCTGCACCGCGGCCTGGTAGCCGGCAAAGTCGGGAAGCTGGTGATGGGCGTGAGTGCGTCGATTTTCCTATTCATTCTGGGCACCGGCCTGGTACTGTGGTGGCCCGCCATGCGCAAGGCCATGTCCCAGCGCCTGCAAGTGAAGTGGGGCAGCAGCTGGAAGCGGCTCAACCACGATTTCCACATCGTGCTGGGCTTTTATGCGTCCCTTTTCCTCTTCGTGATGGCCCTCACCGGCGTGGGTATGTCCTTTGACTGGGTGGGCCAGGGCATCAACCAGCTAACCCACTCGCCCCTGAAGCGGTCCGAGCCGCCAGTCTCGGCCGCGCCGGGCGCCGGTGTTGCCCCTTTCGCTCCCGATGCCGTCTTGGCCCTGGCCCGCCAGCAGGCCCCCGATGCCGAGTCGTACGCGCTTCAGCTGCCCAAAGAACCTACGGGTAGCATTCGGGTGTCCATGCTGCGCCCCGGCGCCTTGACCGAGAACGCGACCGACGAAGTGTTCCTCGACCAGTATTCGGGACAGGTTATCAGCGGGCAAACCTATGCGCAGCGCCCGGTGGGTCAGCGCATTCGCGGCCTGTTCAAGCCCGTGCATACCGGCGCCATCTTTGGCTGGCCCACAAAGTTGCTGGCGCTGACCATGGGCCTGCTGGGCGCCACGTTCCCCATCACGGGCACCATCATGTGGCTCAACCGGCTGCGCAAAAACCGCAAAAAACACGCTCGGCTACAGGCCGTGTAAAGTTGAGCTGACTGCAGTGGGCTACGCGAATGTATCCCAGCCCAACTTGAGAATAAAGGCGCTCACCACACCCAAAAACAGCACCCGCACGAAGCCGGTGCCGTGCCGCTGGGCCATGCGTGCACCCAGCGTGGAACCCAGCATATTGCAGGCCGCCATGGGCAGGGCTACCTTGTATAGCACCTGCCCGGTAGTGGCGAAGTAAAACAGGCTGGCCACGTTAGTAGCCACGTTCACCAGCTTGGCCGAGGCCGAGGCCGCAATAAAGTCGTAGCCGAACAGACCCACGAAGGCAAACAGGAGCAAGCTACCTGTGCCCGGCCCAAAAAAGCCGTCGTAGAAACCAATCGAGGCGCCCAGCACCACGCCAATCAGCACTTCGCGGTAGCCGCTTAGCCGGGGCGCGTGCAGGCTGCCAAAATCCTTGCGCCAGAAGGTGTAAATGGCCATTACCACCAGCAGGCCCATCACCAGCGGCCGCACGGCTTCCTTGTGCAAGTGGCTCACCGCCCGCGAGCCCAGCAGCGCAAACCCGCCCGCCACCAGCGCCGTGAGGGCCACCGTGCGCCAGCGAATCTCCAGCTTCTCGGGCCCGCTCAGGTAGCGGCGCAGCGCGGCCACTGTGCCCGATAGGCTCGATACCTTGCCCGTGCCAAATACGGTAGGCACCGGCACGCCCGGCAGCAGCAGCAGCATGGCCGGCAGCTGAATCAGGCCGCCCCCGCCCACAATGGAATCAATAAACCCCGCCAGAAAAGCGAACAGGCACAGCAGCAGTAAGGTAACGGTCATTAATAATGAAGAATGAGGAATGAAGAATGAGGAATGAGGAATTGCTCGTTGAGCTAATTCTACATTCCTCATTCTTCATTCCTCATTTGAAATTTTAAAACGGCGGGTCTTCGTGCTTGTTCATGTTCCCTTTCGGGAAGGGCACCGGCGACTCGTTGATTTTTGAGCCCAGGCGAATGGTATTCGGCGCGAAGCTGCTGGGCTCGCTGTCGAAATTGCTGGCGGGCAGGCCCATAGGCTGGTAGCCGCTGGTGTCGAAGCCGCCCACGCCGTCGAGGTCGGCGAACTTGGTGTATTTGCCGATGAACTTGAGCTGTACGGTTTCGAGGGAGCCGTTTCGGTGCTTGGCAATGATGACCTCGCCCACGCCCTGCGTCGAGTTGCCTTCGGCATCCTGGTCGAGGCCGTAGTACTCGGGGCGGTACAGGAAGATTACCATGTCGGCGTCCTGCTCGATGGAGCCGGATTCGCGAAGGTCACTCAGCTGGGGCTTCTTGTCGCCGCCGCGGGTTTCTACCGAGCGCGAGAGCTGCGACAGCGCCAGCACGGGCACGTTCAGCTCCTTGGCAATGCCCTTGAGGGCCCGCGAGATGCTGGCAATCTCCTGTTCGCGGTTGCCGCCGCGGCCGTCGGTGTTACCGCTCATCAGCTGCAGGTAGTCGACGATAATCATCTGCACATCCTTCTGCGAGCGCAGGCGGCGGCACTTAGTGCGCAGCTCTCGGATGCTCAGGCCCGGCGTGTCGTCGATGTAAATCGGGGCAGCCGAAAGGGCCGTGATTTTGTGGTTGAGCTGCTGCCACTCGTGGTCGGCGAGGCTGCCTTTCTTGATTTTCTCGGAGTCCAACTCCGCCTCGGCCGAAATCAGACGATTGACGAGCTGCAGCGAGGACATTTCCAGCGAGAAAATGGCCACGGCTTTTTTGAAGTCTACGGCCGCGTTGCGCATGGCCGAGACCACGAAGGCCGTTTTACCCATACCCGGGCGAGCGGCGATAATCACCAAGTCAGAAGGCTGCCAGCCGCTCGTGACGCGGTCCAGGGCGGTGAAGCCGGTGGGCACGCCCGTCAGACCGTCGCTCTGATTCTTCTTTTCTTCGAGCTCTTTGATGGCCTTGCCCATCAGGCTGCGCATGTCGTCGAAGTTCTTGCGGATGTTCGACTCCGATACCTCAAACAGCGCCGATTCGGTGTCGTCGAGCAGCTTGAACACGTCGGTGGTATCCTCGAAGGCATCCTTCTGAATCTCACTCGAAATCCGAATCAGCTCGCGCTTGATGGCCGTTTCGGTGATTATACGGGCGTGGTATTCCACGTTGGCCGCCGAGTTCACTTTCAGCGTGAGGTTGGCCACGTAGAACGGGCCGCCGCAGGCTTCGAGCTCGCCCATTTCGCGCAGCTCGTGCACTACGGTGAGCTGGTCGATGGGCTCGGATTTGTCAAATAGCCGAATAACGGCGCGGTAGATGCGCTGGTGCGAGTCCTTGTAAAAGCTCTCGGGCTTGAGCAGGTCGATAACCGACGTGAGGGCGTCTTTTTCCAGCATCAGGGCGCCGAGCACGGCCATTTCCAGCTCTGGCGCCTGGGGTGGCAGCTTGCCGGCGGCGCCGGTATTTATGGGGACCACTGCGCCGCCCCGTGTGCTCCAGGCCGCTTTGGCTCGGGCAGCGGATTGTTTCAGGCGGTCGTCCATCTGGTCTTGCATAGAATAAATAGTAGGGGATAGGGCAGCAAAGAGAAATTGAGCGGGCAGCCGAATCGAAGCTGCACGCTAGCTACACAAAGCTAACCCCTGAGCCGGGGAAAAGATAGAATGGTGAAGTCGATTCTTTTGGCTATGGAATGCCCCGGTAGCGTTGAGGTTGTACTTTCGCAGTCCTTTCCTCAGGGTACAAGTGTTGGGTGTCAGTTGTCGGTTGCTGCATCAATAATCAACGGGAAGCGGACAACTGACACCCATCAACTGACAACCACCCAAGCATTGGAACCAGAAACGAGAAACGAGCGCCCCGAAAAGATTCACTTGATTGCGGTGGGTGGCAGCATCATGCACAATCTGGCGCTGGCCCTGCACCGGCGCGGCGCCCAGGTAACGGGTTCCGACGACGAAATATTTGAGCCCGCCAAGAGTCGCCTCGCCGCGGCCGGCCTGCTGCCCGCCCAGGAAGGCTGGGACGCCGCCAGCATCACCCCCGACCTCGACGCCGTGATTGTGGGCATGCACGCCCGCCCCGACAACCCCGAACTGCTCCAAGCCCAGGCCTTGGGCCTAAAAATCTACTCTTTCCCCGAGTACATCTACGAAGCCAGCCGCGACAAGCAGCGCATCGTCATCGGCGGCTCGCACGGCAAAACCAGCATCACGGCCTGCATCCTGCACGTGCTGCGCTACCACGGCCGCAAGTTCGACTACGCCGTGGGGGCCCAGCTGGCCGGGTTCGATTTGATGGTGCAGCTCACCGACGACGCGCCCATCATCATCATCGAAGGCGACGAATACCTCTCGTCGCCAGTTGACCGCCGGCCCAAGTTCCACCTCTATCAGCACCACATTGGCGTGATTTCGGGCATCAGCTGGGACCACATCAACGTGTTTCCGACCGAGGAAAACTACCGCGAGCAGTTCCGCATTTTCGCCGACATGACGCCCAAAGCCGGCGTGCTCATCTATGACAAGGACGACGAGCAAACCCAGCTCATTGCCGTGCCCACCAACCCCGACGTGACCTACATCGGCTACGGGCCGCACGAAAACGTGATTCGGGACGGCCGCACGTTTCTGGTTACCAAGAAGGACGAGGAGGTGCCCATTCAGGTGTTTGGCGAGCACAACCTGCGCAATATTTCGGCGGCCAAAGAGGTGTGCAAGCAGCTGGGCATCAAAGGCAAGGACTTCTTCAAGGCCGTGGCCTCGTTCCCCGGCGCAGCCCGGCGGCTGGAGCTGGTGAAAGAAGGCGCTACCTCAGTAGTTTACAAGGACTTTGCTCATGCCCCAAGCAAGCTCAAGGCCACGGCCACGGCCCTGAAAAAGCAGTTTCCGCAGCGGCGGCTGGTGGCGTGCCTGGAGCTGCACACCTTCAGCAGCCTCAACCCGGCGTTTTTGCCGCAGTACGCGCATTGCTTCGACGCGCCCGACGTGGCGGTGGTATACTTCAACCCCCACGTGCTGGAGCACAAGCGCCTGCCGCCGCTGGCCGCCGCCACGGTGGCCGAGGCCTTCCAGCGCCCCGACATCAAGGTAATTACCGACAGCGCCGAGCTGGCCGCGTTCCTGCGCGCGCAAAATTGGGCTAACGCCAACCTGCTGCTCATGTCATCCGGCACGTTCGATGGCCTGGACCTTACAGCCCTGGCCTCTGAAATCACGGGCTGAAGCTTGCGGGACAGTGCCGCTCAAGTTGAGCTAAAATTGAATGCCCCAAGTCTCTAAAAAGAAAAAGCCCGCTTATGCAGCGGGCTTTTTTGGTGTTTGTGGGGTTGGCCGGCGGGGCCGGTTTGTATCCGTGGGGATGAGCAGCGCCAGGGCCGTGAGGGCCGCGCGCAAAAGCCATTTGCCGGTGGTGCTCATCGGGCTGCGAAGAGAGAATTGTTGGTTTCTACCTTGAGGTCGCAGTGGCTGCCAGCCGAGTTTTCGGAACAGGTGGTGCCCACAATGCGGCCATTCTCGAAGTTGAAAAAGCACGCCGCACAGCCCACGCTGGTAATGGTATAGCGCTCGGCTCCGGGGCGCAGGTAATAAGTATTGTCGCCGCCGCCGGTGAGGGGCAGGGCCATGGCCCGGAACATGCCGTTGCGCAGCCCCATGCCAATGAGGTAATAACTGGCGGGGGTATCGGCGTCGGCGGGGGCTTTGCGCACCTGCACTTTGTCGATTACGGTGCCGTCGCCAAACTGCTTGATGAAGGCTCGGGCCAGGTCACTCCGCGATGTTTTGTACTCGGCGGTGCTGTCGGTAAAATGCACAATCTGACGGCTGTCGGGCTTGGCAATGGCCTCGCCTTTTATGCGGTTGGGGCTGCCAAACTCGCTACTCGAAGCAGGCTTGCTCGACTCGCACGACATCATTAAAAACACCAGCAGGCTTAACAAGCCCAAGCCAAGCAAACGCGGTAGGAAGCTCATGGCGCAGAAAAAGGAACAGAGGAAAGAGGAATTACAATATACGACTAACGCGGCTTATAGTACTTACGCGCCTCGGGCAATTCGCGTTGGATGTCGGCAATGCGGGTGCCGCTGGACGGGTGAGTAGACAGGAATTCGGGCGGCGAAGCCTGGTTTTCGCGGGCTTCCATGCGCTGCCAGAACGTGATGGCGCCGTCGGGATTGTAACCGGCCATGGCCATAAAAATCAGGCCCAGGTGGTCGGCCTCCGATTCCTGGTTGCGGCCGTACTTCAGCAAACCGATGGACGAGCCCACACCAAACGCCTGCAGCGCCAGTTGTTGGGTAGCCGGCGCATTGGTCGAGAGTGCGGCCGATAGCGCCTGGCCCCCGAGCTGCTGCACGAGGCCCTGGCTCATGCGCTCGGAGCCGTGCTTGGCCACGGCGTGCGCAATTTCGTGGGCCATTACCACGGCCAGGCCGTTTTCGTCCTGTGTGATGGGCAAGATGCCAGTATACACGGCCACTTTGCCGCCGGGCATGCACCAGGCATTTTGCTGCTTGTCCTCAATCACGTTGAACTCCCACTGGTAGCCCGCCAGCTGGTCAGAAGCGTTTTGCTGGCGGAAGTATGATTCCACCGCGCCCTGAATGCGTTGGCCCACGCGCCGCACCATGCTCACGTACTCGGAGTTGGTAGAAAGCGGGCCTTTGGCAATAACCTCGCGGTATTGGGTGGCGGCCAGGGTATTGATTTCGCTATCGCTCACCAGGCTGAGCTGCCGGCGGCCCGTGATGGGCACCGTAGTACAGGCTGCCATAAAGGTCAGGCTGGCCAGAAGGGCTATTTTCTTGAACATGGGGATGAAAAAGTAGAAAGAAAAATTGAGGTAACCGCGGGTGCTGTTAGCACGTTTTGGGCCAAAACCCGGCCCGCGGTTGCCGCCTATACGGCAACCGGCTGGGTAAATGTTTAGCAGCAGCGTACGCTGGGGCAGAAAACCGACGGCCGGGTTGCCGGGACCCCATGCTGGGCCGTAGTTTTGAGCTTATTCTGTTCCGCCCCGAATCTCTCTATGAAAATCATCTGCATCGGCCGCAACTACGCCGACCATATTGCCGAGCTGCACAACGAAGTGCCCGCGGCCCCGGTCATTTTCCTTAAGCCCGAAACGGCCCTGCTGCAGCGCGGACAGCCCTTTTTCATCCCCGAGTTTTCGCAGGACATTCACCACGAGCTGGAGCTGGTGCTGCGCGTGAGCAAGAACGGCCGGCACATCGACGAGCATTTTGCGCACACCTATTTCGATGCCATTGGGCTGGGCATCGATTTCACGGCCCGCGACCTGCAAACCGAGCTCAAGAAGAAGGGGCTGCCCTGGGAGCTGGCCAAGGCTTTCGACGGCTCGGCGCCCATTTCCGCGACCTTCAAACCGGTGACGGAAATCGCTGAGTTGGGCAACATTAATTTCCACCTGGAAGTGAACGGCGAGACCCGCCAGACCGGCAACTCCGGCCTGATGCTGCACCCGTTTGCCAAAATCATCAGCTTTGTATCAAAATACATTTCGCTGAAAATGGGGGATTTGATATTTACCGGAACCCCTGCCGGCGTTGGTCCGGTTAAAGTGGGCGACCAATTGCAGGGCTTTCTGGAAGGCGAAAAATTATTAGAGCTGAGCGTGCGGTAAGGGCGCCCGGTAGCTAGGTTATTTGGATTGAAGTATAGTACTGTGCAAAAGCGAAAGTTGGACGTGGCGTTTTTTAGAAACAAAGTAAAGTGGGTGTTTGGGCTGGCGGTGGCCATGATGGCCTGCAGTCCCGAATCGGTGGGTGGGCAGGAAGCCGACTCGAGCGACCACGAGCACAGCATAAGCGAAATGCTGGGCGGAGGCAGCAAGCCGGTAGTGCCGGCGGGGTATTTCCAGTTTCCCATTGCCCCGGGCAAGCCGGGCTTTCTGGCCGGCAGCATGGGCGAGCTTCGCCCCAACCACTTCCACGGCGGGCTCGACATCAAGACCGGCGGCGGGGTAAACCAGCCCGTGTACGCCGCGGCCGATGGCTACATTTCGCGCCTCAAGCAGTCGTCGTTTGGCTACGGCAACGTGCTCTACATCACGCACCCCAACGGCCTGACCACGGTGTACGGCCACCTCAATGAGTTCCGGGGCCCCGTGGCGGCCGAGCTGCAGCGCCGCCAGTACGAGAAGCAGAGCTACGAACTGGAGGCCTTCTTCGAGAAAAACCGGTTTCCGGTGAAGCGCGGCGAGCTGGTGGCCCTGTCGGGCAATACTGGCGGCTCGGCGGGCCCGCACCTGCACTGGGAAGTGCGCGACGCCCAGGACCGGCAGTACAACCCCCTGCAGTGGGGCGGCTTTGCCGAAATCCAGGACCACGTGGCCCCCACGCTGCAGGCCTTTGCCCTGGAGCCGCTGAGCATAGAGGCGCGGGTGAAGAAGGTATTTGCCAAAGCATTGTTTGCGCCCAAAGTGCAGCCGGGGCCGGGTGTGGCTACCTCCTGGCCCGATACCATTAGCTGCTTTGGCACGGTGGGGCTGCTGGTGCAGGGCTTCGACAGGTTTGACAATGCCTGGAACCGCAACGGCATTCAGCGCGTGACGGTGAAGGTGAACGGCCAGCCGTTTTACCAGCATATGATTGATGCGGTGCCGTTCCCCACGGGCACCCGGCAGGTGGGCAACTTCGTCGATTTCCTGTACCAGCAAACCCAGGGGCGCACCCTGCAAAAGCTGTGGGTAGACGAAGGCAACGACCTGAACATGTACAGCACCGGCGCCACTAAAGGCCGCCTGAACGTGGAAGCCGGCAAAGTATACAGCATCGACATCACCCTGGCCGACTCCTACAACAACCAGACGCCCGTACACCTGGTGCTGCGCGGCGAGCAGCCGGCGTATTTCAAAACCCGTTCGGCCGCTGCCAAGCGCCCGGCCCTGCGCTACGAGGTGACGCGCAACCTGCTCAAGGCAGTGGCCACCGACCCCAGCTCCGATTCTGTGGCGGCCAACCTGGTGCTGCTGCGCGGCAACCGGCGGCTGGAAATCCGGCCCAGCTACACCCAAAACAGCGAAAACGTGTACCTGTACGACCTGCGCGCCGGCCTGCCCGATTCGCTGCAGTTTGGCAGCATCACCAAAAAATTCGACCGCCAAGTGCTGGTGCCGGCGCATAAGGAATCTACCTATTCCACTGCCAACCTCAACCTGATATTCGGGCCCGAAACGCTCTTCGACAACCTTTACCTGAACACGCTTTACCGGCCCGAGCCCACGGGCAGCGGCTTCTGGACGGTGGGCAGCCCCCTGCTGCCGCTCTACAAAACGGCCTTGCTTACCCTCAAGCCGGCCACGCCGCCCACCGACCCGCAGCGCACTGCCATCTACGCCGCCACGCTGAAAGGTGGGAAGGCTTTTGTGGGCGGCAAATGGGACGCCAATGGCCAGATTACGGCCGCCATTCGCCAGTTTGGGTCCTACCGCATCCTCACCGATACCATTGCGCCCAAAGGCAGCCTCATTGGGCGGCCCGGCGGGCAGCTCCTTTTCCGGGTGGGCGACGACCTTTCGGGGCTGGCCAGCTACCGTTTGTTGGTGGGTGGCAGATTCCGCCTGCTGCGCTTCGAGCATAAAAATTCTACCCTCTTCACCGTGGCCGGCGACACGCTGGGCCCACGGCTGCGCGGCCCCGCCGAGCTGCACCTGACCGACCAGGCCGGAAATGAGCGGGTGGTGAGCTTGAATTTGTAACCAATTACATGACCCCACAAAAAAGCCCTTTCTTTAAATGAGAGGGCTTTTTTGTGGGGTCGTCGCACTGGCAATAAGCTGTGAAGTATAGACTTGGGCTAAAATTCGATTATAGGAATTTATTTACTCCCTAAGGTCAATTATTTCTTCTAGTTACTAACCAGCTCAATTTTGAATATGGCTGCTTGACAAAGAGCGTATTTTGTCGTTATTGCAACCCATCCTTCATACCCTTATCACCTACCATGACACTTGAACCCGGACAGGTTGCCCCAGATTTCACTGCTACCGACCAGGATGGCAACACCATCCGCCTTTCGGACCTGCGTGGGCAACGCGTGGCGCTTTATTTCTACCCCAAAGACGATACCCCCGGCTGTACGGCTCAAGCCTGCAACCTGCGTGACCACCAAGAGGAACTCACGGCCAAAAACATTAAGGTAATTGGCGTGAGCACCGACAACGAAGTCGCCCACAAGAAATTTGCCCTGAAATACGACCTGCCATTTCCGCTGCTGGTGGATACCGAGAAGAAGATTGTGCAGGACTACGGCGTGTGGCAGGAGAAAAAGAACTACGGCAAAACCTACATGGGCACCGTGCGCACCACGTTTCTGATTGATGAAAACGGCCATATTGATAAAATTATCAAGAAGGTAGATACCAAAGAACACGCCGCCCAGCTACTGTAGCCGTCGCGACCCCCAAGTTGATTTGCTCACCTGCCGCCCGCCGGCTTTCGGCGCTTTTGCCTTTGCAGAAGCTCCGGAGGCCGGCGGGCTTTTGCTGGGCGGCCGCGGTAAGTTTTTCTGGAAGGGGTAGTCGCGAATGAGAATTTGCGGTGTTACTTTACACAATCGATTGTGTAATGTTTGGTTACGGTACTTCATTCACTGCGCTTACCTTTACCCAACCAACAATTTCCCCTACTGATATGCCCCAGACTGCCGAAATAGCTACTGCCGACCTCAAAGAAATTGCTGCCCAAGTGCGGCGCGACATCGTGCGCATGGTACACGCCGTGAACTCGGGCCACCCCGGCGGCTCGTTGGGCTGCACCGATTTGCTGGTGGCGCTCTACTTCAAGGTGATGAAGCACAATCCCCAGCCCTTCAGCATGGACGGGGCAGGGGAGGACCTGTTCTTCCTCTCCAACGGTCATATTTCGGCCACGCTGTACTCGGTGCTGGCCCGTTCGGGCTACTTTCCGGTAAGTGAGCTGGCCACGTTCCGCAAGCTCAACTCGCGGCTGCAGGGGCACCCCACCACCCACGAAGGCCTGCCGGGCATCCGCATTGCCTCGGGCTCGTTGGGCCAGGGCCTGAGCGTGGCCTGCGGCGCCGCCCAAGCCAAAAAGCTGAACGGCGACGACCGCCGCGTGTTCGTGCTCATGGGCGACGGCGAGCTGGAAGAAGGCCAGAACTGGGAGGCCATCATGTACGCTGCCCACCACAAAATCGACAACCTCATCGGAGTTATCGACCACAACGGCCAGCAGATTGACGGCTCCACCGCCGACATCGGCGGCCTCGGCGACTTGCGCTCGAAGTTCGAAGCATTCGGCTGGCACGTGCTGCAGGCCGATGGCAACGACTACGCCACGCTCTTGCCGGCCCTCGAAGCCGCCCAAGCCGCTACCGGCCAGGGCAAGCCCGTTATGTTCATCATGGACACGCGTATGGGCTTCGGCGTCGACTTTATGATGGAAGGCCACAAGTGGCACGGCGTGGCACCCAACGACGCCCAACTGGCCACCGCCCTCGAGCAGCTGACCGTGGGTACCGTAGCCGACTACTAAGCCTTGACTTTCGCCACTTAAGAAGCAGCTTTCGCTAATGCGGTTTTGCCTTGCTTTTCCTTCCCTGGGCCTGACGGCAACTATTCATCAGGCCCTTCCTCTCCCAATCGGGAGGGGAAGGTGGGAAGTGAGGCAAATCGTATGGACGGTTGTGTTTCTGCTTTGCGGCTTCTCAGCCCAGGCCCAAAATGCCCCGGTCGAGAAGCCCAAGGTCACCCGCATTTTGTTTCTGCTCGATGCCTCGGGCTCGATGCTGGCGCCCTGGGAGGGGCAGCCCCGCTGGAACGTGGCCAAGCGCATGCTCAGTAAAATGGTGGATTCGCTTAATGCCTACCCCAACCTGGAGCTGGGCCTGCGCGTGTACGGCCACCAGTTTCCCAATGCCGATAAAAACTGCCAGGACTCGCGCCTGGAAGTGCCCTTTGCGCCCAAAAACGCCAAGGCCATCAAGGACAAGCTCACCACGCTCAAGGCGCAGGGCAACACGCCCATCACGTATTCGCTGCTGCAATCGGCCAACGACTTTCCCACTGATAAGTCATCGCGCAATGTGCTGCTGCTCATTACCGACGGCCTGGAGTCGTGCAACGCCGACCCCTGCGCCGCCTCGGTGGCCTTGCAGCGCAAGCACGTTTTTTTGAAGCCTTTCGTCATCGGCATCGGGGCCGAAAAGGAATTTGGGAAGCAGCTGGAGTGCTTGGGCCAGTACTACAACGCGGCCGAAATCAAGACCTTTCGCACGGTGATGAACGACGTCATTGCCCAGACCCTGAGCAAAACCACCGTCGCCGTGAACCTCACTGACGCCGACGGCCGCCCCGTGGAAAGCAACGTGAACATGACGTTTGTGAACAACGTGACCGAGCAGCCTGAGTACAACTACGTGCACTACCGCGACGCCCAGGGCAAGGCCGACGTGCTCGCCATTGATGCCCTGCAGAGCTACGACTTGGTGATAAACACGGTGCCGCCCGTGCGCCAGTCCAACCTCGCCATCAAGCCGGGCAAGGCCAATGTTCTCACTTTCAAAACGCCTCAGGGAGTGCTCTGGCTCCAGAACCCCCAGCTCACGCCCAACCCCTACGGCACGGTGCAGACCGTGGTGCGCGACCCGCAGAAGAACACCGTGGCCAGCTTCCCCTTCGGCACCAAGCAAAAGCTGCTGGCCGGTAACTACGAAGTTGAGCTGCTCACGCTGCCGCGCATCACCCGCCGCGTCACCATAAAGCAGGGGCAGGAGCTGGAAGTTACCTACCCCGCCCCCGGCACCCTCAACATCACCACCGACCTGAAAGGCTACGGCAGCATTTACAAGCTCAACAACGACGAGTCCCAAACCTGGATTTACAACCTGCCCGATGGCGGCAGTAGCAAGCTCAACCTGCCCATGCAGCCCGGCGCCTACCGCTTGGTTTTTCGCACCAAGACCAGCACCGGTAGTAAGTTTACCGACGTGCGGAATTTTTCTATCCGCAGTGGGCAAACGACTTCGATAGCCATTTTTGGGAAATGAAGTAGAAGGTCAAACTCCCCTCCTTACCAAGGAGGGGATGTTCAGCCGCAAGGCTGAACGGGGGTGGTTGTAGGCGTTGAACAATTAACCTAAACAACCCTAATGACCAGCCTCAATAACCTTCCTCATAAAAAAGACCAACGCCGCACCCTTCGCAATAACCTCACGCCTGCCGAAGCCAAACTCTGGTCCGTTCTAAAATCAGCCCAATTACAACGTCGTAAATTCCGTCGCCAGCACAGCGTTGGCGAGTTCATTCTGGACTTCTATTGCCCAGAAGAAAAATTGGCCGTTGAACTTGATGGCGCTGGTCATTTAACTGCTTCAGGTAATTTGCACGACACAGCACGTACTGACTTTCTGAATGCAAATGGCATTCGTGTTCTGCGTTTTGAAAACCAGTTGGTTTGGTCTGATTTAGATAGTGTTTTGCATACAATTGAATTGGCGTTTCACGAACGCAGGTAAAGCCTGGTCACTCGTTCAACGCCCACAACCACCCCCGTTCGAGCTGAAGCTCGAACATCCCCTCCTTGGTAAGGAGGGGAGTTTGTCGTTCTAACTCTCCCTTACATACCCCCATGAAAGACTTCCCCTACACCGAATCGAAAGACACCCGCAGCGGCTTCGGCGCCGGCCTGCACGAGCTGGGCAAAACCAACCCCAACGTAGTGGCCCTTTGCGCCGACCTCACCGGCTCGCTCAAGATGGACGCCTTCAAGAAGGACTTCCCCGAGCGGTTTTTCCAGGTGGGCATCGCCGAGGCCAACATGATGGGCGTGGCAGCGGGCATGACCATTGGTGGCAAAATCCCCTTCACGGGCACCTTCGCCAACTTCAGCACCGGCCGCGTCTACGACCAGATTCGCCAGAGCATTGCGTATTCGGACAAGAACGTGAAAATCTGCGCCTCCCACGCTGGCCTCACGCTGGGCGAAGACGGCGCCACCCACCAGATTCTGGAAGACCTGGGCATGATGAAAATGCTGCCCGGCATGACCGTTATCAACCCCTGCGACTACAACCAGACTAAAGCCGCCACCATCGCCATTGCCGAGCACGAAGGACCCGTGTACCTGCGCTTCGGCCGCCCGGTAGTGCCCAACTTCACGCCGGCTGACCAGAAATTCGAAATCGGCAAAGCCTGGATGCTGAACGAAGGCACTGACGTGAGCATCTTCGCCACCGGCCACTTGGTGTGGAAGGCCGTGCTCGCTGGTAAGCTACTGGCTGAGAAAGGCATCAACGCCGAAATCATCAACATTCACACCATCAAGCCGCTGGATAAGGAAGCCATCTTGGCCTCGGCTCGCAAAACAGGCTGCGTGGTGACGGCCGAAGAGCACCAGATGAACGGCGGCCTCGGCGACAGCATCGCCCAGCTGCTGGCCCGCGAAGAGCCGCTGCCCCTGGAAATGGTGGCCGTGAACGACAGCTTCGGCGAAAGCGCCACCCCCGACCAGCTGATGGAGAAATACAAGCTCAACGAAGCCGCTATTGTGGCTGCTGTGGAAGCCGTGATGAAGCGCCGGAAGTAGCTTTTGCAGCTGCATTTATAACAAAAGTCCCCGCAACTTTAGTAGCTGCGGGGACTTCTGCGTTTCAAGCAACGAATGACGTTTAATACCGTGGTGAAATTCAGGTGATTTAGCTCAACTTAAATTTTATTAACACTTACTATATGGCTTCTACTAACAAGACTTTCAAGGCGTTGATTTTAAATGATTACAAAGGGGCGCCTTATGCAGATTGGATAAAGAATGGAGAAAAAACGATAGAAACCCGGTATAGGTCGTTCAATTACCGGGGTGATATTGTTATCTGCTGTGGAAAAACAAACTCAGTTGGTGAAAACGCGGGGAAAGCGTTATGCATAGTCGAGTTATGGAAAGTTAGACCAATGAGAAAGTCGGACGAAAAGGCTTCTGGTGTCAGCTACAACCCGGAAATAAAATCCTTTCTGCTCCGCAACTGGCGGCACTTTAGTCGTGACTTTGAGTTCTCTCCGCAAAGGGTTTCTGGAGCATGGCAGAGTCTCTTTGATATTACCATCCCGGATGATGTACATATAATTCCCCGGCCAGATATTAAGGCGTTTGAAGAAAACGAGATGCTTTAAGTTTAAAGACGTGGCTTGGGGTTTTGCTTTTTACACTGGCATGAATTAAGTGTGCTAGCAAGACCTATATCCCCCGCACAACTACATTATACTTATGGGCCGTCAAAAATTGCCTAATTGTTTTTAGCTCAATTCTGTCGGAATTTGCGGCGTTAGCTACCATGAGTAATTGTTGGTAGTAGAGCGCCGCGCTATCCTGGAGGCCTGCCCGCTCGGCGGCCAACCCTGCTCCATAAAGCCCATTAAACCGATTGGGGTGTTTTCGCAGGCTTGCCGAATAAGCTGCTAATGCCTGCTTGGGCTGGTTCAACTGCATCAGCATATCGCCAAGCAGTTCCCGGGCAGGAATGACTTCCGAAGGCGTAACCGGATGTTTTTCGGTTTGGTCTTCCAGGTCGGCGGCTTGGTTCATGTGCGCCACTGCTTCAGCATTTCGGCCGGCCAGGAGGTGAATCCATGCTTCGGCCGCACGTAGCTGAATTGCTACCTGCTTGGCCTTGTATGCATCTTTCTGATTGACTAGCAGGCTATGAATTCCTTCAAGCTGCGCTAGTTCGGCTGTGGCCGCTGCCATTTGGCCAGTATGAACCGAGCCCAGCACCCGAGCGAAATGGATGATAGCCTTTTGCCATGGGAAATCTCTCCACGGGACTAAAGTGCTATCAATTGGCAAGCTGGCCGCTTCCGGCCAACGCTTGTTTTCCAGCGAGTGCCGGGCCGGAATTGCGGCGAAAGCATACGCAACTTTAAAATTAAGCGGAGTAACCTCTTTAATTGATTTCAAATAATTTAATTGCTGCTTGGCAAGCGCGTTTTGGCCCCTCTGCAGGTAAGCGTAAACCAGATAATCCATGCCATGCAGCTCTTCGTCCCAATGCCCTTTGATGCCGGCTTCCTGCGCATAGCATTGGGCTGAGGCCACGGAGGTTAGGTTAGAGTTTATGCATTCTTCCCAAAGCCCCAGGCGGGTGAAAATATGCGAAGGCATATGCAGGGCATGCGCTGACGACGGGGCAACTGCTGCATATTTTCTGGCCGCCGGCAAGGCTAATGCGGCCAGCTCCGGATAATCATAGGTGTGAATGATGTAATGGATAATACCCGGATGATTGGGCTCGTTGGGGTACAGCGCCTCAAGTAGCCGGCCGGCCTTCCGTTGGTTTTTAAACTGCTTATCGGCTGGGTCTGCCGCAGCGGTTAGAGCTAATGCGTAAAATATGGTCGCCTCAGAATCAGTAGGATATTTTACATGCGCCAATTCCGTTGCTTTCTCAAAGGCTATGCACCGGCTGTGATGGTCCACCTGTTCCCAGTTTTGGTAATAGGCCGCAATGGCCGCAATGTAAGCGGCCTCTCTCGGTGACTTTTTTGCAATTGATTGGGCTATCGAAATTGCTTTCACTCCCTTCCTTAATTCAACATCGGAAGGCGGCGTCCAGAGGGGATGAAAATTAGCCATGGCCACTCCCCAATAAGCCATTGCGCACGCTGGGTCTTTATCAATAATTGTTGCGAATGCTTTTTCCGCTTCATCGTATTCAAATGAATGCAGCAGCTGCAGCGCCAGATTGAAGCTTTCTTGTGTTTCGGCGCCGCACGAGGTATTAAATTCAACTGCGCCCAATTTCCTGTCGGTAGCGCCGCAAGTAATAATCTGACCCCGCTTGAGACTTAGCTCCGTAATTGCTGCTTGCGATGGAGTTGAGCTTTTATTTTCGCACGAAGCAAGCTGCGCTGATAGCGCAATAAATAACCAATACAGCCGTGTTCGTTTCATGTCAGATGGTCGCTAAACGCTTCACAAGCTATTGAACTGTGATTTATTGACTGCACATTTTCTGTAGTAATAGCTTGTGTCAATGGCTTCTGTGCTGAATATAGCTTTTTTGTAGCAAATGGAAGGGGTTTACCAATATTGAGCCGGCTATTCCTGACTTCAGCGACAGCATCGCCCAGCTACTAGCCCGCTAAGAGCCGCTGCCCCTGAAAATGGTGGCCGTGAACGACAGCTTCGACGAAAGCACCACGCCCGACCAGCTGATGGAAAATGCAAGCTCAATGAAGCCGCTATTGTGGCCGCTGTGGAAGCCGTGATTAAGCAGCGGAAATAGGCACCAATAGTGCATAAAAAGGCCTCGTAGATAACCTGCTAAGAGGCCTTTTTATTCCGTGTCAACAGAGTTAGATTTATAAAGCTTGTGAATATTATCTCGTTTCAATTATTTTTGGTTTGCACCTGAAGCTTTTAAATACAGCCTTTATTTAAAAATGAAAAAAAGATTTCTAATTGCTGGAATTGGCTGCGCGATACTTTGTTCATCTGCTCTCGATGCAACAGCTCAGGCAGCGCCAAAAAGCAATCTTAAATACGGAAAGTACGGATGCACTGCCACCAAGTATAAAGGTGGTTTCTACGAATTCATTCCCCACGGCTCGTTTACGATTAACGCGGATGGCACCTATTTCTACTCCGGTTTTGAGAAGCCCAGCAAGGGGAAATTCAGTGTTGATAAAGACGGCAACCTGCTATTTGCTGGCGGCTATCTTGACAAAGGCAAAGCAGAGAAAATAGACCGGCCCGATAAATTTTTCCTTGTATTCCCGACCATTCCGGACAATCGATGGACCTGCTCATGCGTGGAAAAATAATTTCTTGAGTAAGCGTGTGAAAAGCCTGACATGAAAATATGTTAGGCTTTTTATTGCTTCATAGTTGAGCGAGGTGGTTTCAGGGTTGGCATAAAATGACGGTACTTGCCACTGCCTTTTCTGGGGTGGGCATTAAACGCGGCCGTTAACTTGCAGTCCAACCCCTGCCTTCGCCACCCAGGCGTATTTATTCGCGTTTGGAAGACCACGACATCCTGCTCAAGTTTCAAGACCCGGCTTCGCGCAATCTGGCGTTCAACCAACTCGTGCGCAAGTACCAGAGCAAGGTGTACTGGCACGTGCGCAAGATGGTAATCGACCACGACGATGCCGACGACCTCACCCAGGACGTCTTCATTAAGGTGTGGAAGCACCTCGAGAACTTCCGGCAGGACGCCGCTCTCTTCACCTGGATTTACCGCATTGCCACCAACGAATGCCTAAACTTCTTGAGCAGCAAGCGGCGCAAGTTTCTGCTGCCGCTCACGGACGTGGGCGCCGAGCTGGCTGCCAAAATTGAAGCCGACCCCGCCCTGGCCGGCGACGAAATTGAGCTGAAACTGCAACAAGCCATTCTGCGGCTGCCCGACAAACAACGCCTGGTCTTCAACCTGCGCTACTACGACGAAATGCCGTACGAGCAAATGGCCGAAGTAACGGGCACCAGCGTGGGCGCGCTGAAGGCCAGCTACCACCATGCGGTGAAAAAAGTGGAAGAATACGTAACCCGCAACACGGCTGATTAACCCCGCAATACAAATTTTTACCGGCTGATTTAAACGCCGGGCCTGCTTCTTCATCCAACTGCCATGAAACCTTCCTTTAAGCTTGACGAGCACCCTCGGCGGCCCCGCCCGCTGCTGAGCGAGCCGCCCGCGGGCTATTTCGACCAATTGCCCATGCGGGTAATGGCCCGGCTACCCCAGGCCGAGGCCCGCGAGGCCGCTACCGGCTGGGGCTGGCTGGCCCGGCTATCGCCGGCGTTGCGCACGGGCCTGGCCTCGGTGGCTGTATTGGGGGGCTTTGCGGCCTCTTTTTACCTGAGCGGCCCCCAGGCGGCTGGCCCGGCTGGGGTGGCTGCCACCTCGCTCGATGCCGTGCCGCGTACCGAACTGGTGGGCTACTTGCTCACGAGTGGCGCCCGCGTCGATAACTCCGACCTGGTTGTGCTGACGGCGGCCGACCCCAACCTCACCGATGACTTTTTGCATGCATCGGAAGCCGAGCTGACCGAGGCCCTCGACGCCCAGCCGTCCGAGGACCCTACTTATTTATAATCTCCTAGCGTATCATGTCCATCCTTTCAAACACGTTTCGTGTCCTGAGCATCGTGGCAGTATTGCTGACGCTGGCGCCTGCGGCCCATGCCCAGGGCGGCGGCCGACGCGGCGGCCAGCGGCTGGCTCAACTCGAAAACGCTAAAATTGCCTTTATCACCAACCGTGTGGCCCTTACCCAGGACCAGGCCCAGAAGTTCTGGCCACTCTACAACGAGTTTTCGGACCGCCGCCGCGAGCTCAACCGCAATGGCCGCCTGCTGCGCCGCGACGTGACCGATGGCATGACCGACCAACAAATTCGCGATAATATCAACCAGTCGTTTGCCGTACGCCAACAGGAGCTGAACCTGGAGAAAGAGTACTTCGAGAAGTTCCAGAAAGTCATTTCCCTGCGGCAGGTGGCGCAGCTGTTTATGGCCGAGCGCGACTTCACCCGCGAAGTCATCAAGCGCGTGGCCGGGGCGCCGGGCCAGCCCGGTTTGGACAACGACTAACTCTCGCTCCCAGCATCCAACTTCCAGCTCAATTCAACGAGGCCGCTGCCCCCGCAGCGGCCTCGTTATTTTTGTGAGAAAAATCGAAACGTGACAGCAGAGGTTTAAAGAAAGTGTTTTGAACTCCGCGCCGCCTGTCATGCAGAGCGTAGCGAAGCATCTTATCACGTCTGAGTCGTTCAGCTGGGATAAGATGCTTCGCTACGCTCTGCATGACAGGCGACAGCATCGCAGTCGAAGCTCGTCACGACAGGCGCGAGCTGACTCAAACCTGACTAAACCGCTCCAAACCCGCTTAAATCCGAAAAATCCGTGGTCCTGACTCCCCGCCAACTATTCCTGCGCCACCAGGCCCAAACCTCCGATTTCCCGCTTTTGCTGGAAATTGAGCGGGCCGAGGGCGTCTACATGTACGCCCCCGACGGCCGCCGTTACCTCGACCTGATTTCGGGCATCGGCGTGAGCAACGTGGGGCACCGGCACCCGCGCGTGCTGGCCGGCATTCAGGCCCAGCTCGATAAATTCCTGCACCTGATGGTGTACGGCGAACTGGTGCAGGCCGTGCCTGCCCAGCTGGCCGAGGCCATCCATCGGACCTTGCCGGCTCATCTGGACTCGGTGTTTTTCACCAACTCCGGCGCCGAGGCCATCGAAGGCGCGCTGAAGCTGGCCAAGCGCCACACCGGCCGTACCGAGCTGATTTCCTGTCTTAATGCCTACCACGGCTCCACGCACGGGGCCCTGTCCATCACCGGCTCCGAAGATTTTAAGAATAGCTTCCGGCCGCTGCTGCCCGACGTGCGCCACATCCGGCACAACGAGCTGGCCGACCTTGCGCTGATAACCGAGCGCACCGCCGCCGTAGTCATCGAGACGGTGCAGGGTGAGGCTGGAGTGCGCGTGCCACTGCCCGGCTACCTGCCGGCCCTGCGGGCGCGCTGCTCCGAGGTGGGAGCCTTGCTTATTCTCGATGAAATTCAGTGCGGCTACGGGCGCACCGGCAGCATGTGGGCCTTCGAGCAGTTCGGCATCACACCAGATATCCTGGTGTGCGCCAAAGGCATGGGTGGCGGCATGCCGATTGGGGCATTTATTTCCTCCACGGAAATCATGAGCGGCTTCAAGACCAACCCCATTCTGGGTCATTGCACCACCTTTGGGGGCCATCCGGTGAGCTGTGCGGCGGCGCTGGCCACCCTGCAGGTTATTCAGGACGAGCAATTGGTGGCGGGCGTGGCGGCCAAGGCGGCGCGGTTTCGGGCGCAGCTGCGGCACCCGGCCATTCGGGCGGTGCGCGGCAGTGGGCTGTTGATGGCGGTAGAGTTTGATTCCTTCGCGGTGCTCAAGCCCATTATCGACCATGCACTGGCGCACGAAGGCATTCTGACCGACTGGTTTCTGTTTTGCGACAACTCCCTTCGCTTGGCCCCGCCGCTCATCATCACCGATGAAGAGATTGACGAAGCCTGCGCCGCGCTGCTCCGGGCCATTGAACACGTTACCGGCGCCTAAGGGGGCAGTTCAATTTGATTGAAAACAAGCGGGCCCTTTGGATTCACCCGGGCGGGTGGCTCCAAAGGGCCCGTATATAGAATTTTAGTTGCCGCTAAGCCACGATGTTGGGCCGGGGTAACTCGTTATAGTTCAAAAAAGAATTGCTTTCATCCTTGATTCGCTCGCGCGGAAGGCCGTCTTTTACGCCTTGCGAAATCTTGCGAACCAGCACGCCCACAATGGCCTTGCGGAAGCCCAGCTTCTCGGCCATCATGATGCAGAAATCCATCTCGGTTTCGTCCACCACGCCGTCGGCGAGCATCATGTCGACAAGGTCGAAAATCTGGTCGAAGCGTTCAGAATCGTTCGTAGGCAGGTCCGCGCTCGTGCCCTTGGCCCCAGATACCAGTTCCTGTACATCGTTGGAATTAAGACCGTTTTTCTTGCCGACTGCCAAAATAAAGTTCATCTCCCGCGCATCGATGTGGCCGTCGGCTTTCGCTAGGGCCGCAAGGTTTAGCAAGTGACCTTTGATTTTTTTGGCCTGCTCATTTTCGAAAAAACCGAACATAATACGTGGGAATTAGGTGAGAAGGAAGTGATTATAAGCCGGTGAGCCGAATGGAGGAGGTAAGGTAAGGGCAAAAACGGTGTCTTGCTACTCCCATCTACGCCAAATACAAAAAAAAGATAACCACCCCTTTGCGGAAATAACGGTGCGGAATTAGAGGGTTTGCATTCGTTTCGCCAACTTTGCGGGGTTTGGGCGCCATTTGCGCGTCCCGTTGCATTATAGAAAGTTCAGATGAAGAGAATAGGAGTGTTTACCAGCGGTGGCGATTCGCCGGGCATGAATGCGGCAATCCGGGCGGTAGTGCGCACTGCTACGTACCACGGCATTGAGGTATATGGCATTATGCGAGGCTATAGCGGCATGATTAAGGGCGAGTTTGTACGGTTGGACTCGGCTTCGGTTTCGAACACGGTGCAGAAGGGCGGCACCATTTTGAAATCGGCCCGCAGCCAGAAATTCATGACCAAAGAAGGCCGCCAACAAGCCTTCGACCAGCTGGTGAACAACGGCATCGAGGGCTTGGTGGCCATCGGTGGCAACGGCACCTTCACCGGCGCCATGATTTTTGAGGAAGAATTCGGCATCCCCACCGTGGGCGCGCCCGGCACCATCGACAACGACCTCTACGGCACCGACTACACCATTGGCTACGACACGGCCGTGAACACGGCGCTGGACTGCATCGACAAAATCCGCGACACGGCCGACTCGCACGACCGCTGCTTCTTTGTGGAGGTGATGGGCCGCGACTCGGGCTACATCGCCATTCCGTGCGCCATCGGCGGTGGGGCCGAAATCGTGATGATTCCGGAAACCCAGATGAGCGTAGACGTAGTGATTGACACCCTGCAATCGGGCTGGCAGCGCTCAAAAACTTCCTTTATCGTCATTGTGGCGGAAGGCGACGAAGAAGGCAATGCCACGCAGGTAGCATCCCGCGTGAAAGAAGCCATCCCGCAGCTGGACACTCGCGTCACGGTCATCGGCCACATTCAACGCGGCGGTTCCCCCACGGCAGCCGACCGCCTGCTAGGCTCCCAAATCGGCATCGCCGCAGTGGAAGGCCTCATGAACGGCATGAAGAATGTAATGGCCGGCATTGTAGACAAAAAGCTGGTTTATACGCCGTTCACCGATACCATCAACAAAAAGAAGCTCATCAACCAGAGCTTCATGCGGATGGTGGAAATTCTGAGCGTGTAGGAACACATCCTGTCATTGCGAGCGCAGCGCGGCAATCCGTCCTTTACCTGCGACTAGCCCTGAGACGAAAAAAGCCCCATCACTACACAGTGCTGGGGCTTTTTGCTTTAAAAGAGCTTGTCACAACTCGGGCTTGGTCGCACCGAGAGGAAGGTTTGCCGCGCTGCGCTTGCAATGACAGGATGTGGGCTGACTTCTTACAACGTTATTTCAGCTCAACCCACTGATACGCGGGGTCGCGGCGCAGCCAGGTGAGCTGGCGCTTGGCGTAGCGGCGCGTGTTGCGCTGGAGCAGGCGCACGGCTTCAGCCCAATCGTACTCGCCGTCTAGGTAGCCGAATATTTCCTGGTAGCCCACGGTTTGCAGGGCGTGGTGGTGGCGGTAGGGGAGCAGGCCGCGCACTTCCTCGAGCAGGCCGGCGGCCAGCATGTGCTCCACCCGCAGGTTGATGCGCTGGTAAAGCTCCTCGCGCTCGCGGGTGAGGGCCACTTTTACGTTGCGAAACAGTGGGTTTTCGGCCGGCGGGCTCTGGGTGTGGAAGCTGGAAAAGGGCCGGCCGGTGGCCCGGGTGATTTCGAGGGCCCGCACCACGCGCTGCGGGTTTTGTTGGTCGATGCGGGCGTGGGCCACGGGGTCGGTTTCGGCCAGCTCGGCTACCAGGTGCGGCAGGCCGTGGGCCGCCAGCTCGGCGTGGAGCTGAGCCCGGACTTCAGCCGGCACAGTAGGCAACTCATCAAGCCCATCGGTCACGGCCTGCACATAAAGGCCCGAGCCGCCGGTGAGGATAACCAGCGGATGCTTCTGGAACAGCTCAGTTAACACGGCCTGGCAATCGGTAGCAAACCGGCCGGCGCTGTAGTCTTCGCTGATGCTGTGGCTATCGATGAAATGGTGCGACACGCCCTGCATCTCCTCCGACGTGGGCTTGGCCGTGCCGATGCTCAGCTCCCGAAAAAACTGGCGCGAATCGGCCGACACGATTTCGGTGTTGAACTGCTGAGCCAGCTGCACGCACAGGGCCGTTTTCCCCACGGCCGTGGGGCCGGCAATGGTGAGCAGCACCGGCCGTGGGTCGGCGGCCGTGGGCGCCAGTTGAGCTAAAATGGAAGGAGGGAGCAAGGACGCTGCGCTTAATAATTGAGAATGAAGAATGCGGAATGGGCGGACAACTCCCCTCCTTAGCAAAGGAGGGAATGTTCGAGCCTTTGGCTCGAACGGGGGTGGTTGAATCGTTGCACGACACCCGAACAATGGCGCCCGAACGATTCACGGCCAAATCGTGCGCCCATCGTTCAACGCCCGCAACCACCCCAGCTCAACTTGGCAGTTGAGCGTCCCCTCCTTGGTAAGGAGGGGAGTTGTCCGCCCATTCCGCATTCTTCATTATAAAGTAGGGTGTTTTTCGTCGAATTCGGTGGCGTCCTGATAGGCTTTGGCCAGGGCCAGGAGTTTGCTTTCTTCGAAGAGCTGGCCCATGAAGGTGATGGTAGTGGGCAGGCCGGCGGCCGTGAAGCCGTTGGGGATGGCGATGGCGGGCTGGCCGGTGAGGTTGGTCAGTGTAAGGTTGGCGCTGAAGGAAGGGGCAATGTAGGCGTCGAGGCCTTTCAGCTGGGTGTCCATCTGCTCAATGAGCAGGCTGCGCACGCGCTGGGCCTGAATGTATTCGACGGCCGGAATGAAGCGCGACGACCGGAAGGTGTTAGGCCAGGCCGAGCGGTTTTGCAGCACCATCTGGCCGTCGCGGCCCGAGCGGGTGAGGTCGTCGAACGCGGCGGCGCCTTCGGCCGTGAGCACGAAGCGCAGGGCGCCGGGCGAAAGGGTCGGCAGCTCAATGGGTACCAGCTCCACGCCGAGCTTGCGCAGCACGTCGAGGGAGGCCTGGTCATTGGCTTTGGTGGGGTAGTTCTGGTCGAAAGCGGCCTTCACGTAGCCCACGCGCAGCTTTTTGATGTTGGCATCGAAGGCATAGTGGAAGGCGTTGGGGGCCATCAGGGTGGCGGGGTCACGGGCATCGGGGCCGGCGGCGGTGAGGGCGGCCAGCACAATGGCGCAGTCCTCAGCCGAGCGGGCAATGGGGCCGGCTTTGTCCATGCTCCAGCTCAGGGCCATGGCGCCGGCGCGGCTCACGCGGCCGTAGGTGGGGCGCAGGCCCGTTACGCCGCAGGCCGTGCTGGGGCTCACGATGGAGCCCAGCGTTTCGGTGCCGATGGCAAAGGGCAGCAGGCCCGCGGCCACGGCCGATGCCGAGCCGGCCGACGAACCGCTCGAGCCCTTGGTTACGTCCCAGGGCGTGCGGGTTTTCTCGCCAAACCACACGTCGCCCTGGGCCAGTTCGCCCAGGGTCAGCTTGGCCAGCAGCACGCCGCCGGCCGCGCGCAGCCGCTCCACCACGGCGGCGTCTTCGTCGAGGGTTTGCTCTTTGTAGGGCACCGAGCCCCAGGTGGTTTTGTAGCCCTTGGCGCTGAACAAGTCCTTCACGCCGAAGGGAATGCCGTGTAGCGGGCCCCGGTACTTGCCGGCTTTGATTTCCTGGTCGGCCTGCCGCGCTTGTTGCAGCGCCAGGTCCTCAGTGAGGGTGATGACGCAGTGCAGCTTGGGGTCGTACTTCTTGAGCCGGGCCAGGAAGAACTGGGTCAGCTCCTCCGAAGACACCTGCTTGGTGCGCAGCAGCTCGCCGAGCTGGCGCACGGTGTAGAAGGCCAGCTCGTCTCGGTTGGCGGGCAGCTTTACCTTGGGAGCCTGGGGCAGCTTGCCGGCGTCGGCTTTGGTGGCGGCCAGCATGGCCTGGCGCATGCGCAGGGGGCGCGCGTCGAATACCATCGTCGGGGCCACACCGTTGGGCAGCGAGATTTTGCGCAGGGCCTCGTAGCTCTCGCGGTAGCCCGTGAGGTTGCGGCGCGTGGAGTCGAGCTGGGCGTCGTTGAAATTCAGCCCAAATACCTGCTGGGCGGCGCGCAGCATGGGTACCGTGATTTCATCGGGGGCGGTGGGCCGGGCCACGAAGGCCCCTGTAGCGAAGCAAGCACCGCCAAGCAGCAGCGCGGGTAGTATTTTTTTCATGCGGGGAAGAAACGAAAGCGACTAAGCAAAGCTACTGCGGCAACGGCCGCGATTTCACAAGGGGAACCAACTCGTTATACAAGCGCAGCAGCACCTGTTCTTCGTGCTGCCAGCTGAGCTGCGGCGCAGCGCGGCGGCAGTTTTCGGCCAGGTGCTGGTAGCGGGCGGGCTCGTCGCGCAGCAGGCGGTTGAGAGCCCGGGCTAGCGTTTCGGGTCGCAGGTCCTGAACCAGCTCGGCCACGTCAAATTCGTCGTTGAGGGCGCGGTATTCGGGGAAGTCAATCAGCACCTGCGGAATGCCGGCGTGCACGTAGTCGAAGAACTTATTGGCCAGCGAATAGTAGTAGCTCAGCCCAATATTTTCGAGCAGCATGATGCCCACCGCCGCGTGGCGCGTGACCTCGCGCAGGGCCTCGGGCAGCACAAACCCGCGAAACTCCACCTGGCCGGAAGCCAGCAGGCCAAGCGCATCGGCCCGGGCGCGCAGGGCGGCCGACAGGTCGCCTTCGCCACAGATTACCAGCCGGCTTGCCACCTGGGGCATGGCGTCGAACAGGTTTTCCAGGCCGCGGCCCACGTTGAGGGCGCCCTGGTAGAGGATGTAGCCGGAGGGCGGCGCGGGGTGGGGCAGGGGCTCGTCGGCGCGCAGGCGGCTCACGTTGCGCACTACGGCAAAGGGCCGGCCGTAGCGCTGCTCGAATATTTGAGCTAAAGCGGGGCCCACCGTGTAGGCCAGCCGGGCGCGCGGCACCACAAAACCCTCCACCCACCGCCAGAGGCGCTGCACGGCCGGCCGGGCCACCACCTCGGGCACCTCGGTGAATAGCTCGTGGGCATCGTACACAAACGGCTGGCCGCCGAGCCGGGCGCGCAGCCACACGGGCAGGGCTGTGTCGAGGTCGGCGGCGCACCAAGCCGCGGCCTTTTGGCTCAATAAGTAAAAAAACAGCCGCAGATTGTACTCCAGGTAAAACAGCTTGCCTCGCTGAAACCAGCCCTTCAGCCGGTGCTGCCCGTAGGGCTGCGGCGTGAGCGGGGGCGAGGCCGGCCGCTGCCAGCCCACCAGCTGCACGCGGTAGCCAGCGGCGGCCAAGCTGCCGCAGATGCGCTGCATCCGCTGGTCGAAGCACAGGTCGGTGGTGACGGCGAAAAGCAGCAGCGGCGCGGGTGGGGAGGGCAAGGGGCGGGAAACGGAACGCGCCAGAGCGGGCGGGCGTTAGGGCAATCGTTATATTTTGGCCAAATTTACACTCGGGCTTGCCGGTCTGGTGGCTATCTTAGCAGGAATTATTCGCAGGCATTAGTATCGGTTCATGACTTCATTTCCGGTTGTTTCCCCGCCTCGGCCTGATGCTCCGCCCCTGGGCGTGCTGCTCGACCAGCTGGGGCAGGTGTATGTGCTGCTCGATGTGCAGGGCACCATCATGGACGTCAACGAAGCCTTTCTGGCGATGGCGGGCTACACCCGCGAGCACGTGATGGGGAAGCGTTTCTACGAAATGTTTACGCCCCCCAGCGAGCGGCCAGCCCAACGCCGCGAATACCTCGACAGCATTGCTTCCCAAACCGTGGCCCCCAGCTACGAGCGCACCTTGCTCACGCGAGGCGGCCGCCCCCGTCAGATTCTCTGGCGCCTGGGCTTCACCCGCGATGCCGCCACCAATGCCATAACGGGCGTGTGGATGGCCGGCACCGAGCCCGACGAGCGCCGCCTGGCCACGCCCACCCTGGCCGGCGACAGCACCCACCTGCAGGACTTTCTCGACAACGCCCAGGACCTGGTGCAGCACCTCGGGGCCGACAACAGCTTCCTGTTTGTGAACAAGGCCTGGAAAGAGAAATTGGGCTACACCGATGCCGAGCTGGCCACCCGCACCCTGGCCGACGTGGTGCATCCCTACTACAAGGCCAAGCTGCTCTACCAGCTGCGCAACCTCTACGACGGCGAACCCGTGAACAAGGTCGAAACCGTGTTTCTGACCAGTGTGGGCAAACCCGTGCACCTCATCGGGAGCATGAGTGTGGTGCGCGAGGAAGGCCAGCCAGCCAGCAGCCGCGCCATCCTGCACGACATCACCGACCGCATCAAGGCCGAGCGGCTGCAGAAAGTCTACTACAGCATCGCCAACCTGGCCATCTCGGCCAAGGACTTGCCCAGCCTCTACGGCGCCATCCACCGCGAGCTGAGCAAGATTATCGAGACCAGCAACCTGTTTATTGCCCTCTGCGACGACGCCCGCACGCAGCTGCAGTTTGCCTACCACGTCGACCAGCACCCCCAGCACCGGCCGCACGGCCCCATGCCGTTTGCGTCGGGCGTGTCGGAGTACATCATTGCCGGCGGGCAGCCCCGCTACCTCACCCACACCGATTACCAGCAGCTCATCCGCAACGGCACCATCACGGCCTATGGGCTGGTGCCCGAAGTGATGCTGGCCTCGCCGCTGAGCATCGGCGACCGCATCATCGGCGTGCTGGCCGTGCAGGACTACAGCCGCGCCGATGCCTACACGCCCGCCGACCTCGACGTGCTGCACTTTATCTCCAACCAGGTGGCCCTGGCCATTGAGCGCAAGCGCAACGAAGAGCAGATTGGAAGGCAAACCGCCCGCCTGAACGCCATTTTCGAAAGTGGCTCGCACGTGATGTGGACCGTGGACACCCGCGCCCGCCTCATGAACTACAACCGCAACTACGCGGCCCTGTTTCTGCGGCGCAACGGCACCTACCCGGTGCGGGGCCTCGACCTCTGGGAAGCCGACCTGGCGCACATGCCTAAGGAAGAGCGCGACACCTTTGTGCGGCACTACGAAGCCGCCGCCAAAGGGCAGCCGCAGCGCTTCGAGATGTGCCTGCGTGATGGCCGCGGCCACGAGGTCTGGACCGATATTTACCTCAACCCCATTTACTTGGGCGACGGCTCGTTTGAGGAAATTTCGGCCATTGCCCACGACATCACCGAGCAGAAACGCGCCCAGCTGGCCCTGGAGGCGCAGGAAGAGAAGTTCCGCTCCATCTTCGAGTCGTTCCAGGATATTTACTACCGCACCGACGAACAAGGCCTGCTCACCATCGTGAGCCCCTCGGTCCGGGAGGTGTTGGGCTACGAGCCCGAAGAGGTAATTGGCCAGCCCGTGGCGAGCTACTACGTGGAGCCCGACGACCGGCCCAGGGCCCGAGCAGAAATTGGGCGCAACGGCGGGCTGCGCAACTTCGAAACCCAGATGTGGCACAAGGACGGCTACCCCGTGAGCGTGCTCGTGAACGCCCGCGTGGTAAACGGCGACGAATTCAGCACCGAGGGCATTGCCCGCGACGTGACCGAAATCCGACAGATGCAGGACGACCTGCGCCAAGCCAAAGAAGCCGCCGAAGCTGCCCTGGAAGCGAAAACCCAGTTCCTGGCCAACATGAGCCACGAGCTGCGCACGCCCATGAACGGCATCATCGGCATGATTGACCTGCTCGACCAGACCGTGGAAACTGACGAGCAGCTGGACTACGTGGACACGCTGCGCAAAAGCAGCGACGCCCTGCTTACCATCCTGAATGACATTCTGGACTTGTCGAAAATCCAGGCCGGCAAGCTGCAGGTCCACGAAAGCGCATTGGAGCTGCGCGCCGTGATGGAGCGCATCCGGGCCCTGTTTATCTACCGGGCCGAGCAGAAGCACATCCGCTTCACCTACCACATCACGCCGCACACGCCCCAGTACGTGATGACGGACGAAGTGCGGCTCCTGCAAATCCTGTCCAACTTGGTGGCTAACGCTATCAAATTCACCAACGAGGGCACGGTCGCCATCATCGTATCGAGCGTGAGCACCGACGGTGACCACCACACGCTGCGCTTTGCCGTGCAGGACTCGGGCATCGGCATTTCGAGCGACAACGCCAGCCTGCTCTTTACCAACTTTACGCAGCTCGACACCACGCCCAGCAAAGCCTACGGCGGCACGGGCCTGGGTCTGAGCATCAGCCGGCAGCTGTCGGAGCTGCTGGGCGGCGAAATCGGGGTGCTATCGGACGAAGGCGAGGGCAGCGTGTTCTGGTTCACCATCAGCGCCCGCGAAGCCCGCGTAGAGGACCTGCCGGTGGCCGCGCCCCTGCGCGACGCCGTGTTCCAGCCCTTCGAGGCCACTCCGCGGGTGCTGCTGGTGGACGACAACGCCATCAACCAGAAGGTGGGCATGCGCCTGCTCACCAAGTTGGGCTGCGACGTGGACGTGGCCGGCAGCGGCCCCGAAGGCATTGCCCTGGCCACGGCTCCCAACGCTGGCTATAACATCATCTTCATGGACATCCAGATGCCGGACATGGACGGCGTGGCGGCCACGGCCGAAATCCGCCGGGTGCTGGGCCCCGACTGCCCCCCCGTAGTCGCCATGACGGCCTATTCCATGCAGGAAGACGCCGGCCGCTTCATGCGCCAGGGCCTCGACGACTACGTGGGCAAACCCGTGAAAAGCCGCCACCTCTACGAAGTGCTGCACCGCTGGCTGCGCCCGCGCACTTCTACCCGAACGGCGGCCGAGGACGCCCTGGCCTTATTCGGTACCGCTCCGGCTGCTCCCGCCGATACAGCTGTAGCCTCTCCCGCTGCTCTGGCCGATACTGCTAAAAGTGCCCTGGAAGTAGCCGCTGAGCAGTCTCAAGAGCCCACCCTGGACGAAGCCATTCTGCAGCAGCTGGTGGAGCTGGGCGGCCCCGAATTCACGGCCGAGCTCTACCAGGAATTTGAGCAGGAAGCCGGCGATTTGTTGCGCGAAGCGGCCCCGGTGGCCGCTGCCGCCAACTTCCAGGAACTGCTGCCCATGCTGCACCAGCTCAAAGGCACGGCGGCTACGCTGGGCGGCGTGGCCCTGGCAGCCCAGGCCAAGTACCTCGAGCATCAGTTCAAGGAAGGGCACACTGCCGAGGGAGCCGTGGGTTTTCAACTTCTAGAACATTACTTTGCACGGTTCGTTGCCGAATACCCGCGCGCCGTCGAACGCGCCACGAATGCATCGGCCGTCTGATCGGCCAGCTCACCACGCTTCTCATCTACCCTACGAAACAACTCCAACCCCCACGCCCATGTCTGCTGATTCCCCTACTAAAACCATCCTAATTGCTGAGGACAGCTCGGTAATCCTTAATCTCACCCGAAAAATCCTGGAGCTGCAGAAGTATAAAATTGTGCTGGCAAAGAACGGGGGCGAGGTTCTGAAACAGATTGAAAGCACGCCCATCGACTGCGTATTGATGGATATCAATATCCCGGTAAAAGACGGCATGCAGTGCACCCGCGAAATCCGGGCCCACGCCGACCCCAAAATCAACAAGCTGCCCATCATCGCCATCACCGGCAACGCCAATAACTACTCGATGGACCAGTTCCGCGAAGCCGGCGTGACGGATTACCTGCCCAAGCCGCTCGATTTCGACGCCCTGGTGCGCGTGGTGAAGCAGTACGTAGGCTAGTTAATTATGAGTTTTGAATTATGATTTATGAGTTGGAAAGCGGGTTATGCTTTGCGTTTCGCTGAAGACTGGCCCATTGAGTAACTCATAATTCAAAACTCATAATTCATCATTTAAACGCAGTGCAAGTTACCTTCCTCGGCACGGGTACCTCTTCCGGGGTGCCCATGATAGGCTGCACCTGTGAAGTGTGCCGCTCGCTGGACCACCGCGACCAACGCCTGCGGGTGTCGGTGCACGTGGCCATAGAGGGCCGCAGCCTGGTCATCGATTCCGGCCCGGACTTCCGGCAGCAGATGCTGCGCGCCCGCATCACGCACCTCGACGCGCTGCTCTTCACCCACGAGCACAAAGACCACACCGCCGGCCTCGACGACATTCGGGCGTTCAACTTCCGGCAGCAGCAGGACATGCCCCTGTTTGGCGAGCCGCGCGTGCTCCAGCAGCTACAGCAGGAGTTCTCCTACATTTTTGCCGAGCACAAATACCCCGGCGTGCCCCGCGTCAGCCTGCACCCTATCGAACAGGACCACGCCCCGTTTGATGTGCTGGGCCTGCCGGTGCAGCCCCTGCGGGCCCTGCACCACAAGCTGCCGGTGCTGGGCTTCCGCATCGGCGGCTTCTGCTACCTCACCGACGCCAACCACATCGGCCCCGAGACCATGGCCCTGCTGCACGACGCCGACGTGATTGTGCTCAATGCCCTGCGCCGCGAGCAGCACATCTCCCACTTCACGCTGGCCCAGGCCATTGAAATACTGGAAGTGGTGAAGCCCAAGCGCGCGTACCTCACGCACATCAGCCACCAGTTGGGCCGCCACCAGGATGTGGAAGCCGAGCTGCCGCCGTGGCTCCGCCTGGCGTATGACGGGCTGAAGGTGGAGGTGTAGGCCAGCTGCAATGCGTATTTTTCCGTACATCAGCTTGATATATAGTTCACCACTAGCACCAGCTGAAATAGTGCGCAGGGTGCAAAGCAGCACGTTGCCACTTGCTAATGCCAGCTGGCGTGATGATTTTCGGATTGACCCAAGCCAACCGTTTCAGGGGGTAATTGCGGATAACTCATTCGAAATAGTACGCCTCAGCGTATCAAAGGTGCGCCAAGCTACACCACCCAAAATCAAGGGTTGGATGAGCCCGATACCGGATGGCGGGGGTAGTGAAATCCGGATTCGGTACTACAATCCTGCCATGTTAAGGCTGATTGTGGGCTCAGGCGTGATGGCAGCCGGCTTAGCAGTTGCAAGTATGATTCAGGATTGGAAGCGCATGGGAGCGGTCAATCCATTGGGGTTAGCATATATGGTGTTGCCGGTTTGCGCGGTTGTTGCACAGTATTTTCAACTAAAGAATGAACTCAATACGGTTCAGCCGATTCTGAATAGGCTGCTTGTTCTGGAAGAATCAGCTTTATAGCTCATACTTATGCACACCCACTACTATCTGCGTTATCTGGCTATGCGAAACGTTAGTTGGATATTTCCCTTTGTGGCGGCGTGGTAGTCGCCTTGCACCCGCCAGGCCACGTAAGTGAGCAGGTAGCGGCGGCCATTGGCCCGAACACTGGCAGTATCAATCCAGTCTGAATTCTTTCTGCCAGAGAAATTTTCTGGAATGGTTAATTGCTGGGTTCCACCCTGGGCATCGCTGATGCGAAGCGTGGGCACCGCGTAGTCGGCTATTAAGCAATTCGCATTTCGCGGGCAGATAGCATAGCGTAAGTCCGTCACTGCTATCGTCAGCTCTGGCTGAGTGAGTTGCGGAAGCGAGGCCTGCTGCTGTAAATACAGCGAAAATTCCTGATTGAACCCAGCGGCGACAGCTGTTGGGTTTCCGGCATTGTCTTTCTTACATGAAAACAGGCCCAGGCCTATCAGGGCGAAAAGAAAGTGCTTTTGCATGGGTAGCTGAACCGGATGGATGAAAGTAGCATGGAGCGCTGCCTTGTGGTAGGGTTGACCGCCGCGCCCCACCATTCGTTGCATGCAATGGTTAGAATTTTCCCCTGACCTTTCTGCTGCGATAGTTTCGGTCTGCGTTCAGACCTGCTTATCGGCAAATTGTACCGCCCCATGCATACCAATTATTATTTCCTGCGCCAGCTGGCCCCCGCGCTCACCGAACGGCTGCAGGGCTACCGCGTGGCCGCCTGCTTCTCACAGGAGAAAGACGAGCTTGTGGTTGGCCTCACAAATGGGGCAGCTGAATTCTGGCTGAAAGCGCAGCTGGGCGCCAATTTCCCCGCCCTGGCGCTGCCCGAAACCTTTCAGCGGGCCCGCGCCAACTCCGTAGACCTTTTTCCAGAGTTGCTGGGCCAGCAAGTCGAAACCGTGGTGCCCTGGCCCCAGGACCGGGTGGTGCAAGTGAATTTTCGGAGCGGCGCCCGGCTGGTGTTCAAGCTCTACGGCCCCCGGCCGAACGCCATTTTTCGCCCGAGGCCCGAGGCGCCAGCCCAACTTTTCCAGCAGCGCCTGCTGGCCGACGCGGACCTGCGACCCCAGCCCAACGCCGCGCCGCCCGTGCCCGGCAAGCTCCCGCCGCCGCTGGCAGACCTGCCCGCCCGCTACCTGCGCGAGCACGGCTACGACCCGGCCCCGCCAGAAACCAAAACCCGGCTGGTAAACCAAGTGCTGGCCCAATTGGAAAAGCCGGCCCACTACTACCTCATCCAGCTCGACGGGCGCACCCGCCTGAGCCTGCTGCCGCTGGGCGAGATTATTGAGCCATTGCCCGGCGATGACCCCATTCGGGCGCTGCGCCGCTTCGTGCCCATGGCCCTGGGCCGCCGGGCCCTGGAGATGGAAACCAAGCAGCTGCGCCAGCTGCTGGAGCGGCGCGCCGAAGAGGCCAGCACCGCGGCGGCCCACGCCCGCCAGCGCCTCCACGCCCTGGCCCACGAAGCTGGCTACCGCCACACCGCCGACTTGATTATGGCGAATCTGCACGACATCCCAGCTGGTGCCACACAGGTTGAAGTCGTGGATTTCTATACCAATCAGCCCCGGCTCATCAAGCTGAAGCGCACCGAAAAGCCCCAGCTCACTGCCGAAAACCTCTACCGCAAGGGCAAGAACCAACAAATTGAAGAGCGCCAGCTCACCGAGCGCATTACCCGGCGCGAAGCCGAAGCCCTCACGGCCCTGGAGCGCCTCGAAGAACTGGAGACCCAGCCCAACCTGGCTGAGTTGCGCGGCCTGCGCGCCTGGCGCAAGCAGCACGGCCTCGACCCCACGCCAGCCGCGGCCAAAGCCGCGACGGAGCTACCATTTAAAGTGTTTGAAGACCGCGGATTTACCATTCTGGTTGGTCGCAACGCAGTGAACAATGACCTGCTGACCCAGAAATACGCGCATAAAGATGACCTATGGCTGCATGCCAAGGATGTGACGGGCTCCCACGTTGTCATCCGGCACCGCGCCGGCCAGCCCGTGCCCGAGCCCGTGGTAGAGCACGCTGCCCAGCTGGCCGGGTGGTACTCCCGCCGCCAGCACGACACGCTGTGCCCCGTGACGGTGACGCCCAAAAAGTTTGTGCGCAAGCCCAAAGGAGCGCTGCCGGGGCAGGTAGTGGTAGAGCGCGAGCGGGTGGTGCTGGTGAAACCCGGCAACCCGTTTGATGGGCCTGACGCTTTGTAGCGTTTGCAATAGCGTGTTCATGCAGCGCGGAGCAGAAGCATCTCGCCCGCGCCTTCTGTCATGCAGAGCGCAGCGAAGCATCTTATCACAACTCAACGACTTGCTCAGGCGTGATAAGATGCTTCGCTGCGCTCTGCATGACAGGCGATTAAAGACAACTGATTGGAGTTGCTCTCATTGGATGTTTTCCTCTCTCGCCGTCAGGTCAAATTGCCGGAAAGCAAAAAGCCCGTTCCAATTGCTTGGAACGGGCTTTGCATTTGCGTGCGCGCGGGGAGATTCGAACTCCCACACCCGAAGGCACCACCCCCTCAAGATGGCGTGTCTACCAGTTTCACCACGTGCGCAAATTGTGCAACTAAACGGGCAATTCGGCCGAAACCGGCTTCGCTGAGGCGGCGAAGCGGGTGCAAAGATAGCCGGCGTATTTCGGCCGTACAACACTCACGTTGGGTTTTTCATCAAACATCCATGGCTCAGCCATTTACTTTTCATATTCGTAAAACTTTACATCGCTAATTGTTCACCTTAACGGTCTTCCTGCCATGAACTCTAACACAAATCCCACTTCCGGTTCCTTTTTTGGGCGTTTGGCCGGAAGCATTACCGCGTTTTCGGGTTCTACTATGGCGTTTATGATAGCCGCGGGCTTGATAATCGTCTGGGCTGCGACGGGGCCGATTTTCCATTACTCCGAGACCTGGCAGCTCGTCATTAATACCGGCACTACCATTATTACCTTTCTGATGGTTTTTCTTATCCAACGGGCTCAGAATAAGGATTCGCTGGTGTTGCACCTCAAGCTAAACGAGTTGATTGCGGCCACTAAAGGAGCCAGCAACCGCCTTATTAACGCGCAGGATTTCACGGAAGAAGAAATCAAGACCCTGCACGATTTCTATTGCGCACTGGCCGAACTCGCCAAAAAAGACAACGACCTGGGCAAAACCCACTCCGTGGAGGAAGCCGAGGACAACCACAACCAGAAAGTAACGGCTCACTTAGGCTAGTACCTAAAGAAACCACGCTGGCTTGTGCCTCAGGTATTAAATAACAAAAGGGCCGCTGCAGCATCTGCAGCGGCCCTTTTGCTTGGGTTAAAAAACAGACCCGCTTATTCGGCTTGGGTCAGGGGCGAGTCGACTACGTGCTCGGCCACGAACCACACCTGCATTTCGTTGGTGCGGACCAGCTGGCTCACGATGAGGTCGTTGGTGCCGTCGTCGCCAGCTTCGTCTACTTTATCGGCGTAGTCGTGGCAGTTCTTGAGGATGCGCTGGTGGCCGTCGAGCAAGCGCGACACCTGCACGGGGGCTTCTTCGCGGTCGCGCGGCACGCGCGGAATGCTGCTCAGCTCGGCCACGTCGTGGGCCATGGCCACGGCCACGCCGCCCAGAATCTGGATGCGCTCGGCAATGGCATCTACCAGTACCGCCTGCTCCTCGTAGTGCTTGTCAAATAGCAAATGCAGCTGGTAGAAAGTGGGGCCCACTACCTGCCAATGGTGCTTCTTATACATGTCGCGCAGCGTGATGGTGTCGGCCAGGAGCTGGTTGAGCATGGTCACGCTGTCGCGGCGGGTGGGCTCGCTCAGGCCAATGGGCAGGCGCTGGCTCACGGTGCCGTAGCGCTGGGTGGGCGAGGGTGCGTTCTGCTGCTGGTTCAGCCGGGGCTGGATGTCGACGGCGGCGTTGCTGCCAGCGCCTTTGCCGGAGTTGGCGCCAGCGGTGCTTTTGCCGTTGCCGCCGGCGGTAGATTTCTTAGCAGCGGGGGCTGCAGCTTTTTTGGTGGCCGTGCTTTTGGGGGCAGCGGCTTTGGCAGAAGAAGCCATAATTTTGAAAACGAGTGAGGTGAAAGAAAGTAGCCGAAACAATTCGGGCGAGAAAAATCTATTCCTTCGTACGTAAAGCACAACACCGAGTTGATTTTTTCACCGATTCGCCTTCATGACCGACCACCTTGCCTCCGTCCACGTGCACGACCCGCACACCGAAGCCCACTCCACCAGCTCGGCCATGCTGCAGGATGTTGTAATTGGTCTTTCCGATGGCCTCACGGTGCCTTTTGCGCTGGCGGCGGGCCTGAGTGGGGCGGTCACGTCCTCCAGCCTCGTGATTACGGCGGGCCTGGCCGAGATAGTGGCGGGCAGCATTGCCATGGGCCTGGGCGGATACCTGGCGGGCCGCACCGAAGTAGAGCACTACAGCGCCGAGCTGGCCCGCGAGCACCACGAGGTGAAAGTAGTGCCCGAACGGGAGCGGGCCGAAGTAGACGAGCTGCTGGCCGAGATGGGCCTTTCAGAGGCAACCCGCCGTCAGGCCGTGGCCGAACTCACTTCCGACCCCGAGCAGTGGGTGAAGTTCATGATGAAGTACGAGCTGGGGCTGGAAGAGCCCGACCCTAAGCAGGCGCCCAAAAGTGCCTTTACCATCAGCGCGGCCTATGCGGTGGGCGGGCTGATTCCGCTAACGGCATACTTTTTCACGAGCACGCCCACGGAAGGGCTGGCGTGGTCGGCGGCCATCACGCTGGTGTGTCTGCTGGTATTCGGGTTTTTCAAGAGCCGCATGACCGGGCAGCCGCCGGTGGCTGGGGCCATTAAAATGGCTGTGGTGGGGGCCCTGGCGGCCGCAGCGGCCTTTGGCGTGGCGCGGTTCGTGAGCAACTAAGCGCCCCGGGGCGGCTTTGCGTACAAGCAGATGCCGCCCATTTAGCTCAAGTCCTCATGAACTTCAAACTACCCAAGACTCCGGCCGTCTACGTCAAGGACAAGTCCTTTCGCCTCGCGGCGGTGGACCCTGATGACATCACGCCCTTCAAGTACGGCCCCGACGACAAGCAGGAGGCCAGCCCGCGCCTGCTGGTGCTGCGCAAGCGGCTCAGCGAGCTGCAGGAGTTGCTTTATGCCGAGCACACCCGCAGCCTGCTCATCGTGCTGCAGGCCATGGACACGGGCGGCAAAGACGGCGCCATCGGCAACCTGCTCACGGGCGTGAACCCAGCGGGGGTGCGCGTGGCGTCGTTCAAGGCGCCGTCGGTAACGGAGCTGAACCATGATTTTCTTTGGCGCGTGCATCCGCAAGTGCCCGAAAAGGGCCACATGGGCGTGTTCAACCGCTCACATTACGAAGACGTGGTGATTACCCGCGTGCACGGCCTCGTCGACGAGAAAACCTGCAAGCAACGCTACCACGACATCAACAACTTCGAGGAAATGCTGACGAACAACGGCACCACCGTGCTCAAGTTCTTCCTGCACATCTCCAAGGAAGAGCAGGCCGTGCGCCTACAGGCCCGCCTCGACGACCCCAACAAAACCTGGAAGTTTGACCCCAACGACCTCAAGGAGCGGGCGCATTGGGCCGAGTACCAGAAAGCCTACGAAGACGCCTTCCGCCACTGCTCGTCGGGCGATGCGCCGTGGTTTGTGATACCCGCCAACCAGAAGTGGGCCCGGGATTTGGCTATCACTGAGATTGTAGTGGCCGCGCTCGAGGAAATGAACCCCAAGCCACCCAAGGTGAAGTTCGACCCGAAGAAGATTGTGATTGAATAGCCGTTGAGCTACAGAACAAAAAAACTCCCCTCCTTGCTAAGGAGGGGACGCTGGCGCGACGCGCCAGCTGGGGTGGTTGGATTCGTTGAACGATGGGCGAACGATAGCCGAACGATTCTTTCGCGAGTCGTTCAGGCGCAACCGTTCAGGCGCAACCGTTCGGGTGTCGTGCAACGAATCCAACCACCCCCGTCCGAACCTTCGGTTCGAACATCCCCTCCTTATCCAAGGAGGGGAGTTTTTTGTTCTGCTAGGCTACTGCTACAGCCGTTTCCTTGCGCTCGCCAATCTGCTGGCGCCACATGGCGTAGTAGAGGCCTTTTTGCTGCAGCAGCTCCTCGTGGCGGCCCTGCTCGGCGATGTGGCCGCGCTCGAGCACGAAGATGCGGTCGGCGTGGAGGATGGTGCTGAGGCGGTGGGCAATGAGGATGGTCATGTGCTGGCGCGAGCCCGAGAGCTCCCGCACGGTCTTGCCGATTTCCTCTTCCGTGAGCGAGTCGAGGGCCGAGGTGGCTTCGTCGAACACCATGAGGGTGGGCTTGCGGAGCAGGGCGCGGGCGATGCTCAGGCGCTGCTTTTCGCCGCCCGAGACCTTCACGCCCCCTTCGCCAATCACGGTGTCGAGGCCGAGGGGGGCGCGGGCGAGCAGGTTGTCGGCCGCAGCCTGGCGCAGGGCCAGCAGGCATTCCTCGTCGGTGGCCTGGGGCGCCACAAAGCGCAGGTTTTCGCGGATGGTGCCGGCGAAGAGCTGCGTGTCCTGGGTTACGAAGCCGATTTGCTCGCGCAGCTCGTCGAGGTCGATTTCATTGCCGGGGATGCCGTTGTAGAGAATCTGGCCGGAGAGGGGCGGGTAGAGGCCCACCAGCAGCTTCACCAGCGTGGTTTTGCCCGAGCCCGAGGGGCCCACGAAGGCAATGGTTTCACCAAGCTTGGTGGTGAAGGTGATGCCCGAGAGCGCCGCCCCTTTGGCCGTGAGGTGCTTGAAGGTGACGTGGTCGAAGGCTAGGTTTTCGATGTGGGCCACCGACTTGGGGTGGGCCGGCTTCACGTCTTTGGGCGTGTCGAGAATCTGCTGGAAGTTGCCCAGTGAAATTTCGGTTTCGCGGTACACGCCGATGATGTTGCCCAACTCCTGCAGCGGGCCGAAGATGGAGAACGAGTAGATAAAGAACGAGAAAAACTCGCCCAGGCTGATGTGGTTTTGCACCCGCAGGTACAGCAACAGCAGGATGATGACGTTGCGCAGCAGGTTCACAAATGTGCCCTGCACAAAGGAGAGCGAGCGCAGGTAGCGCACCTTGCGCAGTTCCAGCTTCAGGATTTTTTCGGTGGTCGCGTTCAGGCGCTGGGTTTCCTGCTGGGCCAGGCCCAGGCTTTTAATCAGCTCAATATTGCGCAGGCTCTCGGTGGTGGAGCCGGCCAGGGCCGTGGTTTCGGCCACGATGGTCTTCTGAATCAATTTGATGCGCTTGCTCAGCACAAAGCTCAGAATGCCCAGCAGCGGGATGGTGAGGAAATAGCCCAACGCAATGGGCCAGTACACCGTAATGGCGTACCACATCACGAAGATGATGCCTACCAAGGCCGTAAACAGCACGTTGACGAAGCTCTGGATGAGCTTCTCCACGTCGATGCGCACCTTCTGCAGCTTGCCCAGGGTCTCGCCCGAGCGCTGGTCTTCAAATACCTGGTAGGGCAGCTCCAGCGAGTGGCGCAGGCCGTCGGAATACATTTTGGCGCCCAGCCGCTGGGTGATGACGTTGACGTAGTAGTCCTGGAAGTTCTTGGCGATGCGCGACACCATGGCCACGCCCAGCATCATGCCGATGTAGGGGATGGCCTCGCGGAAAAACGGCCCGAACGGCACCAGCCGCAGCCCGCTCACGCCGCCGCTTTTAGGCACGAAGTGGTCGACCAGCTTGCGAAACAGGTAGGGGTCAAGCAGCGAGAAGATTTGGTTGACGGCCGCCAGCACCAGGGCCAGCACCAGTAGGGGCCAGTAGTTGCGGAGGTAACTATACAGTATTTTCATGGAACAGAATAAAGCCGGCACTGCCCGCTACACGCGCAAGCAACCCGCCGGGGCGGCAATGGTTCGGGCCCGGCACAAGGTGCGCCGGGCCCGCTTCCCTCTGGAAGGCACCAAAAATACGCCGCCGAGCTTAGGCCAGCCGCCGCGTGGGCCAGCGCAGCGCCTCCACTATCAGGAGGCCCACCAGCAGGGCAATGGCAAACGCGCCCCCGCCGATGCCGCCGGGAATCTTGCTGGCGTGCATCACGATGGCGCCCAGCATGATAATGATGAGCCCCGCCGCGGCCAGGCGCACGGTGCGCGGCCACAGCAAGCCCAGGCCCCCCAGCAGCTCGCCCGCGCCCACGACGTAGGCCGTCCAGCCCGGCAGGCCCAGGCCCATAAACATTTTGACGGTTTGGGGGATGTGGGTCAGCTTTTGGAAGCCGGCGTAGATGAAGGCAAGCGCAATGAGCACTTGCAGAATCCAGGCGATGATGTTGCGTACAGAAGGACTCATGGGACGGGGAAGGAATAGTGGGAAGTGGAAGAAAAGCGGCCTGCCGCCAAGCGGGCCGACTAAGGCGGACGCCCTGGCAATGAATATACTTTAAAACTACTATATTTTATAAGGAAGCTCCAGTTGGGCTGGCGCAGGCGCTGCAAACGGGCGCATTCCGGCCGCGCATACGTGTATGCCGCAACAAACGCAGCCCCGGCCACAGGGTGGCCGGGGCTGCGTTTGTTGCGGCAGAGGCGCCGGGGCTATTTGTGGCTGCCCTGGCTGGATTGCCCGCCTTTGCGGCCGGCTTCGCGGTTTTGTTCGTTGTTGTTGCCGCTGTTGGTATTGCTACCGCCGCGGTTGGCCTGGCCGCCTTTCTTACCGGCTTCGGACTGTTGCTCCGTGCTGGTGCCGTGCTTTCTTTCCTTGTTAGCCATGATTGAAAATTAAATAGAAAGTGAAAGGATAAAACACTGGATAATAACGGGTAAAAATTTAACAGGTAGGCGGGCGCAGGACAATAAGGAGGGTTTTTAAGAGAAAATACCACCATGTACGGATGGCAACTACGGGTTTGTTGGTAGGCTAAGCAAAAGCGCTGGGCTTTAACTTAGTAAAAGGGAAAAGCAGTAAAAAATCGCACGGAGAAGGGATTTAATACGGAGGTATTTTTAGGGGGTTTACTTAGACTAAATCAGTACTTCAGCCCTCGGTTAGCCCAATTAGTAGGTCGAACTTTGTAGGCCAACCTAGCAGGGAGATAATACCTCCTTATCCGAACCAGGAATAGCTAGCGTCTTGAGTTCAGCTGTTTGCAATAGTTATTACCATTATGACGACAGTGTATCACGAATTGCTGCCCGAGAGCTACTTGCTGCTCTTAACTCCGGGGCCGCCCAAGGACCCCGAAAGCGCCCTCGATTTTTCGTTGGGCTGCGCGTACCGTAGCGGCAGACCCGCCGTGTGGGTCGATTGCGAGCTGGTCAGTGCCCTCTCCACCGAATCGACCCGGGCCCTGTGGAACTACCACCGCAAACTGCAGGAGGAGCACAAGCAACTGGTAGTGGTGCACGCCTCCGACGAGCTAAAGCAAAACCTGCTCAACTGGCAGATGGGGCCCAACCTCTGCTTCGCGCCCACCTTAATCGACGCAGCCTGGCACAGCGGCCTGCGTCTCGTGGCGTAAGGTCGCTGTGGCGCTTCCCATCACTGGTTAGTTAGGAACTGCTTAGATACCAAACCATCATGAATACTTCCCACTTCAAGCACATGCCACAGTCTCTGAACGACAACCAGCGCCAAGACTGGTTGCGCCGTCAGCGCACGGCCGAAAACACGCTCGCCATTCAAGCCATGGGCGGAACGGAGCCCAACGAAGAAACCCTCCACCACTTCCAGCGCTACGTGACCGGCGAAATAACCCTGGCCCAGGCCATTGCGCAGGTGCGCGAGCAAATGGCCCAGGAGCACGCCGCTTTCCGGCAGTACCTCAACCGCAGCAGCCTCACCTGAGCAGGTAGGGCCCGCGGCCTGGCCCCTGGCAGCGCACCGCTGGCTGGGCCGGATATTCTGATTCTCTAATTCTGCAAGAAGTACCCAACTCTTCTTTACCGCAAGCCCCCGCGGGGCCGCCCTTGTCTGACGAGGGCCGCCCGGCGGGGGCTTTTGGCTTGTGGGCCGCAGTGCTGGCTGCGGAAATTCAGCTCAATTCGGAGCAAGGATAAATTCAGTCGTAATCGCCTTGCTGGGCCGAGCCCGCGTTGGCGTTCGAAATGCTGCCGTTGAGCAGGAATTCGCGCAGGCGGTTTACGTGCTTCTTCAGTTCCTCCATGCGCTCGGTCTGCTGCCCGGCGTAGGGGTTGGGCTCGCGGGTGGCCATGGTGCTGAGCAGGTTGCGCCGCTCTTCCATCATGCGCAGAGCCACCCACAGCGTTTCTTCCAGGCTGTGTTGCGACTCGCGCAGCAGCACATCGCCCGTGAAAGCATGGCCGGTGTGGCAGCGGTAGCGCAGCACTTGGCCGTGCTCCATTTCCCAGAGGTTGCCGCCGCAGTCGGGGCAGGTGAGGGGCACCAGGTGCCCAAGTTTAGCAACTTCGTCGGTGGTTCCCACAACTCTTTCCGCAATGGCGGCCTCGTGTTTAAGGTCTTCGGGGATGCAGGGGGCGGGGTCGGGCGCCTCGCCCTGGATAATTTCTTCGAGCACCGCGCCCATCTGGCTCAGGGGCACGGCGTAGTCCACGGCCACGTTGCGCAGGGCCGTTTCGGGCATGCTGGCAAATTCGGCATCGCGGGGGTCCTGCACCACGGCCCGGCCGCCGCAGCGCTTGATAAACTCCAGGCCCGCGGTGCCATCGTGCAGCATGCCCGTGAGCACCACGCCCGCCACGGCAGGCCCGTAGGTGACGGCAGCCGAGCGGAATAATGCATCGATGGCGGGGCGGTAGTTGTTTTCGCGCGGGCCTTTGGTCACGAGGACATACGGCGCCTGGCGGTCTTTCACCAGCAGGTGGCGGTCGGGCGGGGCCAGGTACACGGTGCCGGCCTCAATGGCCTGGCCGCTGCTGGCCAGCCGGCACCGCAGCTCGGTGTGGCGGGCCATTCGGTTTACCAGTTGTTGGCCGTCGGCATCGGGCGAAAAGTGCTGCACCACCAGCACAGCGGCGGGGAGCGAAGCAGGCAGCTGGGCCACTAGCTGCACCAGGGCCGGCATGCCGCCGGCCGAAGTGCCGATAACAATGAGGTGGGAAGGTGCTGGCACGGAATTACCAAGAAACGGGTTTCCTTCTAATTACGATTTGGGGCGGCGTTGGGCTGAATTTGAGCGGTACTTTTCGTTTAATTTTGGGCGTACTGCCGGGCTGTTCTCAAGGCCTTCGCGTGGGGCATGGTCCGGTCAGTTTTTGGCGGGACAGGCCCCGGCAAGGTGCAGATTTCTTAAACTCATAAGGCCGCCGGTGGTGTTCTGGTGTGGTGGCTTCCCACTATCTACTTTGTGCCGGGCCGAACCCTTCGGTTGCGGTAGCCCGCTGGCTTTTAGCTTCTCCCCATGACTCCTCACTTGCCCCTTCCCGCCGATGACGAACCGACCATCGCTGAAGTTCCCCAGAAGGACCTGCCGCTGGAGGTGCCCGCCACGCCGGCGCAGGTGCGCATAGCCCAGCACCAAAACGGCATCGAAGACACTTTTCCCATGGTGGCCCTCGGCGGCTCGGCCGGCTCGCTGAAGGCCTTCGAGCAGTTCTTTCGGCACATGCGCCCCGACAGCGGCATGGCCTTCGTGGTGATAACCCACCTCTCGCCGAACCAGGAATCGGAAATGGCGGCGGTGCTGCAGCACTTCACCAACATGCCGGTGCAGGAAGCCACCGACGGCCTGAAGGTGCAGCCCAACCACGTGTACGTTATCCCGCCCAACCGCGACATGAGCATCCTGCACGGCACGCTGCTGCTGTTTGCGCCCACGCAGCACGAGAGCCGCCGCATGCCCATCGACTACTTTTTCCAGAGCATGGCCAAGGATGCGCGCGAGCGCGCCGTGTGCATCATCTGCTCGGGCATGGGCTCCGATGGCACCATTGGGCTGAAAATGGTGATGGAAAACTTCGGCATGGTGATGGTGCAATCGCCGGATACGGCCGAGTACGACTCGATGCCGCGCTCGGCCATCGCCACCGAGTTTGTGGACTACGTGCTGCCCGCCGACCAGCTCCCCGACAAGCTGCTCGAATACGTGGCCCAGCCGCTGCTGGCCCGGCCCCGCCGCGAAGTGGCCGAGTCGAACTCCAAGCCGGCCCACGCGCTGCAAAAAATCTTCAGCCTCATCCGGACCCAGACCGGGCACGACTTCTCCTTCTACAAGCGCAACACCGTGTTCCGGCGCATCGAGCGCCGCATGAATTCCCACCAGATTCGGGAGTTTACCCAGTACGTGCGGTTTTTGCAGGAAAACCCCGCCGAGGTCGATGCCCTGTTCAAGGAACTGCTGATTGGGGTGACCAAGTTTTTTCGCGACCAGGAAGCGTTCGACAATCTCAAAGCCCGGCTGATGCCCCTGCTGCGCGCCAAGCCCGTGGATAGCGTGATTCGGGTGTGGGCGCCCGGCTGCTCCACCGGCGAAGAGGCCTACTCGCTGGCCATGTGCCTGTTCGAATGCCTCGACGCCATGGAGGAAAACCGGCACCTGAAAATTCAGATTTTTGCCACCGACATCAACAAGGAGGGTATTGACTTTGCCCGCGCCGGCATCTACCCCGAGTCCATTGCCGCCGACGTGAGCCCGGAGCGCCTCAACCGGTTTTTTACTTCCCTCGACGGCCACTACCAGATAAAAAAGGAAGTGCGCGACGTGGTGATTTTTGCCCTGCACAACCTCACCAAGGACGCGCCGTTTACGAAGCTCGACCTGCTGGTGTGCCGCAACCTGCTGATTTACTTATCGGCGGAGCTGCAAAAGAGCATCCTGCCCGTCTTCCACTACGCCCTCAGCCCGGGCGGCCTCCTGTTTCTGGGCCCGAGCGAAAACCTCAACGGCTTTCAGGACCTGTTTAGCTCGCTCGACGTGAAATGGAAGATTCTGCGGCGTTTGGAAGGGCCGTCCGTGCTCAGCCGCATTTTAGGCTTCCCTTTCTCCACGACCCAGCAACAGGCCAACCACGCCCCCGCCACCGATTCTATGCATTCTACTTCTCTCCGCAAAGACGGGACTTTTGCCACGCTGGTGCAGCGGTTGTTGCTGCGGCAGTACACCCCGCCGGCCGTGGTGGTAAACCCCACCGGCGAAATCCTCTACGTGAACGGCCGCACCGGGCGCTACCTCGAGCCGGCCCCCGGCCTGAGCGGCATGAACATCTTTGAGATGGCCCGCGAGGAGCTAAACTACGAAATGAGCGCGGCGGTGCAAAAGGCAGCCTCTACACGGCAAGACGTAGTGGCCGAAAACGTGAAGGTGAAAACCGACCTCGGGGTGCAGCTGCTGCGCGTGACGGTGAAATGCCTGGAAGAGCCCGACCAGCTGGCCGGCCTGCTGCTGGTGGTGTTTGAGGAGCAGCCCACGCCCCGCAAGGTGCGGCTGGGCCAGGCGGCGCTCGGCACCGAGCTGAGCCGCGACGCCGTGGTGGCCTCGCTCGAAAAAGAGCTGCAGTTCACCAAGCACCGCCTCCAAACCACCATCGAGGAGATGGAAAGCAGTGTGGAGGAGCTGAAAAGCACCAACGAAGAGCTGCAAAGCGCCAATGAGGAGCTGCAAAGCACCAATGAGGAGGCCATGACCAACAAGGAGGAAATGCAGAGCCTGAACGAGGAGCTGATGACCCTCAACATGCAGTACCTCAGCAAAACCGAGGAATTGAGCCTGGCGGCGAACGACATGAAAAACCTGCTTGACGCCACCGAGATTGCTACCATCTTCCTCGACAACGACATGATAATAAAGCGCTTTACGCCCCGCATAAACCGCATTATCTCGCTGATGCCGAGCGACGTGGGCCGGCCCATCACGCACTTTGCCAGCACGCTGCGCCACGAAAACCTGGCCCAGGACGTGAAGCAGGTGCTCGACCGCCTGGTGAGCTCGGAAAGCAACATCCAGACCACCACCGGCGAGTGGTACGCCATGCGCATTCTGCCCTACCGCACTCTCGACAACTACATCAGCGGGGCTGTCATCACCTTCACCGACATCACCAGCCTCAAAAACCTGGAAGCCCAGCTCCAGGAAAGTAGCCGCCTGGCCGAGACCGTGGTGGAAACCGTGCGCGAGCCCCTACTCGTGCTCGACTACCAGCTACGCGTGCTGGCCATGAGCCAATCGTTTGGCGAGATGTTTGGCTTGAACATCGCCGGGGCCAAGGGCCGCCCCCTGGCCGAGCTCGACAACGGCACCTGGCAGCAGCCTGAGCTGCGGGAGCGCCTCGAGGCCATCCTCAAAACTCCCGGCACCTTCTTCGACGACTTGCGTTTCAAGGCCACCTTTCCCGCCGCCGGCCCCCGCGAACTGCTGATGTATGGCCGCTGCATTGGCGGCGAGCAAGCCACCAGCACCAAGCTCCTGCTCGGCGTGCGCGACGTGACCCCGGCGGTGGGATAGGCCGGCCGCTGTGCATTTAAAACAACGAGCCCACCGGGGCTCAGCAAAAAGTGGTGCCCCTGTTTTCCGTCAGGAAGCGGGGGCACCACTTTGGGGTTTATAGCCTTCTCGCTTTGCTAGCTCAACCATGGCCGAAAATGGCAAGCGGTAGGCTCATATTTCAACTATAGTTAAAAGTATACTCATTATTATTATGATAATAATTTAAGGCCAAACGAATAGGGCGTTTGTCGAGGTAGCGGTTCAGCTTGGGTAGTTACTGTTCAGCTAATGAGCCGATTGGTGCTGTCGGGATTAATTTATTATCCCTTAAATTGCGTAGTAGGATTCTCTTTTGATGTTCCGCAAGGTTGATAAGCGCAGCTTTGCTGGAGCAGTCAAGTATGCTATTCTCTATGAACACGGACCCAATTAATAGTGAGCCATTGCACGAAGTTGAGCCCGATGATATACGGCCTGATTTAGACGCAGCCCTGGGGTCGCTGCGTAGCCGCGCCGAACGGCAGCGCTACCTGGTAACGCAGGCAGTGCAGGACCAAACCCCCCAGGAAATCCAGCGGATGATACAGGAGCTGCAGGTCCACCAGATTGAGCTGGAAATGCAGAACGAGGAGCTGCTCCGGGCGCAGGCCGAAGCCCAAGCTGCCCGCGAGCAGTACGTGGACTTGTACGATTTTGCCCCGGTGGGCTATTTTACCCTCACGGCCACGGGCCTCATTGAGCAGCTCAATTTGTGCGCCAGCCAGCAGCTGGGCAGCGTGCGCCAGCGCCTGACGGGGCGGCGCTTCGATTTCTTCGTGGCCCCCAGCAGCCGCCTTGAATTTGGGCAGTTCCTGACCCGCGTGCTGAACACCACCCGCACCCTGAGCTGCGAGATGGTGCTGCAGCGCGAAGACGGCACCCCTTTCTATGCCCAGCTGGAGGGGCTGCGCATGGAGCACACGCTGGAAAACAGCCCGGCTCAGCAGCAGTGCCGCCTGGCCGTGCTCGATACCACGGCCCGCCGCGTGGCCACCGCCGCCCTGGCCACCAGCGAGGCCCGCTTCCGCCGGCTGTTCAACGACAGCCGCGATGCCGTGGTGCTGCTGCAGGGCTACATGTACGTCGACTGCAACAACGCCGCCCTGGCCTTGGTCGGGGCCACGCGCAAGGACCAGATAGTGGGGCACAACGCCTGGGCGCATTGCCCCACCTACCAGCCCGACGGGCGCCGCACCGTCGACATGCTGCGCGAATCGGTAGACGAGGCCCTGCGCACGGGCTCCAAGCGCTGCGATGCCCGCATGAACAAGCTGACGGGCGAAGAAATCTGGATTGAGGCCGTGCTCACGCCCATTGAGGAGGGAGCCGGCAAGCCGCCGGTGATACACATGCTCTGGCGCGACGTAACCGCCGAGCGCGCTGCTGCCGCGCAGGTACGCGAAAGTGAATCGCGGCTGAACCTGGCCCTGGAAGCGTCGGAAACCGGTGTTTTCACCTGGGACATTGCCAGCAACCGGCTGGAGTGGGACAAGCGGGCCCAGACCATCTTCGGCTACGAGTACAACCCCCGCCTGGTGCCGATTGAGATGCTGGGCAAGCGGTTTCATGCCGACGACTCGGCCCGGGTGTGGGAAGCCATTGAGGCCGCCATTGCGGCGCAGTCGCCGATGGCGCTCGATTTCCGGGTGGTGTGGCCCGATGGCTCGCTGCACCACATATCGGCGGCGGGCCGGGCCGTGACCGATGAGCAGGGCAAAACGCGCGGCTTTGCCGGCGTAGTGCGCGACGTGACCTCCATCTACGCCGCCGAGGAAGAGCTGCACTACAAGAGCCTGGTGATGGCCAGCGTGCTCGACCACCTGCCCGTGGTGCTGACCCGCGTAGGGGCCGACGGCACCATCCTGGAGCGCACTGGCTCGGGGCTGGCTATTTTGGGCCTGGATGCGATAGAAATGGTGGGCCAGAACGTGCGCAACGTGTTTCCGCACCTGCTGCATGAGATAGAAACGGTGCTGGGCGGCCAGCGGCTCGAATTTATGACCTGGGCCAAGGGCAAAGACCGGCAGCTTACCATCCGCAACTATGCCTTCTTCGACGAGCAGCAACAGCAGGCCATTGTGCTCGGGTTTGACGAGACGGAGGTAGAGGATAAGAAAAAGCAACTGCAAGCCGAAAAGGAATTCACCGAAAGCCTCCTGGAAAATAGCGTGGACGGCATTGTGGCCTTCGACCGCGAAGGCACCATCACGGCCTGGAACGTGAAAGCGGCCACCTACTTCTGCCAGGAAGCGGCCGACGTGCTGGGCCAGCCCATCTTTGAGGTGTTGCCCCGCCTCGACTCCGACGAGAGCCGGCGAATCGTGGAGCGGGTGCTGGCCGGCGAGCAGGTGCTGCTGCCGGGCCAGGCCTTTGAGCACCGCGCCGGGCACTACGATGTGTACCACGTGCCCCTGCGCCAGGACGACGAAATCACGGGCATCCTGGCCATATTCCGCGACGTGACCGAGCGCAACCGGCTGGCCGAAGAAGCCACCCAGCTGCGCCTGCGCCAGCAGCAGGAAGTGCTGTCGGCCATCCTCACCACCCAGGAAACCGAGCGCAAGCGCATTGCCGAAGCCCTGCACAACGGCCTGGGCCAGCTCCTGTACGCCGCCAAGCTCAGCCTGGAAGGGCGGGCCGGCACGCCCTCGTCGCCGCGCGCCTCGCTGAAGCTGCTGCACGAAGCCATCCGGACCACGCGCACCATTTCCTTTGAGCTCACGCCGGGCATTCTGGAAGATTTTGGCCTGCGCACCGCCCTGGAGGAGCTCAGCAAGCGCATTACGCCCACCGGCCTGCCCGTGCACCTGCACCTCACCAACCTGGAGCAGCGCCTGCGCCCCACGGTGGAGATTGCGGTGTACCGCATTGTGCAGGAGCTGCTCAACAACATCATGAAGCACTCGCAGGCCACCGAAGTGGAGGTGCACGTGGCCCATGAAAAAGGGCACGTGGCGGTGAGCGTGGAAGACAACGGCCGCGGCTTCGAGCCCGATGCGCTAACCACCCTGCCGCTGGCCGGCATGGGCCTGTCGGGGGTGCGAAACCGCGTGGCCCTGCTCGGGGGCGAGCTATCCATCAAGTCCCAGCTCGGCCGGGGCACCATCATCAGCTTCGAACTGGACGATTAAAGCGCGGGGTCGGCCGATTTGTAGGGCCGAAAGGCTACGGAATGAGTAACTTCGCAGAAGTGCTATTCCTCGCTTTTCATGGTTGTGCAGAGCTGGGGCACTTTTTCGAAAGGGGCGGCGTCCGGGTTTTAGCGCCCGGGCGCAGCCGCTTGGTTTAGCTCAACCCCACTGGCTTTTGCCTTTTTATTCTTCCAGATGAAGTCCTTGCCTGCGGCTGTGCTGCTTGTTGCCCTGCCGCTGGCCACGGCGGTTTTTACTGGTTGCGGCAGCAAGACCGGCGACCCCGCCGCGGCCACCACCGGCAGCATCGCCATTGAGATGGAGCCCGTGGTGGGCACTACTCCGCTCACGCTCAACGCCCAGTCGTACACCAAAGCCGACGGCCAGACCTTCACGGTTTCCAAGTTCAAGTTTCTGGTGTCGAACCTGAAGCTGACCAAGGCCGACGGCAGCAGCTACGCCGTGCCCGACAGCTATTACCTTATCGACGCGGCCACCGCGGGGTCGTCACACTTCGTGGTGGACAAGGTGCCCGTGGGCGACTACACCGGCATGAGCTTCGTGCTGGGCGTGGATGCCGCTCACAACAACGCGGCCTTTCAGAGCGGCCCCCTCAACCACAGCAACGACCTGTACTGGGAGTGGAGCCAGGAATACGTGTTTCTGAAAATGGCCGGCACCTCGCCGCAGGCATCTACCGGCCGCTCGCTCACCTTTGACATTGGCGGGGCCAACTGCGCCCGCACCATCACGCCCGCTTTCCACGGCAGCACCCTGCCCGTGAAAGACGGCCACGTGCCCGAGGTGCATATGTACGCCAACGTACAGGCCATGTTTGAGAGCACCACGCCGGCCAAGAATGTCAACTTTGGCACCACCTACTCGGTGGAAAGCGGCAGCACCTGGGCGCCCATCGTGGCCGACAATTACGCCGCGGGCATGTTCACCGTGGAGCACATTCACAACAACTAAGCGCCCGGCGGGCCAGGTATGAAAGCAACGTTTGTCGGACTGGGGCTGCTGCTGGGGCTGGCAAGCTGCCAGCAAAACCCCGTGGAGCCCGACGCCCCGGCGGTGGTGCCGCCAACAGCCTACAACCTCATTATTCCCAGCAATTTCCCGCCTGCCCCAGCCCAACCCGCCGACAACGCTCTCACGGTGGAAGGCGTGGCGCTGGGCCGGCAGCTGTTTTATGAAACGGCGCTGTCGGTGAGCAGCACGGTGTCGTGCGGCTCGTGCCACCGCCAGGAGCTGGCCTTCACGGATGGGCGGGCCCACGCCGTGGGCGTGAACCAGGCCGTGTCGGCGCGCAGCTCCATGGCGCTTGCCAACCTGCTCTGGGAGCCCAAGCTGACCTGGGACGGCGCCGCCAACACCCTGGAAGCTCAGGCTCGCATCCCCATCGAGAAGCCGGTGGAGATGCACCAGTCGCTCACGGTGGGCGTGGCGCGCCTGCAGCAGTTGCCGCTGTACCAGGACCTGTTCCGCAAGGCATTCGGCAGCAGCACCATCACCGAAGCCAACACGCTCAAGGCGCTGGCTCAATTTGAGCGCACCCTGATTTCTAGCAACTCGCGCTTCGACCAGTTCCGACGTGGCGACCGCACCGCCCTGAGCGCCTACGAGCAGCAGGGCTTAGTGCTGTTCAGCACCCACCCCAACGGCACGCTGCGCGGCGGCAACTGCGGCGACTGCCACAGCGGCGACCTGCAAACCAACCACACCTTCAGCAACAACGGCCTCGACGTGAGCCCCACCGACCTGGGCCTCGGCGCCCTCACCGGCCTGCCCACCGACAATGGCAAGTTCCGGGTGCCCTCGCTGCGCAACATTGCCCTGACGGCGCCCTACATGCACGACGGCCGCTTCACGACCCTGGAGCAGGTGGTGGACCACTACAACGAGCACGTGGCCCTGAACAGCCCAAACATTGACCCGCTGCTGCTCAATACCACCAACGACCCGCGCCAGCAAAGCTTTACGCTGGACCTCACGGCCGACGAAAAAGCTAAAATCGTGGCCTTCATGCGCACCCTCACGGACTCCACCTTTATCAAGGACCCGCGCTTTTCCCGGCCCCAGCCGTAAGGGGTGCTTGGCTACAATTTGGTGCGGATTAGTGCTGGCAGAGGCTTGCCCTTCGCATATGCAGCGAGCAGTGCTCGCTCGTTGTAGCGGCTATAATTTAGTTTTTGGATGAGGCCAATGAAAAACGAGCCCGCACCCAATACCCCAATTGTGACAGCAAAGGTGCCGCTGGCCGATGAGCGGGCGCCTGAAGGCAGGCCTCCGCTAAGTGCCCCAATTATGGGGGAGAGGATAAGCGCGCCCAGCCCTATGCCTACAAAAGTGCTACCAGCTGAGCGCTTGGCCTGGAACAGGTCGTGCACGGTCTGCACGCTGTCGAGCGCTACGGAAGAGCGGGCCTGCTGAGCGCCCTGCTTGGTGGAATCGCCCACGGCTTGGGCATGGCCTGAATGGATTAGCAGAAGACTCAGCAGCAAAGAGATCAAGAGGAAGAAGCGCATAGCAGGGCGAAGACTAATTGCGAGATGGGCCTTAGTCCTAATCTGCTGAAGCCTATTCTCGCTTCAGGCATTGGACCATTGAATGGCGACTCGCTTGGGCATTTCGTGGATTATGCAGCTAATGTATGCATTTGGGTATATTATGAAATGGAAGTGACATAGATGCTCAGACTTTCCTCAGGATTGAGGCGTAAATTTGGTGCCGGGCACCATACCGCCCGGAATCAGGCTGCCAACTACTGGCGGTTGCCAGGGTTAAAGTCTGTTAGTATAGATGAAGCTTGTTGGAGAAAGAAAAGGCCTTAGGGCTGAAGCTGCCGCCTTGGTGCGGTTTTTTAATGCCCGTATCCCTGCGCTGGCGTGGGTGCTGGCCGTGGGGCTGCTAAGCTTGCCGCTGGGAGCTATGGCCCAAAGCACGGGCAGCGTGGCTGGCAAGCTGCTGGATGCGGCCGACAACCAGCCGCTGCCTTTTGCCAGTGTGGTGCTGCTGCGGGCGGCAGATTCAAGCTTTGTGGCCGGGGCCCAAACGCTGGAAAGTGGGGCTTTCTCGGTGGATAAGGTGCCGTTTGGCAGCTACGTGCTGCAGGCCACGGTGGTGGGCTACCGCACCGGGCGCCGGCCGGTGGCGCTGTCGGCCGCGGTGCCCATGCTGGAGCTGGGAGCGCTGCGGCTGCGCGTGGCCGCCACCAAGCTGGGCGAAGTGGTGGTGCAGGGCCAGCGCCAGATTGTGAGCGACAACCTCGACAAGAAGGTAATCGACGTGACCAAGGACCTGACCGCCACTGGCGGCACGGCCTCCGATGTGCTGCAAAACGTGCCGAGCGTGACCGTGGACCAGAACGGCGCCGTGAGCCTGCGCGGCTCGAGCAACGTGAAAATCTTTGTGGATGGCAAGCCCACCAGCGTGGCGCTGGACCAGCTGCCCGCCAGCAGCATTCAGAACATTGAGGTGGTGACCAACCCCTCGTCGCGCTACGATGCGGAAGGCACGGCTGGCATCATTAACATTGTACTGAAAAAGGAGCGCGAGGACGGCTGGAACGGCCAGGCAACCGCCACGGCCGGCACCCGTGGCAAGTACAACACTTCGCTGAACCTGAACTACCACCAGGGCAAGCTCAACGTGTTTGGGGCCTACGATTTTCGGCAGGACCGGCGCACGGGCTACGGCTCGGTGCGGCAGCGTGCCACCGCCAACGGCCAAACCACCGTGCTCAGCCAGGACCGGTCGGGCCTGAACACCGGCCTTTCGCACAACGTCCGCCTGGGCCTGGACTACGCCATCACCCCGGAGCAAACCCTGACGCTCACGGTGCAGCCGCGCTTCAATACGCAGCGCAACCGCGAAGACATTATTTCGAGCCAGGAGAACATCACCACCAACATGCCCATTGCCTTGGGCAATACCAACCGTTACAACACCAATGCCGGCACCGCCCGGCAGGCTGATTTCAGCCTGGACTACCGCCGCCTCTGGCCTGCGCAGAAGCGCCGCGAGCTGACCGCCAACGTCGTCTATACGCCCGTGCTGAGCCACATTGTGGTAAACTCGGCAGTGGACTACCGCAACGACGTGGCCTGGACTACCGGGCACCAAAGCCAAACGTTTGATGACCAGGCGGACCTGGCCTCGGCACAGCTGGACTACGTGATGCCGCTGGGCGAGAAGGGCCGCTACGAGCTGGGCGCCAAAAGCATTTCGCGCCGCTACGACAGCGACTATCTCTTTACCAGCCAGCCCGCGCAGGTATTCGACCCGTCGAACCGCTACGTCTACCACGAGTATATCCAGGCCGCGTACGGTACCTACGCCAACGTGGCCGGCGCCTTCAGCTATCAGCTGGGCCTGCGCCTGGAGCAAACCAACACCAAGGGCGACCAGTCGACGGACGTGCCCAATGCCCACTTCACGCGCAGCTACCTGAACTTGTTTCCGAGTGCCGTGCTGGCCTACGACCTCAGCCAGGACCAGCGCGTGCAGTTGAGCTATTCCCGCCGCGTGCAACGCCCCAATGCCGACGAGCTCAACCCCTTCACCGACCGCTCGGACCCCCTGAACCTGCGCACCGGCAACGCCACGCTGATGCCCGAATATGTGCACTCGCTGGAGCTCGGCGACCAGAAGTTCTTCGGGGCGGGTAGCTCCATTAGCGGCACGGCCTTCTACCGCTACGAGCAAAACACCATTACCAACATCCGCGACCCGTTTTTTCTGGACCCGGTGAGTAACACCCGTGTTACCAACAACACGCGGCTCAACATCGGCCACGAAATCAGCTACGGCCTGGAAGCGGTGGGCTCCACGGCCCTCACCAGCATCTGGAAAATCAGCGTCAACACCTCCGCTTTCCGCCGTATCATCCAGGGCTCGGCCCCGACCAATACCGACATCAACAACAGCAACTTTGTGTACACGGGCCGGCTCAATTCCACGGTGTCGCCCACCAAGCTGCTCGACTTGCAGCTCTCGGCCAACTACCGCTCGCCGGTGGTCACGGCCCAGGGCAGCCGCCTCACGCAGTTCAGCATGGACTTCGCCGCCAAGCAAAACGTGCTCAAAGAAAAGGGCAGCATTACCCTGCGCGTGTCGGACCTGCTCAATACCCAGCAGTTCAATTTCAATGCCTACGGCCCGGGCTTCGAGTCCCTGACCCGCAACAAGCGCGAGTCGCGCATCCTGTACCTGGGCTTCACCTACCGCTTCGGCAACGCCAAGGCCGACAACTCGCGCCCCAAGCGCAAGGACGAACAGCCGGAAGACACCCGCGGCTTCGAGTAGCCGGGGCCCCAGCGGCCGGAACGTTGTGCCTTAAATTTGCTGTTCGACGCTTCGCCCCGCAGCCCCGCTTTGGAGGCTGCAAGCCAGCCCAATTTCCCCAACCATGTCGCTTACTTTTCGCTCCGTTCTTTTCCACGCCTTATTGATGAGCGCCCTCATGGCCAGCAGCTGTGAGCAGCAGAAGCCCGCCGCTACCGCCGCACCCGCGGCTCCTGCCAAGTCCGCTGCCACACCTGCCGTGGAGGCCCGCTACGAGTGCCCCATGGGCTGCGCCGGCAGCCAAAGCACCAAGCCCGGCAAGTGCCCCACCTGCGAAATGGAACTGGTTAAAAAGTCTTAATCACCTGCCCGCGGCTTGATTGGCAGCGGCAGAATTATGCTGATTTGCGGTGAGATTCTGTGCAATTGAATCGCCCTATCGCGGGTATTTTTGCACTGCCATTACCCGAAACGCGTTTAGAATTGGGCTAATTCGGCCTCGAATTTCCTCGGGCGCAATTCCATTACAAGCCTCCTTATTATGTCAACTCTTCGATTTAAAACCACCATCAACTGCAACAACTGCATTCGTGCGGTGACTCCTGCCCTGAACCAGGAGGTAGGCGCAAATAACTGGCAGGTTGATACGGCCAGCCCAGATAAAATTCTCACCATCAGCGCTGCGCAGGTCTCGGCCAGCCAGGTGATAACCGCCGTGCAGGAAGCGGGATTTGAGATTCAGCCCCTGAATTAGCAGCCGGCCTTTGCCGCCAACAAAAAGAGGCCATTCCGCACGGAATGGCCTCTTTTTGTTGGCGGCAAACGGAATTTGGTAGTTCTGCGGTCTTTACTCAACCACCAGCTTTTTGCTGGTGATTTTCGTCCCGATTTGCAGTCTCACTAGGTAGGAGCCTGTGGGAAGGGTGCCGAGGGTAAACTGCTGCTTGCCCGTCTGCAGCGCACTAACCAAGGAGCGTACGCGCTGGCCCAGGGCATTGTATACGGCCAGCGATACCAGTTGCGGGCCAGATGGCACCGTGTAGGCAATAGAAGCGGTGGCTTGGGCTGGGTTGGGATACACCTGGAAGTCGAGGCCGGTGGCACTGGCGGTGCGGCTGGCTAGCACAGCCCCACCCAGCTCGTAGGTGATGAACTGGTTGCCCGGAATGGCAGTGAAGTCGGGGTTGGCGCCCAGCGCAGCGGTGCGGCCCGGAATCTGGGGCAGTACGTCGGTATAAAACGTGCCGTCCGAATCGGTGAAAGCGGCAAATATCTCAACCTGGCTGCCCACCGTTACGGGCGAGGCCGTGGTGCCCAGGGTGGACAAAGGAATTTCGATTTCCAGCCCCGAATTGGCGGTGTTGGCCGTGAGGTTGGGCGTGTTGAAGTAAGCCAACTTACTGCCGGCCAGGTCCAGCGTGGCGGGGACCGTGACGAGGCCGCCGGCTTTGGTACCGGCTCCGAGGTAGGTGTCGTTGCCTGGCGCGACGGCAGTGCCCGTCACGTACGACACCCGGCTGAAATACACGTCATTGGCTGTGGCAGTAGTAGAGCCGATGGACGCGCGAAAACCGTAATCGGCCTGCATGTCGAGCGTCGGCTTGTGTTTGAGGGGCGAGGGGCCGTCGCTGCCTCCGCTGAGCTGCACCCGGGCCGGGGCACCGGTGCGGCCCGGCGTGTTGAGGTACAGCACGAGGGCGCGGTAGGCGCCCGCGGCCGATTCGGCCGAGCCCACCAGCATCAGGTTCAGGGTGGTGGCGGTGTAGCCCACGTACAAGGCCTTCAGGCCCCGGTCGGCTTCGAGGTGGTTGCCGGCGTAGGTGGCGGCCAGCTGGTACTTGCCTGGGCCAGTACCGATTTCGGTAGCAGAAACCTGCCCATCCACAGTAAATTGAGCTGCCGGAGCCGGCACCGACGAATCCACAAACTCCACGTCGTCGAGGCTCACCGACTCCCCGGCGTGGGCGTCGGAGCGCAGCCCAATTTCGCACTGCCCGTTGCTGACCGTGATGCCGCTTACCTGCACCAACGTCCAGTTGGCCGCCGCCGGAATGGTAGTGGCTACCTCGGCCCCGCCGAAACCATTGGCGTAGAGCTGGCAGGTGGTTTGGCCGCCGCTGCTCTTGGCCCAGGCGCGCAGGGTGTAGGTACCATTGGGCACCGAAGTGAGCAGCTGATAGGTGCGAACCTGATAGGCCGTCGCTTTCTGGTGGGTGAGCTGGTAGGCGCCGGTGTAGCCGGGGGCCTGCGTGACGTCGGCATCGGCGTCGCCCGTAGTCGAGGCCGTTGTCCAGCCCAAGGGAGCCTGCACGGGGCCCGTGTATTCGAAGCCGGGGTTGTAGACCAGGACGCGGGCGGGCGGCGTGTTCAGGAAGGCCGCGAGGGCGGCGGTGGGCTGCCCGTTGGTGTTCCAGGTGCCCAGGCCGTATCCCATCCAGTTGTAGGCCTGTGGTTCCCAGTACAGTACACCCAGGCCTTTGCCGCCGGGCACGGCCCGTACTTTGGCCATCAGGTCGAGCAGCATTTGCTGGGTGGGAATGGGTGCATCGGCCGGCATGCCGGTTTCAACCACCATCACCTCTTTGCCGGGGTAGCGCGTCACCATGTCGTTCATGTTGGTCTGGCACTGCGCCGTGAGGGTAGGCCAGTTGGCAGCCGTGGGGTAGAGCGACATCCCGATGACGTCAAACCGGGCGCCGTTGGCCACCAATCCATCAAACAGGTACCGGAACAGGCCGTTGTTGAAGCCGTTGGAGACGTGCACAATTACTTTGGAGGTGGGATTTACAGCCTTCACGGCGGCATAGCCCCGGTCCACGAGCTGGGCGAAGTTGGCCATGTTGGTAGAGGCCCGCCCCTCGGGCCAGAGCATGCCGTCGTTGGTCTCGTTGCCTACCTGCACCCACTCCGGCACGATGTTGTTTTGCTTTAGCGTGTTGAGCACGTCATACGTGTGGTCGTACACGGCGGTCAGCAGCTGCGGGAAGGTGTAGGCACTCCAGGCGGCGGGTTTGGTTTGCTTGCCTGGGTCGGCCCAGGAGTCGCTGTAGTGGAAGTCTATCATAATCCGGAAGCCCAGATTGTGGGCCCGAATGGCTTTGGCAACGACGTCGTTTTTGCCATTCCAGCCGCCGGCCGGGTTCACCCACACCCGCAGCCGAATGGTGTTCATGTCATGGTCGTGCAGCAGCTGAAACAGGTCTTGCGGCACCCCCGCTTCGTTGTAGAACCGGTAGTTGGCCTGCTCCATTTCGGTCACCCAGCTCACGTCGGCCCCTTTGGCGAAAGGGGCGGCCGTCTGGGCCGCGGCGCGGTTGGCGAGCCCCAGCAGCACACCGATGGTCAGGAGCAATGGTAAAATTCTTTTCATAAAGTCAAAAGCTTAGAATGTTTGAGTCAGAATGGAGCTACTTAACGGTAAGCTTGAGCGAGGCGCTGGGCAAGCCGTCGGCGGTGGCGGTGAGCTGCACCGGGCCGCTGCCCAGGCCGGTTTTCAGCAGCACGGTGGCTATGCCGGCTTCGGCCCGCACGGGGTTGTCGCCCACCAGCTCGGCATTGCCTTGCGCGGCGAAGCGGATGGCGGCGGTGGCCTCGGGCAGCACCGTGCCGTTGGCATCAACCACGGCGGCGTACACGAATACCACGTCCTGCGGGCCGGCGTCGCGGCCGCTGCGGTCGTAGCTGAGCTGCAGGTGGTGGGCCGCGCCGGGCGTGCGCCTCTCGGCGGTGGCGGCGGGCTTGCCGTTGCGGTAGGCCACGGCCCGCAGTGTGCCCGGCGCAAACGCCGGCACCTTGAAGGTGAACGGCGCGTGGGCCAGCCGGTCCGCGAAGGCAGTGGCGTCGGGCCGCTGGCGGGCCACAGTTTTGCCGTTGAGCTGCAGCTCTACTTCGTCGCAGTTGCTGTACACCACTACCTGGGTGGCCGAGGTGGGCTGCCAGTAGCTGGCGATGTAGGCCATGGGCTTGCCGAAGCCGTTTCGGTCGGCCACGGGTCCGTACTGGCTCTGGTAGAAGTAGTAGGCGAACTTGGGCAGCCGGAAAATGTCGCCCACGCCCGACGACTCAATATCCGGCGCGTAGCCGCGCTTGTAGTCAAACATCAGCCAGTTGGCGTCGCCCACGGCCGGGCCGCGGAAGTTGTCGTTGTGCGCTTCCTGGAAGTTGAGCGCCTGCTGGGCCAGCGCCCGCTCGCCCTGCCCGCGCAGCTGCCGCGAGGTGCGCTCCGATTCCTTCAGGCCCGAGAAGGCGGTTTGGTTGAAGCCGGCGTTGTGGGCGTAGTATTCCCAGTCGCCATACTCGCACAGAAACAGGGGCTTGTCCTTGGCGTACTTGTTGAAATAATCGGGCGCCTTGAGGTGCTGGCGGGCCGGAATGAAGACGTCGTAGGCGTAGTCGAGCCAGCCGCAGGTGTACACGTTTTCAGAGAAGGGCAGCTCCTCGTGCACGGCGCGGTGAGCGGCGTCCATGAAAGGCTTGGGCATGTCGGTTTCGTTCAGGGCCGCCTCCCACAGCACAATGCTGGGGTGGTTGCGGTCGCGCCGCACCATGTCGCGGATGTTCTGCATGCTGTTTTTGGCAAACTCCTCGTTGCCGAAAAACTGCCAGCCCGGCGTTGAGTCCATCACTAGAATACCCAGCTCGTCGCAGGCCTGCAGGAACGCCGGCGAGGGCGGGTAGTGCGAGCAGCGCACGAAGTTGAAACCGGCGTCCTTGATTTTCCAGGCGTCGCGGTACTGCGCGTTATCCGAAATGGCGTAGCCGAGGTAAGGGTACTCCTGGTGGCGGTTGGTGCCGCGCAGGCGCAGCGGTTGGCCGTTGAGGGTGAAAGCCTTGGCCACGAACTTGATGCTGCGCACGCCGGTGGTGGTTTGCTGGCGGTCGATGACTTTGCCGTCGCGTAGCACTTCCACCACCACGCGGTAGAGGTAGGGCTGCTCCGGCGACCACAGCTGCGGCTGGGCAATGGTGAGCTGCTGCTTTACCTGCCCGAAAGCGGCAGGGGCCAGGCTGATGGCCTCGCTCAGGCCCCGGGCCACTTCCTTACCCTTTTCGTTGAACAGCACCGTGCGCACCTGGGCGTTCTGAGCCTCAGACGTGTTGTTTTGCACCTCGGTTTGCACATGCAGCGTGGCGCTCTCGGAACTGATGTTTTCGTAGTGCAACAGCAGGCCGCCGCCCGCCGCGTGGCCCGCCTGCACAGCATCGGAAATGTACAGCGGGTTGCACAGACTCAATTTGACGGTCCGGTACAGGCCGCCGTAGAAATTGAAGTCGAGGCCCTTCAGGGGCTTGCCGGGTGGTACCACCGGGTTGTCGCGGTTGTCGAGGCGCACCACCAGGCAATTTTCCTCGCCGTATTTCGCCTGTTTGGAAATGTCGACGGTGAAGGGCAGGTAGCCGCCCACGTGCCGCTGCAGGCGCTGGCCGTTCAGGTACACATCGGCCGTGTGCATGGCCGCGCCAAACTCCACGGTTACCCGCGGGTACGGCCCATCCGAGGGCACGCGGAAAAACTTGCGGTAGAAGCTCACGCCCTGCCACTGCTGCTGGTCGGTTACTACCGGCTCAATCCGCAGCGTGTGCGGCAGCGAAACCGTGGCCCACTGACCCGGCCCGCCGGTTTTGGCAAAGAGCGCAGCCGTAACGGTCGTGTCGACATCCTTAACAAACTGCCAGTCCTGGTTGAAATTGGTAATAACCGCCGGAACCTTGGTTCTGTGCCCCGACGTGCCGGGTTGGCCGGCGCATTGGCTCAGAGACGCCAGTAGAAAAATACCGCCACATGAGCGTAGCACAGCAGTAGATAGCTGGGAGGAAACAGGCATACTTAATGGTGATGCTCAGAAAAACAGCTGAGCGGTTGTTACTAAAAGTGCAGTAGAGACGCACAGGGCCGCGTCTCTACTGCTAGATTATTGAGCTGGGCGAATAAGCTTAGCGGCGTAGAAAAACCCACTCGATGTCGACGTTAACCGGGGTGCCCGTGGGAGTTGCCGCGTCCCACACCACTTGCAGCACTTCCGCATTGGCAAGCTTGAAGGGGGGCTGGCTGGCGGCCTGGAACGTGAGGGGCAGGAAGCCAGGGTAGGGGCGCGGCACCAGCAGCAGCGGGGAGGGTTGAAAGGCACTCAGCGGAATGCGTACTTCCTGCATTTCGGCGCTCAGCGGCAGTGAGGCGGAGTAGGCTTGGGCGTCTTTGGTGGCCAGAGTCACGGTGACGCGGGCGTTGGGCTGGCTGCTGCGGGCCCGCACTACCAGTTCCTTGAGGTTGGCCAGGTCGGGCTGGCGGGTGGCCGTACGGTCGCCGAAGTACACGCGCAGGCTGGCGGCGGGGCCGGTAGGGGCGGGCTGCCCGGAGCGGGGCGGGCCTTGCAGCAGGCGCAGGGCCAGGGCGCCGTCGGGCATGGTCACGTAGTCGGTCCAGGTATTAGAGGCAATGCCTTGGGCTTCGATTCGGTCCTGGTCCTGGTTGGCCTGGAAGAGCGGCAGCGGCGTGCCGGGCCCCACAATGGGCACCTCGTAGTGCTCGGGGTGGGTGTAGTCCCAGTCGCGGGGCTGGCCGCTGAAGCCGCCGGGGAAAGTGAGGGCCTGGGCGCCTTTTCGCAACACTATCCAGTAGCGGAGCTGGCCGGCGTAGAGCAGGTCGGCGGGCACAGTGGCTTCCACGGTGGCGTAGGCGGTGCTGGTCATGGGCAGGGTGCGGGTGCGGCCGTAGTAATGTTGAGCTACCAGAAACACGCTGTCGGTGGGAGCCAAACCGGTGAGAGTAGCGGCGATGCGCAACGGCTGGCCGGTCATGGCCTGGGCGGGCGGGCTGTGCCGCACCTGCGGGCCCAGCGCGCTGGGGGCGGGCGCCACAAATTCGCCCAGCTTGATGTAGTGGAAGGCGGTTTGCGCGGTGAAGGCGGTGGTGGACTTGCCGGCGGCGGCCAGCAGGTACACGCCGGGCCGCACGGTGGTGCGGCCCGCGGCGGCCTGGGCCTGGGCGGTGTTGCCTTCGTTCAGGCCTTTTAAGGAGAAGTTTTGGCCCAGGTCACTTAGCTCGATTTGCAGCGGCTGGGCGTTCCACAGTATCTGCGTGACGGGCTTGCTGAGCGAGGCTCTCTCAAACGGGTCGCGGATGGCCACGGCGTCGGGCATCACCTCGAGGCGCCACACGCCGGAAGCCAGCTTGTCGAGAAAATAGGCACCCGTGCCGCCGTAGTGCACCACCGCCGACGAGCCCACGCCGGCCACGTGCTGCAGCTTGGCCGCTTGCGCGGGGGCCGTGGTGGTGTTGGCCGTGTAGTAGAATTCCTCCGGCGTGTTCATCTCGCTCAGGCCCCGCCGGTAGCTCACGTGGAAGCCGTTAAAAACGGAATCCTGCGGGTAGCGCCCAAAGGTCTGCCCGCGCTTCACATTCCGGAACACCTTGCCCGCAATCAGCAAACTAAGGGCCTTGGCCGGGGTGTAGGCCAGGTTGAGGTAGTGGGTCTGGTACTCGGTGTTGGCATAGGCAATGGCCAAGGGGTCGTAGGCAAACTGCGTGGCCCACTGAAAGCCTGCCTCACGGAAGCTGCGGGCCATAAACGGGTACATCACCGGCTGAATAATATCGGCCGATTCGAACTCGTACACCATCTTGGCCTTGGTAGCAAAGCGCGCGTCCTGGCGGTAAGGGATGGGGTACTGGTCCACAAACGGCAGGAAGTTGCCGCGCAGCGTGTGGTTGCTCACCAGCCCCTGCGGGTACCACTGAAACGTGAGGCCGTCGACCCGGGCGTTGAGCACGGCCTCGTACACATCGGGGTTTTCCGACACGTTGTAGAACACCGGCTTGCGGCAGCCCGTGGCCCGAATGGCCTGGGCCATGCGGTCGGCAAAGCTGGTGATTTCGGCCTCGGGCTTGTGGTACTTGGGCTCGTTGCACACCTCGAAGGCGATGATGTTCGGGTCTGCGCGGTTGAGCTGCTGGGTGTAGGGGTTTCGGTGGTTGAGAAACTGCGTGAGGTAGCGCTCCTGGGCCGCAATGGCGCGCGGGTTGGTGTAGGCCTGGCTTTTGGAATAGATGCTGGAAAAGCCCGTGCCAGTGTCCTTTTCGGGGTAGCCGTTGTTCCAGTAAGCAATGGGCGTGAGGATGATTTTGATGCCGCGCTGCTTGAGCTGATTCACCAGGAAGTCGAGCAGGCGCAGGTGCTCATTCTCCAACAAGTTGCCGGTGGTGTCCGTGATTTCGACGTCCCACACGTGCACCCGAAACGCATCGACGCCCAGCCGCGCCAGGTGGTACACGTCCCGGGCAATGACTTGCTCGTGGGGTACGCCCAGCTTCTGGTGGGCCCGATAAGAATAGGCAAACGGTGTAGTGTAGTTCACGCCAAACAAGGCCACTTCCTGCTTGCCTTTCTGCCAGCGCAGCACCCCTTTTTTATCCACGAACACATCGCCACTGGGCTCGCGCCCGGCTTCCTGGGCCTGGGCTACGGCTGGCACAATCGTTTGATAAAGCAGCGCAATAAAAAACAGAAAACGGCTGCCAGTAAGCATGCAACGAAGCGGGCGAAGGGGTGGGGCGGGTATCGTCATGCGAGGGTGGCCGACGCGAGCGGCAGAAGGTGAATAATGAGCTGGTTAGGCCCGGAAAGCAGTATTGGGGCTCCGGTGGGGCCTGCCGCACCGGGCCACCTTGGAGTACGTGAGCGAACCAGCGCCCAGGGGCCGGGCCGGAGCCAGCGGTTCCCGTTGCCAACACAAAGGTTGGTGTATATACTGGAATTGCGCACTACTTTTCGGGTGTCACACGCTATTGGCAGCTGCTAAAGTCCCAAGTTGCGTACAGTTTTTACCCTTCTAGCTCAATTTCCTCCTTTCGCCTTCATTCCCGCTTTCGCTCATGTCAGCACCTCTTGCCCAAGCCGTTCTCGCCGAATTCAAACAGCATTTTGGCTACGAGCCCATGCTGGTGCGGGCGCCCGGCCGCGTCAATCTCATCGGCGAGCACACCGACTACAACGGCGGCTATGTGCTGCCGGCGGCCATCGATAAGGAGGCGATTTTTGCGGTGGGCCTGAACGGGGGCACCGAAATCCGGCTCATCTCCCACGATTTGGGCGAGACCTTTACCCTGGCCAATGTGGCCGAAGTGAGCCCCAGCCAAACCCATTGGGCCAATTACCTGCTGGGCGTGGTGGCCCAGCTCCAGCAGCGTGGCGTGGTGGTGCCGGGGTTCGATTGCGTGTTTGGGGCCAACATTCCGGTGGGGGCGGGCATGTCGTCGTCAGCGGCGCTGGAATGCGGGCTGGCCTTTGCCCTCAACCACCTGCTGCACGCCAACATTGGGCTAATGGAGCTGGCCCACGTGGCCCAGAAAGCCGAGCACACCTACGCCGGAGTGCAGTGCGGCCTCATGGACCAGTTTGCCAGCCTGTTTGGGCGCGCGGGGCAGGTGGTGCGGCTCGATTGCCGCTCGCTCGAGTACGCGTACTTTCCTTTCGATACTACGGCCAGCCGCATTGTGCTCTGCAACTCGGGCGTGAAGCATAGCCTGGCCACTTCGGCGTATAACACCCGCCGCGAGGAGTGCGAGCGCGGCGTGGCCGTGCTCCAGCAATACTACCCCGCCGTGCAAAGCCTGCGCGACGCCACCGTGGCCCAACTCGACGCCCACCGCGACGAGTTGGGCGATACCGTGTACCGCCGCTGCGCCTACGTGGTTAAGGAAAACGGCCGCGTAGAAACCGGCTGCCGCCACCTCGAAGCCGGCGACCTCACCGCCTTTGGGCAGGACATGTACGCTTCGCACGCCGGCCTGCGCGACGACTATGAAGTGAGCTGCGTGGAGCTGGATGCGCTGGTGGAAGCGGCCCGCGGCGTGCCCGGCGTATATGGCTCCCGCATGATGGGCGGCGGCTTCGGCGGCTGCACCATTAACCTGGTGGCGCCCGAGCACGTCGACGCATTCATTGCGCACGTGAGCGCGGCGTATCAGCAGCAGTTCGGCCGCGTTCCCGAAACCTACCAGACCACCATCGTGGCCGGGGTAAGTCCCTTGGCCGCGGCGGCCCAATAACCCAAGAACGTCATGCTGAGCGCAGCCGAAGCATCTCTACCTCAATACTAACTATAATCGGCTGTCATGCTGAGCTTGCGAAGCACCTTCTCACGGCTAAACGAGCAGTTCTGACGTGATAAGATGCTTCCTGCGTCAGCATGACAGACGGTTGGCTTACTGCTGCACGCAAGTTGCTTCGGCCAGCTCAGCATGACCGTTGCTATTAAGACTAAAAACCCTCAATCCATGGCATCTTTCGATAGCACCGAACACCCGCACCGTCGCTTCAATGCCTTATCTGGCGAATGGGTGCTGGTGTCGCCGCACCGCTCCAGGCGCCCCTGGCAGGGCCAGCAGGAGGAGGCCGAAACCGAGCAGCGCCCCACCTACGACCCCACCTGCTACCTCTGCCCCGGCAACAGCCGCGTGGGCGGCGAAATAAACCCGCCCTACGCCAGCACGTTCGTGTTTAACAACGATTTTGGCGCGCTGCAGGCCGAGGTGCCCACCGGCAGCATCAACCAGGGCGGCCTGCTGCTGGCCGAGGCCGAGTCGGGCGTGTGCCGGGTTATCTGCTTCTCGCCGCGCCACGACCTGACGCTGCCCGAGATGACGGTGCCCGCTATCCGGCAGGTGGTGGATTTGTGGGTGGAGGAATTTCAGACCCTCGGCGCCCGCCCCGACATCAACTACGTCCAGATTTTTGAGAACAAAGGCGCCATGATGGGCTGCTCCAACCCGCACCCGCACGGCCAGATTTGGGCCCAGCGCACCGTGCCCGGCGAGCCCGCCAAGGAAAGCGTGCAGCAGCTGGCCTACTTCCAGGAGCACGGCCGCACCCTGCTGAGCGACTACCTGGCCATCGAGCTGGAGCAGAAGGAGCGCATCGTGCTCGAAAACGAGCATTTTGTGGTGTTGGTGCCGTTCTGGGCCGTGTGGCCCTTCGAAACCCTGCTGGTGGCCCGCCGGCCCGTGCAGGACATCACCCAGCTCACCGCCCCCGAGCGCGACGCGCTGGCCGACGCCCTGCGCCGCCTCACCATCCGCTACGACAACCTGTTCAACATCTCCTTCCCGTACTCAGCCGGCCTGCACCAGCGCCCCACCGACGGGCAGGAGCACCCCGAGTGGCACCTGCACATGCATTTCTACCCGCCACTGCTGCGCTCGGCCACCGTGCGTAAGTTTATGGTTGGATACGAAATGCTCGGCGACCCGCAGCGCGACGTTACCCCCGAATTCAGCGCCGGGCGGCTGCGCGAGCAGTCGGAAGTGCATTATAAGAGTGAGAAGTTGAGAGTGACTAATGACTAGTGACCAATGACCAATTGGTCGTTGAGCTAACTCTTCATTCCTCATTCTTAATTCTTCATTAAGTGAAGCGTCAGCCTTGTGAGAGAATACCTCCTGTTCGTCGATACCGAAACCTCGGGCATTCCGCGCGACTGGAGCAAGCCGTATTCCAGCCGCGACAACTGGCCGCACATCGTGCAGCTGGCCTGGGTGGTGTACACCCGCGATGGCCAGGAAGTGAAGGCCGAAAACCACTACATCCAGCCCAACGACTACGACATGAGCCCGGCGTCGGGCAGCATCCACGGCCTGACGCTGGACTTTTTGCGCGACAACGGCAAGCCCCGGCACACCGTGATGCACCGCCTGCACCGCGACCTGCTGCGCTACCACCCGCTGGTGGTGGCCCACTTCATGCAGCTCGATTACCACATGGTGAGCGTGGGGTTTTACCGCGCGGGCCTGCAAAATCCGCTCGAGCACCTGCCCACCTTCTGCACCATGCGCGCTACCGGCGAGCTGGTGCGCTACACCAACCGCCGTTTTCTGCGCCTCGGCGAGCTCTACCAGCGCCTGTTTCACGAGCCCATGCCCCAGCAGCACGACGCCCTGGCCGACGCCTACGCCACGGCCCGCTGCTTTTTTGAGCTGGAGCGGCAAGGCGCCATCACCCCCGAAACCATTGCCCAACAAGGCCCCGTGGGCCTGGCTAATCCATTAAATGCCGGCAAACCCAAGGGCCGCTTCAAAGTGGGCGTGGCGGCGTGGCTGCTGATAAGCGGGCTAGCATTGGTGGTGCTGGCTTTTTTACTGATTGCGTGAGAAAAGCGAGTTTATGAATACCACTAAATGTCATGCTGAGCTTGTCGAAGCATCTCTACTGCATTACCAATTCAATCGCCTGTCATGCTGAGGCACGAAGCATCTTATCCCCGTCGAACGAACCGTTGTGGCTTGATAAGATGCTTCGCAGGCTCAGCATGACAGCCGATTGGGCTAATGAACTGAGCCACCCAAACTGCTCCGCTCGGCATTCTAATTTTACCCGCCTAATACCCTTTCCGGCATGAGCGCAAGACTCGACTTTCTTAGAACTGTAAAGCCCTTCGACCTGCTGCCTGAGGAGGTGCTGGCCGAGGTGGCCGAGGCCCTGGAAGAAGTGCGCCACCCGCGCGAGGCCATCATCTACTACCAGGACGTGTCGAAGATGCGCGGGCTCGACATCATCGTGGAAGGCGAGTACGAAACGTTTTTCTACGACAGCCAGCAAAACCGGCGCGTGATAGAGTACAGCCGCCCGGGCAACTGCTACGGCGGCATCTCGGTGCTGCTCAACAAGAAACGGTCGCTGCGCACGGTGCTGGCCAAGAAAGACACCCGCGTGTATTTCCTGCACCGCCGCGAGTTCCGGTCCTTGTGCCAGGCCTACGAGGAGTTCTTTCACTTCTTCACGGCGCGCTACGGCCAGCGCATGCTCAACGAGGAGTACGCCAACTTTGTGCGCCCCGCCAGCAGCGCCGGTGAAAACTACCTGGCCTCCGACCAGCTCTTTTCGCGCCGAATCGAAACGCTGGAACTGCGCCCCGTGGCCGCCTGCCCGGCCAGCACGCCCATTCACGAAGTGGCCCGGCGCATGGCCGCCGCCCGCACCAGCTGCTACTTCATCCACGATGACGACGGTGGGCACATCAACGGGTATGTTACCGACATTACGCTGCGCGACAAGGTGGTGGCCGGCCTGGCCGATGCCCGGCAGCCGGTGGGCGCCATCATGGATGCGCCGGTGGTGAGCATCAGCACCAAGGCCTTTGTGCACGAGGCCATTCTGCTGATGTTTCGCACCAAAACGCGCTATCTGCTGGTGGAACGGGACGGCGAATACGTGGGCTCTTTGAGCCGTAACAAGCTCCTGACCGACGACCAGGCCCAGTCGCCGTTCATCTTCATTCAGTCGGTGAAGCAGGCCCAGGCGGTGCCCGAGCTCAAGCGCCGCTGGGAGCAGGTGCCCGAGATGGTGTACCAGCTCCTGAACCGCGGCGTGAAGCCCGAAATTGTGAACCAGGTCATCACCACTGTGTCCGATACCATTGCCCTGAAGGTGATTGAGGACACCATAGCCGAACTGGGGCCGCCGCCGGCCAAGTTCGTGTACATGGTGCTGGGCAGCGAGGGCCGCAAGGAGCAAACCTTGCTCACCGACCAGGACAACGCCATTATCTACGAAGACAAGGCCAACGAGCAGCGCGAAACCGTGCGGGCGTACTTCCTCAAGTTTGCCGAAATCGTGTCGGACCGGCTCAACGACATCGGTTTCAGCTTCTGCGAGGGCGGCTTTATGGCCAAAAACCCCAAGTGGACCCATTCGCTCTCGCACTGGAAGCGCAACTACGTGGCCTGGATGACCGACTCGAACCCCGAAACGGGCATGCAGTTCGCAGCTTCCTTCGACTGCCGCTACCTCTACGGTGACGCCACCATCATGCAGGAGCTGCACGAGTTTCTGGACGTGGAGCTGCAAAAGCCCATCGACCGGTTCTTCCACTACATGGCCGTCAATGCCTTGCAGTACGAGCCGCCGCTCACGTTTTTCCGCAATATCCGCACGTTTGCCGTGGGCTCGCAGCAGGTTTTCAACCTCAAGAAAACCATGTCGCCCATCGTGGATTTGGTGCGCATGTACGCCCTCAAGCACCGCATCTTCGCCACCAACACCGGCGAGCGGCTGGAGGCCCTGCGCGCCCAAGGCGTGTTCACCGAGCCCGAGGTGCAGGAGCTGCTGCAGTCTTACTACTATCTCATGGGCGTGCGGCTCAAGAAGCAGGCAGTGCAGATTATGAAGGACAAAGTAGCGCCCGACAACTACCTCGACCCCAAAACCCTGACCAAAGTGGAGCAGGTGACGCTGAAGGAAATCTTCAAAGTCATTGCCGATTTCCAGCTCAAGATTAAGGTGGGGTTTACGAAGTCGTTGTAGGGTAGGAGGGGCCGCCCTTCGGCCCCGGCTTTTTCCGGAGTGCTTAGAGCATTTTCGGAATCGTTGGGCAGTAGCGCGGACTTTTAGTCCGCGAGTCCGTGCCGCCTACTGCCTCGCGGACTAAAAGTCCGCGCTACTGCCCAGCCGAACCCACACCCTGAAACCGTTCTATGCTGTACCTACTGCGCGACATCCTGTTTCCCGTAGTGGTATTCCTGCACGCGGTACTGATTGGGGCACCGGCCAACCACGGACGCGGGCCTTTCCGGCACGCCGCCTACCGCGTGCGCCGGGCCGGGCGGCTGCCCCACTCGCTGCGCGAAAGCTCGGGACTGGCGCGGGCCGATTCCCTGCGCGGCCTGTGGACCCAGGGCGACGGCGGCACCCCGCCCGTGCTCACGCTGGTGGCGCTGCCCGGCACCATCCTGGGCACGCTCGACCTGACCCCGCTGCCCAACCGCGACTGGGAAGACCTAACCCAGGACCCGGCCGGCCGCCTCTACATCGGCGATTTTGGCAACAACGACAACGAGCGCCAAGACCTGGCCATTTACCGCGTAAACCCGCACCAGGCCCACGCCGTGGTTGATACCATTGCCTTTCGCTACCCCGACCAGCGCGCGTTTCCGCCGCCCCGCGGCCGGCGCAACTTCGACTGCGAAGCCTTTTTCTGGTACCGCGACACCCTGCATCTGTTCAGCAAAGACCGCAGCCGGCGGCAGTGGACGAAGCACTACGTGCTGCCGGCACGGCCCGGGCACTACGTGGCCACGCTACTCGACAGCATTCAGCTCAACCGCCCCATCACGGCCGCCGACATCAGCCCCGATGGGCGCACGGTGGCACTGCTGGGCTACGGCGGCGTCTTTCTGTTTGGGGGCCCGCCCGGCCCGCACCTCTTCGATGGGCCCAAGCGCTTCCGGGCGCTGCCCACCAGCGGCCAGGCCGAGGGCCTGGTGTTCCTCGACGACTCCACCTTTGTGGTGAGCAACGAGCAGGGCCGCCTCTACCGGGCCACGCCGCGGTAAGTGCTGCGGGGGCCAGTTCCGTCACGGCTTTCTGAGCAAGGCGGAGGCTGAATACGCAGGGGAATTACGGGTTAACCGAAAGCCGGATTCCGTATTTCTGGCACCCCCAGGCCTGTTTTTGCGCCGTAAATTTAAGTGAGCTACTTGTTACGGCATATCCGGCGTAGCGATGAGCTGGGGAATACCGGTCAGTGAGATTGCACACTGCTATTGCCGCCCCAAACTACCAACACAGGCGCTCCCGCTCGTACCCAGCCGTGGGAACGTCTGTGCTGGATAGGCTGCCCGCTGATTCTCAGTTATTCTAGGCGGGCCCACGGCTGCGCTTGCCGTTAACTATTGGGCAAATAAGGGACTTGAATGGACGGTTGCCGTATAGGTAGCAGGGGATGCACGCGTCCCAAAATTGGCTTTAGCAAGGCCTTAGGCTTATATTTTACTTGATGTCCAGAACGATAATTGTTTCCAATCGCCTTCCCACCAAAGTACTGCGCTCGGCCGAGGGCCTGACTTTCCAGCCCAGCGAGGGTGGTTTGGCCACGGGCCTGGGTTCTATTTACAAGGCCGATGGCAACGTGTGGGTGGGCTGGCCCGGCCTCTTCGTGGAAGACCCCAACGAGCAGGCACAGGTGGCCGAGCGGCTGCGGGCCGACAGCATGGCCCCGGTGTTTCTCACCGAAGCCGAAATCCGGGATTATTACGAAGGCTTCAGCAACTCTACGCTCTGGCCCACCTTCCACTATTTCACGCAGTTTGCCACTTACGAAGACACTCACTGGCAGGCCTACGTGGCCGCGAACGAGAAATTCTGCCAGGCCGTGCTGGCCCTGGCCGGCCCCGACGACACCATTTGGGTGCACGACTACCAGCTGCTCCTGCTGCCCGAAATGCTGCGCCGGGCCCGGCCCGAGGCCACCATTGGCTTCTTCCTGCACATCCCGTTTCCGTCCTACGAGCTGATTCGGGTGCTGCCCTGGGGCGCCGCGCTGCTCAATGGCATGCTCGGGGCCGACCTTATTGGCTTCCACACCTTTGGCTACATGCGGCACTTCCTGAGTGCGGTGTCGCACATGCTGGGATACAGCAACCAGAACGGGGTGGTGGAAACCCCCACCCGCAGCGTGCTGGTCGATGCCTTCCCCATGGGCATCGACTACCAGCGCTATGCCGAAGCCGCGCTGTCGGAAGAAGCCGAAGCCCACATGCACACCTACCGCGCCGCCATGCGCGAGGTGCGGGTGGTGCTGTCCATCGACCGGCTCGACTACACCAAGGGCATTGCCCAACGGCTACGGGCTTTCGAGCAGCTGCTGGTGCGCTACCCCGAATGGAGCGGCCAAGTGAGCCTGCTGATGGTGGTGGTGCCCTCGCGCGACCAAGTGGCGCAGTACCAGGAGCTCAAGGTCGAAATCGACGAGCTGGTGGGCCGCATCAACGCCCAGCACAGCACCATTACCTGGAATCCCATTCAGTACTTCTACCGCTCTTTCCCCTTTGAGGAACTGGTGGGCCTGTACCGCCTGGCCGACGTGGCGCTGGTGACGCCCATGCGCGACGGCATGAACCTGGTGGCCAAGGAGTTTGTGGCCTGCAAAACCGACCAGCGTGGCGTGCTCATCCTCAGCGAGCGGGCCGGGGCCGCGCGCGAGCTCTCCGATGCCCTGCTCATCAACCCCACCGACCTGAACCAGCTGGTAGAGGCCATGCACGAGGCCCTGCACATGCCCGAGGACGAGCAAATTGCCCGTATGGCCAGCATGCAGGCCCTGGTGCGGCAGTACGACGTGTTTGCCTGGACCAAGCTGTTTATGGAGCGCCTGGCGTATAGCAAGCTAAAACAGGAAACCATGTCGACCGACTTCCTCGATGCCGAGGCTGCTGCCCAACTGCTGCGCGACTACCAGGCCGCCAACCACCGCCTGCTGCTGCTCGACTACGACGGCACCCTGGTGGGCTTCCATCCCAACCCGCAACGGGCCTCCCCCGACCCGGAGCTGCTGCAGCTGCTGGGCACGCTCGCCCACGACCCGCACAACCGAGTGGTCATCATCAGCGGGCGCGACCGCACCACGCTGGAAAAGTGGTTGGGCCACCTGCCGGTCGGCTTCATTGCCGAGCACGGCGTGTGGCTGCGCCGGGTGGGTGAAGACTGGAACCTCTTCCAGGAGCTGCGGGCCGACTGGAAGCCCGAGCTGCGCCCCGTGCTGGAGCAGTACGTGCGCCGCACCGCCGGCTCGTTCATCGAGGAGAAAGACTACTCCCTGGTGTGGCACTACCGCCGCGTCGATGCCGAGCTAGGGGCCGTGCGTGCCCGCGAGCTCATGAGCCACCTCACCTTTATTACCTCCAGCACCGACCTGCAGGTGCTGGAAGGCAACAAGGTCATCGAAATCAAGACCGCCGGCATCAACAAAGGTACCGCCGCCTCCCGCTGGCTCAGCTCCGACCCGCCCGAATTTACCCTGGCCATCGGCGACGACCGCACCGACGAGGACACCTTCGGCGCCCTGCCGCCCGAAGCCTACACCGTGAAGGTGGGCGGCGTTCCCCGCTCGCTGGCCCGCTACTCCATCGCCAGCACCGCCGACGTGCGCAAGCTGCTGCGCAGCCTGCAGAGGGAGACGATTCAGATTGGGATTGGGGAGGAGAGGTGAGGCCGCTCGCTGTATCTCGCTCACAACTGTCTGTAATCGTCTGTCATGCAGAGCGCAGCGAAGCATCTTATCCCCGCGGAACGACTCGTTCTAACTTGATAAGATGCTTCCTTCGTCAGCATGACAGAAGATTTGGTTAGTTGTGAGGTAAAGATGCTTCGCTGCGCTCTGCATGACCGGCAGCAATTCAGCTCAACCCCCACTCACCGCATGATTTTGCCGTGCAAATCCCAGTGGCTGGATTTCACTTCCAAGCTGTTGGGCTGGCGCTTGATGGTGCGGGTGTAGCGCTGGCCGGCAATCAGGCCATCGGGCCGGCGCTTGCCGAAAAACAAGGTCACGGGCTCGCCGTGCTCGTTGGTGACGAAGGTGATGTCGTAGCCCTTAAACACGTCGTCGATGCTGGTGGAGGGCTCAAACGTCTTGCTCAGTTTCTTGTGGAGCTCGCGGTGCAGGGGCATGGGGCGGGGTAGAATGGTGAGTGGTTTTTTACGACTACTCTTCCCCCCGTGGTTGGCGGTTTCGCCGGTTTTTTCAGCTCAATTTGCTGCTAAGCCGGCAGGGACGCTGGCGGCAGCTGGGTGCTGGGCACACGAATACGAATTTGGGTGCCCCGCTCCGGCGACGATACCATGAACAGCTGGCCGTTGAGCAGCTTCACCCGGTCGTGCAGGGCATTGAGGCCCATGCCGTCTTTGCGGGGCTGGGCGGCGTCGAAGCCGTGGCCGTTGTCGCTGACTTGCAGCTCGAGCCAGCCTTCGCGCGCGGTGAGCTGCAGGTGGGCTTCGGTGGCGTCGGCGTGCTTCGCAATGTTGTTGACCAGCTCCTGCGCCATGCGGTACACAGCCAGCGCCAACGACGGGCTGAGCGGCGGCAAGGCCCCCACCAAACAGTGCAGGCGCAGCTGCGTGCTATTGAAATCGTGGCAGATGGCCCGTACCGCCACGGCTAGCCCAAAGTCCTGCAGAATGGTGGGCAGGAGCTGGTGCGAGAGTGTGCGGGTCTGGGCAATGGCGGTGGTCAGCATTTTCACGGCCTTGCGCTTGCCTTCCTCAAAGGCGCTGGCATCGGCGGTGGCCGAGAGCTGGTCGAGGTGCAGCTGGGCGGCGTAAAGCAGCTGGCCCAGGCCGTTGTGCAGGCTCTCGGCAATGCGGCGGCGCTCTACTTCCTGGGCGTCGAGCACGGCGTTGGCCAGCTGTTGCTGTTGGGCCAGCTGCAGGCGCAGCAGCTCGGCGGTGGCCCGCTTGCGGGCCGTGATGTCGTGCCAGGTCACCACCAGCCCGTCGCCGAGCGGGGCGGCCGACACGTGAAACCACGCCTCGGCCCCATCGGTAACGTAATGGTGCTCAAAATCAGAGGCCTGCTGCTGCTCCACCACGTGGCGAAAGCGGGCAAACACGCCGCTGAGCTGCAAGTCGGCCTGCTGCACCAGCAGGCGCTGGCCTACCAGGTTGGTGCGCTGCAACAGGCGGTGGGCGGCTTCGTTGGTGAGCACCCATTCGAAATCGACGAGGGCTCCGGCTGCGTCGCGCACGCTTTTCAGCACTTCGAGACTGTCGAGGGTGGCGTTGAAAATGGCGTGGAGCAGGTCCTTGCTATCGCGCAGCGCCTGCTCCGATGCCTTGCGGTCGGTGATGTCGAGCGAGGCGGAAATGATGCCATCGTCGAGCCGCGTATACGAAGCGTCAAACCACACTTTGGCAAAACCGAAGTCATGGTAGAGCTCCAGCCGCTGCGGCCGGCCCGTTTCTACTACCTCCGTAATGCGCTGCCACACGGGGAGCTGCTGCAGGCCCGGCAGCTGGTCCGACATCAGCTGGCCGCTGGCCCCCCTGGCGATGCCCATCCGTTTCACCATGGTCTGGTTGAGGGTGTCGGCCCGCAAATCCACCAGCTGGCCCTCCTCGTTGCGCACGGCGCGGTAGTACCCCAGCTGCACCGGCACCGCTTCAAAAATGGCGTTCAGCCGCTCGTTGGCGTGGCTCAGCTGCAGCTCGGTGTTTTTGCGGGAGGTAATGTTTTTGACGGTGGCCACTACGCCGCCGCTCATTTGCACGGCCGTCCACCGGAACCAGGCGGGGGTGCCGTCGCCTTCGTAGTACTGCTCCGTGTCGAGGCGCTGGCCCGTTTCGGCGGTTTCCACCAGCTTATCAAACATGTCCTGGACTTTGGCGTGCGGCCACAGCGCCAGCATGCGCAGGCTGCTGGCCTGGCAGCCCGCCATCTCATTGGCAGCGGCGTTGGCCAGCACAATGTCAAAGTCGATGATGCGTCCGGCGTCATCGCGCACACTGCGCAGCGCATACAAGGCCAGCGCCGAGCTGTTGAACACGGCTTCGAGCAGGTCCTTGCTCACGCGCAGCTCGTCTTCGGCCTGTTTCAGCTCCGTAATGTCGCGGGCAATGACCAGCACGCGGTGCACCTGGCCGTCCACAAACTCCGGCACCAGGCGCGAATAAAAGTACTGCTCGCCCGCTGGTGTTGTGTATTGATTGTAATGGGTTTGCGGCTCGCCAGTGTCGAATACGCACTGCAGCTTTTTGGTGAAGCGCTCCAAGTTAGCGCCTGGGACCTCCATCTCAACCAGTGTTTTACCGATAAGGGACGCCGCCGAAAGTCCCGCTCGGGCTTGCAGCGCCGGGTTGGCGTAGCGCAGGCGCAAGTCGGCATCCCAGCGGGTGATGACGTCGGGAATGTTGTCGGCCAGGGCCAGGTACTGGTGGTGCTGCTCCCGCTGCTGCGTAATGTCTTGCCAGTACACCAGTACCTCGGCATCGGTGGGCTGGGTGCTCATGGCTATCCACTCCTGGCAGTCGGGCAGGAAGAACTCGCCCGTGACGGAGCCGGCCGCGCCGGGAGCGTCGAGCAGGGCCTGCCGGAGCTCGGCCGGGAAGCTGGCCGGAATGAGCTGGGCCAATGGCCGGCCGACCAGCTCGTCGGCGGCGCGCCCCAGCAGGCGCGCGGCCTGGGGGTTCACCAATTTCAGCTCCCCCTGGCGGTCCAGCACCAGCACGGCCCACGGCAACAGCTCCAGCACCCGGTGGGCCAGCGCGGGCGCGGGGGCGCCCGCTGACGAAATGGAAGAAGGGTGGGGGAGGTGGTCGGTTATCATCCAGCAGGGGTTGCGCCGGGCAGGGCGAGAAGAAGGTGTACCGCCCAAAAGACGTCGGCCATGCTTTGCCAATAGCACCTGATGCACCTCAATAATGAAGTTAAAGGAACACAAATGTTGAGCCAAATCAAAACTCAGCCATTAGCCAATATCCGGGCAATCAACTAATTCTATGCCTGCGACAGATGCCACCAGGGCTGTCCTCACTGCCAGTAGCCCAACGCAATAGCCACCGTACCGCCGCCGGCCTGGCGGGCCCCCACCGGCAGAGTCAGGCTGCGGGGCCCGGCCGGAAAAAGACTAGCTTTTTTTGCGGTGCGCCGAAATTTCGCCCAACTGCCGGCCCTGCTCCCGGCCAAAGCGCAAGTGCTTGGCGTGCCCAATGACCTGGGCCGAATAAATACCGGTGTGCCCCGAAAACAGGTACGCCGCCGCGCAGGCCAGGGCCAGGTACACGCCGGCAGACGCGCCAAACAGCTCAAGCCCCATGAAGGTGCAGGCCAGCGGCGTGTTGGCCGCGCCCGCAAACACCGCCACGAAGCCCATGGCCGCCAGCAGCGCCACCGGCAGCGGCAGCACCACCGCCAGCGCCGACCCCAACGCCGCCCCAATAAAGAACAGCGGCGTGACCTCGCCGCCCTTGAAGCCGCAGCCCAACGTGAGGGCCGTGAGCGCCAGCTTGAGCAGGAAATCCTGCGGCGGCAGTGGGGCCTGAAACGCCGCCACGATGGTAGGAATGCCCAGCCCAATGTACTTGGTAGTGCCCAGCGCAGCCACCGCCAGGGCCACCAGCACGCCACCCACCACGGGCCGCAGCGGCGGGTAGGCAATGCGCCCAAACACGCGAGTAAGCCGGTGCGTGAGCGTGGCAAAGCCACGGGCCGTGAGCCCAAACAAGATGCCGCAGCCCACCGTGAGCAGCAGCGTGCCCGCCGTGATGGGCGGCACCGCCAGCTGCGGGTAAGCCGTGTGGCCCACGCCCCAGGCCTTGGTAACCAGGTCGGCGCACACAGCCGCCAGAAAGCTCGGCACGATGGCGTCGTAGCGAATGGAGCCAATCAGGAAGACTTCGAGCCCGAATACGGCCCCGGCCAGTGGCGTGCCGAACACCGACGCAAACCCCGCGCTGATGCCCGCGATGAGCAGAATCTTGCGGTCGCGCGGGCGCAGGCCCAGCAGGCGCGTGAGCTGGTCGGCCAGGGTGCCGCCCATTTGCACAGCCGTGCCCTCGCGGCCTGCCGAGCCGCCAAACAGGTGCGTGGCCAGCGTGCCAAACAGCACCAGCGGCGCCATGCGCAGCGGTATAATTTGGCGTGGGTTGTGAATCTCGTCGATGAGCAGGTTGTTGCCTTTCACCACGCTCTGGCCCAAGTAGTGGTAGCTGGCCCCGATGATGAAGCCACCCACCGGCAGCAGCCAGATTACCCAGCGGTGCGCCTCTCGCCAGGCCGTGACCCAGTCGAGCGCCAGCAGGAAAAAGGCCGAGGCCGAGCCCACCAGCAGCCCCACACCGGCGCAAATCAGCAGCCAGCGGACCAGGAAAAGCAGGTGGGGCGTTTGCTCGATGGCCAGCGCGGGCCGAAACAACTGAAAGCGGGAGGGGCGAAGGGCCACAGGCAAGGGGGTAAAGCTGACATAAAACCACGCTCCGCGGGCACGAGGCCGTGGTAGGCGTAGGAGTCATCAGCGCAGCGCCCCAAAGCGCTGGCGGTTCACGGTGGCACCCCATCACCGGATTTAGAAGCTCAAATATAGGCGCTGTGCTCCCCAATTGAAACGGCCCTCGGTTGCCCGCGCCCGGGGGTGCATTGCCCCCAGGCCGGCTCTTGCGTAAGAGGTGTTTTTGCGGTCCGGCTTCCGGTGCCGTACCCGCCTCCGGCATGTCTGTTTCTCCGCTCCTGTACTTTGTGCGCCACGTGTGGCAGCACCACCGCAAGCCGCTGGCCTGGTTGCTGGTGGGCTTCGTGCTGCCGTGGTTTGTGTTTGTGCGGCTGGCCCGCGAAGTATGGGAAGACGAAGGCCTGCCCGGCGACCACAGCATTCTGGAGTTTCTGCACGCCCACGCCACCCCCGCGCTCGATGCCCTGGCCGTGGGGCTGAGCCGGGCCGGCGGGCCGCTGGGGGCCTCGCTGCTCGCGGGGGCCATCTGGCTGGGTCTGCTGCTGGCCGGGCCGCGCCGGGCCCTGGCGTTCTTCGGCCTGGCAGTAGGCGGCGCGCAGCTGCTCAATCTGTCGGCTAAGTACCTGCTGCTGCGCACGCGGCCCTCGCTGTGGGTGTCTTTGGCTCCGGAAACGTCCTACAGCTTTCCCAGCGGGCACACCATGGCGGCCGCCGCGCTGGCGGCCGCGGTGGGGTTTCTGCTGTGGCGCACCCGCTGGCGCTGGCCGGCGGTGGCCGTGGGGCTGCTCTGGGCCGTGGGGATGGGCTGGAGCAGGATGTACCTGGGCGTGCACTACCCCTCCGACGTGCTGGCCGGCTGGGTGGGCTCGGTGGGCTGGGTGGGTGGCTTGCACCTGCTCTTTTCCCGCTACTTCCGCGAGCTGGGAGTGGTGTGGCACGAGTGGGAAAACCGCGCCCTGCGCCGCCCGCTGGATGCGTAGAAACGCAATGTTTTGCGTCTCGTCGTTGAACAACCCTCACGCGGCATGGCCCCGGAGACGCAAAGTGTTGCGTCTCTACATCGTGCTGGTAGCTCAATTTGCGGGCGTGGCTAGGCGGTACTCCAGGGGCTGTTTCGGTTTCGGTCAGGGTCATTCTGCGCGCTTCGCAAGGCGCGTTCAGTGTCGGCCCGGGTTGCTTCGTTTTCCTGCAAGCTGCCGTGTTTGCTTTCCAGGTGCACCGTTTGCACCAGTACTGCGTTTTTGTTGGGCTGAATTTCAGTGCCGTACTTGAGCACGTAGCACTTGGTGAACTCGGCCCCGAAATACAGGATAATGGAGGAGTAGTAAATCCACAGCAGCAGCACTACCAGGGAGCCGGCCGCGCCGTAGGCGGTGCTCACTTTGCTGCTCGTCACGTAGAGCGTGATGCCGAATTTGCCAATCATGAACAGGATGGCGGTGAAAATGGCCCCCACCGCCACATCCTTCCAGCGGATAATGGCATCGGGCAGCACTTTGTAGATAATGGCAAATAAGACTGAGGTAATTAGCAGGGTAACAAACAGGTTGGCTACATAAACCAGGATAACGGTCGTGTCCGGGAATATGGCCTTGAGCTTGCCCATCAGTCCCTCCACCAGCCCGCTGATAATCAGCGAGACAATCAGCAGAAAGCCCAGCCCCACGACGAGCAGGAAAGACGTAAGCCGGGCCTTGAGCAGCCGGCCCCAGCCCGCATCGGGCCGCACCCGGAGCTGCCAAATGGTATTGATGGAGTCCTGCATTTCGCTGAAAAGCCCCGTGGCCGCCAGGATGAGTGTGGCAAAGCCAATCAGCGCATTGAGTGCATTGTTGCCATGCACGGCCGCATTTTTGATGATTTCCTGCACCTGGAAAGCCACCTGGGAGCCTACCAGGCCCTGAATCTGCCCGTACAGCTTGCCTTCCACCGCCTCCTGCTGCCACAGCAGCTCCGCCGAAAAGATGATGACCATGAGCATGGGCCCGAGCGAAAAGATGGCGTAATACGCCAGGGCCGCACTGAGCTTGGGCACTTTATCGTGCGAAAAGCTGGCGCCGGTCTGCCGGAATACGCCCCAGAGGCTGGTTGCGGTGAGCTGGCTCATGGTGAGTTCTCAACACCGGATGTACGTGACAAAGTGCTCGGATGCTACCAAAAAAACTTTCTGCTTCTACGGCTCAACTTGTTGCTGATGAGTCTATTTCTGGCCTTCGGTGCCTGAGTAATGCCGGATTATGGCCAGCAGTGCGGGGCTCACTTTTACTGCGGCAAGGCGCGCAACTCTGCCAGAGCAGCTTCGCTTTCGCGCCGCTCTTTCCGGGCTTTGCGCCGGGAGGGCTTCTTTCCGTGTTTGGGCTGCGTGAGCGGCAGGCCCTGGGCAAAATACCGCGCTAGGTCGTGGCGCACGGCCAGGGGCGTGCGCGCCAGGTTGTGCTGGTATAGGGCCCGCAGCCACTTCGCGTACGTGGCATCGGCCAGGGCGTAGGTGGCCGGCTGGGTTGGCTCGCCGGTGTCGAGGTTGGAATCGGGCAGGAGGGGCAGGGCCTTACTCGTATCCGTCGGCTGCAGCTGGGCCAGGGCGCAGTAGGCGGCCAGCGCGGCGCGGTAGCTGCGGCGAAACTGAGCCTCGCCGGCAGCATCGGGTAGGGTGAAGGCGTAGGTCTTGAGCGGCCCAATTTTAGGAAGCACTTTCAGCACCAACGCCACCAGCCGCGCGCCGAGGCCGGGCCGTTCGTAGCTGGTGCCGAACTCCTTGCGGAACTCGCGGCGGTTGGCGCGGTACAGGTATTCGCGGCGCCGGGCGCGCGGGCTGAGGCGGCGGATTTCCTTGCGCTGGCTTTGCCAGGCCGCACGGGCGGCGGCCGGCAGCAGCTGGTTGACGGCAAAGCGAAAGGTGGCCACGTCCAGGTCGGGGTCAAACAGCACCTGCCCGAGCTCCAGCCCATACGTTTCGAGAAACGCGCGCTCCAGCACCGGCTTGCTCACCCGAAACCCGATGAACTTGTGGTACTCCTGGCTCCGGAAGCGCCCAGCGGCTATCTGCACCACGTCGAATGAAAACTCCAACTCGGTGTGGCGCTTGGGGGCGTCTTCGTAGGTTATCACCGGGCCGTAGGTAGCCTGCAGCTTGGGGTACACGGAGGCCATTATCAGGTTGGTACCCAGGGGGTGGCCGGTGTTGTCGGCGGCGTAGTGGGCGAGCGCGCCCAGCGCAAACGCGTACTCGTCGCGGTTGTGGGCCTGGCCCAGCAGGCTGCGCACAAAGTCGCCGGCCCGCACGTAGTGCGTGAGGTTGGTGAAGAACTTGGTCCCCAAAGGGTAGTAGCCCAAGTCCTGCACGATGGCCCCGCCGTAGGCATAGCTCTTGGCACGGGTCCACTCCTCAGCCGTGGCTCCGGGGTAGCGCTGGCGCAGCAGCGGCACCAGGCAGGGCTCCCACGTCGAGTCGATAACAGCTTGGTGGGTGAGCACCGAATACGCCGCTGCCGGTGCCACCGGCGCAGCCAGTAAGAGAAGCAGCAGAACGCGAAGCAGCATGGGGGCGGGATATACCGCAAGATAAAAATACTGCGGCCATTAGGCCTTGTGTGCCTGTAGCTTAGTAGGAGCCCGGCCACTGTTTCCTGGGCTGATTTCAGCTCAACTTTATTCGGCCCAACCCGGTCCGCACAGACGCGCATTAGATAGGCTCAGTAGTGTGACGCGTAAGCTCAACCATAGGCCAGCGTTCGGGATTGAGCTAAAATGCCGACATTAAAATTAGATTAAAATCTATCTACTTTTTTCTGCGTGCTTCCGTAGTACCAGCAGTTTCGCCGGGCTGGAAACACCTGTTTCTCGGCCCGGACGGGCTTTGCTTGTACCGGGCCACCCGCGGCCGCCTTTCACTTTTGCCCCCTGCTACCATGAACGAAACGCGCGACAGCATCCAGGACATTTGGGGACCCCGCACGCCCCACGAAGGCTACTGGCCCCAACGCGTGGACGAGCGCACCACCGAGGAGCCCCACCACTGGGTGCAGTCGGCGTGCGTGCTCTGCTCCAACTGCTGCGGCCTGGACATCGGCGTGCGCGACGGCCGCATTGTGGGTGTGCGGGGCCGGGCCGTCGACCGCGTCAACCACGGCCGCCTGGGGCCCAAGGGCCTCCACGCCTGGGAAGCCAACCACAGCCCCGACCGCCTCACCACGCCGCTCATCCGGCGCAACGGCAAGCTCGAGCCCGCCACCTGGGACGAGGCCATGAGCCTGATTGTAAGCAAGTCCAAGGAGCTGCTGGCCGAAGGCCACAGCAGCGCCATCGGCTTCTATACTTCGGGGCAGCTCTTTATTGAGGAATACTACACGCTGGGCGTGCTGGGCAAAGCCGGCCTGGGCACGCCCCACATGGACGGCAACACCCGCCTGTGCACGGCCACGGCCGGCGCCGCGCTCAAGCTCTCCTTCGGTACCGACGGCCAGGCCGGCTCCTACGCCGACCTCGACTCCACCGAGGCCGTGCTGCTGGTGGGCCACAACATGGCCTCGCAGCAAACCGTGCTCTGGGCCCGCATCCTCGACCGGCTGGCCAGCGTGAACCCGCCCAAACTCGTCGTGATTGACCCGCGCCTGACCTACACCGCCCAGCACGCCACCGTGCACCTGGCCCCGCGCGTGGGCACCAACGTGGCCGTGCTCAACGGACTGCTCCACCTTATCATCGAGAACGGCCAGGTTAACCAGGACTTTGTGAACGACCACACCGTGGGGTTTGAGGAGCTGGTGCGCACCGTGGGCAAGTGGACGCCCGAGCGCGTGGAAGCCCTGAGCGGCGTGCCGGCCGCCAAGCTGCGCGCCGCCGCCCACATCCTGGGCACCTGCCAAACGCTGGTGTCTACGGCGCTGCAGGGCGTGTACCAGTCGATGCAGGCCACGGCGGCGGCCATGCAGGTAAACAACATCAACCTGATTCGGGGCCTGATTGGCTCGCCCGGCAACGCCATTTTGCAGATGAACGGGCAGCCCACTTCGCAAAACACCCGCGAGTGCGGCGCCGACGGCGACCTGCCCGGCTTCCGCAACTGGGATAACCCTGCCCACATCGCCGACCTGGTCCGCATCTGGAACGTCGACGTGGACAAAATTCCGCACTGGGCGCCGCCCACCCACGCCATGCAAATCTGGCGCTACTGCGAAACCGGCTCCATCAAGCTGCTCTGGATTCAGGCCACCAACCCGGCCGTGAGCCTGCCGGACTTGGGCCGCATCCGCAAGATTCTGCAGAAGAAAGACCTGCTGGTGATAGTAGAAGACGCCTTTCTGACCGAAACCGCCCAGCTGGCCGACGTGGTGCTGCCCGCCGCCATCTGGGGCGAAAAAACCGGCACCTTCACCAATACCGACCGCACGGTGCACCTGTCCTATAAAGCCATTGAGCCGCCCGGGCAGGCCCGTTCCGATTTCGATATCCTGCTGGACTACGCCGACCGCATGGACTTCCGCGACAAAGACGGGCAGCCGCTCATCAAGTGGCGCACGCCGGAAGAGGCGTTTGAGGCCTGGAAGGTGTGCAGCAAGGGCCGCCCCTGCGACTACTCGGGCATGAGCTACGCCAAGCTCACCGGCGGCTCGGGCATCCAGTGGCCCTGCAACGAGCAGCACCCCGACGGCGCCGCCCACCTCTACACCGACCACGTCTTCAACACCCATTTCGACTACTGCGAAACCTACGGCTACGACCTGGAAACCGGCGCCGAAAAGCAGCCCGAAGAGTACCAGGCCAACGACCCCGCCGGCCGCGCCGTGCTGCTGGCCGCCGACTACGAGCCGCCCCACGAAGCGCCCGACGAGGCCTACCCGCTGTGGTTTACCACGGGGCGGCTGGTGTACCACTTCCACACCCGCACCAAAACCGGCCGTGCCCACGCCCTCAACCATGCAGCCCCCGAGGGCTTCGTGCAGCTGTCGGAAGAAGACGCGGCCCGCTACGGCATCGCCACCGGCGACCTCGTGGAAGTAAGCTCGCGGCGCGGCCACGCCACCGAGCCGGCCCGCGTGGGCGGCATCGAGCCGGGCCTGGTGTTCATGCCCTTCCACTACGGCTACTGGGACGAGCCCAAAGATGGCCGCCCGCGTGCGGCCAACGAGCTCACCCTCAACGAGTGGGACCCCATCAGCAAGCAGCCGCATTTCAAGTACGCCGCTGTTCGCATTCGCAAAGTCCACGCCTAGCCCGGACCTCCGCGCTTCATTCCCTTCCGCCATGCACCTCAGCAATTACCTCGGCCTGCTCGAAAGCAGCGAAAAGCAGCTCACCGACGCGTTCGAAAAGGTTTCCAGGAAACACAAAGACGAGCCCGACATCGAGCAGATGTGCCAGAAGCTCTCGGCGTGGTCGCGCGAGCACCGGGGCCGGGTCATGGGCTTCGTCAAGAAGTATTCGGAGGAAAAAGACAGCGAGCCCAAGACCCTGAAGCGCGACTTGTTTGCGGAAAAGCGCAGCGGCAGCCTGGCCCTGGTGCGCGACCTGCACGACCTGTGGCTGCTAACCCAGGAAGTGCAGCTCTGCTGGATAGTGATAAAGCAGGCCGCCCTGGCCCTGCGCGACGAGGAACTGAAAGCCGCCTACGAATACTGCAACGCCCGCACCAAGCGCCAGACCGACTGGCTCCTGGGCCGCATCAAGCAAGCCGCCCCCCAAACCCTGATAGTGGGGTAGGGGACGGCCTCTGAGGCGCTAAACCGGCTGCTTTTTCGCCGCCGTGGCCAGGTGGTAGAGCATGCCCCCACAGGTGAGCAGCCAAGCCAGCAGCGCCACGTAAATGAAGCCGGCCGGGATGCTGCTTAGCGCGGGCAGGGGCAGCAGACCGGCCAGGCGCGACGTGGCCGCCGTGTACATGCCCAGCGGAAAGACCATGCTCCAGTACGCCGGGCGGTAGGCGAAGGCGGGCCGCGCCCGCAGGTGATGCCAGGCGCGCAGCACCATCACAAAGGGCATCCACCACGTGCTCACCACCCAAAACAGCACGCTCCACCCTTTGATGAACCCGGCGGCATCGGCCAGCACGTGCGTTTGCTGCATGGTGGTGAGCAGCGTGGCGCCGGCCAGCACCGTGATGGCACTGCCGCCCACGCTTATCCAGTAGGGCGCGTCTACTTCGTCGGGCTCTACCCGCACGAAGGTGAGGCGGTAAAACAGCATCGTGCCCAGCACTAGGTAAAACAGGCTGCCCAGCAGAAACAAGCTAAGGACAATGAACACGCCCACCTCAACCGGTAAGGGCAGGCCCGGCACCAGGCCCGCGCCCAACACGGCCAATGACTCCGTGGAAACCACCAGCAGCAGCCAGCTCCCGTTCAGCCCGGTCTCGAGCGAGGGCTTGTCGGGCCGCAACGTGACGCTCAGCAGGAACGCATACAGCAGCACCACCCAGCATACGGCCCCGAAAACCCACAGCGCCAGTCCAACCGCCTGGTTGCTGCGCAGCAGTACAAACTGGTTGCCCACCAGGCAGGTAGCGGCCACCAGGGCCAGGAAGTTGGCCCCTTTCTCGTGGGAGGCCAGCTCAATTTTAAATTCCGGAAAGGAAAGCAGCACCCGCCCCAGCAGCAGCAACAGAAACAGCGGGTACAGCACCAGATTCAGGTAGAAGAACCCTTCCGCCAACCAATGCATGTGGAGCCCGTGCGCCGCCAGTGAGATGATGCCCGTGGCCATGACCATGGCGAAATAAGCGGGCTGGAACTGCTGGACTACAGACTTCCACATAGCTATGCTGCGATTGTTGCGGGGAGGTATTGTACGGCCCGAAGCAAATTCGGGCCGTACCCCGGAGTGCACGGGCCTTGGCCACCACGCTCTATACCGCCAGCTACCTCAAAGTCGTAACTGCCTACGCAGCGTGCCGGAAGCCGAACCAAAGTTGGCTGATACTCGCTGCCAGCAGTTTTTGGTGCTCATCGACCTCTGCCTGTCGTATGCAGAAGGGTTCTTCCAATTTTAACTCATGCCCGACCTGCTCTCCCTTACCGACCGCCTAGCCTTGCAGCGCACGCGCCTGGCCAACGAGCGCACCTTTCTCACGTACGTGCGCACCAGCCTGGCCATGCTCGGCTTCGGGTTGGTCCTTATTCAACTGCACCCTGTGCGCTCTGGCCTGCTGGGCTACGGGGCTGTGGCTGCTGCCATCGTGGTCATGCTCATTGGGCTGCTCCGCTTCCAGCAGCGGCGACGCGAAATTGAGGAGCAAGCACGGCTAACATAGGACGTGGTGCCTTTTCCACTATGCTGGAAGTGCTCAGCCCAAGCGCTGCCCTCAAGCTACAGTCGGCTTCTATGACTCGACAATGAGTATGGCTGGGCTGCTATAATAGCGTTCCTTTTGCCTCCAGCCGCGTGGGAGGGCAGTCTGACACAAGTCCGCCTGATTGGTTCATGAGTGACTGGCTGAAAGTGCTAAGCCAAGGTTGTAGGGCCCGGGGTCAGTAGCAAATATTCTGACATCTAAACTCCATTAGGTAATGGGCTGATTCAAGAAATACGAACCCCGTTACGCCTTTCAAAGCCATTTTCAAATACCAATATGGCGCAACTGCTTTTGTATTTATCAGTGAGACCCGAAAAAATCATTGTGATACAAGCGTTCTATTCCTGTAACACAACAATAGGTGATGCCAATGTAACTGGTTGATACACAAAGAGAAAGCCACCCTTTGGAGGTGGCTTTCTTGTAGTCCGTAGGGGAATCGAACCCCTGTTGGTAGAATGAAAATCTACTGTCCTAACCCCTAGACGAACGGACCGTGTTTGTTTTGGTGGTGCAAAGATACGGCGCGCTCCTTTCCGTGCAAGTCAGGAGGTAAAAAAAAGTGCTGAGCCGAGTAAAGTGCGTTGTTTTTCAGGCTCAAAAATATTTCAATCCGTTTTCTGAGCTGCCGCGATTGGGCTGGCGTTGGCAAAATGTAGCCGTTGTGGAGCGGGGATGGGGTGGGAGCGGAGCAAACATGGCACTGCTATTTCCCGATGTTAGCGAACCCGCGTTGGTCCTGCTATCTTCGCCCCGCGTTTTAACCGGCTGCCAGCGTGGCAGCCAGACACCTATTTTTCCAGTTTTCCAATGGCAAAAATCAAAGTCGCCATCAACGGCTTCGGCCGCATCGGCCGTCTCACCTTCAAGTCGCTGCTTGGCCGCGACAACGTAGAAATTGTCGCCATCAACGACTTGACCGACAACAAGACGCTGGCTCACCTGCTGAAATACGACTCTGTACACGGCCGCTTCGATGGCACCGTGAGCTACGACGAGGAAAGCCTGACCGTAAACGGCCAGCGCATTGCGGCCCTGGCCGAGCGCGACCCCAAGCTGCTTCCCTGGGGCAAAATGGGCGTTGACGTGGTACTGGAGTCTACGGGCCGCTTCGTAGACGAAGCCGGCGCGGGCCAGCACATCACGGCTGGTGCCAAGAAGGTCGTGATTTCGGCCCCTGCTACCGGCAACATCCCCACGGTAGTATTGGGCGTGAACGAGGACATCCTCACCGGCAACGAAACCATCCTGAGCAACGCCAGCTGCACCACCAACTGCCTGGCCCCAATGGCCAAGGTGCTGGACGACGCCTTCGGCATTGAGAAAGGCTACATCACCACGGTGCACGCCTACACTTCGGACCAAAACCTGCAGGACGCACCTCACAAGGACCTGCGCCGCGCCCGCGCTGCTGCTTACAGCATCATCCCCACCAGCACCGGCGCCGCCAAAGCCGTGGGCCTGGTGTTGCCCAAGCTGAAAGGCAAGCTCGACGGCCTCGCCATGCGCGTGCCCGTTCCGGATGGCTCGATGACCGACCTGACCGTTATCCTGAAAAAGGAAGTGACGAAAGAGGAAATCAACGCGGCCCTGAAAGCGGCTGCTGAAGGCCCCATGAAAGGCATCATTGAGTACGCTACCGACCCGCTGGTAAGCATCGACATCGTGGGCAACCCCCACAGCTGCATCTTCGATTCGGAGCTGACTTCGGCCAACGGCACGCTGGCCAAGGTTATCGGCTGGTACGACAACGAATTCGGCTACTCGACCCGCACGGCTGATTTGATTCAGAAGCTCGGCGAGCAGATGAACGGTTAATTGCTGCACTCGTAAAAAACGCCGCTCGCTTTGCCATTCGTGGCGGGGCGGGCGGCGTTTTTTCATGCCGCCAGGTCGTATCCAGCCTGGCCTACATCTTTTTTCATCATTCGCCAAGCACGCGCTGGGCGTTGCCCATGCCCAAGACCTGTTTTATTCTGAACCCCATTGCCGGGCCCAGCCGCCGCTACGACATGCCGGCGCTGATAGCGCAGCATTTTGGCGCGCTGGAAGGCAGCTATGAAATTCGCCTTACCCAAGCGGCCGGCCACGCCGTGGAGCTAGCCCGTGACGCCGCGGCCGAAGGCTTCGAGGTAGTAGCCGCCGTGGGCGGCGATGGCACCATCAACGAAGTAGGGCGGGGGCTGCTGGGCACAGATGCGGCCCTGGGCATTGTGCCGCAGGGCTCCGGCAATGGCCTGGCCCGCCACCTGAAGGTGCCGCTGGGCTTGCCGGCGGCCTTGCGGCGGCTGGCCACGCCCGATTTCAGCCGCATGGATGTGGGGCTGATGAACGGCCACCCGTTTTTTTGCACGGCCGGGCTGGGGTTTGATGCGCACGTGAGCCAGCACTTTGCCCTGGCCGGCTCGCGCGGCCTGAGCACCTACCTGCGCGTAACGCTGCGCGAGTACCGCCGCTACCTGCCGGTGCCGGTGCGGGTTGAGCTGGACGGGCAGGTGGAGGAAACCAATTGCTACGTGCTGGCCTTCGCCAATGCCTCGCAGTACGGCAACAACGCCTACATCGCGCCCCTGGCCGACCTGCGCGACGGCCTGCTCGACGTGTGCCTGATTGATGCCCTGCCCGTGATTCGGGCCATGAAGGTGAGCCTGGGCATGGCCCTCGGCAACCTGCCCCAATCCAACGCCGCCGACTACTTTCGAGTGGCGCGCGGCCGGGTCACGGCCCAGTCGCCCATTGGCTTCCACGTCGATGGCGACTACCTGGGGCACGATACCGAGTTTGTAATTGAACTGCTGCCCATGGCATTGGCCGTGGCCGTGTAAGGAAGCCAGATACCAGATGTGCTAAAGTTTTGCTGTTATGAAAGCTGATAAAAACCAAAGGCAGGGCGTGGTGTACTCCACCAACCCCGATTTTACTTATCAAACCGATGAGGCAGCCGCTGCCACTACGCTGCCGCCCCAGCAGCAACAGCTGCGCGTGCAGCTCGATAAAAAGCAGCGCGGCGGCAAGCAGGTGACGCTGGTCACGGGCTTTGTGGGCACCGATGCCGATTTGCAAGCCCTAGGCAAGCTGCTCAAAACCAAGTGCGGCGTGGGCGGCAATGCCAAGGACGGCGAAATCCTGGTGCAGGGCGACTTCCGCGACAAGGTGCTGGAGGTGCTGCTGAAAGAGGGGTACAAGGCCAAAAAGGCCGGCGGCTAAGGGCCGTTGGCTCAACTTTGGCCCGCCTCGTACTTGCCCCCCTCTTTTCAGCTCCACTGCTTTTCCCTAGCCCGCTGCTATGCTCCAATTTCCCAACCTCCCCGAAGCCCCGCATGATATAACGTCGCTGCACGGCCAGGCCGAAAGCGCCGTTATCAGTGCCGTGCTGTGGCTGAAGCTGGGCGTGGAAACCGTAGGCGCCACCATCATTGCGCTGGGCATTCTAAGCGCGGGCTGGCTGCTGGTGAAGGCCCTGGCCAAGCGCCAAACGGCAGATTTTACGGCCATTCGATTAGCGCTGGCGCGGTACCTGGCCCTGGCGCTGGAGTTTCAGCTGGGCGCCGATATTCTCTCCACGGCCATTGCGCCAAGCTGGGAGCAGATTGGGAAGCTCGGCGCCATCGCCGTAATCCGGACGGCGCTCAACTACTTCCTGTCGCGGGAAATGCGCGAGGAACGCCACGAGGCTACTCCCGAAAAAGAAGTGGTGAGCCGCGTCGAGGGCTAAAGTGCGGCCAAGCGGGCGCGGGCTTTTTCCACGTCCTCGGGTGTATCTATTCCGAACGCATCGAGCTCTGTTTTTGCGCAGGCAATTTGGAAGCCGGCCTCCAGCCAGCGCAGCTGCTCGAGGCTTTCGGCAGCTTCGAGGGGCGATACGGGCAGCTGGGTGAGCTGCTCCAGCACACTTGGCTTGTAGGCATACAGGCCCAGGTGGCGCAGGTAGCGGTGGTGGGCCAGCCACTCGGCTGTGCCGCGCTGGCGCTGGTAGGGCAGGGGGTGGCGGCTGAAATACAGGGCGTGCCCGCGCTGGTTGAGCACCACTTTGGGCAGGTGCGGGCTGAACAGCTCCTCTTCCGAAACCACGGGCTTAACCAGCGTGGCAATGTCTGGCGCGGTGGCCTCGTCGGCGAATAAGTCGGCCAAGGCGTTGATTTGGGCAGGGTGAACAAATGGCTCATCGCCTTGGATGTTGACAATGCAGTGCACCTCGGGCGGGCTGCCCAATTGCTGGAAGGCCTCCCACAGCCGGTCGGTGCCGCTGGGATGGTCGGGGTGCGTGAGCACGGCCTCGCCCCCAAAGCTGCGCACGTGCTCGAGGATGCGCGCATCGTCGGTGGCTACTACCACGCGGGCCAGATTGGCTTGCTTGGCCTGTGCCACCACCCGCTGAATCATGCTGAGGCCGCCCAGGTCAACGAGGGGCTTGCCGGGCAGGCGAGTAGAAGCAAAACGGGCGGGAATGAGGCCAAGAACCATGCGAAAGGAAGGAGGGGTAAGGGAGAGGCGCGCAAAAAGCTGGCTCAAAGAACGGACCTGGAGAGCTTTGTGGCGCTTGGTGCTGCGGGACAAGTGCCGGGGCTTTCAGCTCAATTTCCAGCAGCCTGCCGTTTCAGCTTTTTTAAGGAGGCAGGCAAAGTTGAGCTGGATGTCTGGATGAGCTTCCGCAACGCCAGTTTCGTGGCGGCGGTTTGAGCCCAACCTAGGCTTGAGCTTCAATTTAAAATAAGCTGGCGCCAATTGACCGGTAGTTTTTGCGTTATTTTGTCTTTACTGGCCGGTCAATAGGTTCTATGGGCAGGGGTGGTATGGATTTCGCAAGGTTGATTTTATGACTATAGTACTTTCACTGTTAACGTTATTGGCGCTGGGCGGGCCGGGTCCTGCAAAAGCCGGCCACTCGAAAAGCGCGCCTACCGACTCCATTGGCGTGGAGTTTCGCGGGGGCCAGCGCTTTGTGAAGCACCGCATCACGGCCGGGGAAACGCTGTCGGCCCTCTCGCGCCGCTACCACGTGTCGCTCGACCAGCTCACCGCCGCCAACCCGCAGATTAAAAATGGCCTGGGCATCGGCCAGATAGTATACGTGCCCCGCCCGGCGGCTGGCAAAGCCGCTGCGCCGGCCACCGGCAAAGCCCCGGCTGCAGCACCGGCGTCGGCCGCTCCGGCCGGTGGCCCGGTACCGGACCGCTACACCGTGGCCAAGGGCGAAACGCTGTTCGGCATTGCCCGGCGCTTCCAGCTCTCGCCCGACGACCTGATTAAGCTGAACAAACTGCCCGCCAGTGGCAAGGTGCGCGTAGGCCAGCAATTGGTGCTCACGGCCCCGGAGGCTAGCACGGCAGCCACCGCCGCCCCAGCCTCGGCTCCCAAGCCGGCTCCGGTGCGCCCCGCCGAGCTGGAGGCTATTCCCGCGACGCCGGTTACGAAAACCCCTGCTCCGGCGCCGGACAAGCCAGCCCAGGTTGCGACCGTGACGCCTGCGGCCCCGGCCGAAAAGGAGAAAGAGGAAACCCAGAAAGAAGAGCGCACCCCCAATCGCGCCAGCGAAGTACTGGCCCGCGTGGTAGAAAATGGCCTGGGCGCGCCCATCGACAAAAGCGTGACAGACAAGTATCTGGCTCTGCACAAGACGGCTCCGGTGGGCACCATTATGCAAGTGAAAAACAGCATGAACGGCCTCTCGGTGTACGTGCGCGTGATTGGCAAGCTGCCCGACACCGGCGAGAACAACAACATTCTGGTGCGCCTCTCGCCCCGGGCCATGCAAAAGCTGGGCACGGCCGACTCGCGCTTCCGAGTAGAAACCAACTACATCCCGCAGTAAGCTGACCAGCGGAATTAACAAGGGCCCAAGCACGTCATGCTGAGCGAAGGCGAAGCATCTCTACCGCGCCGCTTGTCATGCTGACGAAGGAAGAATCTTATCACGCTATAACGATTCGTTCGGCGGTGAGAGGATGCTTCGCTCCGCTCTGCATGACAAATGGCATACGAGATGCTTCGTCTTCGCTCAGCATGACTGTTTTTTAACCAGCCTTTACTTTACAAGCATCTGCCACCAGCCTTGAAAATAGCCCAACTTCGCGAGCAGCTCGATGCGCAATACGAGCGGTACAACCGCCCGGAGTTTATCGCCAACGACCCCATCCAGATTCCGCACCGCTTTACGCAGCGGCAGGACGTGGAAATCAGTGCGCTGTTTGCCGCGCTGTTGGCCTGGGGGCAGCGGCCCACCATCATCAACAAGTGCAACGAGCTGCTGCGCCGCATGGACGACGCACCGTATCAGTTCATCACCCAGCACCAGGACGAGGACCTGAAGCGCCTGCTGGGCTTCTGCCACCGCACCTTCTGCGATACCGACCTGCTGTACTTCGTGCACTGGCTGCGCTGGTGGTACGGGGCCAACGACACGCTGGAAACGGCGTTCCTGCAAGGCGCCACGCAGCGGGAGCGGCTGGAAGGCTTTCACACGCTGTTTTTTAGTCTGCCCGATGCGCCCGGCCGCACCCGCAAGCACGTGGCCACACCGGCCCGCGGCTCGGCCTGCAAGCGCGTGAACATGTACCTGCGCTGGCTGGTGCGCCGCGACAGCCACGGCGTCGACTTCGGCCTCTGGACCCGGCTCTCCATGGCCGACCTCATCATGCCCATCGACCTGCACGTGGAGCGCCAAGCCCGCCCGCTGGGTTTGCTCACCCGCAAGCTGGTGGACTGGCAAGCCGCTGAGGAGCTCACAGCTAATCTGCGATTACTGGACCCCACGGACCCGGTGAAGTACGATTTTGCGCTGTTTGGGGCGGGGGTGGATAAGTAGCCGAGTATAAAACGCCAAGCGCGATGGAACGGCAAATTACCCTCACTCTGACCAACCGTTGGAAGGCGACATTGCTCGCTTTGGGCATGGTGGTTGTGATTTTTATCTCGATGATTGGCGTGGCCCTATTGGTCAATCGAAATCTCGTGTTGGGGGCCGGGGGCGGGGTCCTTTTTCTAATCGGGCTTTTCATTTTGCCCGAATGGCTTGCCAATCGGTTCAGCCGAGAATCAGCTGTGGTCATTGTCGACGATGCCGGACTGACAGTGCGGCCCGGTGTTGTGGGTTGTGAGCAGCGCTTCAATTTTGTGGACCTTGCTTCGTATAGCATCGACAGCAGCTCGGGAGTGACGCTCCGGCCCCGGGCAGGACGTCCGTTGCACCTGCATTTCAACTACAAACTTCACCCGAAGGGATTTGGCCCCATGGGGCAGTTGCAGCATCATCTTGAGTTGGCCGTGGCCCAATTTCAGCGGGAACACCCGAACCAGCCACCAATTCGTAACCTCGGCTTACTTGACCAGCGTCGCGCTATAGCTTTGCTGCTAGGCGCCGCTTTCCTGCTGGCTTGGCGGTGCTGGTGGTTGGTGAGACAGCCCTTTGTCTCTGAAGGCCAGTGGGGTGGTTTGATAGTAGGTGGCCTGCTATTTACCCTATATGCGCTGGTGTGGTGGAACCGCCGCAGGGAATTGCAACGGCTGTAACGGATTTGTCTTGGCTTTGTGGGAGTGGCTTATTTGCTGTACTTCAGCGGCAACCCATCTCCTGACGCATATCCCCTCCGAAGCGCACCCCTTGGATTGTTATGCAAAGCGCGACATTCTTCTTCCAACACGCGAACTTCTCCGAAACGGCGAATCTTTCCCACCCCGCCGGGTGTTTACCTTCGCATCCTATCCTGAATATCGAAAGACTACTTTCTTGCTGCTACCCCAAAACTTCGAACAAAAAATAGGCTTCACCACGCTGCGCGAGCAGCTCGAAGCCAATTGCCTTTCCGCCTTGGGCCGGCAGTACGTGGCCCGCATGGAGTTCCAAACCAAGCACGAGCCCCTGCTGAAACTGCTGCAACAGGCTGATGAGTTTGCCTACCTGCTGCGCTCCGGCGCCGATTTCCCCGCCTCGCACTACTACGACCCCCAGGCCCACCTCAAGCGCGCGGCTCTGCCCGGCGCCTACCTCGACGTAGCGGCCTTCTTTGAGGTGAAAATGAGTTTGCGGACCATCCGCCAGGCGCTCACGTTTTTCACCCAGGCCGATGCCGGCTTGTACCCCACGCTGCGCCTGCTGGGCATAGGCGTGCAGGTAGACCGCAACTTGCTGGCCGCCATGGACAAAGTGGTGGACGACGAAGGCCAGGTGCGCGACGACGCCTCGCCGCTGCTGCGCCAGATTCGGCAGGAGCTGATTGCGCGCCAGGGCCAGCTGCGCCGGCAGATTGCCGGCATCCTGCGCCACGCCAAGGCCGAGGGCTGGATTCCGGGCGATGCCGAGCCTACAATCCGCGGCGGCCGCTTGGTGCTGCCCGTGATAGCCGAACACAAGCGCCGGGTGAAGGGCCTGATTCACGACGAGTCCGCCTCGGGCCAGACGGTGTTTATTGAGCCGGAAGCCGTTTTTGAGCTCAACAACGACATCAAGGACCTCGACAACGCCTACCACCGCGAGCTGATTCGCATTCTCACGGCGCTCACCGACCAGCTGCGCCCACACCTGCCCGATTTGCGCCGCGCCTATTCGTACCTGGGCTTGCTCGACTTCATTCGGGCCAAAGCCCGGCTGGCCGTCGCCCTTGACTGCCGCCTGCCGGTGATGCACAACAAGCCGCTGCTGAAGTGGCACGGCGTACGCCACCCGCTGCTGCAGCTGGCCTTTGCCCAGCACAAGCGCGAAAATGGCGACCCCCGCGAAGTGGTGCCGCTCGACCTGGAGCTGAACCACGAGCAGCGCATCCTGATTATCTCGGGCCCGAACGCCGGTGGTAAATCTGTGGCGTTGAAAACGGTGGGGCTGGTGCAGTTCATGCTGCAGATGGGCCTGCTCATCCCGTGCGCCGACAACTCCGAAGCCGGCGTGTTTGAGGATATTTTCCTGGACATTGGCGATGAGCAGAGCCTGGAAAACGACCTGAGTACCTACTCGTCGCACTTGCTGGCCATGAAGCAGTTTCTGCTGCTGGCCGGCAAGAAAAGCCTGGTGCTGATTGACGAATTTGGTACCGGCACCGAGCCCAGCCTGGGCGGCGCCATTGCCGAAGCCGTGCTCGACCAGCTCAACCAGGCCCGCGTTTACGGCGTCATCACCACGCACTACACCAACCTGAAGAACTTCGCCGAGCGCACCCCGCACCTCGTGAACGGCGCCATGCGCTACGACCCCGAGAAGCTGCAGCCGCTCTACCGCCTGGAGGTGGGCAAGCCGGGCTCCTCGTTTGCCATCGAAATTGCCCGGAAAATTGGGCTGCCCAAGAGCGTGGTGGAGCGCGCATCGCAGCTGGTGGGCAAAGACAAAATCCGCTACGACCGCCTGCTCGAAGGCCTCGAAAAGGAGAAAACCGAACTCGAAGCCCGCACCGCCGAAGCCACCAAGGCAGAAAAGCGCCTCAAACGCGCCGCCCAGGAATACACCGACCTCAAGCAGCACCTCGAAGACACGCGCCTCGAAACCCTGCGCAACGCCAAGCAACAGGCCAAAGCCCTGCTGCAGAATACCAACCAGCAGATTGAGGCCACCATTGGCGAAATCCGGCGCGGGCAGGCCGATAAGGAAATCAACAAAAAGGCCCGCGAGAAGCTGGATACCTTCGTGCGCACCGAACTGCAAATTGAGCCACCCAAGCCCAAAGCCACCCGCGAGCGCGCCGAAGCCGGCGACCTCCAGCCCGGCGACAAAGTGGCCCTGTTCGGCCAGGAAGGGCACGGCGAGCTGGTCAGCGTGAAAGGCAAAACCGCCGAAGTCCTCTTCGGTGGGCTGAAAACGCTGGTGAAAATCAGCCAGCTTGAGAAGTTGGGCCGCGCCGAAATCCGCGAGCGGGAGCAGGCGGCCAAAGCCAAGAAATCGAAGCTCAGCGGCGGCAGCTCCGGCGGCAACGGCGTGAACATTACTGACCGCATGGCCGGATTCAGCCCCACGCTGGACCTGCGCGGCGAGCGCGCCGAAGACGCCCTCACCAAAACCATGAGCTTCGTGGACGACGCCGTGATGCTGGGCATGCCCGAAATCAAGTTCCTGCACGGCCGCGGCAACGGTGTGCTCCGGCAAGTGGTGCGCGACTATCTGCGCTCACAGCGCGCCGTGGCCAGCGTGGGCGACGAGCACGCCGATAGGGGCGGGGATGGCGTGACCATAGCGGTGCTGAAGTAACTAAGTACCTTTTCTCATCATGGATACTAAGACAAAAAGTGATTTGCAGTCCATAAGAATGGCAGCAATTAGCAAGAAAAGGACATGTATGTATTCAGGCTGTCATGATAGAGCAATTAAATCGCACGTTCTGCAAAAAAACGGAATTCTAAGACAAATGTCAGAGGACAATCACCTTGTTGAAATGCGAGCGACAAGCATTATTGAGTTAGAAGAAAAAGGAATGTTTTCCTTTAGAAGTGTAGGTGTAAATGAGTCTTACACATTTAATGGGTTTTGTAATAAACATGATAGTTTAATCTTTGCACAAATTGAAAATGATAACCTTTTAGACTTTTATAAACCTTTACATCAGTGTCTATTCTCATATCGCGGCTTATGTCAAGAGATAAGGCGAAAGGAAGTATCAATCGAATGGATTAGTGAAGTAAGTTTGAAATTAGACCCAGTTTCGCAGCTTCAATTTGCATCCCTAATTGATGGTTACAAGAGTGGGGTAAAGAATCTAAACTTCTTTAAAAAGGAGATGGAGAAAGCCATTGATTCTGGCGATTTAAGCAGTTTTAACTTCACCACTGTTAAACTGCCTAAAATTGAGCTTTGCATTTCTGTCCCTTTAAACGTAAATGAACTTGAGGACTCAAATCCTCACAATCTACCTTATGAAGCATGGAAAGACAGTTTGTCTTTTCCTTTTACTACATCATTTATCAATCTTTTCCCATACAAGAAGGATTCATACTTTATATCGGGTTATCATACAGATTTTCCTTGCGGTTGGACAAAACGAGTAACAAACAAGCTCTCGTATTTGAAGAATAAAAAGCTGAAAAAAGAACTAAGCGATTTTGTGGTATTAAGACTAGAATTCTGGGCTATGTCACCGTCATTGTTTAAAAAGATACCAGCTAAAACAATAGAGAAATTCAAACATATTTTCTCGAAAAATGTAATGAACCACAGTGCGAAAATGAAGACTGATATTAACTTATTTGAAACAGTCTAGCTTGAGATTCTTAGTGCACTATAAAGCAAAAAAGGCGGCTCCTGATTCAGGAGCCGCCTTTTTCGAAAGCAACAATTGCGGGAAATTACTCCACTACCACGCGGCTGGTTTGCACCGACTCAGGCGTCATCACCTGCACCATGTATAAGCCCGACTTCAGCGACGTGGCGTCGATGGTCAGGTCGGCGCCGGTGTAGGACTGGGTGCGCTCGAGCACCACGCGGCCGGTCACATCGCGCAGCACAATGCTGGCGGTGCGGGCTGTGGTGCTGGCCAGGTGCAGATTAAAGCTGCCGCGCGTGGGGTTGGGGTAGGCCTGCATGGTGCTGGCCTGCACGGTGCCGGCGCGGGTGGCCAGCACAAGGCGGCACGCCGTGATGCCCTGGTTCTGGTTGGCAATGCGGGCGGCGTACTCCTGGTAGTACTGGTTGGTGATGCGGGCGTCGTGGATGACGAGCGTGTTTTCGTCGTTCTCCGTGTCGGCCGAGGCCGTCCAGTTGTGCGACCCCACGAACACCGTGGGGTCCGACTGCGAAGCGCCGGCGTCCACAATCAGGGTTTTGTGGTGCATGATGCCGGTGAGGTGGTCATAGAGGTACCGGTTGCCCAGGCCGCCGCCCCGGATGGTGCGGAACACGAAGCCGGCCACGCCGCTGGTGTCATTGGTGAGACCGTCGGAGCACTGGGCAATGTTGCGCAGCGTTACCTGGTCGGCGATGGCACGGCCAATGTCGGTGCGGGTAACGAGCATCGACAGCACGTGCAGGTCGTAGTCGGCGGTGCGAATAGTCTCGATGAGGCGGGCATTCACGTTGTCGGTCGGCGAGAACCACGACTCTACCTTCTTGCCGCCAATGACGAGGTAGTGGGGCGTGTTGTCGGTTTTGCGCGAGCCAAACAGGGCCGTGCCGGGCGTAGTGGTGCTGCTGCCCCACATTTCCTCAAACTCCATGGTGTACACCCGGGCCAGGCTCTGGTCCTGAATGGTTACCACGTTGTTGCGGTCGGTGCTGAGCTGGGCCGGGGTCCAGTTGGTAGAGCCCGTCCAGACCATGGGGCGGTTGACGTTGGTGCTGTTGGCGTCTATCACCACAAACTTGTTGTGCATGATGGCGCTGCCGGTGCTGCCGGCCTGGGCCGGGCGGAAAATGCGCGGAATGGCGGGCGTGAGCTGGGCGATGCTGAAGTTGGAGTTGTCGTCTTCGTAGATGACCCGCACCTGCACGCCGCGGGCGTAGGCGGCGTTTACGGCCGTCAGAATCACGGGGCTGTTCCAGTTGTAGATGGTGATGTCGAGCGTCTGCTGGGCCCGGTCGATGTAGGCGGCCAGGGTGTCGGCCACGTGGCCGCTGGGCAGGTACACGGCGTTGTTGTTGGGCAGCGCCAAGGTGTTGTCCACCGTGTTGGTGAAGTAGGTTTTCATGCGGCCCGACGAGAGCGACGCCGTAATCATGGGCGTCACGCGCGACTCGGAGCGGCCGGTGGCATTCACCGAAACGGCTTGCACGTAGTACACCGTGGCGGGCAGCAGGCCGCTGATGGCCACCGAATGCTGAGTGCCCTGCTGGCCGGCGGCTGTGACGGTAGTAGCCGGCGAGAGCGTGGGCGAAGTGGAATACAGCACCTGGGTGTCGCCGCTGTTCTGGGTGTTGAAGCTAACAGTGAAGCCCGTGGTGGTGATGTTGGACGGCACGGGGTTGCTGGTCAGGTTGGGCGTGTTGCCCTGGATAAAGTCGGCGTAGGTGCGGTTGAGCAGCTGGTAGCCGTCGGTAGTGCCGGCAGAAGTAGAAGCGTACTGACTCAGCACGCCTACCGCGTCGAACGTGCCCGTGGGGCTGGGCTTGCCCACCAGGCCGTTGGGGCCGGTAGAGTTGGCGTTGACGTAGGTTACCAGCGTGGAGTTGTTGTTCAGGCGGTAGGTGGTGTTGGCGGTGAAGGCCGTAACCAGGGCGCCTCCGGTGGTATTTACCGACGTCAACCCGTTCAGGCGCACCAGCTGGCCTTCGTACTTCTCGGCGTAGGCCGCCGAAAAGTTGGCGGCGGTGAACACCACCGGTGCCGGCACTTTGCGGTTGCCCGCCAGCACCGTCACGGAGCTAATCGGGTCAATTTCCAGCAAGCCGCGGAACATTTTCAAGCCCCCCGTTACCAGGATGCTGTCGCCGGGCACGAGGCTGCCAATCAGGGCGCCGGTGGTGCCGCTGGTGGAGGTGTACACGCCAATGCCCGCGGTGCCGTCCTGAATGTAGCGGATGGTGCTCACGGTGGAGCCCAGCTCGTTGCCGTTGGTCACGATGCCGGTCACGGTTACGGTGGGCCCGGCGGTGGTATTGGTGGCAGGGGCCTGGGCCCGCGCCGCCGCAATGGTAATGGGGGTTTGGGCTTTGACGGCGTGCCACGAAGTAGCGCACGCCAGCAAGGCCAGCAGAGTAAATTTCTTCATGAAGGCAAAAAGTGGGAGTGGAAAAAGCGAAGGATTGAGCCGAACTAAAGGATTGAGCCGAACTACAAAGATGCTGAATTACAGCAACACAGCCGAGCTTGGCCGGCATAGCCGGGGCCGCGGGTTAGGCTAATTTTTAGCGCCCACGCGGGCCCGCTTGCCGCTGCCCGTGATAAACGGCACGGGGGCCGCGGTTTCGGTGCCGGCGGCATTGCGCGAGCTTACTTCCACGTAGTAAGTGGTACCCGGCAGCAGGTCGGTGAGCGTGAGGCTGTGGCGGGTGGTGAGGGCGGCATCTACCCGGCTTTCTTTCAGCTCTTTGGCCGTGAGGCCGTAGCGCACCCGGGTGTCGCCGGGGTTCAGCGTGGAATACACAATGGTGAAGCCGGTGGGGTTAACGTCGACGGGCACGGGCTCCTCGGTGAGGCGCGGCAGTCCCCCGCCAAGTACCAAATCGGACGCCAGGCGGGGCAGCAGCTGGTAGCCCCCGGTGCCGCCCGGCGCAAACTGGCTCAAGATACCCCGGATGTCAAAGCTGCCGGCGGTGGGCGGCGTGGCGTTTACCAGGCCGTCGGGGCCGGTGCTGGCGGCACCTACCCGCATGAGGGCCCCAGCCTGACCATCGAGCAGGTAGTTGGCATTGCCACTGAAGGCAGTAGCGGGGGGGCCGGTGGGCGTGGCCAGGCGGGAAACGCCTTTAATGTCGAGCAGGCGGCTTTCGTTGGCCTCGATGAATGCCGTGCTCACCTGCGCCATGGGCACCGGTATGGCGTGCAGCCGCAAGCCGCCCGCAATTTTGTGGAACGAGGCCACGGGGTCCATTTCCAGCAAGCCGTTGTACACCTTGAGCTGGCCGGTTACCTGAATGCTGTCGCCGGCCCGGAGCTCGCCGTAGCCGGGCAGCTTGGTGGGCTGGGCGTAGAGGGCCAGGCCGGCCTCGCCGTCCTGCACGTAGCGAATATTGCCCATCTCGGCCCCGTTCAAAACCACGGCGCGCACCGTGACGGTGCTGCCTGCGCCCAGGGCCCGGGCGGCTTTCAGGGTGAGGACCGGCGCGGCGGGTGGCGTGGCACTGGCCGCAACGGAAGAGCCAGAAACCAAGGCGGCTAAGAGGAGCAAGTTGTTCAGAGTCATAAATTGCAAAATAGGTAGACCGACCAAAGGGGAGCTATTGCAAAGTTCAGAACAAATTCAACATTATTAGCCATTTATCGCTATTAATATTGGGCTTAACCTCAGTGCTACTAAATCACAAAATGTTAACTTCCGGATGTAGCTCCACGCCGAACTGCTGGCGTACGGAGGCGATAATTTCCTCGGCAAGTTGGCGCAGCTCGTTGCCGGTGGCGCCGCCGTGGTGCACCAGCACCAGGGCCTGGCGGTCGTGCACGCCGTGGGTGCCTTCGCCGGGGCCGCGGCGCAGCCCTTTCCAGCCGGCCCGCTCAATAAGCCAGGCGGCGGGCACCTTCACGCCGCCGGGTACGGGGTAGCCGGGCAGCTCGGGGTACTCGCTTTTGAGGTGGTCGAACTTGGCCTGGGAAATCTCAGGGTTTTTGAAAAACGAGCCCGCATTGCCGACCTGCGCCGGGTCGGGCAGCTTGGAGCGGCGGATGTGCACCACGGCCCGGCTCACGTCCTGCGGGGTGGGCTCGCCTTCGATGCCCAACTCGGCCAGCGTTTCGGTGATGGCGCCGTAGCGCACATTGGGCTTGGCCTGGCGGTGCAGGCGCAGCACCACGGCCGTCACCACGTACTGGTTTTTGAGGGTGTTCTTAAACACGCTTTCGCGGTAGCCAAAGCCGCACTCGCCGGCCGTGAAAATGCGCAGCTCGCCGGTAGCCAGCTCAACGGCTTCGAGGTGGTCGAAGGTGTCGCGCAGCTCGGCGCCGTAGGCTCCAATGTTCTGGAGCGGGGCGGCGCCCACCGTGCCGGGAATGAGCGAGAGGTTTTCGATGCCGCTCAGGTCCTGGTCGAGGGAGTATTCAACCAGGCCGTGCCAGCTCTCGCCGGCGCCGGCCCGTACCAGCGCGGTATTCGTGTCGCCGTCTTCGGAGATGATTTCCAGCCCGCGGATTTCATTTTTCAGCACCACGCCGTCGAAATCCTGGGTAAACAGCAGGTTGGAGCCGCCGCCGAGGATGAGCTTTTCCGACGCCTGCACTTCGGGCAGCTGCAGGAGTTGGCGCAGTTCGTCGGCCGAGGTGAAGCGGGCAAAATAGCGGGCCTGTACGTCGAGGCCGAAGGTGTTGTAGGGGCGGAGGGAAACGTGTTGTTCGAGGGCGGGCATCATGCCGTAAAGGTAGGGGCGAGCTTTCAAGCCTCGGGCGTAAGGCCCCCGTATCCGTACCCAACCGTGCCATTATGGAACCCAAGCAAACCATTCGCCTCAGCAAGTTTCTGAGCCGCCACCTGCGCCACGCGCCCGCAGCCATCGGCCTCACCTTGCAGGAAGGCGGCTGGGTAGGAGTGGATGAGCTGCTGGCGGCCTGCGCCGCGCATGGCGTCCGCCTCAGCCGGGAGCAGTTAGCTCAACTGGTAACGGGCAGCGACAAACAGCGCTTTGCCTTCGATGCCAGCGGCAAACGAATCCGGGCGCAGCAGGGCCACAGCGTGACCGTCGATTTGCAGCTTGCGCCGGTTAAGCCTCCCGCCGTGCTTTACCACGGTACGGCTCCGGCCGCGCTGCCAGCTATCCAGCGCGAAGGGCTGCATAAGATGAATCGCCACCATGTGCACCTCTCGCCCGACGTTGAAACATCCCGCCGCGTAGGCGCCCGCCGGGGCCGCCCCGTGCTCTTGGCCATTGACGCCAAGGCGCTCCACGAAGCCGGGGGTGTGTTTTACCAGTCCGGCAACGGCGTGTGGCTAATAGACCACGTGCCGCCAGAGTACCTGAAGGAGCGGTAAGTGGCTCAAGATGACAGGGTAGTAAGCATTACTACCGCACGCGGTAGCCACTCAGGGCGTAGAACAGCAAGTACAGGTAGCACAGCATGGGCACCACAAACGCCACGTGCAGTCCACCGCCGTTGGTCGCGAGCCAGCCCATCAGCGGGGGGATGATAGCGCCGCCCACAATGGCCATAATCAGGTAAGACGAGCCTTGCTTGGTGAACCGGCCGAGGCCCGTGATGGCCAGCGGGAAGATGACCGGCCACATGATGGAGTTCATCAGGCCGCAGAGCACGATGAGCCACAAGGCGGTTTCGCCGTGGCTCAACAAGGAGGCGCCTACCAGGGCCGCGCCGGCCGCGCACACGGCAATGAGCAGCGCGCGGTTGTGGAATTTCAGCAGCAGCGGAATGCCCACCAAGCGGCCCACCAGCGAGCCAAACCAGTACGAGGAAACCAGCACCGCGCCCACCGCTTTGGTGAAGCCAGCCGAGGTATCAATAGGAGAGGGCTCCTGCCCAAACAGCACCAGCGTGTAGTTGGTGGCCACGTTTAGCCCGCGCACTAGGCTCTGGGTGAAGGCCGAAAGCTGCTGAATGCCTTGCGACTCGCCGTAGCGAATCAGAAAAGAACCCAGCCCAACTTCGACGCCAACGTACACAAAAATGGCCACCACGCCCAGCACGAGGTGTGGGAAGCCGAGGGCACTTTCGCGGTGCACCACCTGTAGCGTGCCATACTCAGCCAACTCGGCGCCACTGGCTTCGTTTTCGGGCTCCATGCCCTCAATCTCGGGCAGCTTTACCAGGAAGAAAAAGACGGCGGCCAAGACCACCAGAAAAACAGCCAGCCCAACGTAGGGGCCTTTTACGAGCTGCGCCTCTTCACCCAGGCGTTGGGCTACCGGCAGGGCCGCCAGCCGCGCCTTCAGCGCCACCGAGCCGCCGAACAGCACCAGACCGCCCACCAGGGGCGAAAGGCTGCCGCCAAAGTTGTTGGCCACGCCCACGATGCTTACCCGGGCCGCGGCATTGCGCGCGGGTCCCAAAACGCTGACGTAGGGGTTGGCCGCCACTTGCAGCAGCGTTATGCCCGCGCCCAAAGTGGCCAGGGCCGTGAGGAACAGCCCGAAGGCCCGCGAGTCGGCGGCTGGCACAAACAGCAGGGCGCCGCCCGCCATCACGAGCAGGCCCACCACAATGCCGCGCTGGTAGCCCAATTTTTTGAGCACCCAGCCGGCGGGCAGCGACATCAGGAAATATGCCCCAAAAAAGGCCGACTGTACCAACGACGACTGCAAGTCGGTGAGCTGGCACACGTCCTTGAGGTAGGGCATGAGCACGTCGTTGAAGTTGGTGACGGCGCCGAACAGGAAGAACAGCGTCGTCATCAGCACCATGGGCCCGGCGTAGGAGCGGGTGGGCGCAGCGGTGTTAGCAGAAGTAATAAGGGGTGCGGTTGCCATGCTGGGAGTTTTTGGGTGGCTAAAGGTAGAAATAAGTGGCACTCTGTTGCCGGAGCCCGACCTTTGCACCCATGCACCTTACCGCCACCACCCAGTTCGGCCTGGAAGAATTGCTCGCCGACGAGCTGTACCACCTCGGGGCCGACATCACGCACATCGGCTCGCGCGCCGTCGAGTTTATCGGCGACCACCGCCTGCTCTACGAAGTGGCCTTGTGGAGCCGGCTGTCCATGCGCCTGCTGCGCCCCTTCGCCGCCTTCCACGCGGCCGACGAAAAAGGCCTGTACCGTGAAGTGAGCCGCATCGATTGGGCTGATTTCATCGGCCCCGGCCAAACCTTCGCCATCACAGCCGTGGTCAACCGCTCTACCTTCGAGCACTCGCTGTTCGTGGCCCAGCTCACCAAAGACGCCATTGTGGACCAGTTTCGGGAGCGCACCGGCAGCCGCCCCGACGTGGACACCCGCAACCCCGACATCCGCCTGCACCTGCGCATGTCGGAAAACGAAGTCATCCTCAGCCTCGACGCGGCCGGCGACTCGCTGCACCGCCGCGGCTACCGCCAGCACACCAACGAGGCCCCGCTGAACGAAGTGCTGGCCGCCGGCCTCGTGTTGCTCTCGGGCTGGGACGCTAAAAAGCCCCTCATCGACCCCATGTGCGGCTCGGCCACCATCCTCACCGAGGCCGGCCTGCTGGCCCAGCGCATCGCGCCCGGCCTGTTTCACCAAGGTAAGTTTGGGTTTGAAAACTGGTACGACTTCGACCCCGAGCTCTGGAACCAGGTGCGCGAAGAAGCCAAAGCCCAGCGCCTCGAAGAGCCCCAGGCCTACATCGCCGGCTCCGACCTCGACCCCAAGGTCATCGACATGGCCGCCGCCAACATCACCGCCGCCGGCCTGGAAGACTGCATCCGCCTCTCGGTGCGCGACGTGAAAGATGCCACGCTCCCCAAAAACCAGGAGCCCGGCATCGTCATCACCAACCCGCCCTACGGCGAGCGCATCGGGGAGGAGGCCGACATGGCCGCCCTCTACAAAACCATCGGCGATGCGCTGAAGGCCAACTTCCAGGGCTACGATGCCTTCGTGTTCACCGGAAATCTGGAAGCTGCCAAGAGCATTGGGCTGAAAACGGCGCGCCGCACGCCGCTCTATAACGGGCCGATAGACTGCCGCTTGCTGAAGTACGAGCTATACCGCGGGTCGCGGCGGGAGCCGAAAGCGGTGTAACGAATCTCATACGTGGGAACCTCACCCCCGGCCCCTCTCCAAAAAAGAGGGGAGCCGAACGGCTTGGTTGATGATAACAAAAAAGCAGAACCGGTGCCCCCTCTTTTTTGGAGAGGGGGTCAGGGGGTGAGGTTCCCCAGCGCCGCCTAACATCCCCATATGGAAGAGCCTACTCGCAAGTTCGGCGGCCCACAAGAGCACATCTTTACCACTACCGTTCGCACCTGGGACAAAGCCAAAGCTTACGCTCGCGAAAACCGGAAGCAACCAACGCCTGCTGAGCAAAAGCTTTGGCAATACCTGCGAGGTTCCAAGCTAGGCGCTAAGTTCCGACGCCAGCATGCCATTAACTTTTTTATCGTTGATTTCATCTGTCTTGAAGCCAAGCTAATCATTGAGTTAGATGGTGAAATACACGCTACGCCAGACCAAGCCGAATACGATGTCGGCCGTACCTTCACGCTAAAGGAATTAGGCTACCGCGAACTGCGTTTCACCAACCAGCAAGTGCTAAATCAATTGGATGAAGTGCTTGCCACCATTGCCGAAAATCTGAAAGTCAACACACTAGAATACCCGTCTGGCTCCCCCTCTTTTTTGGAGAGGGGGCCGGGGGGTGAGGTTCCCAAGAATACCATGCCCGACACCCTTACTACCGCCACGCCCGACCTGCTGCCCGCTGCCCGCCAGGCCCTGAAACGGTATTACGGCTACGACAACTTCCGCCCCATGCAGGGCGAAATCATCCAGCACATTCTGGCCGGCAAGGACACCGTGGTGCTTATGCCCACCGGCGGCGGCAAATCGGTCTGCTTCCAGATACCGGCGGTGGTGTCGGAGGGTACGTGCATCGTCGTCTCGCCCCTCATCGCCCTGATGAAGGACCAAGTAGAAGCGCTGAAAGCCAACGGCATTGCCGCGGCTTACATCAACAGCAGCGTGGGCCAGGCCGAGGCCAACGACATTGCACGGGCCGCCGTCGGGGGCTACCTCAAGTTGCTGTATGTTTCTCCCGAAAAGCTGCTTTCGGATGGCTTTTTGCAGTTTCTAAACCGGGTTAACATCAGCCTGTTTGCCATCGATGAGGCGCACTGTATCTCGAGCTGGGGCCACGATTTTCGGCCCGAGTACACCCAGCTGGGTCAGCTGCGGAATCATTTCCCCAGCACGCCCATCATCGCCCTCACGGCTACGGCCGACCGCCTCACGAAGCGCGACATCATCACCCAGCTCAACCTGCACGAGCCCAAGGTGTTCTTGTCCAGCTTCGACCGGCCCAACATCAACCTGCTGGTGCGCCCAGGGCAGGACCGGGTGGGCTCGGTGCTCGACTACATTACCCGCCACCCGCAGGACCCCGGCATCATCTACTGCCTCTCGCGCAAGACCTGCGAAACCATCTCGCAGAAGCTGATTGCCAAAGGCGTGAAAGCCGCCCACTACCACGCCGGCCTCACGCCGCTGCAGCGGGGCAAGGCGCAGGAAGCTTTCTTGCAGGATGATATTCAGGTGATTGTGGCCACCATCGCCTTTGGCATGGGCATCGACAAGAGCAACGTGCGCTGGGTGATGCACTACAACCTGCCCAAGAACATCGAAGGCTATTACCAGGAAATCGGCCGTGCCGGCCGCGACGGTGCCCCCAGCACGGCCATCCTGTTCTACAGCTTCGCCGACGTGATGCAGATGCGCGAGATGGTGACCAAGGACGTGCCCGCGCGCCAGGCCCAGCTCAACACGGCCAAGCTCGAGCGCATGCAGCAGTTTGCGGAAGCCGCCTCCTGCCGCCGCAAAATCCTGCTCAACTACTTCTCCGAAACGCTGGGCGAAGACTGCGGCAACTGCGACATCTGCCGCAACCCGCCCACCACGTTCGACGGGACGCTTATTGCCCAAAAGGCACTGTCGGCGGTGTTCCGCAGCCGCGAGCGGGTGGCCATCAACCTGCTCATCGACATCCTGCGCGGCATGCGCAACCAGGCCGTGCTGCAGGGTGGCTACGACCAAATCAAAACCTACGGCGCGGGCCGCGACCTGCCGTACCTCGATTGGTACAGCTACATCCACCAGATGCTGAACGACGGCCTATTCTACATTGCCTATGAGGAAGGCTACGCCCTGAAAATCACCGAGCGCGGCCACCAGGTGCTCAAAGGCCAGCTCACCTTGCCGCTCCGCAAATTCCAGCCTTCGGAGAAAGCTGAAAAGCCCACCCGTGCCGGCAAGAAGGCGGCCGTTACGGCCACTATTGGTACGCCTGAGGCGCAGCTGTTCGACAAGCTCCGCAAGCTGCGCAAGCAGATTGCCGACGAGCAAGGCGTGCCGCCCTACGTCGTGTTTTCCGACGCCACGCTGCAGGAAATGGCAGCCGAGCGTCCCGTGAGCCGGGTGGGAATGCTCGGGATTTCGGGCGTGGGCATGAAGAAGTTCGAGACCTACGGCGAGTCCTTTATCAAGCTGATTTTGGAGCACGCCGGCGGGCAGTACGTGCCCTCCGATTCGGACAACATGTTCAGCGAGCCGCCTCGCCCCCGGGTGGCGGCGGGCGCCCGCGCCGCCGTGGCAGCTGCCGACAAGCCCGTGAGCGACTCCGAGGACGCCACCATCCAGTTTCACCAGATGGGCCTCACGCCCGAGGATATTTCCGAACGCCGCGGCCTGGCACTGAGCACCGTGAAAACGCACCTCTACAACGCGTATGCGAAAGGCCGCGAGCTGCGCATTCACGATTTTGTGAGCGATACCGAATTGGCTCAGATTTTTACGGCCCGGGCCCAGCTAGGTGGCGAGCCCACGTTGCGCGACTTGTTTGACCACTTGCGCGAGAAGTACGACTACTTCCAGCTGCGCATGGCGGCACTGTACCACAAGCGTTTGCGCGGCCAATAACCACCATAAAGCCTGGGCTGGCCGCTTGCTGCTTGTTTAGCAAGTGCGCCTGCCAGAGCCAGCTAGGACCTCCGTATTTGGTCAGAAATGCCCCTGTGCCAAAAATAGTAAGCAAGTAGCTCAACGCTAAAGTGGTGGGCAGAAAATTATTAGCTAAGTGAATTAGTAAATTCGCGGCTGCGTTGCTAACTTCACCAGCCGAATCTGCGTTAAGACCAACGCCATTCCCGGCTGCTGCCCTTCCCGATGATTAATACCAACCTCAAGTTTTGCCGGCGTGAATTGGCCCTCACGCAGGCCCAGATGGCCGACAAGCTCGGCATCAAACGTTCCCTGGTGGGCGCCTACGAAGAAGGACGCGCCGAGCCCCGGCTAGCCACGCTCGTCAACATGGCGCGTCTGTTTGGCATCACGCTCGACCAGTTGGTGACCACCGACTTTAGCAAACGCAAGAACGCCAAAGCCATTGGGGCCATGCGCGCCCAGGAGCCCGCCATGGCTATTAACGGCGAAGACGACACTGACCCGCCCACGTCACCGGCCGGGGGCAAGCTCCGCATCTTGGCCCTGACCGTGGACAAGGACCAGAACGAAAACATTGAGCTGGTACCCCAGAAGGCCGCCGCTGGCTATCTCAACGGCTACGCCGACCCCGAGTACTTGGAGGTACTGCCCAAGTTCCGGCTGCCTATGCTTTCGCAGACGGGCACGTACCGAGCCTTCGAAATTGCCGGCGACTCCATGCTTCCCATTTCCAGCGGCACCGTGATTGTGGGCCGCTACGTGGAGGATTGGGCTACCATCAAGGACGGCACGCCGTGCGTGGTGGTGAGCAGCAAAGACGGCATCGTGTTCAAGCGCCTGTTTAATAAGCTGCGCTCGAACGCCATGTTTGTGCTGCACTCCGACAACCCGAACTTCTCGCCCTACGACATCAACGTGGACGACGTGCTCGAAATTTGGGAAGCCAAAAGCTACATCAGCAGCACGTTCCCCATTGCCGAGCTCTCGCTTGAGCGCGTGGCCAGCCTCGTGCTCGACTTGCAGCAGCAAGTGGCCTTGCTCAAAAAGGCGTAAACAGAACATTCGTATTGCTATTTTGCAAGCCCTTCCGTAGCCGCGGAAGGGCTTTGCTTTTGGCGGGTGCTAACTATGCAGCGCGCCGGCGCGTATGCGCTTCACGCCAACCTTTGTTTTTGCCCTATGCTCAAGTACATTTCTGCCGCCGACCGCCACCATGCTGCCCCTGCTGCCTGGCTCAGCAGCTATTTCCTGTTTTCGTTCGCCGATTATTTCGACCGCGACAACATGCATTTCGGCCCGCTGCGGGTATTCAACGACGACAGCGTGGCGCCGCAGTCCGGCTTCCCGCAGCACCCGCACTCGGAAATGGAAATTGTAACGCTGGTGCTGGACGGTGAAATCACGCACCAGGACACGATGGGCAACAAAACCACCATCAAAGCCGGCGAAGTGCAGCGCATGACCGCCGGCACCGGCCTGGCCCACTCCGAGTTCAACCGCCAGGACAAGCCCCTGCACCTATATCAGCTCTGGTTTATTCCCGGCCAAAAAGGCCTGGCCCCGAGCTACGAGCAAAAAGACCTGGATTTCACCACCGGCAATAAAAACGAATTGGTGCCGCTCGTGACGGGCCAGAAAGTGCTTGAAGACGTGGTGTACATGAATTCGAACAGCACCGTGTACTGGTCCAACCTGAGCGAAGGCAAAGAAATCGAATTCAAGACGTTCCCCATTCGGCTTACCTTCATCTACGTCAAGGAAGGCACTATTTTCGTCAACGGAACCGAACTAGGGCCCAACGACCAGGCCCGCATGACAGACGACGACGTGGTGCAAATCCGCGCCGAAAAGGACGCTCAATTTATCTTAATTGACCTGCCGGGTACCGAGGCTAATTATTAGCAAACCCTGATTACAGCGCATAAAAAAAGCCGGGAATTCCCGGCTTTTTTTATGCGCTGTAATCAGCTCAATTTAGAAGTTGTACGACACGCCGGCCGAGTAGCCGGTCGATTTGCCCAGGTTGCGGCCGGCCACGTAGGTGCTGGCGCCCAGCACCACGCCAAAGCCTTGGGCCAAAGGCCGGTAGATGCTAGCGCCTACTCGCACAAAGTTTACGCGCGTGGCCGGGAAAAATCCGTTGAAGCCTTCTTCCGAAATGTCGGTGCCGCCGTTTGATTCCTGGAAGGAGGCAAAGCCTTCCAGGTAGGTTTTGGGGCCGGCGTAGCCCAACTTGGCCTCGCCCACCAAGGCGTTGGGCACCAGGCCAGTGCGCAGGCTGTAGCCTACCTGGCCCGTGGCAAATACCCCGGAGCTGGTTTTGAGGTGGGCCACGCCGGCGGCCGTGTACTTCGTGGCGTGGTTGCCGATGGCGATGATGTAGCCGTAGCCCGTTTTGGTTTGATAATCGCTGATGGGGGTGCTCAGGCTGACCACGCCCAGCAGGTCGAGGATGCTGCTGCCGATTTCCCGGCTGTAGGCCTTGAACTTAAGGATACCGGTGAGGTCCTGCAGGCCCTGGCGCACGTTGGTGTAGCCGGCCGTGGAGTAGAGGGCATCCAGGTCGTTGATAACGGCACCCGCGGCTTTGCCCTTCGACTGGATATAGGGTAGGCTCACAATGGCGTCAATCTTGTCGCTGAGGCCGTAGGTGGCGTAAAGATTGAGCGAATTGACCCGCACCTCCTGGAAAATGGGCACCCCGTCGATTTGCTTCGGCGCGAGGTACACCGTTTCGTAGCGTTCCGTGGTGCCCGACACCACCACCGAGCCGTGGCCTTTGCCTGCCATAAAGCCGCTCACCACGCTTTGGGCCTGCGCGGTAGAGGCCGCCGCCCCACATAAAAAGGTACTTAAAATCAATGCGGAAAAATTTCGCATAAAAAGAGGATGAAGAAAAATTAGGGAACAGAATTACGCTCCCGATAGCAAGGAAAAACCAGCCCTTCCGGAGCTGGCCACGCTGCAATTTACGGGTGGGTTTAGGTGCCTGGATTTACCTTCGTGCAATCCGTGGGGCTTTTAAATACGTTTGTATTCAGGGTATTATGATGAAACTACAGTTTAGCCCGACGAAGTAAAGTTTTTGCACGATGAAAAAAAAATACCATTTACTGCCAACTCTAGTGTTGAGCTTATTCCTGCTGGGCGGCTGCGCAAAAAATGAGGAAGTGGCCCCGTCCATCACCAACATTGCGGTCGCAAATCCCGACTTCCAGACCTTGGAAGACGCCGCCATTCGGGGCAATGTGGCCCTGCTGCTCGGCAACAAAAACCCCAACGATGGCGGCAACTACACCGTGTTTGCGCCCACCAATGCGGCCTTCGCCCGCCTGGGGCTGACCTCGGCCCAGGACCTGACGGTGCTGCAGCAGCCGTTTTTGCGCAATACCCTGTTTTACCACGTGTTCAGTGGCACGCTGCCGGGCAGCGCGCTCACGCCCGGAAGCAGCTCAACATCGGCGTTGGCGGGGCTACAGCGGCGCATCATCCGGCGGGCCGATAATAGCCTGTACGTGAACGGCTCCAAGATTCTGGGCACCGATGTGCGGGCTTCAAACGGCCTGATTCACCCCATTGATAAAGTGCTGTTGGCCACGGGGGCCGATGTGCTCAATTCGGCCCTGGCCCTCAACAACGGCGACGTGTTCGTGAAGCCTGAGCTGACCTTTCTGGTGGAAGCGGTGCTCTACTGCAACCTGGCCAGCGCGCTTACCGCCACGCCCGGCAGCGCTCCAATCACCGTTTTTGCTCCCACCGACCAAGCCTTTAAAGACCTGGGCGTGCTGCTGAACGTGCCCCTCAACCAGCCCAAGGACATCCGGAAACTGCCAGTAGCCGTGGTAACCAGTGTGTTGCTCAACCACGTGGTGGGCGGTGCGCAAGGCGGCAGGTTCACGCCGGAGCTGCCGGAAAGCACCACCGTGCTTTCGGCGGGCGGCGCACCGGTGGTGCTGGGCGCTTTCACCAACGGCGTGCTGACGGTGAAAGGTGGCGGCAACGGCACCAGCGTGGCCAACATGGTGATTCCCGACGTGCAGTGCACCAACGGCGTGGTGCACGTCATCGACCGGGTGTTGCTGCCGTAGCGCCCGCCGGAACTGTTTTATTAAAGAATTAGAGAAGCCTGGACTCACCCAATCGGGGCGGCCGTGCCATTGCGTAGTTTGATATGTTGACAATTATTTTCCGTTGGGTGGGCCCGTGGGCGGTGCTGGCTTGGTTGCTGCCAGCGGCGGTATTGGGCCAAAAAGCCTCGCCGACTACGGCCGGGCGGGTTAGCCCAATTACCCGGCCCACGGCCAATACCTATCACACCGAGCAGGTGTCCATTCTGAGCCAGCCCGGCAACGTGCGACTGGCGGGCACGCTCAGCATTCCCGATGGGGCCGGGCCGTTTCCGGCCGCGGTGCTGCTATCCGACATGGGCAGCCAGGACCGCGACGCCCGCCAGGGCGACTACCGCTTGTTTGCGGGGATAGCTGCTTCTTTGGCCCGCCAGGGCATTGCCGTGTTTCGGTACGATGACCGGGGTGTGGGCCAATCCGGCGGCAGCGCCAGCCAGGCCACCACCGCCGACTTCGTGCGCGATGCCCAGGCCTGCCTCAACTACCTGCGCCTGCGCCCCAGCATCGACCCCGCCCAAACCGGCCTCATCGGGCACGGCGAGGGCGGCAATGTGGCCTTGCTGGCCGCCGCCCAACCCGCGCCGCCCGCCTTCGTCGTGACGCTGGCCGCGTCGGGAGTAGAAGGGCTGGACCTGCTGGCCCACCAAGCCGAACCTATCACCAACCCCGCCGATACCGCCCGGGCCGGGACCGCGCGGCGCCAGGCGTGGGCTGACGTCCTCAGCAAAGCCGACAAGCTGCGCGCCAGCGGTTCCAACGCGGCGCAGGTGGAAACCTACATTGCCCAGCAGCGCCTCAAGGCCCGCAGCGAAGAGCGCAAGCAAGCCGAAACCACACTTAAGTTTCGTCGCATCATGCTGGACATCGTGCGGCAAACCGCCAACGACGACCAGGCCCAGGCCATTGTGGTGAACATGCTACGCCAGCGCTACCCCGACCAGGACGCTGCCATTACCCGTCGGCGCGCCACGGAGCTCACCACGCCCTGGTACCGCTATTACCTGAAATTCAACCCCCAGCCTGCGCTGGCCGATGTGCAGTGCCCTGTATTGCTGGTCCATGGCAGCAACGACCACGATGCCAGCCCCACCAACCTCGTGGCTCTGGAAAAAGGTCTGAAAGCCAACAAGAAAGTGACCACCCGCCTGCTGGGCGTGAACCACTGGTTCCAGACCCCCGCCTCCGAACTCCTGCCCAACGCCGACGGCACCGTGGACGCCATCATCTCAGCCCAACTGCTGGACTCGCTGCGCGACTGGATTTTTGAAGTGATTAGGTAGCAAAGCGCTTAGGCAAAGAGCTCTATGTTGAGCCCAGTATTTCGGTATACCGTCTGAAAAAATCGCCTGTCATGCAGAGCACAGCGAAGCATCTTATCACACTAGAACTATTTGTTCTAACTTGATAAGATGCTTCGCTGTGCTCTGCATGACAGACGACTTGCTTCTAAGCTACGCGAGAGACTTGGCTTCGTTAGGCATGAATCTCTGACACGGCTTTTTAGCCTTTAGGAATTACATCGTGTATTTCCGCCCTTTGTTCTGCTGCTTTAGGTAGGCCATCAGCGGCTGGAAGTAGTCGACCATGGCACGGGCCGAGAGGTCTTCGCCGGTTTTCTCCTTCAGCACCACGCGCCAGTCGCGGCTGGAGCCGGGGCGCATGATATCGCGCAGGAAATTGCCCACTTCCTTGTTGCCGTAGTAGTTGGTGGCGTGTGGGTCCTGGTGCAGAATGTTCTTGGCGATGTGGTCGTGGAGCTGAAACAGGATGACGTAGCTCAGGGCGTAGTCGTAGTACTGCGCGGGGTCGTCGTTGATGTGCGTTTTGGTGGCGGGGTCCAGGTAGTTTTCGCCGCGCGTGGTGGGCGGCACCATGCCCTGGTACTGCTTGCACAGGGCCCACCACTTGGCGTTGAGCTGGTCGGCGGGTAGCTTGTCGGCGTAGAAGCTGTTTTCCCACTCGCTCATCACGCCGGAGGCGAAGGGGATGAACACCACGTAGCTCAGGGCCTCTTTCAGCAGCTGCTGGGTCTGGTCGGTTTTGGTGTTCGGTTCAATCAGGCCCAGGCCGGCCAGGAAGGGCTTTTGCTTGGCGGCCAGGCCCATCATCGAGCCAATGGCTTCGTGGTAGCCGCGGTTGGCACCCTGGCGGAGCAGGGGCGGCACGTCGGGGTTGGAGTAGCTTAGGTAATAGAAAATGTGGCCCAGCTCGTGGTGGGCGGTTTCATACCATTCGGTGTTGGCCTCCACGCTCATCAGGCTGCGCACGTCCTGGTTCAGGTCGATGTGCCAGGCCGAGGCGTGGTTGTTCTTTTTGTAGCCCGCGTCTTTGGGCAGGGGGTAGAGGCTACTCTTCTCCCAGAACGAGGCCGGCAGGGCCGGGAAGCCCAGGCTCTGGTAAAACCGCTCGCCCTGCTTCACCTGCCACTCGGCGCCTTTTTTGGCCAGCACGCCGTCGAGGTTCAGGCCTTTCACGTCCACCATTGAGCCCCAGTCTTGGCCCCAGCGGTTGGGCAGCCAGTGGGCGGGCAGGTAGTCGGGCACCTGCTTTACCTTGTATTTCTTGGCCAGCTCGTAGCGGGCGTAGGTGTGCAGCTCGCGGTAGAGCGGGCGCAGCTCGGTGTTGATTTTGCGCACCAGGGCCATCATTTCGTCCCGGGTCAGGCCGTAGTCGCTGGCTTGGTACGTGAAGTAATCGGGGTAGCCCAGGGCCTGCACGGTTTCGTTGCGCAGGTCGCGCAGGTTGAGCAGGCCTTCTTTGAGGGTGGGGCCGATGGCCTTGCTGGCTTCCCAGATTTGCTGGCGTTTCTGCGGATTGGTTTCCTTGCGCAGCAGGTCGTCGATGTCGTTGGTCGTGACGGACTTGCCCGCGTACTTGTAATCGAAGCCGTACAGCTTTTCGGTCTGGGCGGCTTCAGCCTGAATGCGGCGCTTCACCACCTCGGCCACGGTCTGGGGGTTGTTGGCGGCGTTGTAGAGGGCCGTTTCCAGCTGCTTGGTTTGTAGGCCGGTCAGGTCGGCTTTGTGGGCCAGCAATTCGCGGAGCTGCCGGATATTTTCGGCGCTGCCCGTGAAGGCGGCCATGCGCTGGTTGGCGCGGGTGGTGGCGCCGGCGTTGGCGGTGTCGCCGGGCACGATGTGCGTGTTCGACCGCCACTCCGCCTCGCTAGAGGCCGTGTAGAGGCGCACGTACTCGGCATTGTAGCCGGCCAGGAATTCCTCCGCCTGGGCGCGATAGTCGGGCGTGGCTGGGGCGGCGGGAAGGGCCGTAGCAGTCGGGGCGGTGGCCACGGGGGCTTTTGCAGTGGGAGCGCAGGCGGACAGCGAGGCCGCCGCCAGAATGGAAAGCAAGGGCGTTTTCATGGGGCAAAGAAATGCATTGGCGCGGGCTTTCCCGGGGCGGTTACTCCTTAGCGCCAGCTGCCCGCGCGGCGCGGGTAAGGGCACCATGCCGCTTCAGCCGACATGGCTGGACCAGCCCGCTCCAACTTGCGTACAATCCTCATCTTCCACTTTATTTACTTGATGTATGGGCCGTCTCCCTTGTTTTAAGATGACCAGCCTGGTAGCGTTGGCCAGCATTAGCTTTGCCGCGCATGCCCAACAGGGCGGCAAACCCGTCGAACACGGTCTGGAAACCCTCCGAAAAGAAGGAAAAGTGAGCGCCAAAATGCTACACGAAGACGAACGGGCCGAGCGCATCCGCACGGTCAAGGACGACGGCAGCATGACCAAAAGGCCCAACTCCATTCGCAAAGAAGACCGGCTGGTGCACCACAGCAAGCACCCGCAGACACAGCCAGCTCCGCCCCCTCGCTCGAAGCATCACACCACTCTCGAGTAAGCGTGAGGGGAAGCCCCGCGCCACTGGCGGCTAGCCCTACTACCCGGAACGGGCAATGAGGGATTCTTACGTTTAGCTCAGGCCGCTACCTGCGCCCGGCTCAAATGGCAATCTTTGTACTTCTTGCCGCTGCCGCAAGGGCAGGGGTCGTTGCGGCCAAACTTGCGGCGGCTGCGCAGCGTCTTGAGCCACTCTCGCGGGTCGGTGGCCCAGCGCAGAAAACGCTTCTTGGGGTTTTGGCGGAAGACGCGGCCGAGCAGCTCAAACAGCTCCGGGTGGTTTTCCTGGAGCTTTTCGGGCTTCTCGAAAAAGTATTCAGTCACCACAGCGAAAAACTCGGCTTCGCTGGTGGCCGCGTAGGGGTTGATGTCTGACTTGCCGGCCGCAATGGCTTCAATTTCGCGCTGCATCAGCGCCGCCCACGGTTGCAGCAGTTTGGCGGGAAGGGCGGCCTTGGGCACGCCGTCGATGGTGCCGTCGGCCTCATCCAGCAGGTGCGCAAACTCATGGATGCCCACGTTCTGGCGGTCGTGGCTGTCGCGGAAGCCCTGCTCGAGCGAGGCCTTCGACAGGCGCATGTAGTGCTGGTTTTGGAAGCCTTGCACTGACCCCAGCAAGGTGCCCTCGAGTGGTTTTACCTCCTTATTGGGGTCGCCTTCAAGCTTCCAGGCATCGGGTACGATAAGTACTTCGCCCAGATTGCGATACTCCCAGCCGGGAAATCCAAACACCGGAATTAGGGCAGACGCGGCCACAAGCAGGCGCGTGGTATCGTCTACTTCTGTCTGCACGCCCGTGATGCGGGTGCTGGCCAAAAACACTTGCACTTGCTTCTCGAAGCGAGTCTTTTCGTTTTTCGTGAGCGACAGGTAAAACGCTACCCGCTCGGCCAGAATCTGCCGCCAGGCAGCTGGAAACTCCTGGGCCAGCACAGCCGAGCGACGGCGCGAATCGGCGGTGGCGTAGCGGTAAAATGCATAGATGATGGCCGCCACCACGGCCAGGAAAATCAAATAGGGCATCATGGCCGGCTTAAACGGCCGGGCGCGCCATAAGTTGACTTAGCGCGGCCCCGCAGCCTGCTTCCGCGGGGCGGCATCGGGGTTGCTACCTAGGCGGTAAGACACCCCCAGCCGTAGGTCGTAGAGCCTGTCGAGGACCAAGCCGTCCAAGCCAACCGCCACGCGGCGACTGCGCCACCCCACGCCGACGTAAGGCAATGGAAGACCAATGTTGTCGAAATTGCGGCTGCTCGGGGTGGCCATCGCCCCCGCCGGCAAGGTGAACCTGCGGCCGGCAATGACATCGCTGGCAAACCCGCCGCTGAGGAAGAACTGCTGCTCGTGGAGCAGCGGAAAATAGCGGCGCACGCCCACGCGGGCCGCAACCAGCCAGGCCTGGTAGGTGAAGTCGCTGTACACCGGAATGGAATAATTGTAGACCACGCCGCCCACTACGGTAGTGCCCGGAGTGGACCCGGTTTGCACGCTGCCTCCGCGGCCTCCCACCCGGCCCAGGTTCAGGTCGCCATAAAGCGAGACGGTCCGGTTAGGCAATAGCACTTCCCCATAGATGCCCCCGGTGGGCCCCAGCCATCGGCTGCCGTCGTCCGGAGAGTAAAGCAGGTAGCGCCCGCTTGCCATCACCCCCAAGTGAGCGGCTCTGTTGCGGCGGGGCTCAGTTTGGGTGAGCCAGCTGCGCGCTGGCCCGCCGGTCGGCGCACAGGTTGCGTTGAACGCCTGCACCACAGCAGCCAGCCCCGCCGACGTGAACTCCGCACGGGGTAACTCGCGGATGGCGGCCGGGCAGTCACCAAAATAGAGCTCCAACTGGGCTTGGTAATTGTTGCCATTGATTACTTCCAGCGCACCGTAGCGGCCGATGTGCAGGTACTTGCGCTCGCTGAGGTCCAACACGGGCTGGCCCACCCGGCGGACCAGGTAGTGGGTGGCGCTGATGCGAACCACCCGCAGCATCGAGGCCGGCCCTTCCACCAGTACTTCGGCCAATACGGAGTCTACGTGCACATTGGCACTGTAGCCCCGCGAAAGCCGGTCGGGCCTGGTTTCGGCCGCATGGTCGAGAGGCAACGCTTCGTAGCTGAAATGCCGACCTCCGGCCGTGAACACCCGCAATTGCCGCGGCTTAAACAAGAGAGACTCGCTGCCGGGACCGGACCGAAACCGGATAAAAGTAGGCGGCTCTTACCAAAAGCTGTTTTCGATTTCACCACGCAAGGTGTCGCCATTGCTGCGCACCAGCAGGCCTGGCTCGTAGGCCTGGGCCAAGGCATGAAACGAGTAACAAGAAAATACGATTACAACAATAAGTATGCGTAGAAGCATAGAAGGACAATTAGGACAACTACGAAAGTAGTAGCAAATACTCCTTTAGCTTCTGTTGCAGTAGGGCAATCAACGCGCTGTCGCCAAACGGATACTTATCCGGGATGCGCAGTAGGACCACGCGCTTGCCATCAACTGCCTCCGCAAATTTCTCGCGCAGTTTATCAGCGTGCCGCGGCTCCATCACAAAAATGACATCGGCCCAGCCTAGGTGGCCGGCTGTAACGCGCACCCGAGCGCCCGGCTCCGTGCCGGCAGAGCGTGCTTTGTAGTGCGGATGGTGGTCGAAAAGCCGCTCGGCCGTGAGGCTGCGCCATTTGTTCTGGCTGCAGACAAACAGCAGCTTCTGAGGTTCAGGCGTGCCTTCGGGCACTAGCGAATCAGCGCCACTTTCACTTTCTTGCCTTTTACCTTGGCGCCCTGCATCTTTTCGAGCACCTCTTCCGCCACTACTTCGGGCACGGCCACGAAGCTGTGGTGGTCGAATACCTCGATGCGGCCCACGGACTCGCGCTCCAGGCCGCCCACGCTCACGAAGGCGCCTACCAGGTCGCCTGCGCTGATTTTCTCCCGCTTGCCCGCCGAGACGTGCAGCGTGACGGTGGTAGGGCGGGGGGCTTTGGGCAGGGCGTTGGGTAGGGAGGGTGGGCGCAGGCCCGCCCACTGCACGGAACTGGCCGAGGGCCAGTTTTGCAGCTTCTGCTGCTCGTAGGGCGTCACGATGAGATGGGCGGTGCCCACGGCGCCGGCGCGGGCCGTGCGGCCGGCCCGGTGCTGGAAGGTTTCGGCTTCGTGGGGCGGGTCAAACTGCACCACGGTGTCGAGCTCGTTCACGTCGAGGCCGCGGGCGGCTACGTCGGTGGCTACCAGCACGGTGGCCGAGCCGTTGCGCAGCTTCATCATGGACTTGTCGCGCTCGGGCTGCAGCATTTTGCCATGCAGTGCCTCGGCGGCCAGGCCGCGGCCTTTCAGAAAACGGGTCAATTCTTCCACCCGGTCGCGGGTGTTGGCGAATACCAAGGAGCGGCCCGCGTTGGGCTGGGTGATGATGTGAAACAGGGCCGCGGGCTTCTGGTCGGCGGCGTTTACCACGTGGCCGCGCAGCACCAGGCTCGCGGGCAGGGTGGTGGCGTTGGAACCGCCCACGTTCATCACGCGGGGCTTGGTGAGGTACTCGCGCACCAGGGTCAGCACCTTATCCGGCATAGTGGCCGAGAACAGCAGCGTTTGCCGGCGCACCGGCAGGCGGCTGATGATGGTAGCCATTTCCTCCTGAAAACCCAGCTCCAGGAGCTTGTCGGCTTCGTCCAGCACCAACACTTTCAGGCGGTTGGGGATGATGGTGCGGCGCTCCAGGTGGTCGAGCATGCGGCCGGGAGTGGCCACCACCACGTGGGGCATCTGCTGCATGCCTTTTACTTCTTCGCGCATGGCGTGGCCGCCGTAGTAGCCGGCCACTCGCAGGTTGGGCATGTGCTTGCCGAGGCTCTTGAGGGCGTCGCGCACCTGCAGCACCAGCTCGCGGGCGGGTACCAGCACCAGGGCCTGCACCGTGGCGGACGTGGGGTCTACCTGCTGCAGCACGGCCAAGCCGTACGCAGCGGTTTTACCCGAGCCCGTAGGGGCCTGGCCGGCCACGTCCTGGCCGTCGAGGGCGGGCGCCAGCACCAGCTGCTGCACAGCGGTGGGCAGGGTAAAGTTTAATTCGGCTACACCGGCCAGCAGGGCAGGAGAGAGGCCGAAATCGGCGAATTGAAGGTCGGCTTTGGCCGTATGGGGGGCCTTGGGGGCGGCACCAGCCGCGGAGGTATCAGGAGTTTGCACGGTACAAAGGTAACGGTTGTGCGCAGGGCAAACCCGGCAGTGGGGCGTCAGTAGCCGGCTTCGCCCTCGGCCACGTTTACCAGCCGGTAGCGTACCGCCGTTTTCTTGGGCCGGATATCCAGCCCAATGCGGTGCGCATACGCCTTGGTGAAGGCCGCCCCGAAGTAGAAAATCATGGCCGAGTAAAACACGAACAGCAGCACCAGCACCAGGCTGGACGCCGGGCCGTACACCGGGCCCAGGTCGCGGGCCACCAGCAGCCGGCCCAATATCACCTCGCCCAGACTGATGAGAAGGGCCGTGAGCGCCGCCCCGCGCGTGACAGCCCGCCAAGGCACCTTGGCCAGACTGAGCGTGCGGAAGGTGGCGCCGAACCAGGTCGCCAAAATCAGCCAGCCCACGAAGGCGTTGAGGCCCCGCACCAGGAAGTAGACGAAGGTGGCATCGAAGTCGTGGATGGCCGTAGCAAACAAGCCCAGTGCCGCATCGGCCGCGAACGCCAGCAGCGACAGCAGGGCCGTGGCCACCAAAATGCCCCCTGACCGCAGCCGCTCGCGCAGGGCGTTGGAAAACTGGCCCGAGCTGCGCCGGGGGCGGATTTGCCACAGCTGGTTGAGCGAATGCTGGATGATGGTGAACAGCGTGGTGGCCACAAACAGCAGGAACGCAAAGCCTACCCACGTTACCAGGCGGCTGCGCTCCGGGTCGGCCACGTTTTGCACTATCTGCGTGACCAGACCCGCGGCCGAAGCCCCCAGCAGGTCGCTGATTTTGGTGAGCAGCATCACGCGCACCAGGGAGGCGGGGTAGAGCGAGCTGAGTATCTCGATGAGGATGATGAGAATGGGCGGCAGCGCAAACGACGTGAAAAACGCCGTGGCGGCGCCCAGCCGAAGTGGGTCGTTGGCGCCCAGCTCGCGGCCGGCGCGGTGCAGCAAAATGGGCAGCTCGCGCCACCAAGGTCCGGGCAGCTCGGGCGGAGAAACTAACTTTGTCATAATACCCGCAGGGCAACATGTTGGGCCGGGCCGTTAGCTCAGGCTCCCAAGCGAAGGTACGGGCTGCCGTATAGCCTGATGCGTGGCCCCGTTACTTTTATTCATGTCGCCTTCCGAACCCCAATCCTTGCCCCTGGCCCTCCCGCCGCCCGCGCTGCCACGCTCCTGGCTGCGCCGCCGCGTGCTCGACCCGCTCTTCGACCTGCTCAGGTCCGGCCTGTCGCCTGAAAAGTTGGCGCTCACCGTGGGCTTGGGGGCGGCCGTGGGCCTGGTGCCCGCGTTGGGCATCACCACGGTGCTCAGTGCGGCCATTGCCTTGCGCCTGCGCCTGAACGTGGCCGCCATGCAGCTGGCCACGCACCTGATGACTGCCTTTCAGCTGGCGATGCTCATTCCGTTTCTGCGCGCCGGGGCCATCATCATGGGCCAGGGCAAGCAGGTGGCGCACCTCACCATTGACCGCCTGCGCCAGCTGATAGCGCACGAGGGGTGGGGCGCAGTGGGCCGCCTGCTGTGGCGGGCCGAAGTGGGCGCGCTTCTGTTGTGGGCCGCAGCGTCGGTGCCGCTCGTTGCGGTTGTCTATTTTGTGCTGCGCTCCGTGTTTCGGCGCGTCGCCCGGCGGCAGGCCGCAGCCGTCAGCGAGCAAACCGTGGCTTAAAAAGCCAGCAGCGCCACCGCCTGCTCCCGCAGCAGCTGGCGCGAAAGGTCGTGGTTGAGCTCGTCTTCCTTGTTTAAATCTTGCCCGATAAACGGTAGGCGCACGCGCTGGGGCAGCACGGCCGTGCCAAGGTACATGAGGATGTCGGTGAGGTGCGTCATGGCCAGCAGGCCGCCTTGGCCCCCATTGCTGAGGCCCACGAGCGCGGCCTTTTTCCCCCAGATGCCGCCCGGATATGGCAATCCGTCAATAAAAGCCTTCAGCACGCCGGGAAACGAGCCGTTGTATTCGGGGGTGATGATGACGATTTTATTGCCGGCATCGAGCATGCGGGCCAGGTGGTTGAACTCCGGGTTGGTGCCCACCTGGGCATATAGGGCCGTGGCGATGAAATCGACGGGCAGCTCGGCCAGGTCCAGGATTTGATTGGCGGCCCCCAGCTCGGTGAGCATAGCACTGTAGTAGTTGGCAATGCGGCGGGCGCGGGAGTTGGGCCGGTTCGTGCCAGCGAGGAGGGTTATCAAAACGGAAGGGCGCAGTAAGAATAAGCTAGAGGACAACAGAAAACCCAAGTCAGGGTTTCGGCAGGGCAAAGCCGGCTCAACCTGTGGGGGCCGCGGCGGGCTGCTCCCGGCGGGCCGCCAGCCATGCCACTGCCGCCAAACACAGCGCAAACCACGCCCAGGGCAGGCGTAAATCCAACACCGACAGCCCACCGAAAACCACGGCAGTCGAGAAGCTGGCCAGCGCCTGAAACGCCTGGTTCAAGCCAAAGATTTCGCCCCGGTCGGCCTCCGTAGTGTGGCGCGCCAGCCGGCCCTCCAGCAGCCCCTGAATCAGGGAGAGCGTGAGGCAATCGAGCGTGACCAGCACGTAGAAGGCGGCTTTGGAAGTGCCCACCAGCCCGTAGCCGAGCAGCACGGGCGTGCCCAGCACCGCGAGCCACACAACGGCGCGGCGCTGATTGAGGCGGTCGGCAAAGCGGGTGTAGAAAAAGTAATTCAACACAATGCTCAGGCTCCCGAAGTACATGAACAGGTAGGAAATACCCCGGGCATCAAGCTGCAGCTCGCCCATGCTCACAAACGGCACGAAGTAGAAATAGTAGCCCGTGCTGAGCGTGAGGGCTACTTGCGTGAGCACAATGCGCCGGATGCCGGGGTTGCTGGCGTTTTTGGCCTGCAGCCGGGCCCAGAGCGTGAGCGGGTTGATGGCCAGGCCCAATTCGGTGCGCAGCTCGGCGCCGCGCACGCCGTTGCGCTGCCGGTGGGTTTCGGGCAGCCAGAAGCTCAGCAGCACGTTCAGCGCCGCCAGCCCCACCGCCAGCCCAACTACGTAGCCCGCCTGCTGCCCCGCCGGCACCTGCAGCACCGTGAGCAGCAAGCCCGCCGCCATGGGCCCTAGTACAAAACCCAGCGAAATAATGGCGCCCTCAATGCCCAGGTTGCGAAACAGGCGCTCGGGCGGCGAAACATCGGTAATGGCCGAGCGCGCCGTGGCGTACATGCCGTTGGTGAGGCCATCGGAAGCCCGGTTCACAAAGTACAGACCGGCGCGCACCGGCAGCAGTAGGGTGTTGGCCAGCAGCGTGCCCGCGGCCGACAAGATGAAAATGGGCCGCCGCCCGTAGCCGTCGCTCAGCCGCCCCAGCAGCGGCGCCGAAAAGAGCTGCACCCCCAGAAACAAGCTGGTGCCCACCGACAGCCACAGCTGCGGCTCGCGCAGCCCCCGCACAAATTCCGGCATCACCGGCCCCACCGCCGCGCCCACCACCACATCCAGCAAAATGATGGCATACAGCAGCGGCAGCGTGCGGGCGGGTAGGGGAGGCATAAGGCAAAATAAGGCCCTAATCAACTGGTATTGGCCCTGCCCGGGCTCAACCGTAGCGGCAAGGAGGCAACCCCATTGGGCGGCGGCTCGTCTAACCGACCTTTGTTATAAAGGCACCAAGGAGCTGGCTAAATGCCCCTGGGCCTTTTATCCGAGCCGAAGTTGAGCTGATTTCTGCGCCTACTTTTGTGGGCGGGTAGCGGGCTTGGTCGGTGCTTGTTTATGTTATGAGTGAAGTATTGATACTGCCGCGCACGTCGCCCACGCGGGCGCGCATTGCCATCGCGCTGTTCTTTTTTGTCTCGGGTTTTGGCTTTGCTACCTGGGCCTCGCGCATCCCTATTATTCAGCACCAGCTTGGGCTGAACGAAGCCCAGCTTGGGGCCGTGCTGCTGGCCCTGCCGGCCGGCCTGATGCTGACCCTGCCCGTGACGGGAAAGCTGCTGCAGCACTTCAGCAGCCGGCAGGTGATGCTGGTGGGAGCAGTGTTTTTCAACATGGCCCTGGGCCTGCTGGGCTTTGCCGAGCACACCTGGCAGCTGGCGGTGCTGCTGTTCTGCTTCGGCTCGTCGCGCAATCTGCTCAACCTCTCCGTGAATGCGCAGTCGGTGGGCGTGCAGGCTATGTACGGTCGGTCCATCATCGCCACGTTTCACGGCATCTGGAGCGTGGCGGGCTTTGCGGCCGCCGGCCTTGGGGCGCTGCTAATCAAGAGCGACGTGCCAACTGCCTTCCACTTTGTAGCTGTTTCGGTGGTGCTCACGACTGCGGCGCTGCTGTTTTTTCCAGGCAGCCTGCCGTTGCCGCCCTCGCCGCGCGCCCGGTCACCCTTTTCCTGGCCCGAAAAAACCGTGCTCAAGTACGGCCTCATCACCTTTGCGTCCATGGCCTGCGAAGGCACTTTCTACGACTGGAGCGGCGTGTACTTCGCCCAGGCCGTGCACGCGCCCAAGAACGTGGCGCCCTTTGGCTTCGCTATCTACATGGTGGCCATGACCTCCGGGCGCTTCCTGGGCGACTGGCTCGTGGGCCGCTTCGGCATCAAACCCATCCTGCAAGCCAGCGGCGTACTCATGAGCACGGGCCTGCTCATGGCCGCCGCCTTTCCCACGCCCTTGCTGGCGGGCCTGGGCTTCGTGCTGGGCGGCCTTGGGGTTTCGTGCGTAGTGCCGCTGGTGTTTAGCCTCGTCGGCAAGGCCAACCCGCTGGGGGCCGGCACCGCCATCGCCTCAGTATCCACCGTCAGCTACTTTGGCTTCCTGATGGTGCCGCCGCTGGTGGGTTTCGTCGCTAAAGCCGCTAACCTGCGATGGTCGTTTGCGCTGGTGGCCCTGTTGGGTGGCTTGGTAATTTGGATGGTGCCCAAGCTTCGAGATGAGGCTTGAGTAGCGGAGTGGGCTTGGGAGGCCTTAGCCGTGGCACCTCACCCCCGGCCCCTCTGCAATAGAGAGGGGAGCCTGACGATAATCCATTAAGAAGCCCCAACTCAATTGAACTGGGGCCTTCTGTTTTTAGAAATTGAGCTAAAATTTGAGCCGTGGCTCCCCTCTCTATTGCAGAGGGGCCGGGGGTGAGGTTCCCCACGAGGCGAGCTTCCTCGCGGCACAAAAAAAGCGCGACGGTTTCCCATCGCGCTTTCCTAAAACTAGTGCATTGTGCTTACGCCAGGTTGTTCGACGTAGCCTTGGCTACGATAAACTCACGGTTCAGCATGGCAATGTTCTCAAGCGAAATGCCCACGGGGCACTCAGCAGCGCAGGAACCGATGTTAGTGCAGGCACCAAAGCCTTCCTTGTCCATCTGGGCTACCATGTTTTCCACGCGAGTCTTGCGCTCGGCGTGGCCCTGGGGCAACAGCGCGAGCTGCGAAACCTTGGCCGAAACAAACAGCATGGCCGAGGCATTCTTGCAGGCCGCTACGCAGGCGCCGCAGGCAATGCAGGTAGCCGCTTCAAACGCGCGGTCGGCAATTTCCTTGGGCACCGGAATCTCGTTGCCATCGGGCACGCCGCCGGTATTCACGCTGATGTAGCCACCGGCCTGAATGATGCGGTCGAAGGCCGAGCGGTCTACGCTCAGGTCTTTGTTGACTGGGAAAGCGTTGGCGCGCCAGGGCTCGATGGTGATGGTGTCGCCATCCGAGAACTTGCGCATGTGCAGCTGGCAGGTGGTGGTGCCCTTCTCAGGCCCGTGGCTGCGGCCGTTGATGAACAAGTCGCACGAGCCGCAGATGCCTTCGCGGCAGTCGTGGTCGAACGCTACCGGGTCTTCGCCGGCGTGCAGCAGGTCTTCGTTGAGCACGTCGAGCATTTCCAGGAACGACATCTCGGGCGAAATGTCCTTCACTTTGTACTCCACAATACGTCCTTCGGTGTTGCGGTTGGGCTGCCGCCACACGTTCAGGGTCAGGTTCATCGGTTTGGCGTTGGGATTGGAGCCGGCCATATAGTTAGTTCTCGTTTGTCATGCTGAGCCTGCGAAGCATCTACCCCCGCATGGGCTCGTTGGGTTGGTAATGAAACTGGCGCTGGCGTGAGAAGATGCTTCCTTCGTCAGCATGACAGGTGATTCTTATTTGTAGCTGCGCTGGGTCAGCTTCACGTTTTCGAAGGTCAGTTCCTCCTTGTTGAGCTTCTCGGGCTGGTTGTCTCCCTGATACTCCCAGGCCGCCACGTAGGCGAAGTTTTCGTCATCACGCAAAGCCTCGCCCTCGGGGGTCTGGTACTCTTCGCGGAAGTGGCCGCCGCAGCTTTCGTTGCGCGCCAAAGCGTCGTCTACCATCAGCTCGCCCAGCTCCAGGAAATCGGCCACGCGGCCGGCTTTTTCCAGGGTCTGGTTGAGCTCTTCGCCGGTGCCCACCACGCGCACGTCGCTCCAGAACTCCTTGCGGAGGCGCTGAATCTCGGTTTTGGCGTGGCGCAGGCCTTCGGCGTTGCGGGCCATGCCGCAGTACTCCCACATGATGTGGCCCAGAGCCTTGTGGAACTGGTCGGGGGTGCGGGTGCCTTTGATAGCGAGGAGTTGCTCGGTGCGCGCCTGCACGCCAGCCTTGGCTTCGGCAAAGGCGGGGTGCTGGGTGTCTACCGGCTTGGGAGCGGTTTGGGCCAGGTAATCGCCAATGGTGTAGGGGATTACGAAGTAGCCATCGGCCAGGCCCTGCATCAGGGCCGAAGCGCCGAGGCGGTTGGCGCCGTGGTCGGAGAAGTTGCACTCGCCCGTGGCGTAGAGGCCGGGAATGGTGGTTTGCAGGTTGTAATCAACCCACAGGCCGCCCATGGTGTAGTGCACCGCCGGGTAAATGCGCATCGGCAGTTTGTAGGGGTCTTCGCCGGTGATTTTCTCGTACATGGCAAACAGGTTGCCGTACTTCTGGCTCACTGCTTCGGCGCCCGTACGCTGAATGATTTCGGCAAAGTCTAGGTACACGGCCAGGCCGGTGCTGCCCACGCCGCGGCCTTCGTCGCACATCATCTTGGCGTTGCGCGATGCCACGTCACGCGGCACCAGGTTACCGAAGGCCGGGTACTTGCGCTCCAAGAAGTAGTCGCGGTCATCCTCCTGGATATCCTGCACCCGGATTTCGCCTTTGCGCAGGCGCTGGGCCATTTCCACGGTTTTGGGAACCCACACGCGGCCGTCGTTGCGGAGCGACTCCGACATCAGCGTGAGCTTCGACTGGTAGTCGCCGCTCACCGGGATGCAGGTGGGGTGAATCTGCGTAAAGCAGGGGTTGGCAAAGTAGGCGCCTTTTTTGTGGGCACGCCACGCGGCCGTTACGTTGCAGAGCTTGGCGTTGGTGCTCAGGTAGAACACGTTGCCGTAGCCGCCGGTAGCCAGCACCACCGCGTGGGCGGCGTGGTTTTCAATCTCGCCGGTGAGCACGTTGCGGGTCACGATGCCGCGGGCTACGCCGTCCACCATCACCAGGTCCAGCATTTCGGAGCGGGTGTAGAGCTTTACTTTGCCGTAGGCTACCTGGCGGCTCAAGGCCGAGTAGGCACCCAGCAAGAGCTGCTGTCCGGTTTGGCCGCGGGCATAGAACGTGCGGCTTACCTGGGCACCGCCGAAGGAGCGGTTGGCCAGCAGGCCGCCGTATTCGCGGGCAAAGGGCACGCCCTGAGCCACGCACTGGTCAATGATGTTGACCGATACCTGGGCCAGGCGGTACACGTTGGCTTCGCGGGCGCGGTAGTCGCCGCCCTTGATGGTATCATAGAACAGGCGGAACACAGAGTCGCCGTCGTTCTGGTAGTTTTTAGCAGCGTTGATGCCGCCCTGCGCGGCGATGGAGTGCGCGCGGCGGGGCGAGTCGTGGTAGGTAAAGGCCTTCACGTTGTAGCCCAACTCGGCCAGCGAGGCGGCGGCCGAAGAGCCGGCTAGGCCCGTGCCAACCACAATCACGTCGTATTTCCGCTTGTTGGCGGGGTTCACAAGCTTGACGTTGAACTTGTGTTTGTCCCATTTTTCGGCGAGGGGGCCTTCGGGAATTTTGGAATCCAACAGCATAGAATGACTGATTGAAGGAGAGACTGAGTGAACCGTGGTAAGTACAACAGCGGAACCGGGCAGGTGTTAGCCCAGGCCAGCCATTTTACGGCACATTATCAATTAGAAAGCCGAGGCCACGGTGTGAACGAAAGTCGGCGCGTTCAACGCCAGTTCGCCCAGGTCATTCGTGAACAGGAAAAAGTATAACGGCATGGCGGCAAAGCCGGCCGACACCACCACGGCAAACACGTAGCCGGCGTACTTAATAAGTGGCATGTACTTGCGGTGGTTCAGGCCCAGGGTCTGGAAGCCCGAGCGGAAGCCGTGCCACAGGTGATAACCGAGGCTAATCTGGGCGGCCACGTAGAGCAGCACATACCACCAGATGTGGAACGAGGATACCACGGCCATGTATAGGTTGTCGTAATCGCGGTATTCGGGGTTGTCGCCGCCCATTTTCTCCAGGCCACCGAAGCGGGCGCGCCAGAAGAAGTTGTAGAGGTGCACAATCAGGAAAATCAGGATGATGGAGCCCAGGATGCCCATGTTGCGGGACGTCCACTCCGAGTTCTGCTCGGCTTTCCACTGCGCGTAGCCGTGGCCGCGGGCGGCCTTGTTGCGGCGCGTGAGAGCAAAGGCCTCGTAAATGTGAAAGCCAAAACCCAGCACCAGGCCCCACTCGATGGTGCGGATAACCGGGTTGGTGCCCATGAAGTGGGAGTAGGCGTTAAACGCGGCCCCACCGTCGTGCTTGAATAACTGCAGGTTTCCTACAAGGTGGACCACCAGGAACGTGCACAGAAACAGGCCCGTGAGGGACATGATTAGCTTCCGGCCGATGCTGCTGGTTAATGTTTTTGTTATCCAACTCATATAGTAGCCAAACTGAGGAAATGAAGAGGTGTGTTTATGGTGCCAAAGGTAGGCCCCGCCCGCTAACCGAACAAAGTGCCGGGGTAATTAGCGGCGCTGGGGAACTCTTTTCAAAAAACAATGCACGGCGTGGTGAATCTATCCGCTTCATGCATCGTTTACCCGCACAGGCGCGTTATGTCTTTACTATGTCTTACTAGGACGATTTGCTGGTAAGATAACCCGTTCCGGGTGCTAAATGTTAGGTTTCTACTGCCGTTTAGCTGCGGCAGTCAGGACTTGAGCTGTACTGGTTTTTACTTGTTATCAGGTTGGTATGATACACTTTACACTACCTCGGGTATGGGGGCTGGCGCGGGTAGTGCTGGTCGTACTGGCTGGGCTGGGCCTGCTGCCGCAGGCCGCCTGGGCCAGCCACCTCCGGGCGGGCGACATTCAGGCCAAGGTCGACACCACGGCCAACCCCAACCCGCGGCGTGTGTTTTTCAAGATGGTGCTTTATACCGACAACGCGTCGAGTGTAAAACAGCCCACCGCGACCATCTTTTTTGGGGATGGCACGTCGAGCTGCAAAGACGGGATACCCCGCCTGGGCGGCGAGCGGCCCATCCCGGGCAGTCCCGATACCAGCCTCAACATCTACCTGTTTGAGCACACCTTTCCTGCGGCCGGTAGCTACGTGGTTAGCTTCATCGGAGAGAACCGCAACCGGGGCGTGCTGAACATGGACCAGTCCGACAACCAGTCGTTCTACATCAGCACGCGCATCACGCTGGACCCGGCCCTTGGGCTGAACCACTCGCCCGTGCTCACCGCGCCGGCCGTAGACAAAGCTGGAGTGAGCCAAGTATTCTTGCACAACCCGGCCGCCTACGATGCCGATGGTGACTCGCTGGCCTTTCATCTGCGCAGCAGCCAGTGGGTGCCGGCCGGCATTGATGGGACAGTTGGAGGGGCACCCTGCGCCGGCTCCGGCGCTGGTACCGGCAACAACCAGCCGGCTCCTCAAACCACCATCAACTTTCACCTTCCCAACGACCTTATCATCACAGGTTCCAGCAACCCGCCGGTGCAGGTATTCTACAATGGGGTGCCGCCTGGCAGGATAGGCGACGCCGCCATCTTCGTGCAGGACGTGAACACCGGCCAAATTACGTGGAATGCGCCGGTCAAACCAGGGTTCTACAACGTGGCGATGGTGATAGAAGAGTGGCGACGCACGCCGCTGGGCCGGCGCCTGATTGGCGAGGTCATTCGCGACATGCAGATTATCGTGTCGGCTACAAATAACATCCGGCCAACCCTGACTATCCCGGCCGACATCTGCGTGATTGCTGGCCAGCCCGTCACGGGCCAGGTCTCGGCCGTCGACGGCGAGGCGCCGGGCAGCACGGCCCCGACGCCCATCAGCTTGTTTGCTTACTCGGGCATCATTCCCCCCGCCACGTTCCGGCAGACGACCCAGGGACCGCCGGTGGCCCAGGGCACGTTCTCCTGGCAGACCGACTGCAGCAACGTGGCCCGCCTGCCTTATCTGGTCGTCTTTAAAGCCCAGGATACGCCCAGCCCGTCGCCAACTAACCCGCCGCTGATTGACGAGAAGACCTGGCGCATTACCGTCATCGGGCCCGCGCCCCAAAACCTGCGGGCCACCCCCACGGTGGGCACGGGCACCAACCCCAACAGTGTGCGGCTGGACTGGAATACCTACCAGTGCGCCAACGCCTCGCGCATCTACATCTACCGGAAAATAAACCCGTCTAATTTCCAGCCCGGGCCCTGCGAAACCGGCATTCCCCCCTCGGCAGGCTACACCCTGGTGGGCTCTGTGCCTGCCAATGCCACCACTTTCACCGACAACAACACTAGCCCCAACGGCACGGTGCTGGGCCTTGACCGGGGCCAGACGTACTGCTACCGCATCTACGCCGAGTTTCCGCTGCCGGCCGGTGGGGCCAGCATTGCCTCGCAGGAGGCCTGTACCTCGTTCCCCGGCGCTGCCTCCCGGCTGGTGAAGGTGGACGTGGAGAACACCGGCGTGACCACCGGGCAAATTCAGGTGTGCTGGACCAAGCCGCGCCAAGCCCCTGGCACCACGCTCGATGGCGCCCCCAGCTATGTACTCTCGCGTGGGGAAGGACAGGCACCGACCACTTTTGCCACGATTGCCACCATCACGACGCTGGCCGATACGTGCTTTACCGACACCGGTATCAACACGCAGGACAAGCAGTTTACTTATAAGCTGGAGTTTGTGCGCACGTTTCCGCCGTCCGATAACCGGGCCCCCATCCGGGAGGCGGCGCCCACGGCCAGCAGCGTGCGCACCACCGCCGTGCCTGCCAACGTGGCCGCCACGGGCGTGACGGTGAGCTGGACCTACAATGTGCCCTGGGACAACACAGCCAAGCCAGCAGCTATATACCGCCGTACCGGCAACACGGGCGGCTTCGCGCGCATTAACACCGCCCCAACCACCGCCACCGGTGGCACTTACCAGGACAATGACCCGGCTTTGCGCAAAGGCGAAACCTACTGCTACTACGTGCAGACCGATGGCCAGTACCCGGGCATCAGTTACCTCAGCTCGCTCCTGAACCGGAGCCAGGTGCAGTGCCTGGTGCTCACCAGCCCACCGTGCAAGCCGGTGCTTTCGCTGCGGGCGACGAACTGCGACAGCCTGGCCGGGCTGGCCGAGTTCCCGACCCTGACCCAGCGCTACGCCAACCGCCTGAGCTGGAGCCTGAGCGCCTTGCCGGCCGGCTGCGACGCCACCATCGCCTCCTACCGCCTCTACTACCGGCCCACGCCCACCGGGCCCTTCGCCCTGCTGGCCACCACCGCGCAGACTTCCTACACGCACGCCGACCTGGAGTTTTCCGGCGGCTGCTACGCCGTGCAGGCCGTGGCCCCGAGCGGGCTGGTGAGCGACACGAGCAACGTGGCCTGCCAGGACAACTGCGTCTTTTTCAAGCTGCCCAACATCTTCACCCCCAACGGCGACAACCAGAACGCCGTGTTCCGGCCCAAGAACTACAGCCCCATCCGGCGCATCCACTTCCAGGCCTTCAACCGCTGGGGCGTGAAAGTCTTCGAGAACACGACCACCGCCGCCGACCGCGTGCTCATCAACTGGGACGGCGGCGGGCCCGTCTCTGAAGCGGGTGGGGGCACGGCGCCCATGGTATCGGACGGCATCTATTATTACCTCGCGGAGGTGGAGTTTGCCGACTTTGCCAACACCAAGCGCACCTACAAGGGCTGGGTGGAAGTGGTGCGCTGACGTATCAACCATTTGGTATATAAAAATAAAAGGCCGTTCCTGTAGGAACGGCCTTTTTTGGGCTTGATTTGTGCGGGTTTGCAGGTTTTCTCAAGACTACTGTTCCAACTGCCGAGGTAGTTGGCCGGTTGTGGGCTTGCTAACACGCCATTACTGTTTACTTTCAAGCTTCCTGCTGGCTTTCCGGTCGTTCCCCGGAAAGCTGGAATGGGCATTGGGCAGTTTCGGACACACTTCTTTTCCTACTTCATTAGGTTGGTATGATACTATTTACTCTGCTTCGGGTCAGGGATTTGGCGCGGGTGGCGCTGCTGGTGTTGGTGGTACTGAGTGGGCTGGGCTTGCTGCCGCAGGCGGCGTGGGCCAGTCACATCCGGGCCGGCGACATTCAGGCCAAGGTCGATACCACGGCCAACCCCAACCCGCGGCGCGTGTTTTTCAAGATGGTGCTTTACACCAAAACGGCCTCGACGACTAAACAGCCTTCGGCCATCATCTTTTTTGGGGACGGCACCTCGACTTGCTCTCCGGGCGTACCCCGCCTGGGTGGCGAGCGGCCAGTGCCGGGCAGCTCCGATACCAGCCTCAATATCTACCTGTTTGAGCACACCTTTCCTTCGACCGGTAGCTATACCGTCAGCTTCATCGGCGAAAACCGGATTGGCGGGGTGCTGAACATGGACAACTCCATTAACCAGTCGTTCTATATCAGCACGCGCATCACCCTGGACCCGGCCTTGGGGCTCAACCACTCGCCTGTGCTTACGGCTCCGGCCGTAGACAAAGGGGCCGTGAGCCAAGTGTTTTTGCACAACCCGGCCGCGTTCGATGCCGATGGCGACTCGCTTTCTTTCCACTTGCGCACCTGCCAGAAAAATGCCTTGCTTTCGGAGGACGTGTTAGCGCCGCCCTGCCCCGGCGCCACGGGCGACAACAAGCCGGTGCCGTTAACGGTCTCCAACTATCATTACCCCAATGACCCCGTTGTGACCCCCGGCACGCCGCCGATTCAGGTGGCATATGCCGGAAACCCACCTGGCGTACCGAACGACAAAGCCATCTTTGTGCAGGACGTGAACACCGGCCAAATCACGTGGAATGCGCCGGTGCAGGCGGGTATCTACAACGTGGCCATGGTGGTGGAGGAGTGGCGGCGCACGCCCTTGGGCCGGCGCCTGATTGGCGAAGTCATTCGCGACATGGAAATCACCGTTTCGGCCACGAACAACCTGCGGCCGACGCTGACGATTCCAGCTGATATCTGCGTGATTGCCGGGGAGCCCGTCACGGCTCAGGTTTCCGCCGTCGACGGCGAGGCGCCGGGCAGCACGGCTCCGACGCCCATCAGCTTGTTTGCTTACTCGGGCATTATTCCCCCGGCCACCTTCCGTCAAACGGCCAGCGGGCCGCCGGTGGCCCAGGGCACGTTCTCCTGGCAAACCGACTGCATCAACGTCGCTCGCCTGCCTTACCTGGTCGTCTTTAAAGCCCAGGACAACGCCGGCAGCGGCGGCTCGCCCACCAACCCGCCGCTGATTGACGAGAAAACCTGGCGCATTACCGTCATCGGGCCCGCCCCCCAGAACCTGAAGGCCGTGCCCGATGCCAGCACCGGCATCAACCGGACTCTGCTGAGCTGGAATACCTACCAGTGCGCCAACGCTTCGCGCATTTATATCTACCGGAGGGAGAATTCGTCGAGCGTGGTGCCCGGCCCCTGCGAAACCGGCATTCCGGCCGCGTGGGGCTACACCCTGGTTGGTTCGGTGGCCGCGTCTGCTACTTCCTTCATTGATAATAACGTGTCGGCGGGCGGGGTAAACCAGGGCCTGGACCGCGGCAAAACCTACTGCTACCGCATCTACGCCGAGTTTCCGCTGCCGGCCGGTGGGGCCAGCATTGCCTCGCAGGAGGCCTGCGCCAACTTTAGTGGCCGCGCGGCGCTGCTCAAAAACGTGGACGTAGAGGAAACCAGCACCACCACCGGGCGCATCGCAGTGCGCTGGACGCCGCCGCGCGCCGCTGCGGGCACCGTCCTGGATGGTGCCCTCTCTTATGTATTGTCGCGCGGCGAAGGGCTGGCGCCGACTACCTATGCGCCGGTACGCACCTTTACGGCCCTCACCGACACGGCTTACATCGACACCAATCTGAATACCCAGGACCTGCAGTACACCTACAAGCTTGATTTCATCCGCACGTTCAGCGACGGCCGCCCGCAGGTGAAGGAAACGTCGGGCCCGGCCAGCAGCGTGCGCGTCACGGCCTTGCCCAACAACCCGCCCACGGCCTTTACGGTGAGCTGGACCTACAATGTGCCCTGGGATAATTCGGCCAAACTGGTCGTTATCTACCGCCGGGCCGGTGCGCCGGGCAGCGCTTTTGTGCAGATTGCCACGGCCCCCACGAGTGCCACGGGCGGCTCTTACGTGGATAAGAGCACGACCCTAGTGAAAGGGCAGACCTACTGCTACTACGTGCGCACGGAGGGCCAGTACAATCCCACGGGCTACCTCAGTTCTTTGCTGAACAAGAGCCAGGAACAATGCTCCGTGCTAATCTCGCCACCGTGCAAGCCGGTGCTTTCGTTGCGGGCGACGAACTGCGACAGCCTGGCCGGGCTGGCCGAGTTCCCGACCCTGACCCAGCGCTACGCCAACCGCCTGAGCTGGAGCCTGAGCGCCGTGCCGGCCGGCTGCGACGCCACCATCGCCTCCTACCGCCTCTACTACCGGCCCACGCCCACCGGGCCCTTCGCCCTGCTGGCCACCACCGCGCAGACTTCCTACACGCACGCCGACCTGGAGTTTTCCGGCGGCTGCTACGCCGTGCAGGCCGTGGCCCCGAGCGGGCTGGTGAGCGATACGAGCAACGTGGCCTGCCAGGACAACTGCGTCTTTTTCAAGCTGCCCAACATCTTCACCCCCAACGGCGACAACCAGAACGCCGTGTTCCGGCCCAAGAACTACAGCCCCATCCGGCGCATCCACTTCCAGGCCTTCAACCGCTGGGGCGTCAAGGTCTTCGAGAACACGACCACCGCCGCCGACCGCGTGCTCATCAACTGGGACGGCGGCGGGCCCGTCTCCGAGGCTGGCCGAAGCGCCAAGGTGGCCGATGGTATTTATTACTACCTGGCCGAGGTGGAGTTTGCCGACTTTGCCAACTCCAAGCGCACCTACAAAGGCTGGGTCGAGATAGTACGCTAACCCAGGGTTTGAGCTTGAGCAAAAATGAAAAAGGCCGCTTCCATCGAAGCGGCCTTTTTCGTCTTGATTTGTGGGGTTGGCCGCTTTTGTGCAGCTTGCAGCCCCAACCACAACCGTAGTTGGCCGGCCATTGAGCCGCACAATTGCCTTTCCATTTACAAGCCCGCCTCCTCGTGAACCCCACCAGCGCCTCCGAATCCATTAAAACCGCCGTTATTTTTCCCGGTCAGGGCAGCCAGTTTCCGGGCATGGCCCGCGAGCTGTTCGACCAGAACCTGGACGCCCGCGCCCTGCTCACCCAGGCCAACGACATCCTGGGCTTTAGCCTGACCGACATCATGTTCACGGGCTCGGACGAGGACCTGCGCCGCACCGACGTAACCCAGCCGGCCATTTTTGTGCATTCGGTAGCTCAATTTGTGGCCCGCCCCGAACTGCAGCCCGCCATGACGGCCGGCCACTCCCTGGGCGAGTTTTCGGCCCTGGTAGCTGCCGGCGTGCTTCGCTTCGAAGACGCCCTGCGGCTGGTGGCGCGCCGCGCCCAGGCCATGCAGGCCGCCTGCGAGGAGCAGCCCGGCACCATGGCCGCCATCCTGGGGCTCGACGACAGCACCGTGGAGCGCATTTGCCAGGAAATCACCACTGCCGGCCACGTGGTGGTGGCCGCCAACTACAATTGCCCCGGCCAGCTCGTCATCTCCGGCTCGGCCGAGGGCGTGGCCCGGGCCTGCGAAGCCCTGAAAGCCGCCGGCGCCAAGCGGGCCCTGCCGCTGCCCGTGGGCGGCGCTTTCCACTCGCCGCTGATGCAAAGTGCCGCCGCCGCCCTGGCCGAGGCCATCGAGAAAACCACCTTCGGCGAGGCCCGCTGCCCCGTGTACCAGAACGTGGACGCGCTGCCGCACTCGTCGCCGGCCGAAATCAAAGCCAACCTGCTGCGCCAGCTCACGGCCCCCGTGCGCTGGACCCAGGCCGTGCAGCAAATGGCCGCCGACGGCGCCACCGAATTTGTGGAGTGCGGTCCCGGTAAGGTGCTGCAAGGGCTGGTGAAGAAAATTGTGCCCACCGCTACCATCGGATAGGGGTGCTTAGCGCAACGGGGCCGGCGCGCGAGCGGCGGTGGTTCGGGTGGTCGGTGGGGCTGGCCATGCTGGCGCAGCTGGCACTATTCGCCTGGGCTACCGCGCCGGGCCTGGCCGGCACCGCCGACTCGGGCTTTTACCTGCACGCGGCCGGCACGCTGCGCACCGCGGGCCACCTGCTCAACCCCGATGGCTCGGCCTACCGCTACTGGCCGCCGCTGTACCCGGCGCTGGTGGCGCTGGGCGGGAGCCTGGGCGCGCTGCGCCTGCTCCACGGCCTTGCCCTTGGGCTAAGCCTACTGGCCTGGAGCCAGCTCGGCCGGCGGCTGTTGCCGGCCGGCTGGGCGCTGGTGCTACCCTGGGCCCTGGCCCTGAGCACGCCCTGGCTGGTGGTGAGCAAGTTTGTGTGGGGCGAAGTAGTGTTTGTGGCGTTGGTGGCGGGCTATGTGCTGGCCTTGTTTCGCTGGCTGCACACGCGGCAGCGGCAGTGGTGGATGGCCGCCACCGCGCTGGGGTTTCTGCTGCCGCTGCACCGCACGCCTGGCTTTTTTCTGCTGGCGGGCGTGGCCCTGGGCTTGATGCTGGAATGGAATGCACTGTTGCGCAGGCAGTGGCTACCACTCGCGGGGCACTTTGGGCTGAGCCTACTCGGGGGCATCGCCTGGCACGTTTATGCTCTGCTCATCGCGGCGCCCACCGTTTACCGCCTCAATCGGGGCTGGGCCCAGTTTTTTAGCTCAACTGCCGACTACGGTTTTGTGTTGAGCCGCTGGCTGGCGCCGGTGCGGGCGGCGTGGCAGCCGGAGGTGCCCATGGTCTGGGCGCTGGCGCTGGTGGGGCTGCTGGCCTGGATGTGGCCCAAGGCGTCGGGCCCGGTGGGGGAGGAGTTTCCGGCCACGCAGGCTCCAGATGCAGTTTCTTCCTGGCCCGAGCGCTTCTCAAGAGTCTTGTGGGTGAGCAGCAGCTTCTTCATCCTTCTGCTGATAATTGCTACTACGTTCACCCGCAGCGCATCTGGGCTCTATGATGCCGAGCGATACGTTAGCGTGCTTTTTGGGCCGGTTATTCTGTTAGTGCTCCGCAGAACGGGGAACTGGTTTGAAGGGGCGTCGGGGCGCCGGAGCTGGGCTTCCTGGCTGGTGGTCGGCGTGGTGGGGGTGTGGTTGGCGTATGCCGCGGGCCGCAGCATCAGCAACGCGGCAGCCCTGCGCCAGCTGCCGCCGTTGGGCTGGACTTCGGCGCATTAGCCGTCGGGCGCTGGCCGCGCCCTACCAGAACCGGTTGGTGCACACTATCTGGGCTTTTTTCTTGATGCGCAACCCCACCAATATCTCGTGGCTGCCGCCGTGGTAGCCGGCCAGCTCGGAGAGGCCCGCATCGTAGGAATAGCCCAGCGTGTACTGCTCATAGCTGAGGCCCACCATTGCCACGGCCGAGTCGAAGGCACGCCACGATGCGCCGAACCACAGCAGGTCCTGGTACTTAAGCTTGGCGTTGATATCGACCGAGAGCGGCGCCGGTTTCACGGCCTTGACCAGCACCGACGGCACCAGCGACCAGTCGTCGTTGATTGGCACTCGCACCCCGGCCGTGGCGAAGTAGTGCCGCTTCAGCGTGTTGCCCTCGCCGGCTTCCAGCGAGCCGGGCCCGTAGGAGAAGTTGAGCCGATTGCCCAGCAGCTGCGCGCCCGATACGCCCACGTAGAACCGGGAGCTGTACAGCCACGCGCCAATTGACCCATCCAGCACCCGCGACGCGGCGCTGGCGGCCCGGGTCGTGGGGTCGAAGAAGTGCAGCTGCTGGCCATCGACGGCAAACTGCTGCATGCCGGCCGACATGCCCAGCGCCAGCCGGAGGTCGGGCATCAAGACTATGTTATAGGCGTAGGAAAGGTAGGCGCCCGTTCGGCTCGTGGGGCCGGTCACGTCGTTGTACACGAGGCCGCCGATTGCGTGAAACGGCCGGCGCCGGTCGTGGATGGTGCGCTTGGGAGTGCTGCGCCACTTGCCCAGCGAGGAGCTGGCGCTGGCGTAGTAGGTTTTGGGCGCCCCTTCCAGGCCCGTCCACTGGGTGCGGTAGCTGAACTTGACGTCAATGTAATCCTCCACACCCGTGGTGCCCGGGTTGAGGATGTAATTGTTGTTCATGTACTGGCTGTACTGCGCCTGCTGCTGAGCCTGGGCCGGCGCGCTGGCCAAGAGCAGGAGCGGGAGCAGCAATAGCGGTAGGACTCTTTTCATAGCAGTAATGAGCTTATTGTCTGTCCAAAAGAGTGTAGGTAGAGTCAGCAGGAATGAAGTAACTGTTATGCAGAGCGTAGCGAAGCATCTCTACCACACCATTTGTCATGCTGACGCAGGAAGCATCTTATCGCCGCTGAACGATGCTGTGCTGACCTGAGAAGATGCTTCGCTGCGCTCTGCATGACGGTTTTCTATGCAAGAACTGGTTAATACAAAATCGTAATCGACCCACTGTAGGACCTGCCCAGCGGGCCTTTCGTGACGACGACGTAATAGTAGGTGCCCACCGGCGCGGGCTGCCCGTTGATGTCGCCGCGCCACTCATTAGCCCGGCTGTAGTTATTAGCAGAGAAAATCCGGTTGCCCCAGCGGTTGAACACGCTCACCGTGTTGTCGGGGAATTGCTCAATGAACTCAATCTGCCAGGTGTCGTCGCGCCCGTCGCCGTTGGGCGTGAAGGCGTTGGGAATGCGGATAGGTGGGCGCACGGTCACCGTCACTTGGTCGGAGTCGGCGCAGCCGCCGGTCCCGCCCGTGATGGTGTAGGTCGTGGTCACGGTGGGCGAGGCGATGGGATGCAGCCGGTCGTTGCCCGGAAAGCTCAGCCCCACCGTCGGGGTCCACGTCACGGGGTAATTGCCGTCGGCGCTGCCATCCAGTACCACGGAAGTGCCGGCCAAAATCTCTTTGTCGGGGCCGGCATCCACGTCAACCGGCGGGAGAATGCGCGCCGCCACGCCATTTGAAACGGCCGTGACGGGCTGTCCGCACACATTGGTTGTGCGCAGGCGCAGCGTCACGGTCTGGCCGTCGCGCAGGGTTGTGCTGGTGAAGACTGGGTTCGTGGCCCCTGCCACGTCGTTGCCATTCACCTGCCACTGATAGGTAGGGCCCGTGCCGGCTTCGGTTATACTTGTGATGCTGAACGTCAGCGGCTCGCCCGGGCAAACCGGCCCGCCCGGCTGCACGGCAATAGCGAGCGTGGGCAGTGGTGTGGGCGTACGCGTTACAGTGACAGAGGCTGCCGCCGGGCCGGTGCTGCAAAGTCCCACCGTGGGCGTTAGCTCCACGCGAACCACGTCGCCGGTGGCCAGCGTGCTGCTGGTAAACGTGGGCCCGCTCGCGACGGCCACGTTGTTGACGAGCCAGCGGAACGTGGGCGCCGTGCCCGCGTTGGTGGGCACGGCCGTGAAGGTCAGGGCCGTGCCGGCGCACTGCACGGGCGGGGCCGCCAGGGTCACCCCGGTCGTCACGATGGGCTGCACCCGTACCGCCACAGCGTTGGAAACCTGCGTGGAGCAGGTGCCGGTGCCCGACGTCACGCGGCGCCGGAAAAAGGTTGTAGCCGAGAGCGGGCCCGGCGCAAAAGTTGGGCTGGTCGCCCCGCTTATTGCGCCCCAGTTTGTGCTATCGGCCGAGGCCTCCCACTGATACACAAACGTGCCCGTACCGCCACCGGCCCCAGCCGTGCTGGTGAGCGGGGCGGGCGAAGCGCCAGCGCAGACGTCCTGGTTGGCTGCAATGCTACCGGCGGTAAGCGCCGGCAACACCGTTATGGCAACGGAAGGCGAATACTCTGGTCCGCAAAGCCCCGATGTTACGCGGCGTCGGAAGTAGGTGGTTGCCGATAGCGGGCCGGGCGCAAAAGTGGGGCTGGTCGCGCCGGGAATGGCGGTCCAGCTACTGTTATTCGGCGAAGATTCCCATTGGTAGCTGAAGCTGCCGGTGCCGCCACCGGCCCCAGCCGTGCTGCTGAGCGGGGCAGGAGTGGCGCCAATGCAGATAGCCTGGTCGGCGGCGATGGTGCCGGCTGTAAGGGCCGGGAGCACGGTAATAGCGACGACGTTGGACGAGAAAGGCCCGCAGGTTCCGGACGTGACTCGCCGCCGGAAGTAGGTGGTGGCCGTGAGTGGCCCCGGCGCGAAAGTTGGGCTGGTCGCGCCGCCTATGGCCGACCAGTTTGTGTTATCCGCCGAGGCTTCCCACTGGTACGCAAACGCGCCCGTGCCGCCGCTCGCCAGGGCCGTACTGCTGAGCGGCGCCGGAGCAACCCCGGGGCACACGATTTGGTCAGCGGCAACGCTACCGGCAGTTACCGCGGGCAACACGGTTACCTTCACGGGGGCTGAGATTTCTGGTCCGCAAGTCCCCGACGTCACTTGACGGCGGAAGTAAGTCGTGGCTGCGAGCGGGCCGGGCGCGTAGTCGGCGCTAGTAGCGACACCGATGGCCGTGAAGGTGGTGTTATCGGGCGATGATTCCCACTGATACACAAACTTGCCCGTTCCGCCGCTGGGCGCGGTGGCGCTGGTGAGCGACGCCGGTGTGTCCCCTGCACAGATGGTCTGGTCGGCCGCAATGCTGCCCGCTGTCAGCACCGGCAGCACTGTTAGGGTCACGGAGGGTGTGTACTCGGGCCCGCAAACCCCCGACGTCACGCTGCGCCGGAAGTAGGTGGTGGCTGTAAGCAGGCCGGGCGCAAAAGTTGAGCTGGTCGCGCCGGCAATAGGCGTCCAGCTCGAATTATTCGGTGAGGATTCCCATTGGTAGCTGAAGCTGCCACTGCCGCCGCTGGCTCCTGCGGTGCTGGTGAGCGGCGTCGGGGTAGCGCCCGGGCACAGCGTCTGGTCGGCGCCGATGGTGCCCGCCGTTAGGGTTGGGAGGACGGTGATGGCGACGACATTGGACAAGACCGGGGCGCAGCCGTTGCCCGAGCTCGCGCGGCGCCGGAAGTAGGTAGTCGCGTTCAGCTGGCCCGGCGCGTAGGTTGGGCCGGTGGCCCCGGCTATGGGCGTCCAGTTCACGTTATCCGCCGATGATTCCCACTGGTAGGCGATGGTGCCCGCGCCGCCGGTGGCTGGGGTTTCGTTGGTGAGTGGAGTAGCGCTACTGCCCGTGCAAACGGTTTGGCTGGTTCCAATGCTACCGGCCGTCAGGGCCGGCACCACGGTTAGCGTTACTACATTGGAGGGTGGGGCGGTGCAGGTGCCGGAGCGCACCTGGCGGCGGAAGAAAGTAGTGGCCGATAGCGGGCCAGGCGTGAAGGCGTCATTGGTAGCACCGGAAATGGCCGTCCAAGTGATGTTATCGGTTGAAGCTTCCCACTGATAGGCAAACGTGCCGGTGCCGCCAGTGGCCGGAGCGGTGCTGGTGAGCGGGGCGGGCGTGGTGCCGGCGCACACAGTTTGGTCGGCGGCGATGGTGCCGGCCGTCAGGGCGGGTAAGACTGTGATGGCTACCGAAGCAGTTTGGGTAGAGGTACAGTAAGGTCCGGAACGGTCAGGCAGAAGCAGTTGCACGCTCCGCCGGAAATAAGTAGTGCCGGCCGGCAGCGTTGCCGCTGGCTGGTAAGTTGGCCCGGTAGCCCCACCGATAGCCGTGAAGGTGGCGTTATCCGTTGACGATTCCCACTGGTAAACGAGCGGCAGGCCGGCATCGCCCGAAGCATTGGTAGCACTGGTAAGAAGGGCCGGCGCTTGTCCAGCGCACAACGTCTGAGGTGCCGCAATACTGCCCGGCTTGGGCAAGTCCGGCACCTGGATAAGGCCCGAGCTTTCGCGGCAAAAGCACTCGGTCGTGATGCGTAGCGTGACGGTGTAGTTGCCGGGCGTAGCGTAAACATGAACGGGATTCTCATCGGCTGAGGTGGCACCATCGCCAAACGTCCAGGCATAGACCTTCTTATCAAAGTCAATGGGCGGGGCCTTGAATGCGATTTGCCGACACCCCGTTATCTGCGCACTAGGCCCCACGCGCAGCAGGGAGCTTTGGTTGAAGTTGACCAGGCCCAGGCCGCTCAGGCGGCCGCCCAATTTCAGGCTGTCTTCGGCGTAGCCCACCTTGGCCGCTACCGAGTCCGGGTAGGCAATGAAGCCCAGCGCGGGCTGGTTGTCGCGAGCCACGTAAATCTTGCCATCTGGTGCGGCCTGAAGCGAGCCCAGGTCGGCTGCGGTCTTGAGCGGAATGTCCTGCTTGGTAACCGGCCCTTTGCCGCTGATATCAAATTGCAGCAGCTTGGGCGGGTTGCGCACCGTGGCGTAGAGGTAGCTGCCGGGCGAAAACCCCACTCCGTAGTATTTGCCCGCGCCGCTGTCCACGATGTACGGCACCTGCGGGTTGACGCTAACCTGGCCCGAGCCGGTATCAAACCCGAACAGCTCAACGGTGCTGCTGCTGTCGCCCACCGCTTCGCTGTAGCGGGCCAAGGCCAGCCGCTGGCCATCGGGGGTCACCTTCATCTGGCCTTTGAAGCCTACGGGCGACTTGCTCGCCGCGTGCAGGCTGCCTACAGGTGTAATAATGGGAACAGGCTGCACACCGGCCACCGTTACGCGGTAAGCCAGAAAGGCGTCGCCCCGGTTGTCATTGCCGGTTTTGGCATCGCCCCAGCCGTGCGTGATAACCCAGATATCGCAGCCGTTTTTATGAAATACGCCCGTTAACTTCTCCGCCGTGCCGCGGGCTAGGGGCTTGTTTTTGGTGCTGTCGATGACGGTGCCCGGCCCACCACCGGCGGGAATCTCGATTTCCGAATAGCTCAGGCCCACGGTGCTATTCAGGGTGAAGAGCAGGTAGCGCGTCGGTTGGCCCGGCTGCGTGATGCCCGGCTTCCTGATGGGCAGGGGGCCGTCGGTGGTGAAGCGGTTACCCGCCAGCCCCGTGCCGTTGGTCATCACGGTGCCGTCGCCGTTCCAAACGGTTTCGCCGTTGCTGTAAAAGAGAATTTTGCCGTCCTTGTCCGACATCACCCCCGAGCCGGCGGGGGCATCCATCGCCCCATTGGTGAGCACCTTCGGCAGGGAGTCGGCCGAGGCCTGGTTGAAGTCCAGCCCCGCCTTAAAGCCGAAGTACCAGGTGTTGGCAAACTTCTCATCGGCTGCGCACTCCGGGGGCGGCGTGCCTTGCGCCAGCGCCGAAGTGGCCGCGCCGCTCAGCAGCAGGAGTAGCAGCGTGAGCAGCCAGCCCAACGCCGGCCGCACCCGCCCGGCCGGGCTCCGGCGAACCAGGCCAGCCGGCTGGCCGGGCTCAGATGCATGCAGGGAAGAAGCGCTGGTACTCGGTTGGGCAAGATGCGACAGCTCTGCGGGCATAGTGGGGCGAGTAAGTGGGCAGGCAGGTAAGCGGGTGCTCGGAAAGAAAAGTGCCGCCCGCCGCCCTTACGAAACGGAGCCTAACGGCCAGCCTGCTACTGCTATAGCACTGCCAGCCGGGGCTGGTAAATCTACGCACTGGCAGTCAGCTTTGTACAAGCCAATGCCCGAATAGTGATGAAGGTCAGCGCGAGTTGTCCGTTTGGGGGCAGCAGGGCCGGTTCAGCATCGTAAGTTGCTCCCTGTTCCCGTCGTTTTATCTGGTACCCAGTGGGTAAGGCCTGCCGCCTACAAATTGCCCGGCCACGGCCGCACCGGCAGGGGGTCGGGGCACTGGTCCAGCAGTTGGGCTATGCTCAACCCCAGTCCGGGATGAACCAATTGAGCCGCTATTTCCGCCAGCGGCACCAGCGCAAAGCGCCGCTCGGCCAGCCGGGGGTGGGGTACCGCCAAGCCAGGTTGGGCTATTATTTCGGGGCCGTAGAGCAGGATGTCCACGTCGAGGGTGCGGCTGCCCCAGCGCTCGCGCCGCTCGCGGCCAGCGTGGCGTTCGGCGGCCAGGCATTGAGCCAGGAGCTGCTCGGCTGGCAGCTGCGTGCCGATGGCCAGCGCCTGGTTGAGAAAGGCCGGCTGGTCTTCGAGGCCCCAGGCCGCGGTTTCGTAGAGGGCAGAGGCGGCCAGGATGTCGCCCGCCGTGGCGGCCAGTTGCTCCCGCGCCTCCTGCAGCAGGGCGGCACGGTCGCCCAGGTTGCTGCCTAGTAGTAAATAAGCAGTTACCGGGGCACTCACTGCTGGCGCTGGAAAAACTCGGCGGTGCGCTCCGCTACGATGCGCGCCGGCTCGGGTAGGGTGGTTTCCGGCCAGGGGTGGGCGCCGCCAAACATGTGCATGGCGCCCGGCACTACCAGCAGCTCGGCGTCGGGCTTGAGTTGGTGCAGGGTGTGGGCGGCTTCCAGGGGCACGGTTTCGTCTTCGTCGCCGTGCACCACCAGTAGGGGCTGGCGCACGCGGCGGCGTACGTTGTGCTGAATGTCGAGCCGCGGGCGGTTGGCGATGTAGTCTTCCAGGATTTGGTAGTGCAGCGGCAGCTGCTGGCCGGTGCGCGAGTTGGGCACGTGCAGCACGCCGGCGCGCCGCCACTCATCGAGCACGGCCTGGGGCCAGCGCTGGTCGATGTCTGCAATGCCGGCCCAGGTGGCCAGGGCGCGCACGCGGCGGTCTTCGGCGGCTTTCAGCAGCACCAGCCCGCCACCCCGGCTGTGGCCCACCAGGAAAAAGCGGTGCAGGTCCATCTCGGCGGCAGGCACGGGCGTAGCGCCGGGCGAAAAAAGCGCGTCGATAACCTGCCCAATATCGTCGAGCTCGATACTGAAATTATTGCGCCCAAAAGCCTCCAAATCTTCCAGGTCGCCGGTGCCGCCCACCACGATGCCGTTGTGCGAGAGGTTCAGCTTTACGAAGACAAAGCCCCGCTCGGCAAAGAAATCGGCCAGCAGCGGAAAGTGGCCCCAGTCTTTAAACCCCTTGAAACCGTGCACGAAAAGCACCACCGGCTTGGGGTGCCCATCGGCCCGGTAGGTGGCGTCGGCCTCGAAAGCGCGGCCGTGGCCGTGGCCGCTGAGCAGGAAAGACGAACGAGTGAGCATGGCGCGAAGGTAGGGGCGAGGGCCAGCCGATTGGTCATTATTTCGGTTACAATCGGCAACGGCCCCGAAAGGTTCGGGACCGGCGGGCAGGGCTCTCCACGGTTCTGCCGTATCATTGTCGCCGCAATGCCCCACACCTCCACTTTCTCCCTCGACCAGATTCAGGCCCCCATCGCGGCCGAAATGGAAGAGTTTGAGCACAAGTTCCGTCAGTCGATGCGCACCAAGGTGCTGCTGCTCGACAAGATAATGGGCTACATCGTGAAGCGCAAGGGCAAGCAAATCCGGCCGATGTTCGTGTTTCTCACGGCCCGCGCCGCCCGCCCCGAGCCCGCCACCGGCGACCCCTTGCCCGAAGCTTCCTTCCGCGGCGCCGCCCTTATTGAGCTGCTGCACACCGCCACCCTCGTGCACGACGACGTGGTAGACGAGAGCAATTACCGACGCGGTTTCTTTTCCATCAATGCCCTGTGGAAAAATAAAATTGCCGTGCTCGTCGGCGATTACCTGCTGTCGCGCGGTTTGCTGCTGGCGCTGGAAAACGACGACTACGACCTGCTGAAAATCGTGAGCAATGCCGTGCGCGAGCTGAGCGAAGGCGAGCTGCTGCAAATCGAAAAAGCCCGCAAACTCGACATCACCGAGGATATTTATTTCGACATCATCCGGCAGAAAACCGCGTCGCTTATTGCCTCCTGCACGGCCGTGGGTGCCGCCTCCGTCGGGGCCGATAAAGAGGTGATTGAGCGCGCCCGGCTGTTCGGCGAAAAGGTGGGCATTGCCTTCCAAATCAAAGACGACTTGTTCGACTACGGCACCGCCGAAATAGGCAAGCCGGTGGGCATCGACATCAAGGAAAAGAAGATGACGCTGCCGCTGATTTATGCCCTGCAGCAGGCCAGCTGGCTGGAAAAGCGCCGCGTGATTTTCAACGTGAAAAACAACGATGGCCACCGCGACCGGGTGCAGCAGGTCATCGAATTCGTGAAGAAATCGGGCGGGCTCGATTACGCCATTGCCACCATGAAGCGGTACCGCGACGAGGCCCTCACCATTCTGCACACCTTTCCAGAGTCGCCCAGCCGCACGTCGCTGGAGCAGCTGATTAACTACACGATAGAGCGAGAGAAATAGACCACTGATTGCCCCGGAGGCGTTTGTCATTGCGAGCGCAGCGCGGCAATCCGTCCTGTCAACACCAGACATTTTCTAAAGCGACAAGCCCCGGTACTGCGCAGTACCGGGGCTTGTCGCATTTCAGGGTTGGTCGGGGAGAGAGGACGGATTGCCGCGCTGCGCTCGCAATGACAGATGAGTTCTACTCCGAAACCTGGTAGCTCACGTGCTTAGCGTTGCTTACTTTAAACGTGACGCCGTCGAAGGTGCTATCGACTTCCAGGGTATGGAGCATGCCGCAGGTGGGGCATTTTACTTCCTCAATCTCATGGTTGCTGGCGTGTTCCGGAGAATCGGCCAGGTCGTTGGGGGAGGGCACGCCGATGAGGTCGGTGAAGATTTCGGTGTGGCACTTAGAGCACTTAAACTTGAGGCCCACAGTGCGGCCTTGCAGGTCCTCGAGCGGGGCGGGCGAGTGGTCTTTTTGCTGAATCCACATAGGGTAAATGGTGTTTAGGGAACGTGATAAGATGCGGCCGGGCCAGTGCCCGCTTGGCTTTACGCGGCTGGTTTGAAAAAAGATGAGCTCACCCGTGTCGGTGGTTATTTTTGGCGGCCGCATCTGGTTGCGGCCATAGCAGTATGATGGGCGAAGTAGAAACCTTAGAAAAAGCAGCGGCTCCGTTTGCGTTGCCGCGGGTGCCGCGCTGGCGCTCCCTGCTGCGCTCGTTTGCGCTGGCCAAAGACCCGCTGCCGGTGCTCGATGCCACCCTGGCCCGCTACGGCGACACGGTTGAACTGTTTATCGGCGGCGTCGAGAAGAGCATCCTCACCCGCGACGCTGGCCTGACGCAGCATGTGCTGCAAAAGAACAGCCGCAACTACGCCAAGTCGAAGTTTACCCAAGGCTTTTCGCGCTACGTGGGCCACGGCCTGCTCACCAACGACGGCGCCGACTGGCTGCGCCAGCGCCGGCTCATTCAGCCCGGGTTTCACCGGCAGCGGGTGGCCGGCCTCACGGGGCTGATGCAGGAAATAACGGCCGAAACGCTGGCGCCGCTGGTGGCCCAGGCGGCCGGTGGGGGAGGGGCGGTGGCCGTGCCCGTGCACGAGCTGATGACGCGGCTCACTTTCCGCATCATTGCCCGGTCGGTGTTCAGCACCAACTTTCCGGAAGCGGAACTCGACCGGCTGGCTCAACTCATTACCGAGATTCAGGCGTTTTTCGTGCGCTCCATCCGGCAGCCCTACCTCAAGCCCTGGTTTCGGCTACAGGGCCGGTTCCGGTACCACGATGCGCTGTCGGCGGAGCTGCGCACGCTGCTGGGCCGCTACATTGCGCAGCGCCAGCAGGCCAACGCCCAGCCCAACGCCACCCCACCCGACGACCTGCTGCAGATGCTGCTCGACGTGCGCTACGAAGACACCGGCGAGCCCATGACGCCCGACCGCGTGCTCGACGAAGCCCTCATTCTGCTCATTGCCGGCCACGAAACCAGCGCCAACGCCCTTACCTGGCTGCTCTACCTGCTGGCCCACCACCCCGAGGAAGCCGCCCACATCCGCGCCGAATCGGAAGCCGTGCTGGCCGGCCGCAGCCCAACTTTCGACGACCTGCCGCGCCTGGGCCGCGCCCTCTACGCCGTGCAGGAAGCCATGCGCCTCTACCCGCCCGCCTGGATGGTAGACCGCGTGGCCCTGGCCGACGATAATTACCAGGGCCTGCACATTCCCAAAGGCACGCTGTTTTCGCTCTACTTCTACGGCCTGCACCACGACGCGAAATATTGGGCTAACCCACAGGAGTTTCGGCCCGCGCGCTTTGCCCCGGGCCAGGCGCGCCCGTTGCAGCCCTTCGCCTACGTGCCCTTTGGCGGCGGGCCCCGCCTGTGCATCGGCATGCAGTTTGCGCTCACCGAAATGCAGCTCGTGACGCTGGCACTGCTGCGCCAGTTCGAGGTGGAGTGGGTAGAAGGCCAGGCCCCCGTAACCATGCAGCCGCTCATCACGCTACGGCCCAAAAACGATTTCCGGGTGCGGCTGCGCTTGCGGTAGCCGGGCCGGAGGCTTGCGCTACTGGTAATGGTAGGTGAGCACCGGTGGGAAGGCGTGGGTGGCCACGGCCTCGGCGATGCTGGTGTGCAGGAGGTTGCCCAGGAGCGAGTGGGTGTGCGTGGGCATTACCACCAAGTCGGCGTGCACGTTTTGGGCGTATTCTTCGATGCCCTTGCTGGTGCGGGTGGCGCCTACCTCCACCGTTTTGCAATTGCTGAGGTGGTGCTGCCGGGCAAATTCCTGCATCTGCTGCTGTAGCCGGGCGGCCTCCTTTTCATCGCCCGTGCCCACATGCAGCAGGTGCAGCTCGGCGTTGGGGAAGAAGGCCTGCACGTGGCGCAGGCCGTCGAGGGCCCGGGCGGCTTCTTCCGAAAAGTCGGACGGAAACACAATGGTGCGGGCTTCAAACTGCGCGTGCTGGTGCTTGACCGTGAGCACCGGGCAGGGCGCCAGCCGAATCATGCGCTCGGTATTGGAGCTCCAGAATACGTGGGTCAAGTCGCCGTGCCGGCGGGCGCCCATCACCACCATGTCGATGTTGTGCCGCTGAATGGCCTTGAGGATGCTGTCGCCCACGGTGCCGATTTTGATGGAGTCCAGCACCGGCACGCCCGGTACCCGCTGCCGGGCTTCGTCCCGGAGGCTCTGCATGCGGCGCTTGGTGGCCTCAATTAATCGTATCGGGAAGGTCTGGTTGAAGCTGTTGCCTCCCACTGGTCCCCCCACGGTGCTAAAACCGCCTCCGCCGTCCCCGAGGGCTTCCAGCACGTGCAGCAAAATCACGGTGCCCTGCGTGTGCTTTGCCAGCTGCAGGGCTACCTCGTAGGCATAGTGCGCCTCGGGCGAGAAGTCGGTGGGAACCAGGAGGTTTTTCATGGCCAGAAAGAAGAAGGATAAATGAATTGCCCCACCCCAGCTACTGCCTAATTCCCCTATATAGGAAGGGGTATTGAAGCGGTAAGCTGCTGTGTAACGGTCAATTACAATTTACGTCTTCTTTTTGGCTTTTGGGTTATTCTTTCAGCAGCTTATCTACTTCGCGGTTAAAGCCCGCAATTTCTTCCTGGTAGTATTTGCCCGTGCCGGGCCCGGCAAACCCGGTGTGAATCTTCCGCACGTTGCCTTTCTTATCCAGGAAAATGGTGGTGGGGAAAGCCAGAACTTTCGCCAGCTGGGGCAAGGACTTGGCCGCCGAATCCTTGTTGGATACGCCCGCTACTGCCAGCTCGTAGTTGATGTGGTACCGGTCGCGCAGGTTGCGCAGGCGGGCCGAGGCCACTTTGTAGTCGGGGCTGCGCTCGTAGCCCAGGCCGATGACCTCGACGCCGCGGCTCTTGTTCTTGTCGTACCACGGCGCTAAATAAGCCGTTTCGTCCATGCAGTTGGGGCACCACGAGCCCAGCAGCTGAATCACCACCACCTTGCCGCGATACTTGGGGGCACTAGGGTCCACCACGCCGCCCTCGAAGATGCTGGGGAACTTGAAGTTGAGCTGGGATTCGCCCTTTTTCATGTACGTCAGGGTGTCGGCGTCGGGCAGCTTGGCTTTGGGGTCGAGCACGGCGGTCCAGGTTTCGTGGCCGGCTTTGCCGGAGTAGAAGTCGCCCTTGAGGGTGCCGTTGGGCTGCTTGGTGGCCTGGAACAGAAAGCCGTGGTTGCCGTCGAACGTGGAGAGGCCCAGGCCGCTGGGCAGCACCGCGCCCGAGAGGTAGCGGTAGTCGCCGGTGGTGGTGAGGAACGTGCCCGTGATGGCGCCGCCGTCCTGCTTGAAAATGCCCACGGCCGGGTAGGTGTTGCCATCGGCTTCGGTGAACGTTGCCCGCCAAGTGCCGGTGTAGTTTGGCGTATTGGGCTGGGCCACGGGCATCGGCCGTTGGCCGTGCAAGGCCACTACCGGCACGCGGTACGGGGTTTTGGCGTCGTACTTCACCCAAGTGCCCGCGAGCTTGTCGGCGCCGTCGGGGCGCATCACCAGTGCGGCGTCAAACACGTGCAGGCGGATGGTGGTCGAGTCGCCGGCCGAGGTAATTTCGTCGCAGCGCAGGCGCTCGGCCCCGCCCAGGCCTTTATTGATGAGGTACACCACCGGCTTGCCGTTTTCCACGGCCACGTCGAACTCGAAGTGAATGGCCTTGTTCTGGGCCCGCACCCAGCCATCCCAGTGGCCGGGCGCGAGGCCAGCGGGCGAGGCGGCGCTGGCATCGGCCGCGCGGGTATCGGTGCTTTCTTTTTTAGAAGAAGATGAATCGCAGCTGGCCAGCAGGCTCAGGCCGGCGGTGGCCGCAGCCAGCACGCGAAGGGAGGTCGTAGTCATATAGTAGTGCAAAAGTGCGAATGGAATGCCGGCGGCGCCAGCAGCGCCACACAACTATTAGTGGTGCCATTAAGTTGTTACTAATAGCATCGGCGGCTGAGCGGGGCCCCGGGCAGCGCACTGCCCGAAGCCAGCCCAACGCTGCCCGGCTACCCTACGTTAAGACTACCAGCATCGGTCAATACCGCTATTAGCGTATTGCGGCTAGGTACAACTTGGCGCAGGTACTACATTTGCGCAACCACTCTTATTAATACGTATCCTATGGCTTTCGACCTGGAAATGATTCGCGCGGTATACGCCGGCATGGGTTCCCGCATCGAGGCGGCCCGCGCCGCTGTGGCGCGCCCGCTCACCCTCACCGAGAAAATCCTCTACGCCCACCTCTACGGGGGCGAAGTAAAGCACGCCTACGAGCGAGGGGTTTCTTACGTCGATTTTGCCCCCGACCGCGTAGCCATGCAGGACGCCACAGCCCAGATGGCCCTGCTCCAGTTCATGCAGGCCGGCAAGCCTACGGCGGCCGTGCCCAGCACCGTACACTGCGACCACCTCATTCAAGCCAAAGACGGCGCCACCGCTGACCTGGCCGAAGCCAATGCTGAGAACAAGGAAGTGTACGACTTCCTGGCCTCGGTTTCCAATAAATACGGCATCGGCTTCTGGAAGCCCGGCGCCGGCATTATCCACCAAGTGGTGCTCGAGAACTACGCCTTCCCCGGCGGCATGATGATTGGCACCGACTCGCACACCCCCAACGCGGGTGGCCTGGGCATGATTGCCATCGGCGTAGGCGGCGCCGACGCCGTGGACGTGATGGCCGGCATGGCCTGGGAGCTGAAGTTCCCGAAGGTGATTGGCGTGAAGCTGACCGGCAAGCTCAGCGGCTGGACTTCGGCCAAAGACGTAATTCTGAAAGTGGCCGGCATCCTGACCGTGAAAGGCGGCACCGGTGCCATTGTGGAGTACTTTGGCGAGGGCGCCGAAAGCCTGAGCTGCACGGGCAAAGGCACCATCTGCAACATGGGCGCCGAAATCGGGGCCACCACGTCGGTGTTTGCCTACGATGAGAAAATGGGCGACTACCTGCGCGGCACCGGCCGGGCCGAAATCGCCGATGCCGCCGCTGCCGTGGCCGCGCACCTGCGCGCCGACGACGAGGTGTATACCCAGCCCGAGCTGTACTACGACCAGCTCATCGAAATCAACCTCACCGAGCTGGAGCCTTACGTGAACGGTCCGTTTACGCCGGACGCGGCCTGGCCCATTTCGCAGTTTGCCGCCGCCGTAAAAGAGCATGGCTGGCCCGAGAAGCTGGAGGTTGGCCTCATCGGCTCCTGCACCAACTCGAGCTACGAGGACATTACCCGCGCTGCTTCCATTGCCAAGCAGGCCGTGGCCAAGGGCCTGCACGTGAACGCCGAGTTTACGGTAACGCCCGGCTCGGAGCTGGTGCGCTACACCGTGGCCCGCGACGGCCTCCTCGATACCTTCGCCGAGATGGGCGGCGTGGTGCTCGCCAACGCCTGCGGCCCGTGCATCGGCCAGTGGGCCCGCCACACCGACGACCCCAAGCGCAAGAACTCCATCATCACGAGCTTCAACCGCAACTTCGCCAAGCGCAACGACGGCAACCCCAACACCCACGCCTTCGTGGCTTCGCCCGAAATCGTGACGGCCTTCGCCATTGCCGGCGACCTCACCTTCAACCCCCTCACCGACACCCTCCCCGGCACCAACGGCCCGGTGATGTTTGACGAGCCGGTAGGTGTGGAAATGCCTCCCCGCGGCTTTGCCGTAGAGGATGCCGGTTTCCAGGCCCCCGCGCTCGACGGCAGCGGCGTGCAGGTATTGGTGAGCCCGGAATCGGACCGCCTTGAGCTGCTCGAGCCCTTTAAGCCCTGGGAAGGCACCGACCTGAAAGGGTTGCGCCTGCTCATCAAAGCGCAGGGCAAGTGCACCACCGACCACATCTCGATGGCCGGCCCGTGGCTGAAATACCGCGGCCACCTGGACAACATCTCCAACAATATGCTCATCGGCGCTACCAACGCCTTCAATGGCCGCGTGAACGAGGTGAAGGACTACGTGACTCAGGGCGACGGCTACACCACCGTGCCGCAGGCTGCCCGCTCCTACAAGAGCATGGGCATTGGCACCGTGGTAGTGGGCGATGAAAACTACGGCGAAGGCTCCTCCCGCGAGCACGCCGCCATGGAGCCCCGCCACCTCGGCGTGCGCGCCGTCATCGTGAAGAGCTTCGCGCGTATCCACGAAACCAACCTGAAAAAGCAGGGGATGCTGGCCCTCACCTTCGCCAACAAGGCCGACTACGACCTGATTGAAGAAGCCGACCTCATCGACATCCTCGGCCTGACCACCTTCACCCCCGGCCAGCCCCTGCAGGCCCGCCTGCACCACGCCGACGGCGATACCGACCTCATCACCCTCAATCACACCTACAACGAAGGTCAAATTGAGTGGTTCAAAGCCGGCTCGGCCCTGAATCTGATTCGCTTGAAGGAAAGCGGCGTGACGGAAGCCGCGACGCTGTAGTTCCTCAGCTTCTCGCTTCGGCAGTAAAAACAACGGCCGCCCCAGGATTCTGGGGCGGCCGTTTTGGTTCAGACACAATACTAAGTTTGTAACGATAGATACTTATAATGCTGGCATTATGGAATTCTCACTTTTCGCACTGATTAAGTTTGGACAAAAGGTTCATATTCAAGAGTTGCTGGACAAAGGCGTCTTATACATGAATCATGTAATTGAATTTGTTAAAATCGAAGATGCTGCTCTGAGAGGCGACGTTGACGAAGCGCTTATTTCCATTGAAGACGTCTTCAATATGGATGTTTTACTTGACGGAGTAGTGATTGCGAAAGCAGCTAAAGGCTGCATTGCAGTTCACAATAATTACCCTGTCGGTAATATCTACTCAATGTATGGACTCTATAAGACTGAAGACTTAAGTCAAATAAGCGTGGATGCGAGGTGCAAGAAATTCGGGGATTCCTGTTTGATAATTCACAATGTGGGTGAATTCTTGAAGCGAGTGGAAAATGCGGCTTTAGTTGAGAATAAAAAGGTGCTATATAGTCCAGTTACCTATGAAGACAAGTCGAGCTATAGGGGGAAATGGTCATTGTTTAAAAAGCCGGTACTTTACAGTTACCAAAGTGAATTCAGGCTGCTTGTCAAACAGAGTGATTTCATTGGTCCGATTATCCTGACTCTTGGTCCACTCAATGATATAGCCCTGATGTTTGACAGCAATGCTATTGACAATTTGAAAGTTGAGGACAGGTTGAGAGAGGTGTAATAATTGAGTTGGCTTATTACAAATTCCGCCGCTGGCACGCGTCACGTTGAGCTAAAGTTGAGCCAGGTGCCGCGCATCTTCCGCTGCGAAGTGCCGCATGCGGTAGCAGTTCATAGCCATGTCGCCGAGCTGCTCGATGAGGCGGTAGTTGGCCACGGCGCCCACTGCGGCGCCGATAACGGGCACGAGTTGAGCCATTTTGGCGATGTCGATGTAGTCGCGGTACTCCTGCTGCAGGGTACGCCAGTCGAATTCGTGGACGTCGGTGGGCAGGGTGTGGCGGTAGGTTTCCCAGGCGGCGAGGCGGCGGTAGGTTTCGTTGCGGGTGTGCTGGCTGCTGAATGCCAACTGAAAGACGTGCAGCAGGTACAGCCGCTCGGTGTAGTCGCGCACGTCGTAGCCGTAGAGAGCTGCCACGTCAAAGAGCAGCTTGAGCTTGAGGCTGAGCAGCAGCGGAAAGTCGGCCAGGCCCAGCAGGAAGCCCCCGGCGCCCGTGACGGCGCCTTCGGCCGTGGCCATGGTGCGGTAGTCGCGGATGCGGGCGCGCACGGCCGTTTCCCGCTCGGCCAGCGTGGCCCCGGTGAGGGGCTGGGCCGTGGTGTGAGTTGAGCCAAAAAGCACGCCGCGCACCATGTGCTTAATGGCCGCCGTGATGGCCTGGTGCACCCGCTCGGGAAGCAGCGCGTTGAGCCGGGTTTGCACACGGCGGGAAAAGCGGTTCAGAAACGAGGGCGGCCGCTGCATCTCCTGCTGCCAAACCTGCAGCTCGGCAAGGGCCTGCTGTTCTTCGATACTCATGGCGCTGGCTGGGGTAGGGTGGAGCGGGCCCCTAAGCTACGATGGCCGCTCGCGCCACGTTGAGGTTGCGCGGCTGCTCCAGCCGCTCGGTGGCCCGGCTTACAGGGTGGCTACTTCGGGCTCCTGCGCTTCGCGGGGCTTCTGCACCAGGTAGTAGTACAGCAAAATTCCCAGCCCAATAAGGAAGGGCACCAGCGCCAGATGCTTGCCCGTGACGTGCGGCATGACCTGCACGGTATCGAAGCCGAAAAACTCGCTGCTCATCCAGTAGGAGTTGGCCGCAATCCAGAACACAATGGCCAGGTTGTGCGCCAGCTCCGACTTGTAGCCGCGCGTTCGCCAGGCAATGACCAACGCAATGCCCAGCGTAGGCACCACCATGAGCAGGCCCAGGGGTTTCCAAATCATGCACCAGCTGATGTCTTTCACCAGCCAGAACAGGATGTGGGTGTTCTCCATTTTGCGGTAGGAGGCCGGAATGCTGTAAACGGGTTCGGGTGCGGAAGTAGGCGTAGGGGCGGGCATAAGCCCAAAAATACGGCGCCAGCTACTTTCCGGGCTCCTCGATTCCCAGGGCCTGCAGCTGCGGGGCGTACTTCTGGTAAATCACGCGCAAGTCGGCGTTGTGCTTCGCGGCATCGACGCCGATACTCACGTTGCGGGAGTGGAAGCGGTGCAAGTGGCTGATGTGCGGGCACAGCACCGGCAGCTGCCCGGCCAGCAAAAACCGGACGTAGAGGTCAAGGTCTTCGGCCATGGGCAGCTCGGCGTCGTAGCCGCCCGCCTCGTCGATGAAAGCGCGGCTGTAGCACACGTTGCCCTGGATGAAGTGCTCGGCCCGGAAGATGGCGCGGAGCATGTCGGTGGGCGTATCGAACTGCCAGGCGTAGTAGTCCTCGTTGGGCAGGTAGCGGCCGTGCTCGTCCACGCGCAGGAAGTCGGCCACAAACCACGGCTGACCTGGGTGGGCTGCAATCTGAGCCGCGTAGTGGTGCAGGGTGCGCTGCAGCATGATGTCGTCATCGTCCAGAGGCACCACCCAAGCCTCGGGGGCTGTTTCCTGAATGAGCTGGTTGCGGGCCAGGCCGGCAAGCTGGCGGGCAGGGTCGTGCCAGTGGCGCAGCGGCGGGCCGGGCTGGGCGGCGGCTTCGCGCAGGTAGGCGGCCGTGCCGTCGCGCGAGCCGTTGTCGTAGATAAGGTGTTCGAACGAGAAGTCGAGCGGAGCGCTGACGCTGGCGCGTACGCTGGCCACGGCCTCGGGCAGCAGGGCCCGGCGCTGGTGGGTGGGGGTGATGATGGCAAAGTGCATGGCTTGCTTGTTCGGCTTATGCGCCCAAAAAGTTGCTTACGGCTCAGCTCAACTTCGCTCAGGGGCCGGCCGCGCCGCTCGGATACTGCCGCCCAAATGCCTCTTTGGCCCATAAGGCCGTTACTTTGCCATGGCATGAAAGAGCAGGCAATATTCAATTGGAGCGGCGGCAAAGATTCGGCACTGGCACTGTATAAGGTGCTGCAGGGCGAACAATACGACGTACTTGAACTGCTGACCACCGTGAGCGAGCCGTACCAGCGCATCTCCATGCACGGCGTGCGCGTGGCCCTGCTCGAGCAGCAGGCGGCCAGCCTGGGGCTGCCCTGCCGCCAGCTCCTGCTGCCCGAGATGCCCACCATGGAAGCCTACGAGCAGCTGATGACCGCCACGCTCGGGGACCTGCAGCGCCGGGGCGCCACGGCTTCCATCTTCGGCGACATCTTCCTCGAAGACCTGCGCCGCTACCGCGAAGACCAGCTGGCCCGGTTCAATTTGAAAGCCGTGTTCCCGCTTTGGGGCCAGCCCACCGCCGCGCTTATCCGCGAGTTTATTGGGCTGGGCTTTAAAACCATTACCACCTGCGTCAATGAAAAATACCTGGACCAAAGCTTTGTGGGCCGGGTGATTGACGAGGAATTCCTGCGCGACCTGCCCACCAATGTCGACCCCTGCGGCGAAAACGGCGAGTTCCACACCTTCGTGTATGACGGCCCAATGTTCCGGCAGCCCGTTGCCTTCGAGAGGGGAGAGGTTGTGTACCGCAAATACACGCCCGCCCCCAAAACCGACGACTCCGGGTACGACTGCGCCGACGACAGCGCTGGCCCCAGCCCGTTTGATACCGGGTTCTGGTACTGCGACTTGGTTTAGCGGCCGGCAGGAAAGCGGCGAAGTGGGACGGAGTTTCTACCGCCGATGCCGACCTAAAAACCGCGCTACACGTACAGTTGGAGCCCGCCACGGCAGGGCTTATTGCCCGATTGCTGCTGTATCCAGACGTCCAAATTCCTCCGCTTTCCCATGCCCTCCCTCATTCGCAAAGTGCTGAAGCCCGTGGGCTACGTAGCCGGCACGCTCGTGGGCGTGGCAGGCCTGTACCTGGCCGCGGCCTTCGTGCTTTCGCGCATTCCGGTGCCCAAAGCAGACCCCACGGCCTCACCCGACGTGCTGGTCTTCCTGCACACCAACGGCGTGCACACCGACATCGTGGTGCCCATCAAAACCGGCCAGATAGACTGGAGCAAGCAGCTGCCGTTCAGCAACATCCCTTCGGGCGATACCACCATGCGCTTCATCGCCTTCGGCTGGGGCGACAAGGGCTTTTACCTCGACACGCCCACCTGGGCCGACCTCAAGTTCAGCACGGCGTTCGTGGCGGCGTTTTGGCTGGGCACCTCGGCCATGCACACCACTTACCTGCACACCATGGTGCCCGGCCCCGCCACCGTGCCGCTGTACCTGAGCCGCGCCGAGTATGCCCGCCTGATTGCCTACATCCAAAACAGCTTTCGCTACGATGCGGCCGGCCACGTGCAGCACATCGAGGGCCACAGCTACGGCCCCGACGATGCGTTCTACGAAGCCAAACGGGTCTACAGCTTCCTGTACACCTGCAACACCTGGACCAACGACGCCCTGAAGGCCAGCGGCCAGAAAGCCTGCCTCTGGACGCCCTCCGACCGGGGCATGTTTTACCAGTACGGCAAGTAGCGGCCCGCCCTTGCGCTTACCAACCTGCCCAGACACAAACCGGCCCCGCCGGCTGCAAAGCCAACGGGGCCAAAATGGGTGAAACCATCGTGCCGACGGCTAGGCCGGCTTAATTAAGCCACACATCGGCAATCTGCTCGAAGCGGTGAGCAGCAAAAGCGCCGTAAGGACGCTCGGCATAAAAACCGAGGACGTGTACCTGGGGCTTGCCGGTGCTCACGTGCGGCAGCACGCGCACAGAGTACACACGGCCGGCTTCGGGCCAGTCACCAACGTAGTCGGCGGGGCGTTGCGTGTCGTTCACGCAACGAGCGAATTGCTGCAGGGGCAGCGGCGTAGGGAGCTTGACTTTTGACATAACCAAAGTTACCAATTATACGATAAACTAAAAAGCTTGGAAATGATTTTTTTAGTCTTATTTAGAGAGAAGCGCTTGAATTACTTTAATTTGACATAACTATGTTACGAAGCTTGGTGAGGTACGTTGCCATTATCTAGTTGGATTGTATAAAGGTGTTAAAACTATTTACTAAAATAATTAGTAAATAGCAACCCCAAGCCGTCAGCTCAGGCGTTTGGGTGCTCCTATGTCAGCTTCCCTCTACGATTTTATCGCCGCCACCCACCTCTTCACTCGGGAGCTGCCGCTTTTTGGTTGCCCAATTCCGGCGGGCTTCCCATCGCCGGCCGACGACCACCTCGACGCGCCGCTCGACCTGACCAAGCACCTGTTTCAGCACCCGGCCTCCACGTTTCTGGCGCGCGTCAGCGGCGATTCCATGATTGGGGCCGGCATTCACCCCGGCGACCTCGTGGCCGTGGACCGGGCGGTGCGGGCCCGCGATGGCAGCATTGTGGTGGCCGTGGTGGAAGGCGAGCACACCATCAAGCGCCTGCAAATGCGGGCCGGGCAGCCGTGGCTGGTGGCCGAGAATGCACGCTACCCGCCGGTGGCCGTGGACCGCGGCGTGGGGCTGGTGGTTTGGGGCGTGGTCACGCACGTCATCCACCAATTAGCTGAGCAGTAAGCCGACGAATGGAAAATAACCCGTTAGCAAGGCCGCGCCCGTTAGCAAAATCACCACGCCCGTATGTACGCCCTCGTCGATTGCCATAATTTTTATGTTTCCTGCGAGCGGGTTTTTGCGCCGCACCTGGAAGGCAAGCCCGTGGTGGTGCTCTCGAACAACGACGGCTGCGTGCGACTTGTTGCCTGTGAACTAACTAAGCAGGCGTTCTTTAGCTCGGGCTAAAGAACAAC
>NZ_JAJFAW010000040.1 GCF_020711255.1 Hymenobacter plasmatis
ACGCAACCCTTGCCCTTCCCCCCAGCGGCCCCTTAGCCCATCGTTCCACCCATCGTGCAACGACGAGACGCGAAGTGTCGCGTCTCTACATCGTTCGGGCAGCCCGAATAATTAACTAAAATCAGGGCTTGCCCGTCAGCTCGAATACCTCTTCCCGCACAAACTGGTCGCCTTTTTTGCGCAGAATGGCCAGGTTGTTCACGTTGAGCCGCAGGTTGTAGGTTTCCTTGTTGAGATAGCCGAGCACGGGGCCGAGCAGGTCGGGCGTGGTGTCGTGCAGGGCCAGGGAAAGGTGCGGCAGCCAGCGGTCGGGGCTGTAGTAGCTGCTGGCCCGGCAGAGCGGGGCCGTCACGTCGAGCACGCGCTGGTGCAGCAGGTTCAGGTCGTTGGAGCGCAGCACCGGAATATAGATAACTGGGTTGCCGCCCGGAAATACGCCCAGCCCGGTGGTGTAAGCCGAGAACGGCGACGTGGTGGTGGCCACCTCTTGCAGCATGGCCTTGAGGTCGTTCAGGCGCCGGGTGCCGGTGAGCAGGTAGGTCAGGTGCGGGTCGGGCGTGTCCTGCACGTCGTCGAGGGCGAAACGGGTTTCCAGGCTCTTAACAATGCGGTTGATGCGCTTGGCGTTGGCGGGATTGAGCAGCGATGTGATGGCGAACATACCGGGCTAAACTGGAGAAGAGCCCTGCGGGTTGGCACGGAAGGGCATTTGCTGATTGAATTGCTCGCTCTGCCCCCGCGGAATGCTCAGGCTATGAAAGGCTTCGCCCCGAATGATTTTGGCCAGCTGCACTACCTGGCCCACGTGGTAAGCGTAGTGGCTCACCTGCCGCTGCACGGCCGCGAGCACGGTGTGGGCCTCGCCCCGAATGGTGACCGAGCGCAGCAAGTCGTCGGGCTGCAGCTGGTCGAGCAGCGTGAACAAAACCTGCCAGGCGGCTTCCCACTCTAATTTGAGCGCCGGAATATCAGCCACGCTTGTGGGCTCCTCGAATTCCTTATCGCGCTGGCGGTTGGGCTTTTCGCCATCCGTAGTCAGGAAATCGGTGAAGCGGGAGCGCAGATTGCCGGCCATGTGCTGCACGATGACGGCGGCACTGTTGCTGCCGTTCGCAGGCACGTGCAGCCACTCCGCATCGGTGATTTGGGCCAGGGCGCGGTCGGCCAGCGACTTGTAAGCCAGGAAGTTTTGACGGAAGGAGGCGAGCAGCGCCGCGCCAATGAAGTCTGGAGTAGGCATGGTCCAAAAGTAAGGAATATAGCTAGTTGAAAATAGGCAAACCGTTTGGCTCTCCCAAGCCTTTGATTTTAACTTACTGGTCGGGAAATCACCCGTCTCCGTCGGCTAAATGGTTCCGAGTTCAATCCTTGAGGGGCACTTTACCGTTATGCTAGCCTTGCCTTTGTACTCGTGTTAGAACCCCAAACTGCTGCCGATTCCGCTGCTGCCCCCTCCGCTCAGGGAGAAACGCCCGCCCCGCGGCCCCGTCGCTGGGTCCGCTGGCTGCTGGGCGCCGTAGCCCTGCTGGTGGTGCTGGTGCTGATAGCCCAGCAACTGCTGGACCCCTGGCTGCGCCGCACCCTTGAAAAGCAGGTTTCCGAGCAAACCCACGGCCAGTACCGGCTGCAGGTGGGCGAGCTGCACACCAGCCTGTTTGAGCGGGCCATTCGGCTGCGCGGCCTGCGCCTGCGGCCAGCCGCAGCGGTGGCCGATACCCTGCCCCGAATACGCCTCGACGTAGCCCAGCTCAACATTACCGGCGTGGGCCTACTGGCCCTGCTGCGCAAAAGCGTAGTGCCCATCGACAAGGTGGTGCTGGATTCGGCCCGAATTGAGGTGCTGGCCTTGGCCACTAAGCCTACTAAAAACGCCGACAAACCCTTGTATGAGCGACTTCTGCTCAAAATAAAGGGGTTACAAATTGGCTACCTGGGCCTGCTGCACACCCAAGGAAACTACCTCCCGGGTTCCGCAGAAACAGCTCAATTTAAACGAGCCGACCTGACGGCCCACGACTTGCTCATCAGCCCCGTCGGCGCCGCCGACTCCCAACGCCTGGGCTTCGCCACCGCCTGGGGCCTGCAGCTGCTTCAGGCCAAAGCCCAGCTGGCCGGTCACCGCCTCCACCTGGGCAGCCTGCAGCTGGCCACCGATAATCAGCAGTTGCAGCTCGATTCCGTTCGCATTCAGCCCAACGGCCCTAGCCAGCCCAATAATCCCCGCGTGGACCTGGTGCTCCAGCGCCTGCGCCTCACGGGCCTCAATGCCAAGGCCCTGCGGCAGCACCGGTTTGCGGCCGATTCGCTGCTGCTCCAGCGCCCCCGGCTCACATTCACACCCCCAGCCCAAACCCCGCCAAAAGGCTCAAAGCCCGGCTCAGAGTACTTGCAGCGCCTGGATTTAGCTCACCTTGCCGTGCGCCATGGCTTTCTGCGCGTGGCCGGCATTCCCCAGGCGCCGGTTATTCGCGGGATTGAGGTGGGCGCCACGGCCATTCATTTCGATGCGGCCGCCAAGCCGGATGCCCGCCGATTACTTTTTGCCAAGGCCTGGGACGTGGCCATAGGCAGAAGCCAGGCGACGATGGCCGCGCACGCCCTCACGCTGGGCAGTATGCACCTCTCCACCGCGGCGGGCACGTTTGGCCTGCGGGCGGTGCGCATTCGGCCACCAGCGCCGGGCCAGGGCAAGCCCGGGGGCGTGCGCGTCGACCTCACGCTGCCCAGCCTGGCCATCGCCGGACTCGATGCGGCCGCCTTGCAGCATCAGCACCATTTTCAGGCCAAGTCACTGGTGCTGAATGGCCCGCAGCTCAACTTCACGCCTCCCACCCAACCGCCGCCTCCGGTTTGGAAACTGCTGTCAACGTTTCTGCGCCGGTCCGATTTGGCCCTGCTGCGCGTGCAGCACGCCGATATGCAGATCGGCGGCCTGCGCCACTCGCCCGAAATCCACAACCTGAACGTCACCGGCCGGGCCATTCGCATCGATTCCCTGGCCGCGCTGGAGCCGCGCCGCATTGCCTATGCCCGGGCGTGGCAGGCCAATTCCGGCCTTATCGGGGCACCTTTCGACCCGCCCTACTACCGCGCCACCAGCCAGCACATGCGCCTAGACACCGATGCCAAAACCATGCGGTTTCAGGACATGGCCCTCACGCCGAAGTACTCGGCCGTGGGCATGAACCTGCACAAAGGCTACCAGGCCCCTTCCATCAAGATTAAGCTGGCAGCCCTGACGGCCAGCGGCCTGGATTTTGCCGCGCTGGTGCGCCGCCGCGATTTCCGGATTGCGCTGGTCACGGTTCAGAGTCCGTTGGTAAAAATCGCCTCCGACGGCCGCGGGCCCATCAACCCGAACCTGTCCAAGGTCACGGCCGAGAGCATGCGGCTGCTGAAGGTGATTGTGGATGTGCGGCGGCTCGACATCAAGGGCGGCAACCTGTATTCCATCTACCGCAGCCCGCTCACGCCTATCCCGGGCACGCTGAGCATCAACCGGTTTAATGGCAGCTTCTACAACCTGAGCAACGACCCCAAGCGCCAGACGCCCGCCACGCCCCTCACCGGCAAAGCCTATACCTACCTCCAAAACCAGTGCCGGCTCGATGCCCAGGTGTCGATGTACGTGCTCGACCCGCTGGGCCGCCACCGCGTGTGGGGCGCCTTCGGCCCCGGCCCGTTTTCCATGCTCAACGCCATGACCGTGCCCACGCGGCTGGTCAAATTCAAGAGTGGCAACGTGCAGCGGCTGCGGTTTGACCTGCACGCCGACCGCAAGCAGGTCACCGGCACGATGGTAACCGAATACACGGGCCTGCAAATGACCCTGCTCAGCTACAAGGAGGAAGAAGTGAAGAAGTCCCTGTTCAGCCGCATTAAGTCCAAGGCCGTCAATGTGATTGTCATTCGCGACGAGAACCCGCGCAAGGGCGGCAAAGTAGTGAGCGGCGAGATGACCTCGACCCGCGAGCCGCGCTTTTCGATGTTCACGCTTTGGCGCCAGGGCATGGTGAGCGGCCTGTTCAACAACGTGGGCGTGCCCCAGAAGCTGGCCCAAAAGCTGAGCGAAACCAAGGACGAGGGGCCGCTGCCCAAATAGCTCAGTCGGAGAATTTACGGGACGGTTCTGCTGTTAGCCCGTAGCGAGCCGGCGCTTTTAGGTGCCCGCCCCAACCCAGCGCCGTACCTTTGCGCCCGAATACCCCCGACCAGATGATTTCAATCTCCGACCTCGACTTCCACTTTGGCTCCCGCGCGCTGTACGACAACGCTAGTCTGCACATCAAACCCAAAGACAAAATTGGCCTGATTGGCCTCAACGGCACCGGCAAATCCACGTTGCTGCGCCTGCTGGTGGGCGAATACAAAGCCGACGGCGGCTCCATTTCGATGAGCAAGGAAGTAAGCCTGGGCTTCCTGAACCAGGACCTGCTCAGCTACGACACGCACGAGAGCATCCTGCACGTGGCCATGCAAGCTTTCGAGGAAGCCTTGGACCTGCAGAAAAAGATTGACGACATCCTGGTGCAGTTTGAAACCGACTACTCCGATGATTTGGTCGACAAGCTGGCCACCATGCAGGAGCGGTTTGAGGCACTAGGCGGCTACACCATGCAGTCGCGGGCCGAAGAAATTCTGGAAGGCCTGGGCTTCACCACCGAGGAGCTGGCCCGACCGCTCAAAACGTTCTCGGGCGGCTGGCGCATGCGCGTGATGCTGGCCAAAATCCTGCTTCAGCAGCCCTCTCTCCTGCTGCTTGACGAACCGACCAACCACTTGGACCTGCCGTCTATCAAGTGGATAGAAAACTACCTGGCCGACTACGAGGGCGCGGTTATTATCGTGAGCCACGACCGCGAATTCCTGGACCGCACCACCAACACGACGGTGGAAGTGACCGGCGGCAAGCTGGTGCCCTACGCCGGCAACTACTCCTACTACCTCGAAGAAAAAGAGGAGCGCAACCTGATTCAAAAGGGCGCTTTCGAAAACCAGCAGTCGCAGATTCGGGCCGCTGAGCGCTTCATTGAGCGCTTCAAGGCTAAGGCCAGCAAGGCCAAGCAGGCCCAGAGCCGCGTGAAGGCGCTGGATAAGCTGGAGCGCATCGAGGACGTGGCCAGCGACGCGGCCAAGATTAACATGAAGTTCCAGTTCAAGGTGGAGCCCGGCCGGCACATCCTGCGCATGGAGCACGTGATGAAGAAGTACGACCAGAAGTTGATTTTCCGCGACACCCACGTGCACATCGAGCGGGGCGACAAAATCGCGCTTATCGGCGCCAACGGCAAAGGCAAATCGACGCTCATGCGCCTGGTGGCCGGCACCGAAGCCCCCACCGACGGCAAGCACCAGCTGGGCCACAACGTCATCATGTCGTTCTACGCCCAGCACCAGCTCGAGTCGCTGACGATGGAGAACGAAATCATCCAGGAGATGCTGGAAGCCGGCTCCAAGCGCAGCGAAATGGAGCTGCGCTCGGTGCTGGGCTCGTTCCTGTTCACGGGCGAGGAAGTGTTCAAGAAAATCAAGGTGCTGAGCGGCGGCGAGAAAAGCCGCGTGGCCCTGGCCAAAACCCTGATTTCGGAAGCCAACTTCCTGCTGCTCGACGAACCGACCAACCACCTGGACATGGTGTCGGTAAACATCCTGATTCAGGCCCTGGAGCAGTACCAGGGCACGTTCATCGTCATCAGCCACGACCGGTTCTTCGTGGAGAACGTGGCCACCAAAATCTGGTACATCGAAGACTACCAGCTCAAGGAGTACCCCGGCACCTACGCCGAGTACGAGCAGTGGCAGGAAGACCGCGAGAAAGCCGCCAAGAAAGCCGGCCTGCCCAGCCCCTCGGCCCCCAAGCCCATGCCCAAGGTGGCGGAGGTCACCAAAAAGCAGCTTTCCGACACCGAGCGCCACGCCAACCAGCAGGAGCTCAAGAAAGCCGGAAAGGAGCTGCAGGAAGTGGAAACGCGCATCGCCGCGCTGGAAAAGGAGCTGGCCGTGTACGAAGCCCAACTGGCCGACCCCGCTATTTACTCCAACGCCGCGCAGCTCAAGGACGCGACGGTGAAGTTTGAAACGGTGAAGAAGGAGTTGAGCCAAATAAATACCAAGTGGGAGGCCTTGGCCGAGCGCGTGGAAGCCCTGGAGAAGGCCTAGCGCCTGCCCAAACCGTCAAGCACCTGCGCGGCATGGTTTACATGCCGCGCGGTTATAAATTTGGGCAAGGCCTCGCGAAGGCCTTGCCCAATTTCATTTTATGCTGACGGTCAACTTCACGCCTTTCCCCAAGCTCACCACGGAACGCCTCTGCCTGCGTCAACTCACGCCCGCCGACGCCCCGGCGCTCTTCGAGCTGCGCGCCGACCCGCGGGTGATGAAGTTTATACCGCGGCCCCCGGCTCAATCCGTGGCCGATGCCGTTGCATACATTGGCGTTGTGAACGAATGCGCTAGCAAAAATGAGCGCCTTACCTGGGGCATTGCCCTGCGCGCCGATGCGTCCCAGGTAATTGGCACCATTGGCTACGTGAGCTTTCAGCTAGAACACCACCGGGGCACCATTGGCTACATGCTCCACCCCAACTTTCAGGGCAAAGGCATGATGTCGGAAGCAGTAGCGGCCATTTTGGATTACGGCTTCGACGTGCTGAATCTGCACTCGATAGAAGCCATTGTGGACCCGCAGAATGTGGCCTCAGCTCAAGTGCTCAAGCGTAGCGGCTTTGTGCAGGAGGGCCACTTCAAAGAGAACGAATTCTGGGATGGCAAATACCTGGACACGCTTTATTTCTCGCTTCTGCGGCCCGGCAAGCACTAGCTTCAGGTAGGGTAATTACAGGTATTGCTGCAGCCATTCTTTGGCCAGCTTTTCGTCGGTAAAGCTTTTCATGGGATTAGGCGGCGCCTTAAGGGCAAACAGAATATTCATAATAAACTTTGCCAGGCCAGGCTTGGAAATCATGGCCATCGCCGAATAAATAAGCGGCAATTGTGCTGATGCAAATTTCCGGGTCTCTTTGCTCGGAATTGGGGAATTAGACAAATAAATCAACAGCGGGGCGCGCTTATTATTTGTGATTTCCTTTACGAGGGCAACGTTTTTGGAAATGTTTTCAACCGTTCGCTCAGGGCTTTTAGAAAGGGAAACCAAGATGCCCTCATCAAACCAGTAGGTTGCTATTTCGCCCTCAAAAACTTGCTTGTCTACTGGAAGTGTCATGCGGTAATTAATTATTGATCTAAAATTACACTTAGCTTAAAATTCAGCTCAATAATTAAATGGAGACTGCGGCAAAATCAAAATGCAGCAAGCCTCCCAAAACATAACAAATCTGCCGCTTTTAATTAAATAATTAAAAATGGCCCGGCCCAATTTGAGATTGATTGCATAGCCCCATTTGGCGTGACTTCGCGGCAAGCAGGCAAAACCCAGAAATCGTACCTTTCGGGCCATGCGCCTTTTTACTTACCTCGCCCTTCTCCTGGCTACGGCCTGCGTTCCCCTCGGCACCCCCATCACCGACCCCAACGCGGCTCGTGGCACTGCTGGCACCCAAAAGCCACCCGAGTATTACGCCGACAAAACCCTGCGCTACCAGGATTACACCTACTCGCCCGAGGTGCGCAGCGTGCAGTGCTACGTGGCCACCGGCCAGCCCAACGAGGTGTTTCAGCCGCCGGTGGTGCCATTGGGCCGCAGCCAGGCCATCACTTTGGAGTTTGACGTGCTGGGCGGGCAGAGCCAGCGCTACACCGCCAAGATGATTCACTGCGATGCCAACTGGCAGCCCTCGGTGCTGACGGACATGCAGTTTCTCAACGAGATAAACGAGTTTTTGATTACCGATTACCGGGTGGGCATTAACTCCAAGGTGCCGTACTTCCACTACCGGATGCGGGCGCCGGGCGTGAAACTGAGCGGCAACTACCTGCTGGTGGTGCAAAGCACGGGCGGCGTGCCAGTGGTGTCGCGCCGGTTGCTGGTGTATGAAAACCAGGTGCAGGTTGGCCTGCGTCCCGGCATTGTGATTGGCGGGCAGGAGCGCTACACTCTGCAGCAACTCGATTTTGGCATCAGCTACGCCTCCGTAGACCTGGTGAACCCGGCCGTGGAGGTAAAGGTGGTGCTGCGCCAGAACTTCCGCTGGGACAACGCCAAGTACAACCTGCGCCCCACGTTCGTGCGCGACGCCGAGCGCCGTCTCGAATACCAGTATTTCGCCTTCGAAAACGCCTTCCCCGGCCTGAGCGAGTACCGGTACTTCGACACCCGCTCGGTGCAGGCTGCCGGCATTGGGGTGCTGCACGTTGACCCCCGCGCCACGCCCGTGGCCGTGACCCTGCAGCCCGAAGCCTCGCGCAGCCAGCAGGCCTACAACCAGTACCAGGACGCCAACGGTCAGCGCGTGTTCGAAAGCCGCGAGTACGGCAACGGTGCCACCAATGCCGACTACGCCGACGTCACGTTTCAGCTCAAGGCCGACCAGCCCGCCCCGGGGCCCGTGTATGTGCTGGGCGCCCTCACCGACTGGCAGCTCAAAGACGAATTCAAGCTGGCCTACGACGAAGCCAAGAAACTCTACACCGGCCATGCCCTGCTCAAGCAAGGGTACTACAACTACGATTTTGCCGTGGCCGGCCCCCGCGGCACCGCCCCCAACGAAGTGTACTTTGAAGGCTCGCACCAGGAGACCGAAAACCAGTACGACCTCTTGGTGTACTACCGCCCGCCGGGTACCCGCACCGATTTGCTCATTGGCTACCAGACGGTGGACATGAACACCCGGCAATGAGCCTGCTGAACAACCCGTTGGGCCGGGCTGCGTTTGTACCCCTACAATTGGAAGCTCGCCTCTAGAGCCCCAATGGAGTCCCGCACTTCCCCTCCCACCCTTATGAAAACACGTCTGATTCAAGCCGTTGGCACGGCTGCGGTGCTCTTTTTTACCGGCTGCGCCACCAACCCCGTCACGGGCAAAAAAGAAGTGATGCTGGTATCCGAAGGCCAGGAACTGGCCATGGGCCAGCAGTCGGACCCGGCCGTGACGGCCCAAATGGGCTTGTACCCGGACAAAAAAATTCAGGCCTTCATTAATGAGAAGGGCAAAAAGATGGGGGCTATTTCGCACCGCCCCACCATCGAGTACCAGTTCCGGGTCGTCGACTCGCCGGTTATCAATGCTTTCGCCATCCCCGGCGGGTACGTGTATTTCACCCGCGGCATCATGGCGCACTTCAACAACGAAGCGCAGTTTGCCGGCGTGTTGGGCCACGAGATTGGGCACATCACGGCCCGCCACTCGGCCAAGCAGCAAACCAACTCCATTATTGGGCAAGTGGGCCTGATGGGGGCCATGATAGCCTCGCCCCGCCTGGCGCAGTTCGGCGACCAGGCCATGCAGGGCATGCAGCTGCTGTTTCTGAAATTCAGCCGCGACGACGAAAGCCAGGCCGATGGGCTGGGGGTGCAGTATTCTTCCAAAATCGGGTACGATGCCAGCCAGATGGCCGATTTTTTCCAGACCCTGGCGCGCGAGCAGGAGGCCAAAGGCGGCAGCGCCGTGCCCGACTTTCTCTCGACCCACCCCAACCCCGCCGACCGATACAACATTGTGCACCAGCTGGCCGACGAGTGGAAGCAACAGAACGGCAACCCCAAGCTGGCCATCAACCGCGACCAGTACCTGCGCCTCATCGACGGCATGGTGTACGGCGAAGACCCCAAGCAGGGCTTCGTGGAAAATAGCACGTTTTATCACCCCGACCTGAAATTCCAGATGCCGGTTCCCACCGGCTGGAAGCACCAAAACACGCCCCAGCAGTTCCAGATGGCTGACCCTGCCGGCAAAGCGCTGCTTATGCTGATGACAGCGCCCGGCGCCACGCTCGAAGAAGCGGCCCAGGCCCTGGCCAAGCAGCTCAGCCTGCAGCCCACCGAGTCGCGCCAGACCACCATCAACGGCTTCCCGGCCCTTGTATTCGTGGCCGACCAGGTGCAGCAGCAAGACCAGCAAACCGGGCAGCAGGCCGCCCAGCAAGCCCCGGGCGTGCGGGTGCTGGGCCATGTCATCCAGGACGGCAAAAGCATGTACGCGCTGCTGGGCGTATCGGCTCCGGCCGACTTTCCTGCTTACGCGCCGCAGTTCAGCAGCGTGGCCGAAGCCTTCCGGCGCCTCACCGACCCCGACAAGCTCAACCGCCAGCCCGAGCGCATCCGCGTCAAGAAGCTGGCCTTGCGCAGCAACCTCTCGCAGGCCCTCACCAGCAACGGCGTGCCCGAAAAGCGCCTCGAGGAAATGGCCATTCTAAACGGAATGCAGCTCAACGAGCAGGTGAATGCCGGCTCCCTGATTAAGGTGGTCGGAAAATAACTGGCACAGCTTTCGATAAAGCCTGAGCTGGCAGACCACGCAACCCTGCTTTCGGCCATGCGTTTGCAAGCTCATCAATGGCACTTCACCGGCACAGGCCGCTTTACTTATTCCCATGAACTTCTCTTTCCTTCACCCCCTTCGCACCGGAGCCGCTTTGCTTCTGCTGATCCCCTTGGCCAGCACGTCCAGCGTCACCAATTGGGCTGAACGCGGCCCGGCCAAGACCAGCCCAATTGCCAAGGCACCCACCGCCAGCCCCCTGCAAGGCGCCAAGCCCGACCCGGCCGTAATAGCCCAATTTGGCCTGTATAACAACGCCACCCTGCAAAAGCTCATCGATACCAAGGGCAAGCAGATGACCGCCGTGTCGGACCGCCCCGGCGACTACGGCTTCACCGTGGTCGATTCGCCGATTATCAACGCTTTTGCCACGCCCGATGGGCACGTGTACTTCACGCGCGGCATCATGGCGTATTTCAACGACGAAGCGCAGTTTGCCGGCGTACTCGGGCACGAGTTGGGCCACATCACCGCCCAGCACGGCAAAAAGCAGCAGACCCGGGGCACCATTGCCGGCATCGGAATGATACTGGGCTCGGTGCTGGCGCCGCGCGTTATGCAGTCGGTAGGCGGCGTAGCGCAGCAAGTCGTGGGCCTGGGCATGCTCAAATACAGCCGCAACGACGAGAACGAGGCCGACGGCCTGGGCGTGAAGTACTCCACCAAAATCGGCTACGACGCCAGCCACATGGCCGACTTCTTCCAGACCCTGCAGCGCACCGAGGCCCAGAGCGGCGCCGGGGGCATTCCCACCTTCCTCTCGTCTCACCCCAACTCGGCTGACCGCTATACCCGGGTGAAAAGCCTGGCAGCACAGGCCAAGCAGTCGGCGGGCCGCTCCACCTTCGCCGTCAACCGCGACCAGTACCTGCGGTCAATCGAAGGCTTGAACTACGGCGAAGACCCGCGCCAGGGCTTTGTAGAAAGCGGCGTGTTCTACCACCCCGACCTGAAGTTCCGCTTCCCCATTCCCTCGGGCTGGAAGTCGCAGAACTCGCCCGAGCAGTTCCAGATGGCCGAGCCGAACGGCAAAGCCCTGCTGGTGTTCCTCGGCGCTGGCAACACCAGCCTCGATGCCGCTGGCCAGGCCCTGGCCAAGCAAATTGGCCTGCAGTCGGCCAACGCCCAGAAAACCACCATCAACGGCTTCCCGGCCCTGGTGTTTGAAGGCGACCAGGCTGCTACGGACCAGCAGAGCACGCCCGCCCACGTATTGGCCCAACTCATCCAGGACGGCCAGAGCGTGTACGCGTTTGTGGGGCTAGCAGCCCCTGCTTCGTTCTCCACATATGCGCCGCAGTTCCAGCAGGTAGCTCAGGGCTACGCGCGCCTCACCGATGCGAGCAAGCTGAACCGCCAGCCCGAGCACATCCGCATCAAGACGGCAACTACTGCCACCACCCTGGCTTCGGCGCTCGCCGCCAATGGCATCCCCTCAAAACGGTACGAAGAGTTAGCCATCCTCAACGGCATGAAAACCACCGACCGCCTGAGCAAAGGCATGTTATATAAAGTGGTGGGTAAATAAACCACAGATAGGCGCAGATTTAACAGGCTTTATAGCTAGTTGACCGCTCTAGAAGAACGAAAAAAGGCTTGCCAAATGGCAAGCCTTTTTTGATGAGCAGAACATCCACGGAATCCGTGAAATCCGCGGTTTAGACGTTGAAGCGGAAGTGCATTATGTCGCCATCCTGCACCACGTAGTCTTTGCCTTCCACGGCCATTTTGCCGGCTTCTTTGATTTTGACTTCGGTCTTATACTCCTGGTAATCCGGGAGCTTGATAACCTCGGCCCGGATAAAGCCCTTCTCGAAATCGGAGTGGATAACGCCAGCCGCGGCCGGTGCTTTGTCGCCGCGGTGGATGGTCCAGGCGCGTACTTCCTGCACGCCGGCGGTGAAGTAGGTAATTAGGTTGAGCAGCTCGTAAGACGCCCGAATCAGCTTGTTCAAGCCGGACTCGGTGAGGCCGTATTCGCCCAGGAACATGGCCTTTTCCTCGGGGTCTTCCATCTCGGCAATCTGCGCTTCGATGGCCGCCGACACCAGCACCACCTGGGCGCCTTCGGCTTTCACGTGCTCGCGCAGGGCGGCCACGTGGTTGTTGCCGTTGGTGGCAATGCTGGCTTCGTCCACGTTGGCCACATAAATCACGGGCTTGATGGTGAGCAGCTGCAGGTCGGCCACGGCTTCCAGCTCATCGGGCGTGGCCTGGATGGCGCGGGCGTTCTGGCCGGCTTCCAAGGCATCCTTGAAACGCTGCAATACAGCTACTTCCTTCTTGGCCACGGCGTCGCCGCCCTTGGCGCTGCGCTCCGATTTCACCAGCTTCTTGTCCACGCTCTCCAGGTCCTTAATCTGGAGCTCGGTGTCGATAACGTCTTTGTCGAACACGGGGTCGACGCCGCCGGCTACGTGCACGATGTTGGGGTCGTCGAAGCAGCGCACCACGTGAATGATGGCGTCTACCTCGCGGATGTTGGCCAGGAATTTATTGCCCAGGCCTTCGCCTTTGCTGGCGCCCTTCACGAGGCCGGCAATGTCGACAAACTCGATGATGGTGGGCAGCACGCGCTTGGGGTTCACGAGGCTTTCCAGAATCTGGAGCCGCTCGTCGGGCACGGTGATTACGCCCACGTTGGGCTCAATGGTGCAAAAAGGGTAGTTGGCCGATTCGGCCTTGGCGTTCGAAAGCGCGTTGAAAAGAGTGGATTTACCGACGTTCGGCAAGCCGACGATACCGCAGCGGAGGCCCATTACTTGGAATTATGAGTTGTGAGTTATGAATTATGAGTTGACACAATTCGGCCGCAAAGGTACGGCTTGCAGCAACGCAAAACGGCGCGAACCAACCGAAGTCTGTTCGCGCCGCTGGAATGGCCTAAAAAGTTAACCACTACGGGTTAGTCATTAATCATCCCTTATTAGCAGGTATTTAGTAGTTGTCGTCGCTCTTGTTCGGGTCGAATGCGGGCCGGTCGAAGTCCTGGCGCGGCTTGTCGCGGTCGTCAAAATCGCGGGGGCGGTCGAGCTCCGCTACTTCCTCGGCGGTTAGCAGCTCTTCGCGCACGTAGTCCACCGCGTCCTGCAGGGCATCCACAAACTTGAGGAAGTCTTCCTTGTAGAGAAAGATTTTATGTTTTTCGTACGACACCGAATCATCGCCGTTCATGCGGCGCTTGCTCTCAGTGATGGTCAGGTAGTAGTCCTGGCCACGGGTGGCTTTCACGTCGAAGAAATACGTGCGCTTGCCGGCTTTTATGCGTTGGGAGTAAATTTCTTCCTGTTCGTGACGGTCGTCCACGGGATGGGGTTTTGGTATGAGTTGGAAATAAAGCCGGTCGGTTAATTGTCGGGCTAACTTACGAAGGTTGAGCCAAAGGTAAACGCTGGGGTAAGGGTTGTTGTTAATTAGATTGAGTAGATAGAGCCTCATACTAATTAGGAAGTACGTCGTGCTGAGCAGAATCGAAGCGTTTCTGCCTCATTATTAGCTCAATTGCCATTCAAAATTCGGCTGTCATGCGGAGGTGGGTAGCATCGTCTTGCGAAGCATCTTGTCACCGCTGAACGAGTCGTGCTGACGTGATAAGATGCTTCGCGGGCTCAGCATGACAGACGCCAGCTCAACTTGCCGTTCTTTATATTTCCAACTGCGCCACTACCACCCCCGCCATGCCCCTCGACCTCGCCGCCGTCCGCTCTTTTGAAAACCTCGAATTCCTGGCCCGCCAGCTCGTCGATGGCTTCATTACCGGATTGCACCAGTCGCCCTACCACGGGTTTTCGGTCGAGTTTTCGGAGCACCGCCTCTACAACCCCGGCGAGAGCACGCGCCACATCGACTGGAAAGTATACGCCCGGACCGATAAGCTTTTTGTGAAGCGCTACGAGGAGGAAACCAACCTGCGGGCCCACCTCCTGCTCGATGTTAGCCCCAGCATGTACTACCCCGCGCCAGGCTACGACAAGCTGAAGTTCAGCATTCTGGCCGCCGCGGCACTGACCACCCTGCTCACCCGCCAGCGCGACGCCGTGGGCCTCGTCACCTTCGCCGAAACCGTGGAGCTACAAACGCCGGTGCGCTCCACCAGCACCCACCGCCACACGCTGCTGCTGGCCCTGCAGCAGCTGCTGGAGCGCCCACCGGCTCCCAAAACCGTGCGAGGCACCGACGTGGCCGGCACCATCCACGCCATCGCCAAGCAGATTCCCAAACGCTCGCTCGTCATCATTTTCAGCGACATGCTGGGCCGCAGCACCGCCGACCAGGACGCCGCCCTGGCGGCCCTCCAACACCTCAAGCACCAGCACCACGAGGTACTGCTTTTCCACGTGCTCGACCGCTCCACCGAAGCCGACTTTGATTTCGCCGAGCGGCCCTACATCTTCGAAGACGTAGAAACCGGCCTGGAAATCAAGCTGCAGCCCTCCCAAATCAAAGAGCAGTACCAGGCCGCCATGACGGCCTACGAGCAGGAGCTGGCCCTGCGCTGCGGCCAGCTGCGCATCGATTTTGTGCCCGTAGACGTGCGCGAGCCTTTCGAAAAAGTGCTCTACGCCTACCTGGTGAAGCGCGGCAAAGTGCGCTAAAGCAGCTCAACCTCCCGCCTTCGCCACGCGTGTATTCATAACTTATTCTCCAGCCGGCCCGTGTTTCTGATAGACACCTTAATCATCTTCGTCGTCGGCTCGCTGGTCTTTGCGCCCATCACCGGTTACATCGCCGCCAGCCACGGCCGGTCGTTTTGGCGCTGGTTTGGGCTGGGCATTGTCCTGCCCTTCTTTTCGGTATTCGTGGCGCTTTTTGTCGCCGTTCGCACCCAGCTGGCCGAGAAAAAAGAAGCCGGGGACTTGCCCAAGCCACCCGTTGCTGATTAGCTCAACCTTACCTTTGCGGGTAGCGCTATGCTGCTATAGTTGCAATTGAAGCCCTTATCGTTATCTGCTAGTGCTATCCTCTTGCGGCATAAAGGGCTTTTAACCACGGCCGTTAATGCTAACGTTGTTTTGGCACAGGATGCACATTGGCCTACATATCTTTATTCGTGATTATGTTCGTGGTGCTCCGCGACGAGAAAAAGCGACTCTTTCAACCTGCTGCTTCATCCGCGTGTTGCTCCGCTGCCCTCGCTTCTAATTCCCATCACCTTTTTTCGCTTTCATGTCGGCTTATTCCGTTCTGCTCGTTCTTCACTCCTGGTCCCGCTGGTTTGTAATTCTATTTGGCCTCATCGCCATTTACCGCGCCTACGTGGGCTGGACTGGACGCCGCCGCTTCCTGAGCGCCGATAACGGCATGGGCGCCAGCTTCTCGGGCTTTATGTGGCTGCAGGTGCTCATCGGCTTTGGCCTGTACTTCGGCCTCAGCCCCTGGGGCCTCAACGCCATGAAGCAGGCCGGCGCCATGAAAGACCCCACGGCCCGCTTTTTCGGCATGGAGCACGTGGCCGTGATGATTCTGGCCGCCATTCTGGCCCAAGTGGGGCGCATCGCCGTGAAAAAGACGTCCGACGATACCCTCAAGCACAAGAAGGCTTTCACCTACTTCGGCATTGCCCTGCTGCTGGTGCTACTCATGATTCCGTGGGGAATTTGGAACCCAGCCCGACCGTTATTTCGATTTTAAATACTAAGTTTGAATCGCTGCGTATAATCCGCAGGCGTCCCGCTATTTTGCTCGCTATTCTATCTAATGTTTGCCCCGTGTCCACCGCGCCGAAACGTTGCTATTCTGTAGAGGACTTCTCTGAATTGATAAACTCTCGCCTTCAGGAAATTGAAGGCCAGAAAGAAGCCCAGCAGCGTTACGGCAGTTTGCTGGCGGTGCTCCGGCAGCAGGTAGATTCTTACCGCCAGCGCCGGACGCGCAAGTAGCCAATTAACTCCGGGCTCAACGCCCTGAACTTAACCATAAGACATAAAAAAAGCCTGCTGGAGAGTGTCCGGCAGGCTTTTTTTTATGTCTTATAATGCTCCAGAAGCTCATTGGCGCAAAAGCTACTTGGGAGCATCGTTACGCTGATTGGTATGCCCTTCAGATTGATTTTTTGGGAAGGCCCACGCAGCAATTCAGGAATGTCCGAAACCCAATTCGACTAATTTCTTTATACTTACGGGCACCTCTGAATTATTTCCACCATGGGCTTTTTCTCTGCAATACTGGGCAACGCGGGCGTTGTCCAACCCGCTGAACTACACAGCGAATACGGCGCACTACTCGCTGACAATGAATCCATTGAAATCGGCTTCAAGCTGGTGCGCGACGTCTTTATCTTCACCAATAAAAGGCTGATTCTGGTTGAAAAACAGGGCCTTACGGGTAAAAAGACAGAATACCTTTCGATTGCCTACAAAAGCATTTCCCGGTTTGGCATTGAAACCGCTGGCCATCTGGACCTGGACGCCGAATTGAAAATCTGGGTATCGAGCGAGGCACAACCCAGCATCATCCGCAAATTCGACAGCCAAGTCAATATCTACGACGTGCAAAAGGTCCTGGCTCAACACGTGTTGGGCTAGCCGTCCAGCATTAAAATCCAAAAAGCCCCTGCTGAATATCAGCAGGGGCTTTTTGGATTAACTAATCAGGCGCAATTACTGCCCCAGCACAATGGCAAATACCAGCGGCGCTACGATGGTAGCGTCCGATTCGATGATGTATTTCGGCGTGTGCTCGCCCAGCTTGCCCCAGGTGATTTTCTCGTTGGGCACGGCGCCGGAGTAGCTGCCGTAGCTGGTGGTGGAGTCCGAAATCTGGCAGAAGTAGCCCCACAGTGGCACTTCGTGGCGGCCAAGGTCCTGGTGCAGCATGGGCACCACGCAGATGGGGAAGTCACCGGCAATGCCGCCACCAATCTGGAAGAAGCCCACCTTGCTGTCGTCGGTGGCCTGGGCGGTGTACCAGTCGGCCAAGTACATCATGTACTGGATGCCGGTGCGCATGGTGTGCACATTTTTCACGTCGCCGGTCATTACGTGGCCGGCGTAGATGTTGCCGAGCGTGGAGTCTTCCCAGCCCGGGCAGATGATGGGCAGGTTTTTCTCGGCCGCGGCCAGCATCCAGGAGTTTTTGGGGTCAATCTGGTAGTACTGCTCCAGCTCGCCCGAGAGCAGAATCTGGTAGAAGAATTCGTGGGGGAAGTACGACTCGCCGGCCTTGTCGGCCTTTTCCCAGAACTTGAGCACGGTGTGCTCGATGCGGCGCATGGCCTCTTCTTCGGGGATGCACGTGTCGGTCACGCGGTTCATGTGGCGCTTGAGCAGCGCGGTTTCGTCGGCGGCGGTTAGGTCGCGGTAGTGCGGCACCCGCTCGTAGAAATCGTGGGCCACGAGGTTGAAGATGTCCTCCTCCAGGTTAGCGCCGGTGCAGCTGATGATTTGCACCTTGTCCTGCCGAATCAGCTCGGCCAATTGGATGCCCAGTTCGGCAGTGCTCATGGCGCCAGCCAGGGTTATCATCATTTTGCCACCATCGGCCAAGTGCTTGTTGTAGCCGTCGGCAGCGTCGATGAGCGCGGCGGCGTTGAAGTGGCGGAAGTGGTGGCGAAGGAAGTTGGTTACTTGCATGTGGGGTGGGTTATTGTCTGTATTATTTGAACGTCATGCTGAGCTTGTCGAAGCATCTCGCTTGCTGTAGTAATCACTGCAATTGCAGCGAAGCGAGCGAGATGCTTCGACAAGCTCAGCATGACGTTCCTTTTCGGTTGTTGAATTTCAACCTATACTGGCTGCTCAATCATGAGGTTATGATTGGTGTAAATGCAGATGTCGGCGGCAATGTGGAGGGCATCTTCCACCATTTGGCGCGCCGACAGGTGCGGGGCGTGTTTCTTGAGGGCCAGCGCGGCGGCTTGGGCATACATGGCGCCGCTGCCAATGGCCGCCACGTCGGAGTCGGGCTCTAGTACGTCGCCGGTGCCGCTAAGGATGAGCAGTTCGTCCTTGTCGGCCACCACCATCATGGCTTCCAGCTTGCGCAGGTACTGGTCTTTGCGCCATTCCTTGGCTAGCTCAATGGCGGCGCGCTTGAGGTTGCCGCCGTAGCCGTTCAGCTTTTCGTCGAACTTATCAAGCAGCATAAAGGCATCGGCCGTGGAGCCGGCGAAGCCCGTAACCACTTTGCCGTCTTGCAGTTTGCGGATTTTACGCACGTTGCTCTTAGCCACATGCTTGTCCATGGTGGCCTGCCCGTCGGCGCCGAGGGCAATTTCTCCGTTGTGGCGAACGCCGAGGACGGTAGTTGAGCGAATTCTGGTCATTGGATTCGGTAAAATGTAGGGGCGGGGCTTGTCCCCGCCCGTCGTTGAACGGAATTGAACAGGGAATGCCTCATTCAATCGTTCAACGACGGGCGGGGACAAGCCCCGCCCCTACTTCAGTTAAAATCAAATCAGCATGCGCATGGGGTCTTCCAGCAGGCCTTTCAGGGTCTGGAGGAAGGCGGCGCCGGTGGCGCCGTCCACCACGCGGTGGTCGCAGCTCAAGGTCACCTTCATGATGTTGCCGACCACAATCTGGCCGTCCTTCACGATGGGCGTCTGCTTGATGCCGCCGACGGCCAGGATGCAGGCATCGGGCGGGTTGATGATGGCCGTGAATTCGTCGATGCCGAACATGCCCAGGTTCGAGATGGTGAAGGTGCTGCCCTCCCACTCGGCGGGCTGCAGCTTCTTGCTCTTGGCTTTACCAGCCAATTCTTTTACCTCAGTGGCGATTTGCGAGAGGCCTTTCTGGTCGGCGTTGCGAATCACGGGCACCAGCAGGCCTTCGTCCACGGCCACGGCCACGCCGATGTTGATGAGCTTGTTCTGGCGGATGCGGTCGCCGAGCCACGAGGAGTTTACCACCGGGTGCTGGCGCAGGGCCACGGCTGCCGATTTCAGCACCAGGTCATTAAACGACAGCTTGATGGGCGACAGCTCATTCAAGCGCACGCGGGCTTCCATGGCCTTGTCCATGTTGATTTCCATCGTGAGATAGAAATGTGGAGCCGTGAACAAGCTTTCCGAGAGGCGCTTGGCAATCACCTTGCGCATCTGCGATACGGGCGTATCGGTGTAGGTGCCTTCGGTGGCAGCCGGCGCGCTGGGAGCCGCTTGTGGCGCGGCAGCCGGAGCGGCGGTTGGGCTGGGAGCGGCGGCCGGAGCAGCTTGCGGCGCGGGAGCAGCCGAGGGCTGGAAGTTCTCCACGTCGCGCTGCACAATGCGGCCGTTGTCGCCGGACCCCACTACCTGGGCCAGGTTGATGCCTCTCTCCTTTGCAATGCTCTTGGCCAGCGGCGAGGCCAAGATGCGGCCACCGGTTGCGGCGGCTTGGGTTGGAGCTGCGGCAGCGGGTTGGGCTGCCGGGGCGGCTGCGGCAGCGGCGGGTGCGGCCGGAGCTTCAGCAGCCTTGGGGGCTTCGGGGGCTGGTGCTGCAGCAGCACCGCCACTTTGGCCACCCAGCAGGGCTTGAATGTCGGCACCTTCTTCGCCGATGATGGCTAGGATGCCGTCGACGGGCACGGCTTCGCCGGCTTTGGGGCCGGTGTAGAGCAGGGTCCCGTCTTCGTAGTTCTCCAGCTCCATCGTGGCCTTGTCGGTCTCGACTTCGGCCAAGATATCACCGGACTTTACTTTATCGCCTACTTTCTTGAGCCAGGAGGCAATGGTGCCCTCGGTCATCGTGTCGCTCATTTTGGGCATGCGCACCACGGTGGCTTTCTTGCCGTTGGCAGGCGCGGCCGGAGCTGCGGCAGCGGGCGCAGGAGCCACGGCGGGGGCTGCTTGTGGGGCGGCCGCTGCGGGAGCCGGGGCTGGAGCGGCCTCGGGCTTGGGAGCTTCGGCAGCGGGTGCGCCTCCGCCTTGGGCCTGGGCCAGCAGGGCCGAGAAATCTTCGCCTTCCTTGCCCACAATGGCCAGAACGCCGTCTACTACTACCGATTCTTTTTCCTTCGGCCCGATGTAGAGCAAGGTGCCGTCTTCGTAATTCTCCAGCTCCATGGTCGCCTTGTCGGTTTCGACTTCGGCCAGGATATCACCGGATTTAACTTTATCACCCACTTTCTTGAGCCAGGCCGCGATGGTCCCTTCGGTCATCGTGTCACTCATTTTGGGCATTTTTATGATTTCGGCCATCGGGTTTGTCGCGCTTGAATTGAGGAGGCCAAAATTAGCCCGAAAAGTTGGGCAGACAATTCCTGTATTGTTGCGAATAACATCCGCCTGGATTTTTAGGATTGCCGGACAATTCCCGACGCTCATCCTGGCATTTAAGCCGGCACCTGCAGATGCGATACGTCCAGAAAATTCTTAACGGTGAACACGGAGCCGGTATACTCCAGCTTATAGAGGCATAAGTTACTGTGCTCGAAGCCTTCCATGTAGCTGAGCGGGTAGTTGAGCAGCTGGCAGAGCATCACGCGCATGGCCCGGCCGTGCATGCAGACGAGCACCGTTTGCTCCTCTTCCCGGGATTTGAGCAACTCAATAAACGGACGTTGGCGGGCGGCTACTTCCTCGGGACTTTCGCCCCCGGTGAGGCGGGCGTGGGTGTCGCCGGCAGCCCAACCCGCGAGCACCTGGCGGTATTCGGCGTCTTCGTCCATGGTAATGCGGGTGCCTTCGCGCACGCCCCAGCTGATTTCGTTCAGGCCGGCGTGGGATTCGTGCGGCAGGCCCAGGTCCAGGAATTGCTGCACCGACTCGTGCGTGCGCCGCAGGGCCGAGGTGTAGATTTTATCGAAGGGCATGTGCTTGTAGGCCTCGAAAAACTGCGCGGCCTGGCGCCGGCCGGTATCGTTCAGGCTCGAATCGACGCCACTGCCCTGCACTATGCCCTGCACGTTGTAGTCGGTTTGGCCGTGGCGCAACAGAAAGATGGTCCGGGCCTTCACGTTGAGTGGTAGTTTTGCGTGAACATGCATCAACAATACGCCAGAGTACGGGGTTTTAACCCCGGCCGTTGGCCGTTATCCTCACAAATTGCGGCGAGCGTGCCGCTTCGGCATTCCTCCCCCCTGCCCCTCTCCCCATGACATTGGAAGAAGTGAAGCGCTGGACGGCTTCCCGCCCAACCCTGGCCGATGCCCTCGGCATTGAAATTACCGCCGTTGGCGCAGACTACATCGAAGGGCGCATGCCGGTAGATGGCCGCACCCACCAGCCTATGGGCCTGCTGCACGGCGGCGCGTCCGTGGCGTTTGCCGAAACCCTGGGCAGCATCGCTGCCGCCACGCGCGTCGACCGCACCAAGCAGGCCACCGTGGGCCTCGAAATCAACGCCAATCACCTCAAAGGAGTTCGCGACGGCTGGGTGCGGGGCCGCGCCACTCCCGTGCACGTGGGCCGCAGCACGCAGGTGTGGGAAATCCGCATCAGCCACGAAGAAACCGGCGCGCTGGTATGCATCAGCCGCATCACCATGGCCGTGATTGACCTGCCGGCCGCGGCCCCAACCCCGGCCTAATGAACACCCCCAACTTCCGGCAACTGCGGTGGCCCGCCGCGGCCGCCGGCCTCGATGCCCAAGCCCGCCTGCGCCACCTGGTGGCCGGCGCTTTGCGCACGAACCGGCCGGTGGCGGTGTGGCGCGAGCCCGGCGCCGCCGAGTCCCGCCTGCTGGTGGCCCGCTCTTTGGAAGCGGCCTACACCGGCTTACCCCCGGCGCTCGATGCCCAGGCCCCGGCGGGCTTTGCCTTTTTCCCCTTCCGCGATTCCGACCACAACCCGGCGCTGTTTCTGCCCGCCGATGTGCTCTACGACGCTGCCCAGCCCGAAACCGTGGCCGTATCGGCCCTGGCCCGCGACCTGGTGCCGGCCCTCACGGCTTGGCTGGCTGCCGCGCCAGTGGAGCAGTTGAGCTGGCACCACAGCGCCCAGCCTGTACCCCACGCCGCTACCGAAGCCGAGTACACCGCGCTGGTGCGCACCGGCGTGGCTGCCATTGAGGAGAAGGAAGTGGTGAAAGTGGTATCGTCCCGAGCTGCTCGCCGGCCTTTGCCCCCGGGCTTCGACCCGCTCGCTGCTTTTGCTGACTTGAGCCAGAAGTATCCGCAGGCGTTTGTGTCGCTGGTGAGCGTGCCCGGCGTGGGCACCTGGCTGGGGGCCACGCCCGAAATCCTGGCCGAAGTCACCGCCGATGGCACGTTCCGGACCATGGCCCTGGCCGCCACTCAGCCCCTCACGGCCGACGTGACGCCCCGCACGGCCATTTGGCGCCAGAAAGAGATAGAAGAGCAGGCCCTGGTGGCGCGCTACATCGTGAGCTGCTTCAAGCAGCTGCGGCTGCGTGAATACCACGAAACCGGCCCGCGTACCGTGATTGCCGGCCAGTTGCTCCACCTGCGCACCGATTTCGAGGTGAACCTCCAGCACGTGCCCTTCCCCTCGCTGGGCACCGACATGCTGCGGCTGCTCCACCCCACCTCCGCCGTGGGCGGCATGCCAAAAGTGGCCGCCATGGAGTTTCTGCACAAGCACGAAGGCTACGACCGCGCCTATTACAGCGGCTTTCTGGGCCCAGTAAACGTGGCCGCGCCCGGCATCGCCCGCCTCTACGTGAACCTGCGCTGCCTGCAGCTACGCGCCGACGAGGCCATCCTCTACGCCGGCACTGGCCTAACGGTGGATTCTGACCCGGAGCGGGAATGGCAGGAAACCGAAATGAAATTGCAAACGGTCGGGACTGTGGTTGCGGCGGCTTCTTAACACTAGTCCTTTAGTAGCTCATAGTAGCTCAACTTGTTAATCGTCTGTCATGCAGAGCGCAGCGAAGCATCTTCTCACGTTTGGAGGCGCACCCTCTTCACGTCTGTCATGCAGAGCGGAGCGAAGCATCTTATCCCCGCTGAACGACTCGTTGAGGCGTGAGAAGATGCTTCGCTCCGCTCTGCATGACAAGAGCCGTGAGCGGGATGCCGCGACCAGCTCAGCATGGCGTTCACACAGATGCCGCCTCGAGCCACCTAATGGTCAATACCTTCGCCTCGACATCTGCCAAATTCATTCACTTGAATCAACGCTCTGTGCTTATGCGCTTTTTTACATTGCTGTTGCTGCTTAGCAGTTGGGCTGGAATCGCTGCAGCTCAGTCGCCGGCGTTGCTACAGGCGTATGCCCGCACGAGCGCGGTGTCGGGCCGGGAGGAGGAAGCCAGCCGCTTCGTCCAAGCGTTGTTCAAGGCCGGGACTGTGCAGCGTGACCGCCTCGGCAACCTGGTGCTGGTGCTGGGCACTCGTACACCGCGCCGCCTGCTGGTGGCTCCGCTCGATGAGCCGGGGTACGTGGTGAGCCAGATTCAGGACAACGGCTACTTGCGGGTGGCGCCTGTGGGCGGCGGGCAGGTTGGGCCGCTGTTCCATCAGTTTTTGGAAGGCCACGATGTGAGCATTATCACCGAGCAGGGTGCCCGCAATGCGATTTCGTGCGTGCCATCGTCGCACTACGAAAACCTGCGGGTAGAGCCGGAAAGAAATAAGCCGCCTTTCTCCTGGCAAGCGGCTTTTCTCGATGTTGGCGCAACCTCCCCCGCGGGAGTAGCCCAACAAGGCATCCGTTTGCTGGACCCGCTCACGCTTGAGAAAAAGCCGGCAATTATCGCCCAGCAGTGGGTGGCGGCCCCAGCCATGAAGGCCAAAGCCGCGGCCATGGCGCTGGCCACCGTAGCCCAAACGCTGGCCGCCGCCCCCGTAAAAGGCACGGTGGTAATCGCCTGGACTACCCTGGAACTACTCAACGGCAAAGGCTTTGAAGCCGTCGCCAATCAGTACGGGCCTTTCGACGAGGTGTACCGCTTCGACCGCACCCTGGAGGCAGAGCCCACGGGTACGGCCCAATTCCTAGCCAGCCCGGCGCTGCCTTCGGCTCTGCCAGGACAGGTACTTATGCAGCCGGCCCGCCCCGCCCGCAAGCCCGTGCTGCCCAATACCAAGCTAGCCACGGCCCGCACCTATCTGCTGGGATTGCCAGCCCGGTACGCCAACACACCCGTGGAAGCCGTAGCCGTGGCCGATGTGCAGCAGCTGGCACAGGCGTGGCTACGAGCCGCCGGAGCCGGTACCACCCTGGCCACGCTGCCGCTACCCGCTGCCAAGCCCGGCCCCACGCTACTAGCCCAATCACCTCAGGCGAAGCTCCTGGCGGGCCTTGTGGGGCAGTACGGGGTGAGCACGGCCGAGACCCCCGTACGCGAATTCATTGCGCGGCAGCTGCCCGCTTGGGCCAAGCCCGTGGTGGACCCGGCCGGCAACCTCACGCTGACATTCGGGCAAGGCAAGCGCCACCTCGTTTTCGTGGCGCACATGGACGAAGTCGGCTTCGTGGTCGATTCCATCCGCCCCGATGGCCGGCTGGTGCTAGGGCTGAAAGGCGGAGCGTACACCTGGCTGTGGGAGGCGCAGCCCGCCTTGCTGCACATCCCCGGGCAGGCCGACATCGCGGCGGTGTTTGAGCCGCGGCCGGGCTACCAGAAGGCCACCAAAAGCGCCACTGCCAGTGCGCTTACCGCGTTTGCGGGCTTCACATCGGCCCAACAGGCGCAGGCAGCGGGCATTCGCCCCGGCACTACTTCTGTTACCATGCCCAAGCAGCTGCGTCCGCTGGGCCCACAGCGGGCGGCCGCCCGCGGCTTCGACGACCGGGTGGGCTGCGCGGCCCTGCTGCTCAGCCTGCAGAACCTCGACCCCGCCAAGCTGCCTTACCGGGTGACCTACGTGTGGTCGGTGGGCGAAGAAATTGGGCTGATTGGCTCCGCTTTTGCCGCGCAGCACCTGCAGGACGCCAGCGTGGTGTACCCGATTGATACGTTTGTATCGTCGGATGCGCCCCAGGAGTCGCGGGCATTCGGCTACTGCCCGCTGGGGCAGGGCGCCGTTATCAGGGTATTGGAAAGTCCAAACTTTGCCCGACGCGACCTGGTGCGGGAAGTGCACGCCCTCGCCGACCGACAAAAGATTCCCATTCAGGAAGGCATGACGGTGGGCGGAACCGACGGGCTGGAATTCCTGAACTACGGCATCCCTTCCGTGCCGCTTTCCTGGCCGGGCCGCTACTCACACTCGCCGGTAGAAGTGCTCGACTACCGCGACATGGACAGCCTTGTGCGCCTGCTGCGGGCGCTGGTGCAAGCGGAGCCTGCGGTCAAGTCCGCTGCCAAGACGGCAAAACCCCGACCCTAGCCAAGGTCGCTTTTCGTGCGTAAAGGCTCACCAGCACAAGCCTAGCTGGCTGCTGCATTCCCGACTACCCTGTTTTCATGACCATACAAGCTGTATTCAACGTTGCTGAAATCTGTGCGCAGCAAGGCATTACCGACGTCGTGCTGTCTCCCGGCTCGCGCTCGGCGCCGCTCACCCTGGCCTTTGCCCGCCACCCGGCCCTGACGGTGCGCGTAGTGCCCGACGAGCGCGCGGCGGCCTTTATTGGGCTGGGCATCGCGCAGGCTCAGCGGCGGGCGGTGGCGCTGGTCTGCACCTCTGGCACGGCCGGGCTCAACTACGCGCCGGCCGTGGCTGAGGCTTTTTTCCAGCACATTCCGCTGGTGATTTTTACCGCCGACCGGCCGCCGGAATGGATAGACCAGCTCGACGGGCAGACCATCCGGCAGCGCAACCTCTACGGGGCCCACGCCAAGGGCGAATTTGAATTCCCAGTGGATACCTCGCACGCCGATGCCAAATGGCATTCGGCGCGCATTGTGAACGAGGCCATCAACCTGGCTCAAGCCGCGCCTGCCGGGCCGGTGCAGGTGAATGTGCCGCTCCGGGAACCGTTTTATCCGAATGCAGGCGAGGAAATCCGGTACGAGCAGGACGTGCAAATCACCCGCGAATTGCCCCTTTCCACAATTGTATCGGAGGCGGACGTTGCCGAATTCACTCAACAATTGCGCACGACCGAGCGCGTGTTGATAGTGGCCGGCCAGCAGCCAGCCGATGAGAAGCTCACCCACGCGCTGCAGGCTTTCTCAGCCGCTTTTGGCACGCCGGTCGTCGGCGACACCATAGCCAATCTGGACGACGCCGGCGCTTTTGCTATCGGCAAGCAAGACGTTTTTCTGGCTGGCTTGAGCAAAGAAGCCAAAGCCGCGCTGCGCCCCGATTTGCTCATCACCTTCGGGCAGTCGCTCATCTCCAAAAGCCTGAAATTGTTTTTGCGAGACGTGGCCCCGAAGCGGCACTGGCACATTCAGGCAACCGGAGCAGCGGCCGATACTTTTCGCAGCCTCACCTCCATCGTGCGGGTGGAGCCCACCGCCTTTTTCACGCGCTTGGCGGCCAAGATTTCTCCCAAGGAGGGCGAAGCTGTAGCTCCCTGGTTAGAGGCCGAGAAAGCGGCTACGTACTTCCTAAAGGGCTTTTTCGCTGCCGAGGGCCAGCCTTTCAACGAGTTTTCGGCTTTCTACCACACGCTGGCCGCCCTTGCCGACCGCACGGCGCTGCACCTGGCCAACTCGATGGCCGTGCGCTACGCCAACATTATCGGCCTCCCGCAGGGCCAGCGCATCGAAGTCTTCGCCAACCGCGGCACCAGCGGCATCGACGGCTGCAACTCCACGGCCGTGGGCGCGGCCCTGGCCCAACCCAACCGGCCGGTGGTGCTGCTCACCGGCGACGTGGCTTTTTTCTACGACCGCAACGCGTTCTGGCACAATTACCCCACGCCCAACCTGCGGGTGGTACTGTTCAATAACCACGGCGGTGGCATCTTCCGTATCATCGACGGGCCGCGGCAGCAGCCCGAGCTGGACGAGTTTTTTGAGACGCGCCAGACGCTCACGGCCGAGAACACGGCCCGGGATTTTGGCTTGCGCTACTTCCCGGTTTCATCGTTTTCAGAACTTGAAGCCGCGCTGCCGGTTTTCTTTGCACCCGACGGTGGAGCTGCGATTCTGGAGGTCATGACCGACAGCCGCACCAACGCCGCCTTTTTCGAACAGTACCGCGCCGCGGTCAAACAAGCATTCGCATAACTTTTAATTTCAACGTCATGCTGAGCGCAGCCGAAGCATCTCGCGTGTGGTAGCAATCCATACGTGAGAACGAAGCGGGCGAGATGCTTCGGCTGCGCTCAGCATGACGTTCTTTTTTCATCTTAATCTATGTCAGAAACCATTCAGTGGAGCCCCATTAAGGAGTTCCGCGAAATCCTGTTCACGCAGCACGGCGGCATCGCCAAAATCAGCATCAACCGGCCGCAGGTGCACAACGCCTTCACGCCGCTCACGGTGCAGGAGATGATTGAGGCGATGAACATCTGCCGCGACCGCACCGACATCGGCGTCATCGTCCTCACCGGCGAGGGCGGCCGGGCCTTCTGCTCGGGCGGCGACCAGAGCGTGCGCGGCCACGGCGGCTACGTGGGCGAAGACGCCATGCCCCGCCTCAACGTGCTCGATTTGCAGCGCATCATCCGCACCATTCCCAAGCCGGTGATTGCCATGGTGGCCGGCTGGGCCATTGGCGGTGGCCACGTGCTGCACGTGGTGTGCGACCTGACCATCGCGGCCGAAAACGCCCGTTTTGGCCAGACTGGTCCCAACGTGGGTTCGTTCGACGGTGGCTTTGGCGCCTCCTACCTCGCCCGCGTGGTGGGCCAGAAAAAAGCCCGCGAAATCTGGTTCTTGTGCGACCAGTACGACGCCCAGGAAGCCCTCGACATGGGCTTGGTAAACAAGGTAGTACCGCTCGACCAGCTCGAAGAAACCACCGTGGCCTGGTGCAATAAAATCCTGCAGAAAAGCCCGCTCTCGCTGCGCATGCTCAAGTCGTCGTTCAACGCGGAGCTCGACGGGCAGGCCGGCATTCAGGAGCTGGCCGGCAACGCCACGCTGCTTTACTACCTCTCCGACGAAGCCAAGGAAGGCCGCAACGCCTACATGGAAAAGCGCCAGCCCGACTTCTCGAAGTTTCCAAAATTTCCGTAACGGCTCGTTTTCTCCGTTCTTTACACAAAAAAGCCCTGCCGTTCGGCCGGGCTTTTTTTATGGCTGGTTACTGACAAATTGAGCTAAAACGCTGAGCCGAAAGCCTGAACGCCCTCGCACCAGCCAAAGAAAAACCGCAGCCGGGCGTTTTTGCGCTCTTTTTTCTCGGCCTTGTGCTGGGCCTTTTGCTCTGGCGTTCGGTCGTCGTGTGCTTTGGGAGCAGCCGCACCGCTATGCAGCGGCGTGGGCACGGGGGCGGAATTGGGCTGAACGTTCATGGCAACACGGGGCTGATGAGACACCCATATTAAGCATTCTGGGAGCAGAAGTCAAGTAAAATCTTTAGCTCCTCCGCTCCACCAAGCATTAAGCTAGCACCGCTGCCTCCCAGGGCGTTATAATCCATGAAATATAGAAAATACAAAGTCCGTTTTTAGCTCAATTTTTAATAAAAACCGGAGGGAAATAAAGCGCAATTTCAATTGCCGGAGCTGCCCGTGGCGCGCTATTTTTGTTGAAGGCCGAGCCCTGTACTGCTGATATGACGGACGCTGATTTTCACAAAGCCATCCGGCGCATCCGCTGGCTGCACTGGCTGCATTACCCGGTGCAAGGCCTGTTTATGGGGGCGGTGGTGCTGGTGGCCGGCCGCCACGCCGCCGTGGGGACTACGCTGGAGCCGCGGCTGGCCACGTGGCCGGCCCTGCTGCTACTCGGGGCGCTGGTGCCCGCGGTGGGGATGCTGCTGTACGTGCTCTACCGGCGCATGCAGCCCAATTTGCGCCGGCCCGCCGAGCAGAACCTGCGGGTATACCAGGGCCGAATGTTCTTGCGCGACAGCCTGCTGAGCCTAGTGAGCCTGCCCATGCTGGCTTCCTACGTCTTCACCCACGCCGTATTCGACCTGGTGGCGTGCGGGGCCATGCTGCTCGCCTTGAGCTGGCGCACGGCGCCCTCGGCCAAAACCTACCAACGCTGGCTGCTAACGTAGCGCCTATATTCACGCCACGTTTTGGTATTCATCCGGGGTCTGTTATGAAATTTTCTGCGCTTGCGTTCGCATTTCTCGTGCTGTTCACCTTTTGCGTTCAGGCGCAGCAGCGCATGAACCCGGATATTGCCGTGGCCGTGAACGCCATCAAGGGGTTTGAGAAAACAGAATTCCAGCGCGACAGTAGCCTCCACCACCCGCTGCGCTCCCAAACCGAGAGCACCTTTCAGGCGCGCTATACCTTTTATAAAAAAGTAGCCACCAATCTGGGCGCAATCAATAAAAAAACCCTGTCCTTCGAGGACGAGGTTAACCTGGAATTATTGAATTATCGGATTCAGGAAGAACTGGCTGAGTACGAGTACCAGGCCTATTTAAATCCGCTATATACCGACACGGGGTTTCACGCCGCCCTGGCTGATGAGGGAAGCGCAACGCTCCGCACTAAAAAGGATGCCGAGCAATATCTTATTCTGCTCCAAGATATTCCGCGCTTCATGGATGAGAACATTCAGCTGATGCGCAAAGGCGTTTCGCTCGGCATCACCCAGCCCCGGGAAGTGCTCAACGGGTACGAAACAAGCTACACCCAGCACATTGTGGGGGCGCCCGAGCAGTCCGTATTCTGGAAGCCTTTCGCTACCAAGCCCGCCGCCATCCCCGAAGCCGAGTGGCTGGCCCTGCAAAACACCGCCAAAACCGTCATTAGCAAAGACGTAATCAGCAGCTACCAAAAGCTCAAGGTATTTTTCGACCAGGAGTACTTGCCCAAAGCCCGGGCCACGCTCGGCGCCACGGGTTTTCCCAATGGCAAGGCCTATTACGAGGAGCGGGTGCAGCATTTCACCACCACCAAGCTTAGATGTATAGTCCCAAAGAGTGATGGTGTATTTTCCGGGCTGGAATTTCGCACGCACTTATGGGACAAGTACTCCACGGC
>NZ_JAJFAW010000041.1 GCF_020711255.1 Hymenobacter plasmatis
CCTGGCCTTTGCTGGACTCATGCTCACCAAAGCGGCGACCCTTAATTTACTTGCAGGTGCATAACACCGTCTAGTGGCCAGCACCCTAATTTGCCATTGCACCGCCGTGAGCGCCAGCTGCGCTTTTGCGGAGCAGCCGAATAACTTCCTCATCACTCACTTGGTCAAAAGTGACATAGAACTGCCCCACGGCCGCAAAATCACGGGGCAGCAGCAGGCACACGAATTCATCGACCAGCGGGGCCAACTGCTGCTGGGCGTGCGGCGGGGCCACCGGCACGGCAACGATGAGCTTAGCCGGCCGGCTTTTGCGGATGGCCTCCACCGTGGCAACCATGGTGTGGCCGGTGGCAATGCCATCGTCGACCACAATCACCGTTTTGCCCTTGAGATTGGTGGGCGGGCGCCCGTCCATAAACAGCCGGAAGTTCTCCCGGAGCTTGGCCTGAATACGCGCCGCCTGTTCTTGAATGTACTCGGCGGGAATGCCGAAGGCGGTTCGCTCGTCTACGGCCACGCTATCGAGCGACACCGAGCCAATGGCGTACTCACTGTTGTTGGGGTGGCCTATCTTTTTGGATAGCACCACTTCCAGCGGAAAGCCCAGCTGCTGAGCAATAACGTAGCCGATGGGAACGCCCCCGCGCGGAATGGCCAGCACAATACCGTCTTCGCCCCGGTACTTTTCGAGGCGGTGAGCCAGACGAAGGGCGGCATCTTGGCGGTTCTGGAACATGGGCGGGACGCCTCAGGTGGCCGTTTGGGGGATGGGCTGCAGGTATTTGCTGAACCAGGCGGCGGCCAGCTCAGCGGCCTGCTTGAGGGTGCCGGGTTCCTCAAACAGGTGGGTAGCCCCGGGCACCACGGCCAGGTATTTGGTGCCGTGCAGGCCCTCGAGCGCCATGCGATTGAGCGCCAGCACATCGGTATCGAGCCCGCCCACAATGAGCAGCGTGGCCGCCATCACATGGGCAAGCGCAGTCCCCGCGAGGTCGGGGCGGCCGCCGCGCGAAACCACGGCCAGCACCCGGTCGGGCCGCCGCGCGGCAGCGCCCAGCGCCGAGGCCGCGCCCGTGCTGGCGCCGAAATAGCCGAAAGTAAGGTGGGCTAACCGCGGCAGCGCGTCCAGGAAATCGGTAGCCGCTACGAGCCGGTCGGTCAGCAGCGGAATATCAAACCGATTGGCATAAACGGCGTCTTCCTCTGGGGTCAGCAGGTCGAACAGGAACGTGCCGATGCTGTGCTGGTGCAGCACGTCGGCCACAAAGGTGTTGCGGGGACTAAGCCGGCTGCTGCCGCTGCCGTGCGAGAACAGCACGAGGGTCCGCGCACCGCTGGGCACAATGATTTCCCCGGTCAGCCGGGCCCCTTCCACGGGGATTTCCAGTAGCTTATGGCAATCGTACAGCATGGTTTTAGCGGCTAGTTCACACTCGGCACTAGTGCTCGGGGCATTTATCGCCCCGCAGTCGGATTCTACTAAATATAATCAAAATTATTATCGATTATGTACTCGCTAAAACCACGCTTGGGGTCATTTTTGCTCTGTGCAGCTTGAGTCAGATGTGATTTAATGCACGATAGTAACTCCATTGGTTGTGGTAATTAAAATCGAATAACAGGCTCAAATTCAGCTCAACTAGTTGTGTGTCTTGAAGCAACTGGTTTGCGTAAGACTGACAAGTGGCCTCGACCAGGCGCGGCCTCTGCTTTTGGCTATGGAGAACCGCCCCCGCAACACAGCACCCCATTGGCAACATGCCGCGTACCGCATCATTTTCGAATCGAACACGCCCGCTGGCCGCGCCTACGACATTGTCCTGCTGGTGGCCATTGGCCTGAGCGTGGGGGCCGTGATGCTGGAAAGTGTGAAAGAAATCAGGGCCGAGTACGGGCCCTACCTGCACGCAGTGGAATGGTTTTTCACGGTGCTGTTCATTTTCGAATACCTACTGCGGCTGGTGGTGGTGCGTCGGCCGCTGGCTTATGCGCTGAGCTTGCTGGGTATCATCGACTTCATGGCTGCCGTGCCCACCCTGGCAGCACTGCTGTTGCCAGGCAGCCGCTACCTGCTCGTGATTCGCACGCTGCGGCTGCTGCGGGTATTCCGTATTTTCAAGTTGGGCCACTTCATGGGCGAGGGAGAATTTATCGTGGATGCGCTGAAGGCCAGCCGTTTCAAGATAACAGTGTTTCTGACCGCGGTATTTTCGCTGGTCATCGTCATCGGCACGCTCATGTATGTTATCGAAGGCGGCCAACATGGCTTTTCCAGCATCCCGGAGAGCGTTTACTGGGCCATCGGGACGGTAACGACGGTGGGCAGCAGCAGCAACATCACGCCCGCCACCGTGCTGGGCCAGACCCTAACCGCAGTACTGATGATTCTGGGCTTTGGCATCATTGCCGTACCCACAGGCATCGTTTCGTCCGAAATGACCCAGCGTTCTGCCGCACTGCCCGCATTCAAGCAAGCGCGCTGCCCCCGTTGCCAGGCCGAGGGACACCGCCCGGAAGCCACTTTCTGCTGGCATTGCGGGGAGAAAATCTAGTAGCTGCGCCGGTGGCTCATCAGTGCCTGCTTATTGAGCTGGAAATTGGGCTGATGACCTATTGAATAAACCGCAGGTCGTCTTTTCGCATCCAGCCGGTGGTGGTCACCTTTTCCCAATTGGTAAACGTCACGTACACAGCATCTCCGCGGGATCCGCCCAGATGCACCTTATCTCCGCGCTGGCAGAATGCCTTGCGGGGCGTGGCCAGGTCGGGCGAATTGTAGAAGTACGCTCGGTCCACCTGCACCACCGCCCTTTGGCTGCTGCTGAGGTTGGCGCCGGCCCGCTCCACCGGGGCAGTTGAAGGAGTGGGCACAGGCATGCCGTTGGGCTGAGATGAAGCTGCAGGCGAGCGTGGCGGGCTGGTGCGAGCCGCTTTTGTAGGAGCTGTGCTTTCGGCCAGCCGGCTTAGCTCCTGCACCTTGAGCCATCCGATATTCTTGGTGCCGTCGGGGCCGATAAAACCGGTTTTCACGAAGCCATTCCATTCGCCCTCCCCGTAGAATACGTCGCCTCGGCGCAGGTACTTGCCATTAGGCGTAGACTGCTGCGGGGCATCGAAGAAATAAGCCGTTCCGACCACCACCCGGTAGCGGCGGCCCTGGCCCGAAAGCGGGCCCGTGGGCTCTGCAGCGGCATTGTTGCTAGCCGTCTGCGGAGTTGTTGGGCTGACACCAGCATCGCCAGATGCTGCAGCTTCCGATTGGTCGACCCGCATTTCCGAATTGGCGCTCCGGGGTTGGTTTTCGGAGCAAGCCACCAGCGAAGTCAGCCCAAGCAGCATTCCACAAGCCAAGGTCCAGACGTACGGTTTTATGATTTTGCCGCCGCTCCAAACGCCGCCCCTATCCCCTACGGCCCCGCTAGCGCCAGCGGGCAGGTTGTTCGATTCGGCTTGATTGATTTTGCTCATCGATGTTTTGATTACCAGACGGTGTAGCTCCTTCCTTACGACGTGCCGGGCACGTAGTTTCGGCCAGTAGCGCCCGCACCTGCCGCCGTGCCAGCATCCCACTTACTTACGACAGGCAGCCAGACCCACCGCGCCGCCCACCATGCGAGAGTTACTGAGCTACTGCCGCGACTACCAGCGTCGGGCCAGCATCAGGCCACCATAGGCATAGCCGTTCACATTCAAGCCTTGCATGGGTACCATGGATACGCCCGTGCCATGCACCTTCTTGTAGAAATGCAGAGCCACCACGCCGGCCGCTGCACCTACGCCGCAGCCCACCAGCGAGCCGGTGAAATTCTGGGCCGGCACTGCCGCGGCATCGTAGCCAGCGGCACTGTGGTGCAGCCGGGGCACCACTATGCCCACCGTGGCCCCCACGGCATAGCCCACCAGGTTGTCGGTGAGAAAGTGCTTGCCGGCCCGGACGCGGAAGTACGCCACCACCGCCGGCAGGGCCGCGGCCGCGCCCCACACGTAAGGCTGGGCCGCCGAGCCGGGATTGAAATCGTGAAATACCTGGGCCGCAAAAAATGTAGCCGTAGCCGTATGGGCCGTGTGCCCGCCAAAAAACGAATCGGTGGCAATGGTGCCATGGCGCTTGCTACCGCCCTCTGTGCCGTAGAGGTAAGGCCGCGAGCGGTACACCGTGCCCACGGTAAGGGTGAAAATGGCCGCCGTGGCGCTCATGGTTTCCAGGTACAGCCCGGCCACCTGCCCGTAGCGTCCGTGAACCTTTGGATCGAAGGCCAGCAAGGCGGGCACCAGCGCCAGCGTGCCGTAGCAGAAAGCGTCGCTCGTGACCTGTGCCCGGTCGCTGTACCACCCCGCCGAAAACCGGTCAATTTTGGGGATATTCTGACGGTTCAGCGCCGCCAATTCAGCCTCGGTCGAGACGTGTTTCTGCTGCACTAGGTACAGCCCCGTTACGCTCAGACCTGCCAGCCCAACTGTGATGGGCGCATCAACAGCGAATCGGGTGCCGTAGGGCGAGGGCGCTTGCTGCGCTATGGCGGCAAGATTTCCGCTCAGCATGAAGGCCCCGGCGAGAAAAAGCGTAGGACGAGGCTTCATATGCTGATTTAAACGGGGCTGAGTCGAATGAGCCTCACTAGGAATAGAATTTGTCGCGGCGAGACCATTTACTCCCGTCATGCATTCAGTAAATCTTCAACTTCCTGTTTCAAAATAGGCAGGTGACGCACCACGATACCCCATACCATTTCATCCGAAACCGTGTTATAACCGTGAATGATACGGTTGCGGGTGGCAATTATACTTCGGGCATTGGATAGTTGAAACCCGGGGTCCGCTTTCAGAATGCGACCAATTGCTTCGCCTATTATCTCCAGATTGCGCTCAGTTGCGCGGCGTGTACGAGTATCGGTTTGATAGGCGGCAAATAGCATAGGCTGCCCCGCGAAGAAGCTTTCAATTTCGAGAATAGCCTGTTGCACGTCGTAGAGGCAGGCGCTGATTTCAACGTTCATATATCACCTGCTGGGTGGCCTCCACCTGGGCGCGGAAATAGGGATTGCGCAAGGCCTGCGCTTCCAGCAAATCAACTGGGCGCTGCAATACTTGCTCCAAGGCGAATTTGAGGGCCAGATAATTATCGGCGTAGTCCTCCACCGGCATCGGCTCGAAGGCGGCCACGAAATCAACGTCGCTGTCTGGGTCGAAAGCAGGCGTGAGCACAGAACCGAAGGCAGCCAGGCGCTGCACGTGGTGCTGGCGGCACAGCGCAGCAAGGGCGGATTTGTGTGAGGTAAGGGTATGCATTGTGGAATGAAGAAACTATTAATACACCAAACCGGCACGACATACATTTTCTTCAAATTCGCGTCAGTCCAGTAGTCAATTATAAATAGACTCGTAAATCTTTATAATACTGGTACCTACTCTGATGCAACGACCTAAGAATTCCATTCATGTCATTGTTCCAATTCATTTTCTCAATTATATAAACTGGGTCGTCTTTAAAATTCTCTTCGTTGATAATAACCCGTTCTACGCATTTTCTAAATTCATCCGTTCTTATCAAAAGCTGTTTTAGTGTTGAATTAACTTGGATGGCAGAATTTTTCTTGGTTAGACCAGGGAATAGATATTCGGTATTTAGCCGATTTAGCAACATGAATTCATTTCCTGAATTCATCAATTTACTAACTAAACCATGAGGCTCATTATTTTCACCGCTGACCATTACCTCTATAACCATCTGACTTATAGACTCAACTTTAACCACAATTTCTTTATAGGCACTATATCTCAAATCGAAGAATTTTTTCTTACGAATGTTTATCTGCGTAATAAAAAACTGTGTCATGCCGAAAACAATACCCAAGAAAGACAGGACCGCAGCAATCATCTTCTCACTGGACCCTGCTACGTTATTCTCAAAGAATAAATACCAGCCAAGAGAAATACAAAAAACGAAAAAGGTGAGAGTCCCCATATAATCCATATGCCGCATCAAGTGGAACCTTATGCTTTTACCTTTAAACATATTATTATTTCGGTGAATCAAGGAACGGATATTCTTGCTCAAAGCCTGTCTTTAAGAAAATTAAAATTAAAGTCCTGGAATCTTCGCCCCACGCTCCCGGGCTACGTCCTGGGCCAGCTCATAGCCCGCATCGGCGTGGCGGAAGATGCCCATGCCGGGGTCGGTGGTAAGCACACGCTTGAGGCGTTCGGCTTTTTCGGGGGTTCCTGTCGCTACTATCACCATGCCGGAGTGGGTGGAGTTGCCGATGCCCACGCCGCCGCCGTTGTGCAGGCTCACCCAGTCGGCGCCGCTAGCGCAGTTGGCCAGGGCGTTAAGCAGGGGCCAGTCGGCCACGGCGTCGGAGCCGTCCTTCATACCTTCGGTTTCGCGGTTGGGCGAGGCCACGGAGCCGCAGTCGAGGTGGTCGCGGCCGATGACGATGGGCGCCGAGACTTCGCCCCGCGCAACGAGGTCGTTGATGACGAGGCCGAACTTCTCGCGCTCGCCGTAGCCCAGCCAGCACACGCGGGCCGGCAAACCGATAAAGGGCACTTTGGCTTGGGCCTTCTCAATCCAACGGGCCAGAAGGTTGTTTTCGGGGAAGGTTTCGAGCAGGGCGCGGTCGATGCGCAGAATATCCTGCGGGTCGCCGCTAAGGGCAGCCCAACGGAACGGCCCTTTGCCTTCGCAAAATAGCGGCCGGATGTACGCGGGCACAAAGCCGGGATAGAGAAAATGGCCGTGCTCGTCGCGCACCTGCAGGCCGCCTTTTTCGGCCTGGCCACGCAGGTTGTTGCCGTAGTCCACGGCGATGGTGCCGCGCTTCTGCATCTCCAGAATCGCCGACACGTGCTTCACGATGGCCGCCAAGGCCTGCTTTTTAAACTCCTCGGGGTTACTGGCGCGCAGGGCCAGCACCGTGTCTATATCACCTTCAGGGATGTAGTCCATCAGGTCGTGGGCCGAGGTTTGGTCGGTCACGATGTCGGCCCGGAAGCCGCGCTCCAGCAGCTGGGGCAGAACCGTGGCCGCATTTCCGGTGAGGCCGACAGACCAGCCTTTGCCTTCTGCTTTGGCCTGCTCGCAGAGCTCCAGGGCGTGGGCGAGGTCGCGGGCCTGCTCGTCGAGGTAGCCTTCGCGCACTTTCTGCTTCACCCGCTCGTCAATCGGCTCCACCACGAGGCACACGCCGTCATTCATGGTCACGGCCAGGGGCTGGGCGCCGCTCATGCCGCCCAGGCCCGCCGTGACGGTGATGGTGCCGCGCAGGCTACCGCCAAAATGCTGGTCGGCCATTGCGGCGAAGGTTTCGTAAGTGCCCTGCAAGATGCCCTGGGTGGCAATATAAATCCAAGAGCCGGCCGTCATCTGGCCGTACATCATCAGGCCCATGCGGTCGAGTTCGTCGAAGTATTCCTGGGTGCTCCAGGCGGGCACCAGGTTGCTATTGGCGATGAGCACGCGCGGGGCATGAGACCAGGTTTTGAGGACGCCCACAGCCTTGCCCGACTGCACGAGCATGGTTTCGTCGGCCTCCAGCTCCTTCAGGGTGTTCACGATGGTTTGGTACTCCTTCCAGTTGCGGGCGGCGCGGCCGGCACCGCCGTATACAATCAGCTCATCGTAGACCAGGCTCACGGCGGGGTCGATGTTGTTTTCCAGCATCCGGAGGGCGGCTTCGGCTTCCCAGGTTTTGCAGCGCAGGGTGGTGCCGTGAGCGGCCCGCACGGTTCCGGCGGGCTTGAATTCGTAGAACATCGGGCGCTTGCCTTCGTTCGGCTTGGGCGTGCCAGGGCCGCTGGAAAGGGAGTTAGCTTCGAGATTTAGTTCGGCAGCGAGGGGGGTGGTCTGCATGGGTGGGAAGTGGTTTGGGTGGGTGCGGCGAAGATAGGAAAGTGCCGACTTGCAGCACTATCCGGAAACCTATTGGCGGGTCCTACCCTTGTATCGTACACCTACCAGCCCGCGTAACCACCGTATCGTTGGGCTACCCAACTTTCCGCCCTCCTATTTCTCAGCTTCATGAGCACCGACTATAACCCCATCGACTGCCATTTCTACGACCTGCTGGAAGCCGCCGCCACGCTGCGGCGCCGGGTAGACCTGCAGTACTTCAACGACCTGCGCCAGCTCTGCCTCACGTCTGGCGTGATTGACACGCTTTTGGTGCGCGACAAGGTGGAATACATGCGCCTGAAATCGGGCGAGGAAATCCGGCTCGACCACATCATCCGGCTCGACGACACACCCGCCCCTGCCTACGCCGACTTCCCCGATTTCAGCCTGGGCTGTTGAGCCACGCAGCTATTTCCAAAGGAAAGCCCCGCCCGTCATGCTCAGCATAACGCGCGGGGCTTTTCTGACTTTTAAACCATGCCCAAAAGCTAGTCGCGGCCCTGGTCTACACTGATGCCGCCGTTGGTGGTTACGGCCTTCACCGGGGCGCCGCCTTTGCCGAGGTTGGCGGTTACTTCCTTGTGCATGAAGCCTGATTTATTGACGGGCAGAGCCGAGCGGATGCCGCCCATGTTGGTGCTGGTAAAAAATTGAGCTGAATAATCCTGGGGCAGCTTCCAGTGAACGCCGCCGTTGGTGGTTTCCACGTCGAGGCCTTTGCCGTCCCACTTGTTGCCGGTGAGGGTGATGTTTAGACCGCCGTTCACGGTTTGGCCGGTAACCTGGCCGCCCAGGCTGGTGAGCGAGACGCCGCCGTTCACGGCGTGAAACTTCACGTCGGACTGCAAATTATCGAGGCTGATGCCGCCGTTCACGGTGTTCAGGGCCAGGGCCGTCTGGCGCGGCACAAATACTTCGTAGCTCACGCTGTAGTGCTCGTCTTTGCCGGGAGCATCAGCGCGCAAGGTGTTATTGGCGGTACGGATGGTGACGCTTTTCACCCGCGACTGCGCCTCGGCGTCGGTGCTGGCCCAGCTCGTCACCTTGGCCCGAATCCGCACGTTGGGACCCGACCAGCCGTGCACCGCAATGCCGCCGTTGGCACCGCCGTCGATGGTGAGGGCCTGGCCGGCGGCAGCGGTCATGGTCAGGTCGCGGGTTTCGCAGAAGTGCTTGTTCTCGTCATTGTTGCGCGACCAGTTCCGGTCGTCGCAGCTGATTTTGAACTGGGGCTCGGCTACGGTTTGGGCCACGGCCGGCAGGGCGATACAGGCGATGGCAAATGCAGAAAGAAAGGTTTTTGAGGTGAGCATAAGAGTAAGATTTTGAAAGGGTTGAGGTTGCAGTATTGGGAGGCAGCGGCTGGTTGTGTAAGGGTTACCGGGTAATTCTCGATTCGTTACACGCATCCACAGATTTTTTTCCGGCCGCATCTCTCCCCTCTTTCGCCAGACATCGTATGTCTGCTTTCAAGCTTCCCTCTCCTCAACACCCTACTTACCATGGATAATGTAGCCGCCGGCGTCACCCAGCTCCGCATTCAACGTTTTGTCAATGTGTATTTTGTCGAAACCGGCACCCCTGGCGAGTGGGTTTTGATTGATACCGGCCTGCCCGGCAGCGCCAAAATCATCATTGCCGCCGCCGACAAGCTCTTTTACCCCGGCAGCCACCCCGAGGCCATTCTGCTCACCCACGGCCACCTCGACCACCTGGGCTCGGCCAAGGAGCTCGCCGACCATTGGAACGTGCCCATCATCGTGCACCCGTTGGAGCTGCCCTACGTCACGGGCCAGGCGCTGTATCCGCCGCGCGACCCCACCGTGGGCGGCTCGCTGGCGTTTATGAGCCGCTTCTTTCCAACCCAACTGCCCAATCTGGGCGACCGGGTGCAGGCCTTCGATGCCGACGACCCTTCGACGCCCTACCTCATGAGCTGGAAGTGGCTGCACGTGCCGGGCCACGCGCCCGGCCAGCTGGCCTTCTTCCGCGAAGCCGACCGCGTACTCCTTGGGGCCGATGCCTTTGCTACCTGCCACCACGATTCCGTGCCGGCCGTGCTGCTGGGCCTGCCCAAAATCAGCCGGGCCGGCACGCCCTTCAACTACGATTGGGAAGCAGCCCGGCGCTCGGTGCAGCTGCTGGCCGAGCTGGAGCCCAAGGCCATCGGCTGCGGCCACGGCCCCGTTATTAAAGGCCCGGAAGCGGCCGCGGGCCTGCATGAGCTGGCCGACCACTACCCCGTGCCCACCCACGGCCGCTACGTAAAGGAGCCCGCCCGCACCGACGCCAGCGGCGTGGAGCACCTGCCCCCCGCCCCGGCCGACAAGCTGCCCATGAAAGCCGCCATGCTGGGCGCGGGCCTGGCGGTGGCGGGCGTCTCGTGGCTGCTTATCGGCGGCCGGCGGCGCGGTCGGCGACAGCCGAAGCCACACCGGTCAGAAAAGCGGTAATGATGGTGGCGGCGAGGCGGGCCGTTTGGTTGTCGCGGTCGAACAGCGGGTTTAGCTCAGCGACCTCAAACAGACGCACCTCCTCCTTTTGGCCCGCCAGAAAAGCGGCTTCCACGGCCTGCCGCGGGGTAAACCCATCGGCGCTCGGCGCCGATACGCCGGGCGCGTATGCTTCGGCGCAGCCGTCGATGTCGAAGCTCACGAAGGCGGGCCCCGCCTTGATGGCCCGGCTCAGGGCGCGCGTCATGTACAGCTCCATGCCATCCTTCTGCACGTGGGCCAGCGGCACGATGTGCGCGTCTTGCTGGTTCAGGAAATCGACATCCTCCTTGGTGTTGAGGTTGGAATGCAGCCCAATTTCGGTAAACCGGTCGCCGGCCACAAAGCCTTCGCGCAGCAGCTTGCCAAACGGCGTGCCGCTGCTGATTTCGGGCTTGTCCTTCACGTCGGCGTGTGCATCGAGGTTGATGCCGCCCACGGGCTTACCGCCGCTGGCATCGAACAGGCCCCGCACCGTGGAGTACGAGCCATCGTGCGAGCCGCCCAGTACCACCACCCGGGGGTACTGGGCCAAGAGCTTGCCCAGCTGCTCGCGAATGTGGGCGTGGTTGCGGGCGTGGTCGTGCTCGTGCAGGTCGAGGCTTCCGGCGTTGGCAAGGCGCAGCTGATCGAGGCTAACGTCGTGCTCCAGATTGTAAACTTTGTGGTAGCGACGCAGCTCGCGCCGAATGGCATCGGGCGCGCCCACGGCCCCGGCGCGGCCGCCTTCCAGCACGGTGCCAAAATCCAGGGGCAGGCCCACGAGGCACACGTCGGCGGCGGGCAGCTCAGCAGCGGGGCGGATGATATCGCGGAGAAAGGTTGCCATAATGGAGGGAGTATTCAGGGTGCGAATGTAGAAAAAGGCCCGCGGCAAAGACGGCGAGGCGGGAGATTAGCGGCTTCAGGGCGCGTAGTATATCCGCCAGGGGCCGACTTGCTCCTCTCGTAGCAGGCCGGCGCGCAGCCACTGGCGGTCGGGCGTTAGCGTGCCCTTCACCACTAGCAGCGGCGGCCGGGCCCAGCGGGCCACTAGGGGCACGCTCTGGGCCGTGCTGTCTTGCAGGTTGACTAACAGGCGCTGCCAAGAGCGGTCGGTTTCGAACTGGGTTTCCCGCCTGAGGTTGTCGTTGCCATCAAAAAGTGATACCGGAATCTGGCCCAATTCAAACGCCAGCGACGGCAGAAGCTCATCATACACTAATACCTGCCGGCCGGCCAGGTGCGGGCGCAGCAGGCGGGCAGCCACCGGTCGGGTGCCGTTGAACAGGAGCTCGTTTTGGTGCAGCAGCGTTTTGGCGGCCAGCAGCAGGAAAAGCGTGAATACCGCCGGCGCCACCAGCAGCCGTGGCACCGGCCACTCCGGCCGCCACAGTAGGTGCTGCACCATCAAGGCCCCCAGCCCCACCGCCGCCCAGAACCCCACGGCCGGGCTCGCCACCAGCGGCAATGCGCGGATGCTTATCATCGGCAATACCCCGATTGCGGTAAGCATCAGGCCAAAAAACAGCCCCATCCCCAGGTACCAGCGGTAGAGCACTGCCTCGGGGCAGCGGCCCAGGTAGTACACCACCAGCAGGGCCACGCCGGGGAACACGGGCAGCACGTACAGCAACAGCTTGGAACTGGACAGCGAGAAGAACACCAGCGGCACGAGTACCCAAAACACCCACACGTTGCGCCAGGTGCGGGGCAGCGCCGCCCAGGGGGTGCGCACAAATTGAGCCAGCAGCGCCGCCGACCACGGCAAACTCACTGCCGGGGCCAGCACCCAGTAAAACCACCACGGCTTGCTGCGCCCAAACGACGCCGGATTGGCGAAGCGCTCCACGGTATGGTTGAAGAGGAAGTAGCGCACAAACGCGGAATTTTCGGCGGCCAGGTAACCGTACCAGCCCAAGCCCACCACCAAAAACAAGCCGATGCCCAGGGCGTAGTGCACCGTAAAAGGCCGACGCGGGCGGTCCTGCCGGAAATAAAACCCCGCCACGGCCATCAGCGGCAGCACAAAACCTACCGGCCCTTTGGTAAGAAACGCCAGCCCCAGCGCCAGCCAAAACAGGTACAGCCAGCCGGGCCGGCCGTTGGCATAATAGCGCAGTACGGCGTATGCGGCCGCGAGCTCCAGCGTGGCCAGGTACACGTCGGTGGTGACGTTGAGGGCCGAAATAAGCACCGCCGGGAGCGTGCCATAAACCACGGCCGCCGCCAAAGCGCGGGCGCGGTCGCCCTGAAAAAGCACCAGGCCCAGGCCGTACACCAGCCCCACCTGCACCAGCACGGCCAGCGCCGGCAACAGCCGCACGCCCGCCGCCGTGGGCCCCGCCATCGCCAGCCCCGCAGCCGTGAGCCAGTAGGTGAGCGGCGGCTTGTGGAAGTGCTGAATGCCCAGCAGCCGCGGGTGCAGCCAGTCGCGGCTGGCCAGCATCTCGCGCCCGATTTCGGCGTAGCGCGCTTCGCTGCTTTCCAGCGGGCCCCAGGCGTTGAGCCCGGAAAGCAGCCCCAGCCCCAACAGTACCAGAAATAGCCCCAACCATAGGAGGGCAAAGCGGGCTCGCAACGGCTCAGCCTCCGGAAAAAGTTCCATAAAATAAAGGTATAATATAGACTACATTGTACAAGGCGGGATGCCAACAATGCCAGCCATTATTTACATTCCTCTTATTATCAGTTTTTTACAATAGTCTTTTTGTTAAGCTCCCGCGCTACTCCAGCGGTTGGGCAGGGCCAGCCGAGAGGAGGCTGCCAGGGTTTTTCATACTTTTTTGATTGTGCTATGTCTACTATCCTCGTCACCGGTTGCGCCGGCTTCATCGGTTCTCACCTGAGCGAACGGCTGCTGGCCGACGGCTACCGGGTGGTGGGCCTCGATAATTTCGACCCGTTTTACGACCGCGACACTAAGGTTGAGAACCTGGCGCTGCTTCGGCCCCAGCCCCGGTTTTCTTTTTATGAGCTGGACTTGCGCCACGGCCCCGCCGCCCTCGCCGCCTTGCCGCCGGGACCCTATGCCGCCGTGGTGCACCTGGCGGCCAAAGCCGGCGTGGGGCCGTCGTTGCGTGAGCCAGCGGCCTATCTCGACGCCAACATACTTGGTACCACTCATTTGCTAGAATGGATGCGGCAGCAGCAGGTGCCCAACTTACTGTTTGCCTCTTCCTCGTCGGTGTATGGCAACACGCCCGCGCGGCCCTTCCGCGAAGACGAGCCGCTGTTTGCCCACTGCATTTCACCCTATGCCGCCAGCAAGCTGGCCGGTGAGGAACTGACCTTCACCTACCACCACCTCTACGGGCTGAACGTGCTGAACGCGCGGTTCTTCACCGTTTACGGCCCCCGGCAGCGCCCCGATTTGGCCATTCACAAGTTTGCGCGGCTGCTGCGGGCCGGCCAGCCCCTGCCCGTGTACGGCGACGGCCGCACCGCCCGCGACTACACCTACATCGACGACATTGTGGACGGCATCGTGCGCGGCCTGGCTTATCTGGACGCGCACGCTGGCACCTACGAAATCGTGAACCTCGGCAACAGCCACCCCATCCCGCTGCTGGAACTGGTGGCGGCCCTGGGCCAGGCTATGGGCGTGGCACCGCAGCTGGAGTTTTTGCCTGAGCAGGCCGGCGACGTGGAAATCACTTTTGCCGACATCAGAAAGGCCCGGCAGCTGCTGGGCTACCAGCCTCGCACGGCCCTGCCCGAGGGGTTGCGGCAATTTGTTAACTGGCTCTATGAAAGGGAATTGACTCCCGCCCGCCCCCAACCCGCGCGCCCCCTGGACCTGGTGCCGCCCGTGTAAATGCGCCGCATGAGCACCCATACGGGCGCACGGGTGGCGGCCGTGCTGGCCCTGTGCTTCTTCAGCTTTTTTGTGCACCTGGGCACCTCGGAAATCACCCTGATGGAGGCCCGCAACTTTGTGGCGGCCCGCGAGATGGCAGCCGGCGGCTCGTGGCTAATTCCGACCCTGAATGGGGCCCTGCGCGTGGCTAAGCCTCCCCTGCCCACCTGGCCCGTGGCCGCGCTGCTCCGCCTGGCCGGGCCCACCGCAAGCCCGGCCCTGCTGCGCGTGCCCGCTGCGCTGATGGCCGCGCTGCTGGTCTTTTTCTTTTGGGGGCTGCTGCACGAGCTCACCCGCGGCCAGCCCGGTGAGGCCGAGGCGCCGGGCCGCACCGCCTGGCTGGGCGCCCTGGTGCTGGCCAGCAGCCTGCTCGTGATTACGGTGGGCCGCGAAGGGCACTGGGACATTTTTGCCCATGCCTGGATGCTCGGAGCATTGTGGGCGTTGGCCCGGGGCTGGCACGCTGCTGGCCGCGGCCTGGGCTGGTTTGCGCTCAGTGGCTTGCTGCTGGGCCTATCTATGCTGAGCAAAGGGCCCGTGGCGCCCTACGCCATGCTCCTGCCGTTTCTGGTGAGCTTCGGCGTGCCCCGGCTGAACCCGGCGCGCGGGCCGGTGCGGCCACACCGGGCAGGCCTGCTGCTGGCACTGGGCGTGGGGCTGGGCGTGGGGTTAGCGTGGCCTACTTACCTGGCCCTGCAGCGTAGCGTGGCCCCGGCCGCGCTGGCCGTGGCCCGCGTGGAGGTCAGCTCCTGGGCCGGGCGCCACGCCGAGCCGTTTTGGGAATACTGGAATTTCCCGGTTTTCGCGGGCATCTGGGCACCGGTAGCCCTGTTGGCGCTGGCGGCGCCTTTTGCCCGGCCGCGCGCCGGGCGCTACGTGCCCTACGTTGCCGGCCTGGGCTGGCTGCTGGCTACGCTGTTGCTACTGAGCATTATCCCGGAGAAAAAAGAGCGGTACATGCTGCCCCTCATGCCGCCCCTGGCGTTGCTGATAGCCGGCCTGCTGCGCCATTTCGAAACAGCCTTGGGCCAACGCAACACGACAGGGCTTGAAGCCAGGTTGCTGCGTTGGTGGGCCGGGCTGCTGGTGCTGGCCTTCGCGCTGGTACCGGTGGCGCTGGGGCTGGCTTGGGTGCCGCGCTTTTTGCCCGCTGGGCGTTTTGTAGTGGCTGCTGTAGCGTTTGGGCTGCTGGTGGGGGCAGCGTGGTGGGGCGGTTTTCGGCGCAAGCAGCCGGGGGCGCTTATCGCCAGCTCGCTCACGGGCATGAGCCTGCTGCTGGCCCTGCTCCTACCCGCGCATGCGGCTTGGGTAAATCGGAGCGCCGACCCGGGCCTGCGCCACGCGGCCGACCTGCGCCACAACCCCGAGCTGGCCCACCGGCCCTGGTACACTTTCGAAGAACTGAATATGAAGCAGCTTTGGGAAGCCGGTCGCGCGGCACCCGCCTGGCCCCGCACCCCCGATTCGGCGCTGGTGCGGCCCACCCAGGTTGTAGCCGTGCTCAGCGGGGCCGATGTGGCAAGCCAGCTGCCCGGCGCCTGGCGCCAGCAAGTGCGCCTGCGCGTGGTCGACAGCTTTTACCTCGACCAGGAGCGGAAAGGCGGGTACTGGCGCGTCACCTTAGTTGAGCCAATTCGGCCAGCTTCGGCTGCTAAATGAAAAGGCCGGGCAAAGCGGCGCGCTATCCCGCCACCTGCTGCCGTTGCTCGCGGCGCAGCAGCACGATGTTCCGGGAATACACCACCGTCCCAAACACGTTGCCGACGATAAGCACCACATCAATCGGGTCGCGAAGCAGGGCATAGGCCAGAATAAGCACCGAGCCGGCCAGGCTCACCGCCCAAAACCCCAGCGGCAGCACCGACTCGCCCTGCCGCTCCGAATACAGCCACTGAAAAACGAACCGCAGCAGAAACACCGTTTGGCCCACCGCGCCCAGCAGCAGCACTCCGCTCGGAATGCCGTGGCGCAGCACCGCGTGCAGGCTGAAGTACCGGTTGCCCACCCCCGCCCACACCAGCATGGCCACCGGAAACATATAAGCCGCTGCCCGAAACCAGGGGCTAAGCTTGGGCCACTCACCCTGCAACTGCAGGTTGCGGACGTAGATGCCGTAGCTCACGAGTTGGGCCGCCAGTATCACCGGGTCGTGGCGCAGCATGCCGTATATAATCATCAAAAAGGACGATATCAGGCTGATTTGCCAGAACAGCGCGGGCACCAGCACCCGGCGGGCCCGCTCGCTCTGCACCCATTGCAGCACAATGCGGCTGCTAAACAGCAGCTGCGACGTGAGGCCAATGCCCAGGGCCAGCTGCTGGGCGCTAAGCACGGCTGGTGGCCCGGTACTGCTCCCCGATTTCGTAGTTCTTCCAGCGGCTCCGAATCCAGCGGAACCCGAAGGTGTCGACCAGCGGCTTCCACGCCCGGTTCCAGAGGGTGTACTTGGCAGTGCCGGCGAAGCGCGGGAAATGCCGCACCGGAATCTGCTTCACCCGGCCGCCCTGCAGCTGCACCAGAGCGCCCAGAAAGCGGTGCAGGCCGTGGAAGAGCGGTAGCCGCCGGGCATACTCTATTTTAATGATTTTCAAGGGACAACCCGTGTCCTCGATGCCGTCGTTGATGAGGGCCCGGCGCACGCCATTGGCCACCTTGGATGAAACTTTCTTTACGAACGTGTCCTGGCGTTTAGCCCGAATGCCGTTCACCATGTCGTACGCCGGAAAAAACTCGAAGAAGGTTAGAAAATCGAGCGGCGTGGTTTGGATATCCGAATCGATGTAGCCCACCAGCGTGCTGCGGCTGTGGTCGATGCCGGCTTTGATGGCTGTGCTCAGGCCGCGGTTTTCGCTGAGGGAAATGAACTCGTAGGCAGTGCCCGGCCGGCAGATATCGCGCAGCAAGGCCAGCGAGCCGTCGGTGCTGCCATCGTTGACGAACAGAACCGTAGTAGGCACAGGGGTCTGACTCAGAAATTTATCTATCTCCACCACCAGCTGGCGTAGGCTTTCTTCTTCGTTGTACACGGGCACGAGCACCGTCAACGACTGCGTGGCCAGAAAAGGAGAAACGGACGAAGCGTCGGACACAAGAGCGCGGATAAGGGTGGTGAGGGATTACACGGCCACTATTAGCCTTCCCATTTCTTATCGAATTTTCACTATTCGCCGTCATTAAAGCAAGCTGCACCATAGCATAAACCCATTTCCAACCCCTCTGCAGGGGTGATTTTTAGTATCCATAAGATAGCCGCGGGTTTATTGGGCTGAAAACGCTGCCGGATGTCTTAGAAGCTGCTTGAGCTAGAATCTATAGTAAGCAGAACAGTGTAGAGACGCAATACTTTGCGTCTCGTCGTCCGCGCCGTTGACATACCATTCCACTCATCGTCAAACGACGAGACGCAAAGTATTGCGTCTCTACACGGTTCTGACATTCCGACAATTAACCCAAACATCCTCTTAGTGAATTTGTGAAGAAGCTTAGCAACTGCCCGGCTTAAGAAGCAGCAGGCCGGATAGCCGGGAGGGGACTGGAGAAGTGCTAATTTTCGGCCCGATTTTTACGTGTCCGGCAAATGCATTCGCTGTCCCTGCATTGGGTCAGCCCAATTTCCAACAGCTCGGGTAGCCTACCTTCGGGCACTCTGGTTACCGAGTTTAATTACGAACAATGGCTTTTTTCTCTTCCCTGCGGTTTGTTGGCGTCTGCTTACTCCTGTCGCCCCTGCTGGCACTCCCGGCGGCGGCTCAAACGACGGCGGCGCTCCCGCCTTTTTACTCTACCTACCACTACACGGGCTACACCGTTTACGACAACACCAGCACCGACCCGCCCACCGAAGTGCGCGGCGTGGGCGGCTCGCTCACCCTGCGGCCCGACGGCACCTACGAGAAGCACCTGAGCATCGTCACTCCCAGCGGCCCGCACTACTTCAACCAGTCCGGCCGCTTCGTGCTGGCCGGCGACAGCATCCGCTTCGCCTTCAGCGACCTGAAGGGAGCCGATGTGCAGCGCGGCACCTTTCAATTCAACCCCGCCAACAAGCACCTTACCCTCACCATTCTGGGCTACCCAACCGGTAATAAAGGCGTGTACGAACTGGTAGCTGTGGACACCAAACCAGTAGCCACGCCGGCGGTCCTGCGCGTCAAAACCGTGAAAAAGCGCCGGCGCTAGTCCCGCCTTTGGGTCGCATTTGGCTCCCCCCGCCCCTTCTGGCTAACTTGCAGCCCGTTTCGGCTGCGCTTGTTGGTTAGGCCGCCGCCACGGCATTGTTAATTGCTCATTGCTAATTGTTAATTGACCTAAATGGGACGCGCATTCGAATTTCGCAAAGGCCGCAAAATGAAGCGGTGGGATAAAATGTCGAAAGACTTTACCCGCATCGGGAAGGAAATCGTGATGGCGGTGAAAGAAAACGGCCCCAACCCCGATACCAACGCCCGCCTGCGCGCCGCCATGCAAAACGCCAAAGGCGTGAACATGCCCAAAGACCGGGTAGAAGCCGCCATCAAGCGCGCCAGCAGCAAGGAAGAAAAAGACTACCAGGAAGTGGTGTACGAGGGCTACCTGCCCCACGGCATCGCCGTGGTTATCGAAACCGCCACCGACAACCCTACCCGCACCGTTTCCAACGTGCGCCTCATCTTCAACCGCAACGAGGGCACGCTGGGCACCGCCGGCTCTTCCGACTACACCTTCACCCGCAAAGGCGTATTCAAACTGGCCGCCGAAGGCCTCGACCGCGACGAGCTTGAGCTGGAACTCATTGACTTCGGCGCCGAAGACGTGTACGAAACCGCCGAGGAAGACGAGCACGGCGCCGAGCACAAGTACATCGTGGTCGAAACCGCCTTCACCGACTTTGGCCAGATGCAAAAAGCCCTCGAAGCCCAGGGCCGCCAAGTGGTGAGCGTGAACCTGCAGCGCGTGCCCAATACCACCGTCGCACTCAACGACGAGCAGCTGGAAGAAGTAATGAACATCATCGAGAAGTTCGAAGACGACGAAGACGTGCAGGCCGTGTACCACACCGTTGGCTAACGCCAGGGTACCCTGCTATACTTTCCCAAGAACGTCATGCTGAGCGCAGCCGAAGCATCTCTACCGCAATACTAAATTGAATTAGTGGCGCGGTAGAGATGCTTCGGCTGCGCTCAGCATGACGTTCTTTTTTTGCCTGTAGGCATTCGCTTGTAACCATTGTCCCCGCTGCCGCCTATGCCCGTCGCCGAACCTTCTGCTTCAGTAGCCGCGGGCATTTCTCCGGGCCTGCCGCAGCCTAACGGCTACTTACCGGCTCTCACCGGCTTGCGCGCCATTGCGGCCTGGCTGGTGTTCTTCAATCACTACCCCCTGGGCCCGGTGCCACCGCCCGGTGTGGCCCGCGCCTTCCAGTATCTCGTCGATGAGTCGCACGGCCTGCCGTTGCTGCTGCTACTCAGTGGCTTTCTCATCGCCCTGCGCTACGATACCGGCACGCCCAGTTTCCGGCCCAGGGGCGGCTGGCGGCGCTACCTGCAAAGCCGCGTCGCCCGGGTGTACCCGCTGTATGCCTTGCTCACGCTGGCCACGTTTGCGCTGCTGTGGCGCTGGCACTCGCCTAGCGTCACCCCAACCCAGCTTTTCCTGAACCTGACGCTGCTGCGCGGCTTTTTCGACGAATACAAGTTCACCGGCATCGGCCAGGCCTGGTCCCTCACGCTGCTCGAATGCTTTTACCTGGCGGCCCCGCTCCTACTGGGCTTGCGGGCCCGGGGCCTCGCGCTGTGGCTGCAGCCGCTGCTGTTGCTGGCCCTGGGCGCCGGGCTGGTGGCGCTGCTGGCGCCGCTGCGCTGGCATGGCCTGTTCGGGACGTACCCATTCATGCTCATGTACACGTTTCTGGGGCACAGCCTGGAGTTCTTTATCGGCGTGTGGCTGGCCGGCCGCTACCAATCCGGCAAATTGGGCTGGCCCACCGGCTATTGGCGCACTGCCGGCGGCATCGTGCTCTGGATAGCCGTCACGGTCACCCTAGGCCTCACCCAAGCCCAATTCCACAACCCCGACCACCCGCTAACCCTGGTCCTGAACTTGGTTGGGTTGCCTGCGGCTGGCGGCCTATTCTTCGCCGGCTTGCTAAGCGAGCATTCCTGGTTTCGGCAGCTACTCAGCGGCAGCTTGTTTCAGATATTGGGCCGCAGCTCCTATGCCTTTTACCTGCTCCACGCGGGGCCGCTGGCCTTTTGGGTTTACGAGCGCCTGCCGGGCTTTTGGCCGCTACAGCTACTTGCCGTACAGGTGGTGTCTTATGTAGTGTATCAGATAGTGGAGGAGCCCGTTGGCAAGTGGCTGCGGCCAGTCAGAAGTACTGTACCGAATGCTGAGCACAAGTCTGTATAGCTTAATCCAGCGCTATTTGGTATGCTTGCCGCAATTCATACTGCGTACTTAGCATGTATTGCCGCTACAGGCGTAAGAGCCTGTTAAAATTTACGGATAAGGTGTCGAATGCTGGATAAATAGAGCGTTGCTTCGGCGCTGCTGGTCTCG
>NZ_JAJFAW010000042.1 GCF_020711255.1 Hymenobacter plasmatis
GTGGCCGAGCCCGTGGCCGAGGTGCAGGTCGCCTGCACCAGGGTCGAGAGCGTCACGCCCAGCGGAGCCACCGGCTGCGAAATATTAACGGCAGCGCCGTTAAACGTGCAGCTGCCGCTGGTTACTGAGATGGGGATGTTAAGCGCAGGAGCCAGGTTGTTAAAGGTTACCGTGCGGTCATTGCTGATGATAGTCTGCCCGTCCACGCGGAAGGTGAAGGGCGCTGCGCCGCCAGCCACGGTCAGCGTCACCCGGCCGTTGTTGGCCCCAAAGCAGGTCACATTGGTCAGCCCGGTGGCCGTCAGGCCGGTGATTGTGTTCACGCCGCGGATTTCAATCGCGGCGCACGTCACCGTGCAGCGAGTAGTAGCGTCGGTCACCAGCACCTGATAGAAGCCTGGAGTTAAGGTCGTGAAGGCACCATTTGAATTGCTGAATACTGCGTTAGTTGCCGTATTTGTCAGGCGGTAGGTGTAATTTCCCGAGCCGCCTGACGCCGTTAGGGTAGCCGTGCCATTACTTGCACATGTTGCAGCCCCTACATCTGACAGGGTGAGCGATAGGTGGCTCTGCACCGATTCAATGCGAACCAGTTTAGTATCTGAGCAGCCGCCGGCAGCGGTTACCTTCACACTGTAGGTGCCGGCGGCCAGGTTCGAGAACGTGCCCGAAGCCTGAGCGGTGCCGTAGGTGCCCACCGTACCACCGGTCACGGTAGCCAGGGCGTACATGTAGCCCGAGCCACCGGTAGCGGCAATGGTGAAGCTACCCGTGCTGCCGCCCGTGCAGCCCACGTTGGTGATGCTGGGGGTGCCCAGCGCCACGGTGCAGCAGCTCAGCAGCGTGCTGACGTGCCCCTCGTCGTAGGCCTCGTTGATGGCCGTGAGGATGGTGTTGAGCTGCGAAAGCGTGTACTGGGTGGAGCACCCGCCGTACACGTTGTTGGCGATGACCAGCAGCTGGTTCACCGTCAAACCAGCAAAGGTGCCCGTCGTGATGACGGCACCTCCCAGGTTGGTGGACGAAAAGTGAACCGACAGCGTCAGGGACGCCAGCTGGCCCGCAAACTCGCTGGAATAGCTATGGCCCGGGTTTATGTAATTCTGGGTCAGGGCGCCGGGGTTGCTGCCCGAGGGCAAAAAGGCGGTGACCGCCGCCGCAGTAGTCAGGGTAAGGGTGTGGCCACCGGCGCCTGTGCACCCAATGACGAGGCCACTGGGGAAGGCACTGGCGAAGCGGGTCTGCACCAGGGTACCCGGATTGCTACCGTGGGCCGGCGAGCCGTAGCCCCCCTGCGTGTAGGTCACAAACCCGCAATTGGTTTGGGCCAGCACGTTGGAGCTAAAGCCCGCCAGCAGCAGCGTGAGCAGCCAGCTGACGACCCAATGGGCCCCTCCGGGTGGGTTTTTTGTCCCGCCCGGCCGGGATGTGACGAAGCCATAACACCCGACTGTATCGGAGTTATGGCCACGTATGTGAGAAGAGGATTGATTACTCATGATAACATGTTTTACATAAAGAATGGTTAGGGGTGAAGTGAACATGTTTGGCTGTTGAGCAGCCACCGTGACACGACTCATCTAAGCGTCGAACCCGGACCGAGAAGGAAATGTGGCGGCGGTATTTGGAAGGACCATCTGGCCACGTGCCTGGCAAACCAGGCGGTCGAAACGCGCATCATTTATGTCATATATGAGTAGAATTAGGGTGGAAAATGCAGGCAAAGGCTTCCCGTGGTTGTTTTTGACAACCAGTCTGTTAAAGCGGGTTCCAGAATTTTAATAAAGATTAACTTATAACAATACTGCGCATTGTACAAATGCGACACATGCCCCTAGCGGCCCCAAAAAACCCGATTAATGTCGCGGGATTGCTGAAAAAAAGCAGTTGGGGTTTCCTCCGTGAAGCGCCGAAACTCCCGAATGAAGTGGGCCTGGTCGAAGTAGCCGCAGGCGTGGGTCACGTCCTGCCAGTTGGCATCGGGCTGCTCCTTCAGTAGCTGAAATACCTGCGCAAAGCGGCTGATTTCGGCAAAGAGCTTGGGCGAGACGCCCACCGCTTCCCGAAACCGGCGCTCGAGCTGCCGCCGGCTCAGGTGGGCCAGGCGGGCCAGCTCGTCGGCGCAGACTTGCCCGCGCCGCTGCCGCAGGGCCTTGGCCACTACGTCGATGGCGGGGGTCTCCCGGCGGCGGCTCAATTGAGCCAGGAGCAGCTCTTCGGCGGCGGCTACGCACTCGGCGGGGCTGGTGGCGGCCTGCACCCGGCGCGTGAGCGCGTCGCCAAACTGACGCGGGGCGCATTCCTGCTCCGGCCCCATGCTCGCCGCCGCCACGATGGACATGCCGAACAGCTGGTAAAACCCGGTGGGCTGAAACATGACCCCAAACAGGCTGGCCGGCCGGGCGCAGCGCAGGTTGAGCCGGTGGTCCGTGACCTGGCCCAGCATCCAGCCTTCCTCAATGCATTCGCCGTTGGCGCCCTCGCACGTCACCGGTTGGTTGGGCTTGCCCAGCACCACAATAATCGACGGCTTGGGCGAGGGCAGAACGGGGTGAAGCAGCGGCGTAGCCGAGCCGGCCTCTTCAAAATTCCAATAGCACTCTACTATGTTTTGCAGCGAGGCTGCTGGAGTAAATTCTTCCCATTCCATAGAATATTGGCTGTAATGCTACGGCGGGGTAAGTGCGGCCGATGCGTGAGTACGTTTCTGAATATAAATTCGATTAATCGTATTTAAAGTAAATATTGTTACAAACCCGTCTATAAGCCAGTATTCTATTCTCGACTTATTTATCGCTCGTTAGCTTGATACTCAGTGCAATAATAAATTTTTGCAACTAGCTGAAAAACAAGGGTTTTATATAGATTTCACTATATAATGCAACACTATATCAGCTCCTGAGAGTTAGCTCAAACCGTAATTGAAAGAAGATTTTAGCCCGGTTTATGGTCGAGGTTTCAATGCTTGCGTTTTTCCCGAGCCAGAAAGACTTTTCGGGTTTGGGATATTTTTTTCTGCCGCCCCAAGCACGGTTCAGGTTATCAGCTACTCGGGCAACCAAAATTGGACTATCGCAGACCCATCAAAACCATAACCGTACGACTGCCTGGCCCGGGGCCGGATAGCCGGCGTATGCCAGCTGGAGATTGTACCGCCCCTAGATTCGCAGGTGCCGAGCTTCCGGGAACGAAAAAGTGGCCGTGCATTTTTTACAGATGGCCGAAAGGAGGCGTCGACAGCCCGCAGGATTTACTCCTGGCCGGCAGCCAGTCGTGCCAGCTACCATCCCTCCTGCCCCATGCCATTTTAGCTCAACTGCGCCCTGGTACTACGCGTGCTTGGGTATCGGTACTACTAAGGTTACGGCCAGTAGTGGGCTCGGTGTGCCCACTAGATACGAGGAACCGTTTAGCATCTGGAGCGAGTTAAATTTATTGCCGATAACATGCTAATTTCAAATGCATAAATGCGTAAATTGAGCCAAGAGAGACCCTCCGTTTGAGGGAACGAAAAGCAGCAGGTTATTTGGGGCAATCTGCTGCTTTAAAGTGATATATATTTTTCATCGTCGGGCTGAGCCCGTTTGTTTTCCACCTCTATTTTATTTTCACTTCCATGGATACGCAGGATACCCCAGACCCCTCCGCGCCGACGCCACTGGCCAGCAATCAAGACGCCCAAGTTCCCCATCAAGAGCTCGCCGCGCCGGCTCCAGTCGCGGCCGCCAGCCCCGCTCCAGCCGCCGCTGCTGCTACTCCCGCACCGCTGGCGGCTGACGCCCCAGCCGCGGCTGCCAGCCCCACTCCCGTTGCCGCCGCCCCTGCTCCAATCCCGGCCGCTGCGGCCGCTCCACAAGCAGCCGCTGCTCCTGCCCCAATCGCCGCCGCCAGCTCCACTCCGGTGGCAGTCGTTATCACCGACACTCCTACGCCAGTGGCGGCCGCCAGCCCTGCTCCTACTGCGGCAGCTAGCCCCGCTCCGACTACAGCCGCCCCCGCCCCTGCTGCCCCCGCCCCTGCCGCTCCCACCGCCGCCAGCTACGGGGTGAGCCCCCAGGCGCCAGCCGAAAACCCAACAAAGCTCACGTTTTCTATCCCGATAGAAATATCCGTAAGCACCCCGCTCCAACCGGCCAGCCAGCCCACCAATAGCGCGCCGGCCCCCACTGCCCCCGCCAGCCCCACCGACGCCCCCGCCCCTGAAAAGGGCGTTATCGGGTTCCAGTATGCGGCCAGCCGCAACGCTGCCCCCGCCGCCCCCGGCCAGCCCAACCAGTTGAACGAACAGGCCCCGGAAGCCCACAACACCGCTCCCGCCCCTGCCGACCAAGCGCCCCCGCTGCCCATAGACTAAGGAACCTACTTTACGCTCGGCTCCAAACAAAAAACGGCCTGCATCAAGTGATGCAGGCCGTTTTTGTGTTCAAGAATCAGTCCATTACAACCGCCAGCCCAATTGCGCCCCGGCATACCAGCTGCGGCCCGGCGCCGGCTGGAAGTAGCGGCCGCCAAATGCATTCAAATCATTGCCCAGGCTGTATTTGCGGTTACTGGCGTTGTCGAGGCCGGCGTAAATGTTGGTTTCGAGCCGGCCCCGGGTGCGCCGCCAGCCGCCCCGCGCCCCAAACACCCAATAGCCCGACGCCTCCTCGGTATTGGCATCGTTGAGCACCACGCGGGCCTGGTGGCTCAGATTGGGGTTGAGGTAAAAGCCGGTGGCGTGGCTGAAATCAAGCCCGGCACTGAGGGTATGCGGCGTGGTGCCGGTGAGGCGGTTGCCGCTCAAATCCTGCCCGCCGCTGGGGTAACTGCCGAAGTGGAAGTTATTGTAGGCGTAGCTGGCCCAGACTCTCAAGCCGGTGGGGGCCGCAGGCGTCGCACCGGGCACCGGGGCCGCTTGCCACAGCCAGCCGCTCAGCGCGGCTTCGAGGCCCCGCTGGTGGGTGCTGCCGGTGTTGCGGAACACAACAGTGCCCTGGTCGGTGGTGCTGCTAACCACGGTTTGGCGCAGCTCCAGGTCAAAGGCCGTCAGCTCGTATACCAGCCGATTGGTGAAGAAATTGCCCCGCGCGCCTACCTCGTAGCTGGTGCCGCGCTCGGCCTGCAGCTCGCCGTTTAGGCTGGCATCGGAGGGCCGAATTTCCTCTATGGTGGGCGGCGAAAAGCCGGTGCTGACGCTGGCATAAACCGATAAAATTGGGCTAAATTCCTTGAGAAGCGCCACGCGGGGCGACACTTCGGGCCGGAAATCGCGGCTAAACCGGTAGTCCGTGGGGCGGGTGGCGACGTTGCTCACCCGCGCAATGCGGTAGTGCAGCCGGTTGTAGCTCGCGGCCACGGTCAAGAGCAAATCGGCGGGCAGCGCGTAGTCGGCCTGAGCAAAAACGAAGCCCGTGGCGGTCGTGATTTCATCGTCGTAGCGTAGCGCGCCGGGCGTGCCGGCGTTGTTTTGGTAGCTGCGCCCGCTGGCAAAGCTGCCCTGCCACTCACCCCCGCCCTGCAGCCGCAGCACCCGCCCGGCCAGCGCGGTGCGGTAGCTCAGGGCCGTGCGGCCACCCAGACCCAGCGCCGTATTACGCTCATAGTCTACCAAATACGGCGTGCGTATGGCCGTGCCGCTGCCATAGAGTGTGGTTTGCAGGTTTAGCTGCTCATTGAAGCGGTAGTCGTGCGTGAGGCCGAGCAGGCCCGTGCGCGAGGCGTAGAAAGCCTGCTGGGCCACGGTGCCGGGGGCGGTGGCGGTGCCCGGCCGCGCCTGCCGCGGGTCGGCCGCGTACTGGGCCCGCGTGAGGCCGCCGGGCAGCTGGTAGTTGATGTCGGTATAGAGGAAATGGGCCGCCAGCGTGGTTTTGGGCGAGGCCACGGTACGGGCATCTAGCGCGAAAACATCGCGCCGCAAGGCACTCTGCACCCGGTAGCCGTCCAGCTCCTGGTGCGCGTATTGGGCCCGCACGCTGCTGGCGGCACTGCCGGTTTCGGCGATAATCGTGCTGCGGCGCAGGCCGTAACTGCCCACCGTGGCCCCAGCCGCTACCCGGCTGGTGCCCGCCGCCACCTCCGGCGTGCCAAACAACGCCACGCCGCCTGTGCCCGCGCCGTACACGCTGCCGGCGGGCCCTTTCAGCACTTCCAGCCGCCCGATAATGGCGGGGTCGAGCAAATTCAGGGGCGTGCTGCCGCTGGCTTCGGTGTATGGGATGCCGTTGTAGTACACCTTCACGTTGCGCACTCCGAAGGGCGAGCGCAGCGTGCTGCCCCGAATACTAAGCCGGTAGCTGGCCGTGGCCCGCTCCTCCAGCCGCACCCCGGGCAGCGTATTTACGGCCTGCGTGAGGGCTGCGGGGCTGAATTGCTCAATCGTGCGGGCCTCGAGCACGCCCACGGCCGCCGCGGTGCGGCGCAATGGCAGGCGCTGGCCGTAGCCCGTCACGGTGGCCTCGGGCAGGGCCACGGCGCGGGCGGTATCGGTGGGCTGGGTTTGGGCAAAAGTGCGCGATTGGGGCAGCAGCAGCGCCAAAAGCAACAAGTAACGAACAGGCATGAACGACAACGGAAGTAGGACGACGCAGACCCGCCGAGCCCGCAAATTGTTGCCGGACGCCAGGTTTTCAGCCCGATTTTCTGCGGGCCAATCGGTTGCAAAGGTGCTCAATTCGCAGCCGATTGGGCAGTGGACAGCCCGCCGCCACTCCTTATAATAATATAATATGGAGTAAAATCAGTAAATTACTAATACCTACAAGATGTTCCGGCCGCCCATCCGCCAGGTGGCAAAACGAAAGAAATCTGCTAGCGTCTCCGGCCCATGTTTTATCAGGTATTTGCCCCCTGCCAGCCGCTGGCCCCGTTTATCGACAGCTACTACGTGCTGGAGGGCAACCCCTGGGAGGGCTACCAGCGGGTGAAGCTAACGCCCAGCGGGACCAGTGGCCTCGTGGTGCAATACGGCGACCGACTACAGCTCGAAAATGACTACCACCGGAACGAATTACTGAGTGAAAGCTTCGTTTTTGGCCAGCTTCGGAAGTATGTTTTTCTTGAAGCCAGCGGTGGGCTGAAAGTGCTGGGGGTCCATTTTAAGCCCACCGGTTTCTACCGCCTGTTTGGCATTCCGATGGCTCCCTACACCGACCGGGCCGTGGACGCCGAACTGGTGCTGGGTGGCGGGGCCGTTTACCTGGCCGGCCGGGTGTGCGACACCGGCGAGGCTGCGGCGCGGGTGGCCGTGGTGGAAGAATTTCTGCTGCGCTTCCTGGGCAAAGGTTCGGCGGCCGAATCTATTACCGACCAGGCCGTGCAGCTTATCCTAAGCCAGCGGGGCAATCTGTCCATCTGCGGGCTGGCCCAATCCCTGCAAGTGGGCTGCCGCACGCTGGAGCGGAAATTCAGGGCCGAAGTGGGCATTTTGCCCAAGCAATTTGCCAGCATCATTCGCTTCAATGCCATGCTGCGGGCCCGGCAAACGACCCACAGCTCTTGGCTCGACGCCGCTTACGCGGGTGGCTACTGCGACCAATCGCACCTGATTCGGCAGGTCAAGCTTTTTTGCGGAGAGGTTCCGTCGCAGCTGCTTACCGGCGATACCGACGACCTGCCCACGCTGATTCAGCACAGTTACCACCACCACTTATCCGGCTTTTAATCAGGCCAGTACGCATTGGGCAGCCAGCATTTTGCCTGTCACTTTTGTCCAATGTAAAGCACGGGCCCGCGGCTAACTTAGGGAAAGACTTTTCTTTCCACCGGCGCTTACCCGCCGCTTTCCCGCTACTGTTATGATAGCCGAAGAAACCATTTCGCAACTCGCAACTGACCTGCGCGGCCGGTTAATCGAGCCCCATCACGCCGAGTACGACGCCAGCCGCCGCGTACACAACGGCATGATACACAAACACCCCGCCGGCATTGCCTACTGCGCCGACGTGGCCGACGTGATTACCTGCGTGAACTACGCCCGCGAGCACCACCTGCCGGTGGCAGTGCGCGGCGGCGGGCACAGCGCCGCCGGCATGGGCCTGTGCGACGACGGGCTGGTGATTGATTTGTCGCAGCTCAACAGCGTGTACGTCGACCCCGACACCCATACCGTGCGGGTGGAGGGCGGCTGCACCCTGGGCCAGCTCGACCACGTGACGCATGCCTTCGGGGCGGTGGTGCCCAGCGGCATCATCTCGACTACCGGCGTAGGCGGCATCACGCTGGGCGGTGGGCTGGGCCACTTCACCCGCCAGTGCGGCCTCTCGATTGACAACCTGCTCGAAGCCAATGTGGTGCTGGCCAACGGCCGGCTGGTAAAGGCCTCGGCCCAGGAAAACGCCGACCTGTTTTGGGCCCTGCGCGGAGGTGGCGGCAACTTCGGCATCGTCACGTCCTTCCTGTTTCGGTCGCACCCCATCAGCACGGTGTACGCCGGGCCCATGCTCTGGGAGCTGCACGACGCCCCCGCCCTGATGCGCTGGTACCGCGACTTCATCAAAGTGGCAGCAGATGACGTGAGCGGCTTTTTGGCCTTCCTGACCGTGCCGCCCGGCCCGCCCTTCCCCGAGCACCTGCACCATAAAAAGATGGTGGGCATTGTGTGGAACTACACGGGCCCGCCCGACTGGGCCGACGCCACGTTTGCGCCCATCCGCCAGGCCTTCCCGCCGGCCCTCGACCTAGTGGGGCCACTGCCCGTGCCGGTCCTGCAGAGCATGTTCGATGGGCTGGTGCCGCCCGGCTACCAGTACTACTGGAAGGCCGATTTTGTGAACGAGCTTAGCGACGTGGCCATCGACATTCACTTGCGTTTTGCCGAAATGCTGCCCACTCCGCTGTCCACCATGCACCTGTACCCCATCAACGGCGCAGCTGCCCGCGTGGCCCCCGACGCCACGGCCTGGGCCTACCGCCACGCCACGTGGTCGATGGTGATTTTGGGCAGCGACCCCGACCCATCCAACAACGACAAGTTCACCACTTGGGCCAAAGAGTACTGGCATGCGCTGCATCCATATGGCGCTGGTGGCGCCTACAGCAACTTCATGATGGACGAAGGCGCCGACCGCGTGCAGGCCACCTACGGCAGCCACTACCCGCGCCTGGTGGCCATTAAGACCAAGTACGACCCCCAAAATCTGTTCCGTTTAAACCAGAACATTATGCCGTCGAGCGAGGCCTAGCCCAGCCTGCGCGCCCACCCACAGCCCACCGCGCCCGCTAGGGAACGGTGGGCTGTTTTGTGCGTTTTGTTTGACGAGGCTCAGGTAGAGACGCAATATTTTGCGTCTCCTTAGCCTCACCGTGCGCAAGTTGTCGTCCAGATGGAAGACGCAAAATATTGCGTCTCTACATTCGTTCTGGCGCATTGCTTCGCCACAGGCCGCAAATGCACCTCTTTATATCTGCCATGAACTTGTACCTACCCCGCCGCTACCGCCGCAAGCTGCTGTTTCCGCCGGGCTTGTTGGCGCTGGCGGGGCTGCTGTGGCTGGGGTGCGAGGTGGTGGGCAAGCATTGGGACCGGTTGAAGCTGCGTAGTGTGATGCAAATCACCATGCCGCCACTCCAAATAAAGCCGGATAGTCCCTTCTATGGAGCTGCTTCGCCAGTTTCTATGCCCGCCCACAAGCTTGAATCATTCCGGCCTTGGCATTTTGTCTGCTTCACTGGCCCGGCAGGACATGACTTGCAGACGCAGCAAAAGCTAATTCTGAATGTCCGCAACATTGTGGCTGATTCTGGAAAAGCAGGCGGAGTGCGAATAACCTTTGCGCCTACCGCTCACTACAAGGATTTGGTATTTGTAATTGATTTAATGAACCGAGAGAACGTCAAAAAATATTGGCTGGATTTTAAGCACAAGCCCACTACGTTGTTTGCCTATACAGATGTGCGGCCACGCCATGGAGGTGACGTACAATTTATTTGTGGTACGCGTTATATCCCAATGCCTGAACCCTCACCTCCCAGTGCATTCGAGACATATTCTGACGAGTTGATGGCGGGCTTTAAGCATCCGACGTCGCTAAAAACGCTCATACCAACGCCCTGGTCAGTACCTGTTCTCCTACTTATAATAATAGCGGCTATAGGCACGTGGCGCATCGGGCGAAGTTGGCACCAGTTTCAAGGCGTATAATTTTGAAACCCACACGTTCTTAGGTATCGAATGCCCGCCCTCCCACCCGACCTGCGCAAAGCGCTTTTTCAGCTCCCGCAAAAAGAGAAAGACCAGCTCCTGGCCCGCCTCGTGGCCCAGGATGTGGTGCTCACCGAGCAGTTGGCCTACCGCCTGCTGGAAGGGCCCGAGGCGCTGGAAACCCGCCGCGCCGTGCTGCGCGCGCAGGTCGACGACCCCGTGCGGGGCTTCCACCAAACCCCCAACGACCTGCTCGTGATACTGCGGCAGCTGCAGGCGCGGCTGGCCTACCACGCCAAGATTACGGAGGATGCCTACGGCGAAATTGAGCTAAGCTGGCGGCTGCTGGCCAACGTGTTCCGGCACCAGGCCGCCGTCACGGCGCGGCTGCACGGCCCCACGCAGCCACTGCTCCAGCACCTCACCAAACGCACCCACGAGGCCCTGAAGCAAACCACCCGGCTGCACGAAGACTACCACGCCGAGCTGGCCCCCACCGCCAATGCCGTGCTGGCCGCGCTCTGGCAATCGGGGGCCGCGCCCCTGGCGCGCGAAGCCGGCCTGCCGCGCGCCTTCCGGGTCGATTAGCAAGCGGCGTTCAGGGCAAATTGAGCTGAAATTTTGGTATCAGGGCCGGCCTGGGCCACGGGAGCTACTGCGGAAAATGGGTGTGGAGGCATCTTTTCGGCTGGGAAGGCAGTACAATAATCAACTCCCTTCTCCCGGTTCGTTTCCCACTTTCGTTATGTCCAGCACTCCCGGCCCCGATGCCCAGCGCCCGCCGCAGTTGTCCGAACACGCCTTGCGCCAAGCCCTGAGCGAGTTAGACGCCAAAATCCAGACCCTCCACAACCGCGCCCACGCCACGGCCGCCGGTTCGCCCAATACCTACCAGGCCCACGCCGAAGCCCTCGAGGCCAAGCGCGCACGCTTAGCTCAGCAGCTCGTGCAAGCTCCCGCCGATGGTTCCGAGCCCAGCGTTTGGGCCCAGATTCTGCGCGGAATCGAAAGTCTGCGCGAGGATTTACGGAACATTTTGTAGCTCCTGAGCCAACAATAAAATCGACAACCCCCTGAACAGTATCTACGTTTCAGCCCCGTAGGCCTCTAGCCGGCCACGTTCCCATCATCCTTATTGCCCACTTTATTCTATCCGCTTAGCCGTTATTCACCATGAAAAAGCTCCTCCTCCTTTTGCTGTTTCCGTTCCTGGTCACCACGGCCAGCCATGCCCAGAGCCAGGGCAAAAAGCCCCACCTGAAGGCCAAGCGCAACTACGCGCACACCACCGAATCGTCGAAAGGCAAAAAGGCCAAAGCCCACTTCCGACCCGAAAACAACGTGCACCCCATCATCGACTTCAATCCGAAGCGACAGCAAAAATTCAAAACCACCAAAGCCCCCAAGAATTACAAATTCACCATGGGGGTTTAAAGAAAAAGGCCGCCGCTTCTACAGAAGCGGCGGCCTTTTTCTTTAAGGACTAATGAGGAATGACAAGTGACTAATAAGGAATGAAGAGTTAGCCCAACGACTAATTCTCCATTAGTCACTTGTCATTAGTCATTATCATCTACGCCGGCTCGCGGAAGCCAACCCAGGTGAAGCGCTTGATGACGAACTCGGGGTTGGTGAAGCTGGCGTTGCCGGCGGGGTTGCCGCCGGTCACGTGGAAGTCGGAGAAACCGGCGTTCTGGTTCACGTAGATGCCACCGGTGAGGTTGAAGCTGACGGGCGTGCCGGCCAGGCTCATCTCATCCATAATCTGTTCCTTCACGATAAGGTCGGTGGTGTAGGCGCCGCACGAAATGGCGCCGTGCTCGCGGGCCAGCTTGGCCGCGAGGTGGATGCTCTCCTGCGTGCTCTTGGTTTTGATGACAAGCATAATGGGCCCGAACAGCTCCTGGCTGAACTGCTCGACGTGGCTGGCATCGACTTCGTGAATACTGGGCGAGCAGGTGCGGGCGTTCTTAAAGGTGGGGTGGTCGACGGTGCCGGGGTCCAAGATGCTGCGGCCGCCTTCGAAGGCCAGCTGCTTCACCCGTTCGTGCGTGCCGTGGTTTTGGATGGCGCCGAGCACGTGCGCCCCGGCCTTGGGGTTGGTGGCCAGGCCCGTAACGGCGGCCGCTAGTTTCTGCACCACTTCCTCGTAGGGCACTTGCGTGTCGCCCACTTTCACGCCGGTTTCGGGAATGAAGAAGTTTTGGGGCGCGGTGCACATCTGGCCCGAGTAGAGGCTGACGGAGAAAGCCAGGTTCTGGGCCACCTTGTCCAGGTCATCGCAGGAGTCGAGGATGATGCTGTTAACGCCCGTTTTTTCGGTAAACACCGTCTTGCCCTTCAGGCTCTCGATGTAGTCGCCAAACTGCGAGCCGCCGGTGTAGTCGATGAGCTTGATGGCAGGGTTTTCGGCCAGCTCCTTGGTAATGAGGTAGTCGTCGGCATCGACGCCCAGCTGGCAGATGCAGGGGTTCAGGCCGTGCTCCTTGAGCACTTTCTGCACCTCGGATATCACGATGGCAATGGGCAGCACCGCCTTGGGGTGGGGCTTGATGATGGTGGGATTGCCGGTCACGAGCGAGGCAAACATGCCCGGCACCGTGTTCCAGGTGGGAAACGTGGAGCAGCCGATGACCAGGGCCAGGCCCTTGGGCACGGCGCGCCAGGTCTTGTGCAGGGCAATGCTGTACTTGCCCATGGGCTTCTCCCAGCGGGTTTCTTCGGGGAAGCGGGTTTGCTCCTCGTAGCCAGCCGCAATGGCCTCCAGCGCGCGGTCGGCGGCGTGGGGGCCGCTGGCCTGAAACGACATCATGAAGGCCTGCCCCGTGGTATGCATGGTGGCGTAGGCAATTTCGAAAAAGCGGCTTTTCATGCCTTCCAGCGCCTCGGTGAGCAGGGCCGCGCGCAGGGCGGGCTTCAGCTTGCGCCACTCGTCAAACGAGCCCTGGGCATTCTTAACCAGCGTATCGGGCGAGTAGAACGGATACTTAATTCCCAGCGGCGCCTGCTCGTAGGGCGACTCTTCCTGGCCCGCCCACCCTTCGGGCGGGCCTTGTTGCAGCTCAGTAAAGTGCTGGCCGCGCAGGGCGGCGAATTTCTCACGGCCCTGCACGTCGGCATCGGCCCCATAGATTTCGGGCGATGGGTTTTCGGGGAAAGCGGCGAAGAAGGTGCGCCCGTGCAGGGCCTGCACGGCGGCGTCGAGGGTGGCTTGGTGCTTGGCAATCATCGTGGGTGGGAGTAGAAAAGGCGATGGTTGGGCGGTGAAACAACCGCTACGCAAGTTACGCTTAGGGGCCCGCCCTGCCACCGCAGGGCCTTATAATCAATGGCATAATCAAGCGAAAATGTTTTATTTTGTACATTTAATTAATTAGTTAGGTCTCGCTCTCATCAATTGTTCAACTTTTTGCTTTTGCCTGCTTACCCAAGCTGCTGCATGTCCGTAGAAGGCACACTTTATCCCTACCGCCTATTCTATTCTTCTACTTGATGAGAAACACGTTACGCCTGCTATTGCTTCTGGTATTTAGCACGTTGGCCCTGGCGGCTGGGGCCACCGCGCCCCCCACCGTGCCGGGCCGCCTGGTGCTGAAGCTGCTGCCCGGCCGCAGGGCCACCGCCGTGGACGCGGCCCTGCGCGCGCTGGGCGCCCACAGCCTGCAGCAGAAATTCCCCCGTGCCCTGGCCCCCTGCCTTGAGAAGCGCGGCAGCGTGGACCTGCGCGGCATCTACCAAATCGAAGTACCGGCCACGCTGAGCCTCGAGCGGGCCCGCACCGTGCTGCTGGGCACCGGCGTGGTCGAATACGTGGAGCCGCTCTACATCCGCATGCCGCAGTACCAGCCCAACGACCCGCTGGCCGACTCCACCCTCACCGACCTCGCCGCCAGCCAGTACTACTTAAAGCAGATTCAGGCCTACCGGGCCTGGGACGTGACCCGCGGCGACAGCTCCATTGTCATCGGCATCACCGACGGCGGGGTGCGCCTCACCCACGAAGACCTGCGCCAGCAGATTAAGCACAACTACGCCGACCCCATCAACGGCCGCGACGACGACGGCGACGGCTACGTGGACAACTTCACCGGCTGGGACCTGGCCAACAACGACAACGACTCCGGCTACGACATCAAAATCGTCCATGGCACCTTGGTGGCGGGCGTGGCCGCTGCCCGCCCCGACAACGGTGTGGGCATTGCCGGCCTGGGCAACCGCTGCCGGTTTCTGCCGCTTAACATTTACCCCAACACCCCTACCGGCTACTTTGCCGGCGTGGAGGCCGTGGTGTACGCCGCCGACCACAACTGCAAGGTGATTAACATGAGCTGGGGCGCGGCCGGCGGCTACTCCCGCTACGAGCAGGACGCCATGACCTATGCCGCCGTGAACCGCGACGCTGTACTGGTAGCCGCCTCAGGCAACACCAATGCCGACCTGGCGTTCTACCCGGCCTCCTACGACCACGTGCTGTCGGTATCGGGCGTTGATAACAAAGACCAGAAAAGCCCCAACGCCACCTTCGGCCACCGCGTCGACCTGGTGGCGCCCGGCCTGAGCATCCTCACCACCTACGGCTACCACGGTACCACTCCGCAGGGCACTGCCGATGCCGACTACGTGGCCGTGGGCGGCACCTCGTTTTCCGCGCCGCTGGTGGCGGCCGCGGCCGCGCTGGTGCGGCGGCAGTTCCCGCAGTTCACCGCCGACCAGGTGGCCGCTCAGCTCCGCCAGACCACTGATAAAATCGACGACCTGCCCGCCAACGCGGCCTGGGCTACCCGCCTGGGCACCGGCCGGCTCAACGTGCTGAAAGCCCTCACCCAAACCACCCGCCAGGAGGCCCGCGTGCTCACCAGCATCCTGGCCCCGGCCCGCCCCGCCTACCTACCCGGCGACACCATTCGCCTGGCCGTGAACGTGCAAAACCTGCTGCAGCCCATCGCCGGGCTTACGGTGACGCTCACGGCGCTCTCGCCCTACATCACGGTGCGGCAGGGCACTTTTGCCGTCGGCAATCTGGCCATGTCGGGCCGGGCCAACAATGCCGGCACCCCTTACCGGCTGGCCGTGGCTACCAGCGGCATTCCGCTCAATACCACAGCCACGCTGCGCTACCGGCTCACGGCCGCCGGCGGCTACCAGTCTGACCAATACATCGACATCGTGCTCAACCCCAACTATGTAGTGCTCGACGCCAGCGACCTGGCCGTGACGGTTACCAGCCGCAGCAACCTGGCGTTTGATGACCTGGCCGGCTCCGTGGGCTTGGGCCTGACTTACCGGGGCAGCGGCAACCTCCTGAGCGAGGGCGGCCTGCTGCTGGCCACTACGCCCACCCGGGTCTCGGACCGGCTGCGCTCCAGCGGCGGGCGGGCGCGGCAGTCTTTTTTCAGCCTCGGCCAGGCCACGCGCAAGCAGCCCGGGCCCCGTGCCGACCAGGAGGTACGGGCGGCGTTTCAGGACACCATTCCGGTGGTGGGCAGCCGCATTCGGAGCGTGGGCATGGCCGTGCGCCAGCGCGCCTATGCCTGGAGCGCGCCCGGCCGCCGCGATTTTGTGCTGCTGGAATATTCGCTCAAGAACCTCACCGCTGATACGCTAAAGCCCCTCTACGCTGGCCTGTTTACCGACTGGGACCTGCCCACACCGGATGGCAGCGCCAGCAACGCCGCCGCCTGGGACAGCACCCGCGCCCTGGGCTATACCTACGCCCTGAGCCAGCAATCCACCGCCACCCTGCCGGCTTCCTACGCCGGCGTGCGGCTGCTACGCGGCGGCGCCCCGTCCGTGTACTCCATCAATAACAATGCCCCCGCGGGCACGCCCGTGCGCCTTGCCGACGGCTTCTCGCTTGCCGAAAAATTCCTGACCCTGAGCAGCGGCACCGCCCGCGCCCAGCGTAGCGCGGGCCTACCCAACGGCGCCGATGTATCGCAGGTAGTGGGCACCCGCATCGCTAAGCTGGCGCCGGGCGACTCTACTACCGTAACCTTCGCCCTGCTGGTGTCCACCTCGCTGCCGCTGCTGCAGGCCGCGGCCGATGCCGCCCTCAGCGCTTATTCTACCCTGCTGCCCACACGCCCGGCGGCCTTAGCGGAGGGCTTCAATGTATTCCCCAACCCCACTTCCGGGCCCCTGCAGCTGGAGCTGCCCGCCCGGTTTGGCTTGGTGAGCGTGCATGTCATCAACGCCCTGGGCCAAGTGGTGCTGGCCCAGGCCGGCAGCGGCAACGTGGCCAACCTGAACCTAGCGGCCTTGGCACCCGGGGTATACACGGTGCGGGCGCAGGGTGCGGCTGGGGTGCGCACCCGGGTCGTGATGGTTCGATAAGCAGCTCAACGAAGTTGCCAGAGTTCGTCCCAGCCGGTGGTGTACAGCGGCGAGCGATGCGCCGAGCGGCCTGCCCAGGCAGGCTCCTTGAGTTCGCCGTCGGGCTTCCTGGCAGTGCCCGCGGCGGCCAGGTGCACCAGCTGCCGGCCAAAGCGCGCATTCAGGCCGTCGAGGGTGGCCATGAGCTGCTGGCGGCGCTGCTGGTCGGCGGCGGTGCTGGTATACAGGCCCAGCTGGGCTTGTCCGGCCGGCTCCAGCCCACTAAACAGGATGCCGGCGCGGTGGTAGGCCACGCCCGGGCGGCGCAAGCGGTGCAGGCCGCGCAGGGCGGCCTGGGTCAGCACGGTCACGTCGTGGCTGGCGTGGGGCAGGCTGATGACGGCCGTGTGGGTGGTGGGCTCGGCAGTAGCGGCAAAGCGGTTGGTGCCCAGGATGACCGTGACCAGGTGCGCGGCCAGCCCGTGCCGCCGCAGCTTCTCGGCGGCTTTGGCCGTGAAGGTGGCCAGGGCTTCGGCCAGGACAGCCGCTTCGTGCTGGGGCCGCCCAAAGCTCCGGGTGCAGGCCACGCTGTGGCGGCTGGCGGCGGTGGGTTGGTGGCGGTCCTCGTCGTCCCACTCCGTGGGGTTCCACTCCAGGCAGGGCTGGCCGTGCAGCTCGCGCCACAGCCGCTGCCCCACCACGCCGCCCATGTGGCGCCGCAGCCAGTGCTCGGGCATAGCCGCCAGCGCCGCCCCCGTGCCGATGCCCAGCTCGTGCAGCTTGCGGGCGTAGCGCCGGCCCACGCCCCATACGTCCTCGACGGGCATTTGGGCCAGGGCGGCCTGCCATTGGGCTTCGGTTTCGAGGAGCAGCACCCCGCTGGTGCCGTGCTTGCGGGCCAAGCGGTTGGCCAGCTTGGCCAGGGTTTTGGTGGGCGCGATGCCCACGCTCGTCGGAATGCCGGTGTGCTTCTTTACCCGTTGCTGCACCCGCACGCCGTACGCGTGCAAATCCGGCGCCACGAGGCCCATGCCGCGAAAATCCAGGAAAGCTTCGTCGATGGAGTACACCTCCACGCCCACTGCAAACTCGCTCAGCACCCGCACCACGCGCCGGCTCATGTCGCCGTACAGGCCGTAGTTGGAGGAAAACACCTGTACTTGGTGCTGCTCCAGCTGCGGGCGCACCAGGTGGTAGGGCTCGCCCATTTTCAGACCCAGGGCTTTGGCCTCGTCGGAGCGCGAAATCAGGTTATGGTCAGCCGGGGAATCGCTCCCCCGGCTGCCACTTCAGAACCGTGCGTGAGACTTTCACCTCACACGGCTCC
>NZ_JAJFAW010000043.1 GCF_020711255.1 Hymenobacter plasmatis
CTCTGCGCCTGGCTCGTGGCGGCGGGCTACGGTGCTCGCTAGCCGGGCCTGGCCCAAGGGAAGTTTACGGAAACGGTAATAATCTTAAACCAATGTTGAGAAGTCCCCTACTCTAGTTGACTCGTCTACGCAAGAGCATGAGGGGCAATAGACGGGGGACCCGTCAGGGGACCCGTGGCTTCTTTCCCTTATATCAGGACCTATCAGGCTGGACACGAGCCTACACCTCAAACCGCCAAGAAGGCCAAAGAAGGCAGTTTTTGTCTGTTCTCATCTAGCCCAATAAGCAATTTCCGGGCCTTACACGACCACAGAAAAGGCCCTTTACGCTAGCGTGAAGGGCCTTTTGCTTTCCCGGGACACTCGTGGTGGACCCAAGATTTTTTGGGTTCAGACAAGGCCTAGCCAGAGCGCATCAGCCCACCCGGTTGAGATGCCTGCTTTACACTAATAGAACTCCCCTGCTATCTCAAGATTTGCCTCTTTTAAGGCCCGATTAAAGTGCCCTATTAGTAAGAGAAGAACTCGTCGACCACGCACATCATTAAAACTATCTAAGGAGCTTGGTGAAGCGTGTTCGAGAAACAGAGCCGTGGCCAACGATGATTAGGTGGACAAGAAGGGCGTTATTTCCTTCGAATACGTCAGCGTGAGCTGGTGCATGGCCCGGGTGCAGGCGACGTAGAGCATGCTCTTATCCACCTCCGTTTTATAAGTATGAGCGGAGGCAAAGGGCACGATGACCTCATCAAACTCCAGCCCCTTCGCCAAGTGGGCCGTGGTGATGACCACCCCCTCTTTGAAGGTCGTAGACTCTTCTGTGAGCAAATAAACGCCGGGGGCTTTCAGTGCCTCATGCGCCTGCCTGGCCTGCCGGAGGGTTTTGCAGATGATGCCCAGGGAATTGTTTCCCGAGCGCTGGAAGGTCGCAATCAGCTGCTGGATAGCCTTTAACTCCTCGTCTTTGTTGTCAAAGCGCGCTATTACGGGCTCCTGCCCGTGCCGTTCCAGTGGGATGATGTGAGGATTCGGCGTGATGCGCTGCGCAAACGCCGTAATCTCGACGGTGGAGCGATAGCTGCGGTAGAGCCGGACCACCTCGGCTTGCGGAAAGACGCGTTCGATTGCCTCGGCCGAGGAAGCGCTGTACGGATTCACCGTCTGGCTTACGTCGCCGAGGATGGTCTTCCGACAACCGAATACGCGGGACAACACGGCATATTGCACGGGGGTGTAATCCTGCATCTCGTCCACCAGCAGGTGCTTGACGTGCTCGTAGGCAGTGAGGCCTTCCAGCCGAATGCGCAGGTAGATGAAGGCGAAGACATCCGCGTATTCCAAGTGCATGCGGTGGTCGATTCGGAAGAGCCCGGGCTTCCCAATCCAGCGGTAAAAGTCCCGGTAAAGGTCCAGCACCTGGTGGAACTTGAACATGCGGGGAACAGCTTCCCCAATCGTGGCTTTCTCCTGCCCGGTCAGCTTGCGGCGGGTGGCGTCGCGCACGTAGGTCCGCACGTCCTCGGCCACCAGCGGCAGGCGTTTCAAGAGCGGCACCCGGTGGTAGGCCTTGAACCTTTCCAGCAGGAACGCCGCAGGAATGCGCAAGGGGCCCACCCGCAGCTCGGCCGCGGTGAAGTAGTGGTTTTCCACGTGCAGCAGGTACTGGTTGAGCTGGCTCAGAAACTCAAACGAGGACTTGAACCGAATGCGCTCAATAAACGCGGAGTCGTGGCTTTCCAGCAGCGCCGACACCTGTTCGAAGAAGGTCTGGAACGGGAACTGGTTGCCGAGCAAATCGGCCGCCAGCTCGTCCATGCCCAACTCGGGAATGTGTTCTTCGCCCAGCTCGGGCAAGACGTTGGAGATGTAGTCGGCGAAGACTTTATTGGGCGAGATAATGAGCAGGTCCTTGGCTGCAATGGTATCGCGGTAGCGGTACAAGAGGAACGCCAGGCGATGCAGGGCGATGGAGGTTTTGCCCGACCCGGCCACGCCCTGGATGACCATCACCGAAGCGGTTTCGTTGCGAATCACCGCGTTCTGGTCCCGTTGGATGGTCGCGACGATGTTCTTCATCTTGTCGTCGCTGGACTTGGCCAGTTCGCGCTGCAGCACGTCGTCGTGGATGTTCACGTCGTTTTCAATCAGGAACTCCATGCGCCCGTCCCGGATTTTGTATTGCCGCTTGAGGTCGATGGTGCCCTGCATCTCCCCCGAGGGAGTGGTGAAGGCAGCATCCCCCAGCTCAAAGTCGTAGAACATGGACGAGATGGGTGCCCGCCAATCGTAAATCAGGCCCTGGCGCTGCCGCTCGTCCGTAAACGAATGCACGCCGATGTACACCGGCATGGTGGCCTGGCCTTGGGGCGTGAAATCAATGCGGCCAAAGTAGGGGGATTGCGCCAGCTTGAGGAGCTTGCGTTTCCGGGCCACGGCGGCCTCGCCCGTAAAGGCCATGCGGTTAATCGATTGGCCGGCGGCTACCATGTCGGCGTCGTCCATGCCGGACTGGTGCTCGTGGATGTACTCCTTTTTCTGCCGGAGCTCGTCGGAAAACTGCTTGACGGCGTCGTCTCCCCGCCGGATGGCCAGCGCCAGTTTCTCCTTGATTACTTCCAGGTATTCTCTCTCTTCTTGCTCCGTTGCATTCATTCCCGTCAACTCTTGTAATTGGATAGCAAAGGTGCCCTCAAATTCCGGGCCGCCGGAGCGTTTGCGTTTTTTTCGAGCCGCTGGCACTTCCGGCAACCCGGCGGGGAGGGGGCGGTGTATTACAGTTTCCACGGCTCCTTAACAATTTACTCATGCGCCCTGCCGACACCCGCCACCGCGGCCCGCACCCGGCCGATGCCCAGTTGTTTGGGCCCCATTGGCTACCGGTGCTGCGGCGCGCCGTGGCGGAGCTGTCGTGGTTGCTCACGCGCGGGTACCCACGCGGCAGTACCATCAAGCTGGTGGGCGACCGCTACGCCCTGACCGAGCGCCAGCGCTGGGCCGTGGGCCGCGCCGCCTGTACCGACGAGCAGTACCGACGGCGCCTGGCCACGCAGCTGCCGCCCCCGGCCCTCCACGGCCGGGCCGTTTCCATCGATGGCTTCAACCTCATTATCCTGCTCGAAACGGCCCTGAGTGGCGGGGTGGTGCTACGGGGCCGCGACGGGGCCCTGCGCGACCTGGCGAGCATCCACGGCACCTACCGGGCGGTGCAGGAAACCGACCGGGCCATCCGGCTCACCGCCGCGGCACTGCTCCCGCTCGCGCCCGGCCCCGTGCGGTGGCTGCTCGACCAGCCCGTGTCCAACAGCGGCCGGCTCGCCTCCCGCCTCCGGGAGCTGGGGCCCGAGCTTGGGCTGCCCTGGACAGTGGAGGTCGTGATGAACCCCGACGTCGAGCTAAGCGAAACCCCAGATGTCGTCGTGACCGCCGACTCGGCCGTGCTCGACCGCACCGGAGCCTGGCTGAACCTGGGGGCGTTGGTGCTGGAGCGCGAGCCGCCCCGCTGGCTGCTCAACTTAGCCCCAGGCTGTCTGGGCTCAGAAGGTGTTGAGCCATTCTAAGCACCTGGTTGATTATGAGTCTCCCCTATTGTAGTTGACTCATTATCTCAAGCAGAAGAGGGGACAGACGAAGACTCGCCAGGGGACCTATGGCTCAATTCTCCTATATCAGGCCCTATCAGACTGAGCACTAGCCTGCCCTTCAAACCGCGAAGAAGGCATAAGGAAACGGTTCTCATTTAGCTCAATATGTAATTCCGGGCTTAACACGGCCACAAAAAAAGCCTCTAGCGTTGTGCTAGAGGCTTTTTTGTGTTTGGGATGCTGCTTACCGGGCCTTGAACCGCTGAATGGCCTGCCGGGTGAAATCGGACAGGACCAGCCGTCCGCTGATGGCGGCGCGCGCCACCAGGAGTTTGTCCCAGTGTTCGGTGCCTTCCCAGATGACGCGCTTGAGGTCGGTTAGGGCCTCGGGATTGTAGGCCGTGAGCTTGGTGGCGAATGCCTGCACGGCGGAGTCCAAGGCCTCTTCGGTGTCCAGCACTTCCTGGTACAGGCCCTGCTCTTTGGCCCACTGCGCCGAGCGAAATTCGGCCGCATCCAAGGCCAGCTGCGAGTAGGCCGACACGCCTATTTTTCGCTCCACGGCGGGCCCTACCACAAACGGGCCGATGCCGACCACCAACTCGCTTAGCTTCACCGAAGCCTGGGCGGTGGCAAAGCAATAGTCGGTGGCGGCGGCCACCCCTACCCCACCGCCAATGGCTTTGCCCTGCACGCGGCCAATGATGACTTTGGGGCAGGTGCGGCAGGCGTTAATCACTTGGGCAAAGCCGGAAAAGAACGCCAGCCCTTGTGTTTCGTTCTCAATGGCCACCAGCTCGTCGAAGCTGGCGCCGGCGCAGAAGGTTTTGTCGCCCTCGCTGCGCAGGATGATGACCTTGGTTTTGGCATCTTGCCCCACGGCCGCGATGGTCCGAGCCAGCTCGGTGAGCAGGGGCCCGGGCAGGGAGTTGTGTGCGGGATGAAAAAAGGAAATGGTGGCCACGCCCTCGGCGGTGGTCGATGCGGTGACCCGGCCAGCGGCGGGAGTATCTAATGTGGGCATACGGAGTTTCAGTGAATGGGACCAATAGAACGAGCGGTGCGGCTGCAAGCCGGCACGACCCGCTTTAATGGAAGAGCTATTCTTGGTTCTTTTTCTTGACCATCGTCATAATGGTGGCGACGGCCACGGTTTCCCCGGTTTGGTCGGTGACGGTGACGAGCCAGCGCACGATGCCTTTGGCTACGTCCGTTTCGTCGCGCTTTTCCTGGCCCACTTTCTCCTTCACCGTGAGCGTCACGCCGATGGTGGTGCCGGGGTAAACAGGCTTGGTAAAGCGGCACTCGTCCAGACCGTAATTCAGCAGCACGGGCCCTTTGCGCGGGTCCACGAACATGCCGGCGGCCTTGCTCAGAATGTAGTAGCCGTGGGCCACGCGCCCGGTGAAGAGCGTGCCTTCCAACGAAGTGGCGTCGACGTGGGCGTAGAAATTATCGCCCGACACCTGCGCGAAGTTGGTGATGTCGGCCTCCGTCACGGTGTGCTTGTGGGTGGTGTAGGTCTGGCCGATTTCCAGTTCCTCGAAGTAATGCTGGAAGGGGTGCTTGTCGTGCTCGATTTGCTTGGCACCGGTCTGGTATACCTCCGTGATGGCCGTAATCATGCTCGGCGAGCCCTGCAGGGCCACGCGCTGCATAAAATGCTCCACCCCGCGGATACCACCCATCTCCTGCCCGCCCCCGGCCCGCCCGGGGCCGCCGTGGATAAGCTGCGGCAGCGGCGAGCCGTGCCCGGTGCTTTCCTTGGCCATCTCGCCGTTCAGCACAAGGATGCGGCCGTGGTGAGTGGCGGCGCCCAGCACAAAGCCCTGCGCGGTGCGCGGGTCATTCGTAGCCAGCGAGCACACCAGCGAACCTTTGCCCATGTTGGCCAGGGTCACGGCCTCGTCGGTATCACGGTACGGCATAAGCGTAACCACCGGGCCAAAGGCTTCGATTTCGTGGCTGTCGAGGTGGCGAAAGGGCTCCTTATTCAGCAGCACAATGGGCGAGGTGAAGGCACCCTTGGCGTAGTCGGCGCCGCGCTCTTTGCCCAGCACTTCCACGTTTTCGAGGTCGCCGTACACGATGGGGGTGTGTTGGGCTAAGTGCCGCACCCGCTCGCGGAACACCTCGGCCTGCGCCCGGCCCGCCAGCGCACCCATGCGCACGCCCTCGGCCTGCGGGTGGCCCACGGTGGTTTGGGCCAGGGCTTTGCCTAGGGCAATCTGCACGTCTTCAAGCAGGCTCTCCGGCACAATGGCGCGGCGGATGGCGGTGCATTTCTGCCCGCATTTGGCCGTCATTTCCTTGCGTACTTCCTTAATAAACAAGTCGAATTCGGGTGTACCCGGCCGGGCATCCATTCCGAGCACGGCGGCATTGAGCGAGTCGGCTTCCATGGTGAAAGGCACGGCTTCCTCGATGATGCGCGGGTGGGCGCGCAGCTTACGCCCGGTGGCCGCCGAGCCGGTGAAGGTCACCACGTCCTGGTACGTGACGTGGTCCAGAATGCCCTGGCCGGAGCCTACCACCAGTTGCAACGCGCCTTCCGGCAGGATGCCGGAGGCAATGATTTCTCGAACCACGGCCTCGGTGAGGTAGGCCGAGGGCACGGCGGGCTTCACCACGGCGGGCATGCCGGCCAGCAGGTTCACGGCAATTTTCTCCAGCATGCCCCAGATGGGGAAGTTGTAGGCGTTGATGTGCACGGCCACGCCTTCGCGGGGCACCAGCAGGTGTTGGGCCATGAAGGTACCGCCCTTTGACAAGCCCACCGGCTCGCCCTCCACGTAAAACGGCTTGTCGGGAAACTTGCGGCGCAGCGAGGCGTTGGCAAACAGGTTGCCGATGCCGCCTTCAATGTCAATCCAGGAGTCGGCGCGCGTGGCGCCCGAACGGTAGCTCAACTCATAGAAAATCTCCTTCTTTTCCTGCAAGTGGAAGGCCAGTGCTTTAAGCATCCGGCCCCGCTCGTGGAAAGTCATTTTGCGCAGCTTGGGGTTGCCCACGCGGCGCCCATAATCCAGGATGGAGGCGAAGTCGAAACCTTCGGTATTGGCCAGGGCAATGACCTCGCCGGTGCTGGCGTCGAGCAGTTCCTGGGGGGCGCTGCCGCCGGGCGTCCAGCGGCCGAGGGTATAGTTTTCGAGAGTGGGAGTCATAATTGGTGGTGGGAATTTTAGTAAAGGTCCATCATGCCGAGCGCAGCCGAAGCATCTCTACCGCTTCGTTGACCTAGCATTGATTACTTCCAAGCCAGTGATGCTTCGGCTGCGCTCGGCATGACGGTCATGATTTGGCGTTGCAAGTTTGCACGCGTTCGATAATCACGGCGTAGCGCAGCTGCTGACACTGCCGTTCCGGGTGACGGTGGCCTCTTGTAAGGATAAGGGCAGCCCGCGCTTACTTTTAGCTCAGCAGGGAGCACCGCGGAAGCTAGCGTTTCGTTGCGACCCGGCCTCCCCACGATGGACTTTCACCGGCTTTCCCCTCAACTCTTTCGTCTCATGCATCACCCGCTGCTTTGGCTCCGTGTCGCCACTTTAATGACCCTGTCCTCCTGTTCTGTGAAATTGGCTGCGGTGGCCGACAAAACCCCGGAGCAAGTCCAGGCGGCCTACACCATCACCAAAGACGTTGCCTACGGGGCGGATAAAGCGCAAACATTCGACCTCTACCTGTCCGCCGAAGCCCCGAAACGGCACACCAAAAACTACACCATCGTGTTTCTGCACGGCGGGGGATATTACCTCAGCGACAAGGCCCAGGAAGAACGCTACATCCGGCCCTATTTGAAGAAAGGAGTCACCGTCGTCAACCTCAACTACCGGCTCAAACAGGGCATTCCCGTGGCCACGGAAGACCTAACGCTGGCCCTCAACTTCCTCCGGGCGCACCCCGACGCTTACCCCCTGAACCTCGACCGGGTCGTGCTCACGGGCTTTTCTGCGGGCGCCCACATTGGCAGCCTGGTGGCGGTGACTGCCAACGACCCCACGTACCCCCACCCGTTGGCGGCGGGCATTCGCATTGCCGGCGTGGTCAACTTCTCCGGCCCGGTGGGCGGACTCGACGTGGTGGAAACGGTATTCATGAACCATCCGGTGCCGGTAATGAAGGCCATTGGCCTGGCCCTGTTCCCCGAAACCATCGGCTACGCCCCGAAAGAAGTGACCCGGCAGTACGAACCCCTCACCTATTTCGACCCGCAGGACCCGCCATTTTTTATCTGGCACGGCGGGCAAGACGACCAGGTGCCACCCGTCACCTTTGAACGGTTTGTGGGCCTGCTCCAGCAAGACCAGCATAAAAACACCGTGCTGTTTGTGCCGGAAGGACACCACAGCCCTAACGCCAGCGAGCTGGAAGAGGCATACAAAAGGATATTCCAGTTTCTAGATAAGAAGTAGGGGCATGGGCTGTTTGTAGCACCGTTTTCACTGAACGAATACGAGCCACGGCTCTCCGCCTCCCCAACCGGTCCGGCCGGCTCGGCCGTTAGCCCCGCTCGGGCGCCGACTCCAGGCGCGGCGACACGAACAATATCGCGCCGAAGAGCACGGCTAAGAGGGCGTACCCGGCGGCCCCTACCCACACCCCGGCCGCGGCCGGGTTCCGGAGGGCGTAGTGGAGCAGCGTGAAGGCGCCCGCCAGGAAGTGCAGGACGTTGCCCACGGCCAAGGGGCGGGCGTAGATGCCACCCATGCGTACGCCTTTGGACATCCAATTCAGCAGGGCGAAGCCCAGATACAGGGCCCCGAGCAATTGCACCACAACCGGCGCCAGGCCACTCGCCGGGTAGCCAGCGTAGGCCAGCACTTCGTGCGGCGCAAATTGAAGGGCGAGGCCGCCGGCGGCCATGAGCGCTGCGCTGGCACCCAGCAAAAATTTGGTGTTCATCAGACCACGAAGGGGTTGAAAGGAGCAGGCAAAGAAAGCGAGCAAAGCCATAGCCCTGACTGGTCAGCCCGCAACGCAGCAGCACTTTCCCAACCCCTCCTGTTAGCAATCGGACCTTTCCCTTCCCACGCCCCTTAGGTGAGTTGCCCGAAGAAATAACGCCGCCTGGGTCACGGCGCGGCCCGCCGTTCGGGCCGTCGTCCCCGCCCTACTCTCGCCTTCCCGGCGCGGCCGGCCGTGCCGCGAGCCAATGGATGATGTTCAAGGCCAACTGCTGGTTGTCCGGATTCGCGTTCATGCCAAACTTGGTATGGTCGCGGGTTAGTTGCGCGCTCAGCATCGCCGCTTCCCCCAGCACCACGACCCGGCCCTGGCCCACCACCCGTGCCAGCCCCTGGGACCGGCCTTTTGCGGACTGTGGGTGGTCAAACGTCACGTTCACCCGTGTGTCGGGCCCGTCCCGGACGACCACGGGACGGGCCGTCAGGTCATAGGCCGCGTCGGACAAGTTCAAAAACGACACGCACGGGGCATCGCAACGCAGCGACTGCCCGGTGTAGGTGACGACTTGCGCCACCCCTTCGGTGAGCGCGCAGGCGGCCAGCAAATGATTGGCCCGGGAAAAGACCAGCTGGCTTTCATCGGTCGAGGACGGGTCGTGGTGCACGCTGTCTTGCACCAGGCCCTGCTGCATCTGCACCCCAAATTTGCGGGCCAGCCGGTCCACGGCGGCCCCCATCGGGTAATGGTCGGCAATCAAGAGCAACGCGCCGCCCTGGGTGACCCACGCAGCGATGGCCGCACATTCCGGTTCCGTAAAGGCGGGGGTGTCGTTCAAGTCGCCGGTTCCCCGGGCGTTGGCCACGACGTAGATGTCGCAGCCGGCCAGGGCCGGGCCGGTGATGGGGCCGTCGCTCACCGTGAGGGGGCAGCCGTCGTGTTCCAGCAAGGCGGCAAAGGGGCGGTAGGTTCCGCGCGTGGTGTGTCCGTTGTTGTGCCCTTCATCAAAGAGAATGCGCGGGGGATGGGCACCATAAGTCGGCTGCCGCACCGTGGCCGTAAACGTGGGGTCCGCCACCGCCAAGGGCTGTTCGCGGCACGTGGACAAGGTCCCGGCCAACAGGGGGAGCAACAGCAAGCGCTTCATCATCGGGGGTGGAGAAAGGCGGTGTAAGGGGGCGAGCACCGCCAATGACGGCTCATGGGCGAAACAGGGCGGGCCCCGCTCCCGTCAGGAAAGTCCGGCAAGTAGACCCCTGCCGCCGCTGCAGCAGCGGCCCAGATGCGATGAATCAATATACGCCCCTTTTACTTTTCGAACCGTTTTTCTGAACACCATATTGAGGGCAACAGAGCTGTGCAGCTACCGCTCCAAGGGCTTTTTTACCTTAACGCTATTCTTTTACCCCATGCCTCATGGTTTTTGCGTCCTCGGGTTTTATTTGCTGGATTCTCGATGACGCAGACGCCGATTATTCCGCCATTTGGGAATTAGTGTCCATATGCCAACAACGCCAACCGATGTTTCTAGCGGTGTGGCTCTACACCAGCAGGTACGCGAGGCGCTGAGGGCCTTATAGCAATACGACTTCGTTCGGTTAGGGCAGGCGGGCCAGCCACTGGTGGGCGGCGGCCAGGCCACGTTCCGAGATTTCGTGCCCTCCGGCAACGGCTTCGTAGTGCGGGGCAATGCCCAGAGTTTTGAGAAACGCCACCGCTTCGTCAGCATAAAACGCGGGTAGCTTGTCGTCGTGGTGGCCGTGGCTGATGAAAAACTGTACGTGCTGCACCTCAGCCGCTGGGGCGTGGTGCTGGCGCGTTTCCTCCAGCAGGCGCCCGCTGAAAGCCAGCACGCCGCGTACTTGCGCTGGGTGAGTCAGGGCCACGTCGTAGGCCATGATGGCGCCCTGGCTGAAGCCCAGCAGGTACACCTGGTCGGCAGAGATGCCGTAGCGGGCCGTCGCTTCCTCAATAAAGCGCAGCAGCAGTTGCTGCCCGGCTTGCTGCTGCGCGTGGTTGAAGACGGGCTTGCCCGATGAAAAATCAACCTGGTAGAAGCCGAAGCCGGCGGGGCCCAGCACCAGCGGGGCGCGCACCGACAGCACCAAGGTGCGCGCGTCGGCCAGTTGCTCGCCCACGGGCAGCAGGTTCAGCTCGTTGCCGCCCACGCCATGCAGGAGCAGCAACAGGCGCTGGGCGCCGGGATTCTGAGCTGGGTTTATGAGCCGGTAGGCCAGGGATAAATCGGTGAGCAGCGGGGGCTGCGTTGCAGTAGCTTGAATCATGGGAATAGTCAAGAGAATAGCGAGAAGAAGGAACAGCCACGGCTGGCCCCGAAAACAAATGCAGGCCGGGGCTACGCCTCCGCACGCAGCAACAGGCGAATGCCCCACGGGTCCGTTACCATCGGCCCTTCGGGAGTGGAGGCCGCTGGGTAGCCGGCCTGCTGCAGGCGCTGCGCGGCGGCGTCGCGGCTGCCGGCATCAGGCAGCCACAGCTCCCAATGGAGCAGGCGCGCATCCTCGTCGGTCGCGGCGGGCGAGCCGGCGGCCCACACGTTCAGGCCCAGGTGGTGGTGATAGCCACCCGCCGACACGAACAACGCGCCTGGCAGGCTCCAGGTCACAATGTCCAGGCCCAGCGCCTGGTGGTAGAAGGCCGCGGCCTCCGGCAGGCTACCGGTGTAGAAGTGCAGGTGGCCCATGGTGGTGCCCGCCGGCAGGCCCTGCCAGGGGGTGTTGCCGGCGGCCTGCAGCACGCCCGGCACGTCGAGCGGGTCGAGGGCTGATTGAATTTCGCCCTCGTCCGTTACGCGCCATTCGCTGCGGGGCCGGTCGCGGTACACTTCCACCGTGAAGCCGTCGGGGTCGGTGAGGTAGGTGGCTTCGCTGTAGAGGTGGTCGGAGGAACCCACATGCACGCCTTGTGCCTGGGCATGCCGCAGGAAGCGGCCGAGGTCGGCACGGGTGGGCAGCAGCACGGCGAAGTGGTAGATGCCCAGGCGGCCCCGCCGCGGCACTGGCCGCGCCCCCGGCTGCTCATACAGGGCCACTAGTACCTGGCCGCTGCCGGCCACACCGAGCTCGGCCCCGGCGGCCTGCCCATCGGCGGCCGGAACGCGGCGCAGCAGCTGGAATCCCAGCACGTCCTGGTAAAAGGCCAAGGACCGGCTGAGGTCGGCCACGGCCAGGTGCACCGTGCCAATGCGAATGGCAGCCGGCAGCTGCTGGGCGGGGTGCTGGCCGATGCGCTCAACCGGCAGCGAAGAATAAGGAAGTGAGGTCGTTTGCATGGTAAGGTCTAACGAAAAACTGCCTCATGATGTCGAGACATGCTTCTGGATAAATACGATGCAAAGGTCTGACCTGCCGGTACGCTCGCGCATTATCCTAGGATAAGAAAGCAGCTGCGGGCGAGCAGGTTACTAAGTACCCGGAGCCCGGGTGGGCACCCTCACCGGCCGAGCCGGGTTTGCCGGCGCACGCGGCTCAACGACTCGGGCGTAATGCCCAGGTAGGAGGCAATAAAATGCTGGGGCACGCGCTGGGCAATGCCGGGGTACTTGCGCAGAAAGTGCTGGTATTTTTCGCTGGCGGTTTGGCTCAACGAGGCGTTGACACGCTCCTGCAGGGCCACATAGCGGCTTTGCATCAACAGCCGGAAATACCGTTCGAACACGGGAAACCGCGTGTAGATGGTTTCCATGTCGGCCTGGGCCAGCAACAGCACCTGCGAGTCTTCTAGCGCATCGATGCTCATGCTGCTGGGCTGCTGGGTCAGCCAGCTGTAGATGTCCGAAATCCACCAGTCTTCCGGCGCAAACTGCAGGGTGTGCTCCTGGCCTTGCGCCGTGAGCGAGTAGCTGCGCAGGCAGCCCTGGGTCACGAAGGCCAGGTGCGTGCAGGGCTCGCCGGCTTGCAGCAGGAGCTGCCGTTTGCTCAGCGCCAGGGGGCGCAGGTAGCCCTGGAAGTCGGCAAAGTCGTCGTCGGACAAGGGCACGCGCGCCTGCAAGTGGGCTTTCAGGACAGAGTACGCAGCTGGTAACGCCATGCGTTGAAGGTACTGGAATCGGCGGGCTTGCCCTACGCTAAGCCGGCATCGTTAGCACGCTAGGCTACCTTGCCCAACAGTTGGGCTCGCCTGGGAAGGCGGCGAGGCAGCGCTTTAACGGCCTAACCGTATTCGAGCGGCAACTGTATGCCACTCCCTGCCTGACCGGCGCTATTGTTTACGTCCTGGCGCTTTCCTTCCATCTGGACCCGACCGTTAACTTTCTATTTTCGGCGGGCGTGGTAACGGGCTTTCGGTTGCTGGCCGTGAAGAAAGGCTGGTCGTTGCCGCCTATTCGGGTTTAGCCGGCTGCCTTCTTGAGCAGCTGTTCCACAACGAATTCTGCCACCGCATAGAAAACTTTGCATGCGAGTTGAGCTAAGGGGAAGCAACGAAAGCCCGGGCTTTCGCTAACGTACTTCACGGCAAAAGCAGGCGAATGATTAAGAGCCTGGCTTGTTGATGCCCAGGCTTTCCCGCGCATATTTCTCGGGCGACTCAATGACTTTGGTAATGAACGTGGCCAGGCTTTTCTGCGAAATCACGGAGCCGCGCTCGGCTTCGCCCTTGTGCGTGATTTCGTAGTCTACTTCGTCTTCGCCCGTAAACCAGGCGGGACGCAGAATGGTGTAGTCCAGGTTCGAGGTTTCCAGCACGTCGGCGGCCCCGCGGTAAGGCTTCAATACGGGCTTCAGCGGCTTCTCGTAGATGCCAATTGAGCTGATGAAGATGACCTTTTTGACCCCGGTTTCATTCATCGCCTTCACAATGTTTTGGGCCATGCGTTCCAGGTCGCCCGAGAGGTTGGCGTACACAATGTCCTGCCCCGCCACGGCGTCCTTCAGCTGGTTGTAGTTCAGCACGTCGCCTTCCACCACGCGGGCGTTGGCGGGCTGCTGACGCAGCCGGCCGGCGTTGCGCACAAACAGGGTGAGGTTGATATCTGGCTTGTTGTCCAGCAGCCCAATAACCTCTGTGGCGATGGAGCCGCTGGCCCCTAGCACAAGTACGTTTTTCATATTGCAGATGCGTTGTTTTAATGGAGCTACATTCGCTCTCCTAAGCCATTTGATAACCAACCCCTCATAAGTTTTTCGGTCAACAGCACTTCAGAAAAGCTATTTCCGCTAATTTTCAATCAAGAATAACATGAATCCTGCCGTTGATTTTTACTTCAATAAAGCCAAAAAGTGGCAGGAAGAACTAGAACATTTGAGGATGTTCATGCTCGACTGCGGGCTGACCGAAGAATTGAAATGGGGCGTTCCTTGCTACACGTTTCAGAAAAGCAACATCGCGCTAATTCATGCATTTAAGAACCACTGCGCGCTCATGTTTGTGAAAGGGGCCTTGCTAAAAGATACCAACGGCATCTTGGTTCAACAGACAGTGAATACGCAGGCGACGCGTCAGATTCGGTTCACCAATGTGCAGCAAATAGTGGAGCTGGAAACCGTTTTGAAAGCCTATATCCAGGAGGCCATTGCGGTGGAAAAGGCTGGTTTAAAAGTAAATTATCAGAAGCCTACTGAGCTCGATTTTCCTGAAGAATTTCAACAGAAAACAGCGGAAATTCCGGCCTTAAAAACGGCTTTCGCTGCCTTGACGCCGGGAAGGCAGAGAGCGTACATCCTTCATTTTTCCCAACCTAGGCAAGCCAAAACCCGGGAGGCCAGGATTGAAAAATGCCTGCCGAAAATCCTCAGTGGAAAGGGCTTGGATGACTAGCAGCTGCGAGTTGTAGCCCAGCGCCGAGTGGCCGCCAAGCCGGTACCATCACACGGCGCCAGGGCCTCCCCCACTAGTGATTTGGTGGTGAAGGGCCGTGCGCCTCGGCCGTCTCGGAGAAGCTGACGCCGCGCTTAACCCCTGCACCCTGTGACAGGACCTATCCGACAGGATAATACCCCGGAGCAGGCCTATAACAACCCCGAACTTTCCCCTAACCGGCTGGCAACAAATACCAACATTTGCTTTGAAATACAAAGCACTTTGACTTCCTTTGCATCGTTCTACTCGACCACCGCTTCTAGCTCGTTCGCCGGACGCCGACTGCTTTAGAGTTCCCCGACCCGCCGCGAACGATGTGCGTTGTAAATGCAGCAAAAACAATTTCAACTTTTTAGCCCAACAAACTCATGACTAACAACCTAACGCAAGCCAACACCACAACGGCAACCATAGCCGGCTGGGCATTTGGAATGGTGGTCTTTGCAATCGGCGTGGCAAACATCTTCTTGGTGAGCCCAATTCCTGGGGTTGTTTACCTCCTCTTTTCGCTAGTTTACTTCCCTCCGGCAAGTGCTTTTCTCAAGGAAAAGACCGGTTTCTCGATTCCGCCCGTCGTGAAAATTCTCTTGGGGATTTTCATCATCTGGTTCACCTTAGGCGTGAGCGACCTTGGAGACATGATTGACTAGGTGTATAGTCCCAAAGAGTGATGGTGTATTTTCCGGGCTGGAATTTCGCACGCACTTATGGGACAAGTACTCCA
>NZ_JAJFAW010000044.1 GCF_020711255.1 Hymenobacter plasmatis
CGGGTGGCGAGGATGTCGGCGAGGTCCTTCATGGAGCGGCGGGCAAAAAGGCCGCGGGGGCGAAAGTATTCACCGTTTTCGTGGACGTGCTAGTGCGGGCTGCGTCTATCGCTTGTAAGTAAAGGTGACATCTTCCGTTCCCACGCCCTTATCCGTATGCGTGTGGTACACCAAGCGGTGGTCACTCAGTTCAAGGACCGGGTGATGGGTTTCGCCAAGTGGCGTGCCGCGAAAGGTTATCCTTCCCCCCTGATAGGTGTAGGTGGTTTCGGTGGGCGTCGCCACGCCGTTGTGCACCAAGTTGACACAACCGTCGGCGGCAAACTCCAGCCAGACGCTGCCGGCATCATTGTTGACCCATTGGTCATCGTCGAATTGCGTGAAGTTACGGTCCTTGTAGACCGTATGCACCGTCAACTGCTCCCACTTGCCCACCAGCGACGGGGCGGGGTCAGGAACCGATTCCGCGCAGCTGGTAAGCCCAAACCCGACGAGCAGATAGGCGGCGATTCGTTTCATAAAGCCAAGGTAATAGAGGGTGTGCTCAGTTTATCGCTCCTTTCTTTGAACGACTAACACCTCGGCCGGCGCGGGGGTGGTTGCTCGTCGCGCGCTTCCCCTCCGTTAACCCTGGGCCCGCGCGGGCAAGGCGTGGCCGAAGTGCGCCACCTGTTGCACCTTGCGCCCCGGGGCAGGCGCACGCCCGTGGCGTCATGGTTCCGCTGGGAAGGTTCACTTGCCACAGACGCGGGCTTACACTTAGACCGGCGTGCCCGGCCCAACCAGACCATGACCAAACACGCCCCGCTGTACCCGTTGCTTGGGTTGCTTGTTTTCGGCGCTTCCTGTGGCCGCTCCCCAACCGAGCGGCCCCCCGCTGCCGGCCCGTCCGAACCCGCCGACTCCGTCACGGCCCGGGTCCCGTACGGCATGGTGCGCAACGTCAAGCTCGACCGACACGGCCGGGTGTTGGTGGCCTCCTACCGCGGCGTGTACCGCTACGACGGCAAATCGTTCGCCCACCTCACCCGCGCCATCCGCTCGCCCAGCTTCTGGGACGTGCTGGAAGACCGAACCGGCCGCCTGTGGTGCGCCACCCGGGATTCCGGCGTGTATTGCCGCCAGGGGAACGCCTGGCGCCATTTTACCACCCGGCAGGGACTGGCCAGCAATGCCGTGATGGCCGTGTGCGAAGACCGCGCCGGCAATATCTGGTTCGGCACCGGCGGCGGCGCCAGTCGGTACGACGGGCACTCGTTTCGAACGTTTACCACCGCCGACGGCCTGTCCAACAACGCGCTCACGACCCTCATGCAAGACCACACCGGAAAGGTCTGGTTTGGCACCCGGGGCGAGCCCTGTTTTTACGATGGCAACACTTTTACCGTGTTCAAACGCCCCGACGGCACCGCCTTTGCCAACGTGGGGTCCATCCTCGAAGACAGAAACGGCACCCTATGGCTCGGGGACAACGAGGGCCTGTGGCGCTACGACGGCCGGACCGCCGCGAAGGTCTCGTCGCGGGGGGCTTCGGCAATCCTCGAAGACAAACACGGCAATATCTGGACGACGGGCAGCGTCCGTCCTCCCGGGGGGCGGGTCTGGGCGCTTTCCCGGTACGCGCACGCGTCCTTGTACACCGCAGCCCCCGCCGTCACCGACATCATGTCCATTGACGGAACAGGCGCGCTGTGCGGGATGGTGGAGGCGACCGACGGCAGCATTTGGGTGGGTGCGTTGGGCCCGGAGGGCGGCGTGTACCGGTACGATGGCAAGACCCTCACGGACTTTACACATAGAGCGGGGCGGCCATAATGGGGGAAGGGACTTGCGAAGCCGAACCGACGGGGGGCGCGTAGAAAAGGTGTTTCCTCGGGTTGGCGGCGCGAAGGCCGATTGCTGCTTCCGCCTGGCCTGCTGGTCGAGCGGGGCACGAGGGTAAACCGAGGCCGCAACGATTACGGGTTTGTCCCGCCGAATCTCCGTAGTAAACCACTGGCCCCTGATGGAAGGGGGGCGTAAAACTGACAGTTGAGCAGAGAAGCCCCTAACGCTTCCATTTTTCAGGGCCTTTGCTGGTGAAAAGCTCCTTAAACTGAACAGAGCCCGTTCAACGCAGTACCGTTAAACTGAACAGGATTTGCTGCAATTCAGCAGCAAATAATCCTGCCCGGGTGCACATACGGTCGAGGGCGACGCTGCCCGGCGACGGCCCGCCACCGATGCCTCCGGTGTTCGGTGGCCGTCCCGCATCTTTCGACGATGCCGGACGTCGAGCGCCCCGCAAGGGCGCCCATCGCCGTTGCCGGTGGCTAGGCTTTGTAGGCTTTTCTAACGGTGTTAAATAGCTCGCCGCATCGCCGCCGTGCGGGCATGCCGTGGATTGCTTGTCCCATAGGCACTTGCGGAATGCCAGCGCGGAGAATACCCCATCACTTGCTGACCATACACCTAGCGCATCTCATACATCCAATTCCCCCTCGCATTCCGTAGCTTGCCCAAATTTCTTCCCTCGAATACTTCCCAATAAATGCGAGCATTACTACTACTCGTTGCCTTTCTTTCCTTGTCATCCGTGCCTGCAGTTGCCCAGAAACTCACCGGGCAGGTGGTAGACGGTGCCTCATCACAGCCGATACCGGGGGCCACCGTGCAGGTAAAACGCACGCAGGCGGGCACGCTTACGAATGCCGCAGGCACGTTCACGCTGACCAATCTGCAGTCCGCCGACACCCTTATTGTCAGGTCGCTGGGCTACGAATTGCAGAAAGTCGAGTACACGGGTCAAACCACCCTGACGGTGAAGCTGGTGGCGGGCCTCGCCCTCAATGAGGTGGTGGTGACGGCCCTGGGGCTGGAGCGCAACGCCCAGAGCCTGGGCTACGCGGTGCAGAAAGTGGATGGCCGGCAGGTGAGCGAGGTGAAGGCGGCCAACTTTCTCGACAACCTGGCGGGCAAGGTCGCGGGCGTCCTGGTCACGGGCGGCTCAACCGGGGTGGGGGCGTCGTCGCGCATTGTCATTCGGGGCGAGTCGTCCTTCACCAACAACAATCCGCTGTTTGTGGTCGACGGCATCATTATCAACAACGCCACGGTGGTCAACCGCGTCGACGACGATGCCAACGGCTTTCAGGAAATTGATTTCGGCAACGGGGCCGGGGAAATTAACCCCGACGACGTGGCGTCGGTGTCGGTGCTGAAAGGCGCGAGCGCGGCCGCCCTCTACGGAACCCGGGCGGCCAACGGGGTCATCCTGATTACGACCAAAGACGGCTCGGCGGCGGGCCGGGGCATTGGCGTGAGCTTCAACAGCACCTTCTACGCCGAGCAGCCGTTTCAGCTGCCCCAGTTCCAGAACACCTACGGGCAAGGGAATAGCGGGGTGTTCAAGTACGGCGACGGCCTGGGCGGGGGCATCAACGACAACATTTCGTACAGCTATGGCCCCCGGCTGGATGCGGGCCTGCTGATTCCGCAGTACGACAGCCCCGTGACCCTGCCCAACGGCCAGGTGGTGCGCGGCGCCGATACGAAGCTCTATAGCGGCCTGCCCATCACCCCGACGCCGTTTGTGTCGCACCCCAACAACCTCAAGGATTTTTACCAGACGGGGCACACGGCCATCAACAACCTGGCCGTTTCGGGCGGCTCCAACAAGGGCAGCTACCGGCTTTCCTACACCGACCTCAACAGCCAGTCGATTATTCCGGGCGTGGACCTGCAGCGCAAAACCCTGGCCGCCCGCCTGCAGTTTGAGCCCATCCGGCGGCTGAAATTCAGCTCCTCGATTAACTACATCAACAGCGCCAGCAAAAACCGCCCCGCCACCAAATACGGCTCGGAAAACATCAACTACGCCCTGAGTGCCTGGCTGGGCCGCCAAACCAATGTCAACTCCATGAAGCAGTACTGGCAGCCGTGGCTGGAGGGCATTCAGCAGTTTTCCTACAACTACACCTACTTCGACAACCCATATTTCACGCTCTACGAAAACCGCAACTCGTTCAACCGCGACCGGCTCATCGGCAACCTAGCCGTGACCGGCGAGCTGGCCAACAACCTGACCCTAATGGTGCGGAGCAGCATGGACTACTCCAACGAGAACCGCCAGTTTCGGCGGGCCTTCAGCAGCAACCGCTTCAAGAGCGGCGCCTACGCCGAGAACAACGTTTTCTTCCGGGAGGTCAACACCGACTTTCTGCTGGACTACACCCGCAGCCTGGGGCCGCTGTCGCTCGACGTATCGGCCGGCGGCAACCGCATGGACCAGCTGGCCTCGTTCGACCAATTTCAAGCCCTGACGCTGGCGCAGCCCGGCGTGTTCAAGCTCAACAACGCCGCCTCGCCGGTGGAGGTGTACCAGCAGAGCGCCCGCAAGCGCATCAACAGCCTGTACGCCCTGGCCAAGCTGGGGTATAAAGACGTGTTGTTTGTCGACATCACCGGGCGCAACGACTGGTCGAGCGCCCTGGCCACGCCAAGCTCGACGGCCAACACGTCCTTCTTCTACCCGTCGGCATCGGCCAGCTGGGTGCTGTCGAACCAGTTCCGGCTGCCCGCGGCCGTGTCGTTTGCCAAGGTGCGGGCCAGCGCGGCCAACGTCGGCAACGACACCCGCCCCTACCAGACGGCGGGGGTGTACAACGCCCGGAACCCGGTGTTTTCGCAGCCGGCTTTCAGCGACCAGAGCACCATCGCCAACACCAACCTGAAACCGGAGTCCATCACCTCGCTCGAAGCGGGGGCCGATGTCCGCTTCTTCGGCGACCGGCTGGGCTTCGACCTGACTTATTACGACGCCCGCACCAAAAACCAGATTCTGTCGCTGCCCATTGCCATCCCGACCGGCTACAGCGAGCGGGTCATCAACGGCGGGGAAGTACGCTCGCGCGGCATCGAGGCGGTGGTGAGCGCCACGCCCGTCCTTACCAACCGCTTCCGGTGGAATACGACCCTGAATTTCAGCCGCAACCGCACCACCGTGGTGTCCTTGCCCGCGGAAGCTGGCACCCTGACGCTGGGCTACAACCGCATCTACGACAACGTGAACCAGACCGTGTGGTACCAGGTGCGGCAGGGCGACCGCATGGGCGACATGTGGGGCACGGGCTACCTGCGCAGCCCGCAGGGCGACTTCATCGTGGGCAGCAACGGGCAGTACATTGCCGACAACACCCTGAAGAAGCTGGGCAACTACAACCCCGACTTCATGGTGGGCCTGTCGAACCAGTTTAGCGTCGGCAATGTGAACCTCGGCTTTCTGCTCGACTGGCGGCAGGGCGGCGTGCTGGTGTCGCGCACGCTGGCCCTGGCCGGCGTGGCGGGCCAGCTGAAGGAAACCGCCGACCGGCCCGACGCGGGCATCGTGGCCAAGGGCGTGGTGAACGTGGGCACGCCCGAAAACCCCAACTACCAGCCCAATACCAAGGCCATTCCGGCCGAAACCTACTACCGCATGTACTACGACCGCAACAACGAGGAGAACAGCACCTACGATGCCTCCTACGTGAAGCTGCGCGAAGTGACCCTCGGCTACACCGTGCCCCAAGCGGCCTGGCTGGCCAGAAAGCTGCGCACCCAGCAGCTGACCATTGCCCTGGTCGGCCGTAACCTGGTGGCCTTCTCGCACATCCCCCACTTTGACCCCGAGCAGACCTCGTTCCAGCAAAATCAACTGCAGACGGGCGTCGAGGATATGACCTACCCAACCTCCCGCAACGTGGGCTTGAAACTCAGCGCGAACTTTTAAGCCCTCCAACCAGACCATGAAACGGAAACTAACTAGCATCCTGCTGCTGAGCTTACTAGCTGGCTTTCTGCCCGGCTGCAAGGACGGCTTCGAGGACATCAATACGAACCCCAACGCGCCGGTCGACGTGCAACCGTCGCTCTTGCTGCGCAAAATCACCTTCGACTACGGCGAGCAGATGTCGTACGAAGCCTTCGTGGCGGGCAACCTGTTGGGGCAGTATTTCACGGCCATCGACTTCAACCTCTTCGACCGGCACAGCCTGAGCGAGCCGCAGTACGGCGGCAACCCTTGGCCGTTCATGTACAGCAACCTGCGCGACAACGAAATTCTGCTGCAAAAAGCGCGCGCGAATCCAGCTTTCGGGGTGTACGAAGGACCGGCCCTGATTATGAAAGCCTACATGGCCGCCGCGCTGACGGACTTGTACGGCGACGTGCCCTATAGCGAAGCGCTGCAGGGCAAAGCGGGCGTGATTACGCCGGCCTACGACACCCAGGAATCCATCTACACGGCGCCCGGCGGCATCCTCGACAACCTGGACAAGGGCATCGCCTCTATCAACAATTACAAAGGTCAGACGGCGCTCGACGGTGATCTTATTTACGGTGGCAACCGCAGCAAATGGGTGCTGTTTGCCAACTCGGTGAAAATCAAGTGCCTGATGCGCATATCGGGCAAGGAAAACGTACAAGCGGCCCTTCAAAAAATCGTGACCGACGGCAATTACATCAAGGCGAATGCGGACAATGCCGTGTACCGATTCTCGCTGACACAGCCCAACAATTTCCGCATGGCCACCGCCCGCATCGGTGATTTCAACTTGTTCATCATGTCCAAAACCAGCGAGGAACTGCTGACGGGACTGAGCGACCCCCGGATAGCGACGTATTTTCGGCCCACGGCGGCCAACCCGGGCACCTACAAAGGCTTGTTGAACGGACCGGATGCCTCCCGGCTCTCTATTTCGCTGTCCGATTACTCGCTGACGGGAATCATCTTTCGGGAAAATTCGGACCGGTTATCGGCCAACTACATGACCGCAGCCGAAACCAGTTTCTGGCTGGCCGAAGCCGCCCAGCGGGGGCTCATATCCGCAACGGCGAGGACCTTGTATGAGCAGGGCATCACCCAGTCGTTTGCCTATTGGGGCACGACGCTGCCCGCCAGCTACCTCACCAGCAGCATGGTGGCTTACGGTCAGAATGGCCAGAACCCCATCGAGCAGATACTAACGCAGAAATGGCTGGTCAACATCAACAACGGCTACGAAGGCTGGACCGAGTACCGCCGAACGGGGTTCCCCCGCCTGAAAACGGTTGCGGCCAGCCTTAACAATAACTTGATTCCCAAGCGAATGCCCTACCCCGGCACGGAAAGCGCGCTGAACGCGGCGCAGTACCAAAAAGCGGCCGCCAACACCCAGAATAACAGCATCAACGTTCCCGTATGGTGGGCGCGCTAATCCCCCCCGTATGAGCACCACCCTGTTGCAGTGGGCGTTGGTCTTGGCCTCCAGCGTCACGCTGTTTTTCGTGTCGCCGCTGTCGCGGACCGCGGCCGAATTTTTCCGAGGAGCCCGCAAAGAGCGTACCCCCAATACGGTTTTTCTGACGAGTAGCCTGGTCATCTCCTGGCTGTTTGCCAAGTCGATTACCAATGCCGCCAACCTGGGCCAAAGCTTCGGGCTGGTGGGGGGCGTGGCCTACGCGGGGTATTACCTGTCGTTTCTGGTGGCTGGTTTCGTCATCGTCTCGATGCGCAACAAAGGGGGCTACCGCAGCATCCACCATTTTCTGGAATCGAAATATGGCGCGGGGGCGGTGGTCGTCTTTACCTTCCTGATTATCATTCGGCTGTACAACGAAATCTGGTCCAACACCATCGTCATCGGCTCTTATTTCGGCGTGCAGGGCACGAGCAGTTACTACGTCGCCATTGTGGTGTTCACCCTACTGACGCTGGCCTACACGCTCAAGGGCGGCATGAGCAGCTCGATTATGACCGATGTAATTCAGCTGTCGCTTTTCGTAGTGTTGCTCACGGTTATTCTGGGGTTTATCCTGCCGCAGTACGGGGGGAGCCTGCAGCCCTTTCTGAGCAGCGGGCAATGGACCCTGGGGCAGGGCGTCGATTTGCTGCTGGTGGCGCTGGTGCAGTGCTTCAGTTACCCGTTTCACGACCCGGTGCTCACCGACCGGGGCTTCATCTCCGATACGCGCACCACGCTGAAGTCCTACCTCTGGGCGGGGGTTATCGGCTCGGCCTGCATCATTTTCTTCAGCTTCGTGGGCATCTTCGCCAAGCTCAACGCCCTGACCGGCGAGGCCCCGGTGGCCGTGGCGCGGTACTTCGGGGTGCCCATGCTGCTGCTGCTGAACCTCATCATGGTCACCTCGGCCTCGTCGACCCTCGACTCGGCCATGGCCTCGTTCTCCAAGCTCATCAGCATCGATTTGAGCAAAGCGGCCGTGCCCAGCGTATCGCGAGGACGGTGGGCCATGGTGGTACTCACGGTACTGGGCACCATCCCGGTATTTTTCAACCCCGCCATTCTCTCGGCTACCACTATCAGCGGGACGCTGGTGCTGGGGCTGGCGCCCGTGTTTTTGTTCTGGAACGTGCCCGTACCACGCCTGGCCTTTCACCTGTCGGTAGTCGGGGGGCTGGTGCTGGGCGCTTTGCTAACATTGTTTCCCCTGCCCGATGCCCTGCACGTGGGCAACGGCAAATACGGGGCGCTGCTCAGCACGAACCTGATTACCTCGGCTTACTGCTTCGCGGTGTTCGGGCTCTGTGCTCTTCTCCAAAAAAAGCCCGCTCATGGATAACCCCCTCACCCAAGACCTCGGCACGCGCAGCGGCCGGCTGCTCGTTTTCGGCGGGCCTTACTCGAACCTGCAGGCCCTGGAGGCGCTCAAGGCCATTGCCGACCAGCTGCAGATTCCCGCGGGCAACATCATCTGCACCGGCGACATCGTGGGCTACTGCGCCCAACCCGAAGCCGCGGTGCAGTTTGTGAAAGACTGGGGAGTGCATGCTATTCAAGGCAATGTCGAACAGAATATCATCCGGGGCGAAGACGACTGCGGCTGCAATTTTGCCGAGGGCAGCCGGTGTGACCTGCTTTCCCGCGCCTGGTTTCCCTACGCGGTACGGAGCCTATCGGCCGGCTCGGTGGCCTGGCTGAGTACGCTGCCGCTCCAGCTGGCTTTCCGGTATGCGGGGAAGGCGGTAGCGGTGCTGCACGGGGCGGCCACCGGCATTGCCGATTTTGTGTTTGCCACCACCCCCTGGCCGGTGAAAGAAATCAGCTTTGCTGCTACCGGGGCCGAGGTGATACTGGCCGGCCACGCCGGACTACCCTTTGCCGATGAGCGGGCCGGGCAAAGCTGGCTTAACGCGGGCGTGATTGGCATGCCCGCCAATGATGGTACCCCGCGGGTGTGGTATGTGCTGCTCGATGACACCGATGGCCAGTTTAGCTATACCTTTCACGCCTTTACCTACGACAACGGTACGGCTCATCAGCTAATGCGGGCCAATGGGCTCCCCGATTCCTATGCGCACACGCTCCTAACGGGCATCTGGGATAACTGCGAAATTTTGCCAGAGGCAGAGAAGGCTTTACAGGGCCGGCCCATTACGCTGCATCATAAAGCTAACGAGCTAAGAAGCTCTTTTTAGCATTCGGACCGTGGCTGTTGCAGAACACTCTAGCAGGCCGGGCGAATTGAGTTTCGTGCTCGCAACGGACTGAAAAGGCCATATTCCAAGCCTTTTTAGCTGCTTAGCACCCGTTCAGGCGGATTTTTGAGTCCTTGTTTTGACTTCTGCAACAGCCACGCTCCTTTGGCTGCACAGCGGTCACCGGTTGGCAGCGGTATGGGCCCCGTCCGCAACGCAACGGGGACGCCTTACCGGGTCAGGTAAGCGCGCACGTCGGCGGCCAGGGGCCCGACGGCGAGCACGGCGTTACGCAGGCGGGTTTCGGTGCAGTTCAGGGTTTGGCACCAGTAGTTGACCTCCACCGTGGAAGCCAGGCGGATGCGGGTCGGGTCGGCAGGAAGGGCAGGGGGCATGGCGCAAAGGTAGACGTCGGCACCCAGGGCGCCGGACCAGCTGCCAACCCATCTTCGAAAAATCACCGTTTTTTTAAACTTGGACAACCATCCAAGAAGATGCAGTTCGGCCCTCGGCTGGGCATGGCGGGCCTTGGTTAAAAGTTTGGTCCAGAAGTCGCATGTGCCAGCTGCCAAGGCCCATGATGACGGTTTCATTAGTAATCATACCCCCCAGAGCCGCAAGCTCATCCAGCCATAGCTGCCGAGCACGGCGGCCAGCCAGCCCAGCGCCCCATAGGTCAGCAGCAGGTACCAGGCCACCGCCGGGCGCCGGAACTGCCCGAAATACCGCACCGTGAGCCCCACGCCGGCGATGACGAAGGCCACGAAGACCAACGGCCCCAGCGAAGCGGCCGCGGCCGTCGGCAGGCCCGGATAGCCGTCCGTCGAGAGGTGGCCGACGAAGTTGACCAGCGCCCAGGCCGTGGTGGCCAGCGCGCCCAGCGCCAGCAGCGGCAGCAGGCGGGGCAGCAACTGCGCCCGCGGAATCCGGCGGCGCAGCACCCGCACCAGGCCCACGAGCGCGGCCAGGCTGCTGGTAACCAGCAGCAGGCCGCACAACGCCAGCAGGGCCGGGGGCAGCCACCACCAGAACCCGGCCGCCAGCGCGTAGCCGCCCGCGGAGCCCCCGGTGGCGATCAGCACCCGCCGGCCTTCTTTGTCCCGGGTAAGCACCGCGGTGGCCGCTTGCACCCCCGGGCGGCGGAAGGTGAGCGGGCCGGTGGGCAGCAGCGTGTCGGCCGGGCCCAGCAGCGGCTCGTTCAGCAAGAACTCCCCTTCCCGGCGCAGGTGCGTGCCCCCCGTCAGGTAGTCGGCAAAGCCGCTTAGCTCGTTGCGCGGGGCGGCGCTGCGGTAGTGGCCCAGGTACGGCCCCACGGCGGCGGCATCGAGCGGCACGCGGGGCAGCGGCGCGGGCGCGGGCAGCTGCCGCAGCAAAAACGCTTGCACCAACTGCTCCAGTTTCGGGGCGCCCCGCTCGCCGTTGTTCGAGAACGCATAGCCCACGCCCAGCGCGCGGTTGTAGCCGAAGGCGCTGACGAACCCGCCGATGCCGCCGCCGTGGCCCCGGAACAGGGCCTTGCCTTTGAAACCGAGGGGGAAGTTGGCCAACCCATAGCCCGTGCGCAGGCCGGCGCGCGCCGAGAGGGGCGAGTGCGCCGTTTCCAGCTCGTGCAGGCTGGCGGGCTGTAAGAGGGCGCGGCCGTCGGGGGCGCGGCCCTCGTGCAGAAAAAACCGGACCCACTGCGTCAGGTCGGCCGCCGAGGCACTCATCGAGCCGGCCGCGCCCAGGTAGATGGGCAGCGGGGCCACCGGTTGGTAGTGCCCGTCGGCGTAGCCGTAGCCCCGCGACATGCCGGGGCCGGGGGTGATGCGCAGCGCCGGGCTGGCGTCGGGCATGGCCAGCGGGCGCAACACGTGCTCGGTCAGGTACTGCTGGTAGGGCTGGCCGCTGAATTTTTCGAGCAGGTAGCCCGCCACCTGGTAGCCGGGATTCGAATAGCTCATGCGCTCGCCGGGCCGCCAACGGCAGCGCAACTCGTTCCGGAAGAGGGCCAGGACGGCCAGCCCGCGCGGGTCCGTGGGCGTGGTGTTGTAGACGTGGTTGAAGGCCATGTCGTCAAAGCCGGCCGTGTGCTCGAGCAGGTGCACCACGCGCACCGGGTCGGTCGCTTCCCAGGGGTTCTCGAGGGGGATTTCGGGGGCAATCTTGTGCACTTCGTCGGTGAGGTGCAGCTTGCCTTGCTCGATGAGCTGCAGCAGGCCCGCGGCGACAAACGTCTTGGTGACCGAGCCGATGCGGAAGCGCGTGTGGGCCGTCACGGGCCGCCGGGCGGCCACATCGGCCAGGCCCAACCCGCCTTCAAATAGCACCGAGTCGTGGCTGACGAGCGTGAGCATCAGCCCCGGAATGTGCTCGCGGGCCATCACGGCCCGGAGTGAATCCTGGAGCTGCGCCAGCGAGCGCATGGGCGGGACGCCCGGCTGGGCACCGGCCGGGGCCGTGAGGCCCCAAGCCAGCAAGGCCACGAGGAGCAGGTGTTTCATGAAGCCGAAAGGGGGAGGCAAAAGGTGGCAAAAGGGCGCGCGACGGGCGAAACCCAAAGCGTACCATCGCCGGCCGAACGTGCGGTGAAGCAACAGGGCAGCTTTGGTTAATTCAACAATACTAATACTTAATTGTATGCTTTCCTAAAATGCAGCCCGCTGCTCTACCCGGCGCCTACCCTTGCGCGAACGAAGCAACCCGCCGCATAGCAGCGTCATCTGTTTCCTCCGATAAAGCAGCCACCCGTAAAGGGGTTACTCCGCAATAGAACCCCCTAACGCGAGTTGTGCAACACGCACGACCGTGGCTGTTGCAGAAGTCTAGCAAGGGCAGTTGAAATTCTGGGACGACCGATTCCGCGTTTCAAAACAGGGTCCTAAGCGCTTTTACGGCCCTTTTCGATCGACTACTGTGCCACTGGATCCCTCGTCGGGTAGTTCTGCAACAGCCACGACCGTTTCCGTAAACTTCCCTTGGGCCAGGCCCGGCTAGCGAGCACCGTAGCCCGCCGCCACGAGCCAGGCGCAGAG
>NZ_JAJFAW010000045.1 GCF_020711255.1 Hymenobacter plasmatis
GGCGTCGCTCCGTTCCGTCAAGGGGGCGTTTCCCCTTCCGTGGTCCGTCGGAAGCCGGGGCCTTTCGACCCAGCGCCGCGGCAGGAACCCGAACGGCGGCGTTTATAACGTTTATTAAACGTGCGTTCGGCAGCTGTTAACACCAAAGCCGACCGCACCAGCGATAAGGGATGATCACCTTACCATGCCAAGGGGTTCCGGCCCGGTTAATAAGGCCTGATAAGATTAAGTTATCATTCAGGAAAACAGTCCGAATAGCAACCTGGGCTTATCGGATGACAGGCATCACAAGGCACCGGCGCCTGTTATCCAACCCAAGGGTTTTATATGCAGGAAAGACCGCAGAGCTTGCCCAGTTAGAGGACCTTCCATAACCAAATGCTTCCGCTGTTCTGCATATCAAGGTGTAGGCCCGTCCGAGCGACTGTTTAATTATTAACCAGAGCCTCCCGGATTCCACTTAAACCACCGGAAATATGTTCTAGCTGCGTAAGTACGCTTTGCAGCTGCCCGCCGCTGCTGGCGCGCAAGTTCCGGGTGAAAGTAGCTTTGATGTCGTTCCAGCGGGTGGTTTCGGACTCCTGTAGCCAACCCAGCAGCTCGCGGAGCTTGAGCAGGTTGGCTTCGGTGCCGCTGGTCAGGGTTTGGGCTTCGTTGTCGTAGTGGGTGGCCAGCAGGGCGCGCACTTCCTCGTCGTTCATGATGGGGCGCACCTTTTCGGCCAGCTTGCTCATGTTGCGGTAGGAGCCCTGCAGCTTGAAGGGCGGCTCGGTGCGGTACTCGTTGGCCTGGGCGGCCGAGCGGATGTATTCCTCGTTCACGCGGGCCACCACGTCGCGGATGCGCAGCAGCTTTTGCAGCACGGCCACGTACTCGCTGATTTCCTCGGGCGAGTGGTTGGCTTCGAAGGTGAGGCCGGCGCTGTCGCCCGTTTCGGCTAGGCGGATGAGGGGGTAGACGTCGGCTTGGCTTTTGGCGGCGAGGCGGTTCAGGACGGGGTTGGCTACTAAGGAGTTTTCGAGGTAGCTGAGCAGGAAGGTCGCCGCCGTGTCGCCGATGATGTCGCCGAGGTTGTAGATGTCGGCGCGGTTGGCCAACATGTCGGGGATGCGGAACTGCTCACCCGATTCGGTGTAGGGGTTGCCGGCCATCACCACGGCCACCTTGCGCCCGCGGAAGTCGTAGGTGCGGGCGCGGCCCTGGTAGACGCCCTCAATCTTGCGCTGGGCGTCGCAGAGCGAAATGAATTTCTGCAAAAACTCGGGGTTGCAGTGCTGGATGTCGTCGAGGTAAATCATGACGTTGTCGCCCATCTCGAAGGCTAGGTTCAGCTTCAGCAGCTCTTCGCGGGCCCCGGAGTTGGGCGCCTGCGCGGGGTCCACACTCGTCACGGTGTGGCCGATGGCCGGGCCGTTGATTTTCATGAAAATCAGCCCCAGGCGGTTGGCTACGTACTCCATGAGCGTGGTTTTGCCGTAGCCGGGCGGCGAGACCAGCAGCAGTAGGCCCATGAGGTCGGTGCGCTTGTCGGCGCCCGCCGTGCCGATTTGCTTGGCCAGGTTGGCGCCGATGAGCGGCAGGTACACCTCATCGATCAGCTTGTTGCGCACAAAAGAGGAGAGCACCCGCGGCCGGAACTCCTGCAGCCGCAGCTCCTCGCTGAAGCGGGTTAGCAGCTCCTTTTTCAGCGTACCGAAGGCCTCGAACAGCGGCACCACCGTGCGGGTGTAATGGTGCAGCCGGCGCCGGAACTCGGGAAAGTTCAGCTGGTAGTTCCGCTCGTGAACGCGGGCGTGCGAGCCTTGCAGGCCGGTCAGCGTTTCGCGCAACGGCGTGCGCACCACGCGGGCGGGGTCGAAGGAGTTGGTAAGTAGCAGCACGGCGCACTCGTCCCGAAACTCGGCGAGGTGCGCGGTGGGCGTCTGTTGCAAAAACGACTGCAGCCACTGGCGCACCAGCTGGAACTGGGCCCCCGGCTGCTCGGCCAATAGCGCCACCGACGTTTCGTATTGCGCCGTGGCATTCCGTTCCTTCAGCGACTGCTGAAACAACTGCACTAACTCTGCGGCCTCCGCCGCAATCACGAAGGTTTCGCCGCGGGTCAATTCGAAGAACAAGTAGGTGCCGGCTTCCGCCAGATGCGTCGGCGCAAACAAGCCGGTGCCCGCCGCAAATTCCTCGATGGCCAGCTGCAATTCGGCCTTTAACCCATCGAACTCCCGCGAGTCGGGAAAGACCTGCAGCAGCACGCCGATGCCCTGCAGCTGGTGCTGCCAGGCCGCTTTTTTCTTGCGGCCCGTGAAGCCGTGCCAGTAGAGGGCGGACGCCGCTCGCACGTCGGTGGGGTAGCGCAATAAGTCGGCGGTGCGGGTCAGCCGCACCAGGGCTTCGAGCAGCAGGGCCGCGTCGTGGTCGTGCACGCCCTTGAGGTAGCCTTCGGCGTAGCGCGGGGCCATGAACTGCTGCACGTGCGCCGTCAGTTCGGCCACGGTGAGGTGGGAGAGCTCGGCCACAGACAGCCGGGCGGGCGCCCCGCCGTGGGCGGGGTGCTGGGCGGCTTGCAACAGCAGCCAGGCCAGGTACTCGGCGCGGTACACGTCGGCGTTTTCCGACCCCACGGTTTGGTCCCACACGGCGCGAGCATCCAGCACGGCGGGCTCCGCGATTTTCTGGAAGAAGTTGGTGCCGGTGAGGTGGTAGTGCAGGTCGTCGTCGCGCAGCACCACGGTCAGCTCCAGGGGCTGGGTGTTCACGGTAAAGGCGTAGGGGCCGAATTTGAGGGCTTGGCCGCCGTCGGTAAAGAGCTCGGCGCGGTCCTTGAGCTGGCGCACGGCGTCTTCCTTCACCGTTTTCAGGCGGCTCTGGATGTCGTCGGCCTTCACCGGGTCGCCGAGCTGGAGTAGGTCCTGCACCGTCTGGCGCACCTTCTCCACCATCAGGTCGGAGGCGAAGTAGCCGTTGATGTCGGCCACCGTCTCGAAGCGTCCCAGCCGATTTTGCACCGCCTTGAGGATGCGCTCCGCCGACTGCAGCAGGGCCGAGGCGCGCTGGTTGCGGGCTTCCACGAGGCTGACCTTGCGCGACTCGAACGCTTCGGAGACCTCCTCGCGCTTGCCGGCCAGCAGGCCCAGGAACTCGTCAAATTCAGGAAACTTGCCTTCCAATTCTTCCAGCTGCACCAGGAGCTTGGTGCTGTACTCGTCGCACTTGGCCGGCGCGTCGCACAGGTCGAGGTAGTTGACCAGGGCCTGGTCGAGCAGCTTGATCTGGGCCGTGAATTCGGCCTGCGCCTCGGTGCCGGCCAGGGCCTGCCGCCGCCGCTTCAGGGCCGCCCGGATCTGGTTGAAACTGGCGTAAATCGCGGAGATGTTGTCGATGATGCGCGTGGTCTGCGTGGGGTCCTCCATCGGCAGGTTGCCCACCACTTCAATCAGCAGCTCCAGCTCGCTCGATACCGCGTTGGCCTGCTTTTCCAGCTCGTTGGCCTCGGCCACTTTCTGCACCTGCTCGATGGCGTCGGCAATGGCCTGCACGCGCCCGGCGTAGGGCTTGAGCGCGTCGTCTTTCAGCAGGAAGTCCACCGTCTGGCCGGCCACGTCCTTGCTGGTTTGCTCCAGCTCGGCGGCGGCCTTTTCCACGGCGGGCAGCTCCACGTAGCGCAGCTCCTTGAGGGAAATGACCTCGCCGCGCACGCCGCGCAGTTCCGCCAGCAGCTGCACGTATTCGTTGACGTCGGTGGCCGCGGTGCGCTTGCTGCGGCCGGTCAGCTCGTCGGCTTTGGCCAGCACGCGCTGGGTTTCGGCGCCCGTGCTTTTGCGGATGGTCAGCACCTTGTCGAACTCCTCCACCGCCGCGTTGGCCGCCTGCTGAATGTCGCGCAGCGGCTCTGAAAGGGCCTGGGCCGCGGGCTCGCGCAGCCAGTGGTAGGTGTCGGCGAGGGTCGTCGTCAGGCGAATCAGGTCGAGGTAGAGGCCGGCGTAGCTGTCGTCTTTGCCCAGCAGCGTCAGCACCTCCTGGGCCTCGGCCATGGCCCGCACGATTTCCTTGTTGCCCAGCTTGTAGAGGTAGGAATCGGAGGTGACCGGCAGCTCGAAATCCGGCGCTACGTAGGGCGTCTGCCAGATTTGCACCGCGTGGTGCTTCTTGGCCTCGTCGTCCTTGCGGAAGTAGCACAGCTCGCCGTTCTCGAACAGCGCGTAGCCGTGGCAGCTGATGGGGTTGTCCACCCGCTGCGCGATGAGGTTGTACGAGAGCAGCAAATAAGCCCCCTGTTCCTTGTTGAAGAAAACGTACAGGAAGTCTTCCCCATTGGGCGAGACAATCCGCTTCTCAAACAGCATGTCGCGCAACCCTTTGTCAAACAGCTTGCCCTCGCCGGTTTGCAGGTAAAAGCCGTGCGGAAAGATCAGCCCCTGGTTGTCGGGCAGCAGCACGCAAGCCTCGGCCAGCGCGTCCAAACGCTGCGCTGTCTGCAGCTTGGCGTTGTAAATAAAGTACCGGTAGTCCAGCTCCTGGTAGGGCCGGATTTTCAGCAGGATGATGTTGCCGACGATGGCGTAGTAAATCTCCGAGTCGTCGAGCGTCTGGTCTTTGTCCGACACCGGCTCGGAGTAAATGCCGCGCCCGGTCGCCGTGTTGTTTTCAATCTTAATGGTGAGGTCGCCGTGGATGGTTTCCACGAAAACCCGGTCCTCGACGCTGATGTGCGGGTGCTTGCCGCTGCGCTGCATGTCGCGCGTGGTGCGCTTCCAAGTAAACTCGTGCTGGGGCGGAAACCCGTACTCGTGGTCGCTGCGGTTGTCGATGTAGGTGAGCGCGTCGCCCTGCAGCAGCCACTTAAACGTTTTGATGTCGTTGGCGCTCTTGCCCACCCGGAACACCATGAATAAATGGCTGCCGAGCACCGCGAACTTGACGAATTGCGTGTTCTTGTAATACTTGTACAGGTTGCGGAATTCCTCGGCGAATTGCGCGTTGGCAATCAGTTCCAGCGGCCGCGCGTGGAACTCGTGATTGTCGTAAGCATACGCCCCGAACACATCCGACAACTCCACCTCGGTTTTCAGGCCGATAACGACGTTGTAGCCGAATAGGAAATGGCGGCCCACGGGCACCATGTCCCACGGCACGCAATTGTGCTCGGTGCTGATGCGGCCGGTGCCGATCAACTGGGTGTCGATGGCGCCGAAGACCGTTTTGCGGTCCGTGTTCAGCTTTTCGAGGCGCGTGCGCAGGTCCACGCCGCTTTTTTGCAAGCGGTTGCGCAGGATTTCGTAGGTGCCGCCTTCTAGTTTGACGTCCGGGGCGGGCGCGGTAGTGGGTTCCATAGCAGGGGTGCCAGGGTGAGGCAAGGAGTAATAAGGAGCTGGACAGCGATAACGCGGCCCGAAAACGGGTCTCGCCGAGCTGGTCGACGCCTCGCGACCGCCGGCGCAAATCGTTTACTCTGCGCAGCAATGAGGCACCAACCAGCTCGGCGGGACGTTTTCCTTTCGGGGTGAAAAGGCTTAAGCCAGGTTGAGCGTTTTCACCGGCTTGTCGGCAATCCCCAGCGCCGCGGCCGTGCTCGTGAGCTGGGCAATGGTGCTGCGCGTGGCCTCATCGCCTGCCTTGTTCATCATTTGCAGCAGCAGGGCCGAGATGCTCAGGTTTTTCATGTCGTCGGAGCTTAGCCCGAACTGGTTGACGAAGCGGCGCAGGTTGGTTTTGAAGTCACCCCCGCCGTTGCCGTCCAGGGAGAAGAAAGCGTCCTTCACCGTGCCGAGCACTTCGGAGTTGTGCACGGCGCGGTCGATCATCTTGCCCTTGGTGATGGAGCCGATAATCTGGTCGAAGAACATGGTCTCGCCGCCCACGATGTCGATTTTGGCCGACTTGAGGGCTTCCGAGATGACCCCGGCCTGGGCGCTGGCGATGTCCTTCTGGATGTTGATTTGGGCCAGTTCCACGGCCTTGTCCTTGTCGAGGCGCAGCTTGAACTCCTCGTGGTCTTTGCCCACGCCGTCGAGCTTCTTCATGGCGTCGGCCTTGGCTTCGATGCCCTTGGCTTCGACGGCGAAGCGCTGCTCGTTCACGGTCACTTCGGCCAGGCCGCGCTTCTGGTCAGCGTCGGCTTTGGCTTCGATGACGCTGGCTTCGGCCAGGCCTTTTTCGAGGTTGACCTTGGCGGCCACCACGCCGAGCTTCTCGTCGGCTTCGGCCTGGGCCGTGGCGCGTACTTGAATGGACTGCGCTTCGGCCGTGGCGGTGAGCTGCATCACGTTGGCGGCCGACTCGCCTTCTTTCTGGCGGGCGGCGGCTTTGGCCTGCATCACCTGGGCTTCGGCCAGGCCCACGGCGCTGGCTTTGCTGGCGTCGGCTTCGGCCAGGATGCGGATGGCCTGCGAGCGGTGCTCGGCCGACGCTTTTTCGGCCTCGGCGTCAATCAGCGACTGCTTGGCGCGGAACTCGGCGCCTTGTTTTTCCATGTCGGCGTGGCCCACGAAGGTGATGGTCGCCTGCTGTGTTTCCTGCTGGGCCTTGGTGATGGCCACGAGCTTTTCGCGGTCGGCCAGGGCCTGCGCGCGGGTGTCCTTGATGCGCTCCTCCTCGATGACCGTGGCTTTCTCCACCGTAATCCGCTCGCGGATGATGCTTTGGATGTTCTTGCGCTCTTCTTCCAGCGCCTTTTCCTTCTCAATCTGCGCCAGGGCCACGACGCGCTCCCGCTCGTTCACTTCCAGGGCGCGGGCTTGCTCCACGCGCTCGGTTTCGATGGCGTCGGTGCGCTGCTTGTTGCGCTCGGCCACCAGAATCTGGCGGTCGCGGTTCTGCTCCGACACCTTGATTTCCTCATCGGCCGAGATGCGGGCTTTCTCGCCCTTCTGGCGCTCTTCTTGGCGCACTTTTTCGGTTTCGGCGGCTTCGCGGGCCTTGATGTTGGCGATTTCGCGGTACTGCTTTTCCTGGGTTTCAGCCAGCTGCTTTTCGAGCTGCAGGATGGTTTCCTGCGCCTCCACGTCCTGCTTTTTGATCGTTTTCTGCTGGTCGCGCTGCAGCTGGTTGGCCTGGATTTTCTGCTCCGACGTCAGGGCGATGATTTTCTTGATGCCTTCCGCATCCAGGATGTTGTCCTGGTTGAGGGCTTGCAGCGGGGTTTGCTCCAGGTAGTCGATGGCGCAGTCGTCGAGCACGTAGCCGTTGAGGTCGGTGCCGATGATGCGCAGGATTTCCTGCTTGAACTGCTCGCGGGAGTTGTAGAGCTCGATGAAGTCGAAGTGCTTGCCCACGGTTTTCAGGGCTTCCGAAAACTTGGCGTCGAACAAGCCTTCCAGCGCGACGGGGTCGGAGGCGCGGTGAGCGCCGATGCTCTGGGCCACGTTCACCACGTCCTCGTGGGTCTTGTTCACCCGGATGAAGAAGTTGACTTTCACGTCGGCGCGCATGTTGTCCTTGCACACCAGGCCTTCGGCGCCGGCCCGGGAAATGACGATGGTTTTCAGCTTGATGTCCATCACTTCCAGTATGTGGAGGATGGGCACCACGATGATGCCGGAAAACGACACTTTGGCGTCGCCCATGCCCGTGCGCAGGAGGGCTTCCCCTTGCACGGCTTTTTTATACATCTTGGCGACGACCGCCAGGAAGCCAAGGAGAAACAGGCCGATGATAATCAAAACGGCCCAGGAAAGGGAAGCTAGCATGCGAGTAGGGGTGTAGAAATATGAGGAGTGATTGTCGTGGTAGTAGAGTGGTTAATCGAAAAGGCGCGCCAGCGAACCAAACAAGCCGTCGGCGAGGGCTTCGAAGGCCACTTCGACCGCGGTGTCCGCGAAAGAGCGGCGGCATTTTTTCAGCAGGGGCAGCATCTTAGGCCGGGGGGCTAATGCGTGGCGAACGGCTCGATCAGGTAGCATTTGCGCGCCGGGTCGAAGTCAATGACCAGCGCCGTTTCGCCCTTGCCCAGCGGCGCGTTGAGGCTCCGCACGTTGAGCATCAAGGGCGCGCCGTCGATGTGGACCGCGGCCTGGCCCAGGCGCTCGGCCGTGGCGGGCAGCAGCACGGTGCACACCTTGCCGAGGACCACCGCGCCGCCGTCGTGGTCTTTTTCCAGGGCCGAAAACAGCTGCACGAACGGCAGGGTCAGGAATTTGGCCACGAAGAGGCTGCCGATGAACAAGGGCAGCAGAAAGGCCAGCCCCAGCAGCAGCGAGGTGTTACCGGTGTAGTAGTTGGCCAGAATGCTGCCGGCCCAGAGCGGCAAAAACACGAAGCTGAGGAAGATCATCAGCGGGATGCGGCCCAGGTTGAAGAAGGCCAGCGCGCCGTTGAGCCAGCCGGTGCCGAGGCCGTCGTGGCCGGGGGAGCTGTCGAAATGGGCGTGGCCGTGGTCGTGGACGCTCAGGTCCACGGTCTTCAGATCGAGCAAGCCCAGCAGCACCGTGAGCCAGTACAGGAGCACGAAAACCAGCAGGCTCGTGGGCAGCAGATTAGGCGGGGAGATGGCGGCTTGTAAAAGTTCGGTCATAGGCATATCTAGGGCAGCTTAAAGGTAGCAGTATTAGAATAAATCCCAAGCCAGCCCGGCCCTTTTTAAGCTATTCGCGGTAGCCCAGCTTGGCTTTCAGGGCTTGCAGGTCCCGGCTGGCTTTGCCAGCACCACTAGCGCCCAGGGCTTGGTCGATTTCCGCGTCGAGGCTCTTGCCGGCCTGGGCGATTTCACCGTAGGATTCCGCCAGCGCTTCCTGCACGGCGATCTTTTCCTTCATGCGCTCGAGCAATGCCACCGTGCCCGAGGAGTCGAGTTGCGCCAGCTGCTTGTTGATGGCCAGGGTGGACGTGCTCACCGTCACGCGAGCCTTGAGGGTTTTGAGCTCGTTTTCCCACTGGCTGATGGTCGACTTGAGCGAGCTCACGTTCTGGTCCATCTGGGCGGCCGAGTGCTCAAATTTTTCCTGGTCGGTGGCCGCGCGGGCGGCCTGGGCCTCGTTCTCGGCCTTTTTTAGCAGGGCTTCGCCGGCGAGGCGGTCGGCTTCGGCCGAGTCGAGTTCGCCCTTGTGGGCGCGCTGGAGCAGGAGTACGGCCTTGCTTTCGTAGTCCGAGGCCCTGGTGCGGAAGCTTTCGCCTTCGTTGCGGGCCCGGATGGCCAGGGCCTTGACTTCGGCCAGGCCGTGCAGGCTTTTGTCGAGGTCCCGGCGCAGGTCGCGCAGGCCCTGTTCGGTCATGTTAATGGGGTCTTCGAGGTGGTTGACGGCGGCGTGGGCTTCCGACTGGCCGATTTTGAAGAGGCGGTTGAGGAGGTTCATGGCGGGGAAGGTTAAGCGGGGAGGGGCTTGGAAAACTGAATCAGCTCATCGGCGAACTCGCTGAGCAGCAAACCCAGGGAGTTGACGCAGGCGTCCAGCTCGGCCAGGTCCAGGGAATCGATTTGCAGCGTGTCCCGGAAGATGAGCTTGCGGCCGGAGTCATCCAGGGCAAAAGCGCCGTGGATGATGTCGCGGTTCTTCTGCAGCAGGCGCTGGTACACTGCCAGCGAGGGGGCGGGCAGGTCGAGCAGGTACTGCTCCAGGATCAGCAGCGGGTCGCCGCAGCCGATGACGAGGTTGCGGATGGCCAGCTCCGGCTTGTCGACGACCAACACGCCTTCCTGCGCGTCGGCGTGGCAGATGTCGAAGCCCAATTCCAGCAGGTAGCCGTGAACGGTGGCGAAGTAGGGGTGGGTCATGCAATAAGAGTGAAAAGCGAGCCTGCTCAAAAAAGTAGCGGCTTTGGCTGAGCTTCGCCGGACTTGTGGTAGATTTACGCCACAATGATAAGCAAAGTTTTGAATATGCTCATGTTTTGAGCGAAATAATCTTACCGTACTATGTCCTTCGTTGGCAAGAACATCCGCAAGATCCGAACCGTTAAAAAGCTAAGCCAGGCCGCTTTTGCCGAATTATTCGGCTTGGCCAGGCCCAGCGTCGGCGCGTACGAGGAGGGCCGCTCGGAGCCCAAAATGGAGACGTTGATCCAGATTGCTCAGCATTTTGGCTTATCAGTAGACTTGCTACTTACGAAAGAGCTCACCGTAAACGAGCTGTATCATTTCGATATTTTCCAGGAGCAGCTGCAGCAGCCGGCCCCCGCGCCTTCCCCGGTCGCCCCGGCTGAGCACCCGCAAAACGTGACGCCCTTGGTGTACCGCAACCGGGCGTTGGAGTACATCGTGCATCACCACGACCCCGCCTTTGTGGACGCGCTCCCGTGGCTGCAACTGCCGCACCAACTCACGGGCCCAACGCGGGCCTTCGAGGTATCGGGGGCCGACATGCTGCTGCACCGGCAGGGCCTGCGCCACCAGGACATTGTGCTGTGCAGCCGCGTCGACAAGGCCCAGCCCCGCCTGAAAACGGGCAACGTTTACGTGTTTGTCACCCCGGGCAAGCTCCTCATCCGGCGCCTGATCGAGCGGCTTGAAAACGACCAGCTTCTCAAGCTGCGCGCCGACAACCCCGACTATGGCAGCCAGGAGCTCGCGCTGAGCCAAGCCCTGGAAATATGGGAAGTACGGGGGGTATTCACCACGCACCTGCGGGCCCCGGCCTTGCTGGACGAACGGGTAGCGGAGCTCGAGCGGAAAGTGGAAGAACTATTCGAGCGCGGCCTAAGCTGAGCTAAGCCGTGGCTTGTCCAGGTCAGCCCGCGTTCTGTTGCGCTAATAAGCCTGTAGCTCGGTAAAAGGTCTTTTCCAGGTGAAAGCGCCGACGGGGAAAGGCCCAGCCCCACTACAGGCCGACGCAAGCCCCAGTCGATTCCCTGGGGCCGGAGGGTGCGCCCCACGATGACTGTTTACCGTGAGCGAGGGCCTACAGCAGGGCTCTTTGCCGGCAGGCGGAAAGGAGGAAAGAGCACAGAACCCGCCAATAGCGGCAGGGGGAGGGAGGCTTTAGTGGCTGTAAGTTATTGTAAATGAATTGCTTGGAACTGAGAAAATTTATTGTCGTGTTTATTTTTGTGTCTGATTTCCAATTATTTACACAGAATAGCACGCATGGCCAGCCTGACGTTTTTCCTTAAAAACCCCAACGGATCCACCTCTACGCCTATCATCGCCCGGCTCGCCTTCCACGGCACCAAAGTGAAGATCTACACTGGCCTGAGTGTGGTGGAACCCAAACGCTGGAACCAAGCCGCACAGTTGGTGAATACCCGCGGCTACGCTCAAGCAGACCGCATCAACGACGCGCTAGCGGCCCTGCGTACCCGCCTAGAGAACTGCTTCCTGGAGTACGTGGCAGCCGGTACCGTGCCCACCCCCGAACAGCTCCGCCAAGCCATCGAGCCGGTCCCCCAAGCGCCCGAGCCGGTCGTGGCTGTGGTACCGATGGTGGAAGCGCCGGCCGAGCCCGCCCAACGCTGCTGGCTGCGTTCGAGCAGTGGAACGAGTATCAGCGCGGGCGCTTCAGCCGGGCCACCCTCCAGACCAACCTCACTCTGATGGGCCATGTAAAGGCGTACCAGACCAGTACCCGCGAGGCGCTCGATATCGACGCGCTGATGACGCCCGCCTTCGGGGCGCGGTTCTGCCCCTTCCTCTCGGCCCAGCAGCGGCTCACGGACAACACCATCGCCAAAAACCTGACCCGCCTGAAAGCCTTTCTCAAGTTTGCGCATACATTCGGCCTCACCGAGAAGGCCAACTACGCGGGGTTGTCCTGGCGGAAACAAGACCCGGACATCCTGACCTTGACCATCGAGGAGGTGCGGGCCGTGGAGCAGGTCAACCTCGCAGACGTCCCGGCGCTGGCCAACGCCCGGGACCTTTTTCTGCTCTCTTGCTATACCGGCTTGCGGTTTTCCGACTTGGTCAACCTGCGGCCCGAGCACCTGCAGGGCGAGCGGCTGCGCCTACGCACGAACAAAACCAAGGAATTGCTCATGATTCCGTTGCGACCCGGCGCCAGGGAGCTGCTGACTGGCCTATTCGGCGGCCAAATTCACAGCATCAGTAACCAAAAGCTCAACGCCTATCTGAAGGAAGTAGGGCAGCGTGCCGGCTTGGACGCGCTCGTTGAGCGCACCCGCTACCGGGCCGGTCGGCGCGAGAGTGAATCGTACCGTAAGTGGGAACTGCTGACCTGCCACTGCGGTCGCCGCACCTTCGTGACGCTGGCGTTAGAACAGGGGTTGCGTCCGGAATTAGTGATGCGTATTACTGGGCACCTTAGTAATCAAGCATTTAGGCTGAGGTGGTCTAGCTAAGCCGGACACAATTGGGACGTTGTTTGAAGATGGGTTTCGAAGTGGTTGGGTGAGCAGTAG
>NZ_JAJFAW010000046.1 GCF_020711255.1 Hymenobacter plasmatis
GTTGTTCTTTAGCCCGAGCTAAAGAACGCCTGCTTAGTTAGTTCACAGGCAACAAGTCGCACGCAGCCGTCGTTGTTTGAAAGGACCACGACGGGCCGGCCGTCGAGCCGGGGCTGGAAGACCCGCTCGCAGGACACGTAGAAGTTGTTGGCGTCGACTAAGGCATACATGGCTAGTCGCGGGTGCGCAGCAAAGCCGCCAATTTGCCAGGTATCAGCTCGTGAAGCACGTGGGTGACCACCCCCCAGATGCGCACGTCGCCGGCGTCGCGAATCTCCCAGGGCTGGTAGTCGGGGTTCTCCGGCTTGAGCCACCAGGTGCCGTGCACGCAGACCAGGCGCTTGACGGTGCACTCCCCATCCACGACGGCCACCACGATGTGGTTGTGGTCGGCTTCCAGCTGCTTGTCCACGGCCAGCAGGTCGCCTTCGTGAATCTCGGCGTTTTTCATGCTCTCCCCGCTCACCCGCACCAGGTACGTGGCGTCCGGGTGACGCAGCAGCAGGCGGTTCAAATCGAAGAGCTCATCGGTATAGTCCGATGCCGGCGAGGGAAAGCCGGCGGATACCGAACAGCTGAAAAGCGGTAGTAAAAACGGGGTCTGGGAGTCATGGACGGGGATTAGTTCGACGTTGCGCATGGGTGGTATAGAGTAGGCGTACCCACAATGATACGCGCTACTAATAAAATTAGTAACAAGAAAGCTAAAAACAATAGTTTGTCTGGACGCTGAGTCGGGCCTGAAGGGCCGTGCGCAACCGTCACCAGCCCGCCGCGCCCCGCCGTCAGCCTGCCCAATAACAGGCCCGCGTCGGGGCACCCCTTCGCTTATAAAAAGTGGTTTCTCAACTCCTCAGGCTTAAAGCTGACCAGTTGAAAGAAGTGGTTGATTTAATCCGCTCCCGGAGGGGGCAGTGGGGAAAGAAGGCTGAATAAAAAGAGCAAAAAGATATAAAATAAGGAGCAAAAAGCAAACTATGGGAGGGCTATTTTCGTTTAATAGGTATAACAAACGCTCACAAAAACAGCGCTTTACTATGAAAAAGACCCGCAAGTCCGCCACCCGCACAACGGCCACCGCCGCCCCTACCCGCCCCGATGTGTACCAGATTGTAACCGACCGCATTGTGGCGGCGCTGGAAGGCGGCGTGATTCCGTGGCGCAAGCCGTGGAACGCGGTGTATGGCCTGCCCCGCAACTACGCCACGGGTGCCGCATACTCGGGTATCAACGCCTTTCTGCTGCACTTCAGCGGCGCCCTGCCCTTTTTCCTGACCTTCAAACAGGCGCTGGCGTTGGGGGGCAATGTGCGCAAGGGCGCCAAGGGGCATCCGGTCGTGTACTACAACGTGTCGGTGCGCGAGAACGAGCAAACCGGCAAAGAGGAAAAGCTGCCCTTCCTGAAGTACTACACCGTGTTTTCGGTGGAAGACATTGAGGGCATCGAGTTTGACCTGCCCGCCGTGGAGCGCCACGACCACACGCCCATAGCGGCGGCCGAAGCCATTGTGTGCCGCTGGGAAGGGCGCCCCGCCATTGAGCACCGGCACCAGCGCGCCTACTACTCCCCGTCGCTGGACCTGGTCAACATGCCCGCCCGGGACACCTTCACCACGGGCGAAGGCTACTACGCTACGCTGTTTCATGAGCTGACCCACAGCACCGGCCACGCTTCCCGGCAGGACCGCCCGGACCTGACCGCCGGCGAAGGCAAGCTTTCGGCCAGCTACGCCCGCGAGGAGCTGACGGCGGAGATGGGCGCTTCCTTCCTGTGCGCGGCCGCCGGCCTCGATACCGCGCAGACCGAGACCAATGCCGTGGCCTACATCCAGACGTGGCTGGAGCGGCTCAAAAACGATAAAAAGCTGGTGCTGCAAGCCGCCAGCAAGGCCCAGCGCGCCGCCAAGCTGATTCTGGGAGTCGAAGAAGCGGGCGAAGCAGCCCCCGCCCCCGCGCCGGCCCGGGTGCTGGAATTCGCGCAGGCCGAGGACGAGGTCAGCCGGCAGTACCGGGACGCCGAACTCAGCTGGCTGGCCGCGGCCTGAGTTCCGCCACGGGCAGCCGCTGCCGGCGGCTGCCCCTCCGGCCGGCTCCTTACCTGCTCATCACTACCCTGTCATTACTTCCCCACCGCCCCATGAATGCAGCCGAAGCCCCCGTTTTCGGGGACCCCGATTGGAACCAGTACCGCGCCCGGGTTGCCGCCGCGCTGACCGACGTGGAAGCCGACATGCAGCAGCGCGGCTACGGCCTCAACAACGAAGGCCTGACGCTGGAAGTGGCCGGGCGCCTGCAGCTGGGCGTGGCCACGGCGGACGACTTTCAGGTCCTCGAAGCCCTGGTGAAGTCCTTGCGGCCCATTGCGCGCGAGGCGGTTCGCACCACCCGTGAAAACCAGGGCGGCCAGTATAGCCTGCTTTTGCTTTAAACCTTACTACACCCCTCCCGATGAATACTCCCCACCAGCTAACCATCGGCGACGCCGTGCTTTATCCCCGCGAGCAGGCCGTGGGCCTCATCTACGAGGTGTATGAGCGGGGCCCGGGGGAGCGGCCGGGGGGGCAGGTGCTGCTCTGCCGGGGCGGCCGCGACCTGAGCGGCTTCAGTGCCGAGGAGGCCGACCAGTTTCTGCAGCCCCTGGGCCCTACCGGGCTCGCCTATGAATTCACCCACGTCGGCCAGCTGCACGCCGACTACTACCGCGGCCGGTTGGCCCAGGCTTTTGCCACGGCCCGGCTGCTGGCCGGCTTCCGGGACATTCGCTACCTGCAGGCGCGCTGAGTAGCACCTCCTTTTTGGCTTCCCTTCACCCCCCTACCCTACTCTCATGACTCAGTTCCTGAAATCTATTCCTTTAGCTAATCCCTTCCCGCCCCAGCAGGCCTACCTGGCCATTGAGCAGAAACCCGCTGACGCCGCTGAAAAGCGCCGCCTGGAGGCCTTGCGCCGGCACGTGCAGGCCCACAGCCACACCGTCGATTTGCGCGGGCTGGCGGGGGCAGTGAAGAAATTGCTGGGTGCCGGCTACGAGGTCGGCTGCGGCAGTGCCCACGTCTGGGTACTGCGCGCCGGCGAAACCGAGCGCCTGGCCATCGTGGCCGACCGGCTGACGACTGCCTACCGGGATTGGTTTGAGCCCTCGCGGGAGCAGCCGCCCGCAACCAGCCGGAGCCCGCACCGGCGCCTGGCAATTCCAGCGGCAACGCTGGCGTCGGCCGCGGGTGCATCCTGAGCGCGTGCCCCTGCAGCGGATGGCCCGGCAGGCAACCATGTTTGCCGTGGACTAGCGGCTATCCATTCCGGGCGCAACAGCTGAGCCAGGCCGTTGCGCTTTTGGGGTCTAGTGAGGGCTGGGCTGTGGGGTAAAGAAGGTTGGATGAAAAGAGCAAAAAGGTATTAAATATAGCGCAAAAAGAGAACTACGGGAGGCGTTAATTCGTTTATGATACAGAAGCAACCAGCAATAAATCAGCTCTGTATCATGGAAAAAGCCCCTCGCTCAACTCGCCCGCAGTCCCTGCTCTTTAGTCTGCACAACACGGAACTGGTAAAGCCCGAGGGAGCCAATTTCCCCCTGCCTCCCCGCCTGTTTCTGCGCACCCGCGCCGGCCAGCCCACCCAGATTGTGGCCCTGTGTGGCACCACCGGCAACCTCTTCCCTACCACGACCTACGACCGCAGCCCGCTGCAGGTAGTGGGCGCGCTGGAATACCCTTCGCGGGAGGCGCTGGGAGAATACTTCCGGAGCCAGCACGCCGCGATGCTCCCCGCCGAGGGCGCCGCCATGCTGCTGGGCGTGGACGGCAGCGTGCGCGAGGTGCGCCCGGAGAAGGGCCGCAAAACCTTTCAGCTAGCCCAGCTTTGCGCGGCGCTGGAGGCGAGTTACATCGACGTGCATTGCCCGCAGCACGGGCCCTACGAAGGGTATATCCTCGTTTTTGATGACGAAGGCAAAGACCGCCGCCGGCCCATCAACCCGCTGGCCACGGCCGCCTGGTTTGAGACCTACCCGTTCGACCAGTACTCCCCCGTGGATGTGGTGGCCGGCCCGGTGCTGCTGATGAAGTCCAACCTGATGCGCTAACCCCGCCCGCGCTCAGCCGCTCCGCCAGAACCCGGGGCGGCTGAACTCGCGGCCGGCCTCACTTTACCCGCTCACTCATGCCCGCAGTATCCCAGTTGCCCGGCGCTCCGGCAGTGGAGGCACTCCGCGCCGAGCTGCGCTGCATTTTGCAGCACCCCGCCATTACCCCGGACCGCCGGCAATCCGCTGAGCAGTATATCAGCGGATGCACGGCCGCGGGGCAGCTGCGGCAGTGGCTGGCGCTGGTAGTAGCCGAGTGCGCGAGTTGGGAAGAGCAGACTCTGGCCACGGAAGCAGCCCAGGGCGGCGGCGGCCATCGGTTGCTGCTGCGGGGCGAGGACTGGTGTCTGTGGTAATGGCCAGTAGCAGTAGCAATGGCATTGCGAAAGCCCAGCCGGCTTGATTTTCTAAAAATGGCTAAGCTGGTTTTTCAGCTACGACGTAAAGAGCATACCTTACGCGCTTTATTCTGTGCCTTTTTTAGCTTTTTCTGATGTCGAAAGTTGCTGCCCCTACCGTCGCTTTTACCGAGCCGCTGACCAGTCCTCCCCGGGTACACCACCCCGGCACCTTGGCGGAATTGCTCGAAGTAGCCGGCACCCGCAAGCGCATCGTGGCGGCCTGGGGAGTATCGGCCCGTACCTACGACACCCGCAAGCTCCGCCCGGGCACGTGCACCGTGGAGGAGTTGCAGCAGCTGGCGCGGGTGCTCCAGGTGTCCGAAGAGGAGTTGTTTGCTATAGTTCGCAACGAAGCCAATCACTCAGCGGCGTCCGCAACGGAATAGCACCAGGCACTGCGCAGGCCGGTTTAGGCCTCCTGTCGTTGTACGGGTAAGAAGGAAGTATAATGAAATCTGGTGCGGAATGTGTGGCGCCGCGACAAGGTGAAGTCTTTAAGAGCAGGTCACCGGGTCGTTTTTGGACTAGCTGCGCGTTAAAGCGGGTGAGAAAACCCTGGGTATCCGCATGAGAATAAGGTTCAACAAGATAAATGCGTCCGTCCGGCGGGAAGTGCTCTTCAATCAGCCCATTGATTTTTAAATCAGCGCCACCGTATCCGGCCTTTTTATAGCAGCAAGGGGCTGTTGCAGTGGCGTTGGCCGGGAAAGCCCGGACTACTTTCCACCATAGCCGGGTACTTCTGGTAAACCGTCCGGTTTATCCGGGTAATTGCCCCGAAGAGCGGCTCCCCGCCCGGGGCCGTAGTTCGCTCTTTTGTTCGGTTCTTGGGGCGCTTCTGCTTTCCCTCCCTGTCCATGACTTTTGTTGCTGGTAACACCGACCCCAAACCCGAGCTGTCCGCGCGCGCCCAACACGATGTGGCCTGCATTCAAGCCGCGCTGGCCGGCCAGGCCAACGCCTACGAAGCCTTGCTGGACAGGTACCGCCGGTCCGTGTACCACGTGGTGTTGAAAATGGTGCACGACCCCGACGACGCCGACGACCTCACCCTTGAAGTGTTTGCCAAGGCCTTTCGTTCCCTGGCCTGCTACCGGCCGGAGTACGCCTTCAGCACCTGGCTGTTTCGCATCGCCAGCAACCACAGCATCGACTTTGTCCGTCGCAAAAAGCTTCACACCCAGTCCATTCATCAGGAAGTATCCACGGGAACCAGCGAAGGCTTCTTCCTGGAAGTACCCGCCCAGGACCCCGACCCCCAGGAGGCCTACATCCGGCAGCAGCGGCAGGAACTGGTGCAGGCCCTGGTGGAACGGCTGCCGCCCAAGTACCGGCGGCTCGTGCGCCTGCGCTATTTCGAGGAACGCAGCTACGATGAAATTGCCACCGAAACCCAAGCCCCGTTGGGCACCGTCAAAGCCCAGCTGTTTCGGGCCCGCGAGCTGTTGTTCGAGTTGGCGAAGGGCCGGGCGGCCGCGCTGTAAGGGCGTCGGGACTTAGAGCAGGGCGCCGTGTACGTACCGCAGCAGCTCTTCCACGTCGGTGACCGGGCCCTGGTAGTGCACCTCCGGCGCGAAAATGTCCCCGGTCGCAATTTCCACCACGTCAGAGGCCGTCGGCAAGTAGACGCGGACGGTTTTTCGCCCGGACAGCAGCACGTACAGGTCACCCTCGCCGTAGCGGGTTCCTTGAGGCAGGTAATCGGCGTAAACGAAGCCCGCGGCTTCCAGTTCCTGTCGCGTCATGGGGTATTCATTCGGCAGCGGACTGCCAAGGCTGTTTTTCTTATTCTTATTCCTTTTTACTGGCCCACAAGGTGCTGAGCTGCTGTTCGGCTTTGTCGTAGAGCCGCTGCAGCACCTTGTGCTTGCGCTGCAGGGCCAGGTAGCGTCGCTGCGCGGCCACGGCCAAGCCGCTGGACACGACGAAAAGCACCCCCAGAATTGCCTCCAGCCACGTCATATAGTCGTCAATTAACCGGCTTGCCCTAAATAGACGAAGGAGAACCGCCCAGCGGGGCGGTTCTCCTTCTACTGCTACAAAAGTGGCAACCCACTGCCCAGCAGGTACCCAAAGATAGAAGAAGAAGCCCAAAGGCCGCAACTTTTCCCAGGGCCCGGGGGTACACCGCCCATCGGCTCCCATCAGGAGCCTTCACCCGGTCCGTTGCCATGAGTTTTTGCGTGTTGTTTGGTTTGCTGTTCTGCTGCCTGGCCTGTTTTCGGGAGGGAGTCTGGACGAAATACACCCCGCAGGACGTGGCCCGCTGGAAGGCCCAGGCCGACCCGGGCCGGAGGGAGCCGATGCCTTCCCGACCGGTGCTGGCCAGCACATTGGTTTCCGTTTCGGGGGAGTTGCTGGCGCATACCGCCCGCTCTCCCCGCCCCGAGCCGGTGGAAGCGCCCGCCTGGCAGGAAGTGGCGTAAGGCAACCGGCTAAGCGGGCTGGCGCAGGGTGTGCAGCAGGGCGTGCAGCTGCTGTTCGGTGTGCAACGTGTCGCAGTGCACCAGGCGTCCCTGGTCGTAAGTGACAAAAAACGGCGTATTCTGCTGCTGCAAGGCCTGCTTGGCAACCGGGGTCTGGTCGGCATCCAAGCGCAAAAACGCAATGCCCGCGTACGCTTTATACGTCGCAAACAGCTCGAATACGGGCCGCAGCTGCTCGCTGGTCGCGCAGTGGTCGGCCGTGAACATGACCAGGTCCACTAATTCAGGTTATGGGAACGGTAGTCGGTTTAGTCAGCGGCTTATCGTAACCCACAGATTTTCAAAAATAGCCCACCGGGATTCTTGGTCGCCTTGACCTTGTCGGTTTTGAGCTGATAGGTAAACTTGAACAGCTGGTCCAGGTGCTTCGGGTCGCCCAAGATGGTGGCCACCAGCTGGGGCTGGGTGATGCCCAGCTGTTCCAGGCTTTGCCGGGCCGCGTTGGCCCGGGCATCCTCCGAAGGTTGCTCGAAGGGAATGGGCAGCTGCTGGGGCTGCTGGCGGGCAATGGTGAAACGTACCGCGTCGTAGGCCCTGCCCTTCTTGACCAGTTCGTAGTTAATCTTGAGGTCGGTGTGCTCGCTGACCTGGCGCACGGCGATGTCGAGCACGCGGGCCTTGAGCTGGCTGATGTTCTGAAACAGCTCCGGCTCCTTGCCCTTGGGGTCCTTCAGGTGCAGCATCTGCTTGAACTCGTCCAGCGGGTAGGTGCGCGTCGAGGTCTTGTCCTTCCACTGGCTTACCAGCTGGTAGATGCGCTTGGCGTACTTGCTGCTCAGCTTCAGGGCCGAGTGCAGCTGGTAGGAGGTGAAGTTCTCCTTGAGGTTGAACAGGAAGGGCCGGATGGGCGCCGCCAGCTGAATCTGCAGGCAGCCCTTGCCCTTGATGTACTCCACCCGCTGAAACATCCACAGCTGCTGGTAGGTGCGCTCGTTTTCCACCTCGAACATGCGCGAGCCCATATCTGCCGTCGCTTCGCGCAGCTGCTGGTAGTTCCACTGCCGCCCGGTCAGCGCCTCCACGTCCTTCACGTAGATGGTGTACTCCTGGTCCGCCGTGTCGTCCCGGCGCAGCCGGGAGAGCAGGTAAAAGAAGATGTCCAGCTGGCAGGCCGTGTAGTCGTAGCGGGCCTGGGTGATGGCATTGTGCTGGCGGACGACCGGGACCGGAGCAGGCTCAACTAGGACAACGGCGGTATCTTCGGGCTTCATAGACTAGGACATAAGGCGGCGGGATGAAGCAAATGTAATGAGCCGGTAGCTAAAAAACCACAGTGGTAGTTGGGCGTGGTTTTTCACTTATAAAACGTGGTGGCTAGACTTATAAAACGTGAGAGTTCACTTATAAAACGTGGTAATAAAAGGTATAAAAAGTGGTTTTTCGCTTATAAAAAGTGGTTTTATACCTTTATATGCTATTGATTATCAGGTACTTGTGAGCCCTACAAATAGACAAGGATTAACAAATAAATTCACAAAGGTTGTTGATGCGCATTCGGAATAGCTTTTAGGGTGGTGGTTCAAACCACGGGCCAGAACAAACAAGAAAACAACAAAAAAACAGATTGACCTAACGACCACATGGATTGCACTTTTCTAAGTAGCGGCAGTATATTACCCGCTTAAAACCACGTTTTATAAGTAGCTCCAGTTACTGCTGAGCCTCGGGCTGCTCATGCGCTTGCACCACTTTTTATAAGTCATTCCGGCTTTTTTCAAGGAGTAATTATTAGTTACTAACTTTATACTAACTTCTAACTAACAACGAATTACCACGTTTTATAAGTCGCCTGAGCCCTCAGAGGAGCCAACTAGCACGTTTTATAAGCGAAACCTCAGCGCAGCAACTACAGTAAAGCCTCGATTTTGCCCTCCCAAAACGCCCTATTGAGCATGTTGGTAAGGTTTATTGAATTTTTCAGCTTCGGGTAATGAGTTACGGGCTGAAATGCTTCCAATAGAAGCTTCGGCAACCTTGCTTATAAAATGTGAGAGATGGCCTTGATTGAAAAGTTAAGCGAGCTGTTGCGCGCCGGTCACTGGACACAATCTTATTCACGCCGAGCACCGGGTGTTCTTGAACAACCTCCGATTCGTTGCGCCGGTAGCTCACACGGGGCACTGAGTGCCAGACTTCAGAACGCTCCTGGGAAACGCAGTGCGACTTCCTCCGTGCATTGCCGGCTAACCCACCTTACTGCCTTACTGTGTCACTGCTGCGGTGGCCATCCCCGGGAAAATTGGCCTTGGTTAAAAGTTTGGTACAAAGGTTAAACAGGCTAGTGAGAATTGTCTGACTCTCGGTGGGAGGCCCGCGCCTGCTACGGCTAACCTTTTTCACAAACTTCCCGTGCGCTTAGCCCCGGCGGGGTAATCGAGCTCGCCCAATACCGGCCCGAAGGCCCATTGGCCCGCCAAAAAGGCCATTCTGAATGCCAGGACGGCGCGGTGGCGGTGGGTTTCGCTACCTTTAAAGCGCATGAGCACGACCGCAGGGCCCTTGAAAACGCCGCAGAAGACCCCGCCCCTGGTGAGCGGCGCCACCATTGCCCTGGCGTGGCTGCTGTTCAGCGGGTTCATGGTGCTGCTGATTTTCGTGCAGAACCTCTCGGCCGGCACGCCCACCGACTGGCGCGAGGCCCTGGGCGGGCGCCTGCTGCACGGGCTGATTTGGGGGCTGCTCACGCCCGTGGTGTTCGCCCTGGCGGCGCGCTTCAACCTCCTCGAACGCCGCCACCGGCTGCCGCACCTGCTGGCCCACGCGGCGGCCAGCTACGTCCTCACGCTTGCTTACCGGTTGGTGTACGCCACCGTGATGCACGGCAGCGGGGCTACGCCGGGCGCCATCTCTCTAAATACCGTCGTCGCCAACGCCAACAACTGGGTGCCCATCTACTGGATGCTGCTCTGCATCGCCTACGCCGTGCAGTACCGCGAGCGGTACCGCGAAGGCCGGGTGCGGGCCGCCCAGCTCGAAACCCAGCTGGTGCAGGCCCAGCTGCAGGCCCTGAAAATGCAGCTCCAGCCGCACTTTCTCTTCAATTCCATGAACGCCGTCTCGGCCCTGATGAGCCAGGACGTGAAGGCCGCCCGGCGCATGCTGGCCCAGCTCAGCCAGTTTCTGCGGCTGGTGCTGGAAGGTACCGACGAGCAGGAAGTGACCCTGGAACAGGAGCTGCGCCTCACCCGGCTCTACTTGGAAATCGAGCAAACCCGCTTCCCTGACCGGCTGGCCGTGCGCTACAATATTGCCCCCGATACCGAAGGGGCGCTGCTGCCCGCCCTGCTACTGCAGCCAGTGGTGGAAAACGCCGTGCGCCACGGCCTGGCGCCCCGCGCCGGGGCCGGCGAGCTGGCCGTGCGGGCCGAAAAACAGGGCGACCGGCTGCTGCTGCAAGTGCAGGACAACGGCCGGGGCGCGGCCGACACCGCCGCGCGGGGCATCGGCCTGCGCAACCTGGAAAGCCGGCTGGCCACGCTCTACGGCCCGGACTATGCCCTGGCGGTGGAGTCGGCCCCGGCGTGCGGCTACTGCCTGCGCTTGTCCATCCCGTTCCGGCGGGCGGTGGCCGGCGTTACCCCAGAGCCCGCATGAGCCCCATCCGCACGCTGCTGGTCGACGACGAGCCCCTGGCGCGCAGCCTGCTGCGCGAACTGTTGGCCGATTTTCCGGCGCTGGCCGTAACGGGCGAAGCCGCCAACGGCACCGAGGCCCTCACCGCCCTGCACACCGGCGCATACGACGTCGTTTTCCTTGATGTGCAGCTGCCTGACCTTGATGGCGTGCAGGTGCTGCGGCGGCTGCAGGCGGCCGGCCAGCCGCTCCCGCTGGTGGTGTTCGTGACGGCCTACGACCAGTACGCGGTGCAGGCCTTCGCCCTGCACGCCGTCGATTACCTGCTCAAACCGCTGGACCCCGACCGGTTTGCCGACTGCGTGGGCCGGCTGCCGCCGCAGTTGCTGCTGCGCCAAAGCCCGGCCCCCGGCCCCGCGCTGGCGGCCCTGCTGCACAGCTGGACCGCCCCGCCTGTGCCCGACTATCAGGACCAGTTTCTGGTGAAGCTGCCCGAGCGCAGCTTCTTCGTGCCGGCCGCCGAGGTGTGCTACTTCGAAGCCACCGGCAACGGCGTGCTGCTGCACGCGGCCGGCAGGCACTACCCGCTGCGCACGGCCCTGGGCCAGCTGGCCGAGCGGCTCGACCCGGCCGTGTTCCTGCGCATTCACCGCT
>NZ_JAJFAW010000047.1 GCF_020711255.1 Hymenobacter plasmatis
GAGACCAGCAGCGCCGAAGCAACGCTCTATTTATCCAGCATTCGACACCTTATCCGTAAATTTTAACAGGCTCTAAGAAGGGCGAGAAGATTGATTATGCCATCATGCGTGACGGCAAACCAATTATTCTCATTGAATGCAAGCATGTCGGCGGTGATTTAAATATTAATCACGCCAGTCAATTGTTTCGCTATTTCCATGTCACGGAAGCACGGATTGCCATTCTTACCAATGGCCTTGTCTACCGTTTGTTTACTGACCTAGAACAAGCCAACAAGATGGACGAACGGCCTTTCCTGGAATTTGACCTTTCCAATTTTAGCGAAAACGACGTTTCTGAAATTAAAAAGCTTAGCAAAGCCGCTTTCAACATTGAGGACATGCTGTTCGCAGCTTATAACCTCAAGTACATGCGGGCTTTCAAGAAGTACTTCGACGAACAGTTCACCCAGCCATCGACTGAATTTATCAACTTCGTATCGAAGCAAGTGTATGAAGGTGTACTCACGCCTAAACTGAAAGAGCAGTTTAGCCTGCTGGTACACCGTTCGTTTCACCAGTTCCTGAACGATAAAATCGCCATGCGTTTGCGCTCGGCTATGATTGATACCAGCGGCCAAGGTCCTTTAGTAAATGAAGTTCCGGCGGCTCCTATGCCCGAGCCCGCAGCTCAAGCTGAGCCAGAAGCCAAAGACATTCAAACTACCGTGGAGGAGACAGAAGGCTTTATGATAGTGCGGGCTATTTTGCGTAAAACAGTGCCGGTCAATCGGGTGGTCATGCGAGATGTGCAATCTTACTGCGGCATTCTGCTGGATGATAACAACCGCAAGCCAATCTGCCGGCTCCATTTTAATGGCAGCAAGAAGTACGTTACGTTGTTTGATGTAGAAGGCGGCGAACGAGTGGATATTGTAACACTTGACGACTTGTATGGCATGGCATCGCGGATTCGTTCGGCTGTGCAAAAGCACGAAACCAAGCAAGTAGCCACGGCAGTTGACTAAAATGCAAAGTGCCTGATTTTGAGAAAGCCGCTCCCAACTGGGCGGCTTTCTCTATTTTTGAGCTTTCTGATTTAGTATCTGCTTATGCGCCAGTACCAAGCTCTTCTTCGCCAAATTCTTGAAACTGGCACCGTCAAAACCGACCGCACGGGCACGGGCACGGTTTCCATCTTTGGGCCGCAAATGCGGTTCAATTTAGCGGATGGCTTCCCGCTGGTGACCACCAAAAAGGTGCACCTGAAGAGTATAATCCACGAGTTGCTATGGTTTTTGAAGGGCGAAACCAACATTGCCTACCTCAAAGAGCACGGCGTAAAAATCTGGGACGAGTGGGCAGATGCCAACGGCGAGCTGGGCCCAGTGTACGGCCACCAGTGGCGCTCCTGGCCCGACGGCCACGGCGGCCACATCGACCAAATCAGCCAGGTCATCCAGCAGCTCAAGACCCAGCCCGACTCGCGCCGCATCATCGTCTCGGCCTGGAACGTGGCCGAACTGCCCGAAATGAAGCTACAGCCCTGCCACGCACTGTTTCAGTTCTACGTGGCCGATGGCAAGCTTTCCTGCCAGCTCTACCAGCGCTCGGCCGATGTATTCCTGGGCGTGCCCTTCAACATTGCTTCCTACGCGCTGCTCACTCTCATGGTAGCCCAAGTAACCGGCCTGCAGCCCGGCGAGTTTATCTGGACCGGCGGCGACACCCACCTCTACAGCAACCACCTGGAGCAAGCCCGCCTGCAACTGGAACGCGAGCCACGCCCGCTGCCGCAGATGCTAATAAACCCCGGTGTTATGGATATTTTTGCTTTCCAGTTTGAGGATTTTAAGTTGGAGAACTACGAACCGTGGCCGCCTATCAAGGCGCCCGTAGCAGTCTAACGCGGATAGCTTTTACTGCCTGCGGCCTAGCAGCGAAGGCTTTTATTGAAGGAAGAAGTGATGTACCGCTGGCTTATTTGTTTTATTTTGTTCGTGCTGGGGATGGGGCTGGCCCGCGAGGCCAGCGCCCAACGGAGCACCACAATCCCGCCCCACGGCAAAAGCGGGAAAACATCGTGGGTCGCTCCACCGCCGACCGCCTCTGCGGGCATGATGCCTTTGCTGCCGCGCTACTGGCACATGGCCGATTCGGCCGAACGAACGGATGCAGCGGAGGTTTTCAATCAGTACCTCCGGCACTTTATCAGCTACCCCAAGCTGGCGCTTCAAGCTGGCGTGGGCGGTACTATTTACGCTCTACTCACCGTGAAGCCCGATGGCCGAGTGAGTGGTTTTTCCATCACACGGCGCGACTTGAGCACTGGCTCACCACCCATCAAAGCTGTGCTGGCCCTCGATGCCGAGTTGCAGCGGGTGGCATGGCAACTGCGCTTTAAACCCGCCCTGTCGCACACCGACAGTAATAGCAACATTAAAATCGGTGGCAGTACTGACAGCCTCGAAATTATTGACATTACCGACATCGCCCCCGGCATCGCCACTGTCACTGATGACAGTACGGATGTCACGGAAGTAACTGACTTACCCGACGCTGTCAATCCCAAACTCCAGGTCGACACCGTTACCATCTTCTACCGGTTTGAACCTCAAAAGGAAGGACGGGACAGCAGCCGAAAACGCTACCCTAACCATGCCGTGCCACCCCCTAAGTATGAAGCCAGGGCCATCCCGTCCGTTATACTAATTGGCTGCGGGTTGCTCATCGCCTTGTTGTAAAAAAGCCAATGCAGGCTGCGCAAAAAATGTATTACCAATGGCGAGTACGGCTCGCACAGAGGCCACATTCGCAGTAAAGGCCGCATCCGCAGCTAAAAGAACTTCTTGTTTAAATAAACCCTCGTGGCACTCCAAACCGGCTGCGCTCGCAGCGCGCAAGACCTGCGCCCGGCGCACTCCAGCCACGCAGCCGCTCGCTAGGGAAGGCGTAAACAGGACTCCATCCTTCATCCAAAAAATAGCAGCGGCACCAGCCTCGGCCACGTGCCCGGAGGCGTCGCAAAGGATGATTTCATCCAGCCCGCGCTGTTGCCGTTCGTGGGCGGCGCGCACGTAAAGCCACGCCTGAGGACCCTTGCAAAAGCTCAGCGGAGAATGAATAGCGTGAGTTTCCAGGGCAAAGTCAGCTTTGGCTACGGGAGAATCGTCGGCAACAAAAGGCTCGGCAGTGGCAAGCCATTCGGCAGCATCGGTAGGTGGGGTATAGCGGCCGCCGCCAGCGCGCCAGAGCTGCAGGCGCAGGCGGGCGGCGGGCAAGGCATTTGCTGCTGCTAATCCGGCCAAGGTGCTTTCCAGCGCTTCGGGTGTCGCCAGGGGCTCGGGTAGCTTGAGGTAGAGGGTGGCGGCGGCCTGCTGCATGCGGTGGCAGTGGTCGGCAGCTAGGCGCAGGCGGTTTTCGGTGAAAATCAGCGTTTCGAAAAACCCATCACCAAAAGCCAGTCCGCGGTTGGGCAGCTTCAGGCCGAAGGATTCGGAATCTTGCAATGCGCCATTATACAGTAAATGCATAGTTGCCTGGGCTACTGACTTCTGGGGTTAAAGGAGTAGGAATTTCTTGCCTGGCAACGCCCGTACCACGCCCCGAAACTCCAACCCCAGCAGGAGCGAGGCCACGCTGTGGATGGGTAGTTGGGCTTTCCAGGCCAGCTCGTCCATTTGTTCCTCGCGGCCGTTGGCGGCTGCCAGCACCGTTATCAGGGCGAATTCCTCGGCCGTAAAATCATCGGCGGAATAGGAGGGAGCCGGCTTGAACTTGCCCGATTGGTGCAGGGCTGCGTCCCAGTTGAGCAACTGCTCCAGGTCGAGCGGCTCAGAGTAGAGCGCTGCTTTGTTGTTTTTGATAAGCGCGTTGCAGCCTTCCGAGGCCGCCGAGCCCAGGTTGCCGGGTACAGCCAGCACGTCGCGGTCGTAGCTCAGGGCCAGTTCGGCGGTTATCAGCGCCCCGCCTTTGATGGCAGCTTCCACGACCACCGTACCATCGGAAAGGCCGGCGATGATGCGGTTGCGGGCCGGGAAATTATAGCGGTCGGGCTGCGTGCCGAACGCAAACTCGGTGAGCAGGCCGCCTTGCTCGCGCATTTTCTCGGCGGTTTTGCGGTGCGCGGCCGGGTAAATGATGTCGAGGCCAGTAGCCATGACGCCCACGGTGTCAAGGCCTTCCTGCAAGGCCGAGCGGTGCGCCATGATGTCGATGCCGTAGGCCAGGCCACTCACCACGAGCGGCCGGTGGGGTAGCAGGCCCTGGATGATGCGCTCGGTTTGCTCGCGGCCGTATTCCGTGGCTTTGCGCGTGCCCACCAGCGCCACGGTTTTGGGCGCGTTCAGGTCGGCGGTGCCTTGGTAATATAGGATGGCCGGCGCGTCGGGAATCAGCTTGAGCCGGCTAGGGAAGCGCTTGCTGGTGTAGAACAGGATTTCGACCCCGTCTTTTTCGGCCTTCTTGATACCGGCCTCGGCTTTGCGCAGGGCGGTATCTCGCTCGGGACCAGTGATGATTTTAACGGTAGCATCGCCCACGCCGGGAATGCGCCGCAGCTTGCCGGGCGGCATGGTGAGCACTGTTTTAGCCGCGCCGCCGTAGCTCATGAGCTGCCGCGTGAGCTGCGGGCCAATGCCGGGCAGCAGGGTAAGGGCGAGTTCGTGGAAAAGGGATTCGTCGTTCATTGGTAGACCTCACCCCCCGGCCCCCACTCCTTGGGGAGAGGGGGAGCCTGAAGGCTTCGGGATAGGTAAATGTGTGGTCAAGTGTTGAGCTATAAGTCGTTCGACGTAGTCAGGGTGCTGCAAGACTTCTTCATTGGAGAAGCGCTGGATAAAAAAGCCTAATTCCTGTAATCGGTAAGTTCGGCCGCCATCATACGCTGCCTGCTCAGTATCGGAATGATACTCCCCATCCACTTCAATAATGAGCCAGGCGGGCAAACAAATAAAATCGACAATATACTGCTCTATAGCATGCTGACGGCGAAAACGGACCCCTAGCTTGTTGCCACGCACTAATTGCCACAGCGCGTTTTCTGCCTCAGTAGAATTTCGGCGGTTTACGCGTGAAAAGCCTTTCAGTCTTTTCTGCCATCGCTCCGCGTCTGTCATGTACGCGTGGTAATGAGATGGTTTTTCTTCCCTCCCGTTATCCATAGTTTCCAATCGAAAACAATAACTCGCCCAACAGTAATTCGTCAGGCTCCCCCTCTCCCCAAGGAGAGGGGGCCGGGGGGTGAGGTTACTCCGGCTCCGCCTTACCAGCAGCCTCCACTTCTTTGCGAAGCAGCAGCAAGAAAGAGCGGACTTTTTCCAGCGACTGCACCACGTCAATCTTCTCCTTGAGCTGCGGGCCCTTTTGCTTGAGCATGTCGCGAGCGCCGGGGATGGTGTAGCCGCGCTCCTTCACCAGGTGATAAATAGTGCGGAAAACCTCGATGTCCTGGGGCGTGTAGAGGCGGTTGCCTTTCTTGCTGCGGCGGGGGCGCAGCTCGTCAAATTCGGTTTCCCAGAAGCGCACCAGGGACTCGGCCACCTTGAACTGGGCGGCCACTTCGCCGATGGTGAAATATTGTTTTTCGATGCTGCGCTCTTTGTAGGGCATGGCTGTGGGGTGCGGCGCGAGGGTTACTTAACCCGGTATTTGCGGCTGATTTCGTCGTAAATTAACAACAGGTCGTTGGCCTGGCCCTGTTTGTCGAAAATAGATTCCCAGGTGTTGAGCGGCTCCCAGATGAAACTGCCTTTGCCTTTGCCGCCCGGCAGGTCGAACGCGATGTCGTTGACTTCGCGCTTGCGCTCGGAATATTCCACCAGCACAATGTCCTGCGGGTAGCGCTTGGCCAGGTCGGTGAGGTTGAATTTCAGGTCGGCAATGGTGCCGTGCCACTTGGGGTAATACGACTGACCGATGACGTCGAACTGCACCTTCCGGGCAATCATGCGGTCGAGCCACAGAGTGGAGTGCCGGTTTTGGCCGCCCAGCGCAATGTGCATCATCACCAGGGCTTTGGGCGTGGTTTCGCGCACGGCGCTGGCACCGGCTTCGGCCAGCTTGGCCAGGGTGTCGAACCGGGTGAGGCTGTCGGCCAGCTGCACGTTGCCATCGGGCCACAGCATGCCGTGGTTGATTTCGTTGCCTATCTGCACCATGTCGGGCGGGGTGCCTTGGGCCGCCAGGGCCTTCAGCACGTCGGCGGTGTAGTCGTGCACCGCTTTCTCCAGGGCCGCGCCGCTCAGGTTTTTCCAGGCTTCGGGCTTGAATTGCTTTTGCGGGTCGGCCCAGGTGTCGCTGTAGTGGAAGTCGAGCAGCAGCTTCATCTTGGCTTGCTTCACGCGCTTGGCCATGGCCAGGGTGTGGGCCAAGTCGCAAAAGCCCTTGCCGGGAGCGTAGCCACTATCGGCCGCCGGGTTGTTGAAAATCCGGAGCCGGATGTAGTTGAAATGGTGGTCTTTCAGAATCTGGATGGCGTCTTTCTGCACGCCTTTGTCCGAAAACTTCATGCCCCGGGCTTCGAGCTGCGGCAAAAAGGAAATATCAGCGCCGAGGACTTTGCCCAACCGGGCCTTGCGCGGTGGGGCGGGGGCCGCCGCGCTGCTCAGGCTCAGCAGCAACAGCAGGTTGAGCCAAGGGGAGCAGCGGAATAGGGGAAAGTGTAATGACACTGAGAATAGCGAATTATAGCAAATATGCTTGTTTATGAAGCGACAATTGTTGCCTCTGTGCAAGATGCCGCAAGTTAGGCGCATTGGCGATACCAGGGCAGGAGAGGCAATTGTTACCTTTGCTGAGCTAGCCCCGTGAAAGTTCATCAAATTCTGCCGGTGTGGGCTGGCTTTTCCCCTGCTTATTATGTCGCTCCCAACCGCTTCGCACGTCCGCCAGCAATTCCTCGATTTCTTCGCTTCCAAAGGCCACCACATCGTGCCCTCGGCGCCGATTGTGGTGAAGGACGACCCCACGCTGCTGTTCATCAACAGCGGCATGGCTCCCTTTAAAGACTATTTCCTTGGCAACAAGCCGGCGCCCTACAAGCGCATTGCCGACACCCAGAAGTGCCTGCGCGTGAGCGGCAAGCACAACGACCTCGAGGAAGTAGGCTACGACACCTACCACCACACCATGTTCGAGATGCTCGGCAACTGGTCGTTTGGCGATTATTTCAAGAAAGACGCCATTGCCTGGGCCTGGGAGTTGCTCACCGAAGTGTATAAGCTCGACAAGGACCGCCTCTACGTCACCTATTTCGAAGGCGACCAAGGCGACAAGCTGGCGGCCGACACCGAGACCCAGAACCTCTGGCGCCAGTACACGTCCGACGACCGCATTCTGCCCGGCAACAAGAAGGACAACTTCTGGGAGATGGGCGACACCGGCCCCTGCGGCCCCTGCACCGAAATTCACATCGACCTGCGGTCCGACGAGGAGCGGGCCGCCAAATCAGGCCGCGAGCTGGTGAACGCCGACCACCCCCAGGTAGTAGAGGTGTGGAACAACGTATTCATGGAGTTCCAGCGCCTGGCCGATAAAAGCCTCGTGAAGCTGCCGGCTCAACACGTGGACACCGGCATGGGCTTCGAGCGACTGATGATGGCCGTTTCGGGCGTGAAGTCAAACTACGACACCGACGTGTTCCAGCCGCTCATTCAGTTCATCGCCAAGGAAGTTGGGCTGGAATACCACGGCACCGCGCCCGCCAAGGTGACCGACCAGCCGACCACCGAAAACGAAAAAACCGACATCGCCATTCGGGTCATCGCCGACCACATCCGGACCATCGCCTTCACCATCGCCGACGGCCAGCTGCCCAGCAACGTGAAGGCCGGTTACGTAATCCGCCGCATTTTGCGCCGGGCCGTGCGCTACGCGTTTTCGTCGCTCAACCAAAAGCAGCCTTTCCTCTTCAAGCTGGTGCCCGTGCTGGCCGACCAGATGCGCAACATCTTCCCGGAGCTGAAAGCCCAGACGGCCTTCGTGCAGCGCGTGATTGAGGAAGAGGAAATTGCCTTCCTGAAAACCCTGGAAACCGGGCTGCGCCGCCTCGACGCCCTCGAGGAAACGGCCCGCGCCAACGGCAACCTCATCGACGGCAAAACCGCGTTTGAACTGTCCGATACCTTCGGCTTCCCGCTGGACCTCACGGCCCTCATCGCCCGCGAAAAAGGCCTGAGCGTGGACGAGGAAGGCTTCCAGAAGGAGCTGGCGCAGCAGAAGAACCGCAGCCGCAACGCCCAGGAAACCGAGCAGTCGGACTGGACCATTGTCTCTGATTCCGACGAGCAGCCCGCCTTCGTGGGCTACGACCTCGACGAGGCACCGGCGCACATCCTGCGCTACCGCAAAACCACCGCCAAGGGCAAAACCGAATACCAGGTAGTGCTCGACCAAACCGCGTTCTATGCCGAAAGCGGCGGACAGGTAGGCGACACGGGCTACCTGGATTCGCCCTTGTCGAAAGTGCGGGTGATTGATACCAAGCGCGAAAACGACCTCATCGTGCACACCCTGCTGGAGCTGCCCGAGGACCTGACCGCCGATTTCCTGGCTATGCCCGACGTGGCCCGGCGCAACCAGATTCGCCAGAACCACTCGGCCACGCACTTGCTGCAAGCCGCCCTGCGCGAAGTGCTGGGCAGCCACGTGCAGCAAAAAGGCTCGCTCGTGAACGAGAAATTGCTGCGTTTCGACTTCTCGCACTTCACCAAAGTGACCGACGACCAGATGCGCGAAATTGAGCACATGGTAAACGAGCGGATTCGCCAGCAAATCCCGCTCGACGAGCGCCGCAACGTGCCCATTGCCGAGGCCAAGAACCTGGGCGCTATGGCCCTGTTCGGTGAGAAGTACGGCGAGTTTGTGCGCGTCATCACTTTCGACAAAGACTACTCGGTGGAGCTGTGCGGCGGCCTGCACGTGCCCAATACCGGCAGCATCGGCTACTTCAAAATCACGGCGGAGAGCGCCGTGGGCGCCGGCGTGCGCCGCATCGAAGCCGTAACTGGCCTCGGAGCCGAAGCCTACGTAGACCACCAGCTCGACCTACTAGCTCAAGTGCGCGAGGCGCTGGGCAACCCCCAGCACCTGCTCACTACGCTCGAAAAGCAGAGCGAGGAAATGGCTGGGCTGCGTAAGCAAATTGAGCAGTTTACCCTGCAACAGCTCGTTGCTCAGCGCCGGACGTTGCTTACCCAGGTGCGCCAACTGCCCAACGGCCTGAATTTTATTGCTGCTCAGGTTCATGCAGCTTCTGCCGACTCGCTCAAAGCGTTGGCCTTTGAGGTGCGCCAGGCGGCCCCCGCGCCCCTAGTGTTGGTGCTGGGCGCGGCCGTAGACGGCAAGCCCCAGTTGGCCGTGATGCTGGACGATGAAACGGCGAAAAGCGGCAGGCTCAATGCCACCACGCTGGTGCGCGAGCTGGCCAAAGAAATCCAGGGCGGCGGCGGCGGACAGCCGTTTTTCGCCACGGCCGGCGGCAAGAATGTGGCTGGGCTGGCTGCTGCCATTGCCAAGGCCGAAGCTGCCGTAAGCCAGGCCACTGCATGAGAAACTGGCTGCTAAGTATCCTTCTGGCTGGCGTGAGCACAGTGGCTCATGCGCAAACTCCAGTACCGACGGTGCGCGTGGTTGATGAAATGCTCGGCCAGCGCGCCGGGGTGCGATATTATGACCAGTATTGGGCGCCACTTCCCACAGGCCCAGGCGGTGCGCATTGCTACGACCGGTTTGTGCGCGTAGATAGCGCGGGCCTGAATTGGCAGGCCCGCCGCTACGTGCTGTCTACCGGCCGGCTGATTTTGGAACAGTATTTCACTGGCTTGGTGCCCGGCATGGAGCTGGAGGGCCCGAGCCGAGAATGGTACGAAACCGGCCAGCTGCGCGAAGAACTTACGTATCACAAAAGCCAGGTAGTCGGAGTGCTGCAGACTTATTACCCCGACGGCAAGCCGCGGCGCACGGAGTTTTCTCCTCCTGCCAAGGGAACCACAGTCTGCCTTGACTCTGCGGGCCACCCGCTGCCCAAGTGTCCGCCGTATCACACGTTTGCGCAGCTAAGCGGCAAAAACACCTACTCGGGCAAGTTTCTGAAGTCGGTCCAGCAGCAGTTTGCGGGGTATCTGCCGGCCGGCTACAGCCAGCCGGCTGGGCTGTTGGTGTACTACGCTTTTCGGATAGACCCGACCGGCACGGTCCAGGATGCGCGCATTCTAACCGATGCTCCGGCAGACTTGCAGGCCGCCGTGCTGCAAGCCGTGAGGAAGTTGCCCAAGTTTGTGCCCGCTATGCTGGAAGGTAGCCTGACGAACGATGTGGTGGAGGGAATGGTAGAAGCCAAAGCCGTTCGGCGCTAATTCAACCCATATCAATTATGGATAAACGCTACTTATTGTTACTCCTATTGGGAGGATTGGGAATTGAGCAGGCGTCGGCGCAGCAAATCGTACCGCCTACCAAAACCGAATATATTGATTCGACTGGCGCGGTGCTGCCCTCAGAGATTGGGGCCATTGGACGGCGCGAAACAACATACACTGATAGTGTCGGGGGAGTGGTGCGCAGTTATGCTCGCAATGGCAAGCTGCGCAGCAGTTCGTCGTATGAGCACATCCGGAAGCAGTTTAGCCATGGGGTGTCCGAATCCTGGTTTGATAACGGCCAGTTGAGCTACCACAGCGAGTTCGCGCACAACAAGCAAGTAGGGGAGTTTCGCACCTACTATGCTAATGGACAGCTCAAGCGCCGTCAGATAATGGACGCCGCTCATGCCGGCACCGGCGAGTGTTTCCTAGAAAATGGCCAGCCCACCGCCTTTTTCGAATACGAAGTCATGCCGGTTTACTCCGAAGGCGAGGGAGGCTTCCGGGACGTAGTCAAAACAGTGATGATGAACGTGAAATACCCCAAGGAGGCACTCAGAGCCAAGGCGGAAGGCCGGGTTTTCGTCAGCTTTGTGGTGACCAACAAGGGGGAAGTTGCCAATATAAAAGTGGTGAAAAGTGTGTTCCCGTCGCCTGACGCGGCGGCCGTTTGGGCCGTGCAACAGCTCAAGTCCTTCACCCCGGGAAAGCAGGACGGGCAGCCGGTGGCGGTTTCGTTCACGGTTCCCATCACATTCCGCATGCAGTAGAGGACCTAAGAGCCTGTTAAGAAACACAAGTAGTTGGTAGACAAAAAGAAATCAGCCAGGTTATTTCCTTTTCCTCATCCGA
>NZ_JAJFAW010000048.1 GCF_020711255.1 Hymenobacter plasmatis
GGGGAAGGTAGCACGAAAAGCCGTTGCGCCTCTGCCGGGCGGGTAGAATTCCCCTCCTTTTGGTATTCTTACCGTTTAGGTGAACGGCTAACTACCTTCACCCCTCTGTTCACCGAATGTCGTTGCCCCCTTAGCCAGATGACCATGGAATTTCGCGCCGTCCTCCAGTTGCACGGCAAGACCGCCACGGGCGTGGAAGTACCCGCCGCCATCGTCGAGGCCCTCGGCGCCGGCAAAAAGCCCAAGGTGTGCGTGACCCTCAACGGGCACCGCTACCGCAGCAGCGTGGCCGTGATGGGCGGCGTCTATATGCTGGGGGTGAGCGCCGAGCACCGGCAACACGCCCGCGTCCACGCCGGTCAGGAAGTCACCGTGCAGCTGGCCCTCGACACCGAAGCGCGGGAAGTCAACGTGCCTGCTGATTTGGCCGCCGCCCTGACGCACGACGCGCCCGCTCAGCGGTTCTTCGCGGGGCTTTCCTACAGCCAGCAGCTCCGCCACGTGCTGGCCGTGGAGCAAGCGAAAACGGCCGAAACGCGGCAGCGGCGCATTGCCAGCGCCGTGCAGCAGCTGCACGAAGGCCGGAAATAGGCGGGCGCCAACCGTGGGCAATCGCCCGATTGTTTAACCGGTGACCGTGCAACAGGCCGGCCGCACCGCGGGTGCTCAAACCGTGATTCGTGAAAATCTGGGAGCAGCCCACCTTGTAGCCTGATATTACCGTTTCACAAAACGATTGCCGCTCCGCAGCGACGTTTAAAGGCGCTAATGGAAGCGTCCATGAGTTACCAGCCGGGTATCACAACGGGCGGGCATCGCTAGGATGTCCTTGCCGGCCGTTAGGCCTGCCTGCGCTGGTAATGAGGTAATTGGGGCCGTTGCAGAGCCGGGCTGCCAAAGACCGCCTAGCAGTCTGCCGTGGGGAGGTATCGGGGACGGAATGCCCCGTACCTGTCGCCAACGCAAGGGGCCGGGCGTGGGGCACGGTGCCGGATACGGGAACCGCTGCGCGCCGGCCAAAGGTGCGCCGCCGCTACAGGCTCAGCAGCTCGCGGAAGCGCACCGACTGCTGGCGCGACACTTCTACCACCTCGGCGCCGCCCCGCAAGGTCAGGCGCAGGCTGTTGCTAAACCACGGCTCGACGCCCACCACGAAGTTCAGGTTGATAATCTGCTGGCGGTTGGCCCGAAAAAACACCTTCGGGTCGAGGCGGGCTTCGAGTTGGGCCAGCGTGCGCGGAATGAGCGGGCGGTGCTGGTCGAAGGAAATCCGGGTGTAGCTGCCGTTGATTTCAAAGAGCCGCACCTCGGCCAGGCGCACAAACCAGCACCGCTCCCCGTCCTTCACAAATACCTGGTCCTGCTCCGAGAGCGGGGCCGCGGGCGCGGCGGTGGGCGCGGGGGCCGGGCCGCGGCCATCGCCCTGCCGCTGCGCACGCACCTTGTCGAGGGCCGCGGCCAGGCGCGCCTCCTGCACGGGCTTTAGCAGGTAGTCGAGGGCGTTGACTTCGAAGGCACGCAGGGCGTGGGCGTCATAAGCCGTGGTAAAAACCACCGGGGGCGCCGCTTCCAGCGAAGCCAGCAGCTCGAAGCCGGTTTCGCCGGGCATGTGAATGTCGAGCAGCAGCAAATCGGGCCGCTGGGCCGCCAGCTGCGCGCGGGCGTCGTTGGCGTCGCGGGCTTCGCCGGCCACGACCACGTCGGGGAAAGCTTCCAGCAGGCGCCGCAGCTCGGCGCGGGCCAGGCGCGAATCATCCACAAGCAGCACTCTCATTGCACAGCGGGCGAAAGGGTAGAAAGAGGACTAAAGGCCAGTGGGCCGGCGGAGGCAGCGGCCACCGGCAGGCGCAGCGCCGCCAGCACCGTGTCGGCCGCGTTGGGGTCGTTGTCCAGGCTGAAAACCGCCGCCGGGCCAAACGCCTGCGCGAGGCGCTCGCGCAGCCCCCGCAGCCCCAGGCCGCTGCCGCCCGCCGCGGGCGCCGGGGCATAGCGGCCGGGGTTGCGCACCGTCAGGCAGAGCCAGCCGGCCGCGTCGAGCTGGGCCGTGATGGCCACGTAGCCCCCGGCCGGCCGGCTCGCCACGCCGTGCTTGATGGCGTTTTCCACCAGCAGCTGCACCGTGAGCGGCGGCAGCTGGGCGGCCCGGGCAGCGGGGGCCACGTCGAGCGCGTAGCGCAGCCGGTCTTCCAGCTGCAGGGCTTCCAGGGCCAGGTAGTCGGCCACGATTTCCAGCTCCTGCCCCAGCGGTACCAGCGGCGTGGCGCTGTGTTGCATCACGTAGCGGAGCAACTCGGCCAGGTGCGCCAGGGCCTGGCGGGCGCGGCCGGGGTCCTCGCTCACCAGGCCCCGGATGTTGTTGAGGCCGTTGAAGAGAAAATGCGGGTTGAGCTGGGCCCGCAGCGTGTTCAGCTCGGCCTCGCGCACGGCCGCCGTCAGCCGCCACTTCTCCACTTCGGCGCGGCGCGAGCGTTGCAGGTAGTGCCAGCCGATGTACGCGGCCGACCACAGCCAAAGCATGATGTTCATGTTCAGCGCGTAGCCTAGGTACGGCAACCAGCCCTGCGGACCTTGCCCGGCTGGCTGCCGCGGCAGCAACACCCAGGTCACCAAACCAATGGCCACCTCGCTGCCCACCGCCAGGGCCGCGTTGGCCAGCAGCAGCCGGCCCAGCAGCGCCAGCGGCGGCAGGCGCAGCCAGCCTTGGCGCCGCAGCAGCAGGCGCAGCAGGTGCGAGGCCCCCAGCAGCGCGCCGGCAATGACCCCGCTCATCACCCAAGCCCAGGCCCCGGCCGACTTGCCCGCGAAGGATTTGAATAAAATCAGGTTGAATACGGCGTAGGCGCCCCAGCTCAGCAGCTGCGTGCGCCAGTAGTAGCGGCTCGGGGGCGGCCCGGCCGGCTCGGTCCGGGGGCTGGTCGAGCTATTCTGCATGGGCCACGGCCTGGTAGGCGCGCTGGTTTTGGCGGTAAGAACGCCCGAGCAGCACCGCCAGCACCGCGAGGCACGCGGCCACAAAGGCGGGTATCAGGTAGAGGTGGCCCGGGGACAGGCGCAGCCCCAGTCCCAGGCAGCCCGCGCTGATCACGCCCGCCATGACGGCGTAGGCCGGGGCCCGAAAAAACCAGGCATAGGGGAAAAAGTGCGCGCCCGTGATAATGCCGTAGGTCATGATGAAGTGTTGCGGGAAGCGCATGTACACGAACACCAGCAGGGGAAAGTAAAAAAGCTGCGCCACATTCAGCCAGAGTCCCAGCGGCTGCAGCGGGTTGTGCGGCAGCGTCCAGGTGGTGCGCAGCGGCTTCGCCAGCAGGCGGGCCAGCGGCAGGGTAAGGGAGCCCGCAAAGAAGGTAATGAAGCCGTTGCGGCTGGGCGGGTTGGGCAGCAGCCAGACCCCGGCAATGGCCGCCCACACCAGCACGCCGGCCAGGATGAAGTCCAGGCCATTCTTGGCCTTCACGGACAACTCCAGCCGGAGCTGGTCCAGAGACAATGCGGGGGTCAGGGTGGCGGGCATGGGTTGCAGATGAAAAAGGTGAGAAAAGAACAAGCGGTTACTTGCGGGCAGCATAATTAGCCAGCAAAAATGCGTCGGTCTGCTTAAAAAACCACGCGGTGTCGTCGTACATGAGAAAGTGCTTGCCGGCCTCTGACATTTCGATGCGGTGCTGCGGAAGCTTGGCGTATTGCGTTGCGAAGATGGCGCGCGTCGAGGCCATGGTAGCGCCGTAAGGCTTATAGGCAGCCCAGGTGCCGAGCACCAGCGCGGGCTGCCGCACGGCGGCCAGGTCGGCGCGCAGGTCGGTGGTGTACATTTCGTACATGGCCTGGGCCACGCTCGCAGGGTCCGAGGCCTGGCCCCAGCGCGCCACCAGGCTTTGGCGGGCCGTGTCCGAAACCATGCTGGCCGCCATTTGGCGCTGTTGCGCCATCGGCATTTTTGCGGCCTTCATTTGCTGGCGCATGCCTTCGGCCAGGGGGCGGGCGGCTTCGGCGGTCAGGTTCGGGTTTTGGATGGCCGGCAGGAAGGGCAGCGAATCGAGAATCACGAGCGGACCCACCGCGTTGGGCCGCGTGGTGCTCAGCCACAGGCCCATAAAGCCGCCCAGGCTGTGCCCGATGATGGCGGGCCGGTCGAGCTTTTGGGTGTTGATGTAGGCCAGCAGCTGGTCGCGCACAGCGGGCAGAAAGCTCGCCGGGCTGCCATCGGCCGCCGGGGCCACGCCACCAAAACCGCTCAAGCTCACCACGTGGCACTGGTAGCGGCTCTGGTAGCGGGCCACTGTTTCGTCCCACACGGCGCCGGGGCAGGTCAGACCCGGAATCAGCAGCACGGGGCGGCCTTGGCCCACCACGCGTACCGTGAAGGTGGGATGGGCGGCGGGGTTATCAGCCACAAGGGTAGCAGCCCGAGCGGCGGGCGGCGCGGCGGCGACAGCCGGTTGAGCCAGGGCAGCACCCAGCAGCAGGACGGCAAAAGGACGGAGGAGAGCAGTGGATTTCACGGCGTTGGTGGTGTTTGGGTGATTGATGGCTCAAACCTACCCCTCCCCTTTCCCGCCCAAAAGACAATTCCTGCCAACGGTTATTCAGCCCCACGAACGGGCGCAAACCCTGCCGAACCGAAAGCCTCGTTTCGCGATTCAGACCGTGGCTGTTGCAGAACTCTGGATTTCGCCTTCAGCACCTATTGCACGTGCGATTCCGCCAACAGAAAGCATGCTCCAACCCCCTTTTAGGATGTTTCCTTTCGAGAACGACACTGCTGGAGTGCTCGTCGAGGAGTTCTGCAACAGCCACCACCCTTTCGCTGAACAGTAGATTTGTGGCCACCATTGCCAGCGATCGGCGAATCCCTTACTTTCCGTCGCCTTAGCCCCCGTAGCGCTCCATGCCCGTTCTCGCCCGCACCGATTTTACGCTGGGCACAAAAGTGTTGATTTACGGCGCCGCCGTTGGTGGTGGCGTCGTGGCTGCTTGGAGCGGTGTGGAGGCCATGCGCGCCCGAGACTACGGCCCGTTGTGGATGATCAGCCTGCCCTTGTTGCTCGGCTGCGCCGCCGGGCTGGTGTATGCCCTGCGGCACCGGCTGGAGTTGACGGACACGGGCCTGTGGCAATACGGCTTCCGCACCAAGCACCTGCCGCTGGCCGACATCGACGGCGTGGCCGAGGACCTGGGCGCGTACGTGGTCCGATCCGCCCACGCCACGATCCGCCTCACCACCGATTTACGGGACCAGCAAGGGTTCAAAGACCAATTGGTGGCGCAGCTCCAGCACTGGGACGCCACCCAACGGCCCCTGCCCGGACGCCGCCTGTCCCCGGAGGACCAAGGGAAGCTGCTGGTCCAAGTGCAGCACATGGTCGACGAAGGCGTGCGCACCGACACCCTGTTCGCGGCGGACCCTTCTCTCTTTGAAGAGTTGACCGAACCGGCCTATTACCTGGTGTATGAACACCCGGTGCACGCCTTTTTGCACCGCGCCTACGACGCCGACGGCGCTGCCGTCCACGCGTGGCTGGCCCACCGCTCCGCGGCGACGACACCCTCCGGAATGAACGTGTTTCTGTTGCCGCACCACGTCGAATGGCTGGTGGCCTATCTCGGCAGCGGAACCATCTTGGTGAAACCTGCCGGGCAATGAGCGCCTAAACGGCTCAATGAAGGACTTTTATAGTTTGAACCGTTTAAATGAACAGAGGGTACTGCGCCTTCCCAACTAGTTCAATGGCCTTCGGTCGGGGCGCAAATGAAAATTAACGCGTATTGAGTCACCTTGCTTTAGGTGCAACCTCAGTACCGATTGGAGGACACCAACTTGCCCAGTCATCATTTGATGACTGCCGGGTGGTACTGTCAAAAAATAATTGCCTTCTGCATTGGTAAATGATAACTGCTTGTCCAATGACACTATAGCGGAGGCTAAAATATAAGTGTTCGTTCCCTCTATCAATTTGACCTGTCCGAATAGAACGGGCCCTTTTGTTGGGTTGGTGGACCGAAAGCGCATAATTTCCTGTTCACGCGGCGGAGATGGGCCGACAGCAACACGTTTAGCACTGCACCCGTCCAAGCCGGCAGAAACCAGAAGCAACAACCAAAGAAAGGGGGGCAGCTTGTGCAGCATGGTGGAAAGATAGGGCGAGCAGGACCACTGCTGCTCCCTTGTCGCAGATAGTCCATCTTTTCGCTCCTTTGTGAGAACGGTAGCGATTCTGACCGTTTCAGTAAACCGCATGAGGCTAGATACCCGACCGGTTACTTTTGGCGGTATGCTTCGCACCCACGTTAATTATTTCCTAGCGGTGCTCTACCGCCGCAACCAGGCCACGATGAAGTTTACAAGCGACTCGGGCGTCGTGGTGATTGCCAAACTGCAGCTCGGCGTGCTGCTGTTCTTCTACGTGTATCCCATCACGGGGGCGCTGGGCCGGTTCTGGACGCACCGCGAAACGGACCTGCACCTCACCAGCAGCAATTACTTGGACTCGGTGCTGCTGGCGGGGGCCTTTTTTGTGCCCGTTCACCTGCTGGCGTGGCCAACAGCGCGTTTAGTCGCCTTTGCCGCAGACGAGGAAAACCAGTCCATCATGCAGCAAGCACAACAAACGTTACTAGTCCTGCTCATTATCGGATTTATTTTGCTCATCGTTCTTGCCAAGTACAACGTCGGGACGCTATAAAGAATCAGAACAGCTTCCATTATAATCCCTCGTTTTGCGAGTCGGACCGTGGCTGTTGCAGAACCCAGTAAGTGACCTCAAAAGGCACACGCTCGCTGCTCAATGCGTGTAAAAAGGGCCTTTAGCCGCTTTTCTCCCTTGCTTCTGGTCGCCGAAACTTTGCTGACAAGCGTTGCGAGGAGTTCTGCAACAGCCACGACCGTGGCTGTTGCAGAACTGCCCAAGTGCACGCATCGCCGAGCAACAGAACGGGGCATTCGGGGCTTGTTCGAGCAATTGATGACCCAATAAACAGGTGGTGAATACCCGTTTAGGGAGTTCTGCAACAGCCACGGTCGTGGCTGTTGCAGAACTCTTGACCGGTTAGGCTACCGGTTCGTAGAGGAAGGATGCAAGGCAAGAAGCAATACCTCGATAAAGAGGTGGTCCGCTTTCGGCTCTCCGAACGGGTTCCGCCCCATAACCTGTACCGCCGGCTGTCGGAGCTGGTCGACTGGGCATTCCTCTACGAGGAGACCCAGGCACTCTATAGCCACACGGGCCAGCCTTCGCTCGACCCGGTGGTCTTCTTCAAGCTCGTGCTCGTGGGCCGGCTGGAAAACCTGGTCAGCGACCGGCGCCTGGTCGAGCACTGCGCCCTGCGGCTGGACATTCTCTACTTCCTGGGCTACGAGGTGGATGAAGAATTGCCGTGGCATTCGACCGTGAGTCGCACCCGCCAGCTGTTTCCAGCCGCGGTCTTCGATCGCCTGTTCGACCACGTCTTTGCCCAGTGTGTGGCCCGCGGCCTGGTGGCCGGCGACACCCAAGCCGTGGATTCGGCCCCCATCAAGGCCAACGCTTCCTTGGAAGGGGTGCTGGAAAAGCGCGCCGCGGGTGCTCCCGGCCCGCACGTGGCGGGGAGCAGCGACGAGCCGGCGGTGCCACCCGCCGCAGTGCTGACCGCGCCGGCGCACCAGCTGCGCAACCTGGCCACGGCCCAAGCCCGGCGGCAGGGCACGCAATCCGGCGCCCTGGGCGCCCAACACGAAAAGGCGCGCATGCTCAGCAACAAGACCCATTACAGCCCCACCGACCCCGACGCGCGCATCTCCATCAAACCCGGCAAGGCCCGCGCGCTCAATTACCTCTGCAGCCTCGCGGTGGACACGGCCACCGGCGTCATCAGCCACGTGCAGGCCGATTATGCCGATAAACGCGACAGCCTGCACTTGCCCCGCCTGCTGACGGGCTTGCAGCGGCGCTTGCGCGACCACGAATTACCCCTGCGCGAGCTGCTGGCCGACGCCGGCTACGCCAACGGCCCGAACTACGCCCGGCTCGAAGCCGCGCACATCACCGCTTGGATTCCCGTGTTCGGCCAATACAAACCGGAAATCGAGGGCTTCGCCTACGACCGCCAGACCGATGCCTTTACCTGCCCCGAGGGCAACACGCTGTCCTTTCAGAAGTACGACACGAACCAGGACGGCGGGTGGCACAAGATTTACTGGGGCCCGTGCCGCACCTGCCAGCAGTGCCCGCGCAAGCCGCTGTGCGCGCCGCGGGCCCGGCGCAAGCAAATCAACCGCACGATTTACGACGCCGCGTACCGCCGCGCCTGGCTGCGCCAGCACACCCGGCGCGGGCAGCGCATGCGGCGGGTGCGCCAGGGCACGGTCGAGCCCGTCTTCGGGAATCTGGTTCACCACTACGGCCTCCGACGAATGAACGTGCGCGGGCACACGGGCGCCCACAAAACCATGCTGCTCACGGCCGTGGCTTACAACCTCAAAAAGCTGCTCAACCACCGCCCCACCCGGCAAGTAAGCTTGGCCGTGGCCCTGCCAAGGCCACTTGTAGCCGTTACAGCCGCGGTGAGCGGCTTAGCAGCGGGCCTTTGTTCCCAACGGAAGCACTTTTCCAGTACCTGCTCGGAAAAACAAGCACCTAAATCGAGTTCTGCAACAGCCACGACCGTTTTCTTGAACACTAGTTATTTAGTGCTATTTGATAATCAATTGGCGTTAATAGCGGACATCGAAGCGACCTTGTGTTATTTCCCTGGTCACGTAGGGCGTCCAGGTCTGACGCAGTTGTCCTTCAAACGTACCGGCAATGATGTGGCGCACCGTGTCCACCTGCGTTAACACGATGCGGCTGGCGGCTGCCGTGCTCAGGGCCAGCCGGTGGGTGGCCTCCGTCGTTAGGTGGTCCTGGAGGGCAAATCCGGTGGGCACCGGGCTGACCGTGCCCGTGAACTGGGGCGAGCACCGATAGTTCCCCGGCCCTCGGACGGAGTCCAGTTGCAGCAGAAAGCCTTCCGCGTACTGCGCGGTACTGAGTTGCGTGGTCACGACCAATCGAAGCAGTCCGCTGGGCCCGCGGTCGACCCGGGCCAAAAGCGAGTTGTCTCGGCAGGGGCCTGAAAAGACGCACGTTTGCCCGTAGGTGGTCCAAACCCGTCCGTCTACTTGGAAGCCTAGGGTATTGGCGCCCACGGTGGTGGCCGGGGGCAGCCGCAACGCTGGTTCCGGCGTTTTGGAACGAGTACACCCACTTAGTAGCAGGCAAGTACCCAAGAAAGCCGTTGGATAGGAAACACGATTCATGTAGTCGGAAGTAGAATAAACGCAAGCGCAACGTGACAGCGGTGGGGTTCCATAGCATCGGCAGGGCCTGCTTTGCGGCGACTGCCGAACGCGAGTACGGGTAGCAGCATCAGGCTCCGGAGAACGTTCACGAGGGTGGCACGAAACGCAGTACATCGACGTGATGCGACTCGAATATAGTGCTTTTCCGATGGAATGGCCCGACCTGGGGCAATGCGACGAACGGACAGCCAAGCGACTCCTTTAGGAGAACGGAGAACGGAGAACGGCCAGGATTCGGACCGTGGCTGTTGCAGAACTGCCCAAGTGCACGCATCGCCGAGCAACAGAACGGGGCATTCGGGGCTTGTTCGAG
>NZ_JAJFAW010000049.1 GCF_020711255.1 Hymenobacter plasmatis
GTCTTTGGGGGAGAGGTGCATAAGTAGAGGGCAGTAGGGAACGTCATGCAGAGCGGAGCATATTCCGGCTTCGCTGCAAATCGTTTGTCATGCAGAGCGCAGCGAAGCATGTTCTCACGGCACAACGATTCGTTCTGCGGTGAGAAGATGCTTCGCTGCGCTCTGCATGACAAGAGGCGCGGACATGTGGCTACACGGCGCTCAGTATAACGGGCTTTACGCTCACCACTTCACGTTCTCATAAATCATCCGTCCGCCGTAGAGGATGCAGATGACCGACGACAGCGTGATGGCGCTGAATTGCAGCGAGCGGTTGATGCGCATGCGCTTCGTGAATGGGATGCTGCACAACCCCGCCACGATGAACATGCCCAGAATGGAGCCCACGCCGAAAATAAACAGATACAAAATGCCCAAAGTGGGCTTGCGGATTTCGCTCATCACCAGCAGCACCAAGGCACCGCTGCCGGCCAAGCCGTGCAGCAAGCCCACCGTGTATGCCAACCGGTGCGGGTATCGCGTGGGCTTTAGGCTAATGGGCCGCTTCCAACCAAGAAGCCTGCTAATGCCCATGGCCACAAGCATCAGCCCAACAACGGCCTCAAAGTAGCTCGATTGCAAGAAAGTGGCCCGGCTCAGCAGGATAACCGAACCGACAACGACCAGCATGGTGGTGTGCCCAAGGCCCCAGTAAACTCCATCGCGCAACGCAAGACCAAGCGTATCGCGGCGCGAAATCAGGTTGCCGACCGCCAATAGATGGTCCGGCTCGAAAGCATGGCCTGTTCCGGCAATAAAAGCAAAGAAGATTGGAAGCAGACTCTCCATTGAAAGGCAGTAGTAGCGAAAGATATACACAAACTCACCTACTGCCCTTCTTTAATCAGGCATTCTCTAAAATTACCGAATTCAAAAATCAGCTCAACTTAGCACCCGGCACTTAGCTGCTTTTGGCATCAGCCGTTTCTCTGGTAGCGCAAAAAAGGGTTGGTCCACCTTTCGGTAGCCCAACCCTTTTGCAGCTCAACTTATGGCTCAATTAATCTGCCAGCGGCTACAGCAGCCCCACGCCGGCTTCGGCCAGCTCGCTCCGCACTGCTTCGGGCCAGATGCTGACCTGCACCTCGCCGATGTGGGCTTTGCGCAGCAAAAACATGCACACCCGCGACTGCCCAATGCCGCCACCGATGCTCTGCGGCAGATGGTCGGCCAGCAGCAGGCTGTGGAAATGCAGGCTTTGGCGCTCGGGGCAGCCGCGCATTTCCAGCTGGCGGGCCAGGGCCACCTTGTCGACCCGAATGCCCATCGAAGACACTTCGAACGACGTTTCCAGCACCGGGTTCCAGAGCAGAATGTCGCCGTTCAGGCCGCGGTGGCCGTCTTCGTTCGGGGTGCTCCAGTCGTCGTAGTCAGGGGCACGGCCGTCGTGGATTTCGCCATGGCTCAACGCCCCGCCGATGCCCATCAGGAACACGGCGCCGTACTCGCGGGCGGCTTCGTGCTCGCGCTGCTTGGGCGTGAGGTCCGGGTAGCGCAGCAGCAGGTCTTCGGCGTGCACAAAGGTGATGCTCGGCGGCAGCGTGGGCGCAATGCCAAACTGCTCGCTCACCTGCTGCTCGGTGGTTTTCAGGGCTGCGTAGATAGTTTCCACGGTCTCCTTCAGGAAGGCGATGGTGCGCTGCTCGGGCAGGATGTGCTTTTCCCAGTCCCACTGGTCCACGTAGATGGAGTGGATGGGGCTGTAGTCTTCGTCGGGGCGCAGGGCGCGCATGTCGGTGAGCAGGCCTCTGCCGACGGGTATGCCCAACTCGCGCAGGCGCAGGCGCTTCCATTTGGCCAGCGAGTGCACCACCACGGCACGCTGCTCGTCCAGGGCCTTAATGGGGAAGCCCACGGGCCGCTCCACCCCGTTCAAATCGTCGTTGATGCCGGTACCATCTAGCACCACGATGGGAGCCGATACTTTCACCAGATGGAGCTGACGGGCCAGTTCTTTCGCAAAGGTTTCCTTCACGAACGTAATGGCCTCTTCGGTTTCGAGCAGGTCGGCCGCGGCGGGCCAGGCGGTGGGGGAAGAAACAGTTTTCATGGTTGAGAAATGGGGTTGGAGGATTAAAGAATTCATTAATTGAAATGATAGATGCTTGAGTTTGGGCAATAAGCGGCCACCTCCGCGGTGGGGAGTTTTTTTTAATTCCGCAAATGCGCCTCAGTGGGCTGGGAAGGCCAAAAAAAAAGCCTTCCGAATTAAGGAGGGCTTTTCAAATTGAAAAATTGTTCTTAGGTTTTTACTTCTGAACAATAGCCTCCCTGTCTCGGAATAAATTATTATTCGAGTTATTATTGAAGGTATTGTTGCTGCGGAAGGACATAGTCGGTGTTGTTTGTCTTAGCGAAGGCAATTTGGGAGCAATTAATTTAAGAAGCAAGAATTATTTTCTAATTCTTGCTCAATTAGTATTTGAATAATTAATTGACTGGAATACTGTATTGAGCCTGTAATGACAAGTCTAATAAGTAGTTAATCAATCGACACTGAGCTAATCAGGACTTCATCAAGAAGGCTATTTGAACGTCATGCTGGTACAACGTCATGCAGCGCGCAGCGAAGCATCTTTACCTAATAACTAAACCAATCGGCTGTCATGCAGAGCGCAGCGAAGCATCTTATCAGGTTAGCACGACTCGTTCAACTGTGATAAGATGCTTCCTTCGTCAGCATGACAAGAGGCGCGGGCAAGATGCTTCGCTGCACGCTGCATGACAAGAGGCGTGAGCGAGATGCTTCGTAACGCTCTGCATGACGTTCTAACTGTCTGCACGAACGATAAAAGGCTTTCCTCAAATAATTGTGATTCTGCCGCAGGCAACGTTGCTGCGGTGCAGATGGCAGTCCATCAAATCCAGTACGCCGTAGGCGATGAAGCTGCCGACTTGCTCGGTGGTGTACGCCGTGCTGACGTTAAGTTCGGGGGTTAACACCTGGTCGTTTAGCGCATTTTCTACGGCGTCGCGCACGGCGCGGGCTTCTTCGGGCAGGCCGAAATGGTCGAGCATCATCGCAGCTGAGAGGATGGCGGCAATGGGGTTGGCAATGCCTTTGCCCTTGGCCTGCGGGTAGGAGCCGTGAATGGGCTCGAACAGCGCGGCCCCGTCGCCTACGGAAGCGGAGGGCAGCATCCCCAGCGAGCCCGCAATCACCGAGGCTTCGTCGGAGAGGATATCGCCGAACATGTTCTCGGTCAGAATCACGTCGAACTGCCGCGGGTTGAGGATGAGCTGCATGGCCGCGTTGTCGACAAACAAGTAATCGACGGCCACCTCCGGATATTCTGGCGCGATGCTTTGGATGACTTCGCGCCAGAGCCGTGAGGTTTCCAGCACGTTGGCTTTGTCTACCAGCGTCAGCTTTTGGCGGCGGCCCTGGGCCGCCCGGAAGGCGCGGTGGGCAATGCGCGCAATTTCGTCGCGGTTGTAGGTGCAGTTGTCGTAGGCAGTACCATCGGCGGTGCGGCCTTTTTCGCCGAAGTACACGCCCCCGGTCAGCTCCCGGAAAATCACCATGTCGGTGCCGGCAATGCGGTCGGGCCGCAGTGGCGAAAAGTCCAGCAGCTGCGAATACGCCGTGACGGGGCGGATATTGGCGTACAGGCCCAGGCTTTTGCGCAGGGCAAGCAGTCCCTGCTCGGGCCGCACTTTGGCCGTGGGGTCGTTGTCGTACTTCGGGTCGCCGATGGCGCCGAGCAGCACGGCGTCGGCCTGGTGGCAGGCCTCGAGCGTGGCATCGGGCAGCGGGCAGCCGGTGGCATCGATGGCGCAGGCGCCCATCAGCCGGTAGTCGAAGGTGAAGTGGTGCCCAAACCGTTCGGCCACGGCCTTGAGCACGCGCACGGCCTCGCCGCACACTTCGGGGCCAATGCCATCGCCGGGCAATACCACAATGCGTTTACTTAAAAATTCCATGGGCGCTGTTGTTCGTAAGTAGTAATGGCGGCCTGCTGGCTGAGCAGGTAATCAATGTCGTCGTAGCCGTTTATCAGGCACTCTTTCTTGTAGGGGTCGAGGTCGAAGCCGATGCTTTCTTCCCACACGGGCACGGTGAGCGTCTGGGCGGGCAAGTCCACGACCAGCTGCGTGTTGGGGTAGTGCGTGACGCGCGCCACGAGGCGCTGCAGCACTTCTTCCGTCACCTGCAGCGGCAGCAGGCCGGTGTTCAGGGCATTGCCCCGAAAGATATCGGCGAAATAGCTGGAGATAACCACCTTAAACCCGGCATCATACAGCGCCCACGCGGCGTGCTCGCGGCTGGAGCCGCAGCCGAAGTTCTGGCCCGCCAGCAGTATCTGGCCGTGGTAGCGGGTATCGTTGAGCACAAAGCCGTGCTTGGGCTGGCCGTCGGAGGCGTAGCGCCAGTCGGCAAACAGATTGGCCCCAAAGCCTTCCCGCGTCGTCGATTTCAGAAACCGGGCCGGAATAATCTGGTCGGTATCAATGTTCTCCAGCGGCAGCGGAACTGCCGTCGAGTGCAGGGTCTGGAATTTGTCCATGGGAAGTGGTGGGGTCGTTAAGGGGCAGCGTGGCGTAGGCAGAAAACTGAAAAAGACCTTCGTGCTCGGCTTGGCGCAGCAGTTGGGCCGCGTAGCTAATCCAATCGATGGGGTTATTATCAGGATGAGGATTCTTGGAAAATAATAGCATATCGTTCTAATTTTTAGTTTTATATAACTTCACATACCGACTTTCTAATTTAATTCAAGTACTGCGTAATGTCGACAATCCGGCCTTCCACGGCCGTGATGGCGGCCACCAGCGGGCTGGCTAGCAGCGTGCGCGCTCCGGGCCCCTGCCGCCCCTCAAAGTTGCGGTTGGAGGTCGACACGCAGTAGGCGCCGGCGGGGATTTTGTCGTCGTTCATGGCCAGGCAGGCGCTGCAGCCGGGCTCGCGCAGCTCGAAGCCGGCCTGGGCTAAAATCTTGTCGAGGCCTTCGGCAATGGCCTGCTTCTCCACCGATTTGGAGCCGGGCACAATGATGGCCTCCACGTGGGCGGCCTTGTGCTTGCCCTGCACGTAGGCGGCCACGGCGCGCAGGTCTTCGATGCGCGAGTTGGTGCAGCTGCCGATAAAAACGTAATTGATTTCCTTGCCCAGCAGCGACTCGCCCGGCTGAAAGCCCATGTACTGGAGCGACTTGTCGAAGCTGGCGGCTTCGCCGGCCGGTACTTGAGGTGGAATGTGGCCGGTGAGGGCGATGCCCATGCCGGGGTTGGTGCCGTAGGTAATCATTGGCGCAATGTCCGCGGCGTCGAAGGTCAGCTCGGCTTCGAACTCCGCGTCATCGTCGGAATACAGGGTTTGCCAGTAGGCCAGGGCCTGCTCCCACCGCTCGCCCTGCGGCGCGTAGGGGCGGCCCTGCAGGTAGGCATACGTGGTGGCATCGGGCGCGATGAGGCCGCCGCGGGCGCCCATTTCGATGCTCATGTTGCAGACCGTCATGCGGCCTTCCATGCTCAGGGCGCGAATGGCGCTGCCCGCGTACTCCACAAAGTAGCCGGTGGCGCCGCCCGTGCCCAGTTGCGCGATGATGTGCAGAATCAGGTCTTTGGCCGTGACACCGGGCCGCAGCTCGCCGTCCACGGTGATGCGCATGCGCTTGGGCCGGCTCAAAAGCAGGCATTGGGTGGCCATTACCTGCGTTACCTGGCTGGTGCCAATGCCGAATGCAATGGCTCCAAACGCACCGTGCGTGGAGGTGTGGCTGTCGCCGCACACGATGGTCATGCCCGGCTGGGTGAGGCCCAGCTCCGGGCCGATGACGTGCACAATGCCCTGGTTTTCGTGCCCCAGCCCAAACAGCTCAACGCCGAAGCTGGCGCAGTTCTCGGTGAGCTTATCCACCTGCGAGCGCGAAATGGGGTCCTGAATGGGCAGGTGCTGGTTGCGGGTGGGCACGTTGTGGTCGGCCGTGGCCACTATCTGGGCCGGGCGCAGCAGCGGCAAGCCCCGCTCGCGCAGCTCATCAAACGCCTGCGGGCTCGTGACTTCGTGAATCAGGTGGCGGTCGATGTAAAACACCTCCAGCCCGCCCGGAATGGCTTTCACCACGTGTGACTCCCAGATTTTGTCGAATAAGGACTTGGCCATTATTGAAGGGTTTTTATAAGGACGGTCATGCTGAGTTGGTCGAAGCACTTTCCCTCAGTAATAATCCAATCGCCTGTCATGCTGACGCAGGAAGCATCTTATCACGACTGAACATTTCGTGCGAACGTGAGAAGATGTTTCGTGCCTCAGCATGACAAGAGGCGCGAGCGAGATGCTTCGACCAGCTCAGCATGACGTTCTTTTGGTTAGCCTGCATTTATCAATTGCTCTTGCTCTACCAGCGCGTGGAGGTCGTGGTCTACTACTTCCTTCTGGCGGTCGGCAAGCTGCAAAAACGAGGCGTAGGCCTTGTTGAGCGACTGCCGGTCGAAGTCGTAGCCGATTTTCTGGAGGCGGTAGGCCAGTGCCGCGCGGCCCGAGCGGGCCGTGAGCACAATCGAGGAATCGGCCATGCCCACGTCGCGCGGGTTCATGATTTCGTAGGTCTCGCGGTGCTTTATCACACCGTCCTGGTGGATGCCACTGGAGTGCGAAAACGCGTTGGCGCCCACCACGGCCTTGTTGGCCTGCACGGGCATGCTCATGAGGTGCGCCACCATGGCAGAGGTTTCGGCCAGCAGCGGCGTGGTGATGCCAGTATCGAGCTGCAGGTACGGGTGCTGGCGCAGTATCATCACCACTTCTTCCAGGGCGGTGTTGCCGGCTCGCTCCCCTACCCCGTTGATGGTGCACTCAATCTGGCGCGCGCCGTTCATGACGCCGGCAATGGAGTTGGCGGTGGCCAGGCCCAGGTCGTTGTGGCAGTGCGTGGAGAGCGTCACGGCGTGAATGCCCGTCACGTTTTCGACCAAGTACTTGATTTTGGCGCCGTACTCCTCGGGCAGGCAGTAGCCCGTGGTATCGGGAATATTGAGCACGGTGGCCCCGGCCTTGATGGCGGCCTCGCACACGCGGGCCAGGAAGACGTTGTCGGTCCGGCCGGCGTCTTCAGCGTAGAATTCCACGTCTTCCACAAAAGATTTTGCCAGCTTGACGGCGGCCACAGCGCGGGCCAGCACGTCCTCAGGGGTGCTGCACAGCTTGTAGCGAATATGCGAATCAGACGTGCCAATACCAGTGTGAATGCGCGGGTAACGCGCATATTTCAAGGCGTCGGCGGCCACGCGAATGTCGTTTTCCACGGCCCGCGACAAGCCGCAGACGGTGGCCTCGCGGGTTTGGGCTGCAATGGCACGCACGGCTTCAAAATCGCCCGGGCTCGACACCGGAAACCCCGCCTCTATTACGTCCACCCCTAGTAGCTCCAGCTGCCGGGCAATGACGAGTTTCTCGTCGCGGTTCAGCTTGCAGCCCGGCACTTGTTCGCCGTCGCGCAGGGTGGTGTCAAAGATTTGGATTTTCTGAATGGCCATGAGAATAGCGGCTTTAGGCGCTCAATACTGCCCGCAAGTACACCGCTCCGCTCCTGGCCGGAAAACCAATTTTTCAAGCGCTTACTATTTCTAAACCAGCAATAACTTGATGCTAACTACTTATTGTCAATAAGTTATCAAAACAATGCATACAATAGCTAATCGCGCAACTCCAGACTTTTTGTATTTGTAGGAACCCACCTTGGCGCGTTCGGCAGCCGCGCCGTCTGGTTTACCTGAACGTATGGCTTGCATTTAGCTCAATCGTTCAAAGATTGAACGCGCCAAGGCGCGTTCCTACACCAGCAGGCTCAGGAAATCGGGCTTGTCATTGAGGTATTCGTAGGCGAAGCCCTCGGCCAGCATGCGCGCCTGCATGCTGCCTACCTCGCCCGGCTGCTGCAGCTCAATTCCCACGAAAACGGGGCCTTTTTCCTTGTTATTCTTCTTGATGTACTGGAAGTGGATGATGTCGTCGTCGGGTTGCAGCACCCGGTTGACGAAACGGCGCAGGGCCCCCGGCCGCTGGTCGAACGTCACCATGAAATAGTGCTTCCGGCCCTGGTAGCGGGTGGCGCGCTCCTTGATGTCCTCCATCCGGGTGATGTCGTTGTTGCTGCCGCTGACCACGCACACCACGTTTTTGCCCTTTATCTGGTCGGCGTACTGGTGCAGGGCCGAGATGCAGAGCGTCCCGGCCGGCTCCAGCACAATGCCTTCCTCGTTGTACATCTTCAGCAAGTCGAGGCACACCTGGCCTTCGGGCACCAGCACCACGTCGTCGAGCAGCTCGCGGCACAACTCAAATGTGAGCTCGCCGGGGCATTTCACGGCCGCGCCATCCACGAAGCTCTCAATCTGGCCCAGAGCCTGCCGCTGCCCGGCCGCGATGGACCGCTGCATGGACGGCGCCCCCAGCGGCTGCACCCCTATCAGCTTGGTGTGCGGGCTCAGCTGGCGGAACACGCTGCCTACGCCCGAGGCCAGCCCCCCGCCCCCGATGGCCATAAAGCAATAGTCAATCGGCGCGGTTACCGCCTTCAGGATTTCCAGCCCCACGGTGGCCTGGCCCTCCACAATGGCCAGGTCGTCGAAAGGATGCACGAAGGTGCTGCCGCGTTCGTCGCAGAATTCCTTGGCGGTTTTAAACGTGTCGTCGAAGGTGCTGCCGGTCAGAATTACCTCCACCTGCTCCTTGCCGAACAAACGCACCTTGTCCACTTTCTGGGCCGGCGTTTGGGCCGGCATGAAAATGTAGCCTTTCAGCCCCAGTAGCTGGCAGGCGTAGGCCACGCCTTGGGCGTGGTTGCCGGCGCTGGCGCACACCACATTGCGCGCACCTTCTTCGGCAGTGAGCCCCGCCATTTTGTGGTAGGCACCCCGGATTTTGTAGGAGCGCACCACTTGCAGGTCTTCCCGCTTGAGGTATACGTTGGCCTCGTAAGTCCGTGAAAGGCCCAGGTTGAGGAGCAGTGGCGTTTTGGAGATAACGCCCTTGAGATTGCGGGCGGCCCGCGCCACGTTTTTGAGCGTGACAACGGGCGGAGCTGCGGTGGCGTTTTCCATAGAATTGGGCAATTGATTAGGGCGTGTGAACAGTTAATTTAGGGGAATGGAAACGCAGTATGTGTTGAGCGAGGCGCAGTGGTCGGTACTGGCG